>CAWDOU010000014.1:0-30996 GCA_963804055.1 uncultured Acidimicrobiaceae bacterium | reverse complement strand
CTGATGACGACGTGGCCGTACTGGCCCCGGCCACCGGTCTGGCGGACGTACTTCTCCTCGATCTTCTCGACCGGCTTGCGGATCGTCTCGCGGTAGGCCACCTGTGGCTTGCCCACGTTGGCGTCCACGCTGAACTCGCGCAGCATGCGGTCGACGAGCACCTCGAGGTGCAGCTCGCCCATGCCGCTGATGACCGTCTGGCCCGTCTCCTCGTCGGAGCGCACCCGGAAGGTGGGGTCCTCCTCGCTCAACGAGTAGAGGGCCCGGGACAGCTTGTCCTGGTCGGCCTTCGTCTTGGGCTCCACCGCCACGTGGATCACGGGCTCGGGGAACTCGAGCGCTTCGAGCACGATCGGCTGGCGCGGGTCGCTCAGGGTGTCGCCGGTCGTGGTGTTCTTCAGGCCCACGATCGCCATGATGTCGCCGGCGAAGATGGCGTCCTTGTCCTCGCGGTGGTTGGCGTGCATCTGGAGGATGCGGCCGACCCGCTCCTTCTTGTCCTTCGTCGAGTTGGTGATCGAGTCGCCCTTCTGCAGCGTGCCCGAGTACACCCGGACGTAGGTCAGCTTGCCGACGAAGGGGTCGGTCATGATCTTGAAGGCGAGGGCCGAGAAGGGCTCGCTGTCGTCGGCCTTGCGCTCCTCGAGGTCGTCCGTGTGGTTGGGGCGGTGGCCCTCGGTCGGCGGGAGGTCGAGCGGGCTGGGCAGGAAGTCGACGACGGCGTCGAGCATGGGCTGCACGCCCTTGTTCTTGAAGGCGGACCCGCACAGGACCGGCACCACGGCGGCGGCCAGGGTGGCCGTGCGCAGGGCGCGGCGCAGGTCGTCGGCCGTGATGGGCTCCTCGGCCAGGTACTTCTCCATGATGACGTCGTCGAAGTTGGAGACGACGTCGATGAGCTGGTGCCGGGCGTCCTCGGCCTCGGAGGCCAGGTTGTCCGGGATGTCGACGGTCTCCCACTCCTCGCCCATGTCCGACGACCACACGAGGGCCTTCTCGGCCAGCAGGTCGACGACGCCCTTGAACTCGGACTCGGCGCCGATGGGCAGCTGAATGACGGCCGGCAGCGCGTCGAGGCGGTCACGGATCATTTCGACGGTGCGCTCGAAGTCGGCGCCGATGCGGTCCATCTTGTTGACGAAGCAGATGCGCGGCACGTTGTACTTGTTGGCCTGGCGCCACACCGTCTCGGTCTGGGGCTCCACGCCGGCCACGGCGTCGAAGACGGCGACGGCGCCGTCGAGGACGCGCAATGAGCGCTCCACCTCGACGGTGAAGTCGACGTGGCCCGGGGTGTCGATGATGTTGATCCAGTTGTCGCGCCACGAGCACGTGGTGGCGGCGGAGGTGATGGTGATGCCGCGCTCCTGCTCCTGGACCATCCAGTCCATGGTGGCGGCGCCTTCGTGCACCTCACCGATCTTGTAGTTGCGCCCCGTGTAATAGAGGATGCGCTCGGTCGTGGTGGTCTTGCCCGCGTCGATGTGGGCCATGATCCCGATGTTGCGGGTCTTGGCCAGCGGGAAGTCGCGTGTGGGGAGGGCTTCAGCCATGGTGCTATCTCTTGCTCGTACGGGTGGTCTGGGGGATGGTCGTGGTCGTCGACGTCGGCGGGGTCGTCTCCACTACCAGCGGTAGTGGGCGAAGGCGCGGTTGGACTCGGCCATCTTGTGCATGTCCTCGCGGCGCTTCACCGAGGCCCCGATGTTGTTGGAGGCGTCGAGGATCTCGTTGGCCAGGCGCTCGGCCATGGTCTTCTCCCGGCGCTGGCGCGAGTACGTGGTCAGCCAGCGGATGGCCAGCGTGGTGGCGCGCCGGGGGCGGACCTCGACGGGCACCTGGTAGGTCGCGCCGCCGACACGGCGGGACTTCACCTCGACCTCGGGGCGGGTGTTCTCCACGGCGCGCTTGAGCGCGGCGACGGGGTCGCCGCCGGACTTCTCCTGCACCTGCTCGAGGGCGTTGTAGACGATGCGCTCGGCCAGCGTGCGCTTGCCGCGGGACAGGATCTTGTTGACGACCTGGGTCACCAGCACGGAGCGGTAGACGGGGTCCGGCGCGAGCTCGCGGCGGGTGGCGGGTCCGTTACGGGGCATGCCTAGGACTCCTTCTTGGCGCCGTAGCGACTGCGGGCCTGGCTGCGCTCGCGCACGCCCGAGGTGTCGAGCGCTCCGCGCACGACCTTGTACCGAACACCGGGCAGGTCCTTCACACGGCCGCCACGGACGAGGACGATGGAGTGCTCCTGGAGGTTGTGGCCCACGCCGGGGATGTAGGCCGTGATCTCGACGCCCGAGGACAGGCGGACACGGGCCACCTTGCGCAGGGCCGAGTTCGGCTTCTTGGGCGTGGTCGTGTAGACGCGGGTGCACACCCCCCGCCGCTGGGGCGCGCCCTTCAGGGCCGGGGTCTTGGTCTTTGTCACCTTGGCCTGCCGTCCCTTGCGGACGAGCTGGGCGATTGTGGGCACGCGCTACCTCTCGCTAATCAAGAATGTGAATCCCACGTGTGGCCCGGATCCCGGCGCTGGCGCGCCAGCCGAAGCCGCACATGGCAGGGATTCAATGATAGCGGCTGCCTGGGGTTCCGACAATCGCGGTTCGGCTCTTTCGGCGGGGCCGCCGCCCCGGATCAGGCCGCCCGGGTTCCGGCGAGGGTCCCGGCCCGCTCCTCCACGCCCGCCGGCGCCGGCGCCGGCGCGCCGCGGGGAGCCGTGAGCCCGTCCCACCACCGGTGGAAGCGGGAGTAGGCCAGGGGCACGATGCCGTCGGGGTAGAAGGCGAGGGCCACGGTGCCGGCCCCGATGAAGACGTCCTGGGCGTTGCCGGGCAGGAAGCCGATGGCCAGGCCCCCGGCCAGGGCGCCCGAGCAGACCGAGGCCCCGCCGATGGCCACGACGGCGAGGATCAACAGGCTCTCGAACATCTCGAAATTGGTGCCTCCCGCCACCGCCTCGGCCGCCCCGAACAGCGCTCCCGCCACCCCCGCCATGGCGGCGGACAGCGTGAAGACCAGGAGTTTCGTCGTCGTGAGCGAGAGCCCCAGGGTGGCGCAGGCGGCCTCGGAGTCCTTGGCCGCCACGAGGACGCGGCCGAAGGGGCCCCGCCGCAGGGCCAGGATGGCGATGGAGAACAGGGCGAAGACGACGGCCAGGAAGATGGTGAACCCCTTGTCCGAGCTGACGTCGAGGCCGAGGAAATCGGGCCGGTGGATGGGCACGGAGCCGTCGAAGCCGAACACGGCCGACCAGGGGAAGAAGGCGTTGTCCATGAGGCTGGCGAAGGCCATGGTCAACAGGGCCAGGTAGAGGCCCCGGAGCCGGAGGGCCGGCAGCGAGATCACCGCCCCGACCCCTCCCGCGATCACGGCCGCCATCACCAGCCCGAAGATGGAGCCTCCGCTGCCGAACCTGTACATGGCGTAGCAGCCCAGCCCGGCGAAGGTGAGCTGGCAGATGGAGACGTAGCCGCCCCACCCGGTGAGCGGGACGAGCGAGAGGCAGATGAGGCCGAAGGCCAGGCCGATGCCCAGCTTCACCACGTTGCCCGGGTCCATGAACGTCACCGCCAGGACCACGGCGATCACGAGCAGGGCCCCGCCCTGCAGCGAGCGTCCGAAGCTGGCCGGGGCCAGGGGCACGTGGCGCACCGGGCTGCCGCTGCGGATGCGGTCCATCGGCAGCATGAGCAGCGCGATGAACAGGATCAGGGTGGGCACCGAGAGGGTCAGCGTCCCCTGCACCGGGGTGGACGACCAGAAGCCGGTGCTCGGCACGTAGCCCACCGCATAGGAGGACGCCAGGCCCACGATGAGGGCGCCCAGGAACGTCATGGGCAGGCTGCGCAGGCGCCCGATGACGGCGGCGGCGTAGGCGTCGATGACGAGCAGGGTCAAGATGAGCGGCTGCAGCTGCAGCCTCGGGGCCACCAGGATGCCGGCCACCGAGGCCAGGGAGGCGCCGATGGACCAGCTCAAGGTGGAGAGCCGGGTGGATCGCCCGCCGAAGAGCCCGATGAGGCTCCGGTTGTCCACCACGCCGCGCATCGCGATGCCGGTGCGGGTCTGGTAGAGGAACAGGCGCAGGCCCACCGCGATGGCGACCGCGGCACCGACCGTGATGACCTCCTCCCACGTGATCTTCACGCCGAGGAAGGTGAACCCGCTGAACCCGAAGAACTGGGGGACGACGCGGGCCGTCGGCGGCCAGATGTAGCTGTTGACCAAGCCGAAGAAGAGCAGGGTCAGCCCGACCGTGACGGCGAGCGCGGTGGCCACGTTGCGCGGATCCATCCACTGGATCACGCCCCGCTCCACCACGGCGCCCAGGAGCGGCGCCAGGACGAACACGGTGAGGACGAAGGCCAGGCCGGTGTTCATGTGCCAGCCGACCGACAGCTGCCAGTACACGAAGGCCATGAACATCCCGATGGCGCCGTGGGCGATGTTGAAGATGCCCGAGGTGGCGTAGGTGACGACGAGGCCGCTGGCGGCCACGGCGTAGGCCGAGCCGAGGACGATGCCGATGATGGTGAACTCGAGGAACTCGTGCACGTCGGTCCGGTCGGCCTAGTACTGGGCGTAGCCGCTGTTGCAGTCGTAGGTGTTGGGCGCGGTCGGGTACACCCGCTGGAAGGCCCCGTTCTCGATCTTCATGTAGAAGAAGCACTTCGACGGGATCTTCTGCCCGATGTTCACCGGCGGCGTGACCCCGCCGCCGGTCCAGTTGGTGATCCCCTGCAGCTTGGAGATCACGGCGGCCCGGGTCAGGTCCGGGCCCACCTCCTTGGCGGCCTGCTCGAAGGCGAGACCGGCCGACCAGGCCAGCATGGCGAAGATGTCCTGGTGGTAGCCGGGCGCCACCCGGTTCATCCAGCTCTCCATGAGCTGGAGGCCCGGATTGGAGCTGGCCTCCGAGTAGGCGGCGGTGGCCGACATCAGCACCAGGTCGCCGTTGGACTCGGGTGCGGTCTGCTGGGCGAACTGGGGCGAGTACTCCTCGGAGAACCAGTCGACCACCTGGGGCGCGTAGTTGGCCTGCTGCATGGCCTGGAGCAGGCGCTCGGCCGAGGAGGCGTCGGAGTACTCGGTGACGTACTGCGCGCCGGCGCTCTGCATGGCCTGCACGTTGGCCGCGTAGTTGGCGTTGGTCGGCGTCGTCGACGTGTTGTACACGTAGTGGAAGCCGTCACCGGTGTACGACGCCGTCTCGTGGGCCGCCTGGGTCTGCGTGGCCGAGACGTTCAGGTAGATCATGGCCGCCTTGGTGACCGCATTGGGATAGGTCGTCTTGAGGTAGTTGGCCGGTCCGAGCGCCCAGTAGTGGGCGTTGCCCGGGCTGGCGCCGAAGATGTCCGCCGTGTTCCCCGCCGCCGCCGTCGAGACCTCGGCCGCCATGTCGGGGATGCCGCAGGCGCCGACCGCCTGGGCGCTGCCGTCGTCGAAGCCCGAGGCGTTGCCGACCATGGCGAAGTCGCTGGAGCAGGCCTGCTGGGCGTCGGCGTAGTTGGTCCCCGAGTCGTTGCCGTCGTCGAAGGGCTGCACCTTGATCTGGCGGCCGCAGATGCCGCCAGTGCTGTTGACGTAGGCGGCCCAGGCCTCGGTGGCCTGCTGCGCGCTCTGGGTCAGCCCGGGCGCGACGCCGCTGATGCTGGCGATGTTGCCGACCGTGATCGTGGTGGCGGTGACGCCCGGGCCCGTGGCGCCGCCGTTGCCCCCGGCGGGGGTGAGGTTGCCGTTGGCTCCGCACGGCGCGGCGGCCGACGTCCCGGCCGCGGCTCCGCCACCGGCGGCTGCGGCGGTGCTGGGACCGGTGGCGACGTGACCGGCCGTGCCGGCGGTGCCCGCCGAGCCCGGCGTGCCCGCGGTGCCGCCCGCGGCGGCCGCCGTGGCCACCGTCGTCGTGGTGTCACCGGCGCCGGTGTTGCCGGCCGTGCCGCCGGCCGCGCCGCCGCCGGCGCGTCCGTTGGACCCGGCACCCTGGGCCAGCGCGGCCTGGCTCCCGTCGAGCCGCGACCCGCAGGCGCTGGCGAGGAGCGCGAGCGCAGACACCGCGACGACGACCGCGACGCGCGGACGGCGCCGGCGCCGGTGGTCACCCGGTCGGGCGTGCCTCACCTGACCGCCTCTTCGTGGTCGACGCGCCGCGTCTCGTCGAGGCTGCGCAAAATCCGCTCCAGGCGGTCGACGGAGCGCACGATGGCCAGCGCATTGCGCCGGTCCTCCTCGACCTGCCGCATGCTCCAGGCGCAGCGCACGAAGACGCCGCCGCCGATCACCAGGGCCACACCCAGCAGCCCGCCGGAGATCAGGTACGGGATCTCCTGGTACAGGTACGGACTGTGCGACGCGCCGTACCAGCCCAGCAGGATGCAGACGAACCCGAAGACGATGAGCAGCATGCCGATCGTCTCCATCCACTTGCGCACGTTGCGCCCGCTGCGGCCGGGACGGGCGCGGTCGACCGCGGCGGCCAGGCGCTGCAGCCGCGTCGGCACCGGCGTCGACGGCTCGAGCTCGGAGGCCGGCGGCACCGTGCGACCGGGGGCCGGGGCGGCGGCGAGGATGTCGTGCGGGCCCACGACGTCTCCGGTGAGCCCGGGGAGCCCTCCCGTCACCCGTGTCAACTGACCGGGGTCGGCGGCTGCTCTGTCGAACGGGTTCAGCTTCATGTGGTGGTTCCTCCGAAATCAGCGAGGTCGTCGGGGCTCGCGTTGAAGCGCTCCATGAGGGGATCGCCGTCGGCGCACGACGTGGCGAGCACGCCACCGGCGTCCTCGGCGCGCTTGTAGGCGTAGGCCAGTCCGGCTGCGGCCAGCAGACCCAGCAGCACCAGCGCCGCCCCGACGCCCTTGAAGGCCGGGCCGATGACCGACGCGGTCGGGGACGAGGCGGTGGACGTGGGGCTGCCCGAGGTCGAGGTGGACCCGGCCGGGGAGGTCGAGCCCGACGTGCCGCCCCCGTACGTGCCGCCCGTGCCGGTGGTGCCCGTGAAGCCGGCGGTCCCCGAGTTGCCGGCGATGTCGGCGCTGGACACGGCCGACGGGGTGGACGAGTTCGAGCCCGACGCCGACGCCGCGCCCGAGTTGCCGCTGTTGCCGGCGGCGAAGGAGGGGGAGGCCGTCGAGCTGACCTGCAGGGTGGCCAGGTCGAGGGTGAACTGCTGGTCGTTGGGCAGCGCCAGCGGGAGCTGCGACGTGAGCGACGCGGGGAGCAGCCCGGCGAGCATGTTGACGGGCGAGTCGAGCGTCTTGAGGTCGATGCTGATCTTGAGCCCGTCGAGCGTGCGGCTGGCCGAGGGGCCGTTGACCGTGTCGGTGGCATTGGTGAGAGAAATCGAGACGCCGAGCTGGCTCAGGTCCGAGTTGAGCGTCGAGATGGGGATCGCCATCGGGGAGCTCTGGCCCGCGGCGGTAATCCCGTTGGCGTCGACGCTCACCTGCTCCCCGAGGACGTCCATGTTCTGCACCTGGGTGGACCCGGTGACCTTGCCCGTCGTCCCGTCGGAGGTGGCCGTGGCCGTCGAGGTCACGCTCCCGATGGTGATGAAGCCGCCGAGGATGGAGATGCCGCTGTCGGTCGCGCTCGCCTGGGCGTTGGCCGACGTGCTGGGCGCCAGCGAGGACGATGTCGCCGACATGTCGCCGACGCCGACGATGGCCGAGGAGCCCGCCAGCGGGTTGCCCGAGCCCGAGGGCGCCTGCAGCGTCGGGTCGGCGCCGTTGGAGCCGGCGGTGGCCGCATCGTCGCCGAGGGTGGCACTGGCCGTATTGCCGTTGGTCGTGCTGGTGGCATCCATGTTGACGCCCGGCTGGTCCGTCGAGCCCGAGTTGGGCGCCTGCGGGTATTCGCTGGTGGCCTGAACGGGCCAGACCGGGGCCGGGGGCAGCGGCGCACCCGGCACGAGGAGGGCGAGCTCGGGGCCGGCGTTGGCCACGACCTGGCCCGGGTACAGGCTCGACGCGGTGGCGGTGCCGCTCGGACCGAAGTTGTCGCTGGTGGCCGCGTAGCCCTCGTCGAACTCGAGCGACGGCGTGGCCGGCAGCGGGAAGTTCGGCTGCTCGTACTGGGCGGTCACGGCCTCGGCCAGCGAGGTCACGGTGAAGCCGCCCAGGGAGCTGTCGGCGCCGGCCGGACCGGTGGAGAAGGCGGCGGCCAGCAGGCCCGAGCCGCCCGCCACGAGGAGCAGCGCGGCGGCGCTCAGGACGGGGACATCGACCGAGACGGGTCATGCGGCGGCACCTCCGAGATACGCGTCGGCCAGGTCGTCGGGCAGGTCGTCGGGCTTTCCCGACGCCACGATCCGTCCCTGCACGACGACGGCCACGTCGGTGGCGACGCTGAGCGCGGTCGCCGCGAACTGCTCGGCCAGAATGACGGCCACGCCCTCGGCGGCGATCTGGGCCACCAGGCCGTAGAGCTCGGCGACGATCATCGGGGCCAGGCCCATGGAGATCTCGTCGAGGAGGAGCACGGCGGGCTCCACGCTGAGCGTGCGGGCCATGGCCAGCATCTGCTGCTCGCCGCCCGACAGGGTGCCGGCGACCTGGTGGCGCCGCTCGAGCAGGCGCGGGAAGCGCCCGAAAGCCATCTCCTCCACGTGCGAGCGGGAGGGGCCGCCGAAGGTCATGAGGCGGAGGTTCTCGGTGACGGTCAGGTTGGGGAAGATGCCGCGGCCGTCGGGCAGCGTGCACAGGCCCGCCCGGGCCAACTTGTCGGGCCGCATGCCGTTGACGTGCCGGCCCATGACGTGGAAGCACCCCTTGGTCGGCTCCATCTGCCCGCTGGCCACGCGCAGCGTCGTCGACTTGCCCGCCCCGTTCGGCCCGAGCAACGCCAGCACGGCGCCGTGGGCCACGGCGATGTCGATGCCGTGCAGGACTTCGATCTGCCCGTAGGCGGCGTGGACCCGCCGGAGCTCGAGGACCGGGGCCTCGACATTGGTCGCCTCAGGCATGGGTCGCCCCGGCCAGCTCGCCCGCCGCCGCAGTCGCCGCTGCCGCCGACTCCGGTGTCTCGGCCACCTCGGGGTCGTCCGCCGCGCCGAGGTAGGCGGCACGGACGCGGTCGTCTGCCCGGACCTCGGACGGGCTGCCCGCCATCAGGACCGCGCCGAAGTCCAGCACGTTGATGTGGGTGCAGACCCGCATCACGAGCTCCATGTCGTGCTCGACCAGCAGCACGCCCATGCCGGCGCCGGCCAGCTGGACCAGCAGGTCGCCCAGCTCCTCGCTCTCGGTGTCGCTCAGGCCGGAGGAGGGCTCGTCGAGCAGCAGCAGCCGGGGGCGGGTGGCCAGGGACCGGGCCAGCTCGAGCAGGCGGGCCTGCCCGGTGGGCAGCGTGTCGGCCGCCCGCGTGGCCAGGTGCGTCAGGCCGACGAGGGCCAGGACGGCGTCGGCGTTGGCACCGGCGTTGGAACGATCGTGGGACCAGCGGCGGCGGATCTCGGCCGCGGCGAGGACGTTCTCGCGCACCGACAGGGAGCCGAAGATCTCGAGGCGCTGGAAGGTGCGGGCGATGCCGAGCCGGGCCCGCTTGTGCGGCTTCAGGCCGGTCATGTCCGTGCCGTCGAAGGCGATGCGGCCCGAGTTGATCGTCTGGAGGCCGCAGATGGCGTTGAAGCACGTGGTCTTGCCGGCGCCGTTGGGGCCGATGAGGCCGGTCACGGAGCCCGCTTCCACCGTCAGGTTCACGCCGCGCAGCGCGTGCACGCCGCCGAATCGAACCTCGGCTTCCGCCACTTCCAAGAGCGGCATTCGTCTCCCCCCAATGCGGTCGGGCCGGCCCCCGGGGACCTCGAGTGCTTTCTTCCTGGTCAGACCAGGTTTCTTCCGTCGTCAATGAGAACGGGTTCCACTCGGGAGACTTACGGTCGCAATTTCGGGGGGCGTGCCGGGAGCGTTAGCCTCAACCGCATGGAACACTCCATGGCCGAACGCCTGGCCGACCTGGCCGAACGCAAGAACGAGGCCCTCCACGCCGGTAGCCCGAGGGCGGTCGAGAAGCACCACGCCAAAGGGAAGCTGACGGCCCGGGAACGCATTGAGTACCTGCTCGACGAGGGATCGTTCCAGGAGCTCGACATGCTGGCCCGGCACCGGGCCCACGGCATGGGCCTCGAGGACAACCGTCCCTACACCGACGGCGTGGTGACCGGCTTCGGCACCATCGACGGCCGGCGGGTGTGCATCTTCAGCCAGGACTTCACCGTCTTCGGCGGAGCCCTGGGCGAGGTCTTCGCCGAGAAGATCCACAAGGTGATGGACCTCGCCGCCTCCACCGGGGTCCCGATGATCGGTCTCAACGACGGCGCCGGGGCGCGCATTCAGGAGGGCGTCGTCTCGCTGCACTCCTACGGCGGCATCTTCCACCGCAACGTGGCGGCTTCCGGGGTGATCCCGCAGATCAGCGTCATCTTGGGGCCGTGTGCCGGTGGCGCCGTCTACTCGCCCGCCATGACCGACTTCATCTTCATGGTGCAGGGCACCTCGCACATGTTCATCACGGGCCCCGACGTCGTGAAGACGGTCACCGGCGAGGACGTCACCTTGGAGGAGCTCGGCGGTGCGATGAGCCACGCGACGAAGTCCGGGGTGGCGACGTTCGTGTCGCCCGACGAGAAGGCCTGCCTCGACGACGTGCGCCACCTGCTGTCCTTCCTGCCCTCGAACAACCTGGAGGAGCCGCCGCTGGAGGTGTCGGGTGACGAGCCCGACCGCCAGGTGACCGAGCTCATCGACTTCCTGCCGACGTCGCCCAACCAGCCCTACGACATGAAGCGGATCATCACGGCCGTGGTCGACGACGGCGAATACATGGAGGTGCACCGGCACTGGGCCATGTCGATCACGTGCGGCTTCGCCCGGATGAACGGCCGGGTGGTGGGGATCGTGGGCAACCAGCCGGCCGTGCTGGCCGGGGTGCTCGACATCGACTCCTCGGAGAAGGCGTCCCGCTTCGTGCGGACGTGCGACGCGTTCAACATCCCGTTGCTGACCTTCGTGGACGTGCCCGGCTTCATGCCCGGCACCGACCAGGAGTACGGCGGCATCATCCGGCACGGGGCGAAGCTGCTCTACGCCTACTGCGAGTCGACGGTGCCGCGCATTCAGATCATCACGCGCAAGGCCTATGGCGGCGCCTACGTCGTCATGAACTCCAAGTCGATCGGTGCCGACCTGGCCTTCGCCTGGCCCTCCGCCGAGCTGGCGGTCATGGGCCCCAACGGCGCCGTCGAGATCGTCTACCGGCGCGAGCTGGCCGAGGCGGCCGACCCGGCCCGGCGCCGGACCGAGCTGATCGACGAGTACACGGAGCGCTACGCCAACCCGTACATTGCGGCCGAGCGCGGCTACGTCGACGACGTGATCTCGCCGGCCGACACCCGCGCCGTCATCAACCGCAGCCTCGACATCCTGGCGTCCAAGCGCGAGGAACTGCCGCGACGTAAGCACGGGAACGTGCCGCTGTGACCTCGGTCGACGAGGACCGGCTGCCGCTGTCACTGTTGCCCCCGCCCGGTCCCGACCCGGCGGTCCTGGCGGCCATCACGGCCGCCGTGCAGCTGGCCTGGCCCCGTCCCGCGCCCGCCGACGAGCAGAACCCGGTGCACGAGGCCTGGCGCTTCAGCGGGCGGTGGTGGAACAAGCCGGTGCCGCTCAGCCGCAACCGACCCTGGGCCCGCGGCTGACCGTCTACGTCGACGACTGGCGCCAACGGGCGACGGTGCGAGAGCGCACTGACCGCTGGTCGCACCTGCTGGCCGACGACCCCGAGGAGCTGCACGCCATGGCGGCCGCGCTGGGCATCCCCCCGCGGGGCTATCAGGTCCACCGGCGCTCGGCGGCCCTGAACCACTACGACCTGCCCGAGGCGCTGCGGGAACGGGCCATTGCGCTCGGCGCCGTCGCAGTGACGTGGCGCGAGATGGCGCGCCTTACGCGGGAGTGGCGGCGCGCTGGCGCTCGGCCAACGACACCAGGTCCTCCATGATGCGGTCGAAGGAATAGTCCTTGGGCGTGTAGACGGACGACACGCCCTTGCCGATGAGGAGCTCGGCGTCCTCGGGCGGGATGATGCCGCCCACGACCACGGCCGCGGTGCTGCCGGCGGCGCGCAGGCGGTCCAGCACGTCGGGCACCAGGTCGAGGTGCGAGCCCGACAGGATCGACAGCCCGACGATGTCGACGTCCTCGTCGCGGGCAGCCGCCACGATCTGGGCCGGCGTCAGCCGGATGCCCTGGTAGATGACCTCGAACCCGGCGTCCCTGGCTGCGACCGCGATCTGCTCCGCCCCGTTGGAGTGCCCGTCGAGGCCCGGCTTGGCCACGAGGAGGCGGGGCGGCCCGCCCGTGCGCCCGGCCAACGCCCTGGTGCGGACGCGGACGGGCTCCATGCCCCGATCGTTCCCCCGGTGTCCCACGCCGCCACTCACGCCGGTGGGTGCCCGGAACTCCCCGAAGACCTCGCGCAGCGCCCCGGCCCACTCCCCCGTCGTGCCCCCGGCGTGCGCCAGGGCGATCGTCGCCTCCATGATGTTGCCGGTCGGCCCGTCGTCCTCGGCCACCCGCCGCAACTCGTCCAGCGCGGCGTGCACGGCGGCCCCGTCACGATCGGTCCGCCAGCGCTCCACCTCCACGATCTGTTCCGCCTCGACCTTGTGGTCCACCTTGAGGACGTTGTCGATCTCGCCGTCGCCGACCAGCGGGGAGGGGGCTGTCTCGGTGTAGCAGTTGACCCCCACAACGTTCTGCTCGCCCGACTCGATCCGCCCCACCCGCTCGGCCTGGCTGCGCACGAGCCGGCGCTTCAGCTCGTCGATCGCCTCGAAGGCGCCGCCCAGTGCCTCCACGTCGGCCAGCTCGGCGGCGGCCGCCTCCGCCAGCTCGGCCGTCTTGGCCTCGACGACGACCGACCCCTCGAAGATGTCGCCGTACTCGAGCAGGTCGGACTCGAAGGCCAGCACCTGCTGCATCCGCAACGACCACTGCTGGTCCCACGGCCGCGGCAGACCGAGCGCCTCGTTCCACGCGGGCAGCTGCATGGCCCGGGCCCGGGCGCTCTTGGAGAGGGTGACGCCGAGCGTCTCGAGCACGATGCGCTGCACGTTGTTCTCGGGCTGCTGCTCGGTGAGGCCCAGCGAATTGACCTGCACGCCGTAGCGGAAGCGACGGAGCTTGGGGTCCTCGACCCCGTAACGCTCAGCGCAGATGCGGTCCCAGAGCTGGTTGAAGGCCCGCATTTTGCAGGTCTCCTCCACGAAGCGGACGCTCGAGTTCACGAAGAAGCTGATGCGACCGACCACGGCGGGCAGCTCGGCGTCGGAGATCTTGCCCGAGGCGCGCACCCCGTCGAGCACGCCGATGGCCGTGGCCAGCGCGTAGGCGATCTCCTGCACCGGCGTGGCGCCGGCCTCCTGCAGGTGGTAGCTGCACACGTTGATCGGGTTCCACCTGGGTGCGTGGCGCACGGTGTAGGCGATGGTGTCGACGGTGAGCCGCAGGCTCGGCACCGGCGGGAAGATGTAGGTCCCCCGGCTCAGATACTCCTTGACGATGTCGTTCTGCGTCGTGCCCGCCAGCAGCGCCGGGTCGACGCCCTGTTCCTGCGCGTGCGCGACATAGAGCCCGAGCAACCATGCCGCCGTGGCGTTGATCGTCATGGAGGTGTTCATGTTCTCCACGGGGATCCCCTCGAGGAGCTCCTTCATGTGGCCCAGGTGCGCCACCGGGACGCCGACCTTGCCCACCTCGCCGGCCGCCTCGGGGGCGTCGGGGTCATACCCGGTCTGCGTGGGCAGGTCGAAGGCGATGGAGAGCCCGGTCTGCCCCTTGGCCAGGTTGGTGCGGTACAGCTCGTTGGAGGCGCGCGCCGTCGAATGGCCCGAGTAGGTGCGCATCACCCACGGCGCGTCACGCTGACGCTCACGTTCACGCTGGGGGTCGGTCGTCATTCACATCACCTCCAGACGAGTGGGGGGCGCACCACCATTGTGCCCGGGTCGCGGCCACCTCGGTGCCCGCCACCCCGAAGCCGCTATCGGCTGTAGTCGTAGAAGCCCTTCTTGGTCTTGCGGCCGAGCTGCCCGGAGGTGACCAGCCGGCGCAGCAACGGGACGGCGGCGTAGTTGGGGTCGCGGTACTCCTCGTACAGGGCGTCGAGGATGGCCAGCGAGGTGTCGAGGCCGACCAGGTCGAGCAGCGCGAAGGGGCCCATGGGGAAGCCGCAGCCGCCCTTCATGGCCGAGTCGATGCCCTCCTTGGTCGCCACGCCCTGCTCCAAGAGCCGCACGGCGTTGTTGAGGTAGGGGAAGAGCAGCGCGTTGACGATGAAGCCCGCCTGGTCCTTGACCTCGACTGGATCCTTGCCGCACGCCCCCGCGAAGGCGATGGCCGCCTCCACCGTGGCGTCGCTGGCGGTGATCGGCCGTACGACCTCGACGAGCGCCATGGCGGGTGCCGGGTTGAAGAAGTGGATGCCGCACACCTGGTCGGGGCGGGCGGTGGCCATCGCCATCTCGACCACCGGGAGGGTCGAGGTGTTCGTGGCCAAAATCGTGTCGGGCTTGCAGATGCTGTCGAGCTCCGCGAACAGGTCCTTCTTCACGCTCAGGTCCTCGACCACGGACTCGATCACCAGGTCGACGTCGACGAGCTGGCCGAGGTGCGTGGTGGCGCTGACGCGACCACTGATCGCCTTGGCCTCCTCCTCGGTGCGCTTGCCCTTCTCGACCTGCTTGGCCAGGGACGTGGCCAGGCCGGCCACCATGGCGTCGGCGCCAACCTGGCTCCGGCTGCGCAGCACGACGTCGTGCCCGTTGGCGGCGGCCACCTCGGCGATGCCCGCGCCCATGATCCCCGAACCGATGATTCCCACCCGTGTGATCGACATGGGCGACGAGTTTACCGGTCGGTAACCACGGACGTCGAAGCGACCGTCCCGAGGGGCGGCAGGCCGGAGGAGCGCCGTCGGGCGTGCCGGCGCGTGCAAGAGTGGCGCCATGGAGACGCCCGGCACGCTTGCCCTGGTCGGAGGCGACGAATGGAGCGAGGGCTGCACCTTCGACGCCTCCCTGCTGGCCGCCTCGGGCGGGACCGACGTGGTGGTCCTGCCGACGGCGGCCGCCTATCAGCACCCCGAGCGGGTCGTCCTCCGGGCCGCCGAGTGGTTCGAGCCGCTGGGCGCACAGGTGGAGGGCTTGATGGTGGTCGATCGGGCCTCGGCCGAGGACGCCGGCATGGCCGCCACCCTGGCCGGCGCCCGCTTCATCTATCTCTCCGGCGGCTCACCGCTCCACCTGCGCGCCGTGCTCAAGAAGTCGGCCGTGTTCGACGCCCTCGTGCTGGCCCTGGCCGCCGGCGCCGTCGTGGCGGGCGCCGGCGCCGGCGCGATGGTCCTGACCGACCCGATGGCCGATCCCCGCGGCGGTGCGCTGACGCTCGGCCTTGGACTGGTCGACACGTTCACGGTGGTCCCCCACTTCGGCGACGAGCACGACGATGCGCACGGCCAGAAGCTCGAGCGCACCGTGGCGATGGCGCCGGCGAAGCTGCCCGTCGTCGCGCTGCCGGCCCGCACGGCCCTCATTCGCGACAGCCAGGGCGCCTGGCGCTCCGAAGGCGCAGGGACGCCCGCTGTCTTCGTCGGCGGCGTGCAGACCGAGGGACTGGGCGCACTCGCCGGCTGAGACGCCGGGCCTGCGGTCAGCCGACCGCCCGATTCTGCCGCGCTCCGTACCGGCGGCGCGACCGTTCACCGAGCATGACGGCCGCGACGAAGACGCCTTCCTCCCGCTACGGCACCCACGCCGGCGCCGCCGACGTGGTCGGTGCCGTGGCCACGAAGTCGACCGTCGAGCTCGAGGCCATGCTCGAGGAGGCCTTTCGCCAAAAGGCGGCCGCCGAGGCCGTCATCGTCGCCTCCTTGGGCGAGCTCGGCCGGCGGGCCGCTTTTGTTGACGAGGGGGCCACGTCGAGCGAGTCCTGGGCGGCCGAGCGCTTCGGGATCTCGGGCCCCACGGCACGGGCGTTGACCCGGGTGGGCGAGAAGGCCGCCGAGCTGCCCCACCTGGTGGGCGCCCTGGGCGAGGGCGACATCAGCTTGGACAAGGTGCGGGCCCTGGCCGAGGTGGCCTGCGCGGCGAGTGACGCCGAGCTGTGCGAGCAGGCCCGGGTCTGCTCGGTGCGCCAACTGGTCGAGGTGGCCCGGACGAGGGCCCAACAGCTCCGGTCGCGATCGGGCTCGGACGGTGGTCCCTCCGGGCATGACCGGCGCTACCTGCGCTGCAACGACGCCTTGGGGACCCTGTCGCTCCAGCTGCCCGCCGAGTCCTATGCCGAGACCAAGACGTGTCTCGAGGCCCGGGCCAAGGCGATCCCCTCCGAGGGGGACACCCCGTGGGACCAGCGCCTCTGTGACGCCTTCTTGGGGCTGATCCGCTCGGCCACCCCCGGCGCGTCGAGCCGGGCCACCACGGCGAGCCCGCACCTCGTGGTGCTCCACGTGCCCCTCTGTGAGCTGGTCGACGAGTCAGGCCACGGCACCGAGCTGGTGGCTGAGCTCGAGCGTGGCGGCCTGGTCGATGCCCGCACGGTCAAGCGGCTGGCCTGTGACGCCACCGCGGTGGTGGCGCTCGACGACGAGGTCGGGCACACCATGTACGAGGGCCGGGCCCGGCGCTCGCCCACCGATGCCCAGCGCCGAGAGGTCGCCAGACGGGATCGGCGATGTCGCTTCCCGGGTTGTTCGAACGGGACCTTCACCAACGTGCACCACGTGGTGCCCTGGAAACCCGACGGGCGCACCGACCTGGAGAATCTCGCGCTCTTGTGCGAGTTCCACCACCACCGGGTCCATTCGAAGGGCTGGTCCATGACCGGCAACGCCAATGTCGAGCTCAGCATCGTCGGCCCCTCCGGCCGGGTCATGACCTCGCGCCCCGACCCACGCTGGACCATGGTCACGGGGCGGCGGCGTGCGGCGACTGATCGGATTCAGGTGGGCGACTGATCGGGAGGAGTTACTCCTTCTCCTCGATCGTCACGCTCTCGATCACGACCTGCTCGGTCGGCGTCCCGGAGCGGCTTCCCAGGTTGTTGATCTTCTCCACGACGTCCAGCCCGGTCACGACCTCGCCGAAGTGCGAGTAGAGCGGCGGAAGCCGCACGCCGTCCGGACCACTGATCACGAAGAACTGGCTGCCGTTGGTGTTGGGCCCCGCATTGGCCATGGCCAGCGATCCCACCTTGTAACGGCCTTCAGGCGGCAACTCGTCCTCGAAGCGGTAGCCGGGCCCACCCGAGCCGGACCCCGTGGGGTCGCCACCCTGGAGCACGAAGCCCGGGATGATCCGGTGGAACACGATGCCGTCGTAGTAGTGATAGCGAGCGAGGAACACGAAGCTGTTGACCGTCTTCGGCGCGGCCAGTGGGTCCAGAGCGATGACCATGGTGCCGTGCGAGGTGACCATCGTTGCCACGTAGCGCTTGTTGGTGTCGATGAGCATCGGCGGCTCTTCGTCGAATTTGCGCTGCTGCGGGCTCGATCCGTCGGCTTCGGGTGGTGTCGGTGTGGCCATGGTGGCGGTCCTAGCTCTCGTTGATGGTGACGGAGATGATGCGTTGGGTGACGTCGGGCGGGATTCCGCTGGCCGAACCTTGCTTGTCGATGGTGCTGACGACGCTCATGCCGGAGGTGACCTGCCCGAAGAGTGAATAGGTGTTGGGCAGGCTCTCGCCCTGGGGGCCCGAGACGATGAAGAACTGGCTTCCCCCCGAGTTGGGTTGACCGGTATTGGCCATCACCAACGAGCCGAGCGGGTATTGCTGGGCTGGGTTGGACGCCTTGGGCGGTAGCTCGTCGGGAATGGTGTACCCGGGCTCGCTGCCGGCGTTGGTCTGCGCCGGGTTGCCCGTCTGGAGCACGAAGCCCGGGATGACCCGGAAGAAGGCCCCGCAGTTGAAGTAGCCCTTGTTGGCCAGGAACACGAAGTTGTTCACGGTCTTGGGTGCCGCAGTGGCGTCGAGCGAGACGTCGAAGGTCCCCGTAGTGGTCTTGAACGTCGCCGAGTACTGCTTGGTCGTGTCAATCGTCATCGGCGGTGCGGCCGTGTACTTCTGGCTGGCCGCCGCGGTCGGGGTGCTGGGCGATGCCGGGCAGCCCGCCTTCACGGCCACGGCGTTCGCCTGGGCCTGCAGCTTTGCGTTGGCACTCTTGCCGGCCGCCGTCGTGGTCGTCGTGCCCACCTTGGACTGGGAGGCCACGTTGTTGTTGTCGTTGCCGGAGACCAGGAAGACGATCCCGACGATCACGGCGGCGATCACCACGACGATGATGCCGTTGCGGATCTGCCTCCGGCGCTTTTGCTGCTGCGCCTCGGCGGCCAGCCGCGCTTCCCTGGCCGCGCGCTGGCGGGCTCTCTTGTCGCTGGGCACGGCCCGAGACCCTACCCAATCCGGCGGGTCACCTCGGATCGCCCCGCCCCGATGGACCCCGGCAGGCTGCCTGGAGGTCCCGGCGCCCCCAGAACCTGCACTGGCTGCCTTGACGGCCCGTGCGGGGCGGCGGGGGCGGCCGGGGCGGCCGGGGCGGCGGGGGCGGCGGGGGCGGCCGGCCAGGACAACCAGGAGGCCAAGTCGGCCTGTGCGCAGTCTGTAGCCTCGTCCGGATGCCATTGGTCGTCCAGAAGTTCGGGGGCACCTCGGTCGGCGACGCCGACCGGATCCGTGCCGTGGCGGATCACATCGCCCGGACCCGCCGGCAGGGCACCGACGTGGTGGCCGTGGTCAGCGCCATGGGCAAGACCACCGACGAACTCATCCACCTGGCCAATTCCGTCAGCGCCACCCAACCGCCCCGTGAGTACGACATGCTCGTGAGCACCGGCGAACGTATCTCCATGTCGCTGCTGGTCATGGCCCTGGCTGACCTCGGCGTCGACGCCTCCTCCTACACCGGGAGCCAGGTCGGCATCATCACCGACAACGACCACACCCGGGCCAAGATCCTGGAGGTCAAGGGCGACCGCCTCCGCGAGGCGCTCGCCGCCGGGAAGGTCCCGGTCGTGGCCGGGTTCCAAGGGGTCTCGGCCGCCCGCGAGATCACCACCCTCGGGCGGGGCGGGTCCGACGCCACCGCCGTGGCCCTGGCGGCCGTCCTCGACGCGGACGTCTGCGAGATCTACACCGACGTCACCGGTGTGTTCACGGCGGACCCCCGGATCGTGCCCGAAGCACATCGGATCAACCGGATCTCGTTCGAGGAGATGCTGGAGATGGCGGCGACCGGCGGACGGGTCCTGATGCTGCGCGCCGTCGAGTTCGCCCGGAATCACAAGGTCCCGCTCCACGTGCGGAGCAGCTTCACCTGGGAGCCCGGCACCTGGGTGGTCGAGGAGGATGAAGGCATGGAAGAAGCTGTCGTCACCGCGGTGACCCACGACACCTCAGAGGCCAAGGTCACGGTGAGTGGCGTCCCCGACCATCCCGGGGTGGCGGCGCGGCTGTTCCGGGCCCTGGCCGACAAGTCGATCAACGTCGACATGATCGTGCAGAACACGTCGGCGCACGGAACGACCGACATCTCATTCACGGTCCCGACCGCCGATCTGCCCGTTGCGGTAGAGACCTCCGAGTCCCTCGGCAACGACCTGGAGGCATCGGGCGTGACGGCCGACGCCGCCGTGGCGCGCGTCTCGCTGGTCGGAGTGGGGATGAAGTCGCACCCCGGTATCGCCGCCACCATGTTCGAGACGCTGGCGAACGAGCGCATCAACATCGACATGATCTCGACCTCGACCATCCGGACGTCCTGCATCGTGGCCGAGGACGACGTCGAACGGGCCGTCCGCGCCCTGCACGCGGCCTTCGCCCTGGGCTGATGGCCACCAAGGCCAAGTCCCGCCGCACGCTGTGGTTGCTGCGCCACGCCAAGACGGTGGCCGACCCGCCCCCCGGCGGCGACGACTTCGATCGTGTCCTTGCTCCGCGGGGCCGCCGCGACGCCACCGCCCTGGGACGTCTGTTCGCCGGAGCTGGAGAAGCGCTCGGGTCAGGCTTGCAGGGCGTCCCGCGGCCACGCGTCGCGCTGGTCTCGCCCGCCGCCCGCACCGCGGCCACGGCCGATCTGGTCCTGGCCGACGTGGCAGATCCTCCGGAATACCGTCTCGAGCAGGGCCTCTACGCCGCTGATCCAGAGGAAGTGCTCGCCTACGTGCGGAACCTGCCCGACGATGTCGACGCCGCCATGGTGGTCGGCCACAACCCGACGGCGCATTCGCTCTCGCAGGGCCTGCTGTCTTCCCGCGACAAGAAGGGCCTGTCCAGCGTCGTGCGCAGCGGGTTCCCCACCTGCGCGCTCGGCGTCTACGCGTTCGACGTCGACCGCTGGGCGGACGTGGGGGCCGGAACAGCCACCTTGGTCGCCATCATGGGACCGCCCTATTAGGGCAATCGGGGGGCCTTCGGTCGAGCCCTAGAGCGAGCGCAGGATGGCGGCGTCGCCCTGTCCGCCCCCGCCACACAGCGCGACCGCCGCAGTGGACGCACCGCGCCGGCGCAGCTCGAGCAGCGCGGTGAGTGCGACCCGAGTACCGGACATGCCCACCGGGTGGCCCAGGGCGATGGCTCCACCGTTGACGTTGACCCTGGCCTCGTCGATGCCCAGGTCGTCGACGGATGCCAGACCCACGGCGGCGAAGGCCTCGTTGATCTCGAACAGGTCGATGCCCTTCACGTCCACCCCGGCCTTGCCGGCTGCCTTGACGATCGCCCGCGAGGGTTGGGTCAGGAGGGAGTTGTCCGGTCCGGCCACCATGCCGTAGCCGACGAGCTGCCCCAGCGGCGCGATCCCGAGCTCCTTGGCCTTGGCGGCCGACATCACGACGACAGCGGCCCCGCCGTCGGAGATCTGCGACGCGTTGCCGGCGGTGATCGTCCCGTCCTTGGTGAACGCGGGCTTCAGCGCGCCGAGCGACTCCGCCGTGGTGCCGGGTCGCACGCCTTCGTCGGTGTCGACCAGGAGCGGGTCACCCTTGCGCTGAGGCACCTGCACCGGCACGATCTCCTCGGCCAGCCGGCCCTCCTTGGCGGCGGCCGCAGCCTTCTCATGGCTGGCGGCAGCGAAGGCGTCCTGCCGATCACGCGAGACCCCGACCTTGGCGTTGTGCTGCTCCGTCGACAAGCCCATGGCGATGTGATCGAACGAGTCGGTGAGTCCGTCGAACATCATGGAGTCGACCAACGTTGTGTCGCCGATGCGGAACCCGGCGCGGGCCCCGGGCAGCAAATGGGGGGCTTGGGTCATCGACTCCATGCCGCCGGCGACCACGATCTCGGCGTCGCCCGAGCGGATCATCTGGTCGGCCAGGTAGATGGTGTTGAGGCCCGAGAGGCACACCTTGTTGATGGTGTTGGCCGGGACGGTCATGGGGATGCCGCCCTTGACCGCGGCCTGGCGCGCCGTGATCTGGCCCTGGCCGGCCAGGATCACCTGGCCCATGAGCACGTAGTCGACCTGGTCGGGGGACACACCGGCCCGGGACAGCGCCTCGGCGATGGCGAATCCCCCCAGGTCCATGGCCGTGAAGCCGGCCAATGCACCCGAGAGCTTTCCGATGGGCGTACGAGCCCCTGCGACGATGACAGCCTCGGCCATTCCTGCACCTCCGGTTCCCGCCGGTCTGGTTACCAGTCGGAAACCACATCTTATTGGGCCACTATCGTTCGGTCACATGAGCGAGATCCTCACTGCTGCCCTGGCGGGTGCCCCCGGCGATGAGCTGGCGGCGCTCCCCTTGCCCGACTCCTACCGAGCTGCCCTGGTCAAACGGAGTGAAACCGGCATGTTCGACGGCATGGAGTCCTCCGACAAGGACCCACGCCGGTCGCTGCACGTCGAGGAGGTGCCGCTCCCCGAACTGGCACCGGACGAGGCCTACGTGGCGGTCATGGCCTCGTCCATCAACTTCAACACGGTGTGGACGTCCATCTTCGAGCCCCTGCCCACCTTCGGCTTCCTCGACCGCCTGGCCAAGGAGGGGCCGTGGGCCGCCCGCCACGCGCTCGACTATCACGTAGTCGGGTCGGACGCCGCCGGCGTGGTGCTGCGGACAGGGTCCATGGTGCGTAACTGGAAGCCGGGCGACCGGGTGACCGTGCACTGCAACTACGTCGACGACCAGGACCCCTCCGCCCACGACGACTCAATGCTGGGGTCGAACCAGCGCATCTGGGGCTTCGAGTCGAACTTCGGCGGGCTGGCCGACATCACGCTCGTCAAGGCGAACCAGCTGATGCCGAAGCCGACACATCTCAGCTGGGAAGAGGCCGCCATCAACGCACTGTGCAACTCGACCGCATACCGCATGCTGGTCTCACCCAACGGGGCACGCATGACCCAGGACGACAAGGTGCTCGTGTGGGGCGCCAGCGGCGGCCTCGGCAGCTACGCCGTGCAGCACGTGCTCAACGGCGGCGGCACGCCCATCGGCGTCGTCTCCTCGCCGGAGAAGGTGAAGCTGCTCAACGACCTCGGCGTCGACGCGGTGATCGACCGCAAGGCGGCGAACTACCGCTTCTGGTCGGACGAGCACACCCAGGACGAGTCCGAGTGGCGTCGCTTCGGCAAGGACATCCGCGGGCTGGTCGGCGGCGAGCCCGAGATCGTCTTCGAACACCCCGGGCGTCAGACCATGGGTGCGTCGGTGTTCGCCTGCAAGCGGGCGGGGACGATCGTGACCTGCGCCGCCACATCGGGCTACATGATCGAGTACGACAACCGCCACCTCTGGATGAAGCTCAAGACCATCAAGGGCTCGCACTTCGCCAACTACCGCGAAGCCTGGGACGCCAATCAGCTCATCTGCGAGGGCAAGGTGCTCCCGCCCCTCTCGGCCGTGTACCCGCTCGAGCAGGTGGGCGAGGCCGCCTACCAGGTGCACCACAACCTCCACGAGGGGAAGATCGGCGTGCTGTGCGTGGCGCCCGAGGAGGGACTGGGCATCGACGATCCGGCTCTGCGGGCCAAGGTCGGAGAGGACCGCATCACCTTGTTCCGGAGGCACGGCGCATGAGCGACTCTCTCCTGACGGAGATCGACCACGTCGCCATCGCGGTGAACGACCTCGAGGCCGCCATCGCCTGGTACGGCGAGGTCTTCGGCGCCACGGTGGACCACCGCGAACGCGTCGAGTCCGACGGGGTCGAGGAGGCGCTGCTGAAGGTCGCCGACTCCTACGTGCAGTTGCTCACCCCGATCAGCGACACGTCCCCCGTCGCCAAGTACCTGGCCAGCAAGGGCGAAGGGCTGCACCACATCGGTTACCGGGTCGACGACTGCGGTGTGGCCCTGCAGGCGATCAAGGACGCTGGTGGCCGCGTGATCGACGAGGCGCCGCGGCCCGGTTCCCGGGGCACCACGGTCGCCTTCGTGCACCCCAAGACCTCGTTCGGGACGCTGATCGAGCTCGTGCAGGAATAGCGGCGCCGAATCGCCTGCGGCTCTATGGCGGCCCGTAGCCCGATGGCCGCGGAGCTGATGACTCCCACGACAATGGCGACGACGATGGCGGTGACCGCCAGGCTCGTGCTGTTGCCTATCCGCTCGGCCTCCCGACGGGCCTGATAGCCCAAGACGATCCCGGCGGGCCAGAAGGCGATTGCGCACAGCAGCGCCAGGACAGCGGTGAAGTTCGGTCGCTCTGCCACCCTCCGCCGACGTCGTCGTGGAGGCGCAACGGCGGATGGGGATTCCAGTGCCGTGCGCTCCCGGCCCCGGGGCGCATCCGCAAGAGGCCGACTGAGGACTCTCGAACGTTGCGCCTCGAACTCGTCGGGCGTCAGCACGCCGCGGTCCCGGAGCGTCGCGAGCCTGTCCAGCTCAACGCTTTTCGCCGAGTCCTCCACGCAACGTCCCTCCGGTGCGGAAACTGGTTGGACGAATCCGCGCCCCCTTAGCGCAGCAGGTCCTCCAGCAGGCCGAGCACCCGCGAGACCCGTTCGGACAGCGAGCCGGCCTCGGCGCCCAGTACGAGCTCGGGGTTCAGCGGCACCTCGTAGGCCGAGTCGATGCCGGTGAAGCCCGGGAGCTGGCCGGAGCGCGCCCGGGCGTAGAGACCCTTGGGGTCGCGCCGCTCGCACTCTTCGAGAGAGGTGTCGACGAAGATCTCGGCGAACGCGAGACCCGCCTGCTCGTGCAGGGTGCGGATGAGCTGGCGGTCCTCTTGGAAGGGGCAGATCAGCGCGATGAGAGCCAGCGAGCCCGCCTCGGCGAACATCGCCGCCACCTCGCCGGCCCGGCGGACGTTCTCGGTGCGGTCGCGGTCAGAGAACCCGAGGTCGGCGTTGAGCCCGTGGCGCAGGTTGTCCCCGTCCAGCAGGAAGGCCGGGCGTCCCGAGCGCACGAACGCCTCTTCCACGCCGGCGGCCAGCGTCGACTTCCCGGCGCCCGACAGCCCGGTGAACAAGAGGGTGGCCCCAGAGGTCCCCAGCGCAGCGAACCGTTCGGAGCGCGACAGCCGGCCGTCCTCGTGGCGCACCACGTTCGGGCTGGCGTGCGCAGTGGCGATCACCCGGATGACACCGGCACCGACCGTCGCGTTGGTGATCGGGTCGATGATGATGAAGCTGCCGGTCGAGCGGTTCGTGGTGTAGTCGTCGACGAGCAGCGGCTCGGTGCAGCGGAAGGTCAGGCGGCCCACCTCGTTGAGCTCCAGTGCCGCCGCCGCCTCGTCGCGGTGCAGGCCGTTGACATCGAGCCTGTAGTGCAGGGTCTGGGCCGTGGCGCGCACCGTCCGGGTGCTGTGCTTGAGCAGATAGGTACGGCCCTCCGCCAGCGAGGAACGCTCGTCCATCCAGCACACGGTCGCCTCAATGTCGTGCGACACCGTCGGGCGGTTGTTCGGCCGGCAGAGGATGTCGCCCCGGGAGACGGCGATGTCGTCCTCGAGCGTGATCACCACCGCCATCGGCGGGAACGCCTCGGCCACCTCGCCGTCCGCCGTCGCGATGGAGGCGATGCGCGAGGTCGTGCCGGTGGGCATGACCAGGACGTCGTCCCCCGGGCGGAGCACGCCGGAAGCCACCGTCCCCGCGTAGCCGCGGAAGTCCGGGTTCTCGGGCGTCTGGCTCCGGATGACGTACTGCACGGGAAAGCGCGGGTCGATGAAGTTCTCGTCGCTGCCGATGTACACCGACTCCAGGTGGTTCAGGAGGGGGGATCCGTCGTACCACCACATGTGCTCGGACCGCTGCACCACGTTGTCGCCGCGCAGGGCCGAAATGGGGATGAACGTGATGTCGTGCACGTTGAGGCGAGCGGCGAACTCCATGAAGTCGGACTTGATCCGCTCGTAGCGCTCCTGGTCCCAGTCGATCAGGTCCATCTTGTTGACGCACACCACCATGTGGGGCACGCCGAGCATGGAGGAGAGGAAGGCGTGCCGGCGCGTCTGCTCGATCACGCCCTTGCGGGCGTCGATGAGGATCAGCGCCACGTGCGCATTCGAGGCGCCGGTCACCATGTTGCGCGTGTACTCGGTGTGGCCGGGGGTGTCGGCAATGATGAACTTGCGCTTCGGGGTGGCGAAGTAGCGGTAGGCCACGTCGATCGTGATCCCCTGTTCCCGCTCGGCCCGCAACCCGTCGGTCAGCAGCGCCAGGTCGGTCTCCATGCCGCCGCGCTGCTCGCTGGTGCGGCGGATGGCCTCGAGTTGGTCCTCGAAGATCCCCTTGGCGTCGTAGAGGAGACGGCCGATCAGCGTCGACTTGCCGTCGTCCACCGAACCCGCCGTGGCCAAGCGCAGGAGCTCGGCCATTAGAAGTATCCCTCCCGCTTGCGGTCCTCCATGCCGGCCTCCGAAATGCGGTCGTCCGCCCTGGTGGCCCCCCGCTCGGTCAAGCGGGTGCCCGCCACCTCCCCGATGACCAGCTCGATGGTCTCGGCCATCGATTCGACACACCCCGTGCAGTCGGCGTCGCCGACCGTCCGGAAACGCACCATCGTCTCGGAGACCGGATCGCCCTCCCCCGGCGCCAGGTGCTCGGTGACCGCCATGAGCATGCCGTCGCGCTGGAACACCGAGCGGCGGTGGGCGTAGTAGATGGACGGGACGTCGATGCGCTCGTCGCGGATGTAGTTCCACACGTCGAGCTCGGTCCAGTTCGACAACGGGAAGACGCGGATGTGCTCGCCCTTGTTGTGACGGGCGTTGTAGATGTTCCACAGCTCGGGGCGCTGGTTCTTGGGATCCCACTGCCCGAACTCGTCACGGAAGCTGAAGATCCGCTCCTTGGCCCGCGCCTTCTCCTCGTCCCGACGGGCTCCGCCGAAGACGGCGTCATGGCGGCCCTCGGCGATGGCCCGCAGGAGCGTCGGCGTCTGCAGCCGGTTGCGCGTCGCGCCCGGCGACGTGTCCTCGACCGTCCGTCCCGCATCGATGTCGTCCTGGACCTTGGCCACGACCAACCGGACGCCGAGCTCGGCCGAGTGCCGGTCGCGGAACTCGAGCACCTCAACGAAGTTGCGCCCGGTGTCCACGTGCAGCACGGGGAAGGGCACCGGCGCCGGCCAGAAGGCCTTCTTGGCCAGGTGCAACATGACGATGGAGTCCTTGCCGCCCGAGAACAGGAGCGTGGGACGCTCGAACTCCGCCGCCACCTCGCGGAAGATATGGATGGACTGGGCCTCGAGGGCCCGTATGTCGGAGAGCCGGTAGTGGCCTGTCCCGACGCCTGTACCGGGACGCGGGCTCGAGCCCGTCCCGGCCGCCGGCGCGCCCTCGGCAACGTCCGAGTCAGCCCCCACGCGCGATGTCGCCAACGGACCCTCCCCTTCGTCGAACAGCGAAGAGGAGTTTAGGCCCCAGCCTCCGCGGCACCCGGCTCGGGCGCCTCCGGCGTCGGGGCCCCGCTGCCGTTGCCGCCATCGCTGACGGCGATCGGGTTGCCGAAGGCGTCCTCGGCCGTCGGCGCCGCACCGAGCCAGCTGGCGTCGATGGAGGAGTCGAAGGGGTCTTCGCTGATCCCCTCGCCCATGTCACGCAGCCAGTTGGCCAGGTCCTCGGTGTCCGACTCGCCGGAGCCCGTGGCCCAGAAGGGCATGGCCTCGGCGTCGGGCATTTCGAGCCGGATGTTCCGGTAGTGCTCCATGCCCGAGCCGGCGGGGATCAGCTTGCCGATGATGATGTTCTCCTTCAGCCCGAACAGCTGGTCGCTGCGGCCCTCGATGGCCGCCTCGGTCAGCACCCGGGTCGTCTCCTGGAAGGAGGCGGCCGACAGCCAGCTCTCGGTGGCCAGCGACGCCTTGGTGATCCCCATCAGCTCGGGGCGGCCCTCGGCGGGGACGCTGCCGTCCTCCACCAGGGTGCGATTCACCTCGGCGTAGATCTGGTTGTCGACGCGCTCGCCCGGCAGGAAGGGCGCATCGCCCGGCTCCGCCACGAGCACGCGGCGCAGCATCTGGCGCACGATCAGCTCAATGTGCTTGTCGTGGATGGAGACACCCTGGTCGCGGTACACCTTCTGCACCTCTTCGACGAGGTACTGCTGGGTCTCGCGGATCCCCTTGACCTCCAAGAGCTCCTTGGGGTCCTTGGGGCCCTCGACCAGCGCGTCACCCGCACCGACCTCCTGACCGTCCGTGACTTCCAGGTGGGCCCGGGCCGCCACCAGCGTGGAGTCCTCGGTGCCGTCGTCGGCCACCACGGTGATGCGGCGACCTGTCTCGTCGTCCTCAATCCGGACCACACCGGAGTGGTGGGCCAGGACCGCGGCGCCCTTGGGCGTGCGGGCCTCGAAGAGCTCGACGACGCGGGGCAGGCCGTGGGTGATGTCCTCACCCACCACACCACCGGTGTGGAAGGTCCGCATGGTCAGCTGCGTGCCCGGCTCGCCGATGGACTGGGCGGCGATGACGCCGACCGCCTCACCGAGCTCGATCATGGAGCCCGTGGCGAGCGACAGCCCGTAGCAGGCCGCGCAGACGCCCTGAGGCGACTCGCAGGTGAGCACCGAGCGCACGCGGATGCGGTCGACGGCCGAGTCGTCGCGCAAGGCGGCGATGACGTCGTCGAGGAGCAGCGTGCCCACCGGGTAGACGGTGCCGTCCGACAGCGTCACGTCCTCGGTCAACAGGCGACCGAAGGCACGGGTCTCGAGGTAGTTGCGGTGCCCGGGACCGTCAGGCGCCACGCCTTCGATCCAGATGCCCCGCGTCGAGCCGCAGTCGTCGATCCGGATGATGAGCTCCTGGGCCACGTCGACCAGTCGACGGGTCAGGTAGCCCGAGTCGGCGGTGCGCAGGGCGGTGTCGGCCAGTCCCTTGCGGGCACCGTGCGTCGAAATGAAGTACTCCAGCACCGAGAGGCCCTCACGGAAGGAGGACTTGATCGGGCGGGGGATCATCTCACCGCGCGGGTTGGACACCAGGCCCTTCATGCCGGCGATCTGGCGGATCTGCTGCGAGTTCCCTCGGGCACCCGAGTCCACCATCATGTCGAGCGGGTTGAAGGCGATCGTGGCCAGCTGGGCCTCCATGGCCCGCCCCACCTCGGAGTTGGCCGAGGTCCAGATCTCGATCTCCTTCTGGCGCCGCTCGTCGTCGGTGATGATGCCGCGCTTGAACTGCGTCTCCGCCTTCTCGGCCTCCTTCTCGTAGCGGTCGAGGATGGCGACCTTGTCCGGCGGCGTCTGCACGTCGTTGATGGAGATGGTCAGCCCCGACTGGGCGCCGAAGCGGAAGCCGAGCGCCTTGATCCGGTCGAGGCTCGCAGCCACCACGTTCTTGGGGTAGTTGGCGGCGAGCTCCTCGACGATGGAGCCGATCGGGATGTTGCGCTTGCCGACTACGTCGTTCACGAACGCGAAGCCCTCGGGCAGCGCCTCGTTGAAGAACACGCGGCCCGGCGTCGTCTCGTAGGAGAGGACGCCGTCCTCGTTCGCGGTGACGCCGGCGCCGGCGAGCCGCTTGGCCAGCGTCGAGTCCGCCGACGGGCGCAGGACGATCGGCACCTGCAGCCCGACGTCGCCCGCCTCGAAGGCGGCCTCGAGCTCATGGATGTGACGGAAGGCGCGACCGGCACCCGGCCCGTCCTCGACCCGGAGGGTGAGGTAGTAGGCGCCGAAGACCATGTCCTGGGTGGGCACGGTGATCGGACGACCGGTGGCCGGCGACAGGATGTTGTTGGCCGACAGCATCAAGACCCTGGCCTCCGCCTGGGCTTCGGCGGACAGCGGGAGGTGGACTGCCATCTGGTCGCCGTCGAAGTCGGCGTTGAAGGCCGTGCAGACGAGGGGGTGGACCTGAATGGCCTTGCCCTCGACCAGGACGGGCTCGAAGGCCTGGATCCCGAGACGGTGGAGCGTCGGGGCGCGGTTCAGCAGCACCGGGTGCTCGCGGATGACGCCCTCCAGGACGTCCCACACCTGGGGCCGGCGCCGCTCGACCATGCGCTTGGCCGACTTGATGTTCTGGGCCAGCTCGGCGTCGACCAGCCGCTTCATGACGAAGGGCTTGAAGAGCTCGAGCGCCATGAGCTTGGGCAGGCCGCACTGGTGCAGCTTGAGGTTCGGGCCGATCACGATGACCGAACGGCCCGAGTAGTCCACGCGCTTGCCGAGCAGGTTCTGACGGAAGCGGCCCTGCTTGCCCTTGAGCATGTCCGAGAGCGACTTCAGCGGTCGGTTGCCCGGGCCCGTGACGGGGCGGCCGCGACGGCCGTTGTCGAACAGCGCGTCGACGGCCTCCTGCAGCATGCGCTTCTCGTTGTTGATGATGATCTCGGGCGCGCCCAGGTCCAGCAGTCGCTTCAACCGGTTGTTGCGGTTGATGACGCGCCGGTACAGGTCGTTGAGGTCCGACGTGGCGAAGCGGCCGCCGTCGAGCTGCACCATCGGGCGCAGGTCGGGCGGGATGACCGGGACGGCCTCGAGGATCATGGCCCGGGGGTCGTTGATGCGCCGGCCGTGGTCGTCGCGCCGGTTGAAGGCGGTGACGATCTTCAGCCGCTTGATCGTCTTCTGGCGGCGCTGGGCCGACAGGGGACGGCGGCCGTCCTTGGCGTCGATCATGTCGCGCAGCTTGATCTCCTCCGCATCGAGGTCGATGCGGTCGATCAACTTGAGGATGTACTCGGCGCCCATGCCGCCTTCGAAGTACTCGTCGTAGCGCAGGCGGAGCTCACGCCACAGCATCTCGTCCTCGATGATCTTGCGGCCGTGCAGGTTGCGGAACTCGTCGAGGGAGCGCTCCGCGATCTCCGCGTCCTCCTGGGCCCGCTCACGGGCGGACTGGATCTCCTTCTCGACGGCGCGCTGGCGTGCCTTGATCTCGGCGTCCTTGGCCCCGTCGGCCTCGAGGGCCTTCAGCTCCTCCTCGAGCGCCTTGAAGCGGCGGTCGATGTCGAGGTCGCGCTTCTTCTCAATGTCGGCGATCTCCTCGGCCATCTCGTTCTCGAGCGACGGCAGATCGGCGTGACGCTTCTCCTCGTCGACCCAGGTGACCAGGTTCGCGGCGAAGTAGATGACCTTCTCGAGCTGCTTGGCCTTGAGCTCCTCGCGCGGCTCGGTGCCCATGAGCAGGTAGGCGAGCCAGGAGCGGGTGCCCCGCAGGTACCAGATGTGGACGACCGGCGCGGCCAGCTCAATGTGGCCCATGCGGTCACGACGGACCTTGGACCGCGTGACCTCGACGCCGCAGCGCTCGCAGATGATGCCCTTGAAGCGCACCCGCTTGTACTTGCCGCAGTAGCACTCCCAGTCCTTGGTGGGCCCGAAGATCTTCTCGCAGAAGAGCCCGTCCTTCTCGGGACGGAGCGTCCGGTAGTTGATCGTCTCGGGCTTCTTGACCTCGCCGTTGGACCATCCCCGGATGGAGTCGCCCGTAGCCAGTCCGATGCGGAGCTGGTCGAAGGTGTTGACGTCCAGAGCCATTAGGAGAAGCTCCTCTCTGCGGCACGCCGCTCGTCTTCTTCGTCGGAGCCGCGCTCGTTGCGGCTGATATCGATGC
>CAWDOU010000013.1:0-798365 GCA_963804055.1 uncultured Acidimicrobiaceae bacterium | reverse complement strand
CACACCCGATTCCACCCCGTTCCGGCCTCGCGCCACCGGCGTGGTCCGGGGCAGCACACGAGAACGAAGACCAGGAGAGAGTCACCTGCCCAAGCCCAAGGAAGATGCCATCGTGCTCGAAGGCACGGTGGTCGAGCCACTGCCCAATGCCATGTTCCGCGTCGAGTTGGAGAACGGACACAAGGTGCTGGCGCACAGCTCGGGGAAGATGCGGATGCACCGCATCCGCATTCTGCCCGGCGACAAGGTGCAGGTGGAGATCACTCCCTACGACCTCAACCGGGGTCGGATCACCTACCGGTACAAGTAAGTAAGGACGGCGATTCAAGTGAAGGTTCGGCCGAGCGTGAAGCCGATCTGTGAGAAGTGCAAGGTCATCCGGCGCCGCGGCGTTGTGCGGGTGATCTGCGACGACCCGCGCCACAAGCAGCGCCAGGGCTAGGAGAGGACGACAGATGGCCCGAATTTCCGGAGTGGACATCCCGCGTGAGAAGCGGCTCGAGATCTCGCTGACCTACATCTACGGCATCGGCCCGACGCTGTCGACGCAGATCTGCCAGGCGGCGGACGTGAACCCGTCCACCCGGGTGCACGACCTGACCGACGAAGAGGTGGCGCGGCTCCGGACCTACATCGACGCCAACTTCCGGGTCGAGGGTGACCTGCGCCGTGACGTCTCGCAGGACATCAAGCGCAAGATGGAGATCAACTGCTACCAGGGGGTCCGCCACCGCAAGGGCCTGCCGGTCCACGGCCAGCGCACCCACACCAACGCCCGTACCCGCAAGGGCCCCAAGAAGACGGTGGCCGGCAAGAAGAAGGTGAAGAAGTAGTGGCCAAGCCCGCAAAGCCCGGCGTCCGTCGGCCCCGGCGCAAGGAGCGCAAGAACGTCGCCTACGGCGTCGCCCACATCAAGAGCTCGTTCAACAACACGATCGTCTCCATCGCGGACCCCGAGGGCAACATCCTCGCCTGGGCCTCGGCCGGCAATGTCGGCTTCAAGGGCTCCCGCAAGTCCACGCCCTTCGCCGCCCAGCTGGCGGCCGAGGCCTGCGCCAAGCGGGCCATGGAGCACGGCGTGCGCAAGGTCGACGTCCTCGTCCGTGGTCCCGGCTCGGGCCGCGAGACCGCCATCCGGTCGCTGGCCGCGGTCGGTATCGAGGTCGTGGGCATCAAGGACGTCACCCCGATCCCGCACAACGGCTGCCGCCCCAAGAAGCGGCGCCGGGTCTAGGCCGAAGAGGAAGAGGAACCCCACCCCATGGCTCGATACACCGGTCCCGTCTGCCGCCTCTGCCGGCGCGAGCGGACCAAGCTGTTCTTGAAGGGCGAGCGCTGCTACTCGCTCAAGTGCCCCGTCTCCGAGGCCGTCACCGACCGCCACAGCCGCGCCTACCCGCCGGGTGAGCACGGCCGCGACCGCATGCGCCAGGGCTCCGAGTACCTGGCCCAGCTGCGCGAGAAGCAGAAGGCGCGCCGCATTTACGGCATCTTGGAGAAGCAGTTCCGCAACATGTACGAGGAGGCCAACCGCCAGGGCGGCATCACCGGCGAGAACCTGCTGCGCAACCTGGAGCTCCGCCTCGACAACGTCGTCTTCCGGGCCGGCTGGGGCGCCAGCCGCCGCCAGGCCCGCCAGTTCGTGCGCCACGGCCACGTCACCGTGAACGGCAAGCGCGTCACCATCCCCAGCTACCGCGTGCGGACGGGCGAGACCGTCGTGCTGCGCGAGGCCACCCGGGGGAACTTCCTGGTCCGCCGCAACATGGACACCCTGGAGCGCCAGACCCCGGCCTGGCTCGAGACCGGCGACGCCGGCTTCTCGGTCAACGTCCTCAACCCGCCACTCCGTGAGCACATCGACGAGCCCATTCAGGAGCAGTTGATCGTCGAGCTCTACTCGAAGTAGCCCCGTCCCCCTGCAACAGGAGTACCCACCATGCTGATCATCCAACGGCCGACCGTCGAGATCGTCGACGAGGAGCAGAACAACCGGCAGCGCTTCGCCATCGGCCCGCTCGACCCGGGCTTCGGCACCACGCTCGGCAACTCGCTCCGGCGCACGCTGCTCTCTTCGATTCCCGGCGGCGCCGTGACCCAGCTCCGCTTCGACGAGGCGCTGCACGAGTTCACCACGCTGCCCGGGGTCAAGGAGGATGTCACCGACATCATCCTGAACCTCAAGGACCTGCTGGTCCGGGTGCAGTCCGATGAGCCGGTGACCCTCCGCCTCGACGTGCGCGGCCCGGCCGACGCCACCGCGGCTGACCTCCAGCTCACGTCCGACGTCGAGATCCTCAACCCCGACCTGCACATCGCCTCGGTCAACGCCAAGGGCCGGTTGGCCGTCGACGTCACCGTCGAGCGGGGCCGTGGCTACGCCTCGGCGGACAAGAACAAGAAGTCCTCGACCATCGGCGTCATCCCGATCGACTCCATCTTCTCTCCGGTCCACCGGGTCACGTTCGACATCGAGCCGGTGCGGGTGGAGCAGTCGACCAACTACGACCGCCTGGTGCTCGACATCGAGACCGACGGGACCATCTCGCCCCGGGAGGCCCTGGCCTCCGCCGGCGACACGCTGCGCAACCTGGTCTCGCTGGTGGCGGACCTCGAGGAGGCGCCGCAGGGCCTGGAGCTCGGCGACACCGGGACGACCACGAACGGATCGCCCGACCTCGACCTGCGCATCGAGGAGCTCGACCTGTCCGAGCGTCCCCGCAACTGCCTGAAGCGGGCGCAGATCAACACGATCGGCGAGCTCGTCGAGCGCACCATGGAGGACCTGCTGGCCATCACGAACTTCGGCCAGAAGTCCGCCGACGAGGTCGTGCAGCGTCTCGACGAGCGCGGGCTGTCGCTCCGCACGAGGGACTAGCCGCCATGCAGGCAACCCCGAAGCGCGGCCGCCGGTTCGGCGGCTCCTCCGCACACCAGAAGGCCATGATGGGCAACCTCGTCGCGTCGCTCATCGCCGCCGAGTCGATCGTGACCACCGAGGCCAAGGCGAAGGCACTGCGGCCCGTGGCCGAGAAGTGCGTCACCGCGGCGCGCAAGGGCGGCGTGGCGAACCACCGCAACGTGGTGGCCCTGATCCGCGACAAGGACATGACGCACAAGCTCTTCGAGGAGATCGGCCCGCGCTACTCCGAGCGGCCGGGTGGCTACACCCGCATCCTCAAGCTCGGCCCGCGTCCGGGTGACAACGCGCCGATGGCGCGGATCGAGTTCGTCTAGGGGTGGAGGACCCCGCCGGCGCTGCCTTGCAGCGCTGGAGGCTCCTGATCGCCTACGACGGTGCGGCCTTCCGGGGCTTCGCCGCCCAACCCGAGGTCCCGACGGTGGCCGGCGCGCTGCGCCAGGCGATCGGGCGGACGGCCCGCCTGGACGAGGCCCCGGTCATCACCTGCGCCGGCCGCACCGACGCCGGTGTGCACGCCCGGGGACAGGTGGTCCACGTCGACCTTCCCGCCGCCTTCGCCTACGACGGCGTCCGGTTCGCCCGTGCCCTCAACCGCCAGCTGGCCCCCGAGATCGTCGTGCGCCGGGCCGACGCCGTCACCCCCGAGTTCGACGCCCGCCGGTCGGCCACCGCCCGGTCGTACCGCTACCTCGTCTGGAGCGCCCCGGCGCCGGACCCGTTGCTGGCGTCGGTGTCCTGGCACGTCCGCGACCCGCTCGACCTGGGCTCCATGCGGACCGCCTCGGACGTCCTCCTCGGGACCCACGACTTCCGATCGTTCTGCCGCCGGCCGGTGGGGAGCGACCCCGGCCGGCCCCTCGTCCGCCGGGTGACGACGGCCCGCTGGAGCATCGACCGGGGGCCCGAGGCCACCGACGCCGATGGCGGCACCGGGCAGACCCGGCTCCTCCGCTTCGAGATCACCGCCGCCTCCTTCTGCCACCAGATGGTCCGCTCCCTGGTCGGGAGCCTGGTCGAGGTGGGGCGGGGCCGGGAGAACGCCGCCGGCCTGATGGAGCGCCTGCGGGCCGTCTCCCGCCACCGCATGCCCGATCCCGCCCCGGCCCACGGGTTGTGCCTGGTCTCGGTGGCCTACGGACCGGAGGACGGCGGCCCGTCCGCCTGAGCCCGGCCCGGCGGCCGGACCCGGCGGCTTGCCCCCCTCTGCCAGGGGCCCTATCCTGGTACGTCGGCTCTCGGGACCCCCGGGACCGTTGAGCCCGCCCCGGGACCCTGGTCCGGAGGCAGTCTCGCCCACCACGCGGATGCGAAAGATCGGTCTTGTGCGCACATTTTCACCGAAGGTCACCGAGATCCAAAGGACCTGGTACGTCGTCGACGCCGACGGCCTCGTCCTCGGGCGCCTGGCCTCCTCCGTCGCGGCGATCCTGCGCGGCAAGCACCGCCCCTACTTCGCTCCGCACGTCGACACCGGCGACCACGTGATCGTGGTCAACGCGGACAAGGTGATCCTCACGTCGAACAAGGCCGACGCCAAGATGGCCTACCGCCACAGCGGCTACCCGGGCGGCCTGCGCTCGACGAGCTACGCCGAGCTGCTCGAGGAGAAGCCGGCCGAGCTCATCCGCCGCTCGGTGCGCGGCATGCTCCCCAAGAACACGCTCGGCCGCCAGATGCTCGGCAAGCTGCAGGTCTATGCCGGCCCCGAGCACCCGCACGCCGCCCAGAAGCCCGAGACACTCGAACTGCCACAGGCCCGTCGCGCCGGCTGAGCCCGCGCACCAGGCGAACGCTGAACGTTTCAGGAAGGAACCACCCTCGCAATGCCCGCACCACTGAGTCAGACCACCGGACGCCGCAAGCAGGCGGTGGCGCGCGTGCGCTTCCGCCCCGGCCAGGGCGCCATCACGGTGAACAAGCTCCCCATTGAGCGCTACTTCACCTCCGCCACCCACCGGATGCTGGTGACCGAGCCGCTGCGGGTCACCAACACGGCGGAGTCCTACGACATCGACGCCACCATCGACGGGGGCGGTATCTCGGGGCAGGCCGGTGCCATGCGCCTCGGGATCGCGCGCAGCCTCATTGAGGTCGACCCCGAACTGCGGGGCGCCCTCAAGCGCTCCGGCCTTCTCACCCGCGACGCCCGCGAGAAGGAATCCAAGAAGTACGGCCTGAAGAAGGCCCGCAAGGCGCCGCAGTACTCCAAGCGGTAGGCATGGCGCCGACCCGCTTCGGCACCGACGGTGTGCGCGGGGTTGCGAACGAGGAGCTGACACCCGAGCTGGCGCTGGCCCTCGGGCGCGCCGCCGCCCGCGTCCTCCCCGCCCCGACCTTCGTCGTGGGCCGCGACACCCGCCGCTCGGGGCCGCTCCTGCAGGCCGCCTTCTCGGCCGGCCTGGCCGCCGAGGGTGCCGACGTCGTCGACCTCGGCGTGCTGCCGACGCCGGGCGTGGCCGCGGTGGCCGAGGCGCGCCAGGCGCCCGGCGCCGTCATCTCGGCCTCGCACAACCCCTTCGCCGACAACGGGATCAAGCTCTTCAGCCTGTTGGGGACGAAGCTGCCGGTCGAGGTGGAAGGTGAGATCGAGCGCGAGCTCGACGCCATACTGGCCGACCCGGACCGACCGCCCCGCCGCCCGACCGGGCACGGCGTGGGCCGGATCAGCGCCGACCCCGACGCCGTCGCCCTCTACCGGGCGCACCTGGTGGGCACGCTGGAGGGTCGGCGCCTCGACGGCATGCGCATCGTCCTCGACTGCGCCAACGGAGCCGCCTCGGCGATCGCGCCGGCGGTCTTGGCCGAGTGCGGGGCCACGGTCACCGCGCTGCACGACCAGCCCGACGGGGCGAACATCAACGACCGGTGCGGCTCGACCGACCCCGGCGAGCTGGCGCAGGCCGTCGTGGCCCAGGCGGCCGACCTCGGGCTGGCCTTCGACGGCGACGCCGACCGGGTCATTGCGGTCGACTCCGACGGCACCATCGTCGACGGGGACGTGCTGCTGGCGCTCTTCGCCTTCGACCTGGCCGAGCGGGGCGACCTCGCCGGCAACACGGTGGCCGTCACCGTCATGACCAACCTCGGCTTCCGGCTGGCCATGGAGGCCCGCGGCATCGGCGTGCGCGAGACCGACGTGGGCGACCGCCACGTGCTGGCCGCGCTCGACGCCGACGGCCTCAGCCTGGGCGGCGAGCAGTCGGGCCACATCATCTTCCGGGCGCGCTCGACCACCGGCGACGGCATCCTGACCGGGATGGCGCTCGCCGACCTGGTCCAGCGCGCCGGCCGGTCCCTGGCCGACATGGCGGCCGGGCTGGTCGAGCGGGTGCCGCAGCGCCTCGTCAACGTCCCCATCCCGCAGCCCGAGCGCCTGGCCGACAGCGCCGAGGTCTGGGAGGCGGTGGTGAAGGCGGAGGCCGAGCTCGGTCACGAGGGCCGTGTCCTCCTGCGGCCGAGCGGAACGGAGCCGCTCGTGCGCGTGATGGTCGAGGCGCGGGTGGAGGCCCAGGCCGACGCCGTGGCGGCGCAGCTCGCCGCCGTCGTGCAGGCCGCCCTGGGGCAGATCGAGCCACAGGCGCCCAGGTAGCCTGGGGGAACTATGTGCGGCATCATCGGCGTCACCGGAGAGGCCGATGCCATCCCGATCCTGCTCGGGGCCCTGCGCCAGCTCGAGTACCGGGGCTACGACTCCGCCGGTGTGGCCATGGTGGTCGAGGGACCCGACGGCACCGACACCGTGTGGCGGGCCCGGGCGGCCGACGGCACCAGCTCCATCGTCGAGCTGGGTGAGCTGACGGCGGACGCGCCCACCGGGCATGCCGCCGCCATCGGGCACACCCGCTGGGCCACCCACGGCGGGCCGACCGCCGAGAACGCCCACCCCCATGTCGACTGCACCGGCCGGCTGGCCCTGATCCACAACGGGATCATTGAGAACCACGCCGAGCTGCGGGCCGAGCTCGAAGCGTCCGGGCACACGATGGTGTCCGCCACCGACACCGAGGTGCTGGCGCACCTGATCGAACAGGAGATGGCCGGCTCGGGGTCGGGGTCGGGGTCGGGGTCGGACCGCCCCGTCGGCCTGGCCGAGGCGACCCGTGCCGTCCTGCCCCGCCTGCGCGGCTCGTTCTCCATCGCGGTCGTCTCGGCCGACGAGCCCGACACCATCGTGGCGGCCCGGCGCAAGACGCCGCTGGTGCTCGGGCTGCAGGACGGCATCGCCTACCTCGCTTCCGACATCCCGGCGCTCATCGGCCACACCCGCCGCGTCTTCGCGCTGGCCGACGACGAGGTCGCCGTCCTGACGCCGGGCGCGCTGGCCGTCACCACGCTGGACGGCACGCCGGTCGAGCCCGAGCAGCTGACCATCACCTGGGACCTCGAGGCGGCGCAGAAGGGCGGCTTCGAGGACTACATGTCCAAGGAGATCAGCGAGCAGCCGCAGGCGGTCGCCGACACGCTGCTCGACCGCCGCGGGCCCGGCGGCGAGCTCATCCTCGACGAGATGCGGCTGAGCGTCGACGACCTGCGTGCCATCGACAAGGTGTTCATCGTGGCGTGCGGCTCGAGCTATCACGCCGCGCTGGTGGCCAAGTACGCCATTGAGCACTGGGTCAAGCTGCCCACAGAGGTGGATATCGCGAGCGAGTTCCGCTACCGCGACCCGGTCCTGAACGAGCGGACGCTCTGCGTCGGGGTGTCGCAGTCGGGCGAGACGCTCGACACGTCCGAGGCCGTGCGCGAGGCGGCGCGCCTCGGCGCCAAGGTCCTCGTCGTCTCCAACGTGGTGGACTCCTCGATGGCGCGCGCCGCCGACGGCGTCCTCTACACCCGGGCCGGGCCCGAAATCGGCGTGGCGTCGACCAAGTGCCACCTGGCCCAGATTGTGGCGCTCGAGGTGCTGGGGCTGTACCTGGCCCAGTTGCTCGGCGCCCTTCCGGCGGCCGAGATCAACGAGACCATGAATGCCATGGAGGATCTGCCCCGCCTGGTGGCCCGGACCCTGGAGCGGGCGGGTGACGTCGACGACGTGGCGGCCAAGCTGACCGACGCCCGCGACTTCTTCTTCCTCGGGCGCCACGTGGGCTTCCCGGTGGCGCTCGAAGGCGCGCTGAAGCTGAAGGAGCTGGCCTACCTGCGCGCCGAGGGCTACCCGGCGGGCGAGCTCAAGCACGGGCCGATCGCCCTCATTGAGCCGGGCGCCGTCGTGGTGGGCATCGCCACGCGCAACCCGCTGTGGGAGAAGATGCTGTCCAACATCGCCGAGGTGCGCGCCCGCGGCGCCACCGTCGTGCTGCTGGCCGAGGACGGCGACGAGGAATCGGCCGCGGTGGCGGACCACGTGCTGTGGGTGCCGCCGACGGCGCCGCTGCTCTCGCCCGTCGTCGGCGTGGTGCCGCTGCAGCAGCTGGCCTACCGGCTGGCCCGCCTGCACGGGCACGACCCCGACCGGCCGCGGAACCTGGCCAAGACGGTGACCGTCGAGTGATCGGCGCCGCCGGGGCCATCGTCGGCGTGGGGGTCGACGCCGTCGATGTGGCCCGTTTCCGGCGGGTGCTCGACCGCCGACCCTCGTTCGTCCGGCGCTGCTTCACCGACGACGAGCGCGCGGACGTGGGCGGCTCCGCCGACGCAGCCCAGAGCCTGGCGGCGCGCTTCGCCGCCAAGGAGGCCGTCATGAAGGCGCTCGGCACCGGCATCGGGGGCTTCGCTCTCACCGACGTCGAGGTGTGCCGCACCACCGGCGCGGGCGCCACCCGCAACGCGCCCTACCTGCGCCTGCACGGCACGGCCGCCGAGCTGGCCGGCACGCGCGGCGCGGGCGCCTTCCATCTCTCGCTCACCCACACCGACGGCGTGGCGATCGCCTTCGTCGTGGCGGAACAGGTCTCGTGCGCGCCGTCCTGACCCGCGACGAAATGCGGGCGGCCGACGCCGCTGCGCTGGTCACCGTCTCGCACGAGACCCTGGTGGCGCGCGCCGGCACCGCGGCGGGCCACGCCGCCCTACGGCTGCTCGGCGGCGCCTACGGCCGGCGCGTCGTGGTGGTGGCGGGCAAGGGCAGCAACGGCGCTGACGGGCGGGTGGCGGCGGCATTCCTGGCCCGCCGGGGGGCCCGGGTAGAGGTGGTCGACGCCGCCGACGTGGGGGGCGGGGACCTCTTGCCGCAGTGCGACCTCGTGATCGACGGGGCCTACGGGACGGGGTTCCGCGGCTCGTACGACGCGCCGGGCCTTCCGCCGGGCGCCCTGGTGCTGGCCGTCGACATCCCCTCGGGCGTCGACGCCGACAGCGGTGCGGCCCCCGGCACCGCGGTGCAGGCCGACCGGACAGTGACCTTCGCGGCGCTCAAGCCCGGGCTGCTCCAGGGCGCTGGTGCCGTGTGCAGCGGGACGGTGGAGGTGGCCGACATCGGGATCGGGTTCCCCACACCGCAGGCGCTGCTGGTGGAGGACGCGGACGTCACGCTGGTGCCGGCCCGTCCCCGCCAGGTCAACAAGTGGACGACCGCAGTCGGCGTGGCGGCCGGCTCGCCCGGCATGGAGGGTGCGGCCATTCTCTCCACGCGCGGCGCCATGGCCGCCGGCGCCGGCATGATCCGCCTGGGCTCGCCGGGGAACCCCGTCGCGGCGTGGCCGACCGAGGCGGTGCGCATGCACCTGCCCGACCACGGCTGGGCCGCCCCCTTCCTGGAGGCCACCGCCAAGTGCAAGGCGGTGGTGCTGGGACCCGGGCTCGGGACCGGCGAAGCCACCGCCGGCGCCATCAGGGAGGTCATCGCCGCCGTGCCCGTCCCGCTGGTGATCGACGCCGACGCGCTGCGCGCGCTCGGCGGTGCGGCGGCGGCGCGCGTGCTCATCGAGAAGCGCGGCGCGCCGAGCATCCTGACGCCCCACGACGGCGAGTACGCGCGACTCAACGGCTCCACCCCCGGTGACGACCGCCTGGCGGCGGCGCGTGCCCTGGCCCGGGCGACCGGTGCCATCGTGCTCTTGAAGGGGCCGCTGACCGCAGTGGCGGCGCCCGACGGCTCGGCCCCCGACGTGCTCCTGGCGGCGGCGGGCGTGCCCTCGTTGGCCACCGCGGGGAGCGGCGACGTGCTCTCGGGCATCATCGGTGCCTTCTGCGCCCGCGGGCTGCCCGCGCTGGAGGCGGCGGCGATCGCCGCGCACGTGCACGGGCGCGCCGCCTCGCTCGGTCCCTCGCAGGGCCTGGTCGCCGGCGACCTCCCAGACCTGCTGGCCGTCCTGCTCTCCGAACTCGGAGATCCGGAGGAGGCCGATGACTGAGGGCGCGCCCGCCCCGCTCGTGCTTCCCGACGACGCGGCCGTGACGATGGCGCAGGGGCGCTCGCGCCCGGCGTGGGCCGAGATCGACCTGGCCGCCGTTGCCCACAACGCGGCGGTGCTCTCCCGCCTGGCCGCGCCGGCGGAGCTCTGCGCGGTGGTCAAGGCGCACGGCTACGGCCACGGCGGACCGGCGGTGGCCCGGGCCGCGCTGGCGGGCGGCGCCGGGCGGCTCGCCGTGGCGCTGGTCGACGAGGGTGTGGAGCTGCGCGAGCACGGCGTCACGGCGCCGGTGTTGCTCCTGTCCGAGTGCGATCCCGCCGCCGCCGCCACGGCACTGTCGTACGGTCTGACCCCGACGCTGTACTCCGAGGCGGGCATCGCCGCCTTCAGCGCGGCCGCCGCGACGGCGGGCCGCCCGGTCGGCGTCCACGTCAAGGTCGACACCGGGATGCACCGGGTCGGGACGGCACCCGAGGACCTGCGCGCCATTGCTGGCGCCGTGGTGGCCGAGCCGTCCCTGCGGCTCGAGGGCGTCTGGACCCATCTGCCTGTGGCAGACGGCGGGGCGGAAGACCACGCCTACACGGAGGGCCAGCTCGCCTTCTTCGACCGCCTCGTGGCCGACCTGGCCGAGGCCGGGATCCGGGCGCCGCTGCTGCACGCCGCCAACACCGCAGGTGCCATCGCCTTCCCCGAGGCGCGCCACGGCATGGTGCGCTGCGGCATCGGCCTCTACGGCTACCTGCCCGGACGACCCGTGCGCGACGCCTTCGACGCCCAGTCCGGCGGCGAGCACCTCCGCCCGGCCATGGCGCTCAAGGCGCGTGTGGTGGCGGTCCGCGTCCTTGAGGCGGGGGAGCGCCCCTCCTACGGCAGGCTGCGCCCGCTGCCGACGCGCTCGCTCGTGGCCACGGTCCCCATCGGCTACGCCGACGGCGTGCCCCGCGTCCTCTTTGCCGGCGGCTTCGAAGTCCTGATCGGCGGCACCCGCCGACCGCTGGCCGGCATGGTGACGATGGACCAGCTCGTGGTCGACTGCGGCGATGATGCCTCGGTGCGCCCCGGCGACGAGGTCGTCCTGTTGGGCCGGCAGGGCGACGAGGAGATCACGGCGGACGACTGGGCCGCCATGGCCGGGACGATCAGCTACGAGGTGGTGTGCGGCATCGGGCCCCGCATGCCACGGATCCTGGTCAACCGTCCCGACGTTCCCGGTGCCTGAGGCCGGCGCCACCGCGCTGGAGCGGCTGCGGGTGACCGCGTCCACCTGCACCCTGTGTCCGTTGGCCAAGGGCCGTACGCAGGTGGTCTTCGGCGTCGGGTCGCCGACGGCCGACCTGCTCTTCGTGGGCGAGGGACCGGGCCGGGAGGAGGACCTGGCCGGCGAGCCCTTCGTCGGGCGTTCGGGGAAGCTGCTCGACCGTCTCATGTGGGAGGAGGTCGGACTGACGAGGGCCGAGTGCTACATCGCCAATGTGGTCAAGTGCCGCCCGCCGCAGAACCGGGACCCGGCGCCCAAGGAGATCGAGGCGTGCCGGCCCTACCTGACCGAGCAGATCGAGCTCATCGACCCCCGCGTCATCATCACGTTGGGGAACTTCGCCACCAAGCTGCTGCTCGAGACGACCAAGGGGATCCGGGAGCTGCGCGGACAGGTCTTCGAGAGGGGGCGGGCCAACGTGGTCCCGACGTACCACCCGGCCTACGTCCTGCGGGCGGGCGGGGAGGCCATGGCCGAGATGCGGGCCGACTTCATCCGGGCCAAGCGTCTCATGGGCGCGAGGCCGTCGTGAGCTGGCCCCTCACCTGGGCGAGCGCGTCACCCGACGCCACCAGGGCGCTGGCCGGGCGCCTGGCGGAGCTGTGCCGGCCCGGCGACGTCGTGCTGCTGGTGGGGGACCTCGGCGCCGGCAAGACCGTCTTCGCCCAGGGCTTCGCCGCCGCCCTGGGAGTGGCGGGCCCGGTGACCAGCCCGACCTTCGCGCTGGTGCGCCAGTACAGCTGCGGCGAGGGCAGCCCGGTCGGGCTGCTCATCCACGCCGACGTCTACCGGACCGGCTCAGTGGACGAGGTGGCCGACCTGGCCCTGGCCGAGCTGGTCGAAGAGGACGCGGTGGTGGTGGTCGAGTGGGGCGAGCTGGCGGCCCCGGCGCTCGGTGACAGCGCGCTCGAGGTGACGATCGCCGTCCCCGACCCCGAGGGGGCGCCCGAGCGACGCGTGCTCACCCTGGTGGGCCGCGGCCGCTGGGAGGGACGCTCGGACGCGGTGGCGGCACTGTGCACGCCGGCGACGACGTGAGCGGGGGCGACGTGTCGGGTGCCATGGTGGCGATCGAGACGGCCACCGAGACCGTCGGGGTGGCCGTGCGGACCGCCGCCGGCGTGCAGGCCGAGTTGACCCTGACGGGACGGCGGCGGCACGTGGAGACGCTGACGCCCGCGTTGGAACACCTGCTGGCGCAGCTCGATCTGGTCCCGGGCGACCTGGGCGTCGTGGCGGTCGACATCGGACCCGGTCTCTTCACCGGCCTGCGCGTCGGGGTGGCCGCGGCGAAGGGGCTGGCGCAGTCGTTGGGCATCGGGGTCGTCGGGGCGACCAGCCTCGACATCCTGACGTGCGGCGCCGCCGCGGCCGGGCTGCGGGGCCTGGTGCTGGCCTGCGTCGACGCCCGGCGCGGCGAGGTCTTCGCGGCGGTCCACGAGATCGACGTCCCCGGACCGTTGCCGGCCGTCCACGACGTGCGGCTGGGCGTCGCGCTGTACGCGCCGGAGGACCTGGCGGCCGCGCTGGGGGAGTTCGCCGGTGAGCCGGTGCACGCCGTGGGCGACGGCGCAATGCGGTACGCCGACGTGCTGCGGGACGTTCCCGGGGTGGACCCGTGGGCGCCCGGCCTTGCCTTCCCGCCACCGGGCGCTCTGCTCGACCTGGCCCGCGCCCGGCTGCAAGCGGGGGAACCGCCAGTTCCGCCCGCCTCGGTCGTTCCTCTGTACATGCGTGAGGCGGACGCCACGAGCAACTTCGACCGCGCCGTGCGGTCCTGAGGACGTGGCGACGTGACGCTGCGCATTGAGAAGCTCAAGCGACGGGACCTTCGCCACGTGCTCCGGATCGAGAGCAAGGTCTTCCCCGAGCCGTGGTCGGTCGCCGTGTTCAACTCCGAGCTGGCGCTGCGCAAGGGCCGGCTCTATCGCGCCGTCTGGGACGGCGAGGAGATGGCCGGCTACATCGGCTTCATGATGCTCGACGACGAGGCGCACATGACCACCATCGCCACCGCACCCACGTTCCAGCGCACCGGCGTGGCCACCACCATGATCGTCGATGGCATCCACACGCTGCGCGCCGGCGGCGTCAAGCACATCTCACTCGAGGTGGCGGCCAACAACGAGCCGGCCCAGGCGCTGTACCGGCGGTTCGGGTTCGCCCCCGTCGCGGTGCGCAAGCACTACTACCCGGTGACCGGACAGGACGCGCTCGTCATGTGGGTCTACGACATCGACTCGGAGGAGTACGCGTTGCGCCTCGAGGAGCTGGCGGCCACGGGCCAGCGGGTGGAGCACGGCCGCAGCTGGTAGCCGGCCGGTTGCGTCACGTCGGTGACCGCCGCCGTAGGGTGGGCTCGACCGGCACCCGGTGGTCATGACGAGAGGAGCCAGATGGCCATGGAAACGATCGCGCTCGGAACGCAGGGCCTCATGGCCTCCCGCCAGGGGCTGGGGTGCATGGGGATGTCGGACTTCTACGGTCCTGTCGACGACGCCGAGTCCACCGCCACCATCCACCGCGCCCTGGAGCTCGGGGTCACCTTCTTCGACACGTCCGACATGTACGGGCCGTTCACCAACGAGGTGCTCGTCGGCCAGGCGCTGGCCGGGCGACGTGACGAGGCCGTCATCGCCACCAAGTTCGGCATCGTGCGCGACCCCGACGACCCGACCAAGAGGGCGATCAACGGCCGCCCCGAGTACGTGCACCGGTCCTGCGACGCCTCGTTGCAGCGGCTGGGCATCGACCACATCGACCTCTACTACCAGCACCGTGTCGACCCGGACACGCCCATTGAGGAGACGGTGGGGGCCATGGGCGAACTGGTGGCGCAGGGCAAGGTCCGCTTCCTCGGACTGTCCGAGGCGGCGCCGGCCACCATCCGGCGGGCCCATGCCGTGCACCCCATCTCCGCCCTGCAGACCGAGTACTCGGTCTGGTCGCGTGACCCCGAAGAGGAGATCCTGCCCACACTGCGCGAGCTCGGCATCGGCTTCGTGCCCTACAGCCCGCTCGGCCGCGGCTTCCTCACCGGGGCCCTGCGCTCCATCGACGACCTGGACGAGAGCGACTTCCGGCGCTACCAGCCGCGCTTCCAGGGCGACAACCTGGCGGACAACGTGGCCATCGTGGAGGTCATCGACCAGCTCGCCTCGGCCAAGGGGTGCACTCCCGGGCAGGTCGCGCTGGCCTTCGTGCACGCGGCCGGACGCGACGTCGCCCCGATCCCCGGCACCAAGCGCCGCACCTACCTGGAGGAGAACGTCGGCGCGCTCGACGTCGAGCTGACCGAGGAAGACCTTGCCGTGCTGGACACGGTCGCCCCCGCCAAAGGGGATCGTTACGCCGACATGTCCCCCGTCAATCGGTAGGACGTCAGCTGCCGAGCGTGCGGCGCGCCCGGCCGAGCGCCCGCCGTGGCGTGGCCTGGGTCCCGGCGACGCTCCACCAGGCCCGCTCGAGTGACGTCCCGACCGTGGGGTGATGCGGCTTGCGGCACACGTAGGCGAGCAGGTAGCAGTTCTCGATGTCGTCGAAGACGCCGCGCTTGGTGGCGAGCTCGGTGGGATCGAAGACGCCACGGGCGACGGAGTCACCGCCGTAGTTGATTCCTTCGGCCCGTTCGATCACGAAGCCGTTGCCGCGGAACATGGCGGCCATTTCGCCATGTCGGTACTCGTACTTGTGGTCGGGGTCGATGAAGGCGTCCTGCTGCAGCCGGGTCAGGTTGGCGTTCGGCGTGTCGAGCGCCAGCACGCCCCCCGGCTTGAGCACGCGTCGGGCCTCCGCCAGCACCTGTTCGGCCTCGCTGCGCGTGATGTGCTCGATGCTCTCGCCGCTGTAGACCATGTCGAACGATGCCGACGGATAGCTGCTGAGGTCGGTCATGGAGTGGTAGCGGTAGGCGACCCGTCCCCCCGCCACATCGACCGTGGTCTGTGTCTGACCGTCCTGGTACAGCTCGTGGCGGTCCTCGCTCGGCAGGTCGACGATGACGATCTCCTCGAACGTGTACGGATAGCCCATCAGCACGAGCGCGCCGTAGGGGACGCCGAGCGCGACGCCGCCGATGTCGAGGATGCGGCGTGCCCTCGGCAGGCTGCGGATGAACACGCCGCGCCCGTAGTGCAGCGACGGCCCGAACTCCGTCATGGGCGCCGAGTGGCTCCATTCCGCCGAGTGGATCAGCCACTCCATGAGCTGGCGCGGGCTCTTCGTGCCCGCCTCGAGCTCGGCGACGAAGGGGTCGTCGGGTGAGGGCTCCCGGCCGAAGAGCAGGTGGAACAGCCCCCGGTGCAGCTCGCGGGCCGGGAGGTCCTCGAGCAGCCCTGATTCGGGGAACGATTCGGGAAGGGGGGGAGTCCGGTTCCCTCGCTGCCAGCGCAAACGGCCGGACCTGGACTCGGCCTGCATGTCGTCGACTGTAACCGGCCCTACCGGAGCGGCTCTGCTCCAATGGCGGCGCCTCGGGGTCAGACGGTCTCGGCCCGACGGACGGCGTCGTTCGCCGCGCACGCCTCGGCCAGCGCATCGCTGATGGCGCCGAGCGGGTCGGTGGCGGCGATCTCGACCTTGAGCGCCTGCGCCCGCCGCCGGTAGGAGCCCCGCGTGAGCACGCGCCGCACCGCCCGCGCCACCATGGCCGGCGAAGGTTTCCCGGTGTGGAGGTTGACGCCGGTCCCCGACCACTGGATGCGAGCGGCCACCTCCGGCTTGTCCTCGCTGTCGCCGGCGACGACGAGAGGGACGCCGTTGGCCAGGGCCTGTTGCACGCCGCCGTAGCCCCCGTTGGTCACCATGACGTCGACGTGGGGGAGGAGGAGGTCGTGGGGGACGAAGCGTTCGAGGCGCACGTTCGGGGGGAGCCCACGGCGCAGAGGTTCGGGGTCGGGCCCGCCGGTGGTGGCGATGACGAGCATCTCCTCGCCCGCCAGGGCCCGGGCCGCCACCAACAGCAGACGGCCCAGGTCGGCGTTGTCGAGCGTGCCCTGGGTGACGTGGACGACCGGCCGCCCGTGCCCGAGCTCGCCCCACCACGGCGGCTCCTCGAACGACCGCGCGGGCGGGGCCAGTATCGGACCGACGAAGCGCACGGAGGGGGCGAGGTCCGAACGCGGGTACTCGAAGCCGGCCACCGTCGCCTGCAGGTAGGTGTCGACCACCTTGGGCTGGAGGTCGATGAAGTAGCCCGGGAATCCCCCGGTCACCCCGGCCTCGGCCAGCCGATGGCGGGCGAAGCGCTGTATGTCGGCCAGCGCGACGCGCTCGGTGGCCCAGTTCATGGCCATGTTGCGCACACGGCGCAGCGGATCGGTGCCGGGCTGGAAGGCCACGCCGAACGGCGCGGTGTCCCGGCTGCTCGCCGAGTACGGCATGACGCCGATGCAGGCCAGTGCCGGGCGCTCGGACCGCGGACCCAGCGCCAGCGGCAGGGCGCCGAGGAACATGGAGTCGACGACGACGCAGTCGGCCTCGAAGCCGTCGAGGATGGCGCGCAGGTCGCGGCACTGCCCGGGCACCGGGCCGATGAAGATGCGGCGCAGGTCGTCCTTGACGCCCCGTACACCGCGCTTGGAGGACGACTCGCGCTCGGGGTTGGCCACCATGAGGTCGTGGGCGTCGTACTCGGCTCCGAAGGGCACGAAGCGCGACCCCGTCGCCTCGACCGTGGCGCGGTAGTGCTCAGTCGTGAAGAACACGACCTCATTGCCTTCGTCCACGAGCCGGCCGGCGACGGCCACCAGGGGCGCCGTATGGCCCTGGGCCGGAGTCGTGCACAGGACGAAGCGACGCGGCCGCTGGATCGCGCCCGCTGATCCCGTCTGGGCCGCCGTCCCCGCCCCGCTCACTGCGCCGGTGTCACCACGGCGCCACCCCAGGGTGGGAGGGCCAGGGCCTCGTCGACGACCGCTCCCTCGAGTCCGTGCTCGGTGCTCACCAGCACCGTCCCGCTGACGTCGCCGAACGACACGGTCTCGCTGGACATGTTGAGCAGCACCGTGGCGCCCTGATCGCCACCGCGCCGGTAGGCCCACGTTCCCGCCGGCGAGGGGAGCGACCGGTACGAGCCGACAGCCAGGTCCTCGTTGGCCTGGCGCGCCGCGATGGTGCGGCGACACAGCTCGAGCACGGACGCAGGATCGCCGTCCTGGTCGGCCACGTTGCATTCCGCCGGGTCGGCCATGGGGAGCCAGGGGCGCACGCCCGCCTGCGTGAACCCGCCACCGGGCTCGCCGTTCCAGGGCATGGGGGTGCGCTCGGCGTCGCGGCCCTTGTAGTAGGGCCAGAAGCGCGCGCCCACGGCATCGAGGACGTCCTCGCGCTCCACTGGTCCGTCGACGAGCCCGATCTCATCGCCGGCGTAGAGAAAGGGCGTGCCGCGCAGGGTCAGCAGAAGGAGCAGCGCCAGCTTGACCTTGGCCGGGTCGCCCATCGGCCCAGCGCGTGGCCAGACGCGACACGTCGTGGTTGGATGCGGTCCAGATGGGCCAGGCCCCCGCGGGCAGCAGGGCCTCGGTCTCCTCGACCACAGCGCGCAGCGCATCGGCCTCCAGCGGTGCGTTGATGAAGACGAAGTTGAAGCCGCCGTGCAGCTCGTTGTGCCCGTCGCCGTAGAACTCCATGAGGACGGGCAGCTTCTCCACGTTGGTCTCGCCGATGAGAAGTCGCTCAGGCTCGTAGCTGTCTGCAATGGTGCGCCAGCGCCGCAGGATGTCGTGCGCCTCGGGCCGATCCGTGTTGTACACGGCCCGGAAGCCCATGAACTGCTGGTCGAGCGGGTCGTCCGCGGTGGCCGGCGGGTTGTCGCGCAGCTCCTTGTCCTTGATCATCATGTTGCACACGTCGATGCGAAAGCCGGCCACGCCGCGGTCCCACCAGAAGCGCACAATGTCGTCGAACTCACGCCGCACCTCTTCGTTCCACCAGTTGAGGTCCGGCTGCTGCGCCTCGAAGTTGTGGAGGTAGTACTGGCCACTGGCCTCGTCGAAGTGCCAGGCCGGGCCGCCGAAGATGCTCGCCCAGTTGTTCGGCAGGCCCCCGTCGGGCTTGGGGTCGGCCCAGACGTAGTAGTCGCGGTGCGCCGAGTCCCGCCCGCTCAGCGCGTCGACGAACCAGGGGTGCTGGTCGCTGGTGTGGTTGGGCACCAGGTCCATGAGGATGCGGATGCCCCGTGCCGCCGCCTCGCGCACCAGGCGGTCCAGGTCGTCGAGGGTGCCGAACGACGGGTCGATGTCGCGATAGTCCGACACGTCGTAGCCCCAGTCGCGGTTGGGCGAGCAGGTCACGGGGGACAGCCACACGCCCGTGATGCCCAGGCGCGCCAGGTGGTCGAGCTTGGACACGATGCCGGGCAGGTCGCCGACGCCGTCCCCGTTCGAGTCGGCGTAGGAGCGTGGGTAGATCTGGTAGAAGACGCCGCCGTGCCACCAGCGGTCGGCAGGCTCACTCTTCGGGTCGGCTGGCGCCATGGACCATCCCTTCGGTTCCTTCGGTTCCTTCGGTTCGCTTCGGGGTCGCCCGGGTCGCCCGGTTCGCCGGGCCCCCCGGGCTCGCCGGGGTCGCCGGGGTCGCCCGGGAGCGTAGCGAGCGCTGCGTGTGCGCTCAGAGCCGCTTGGCCGCCACCGCCATGATCTGGCGCTGCAGCGCCATGGAGAACGGGGCGCCCACCGAGGTGAAGGTGACCTGGTGGCCCAGGCGCCCCTTCACCGTGACGAGCTGGGTGACGGTCACGTTGAGCGTCACCCCCTGGGCGGTGACCGGGACGCTCATGGCGTAGCCGGCGACGCCGGTGCCGAACGCCGAGGGGGCGACCGGCGAGACGAGCGGGGTGCCGATCGTCGTGCCCTTCGGGGGCTTGCCGAACAGCTTGGTCTTGAGCGGTCCCGACGCCACGGTGGTCATGCAGCCGGCGAGCTTCGGGTTGTGGGCCAATGCGTACTCCGCTGCTGCGTTCGTGGCCGACGGGAAGACCGTGACGTTGTCGCCCACCAGCAGGGTGCCCTGGGTGTTCTGGAATTGGCGGCTGTTGACCGACGGCGGGTTCTCCGAGACCAGCGAGGTGGCGACCCCGATGCAGTGAGCCAGCTGCGCGTCCCCTAGGGAGTTGGTGCCCGTGTTCGGGTTCTTGGTCGAGGTCCATCCGGCCGGCATGTCGGCGAGCGTCAACAGGTCCTTGCGAGCCTGGGCCAGCGTGGTGGGACTGGCGCCCGCTCCCGCCGCGGTCGCCACGGACCCCAGCACGGCCGACGTCAGCGCGAGCAGCATCGTCGACCCCACGGCGATGCTGCTGCGCCACGCTGCGGTCGGCCGCCGCCTCATTTCATGACCTCGAAGCACCGGATGCACACGCTACGTGGTCCCGTCACGGCAGCTGGTACGCCGCCGCCCGCCGCCTCCGCCGTCAGTGCGTGGCCTGCATCGTCGACAACAGCTGCTCCTCCAGGGGCGCCGGGAAGGCCGCCCCGTTGCCGTTGAACGTGACCTGGTGCAGCAGCGCGCCGGAGACGAAGTCGACCTGTGTGCTCGTGACCGTCAGCACGCGTCCGCCCCGGGCGATCGGAATGGTGACGGTGAAGCCGGTCAGGTGGAGCGCAGCGGCTCCGGCGGGCAGCGCGGCGAAGCTCACGACGCCGACCGTGGTGGTGGTCCCCGCCTCCTTCTGCATGTTCTGCTGCAGCGCGGTGCTGGCCACTCGATTCATGCAGGCCGTCGTCTTGCTGCTCGCCAGCGCGGCGTATTCCGCGTGCGCGGTGGCCACGGAGGGATAGACCGAGACACTGTCCTCGACCGCATCGACCTGGTCGGCGCTGGTGTAGTCCGGGCTGTTGACCTTGGTCGGCGCCAGGGCGGCGACCTTGGCCGGGACGCCGACGCACGAGGCGAGCTTCGCCGACCACGGCGTGACCCGGGTCGGGGCGGCCGGGGTGCCGCCCGACGTCCAGCCCGACGGCAGGTCCGACAGCCGGAGGAGTGCCGCCGTTCCCTCGGCGGCGATCTTGGGCGACACCGCCGGGCCGTGCCCCTTCCGGGCCGACGCCGACGCCGACGCCGACGCCGACGCTGTCGTCGTCACGTGGCGTTGTGCCTCGTTGGCCGCGTCGGCCAGCGAGCCCCGGGTGGCGCTGCCGAGCACCCCGCCCGCCACCGCCGCGGCGAAGATGCCGACGAACGTCCATCTGAGGGCGCGCCTCCAGTGCTCCATGCCTGCTCGACCTCGACCGGTCTGGGCCATTGCTGCCCCCTCCTGTGCTCCATGGACATCCCCCGTCCAGGGGCCCCAAGGGACCCGGCCGGCGGCTGCCCTCCCGGAGGGAGAACGTGGGGCGGCCCCGCACCACACGGCCCCTGCACCCCGGAATTCCCGCTCCGGCGCGTGCAGGCCACCGCTCGCAGGCGGCCGGGGCCATCTCCCCCTTGCCAGTGCCCGGCAGGCCCGCTATCGTTAGCACTCGCAACCCGAGAGTGCTAATAAGTGCCAAGGAGGCCCGTTCCAAATGAAGCTGCACCCCCTCGATGACCGGATCGTCGTCCGTCCCGGCGAGTCCGAGGAGACCACCGCCTCTGGCCTGGTCATTCCCGACACCGCCAAGGAGAAGCCCCAGCAGGGTGAGGTGATCGCCGTGGGCCCGGGCCGTCGTTCCGAGGACACCGGCGAGCTCATCCCCATGGACGTCGCCAAGGGCGACACCGTCGTCTACTCCAAGTACGGCGGCACCGAGATCACGGTCGAGGGTGAGGACCTCCTCATCCTCTCCGGCCGGGACGTCCTGGCCAAGCTGGTCTGATCGTCCGGCCACGCATCTTTGGCAGCCCGCCGCCCCGGTGCAACCCGGGTCGGCGCGGCGGCCTCCCCGCAGTCACCCCCTGAGATTCGAGAACTCGAGAGGAGTTCGACACAGTCATGCCCAAGATCCTGAAGTTCGACGAGTCCGCCCGGCGCGGCCTCGAGGCCGGCGTCAACAAGCTGGCCGACACCGTGAAGGTCACCCTGGGGCCGAAAGGCCGCAACGTGGTGATCGAGAAGAAATTCGGCGCACCGACCATCACCAACGACGGCGTGTCCATCGCCCGCGAGGTGGAGCTGGACGACCCGTTCGAGAACATGGGTGCCCAGCTGGTCAAGGAAGTCGCCACCAAGACCAACGACGTGGCCGGTGACGGCACGACCACCGCCACCGTGCTGGCCCAGACGCTGATCACCGAGGGGCTGCGCAATGTGGCCGCCGGCGCCAGCCCGACCGGGCTCAAGAAGGGCATCGAGAAGGGCGTCAAGGCCGCGGTCGACAACATCGCCAAGCAGGCCAAGGAGGTCGGTGGCAAGACGGAGATCGCCCAGGTGGCCTCCATCTCGGCGGCCGACTCCGCCATCGGCGACGTGCTGGCCGACGCCATCGACAAGGTCGGCAAGGACGGCACCGTGACCGTCGAGGAGTCCAACACCTTCGGGATCGAGCTCGAGCTCACCGAGGGCATGCAGTTCGACAAGGGCTTCCTTTCGCCGTACTTCGTGACGGACCCCGAGCGCCAGGAAGCGGTTCTGGACGAGCCCGTCATCCTCTTCTACAACTCCAAGATCAGCGCCGTGCACGACCTCGTGCCCGTGCTGGAGAAGGTCATGCAGACCGGCAAGCCGCTGCTGATCATCGCCGAGGACGTGGAGGGCGAGGCCCTGGCCACCCTGGTCGTCAACAAGATCCGTGGCACGTTCACCTCGGTCGCCGTCAAGGCCCCCGGCTTCGGCGAGCGCCGCAAGGAGATGCTGCAGGACATGGCCGTGCTCACGGGCGCCCAGGTCATCAGCGAGGAGATCGGCCTCAAGCTGGAGAGCGCCACCATCGACCTGCTGGGCAGCGCCCGGCGCGTCATCGTGACCAAGGACGACACCACGATCGTGGAGGGTGCCGGCTCGGCGGACGACGTGAAGGGCCGCGTGGCGCAGATCAAGCGTGCCATTGACGACACCGACTCGGACTGGGACCGCGAGAAGCTCCAGGAGCGCCTGGCCAAGCTGGCCGGCGGCGTGGCCGTGGTCAAGGTCGGGGCCGCCACCGAGGTGGAGCTCAAGGAGAAGAAGCACCGCATTGAGGACGCGCTGTCCGCCACCCGCGCTGCGGTGGAGGAGGGCATCGTGGCCGGCGGTGGGACCGCCCTCATCCGGGCCCGCAAGTCCGTCATTGAGCTGGCCGACACGCTCAGCGGTGACGAGGCCACCGGCGCCCGCCTGGTGGCGCACTCGCTGGAGGCGCCGCTCAAGTGGATCGCCTTCAACGCCGGCCTCGAGGGCGCCGTCCTGGTGAACCAGGTGGAGTCGGCCAAGGGCAACCACGGCCTCAACGCCGCGACGGGCGAGATCGAGGATCTGGTCAAGGCCGGCATCATCGACCCGGCCAAGGTGACCCGCTCCGCCCTGCAGAACGCGGCCTCCATCGCCGGCCTGCTGCTCACGACCGAGGCCCTGGTGGCCGACAAGCCGGAGAAGGTGGACGCTGCTGCGGCGGCGGCCGCCATGGCCGGCGGCGGCATGGGCGGGATGGGCGGCATGGGCGGGATGATGTAGTTCCGCTGCACGTCTTTGCGGCACGACCGGCGGTATTCTTCCGGACGTGTCGGGCATCGTGGCCGGGCCCTCTGGGCCCGGCTGCGGCGCGTCCGGGGCCTCCCCGCGAAGCCACCACACGCACGTTGGAGGGTTCGGGCGGCTCAAGACGGGGTGCCTGCATGCCGACAACCGGGACAGGGAACGCTCAACATCCCCCCTTCGGCGTGTCTCCCCTTGGCAGCATGGGTATGGCATCCGGGTGCGGGGCTCCGGCTCCGGCCGCAAAACGACAAGAGAGGTTTCTACGTGCGACCACTGGCCCTGAGGCCCCGCCTTCTCCTCTGCGCAGGGGCATGCTCCTCCCTGGCCCTCGTCACCGCCGCCATCGTGCAGGCAGCCCCTCTCGCCCCGGCCCCCGCCGTGGCGGCCGAGGTGCCGCATGCGGGCAGCTTCGTGGCCAACCTCGCCTGGAGCACCAACCTGGTGGACTCGGGCAGCCCGATCGTCCTCTCGTCGCCGAACGTGGCCAATCTCGACGGCTCGCCCGCCGTCGTGGTGGGTGACCGGGCCGGCGAGGTCTACGCCTTCCACCTGAGTGGAGGATCGCTCGTCGCGGGCTGGCCGTACAACGCCGGCGTGGCGGTCGACTCGTCGCCCTCCGTGGCCCCGATCAACGCCGGGGGCCGCGACACCGTCTACGTCGGCAGCGGCATCACGTCCTCGCCGACCGCGGGTGGTTACCAGGCCATTTCGCCCTCCGGGGGAGACCAGTGGTTCGTCCGCGAGACCAACCCGGGAACCGACCCGACGCCCAACAACGGCGTGACGGCATCGCTGACCGTCGGCAACTACGCCGGCGGCTACGGCGTGGAGGCGGGCTCGCTCGGGCAGAATGCCCTGGCGCTCGGCGCCGCCAACGGCGCGACGCTCGAGGGCTTCCCCTGGTTCACGGCGGACTCGGTGTTCTCGACCTCGGCGGTGGCCGACCTCTACTCCGACGGGGGCACGGAGATCGTCAGCGGCGGCGACTCCACCGCCGGCGCCGCCTACGGCCAGACCTACAGCAACGGAGGCCACATCCGCATCCTCTCGAGCGCCGGCAACGCGGGCACGTTCAACCCCGCGGGCGGGCTCATGTGCCAGTACAACACCAACCAGAACATCGCCAGCTCGTCGCCCGCCGTGGGCCAGTTCCTCTCGGGCGGAGCGGTGGGCATCGCCATCGGTGACGGCAGCTACTACAGCGGAGCCTCGGACTCGAACAAGGTGTTCGCCATCACCACGGGCTGCAACCTGGCCTGGAGCCAGACGCTCAACGGGGAGACCTCCGACTCGCCGGCCCTCGCCAACGTGCAGGGCAACGGGCAGCTCGACGTGGTGGAGGGGACCCAGACCAGCAGCACGACCGGCAGCATCTACGTCCTGAACGGCACCAACGGCGCCACGGTCTGGTCGGCGCCGGCGAGCGGCGCGGTCATCGGATCCCCGGTGACCGCCGACCTGACCGGCGGTGGGTACCAGGACGTGATCGTGCCCACCACGTCGGGGATCGACATCTTCGACGGGCGCACGGGCGCCAAGGTGACGACGCTCGGCACCGGCAACGGCTACGAGAGCTCGCCGCTGGTGACCGACGACCCCAACGGGACGATCGGGCTCACCGGGGCAGGCTTCAACTACGGGAACGACAGCGGCATCGTCACGCACTGGGAGATCGGCGACACTGCCGGCTCCGGGGCGAGCGTGAACGAGTCGGGCGCCTGGCCGCAGTTCCACCACGACCCGCAACTGACCGGCGACGCCGGCACGCCGGCCCCGCCGCCCTTCGAGGTCCCGTGCAACGCGCCGAGCGGCGGGCCCAACGGCTACCTGCTCTCCGCGTCCGACGGCGGCATCTTCGACTACGGCAACATCCCGTTCTGCGGCTCGGCGGGCGGACACCGCATCAACAAGCCGGTCGTGGCCACGGCCATGACCCACGACGGGGGCGGGTACTGGGAGGTGGCGTCCGACGGCGGCATCTTCGCCTTCGGCGACGCGGGCTTCTTCGGGTCGATGGGCGGCACGCCGCTCAACGCGCCCATCGTCGGCATGGCGGCGACGGGCGACGGGCAGGGCTACTGGCTCGTGGCGTCCGACGGCGGCATCTTCAGCTTCGGCGACGCACGCTTCTTCGGCAGCACCGGCAACCTGCATCTCAACCGTCCCATCGTGGGCATGGCGGCCACGCCGAGCGGCAACGGCTACTGGCTGGTGGCGTCCGACGGCGGGATCTTCAGCTACGGCGACGCGAAGTTCTCCGGCTCCATGGGCGGCAAGCCGCTCAACGCCCCGATTGTGGGCATGGCGGTCGACGCGTCGACCGGCGGCTACTGGGAAGTGGCCACCGACGGCGGCATCTTCTCCTTCGACGTGCCGTTCTACGGGTCCACGGGCAACATACGCCTGAACGCCCCGATCGTCGGCATGGAGTCCGACTCGACCGGCTCGGGCTACCGCTTCGTGGCCAGCGACGGCGGGATCTTCAGCTACAACGAGCCGTTCTACGGCTCCATGGGCGGCAAACCGCTCAACAAGCCGGTCGTCGGCATGGCCGGGACCTGACCGTCCCCTGACCCGGGCGGCCGGCCGGGTCGCCGGCCGGACCGCCGGCCCCGAGTGCCCTGTTGCGCCCCGTAGCCCCCCCTAGCGCCATGTCGCCTTGGTTACACTCGGCGCGTGGAGGCGCCCGTCCGGATTCGCGAGCGTGAGCGCACCACTCCATGACCACGCCGGACGAGAGCGATCTGCTCCAGGCCGAGTCCGCCGGGACCATCGACGAGGCGCCGGCCCGCCCCGCGGAAGACGAAGTCGAGCGGCCTTCCGGGGATCTGGAGCAGGATGGCGGGCGGCGGACGTCGCTGCGCTGGCTGGTCTGGGTGGGGATCGCGGCCGGCGTCGTGCAGGCGGGCGTCCTCATCGTCTACAGCGCGCACCTGTACTCGCACTTCGACCTCACGGTCGACTTCGCCGTCGAGAACCAGGCCTGGTCGCGCATCGCCCACGGGGACCTGAGCCCCTACATGACCATCAACCCGCACAACTACCCGCACTACGGCTATCCCTTCTGGAAGGACCACCTCGAGCTGATCACCTGGCCGCTGGCGCTCCTGGCGCTGGTCTTCCCGAGCTCCTTCACCCTCCTGGTCGTGCAGGACCTCGCGTTGGCCGCCTGCACCGTGGTCATCGTCCTGTTCACCCGCGACGTCCTTGTCGCGGCGCCGGCGAGCGACGGCGTGATCGCCGGCGGGCCCGGCCACGCACGGCTTTCCTGGTGGGAGCAGCGATGGGATCGGGGGTGGGTGCCCGCTCTGGGCCTGGGCGCGCTGACCATCGCGCTCATCAACCCCTGGGTCTACTGGTCGGCCTCCTTCGACTTCCACATCGAGCCGCTGGCGACGCTGTTCGCCCTCCTCGTGGCGCGCGACATCTGGAAGGGACGGATGCTCCGCTCACTGTGGTGGGTGGTGGCGCTCCTGCTGTGCGGCAACGTCGCCGGCACCTACCTGGTGGGCATCGGGATCTTCGCCCTGTTGAGCGTCCACCGGCGCGACCTCCGCGTCCCGGGCATCGCGCTGACCGTGGGCGGGATCCTCGCCTCGGTGATCGTCTCCGCCGTGGGCGGGGCCGAAGGCACGCTCATCGGCTACAACTACGCCTACCTGGCCCACGTGCCGGCCGGGTCCCCCGCGAGCACCGGCGCCATCCTGGGCGGCATCATCGCCCACCCGGGGACGCCGCTTCACATGATTTGGTCGCGGGCGCATCTGTTGTATCTCCAGCTGGCGGCCGGTGGGCTCATCGGCGTGCTGAGCCCGCTCGGCTTCGGCATGAGCCTGGTCGTCCTGTCGGAGAACGCCCTCAACGGATCACTGGTCTTCAGCAGCCAGACCTCGGCCTTCCAGAGCCTGTCGGTCTACGCGTTCGTCCTGGTGGGCACGGTGATGGTGCTGCTGTGGCTGGGGCGCCAGCGCTGGTCGGGGCGCCGTCTCGTGGCCTCCGTCGTGGCGGTCGCGCTCCTGGTGCAGGTGGTCGTCCTCGCCGCGATCTGGATCCCGCGGGCGCGCACGCAGTTCGCCGTGATCGACGGACCGACCGCCGCCACGCTGGCTCGGCTGCAGCCCAAGATCCCGGACGGCACCGAGGTCATCGTCTCGCAAGGCGTCATCGGGCGCTTCGCCGACCGACGGCTGGTGTTCCCGTTTCTCGACGTCGACAGCGGCGGGCAGATCGTGCCCGTCTACGGCACGGGCCCGGTCGTGGTCATCCTCACCAATGCGGGGTTGGAGTTCTCGACCGCGGCAGGGACGGCCACGGCCGTCGACTACCTCCGCTCAATCGGCGCGCGGGAGATCGCCTCGAGCAACGGCGTGCAGGCGTTCGTGGTGCACCCCAAGGCCGGGACGACGCGCCTCGAGTTCCCGGCCACCTCGGGGTAGCGGACTCTACGGGCCGGGGCTCAGTGCGGTGCCACCTTCCCGGTGCGGCGCACGGAGGGGGCGCGGACAGTGCGCAGGCGGTCGGTACGGCTGCATCTGCACGTCCCAGGCCATGGTCTGCGTGCGGTTGATCGGGAGGAAGGCCGAGGTCCCCGTTTCCAGCGTCAGATCGATATACGAATTCTCGGGGCTGATGACCGGGGGATTGGCCCCACCGTCACTGATGAACTCCACGCGATCGGGAGCGGTGTGCAGTGGATGGCCGGTACGGGACGCGTCCGGATAGAGCAGGGTGAACCCCTTCGTTTTCGAGCTGGCCTGCTCGAACGACTCGTAGGTGCAGCCGTCATTCGTCTGTCCCGCGGTGATGGGGCGACCGTCAGGCGTCTCCTGTTCGACGTTCGAGAATTGGGTGCCCGGGTCCACCCAGGGGACCGTGCACAGCGTGCCCAGCCGACGGGCGGGCACGCGGCGGTGGTCGCAGGGCGCTCCCAAGGTCGAGTTCTGCACCATGGCGACGCTCGACTCGACACGATCCATGGGCTGCAGCGCGCTGGCCGGAGCGCACGCCGTCGCGGTGTTCGATCCGGGCGGACAGTAGTACTGCGTGTCCATCGGCGTGTTGAGGTAGGCCAGGTTGATACCGGGCCGACCCACGACGGGATCGCCTTGGCAGGCGTAGGTCGCGCCCTTGCTGTAGTCCACCGGCGTGAGTCGGAGACGCTCGCTCACTCGTTCCGTGTCGGGGCTTCCGTCGAAGTCGGTCGTCTGGGCGCCGGCGTCCCAGAAGGTGTAGGTCACCGTGTACAGAAGGTGGACGACGTTGCCCGCGCAGTCTCCCAGCGCAAAATTGGGGCTTCCGACGGCACCGCAGCCGGATGTGTCGCCCACGAACTCCTGGCCGGCCGTGCCGGAGAACGAGAACGAATGCGTGTGGCCGTGCACGACCTCGTCGGCGCCGATCACGGGCCAGTCGTTGGACCCGGGGCCGGCAGCGAACGTCCCGTGGCCGCAGGTCGTGCTGGCGTCCACCCCACCCAGTGGAACGGCCAAGAAGTACGTCCCCCCGACGGCTGGGACGATGGTGGGCGAGGACGGGCAGTCCTGGCCCGGCACCTGCGGGTCCCCTTCCGACCCCGGCAGCAGCTCGTTGGGGGCCCAGCCGCTCGTGTTGGCGACGTTCGAGAACGCGAAGTCGGTGTGGCCGCCGGACGTGTGGTGCGTCAACGGCCACATGCCGGTCAAGAACCCGGCCCGGCAGTGGAGGCTGAGCCAATAGAGGCCGTCCTCGGTGATAATGACCTCGTCGCCGTTGTCGAAGTCGCCGCCCCCGGGCGGTGGGCCCGCAACGTACCGGGCCGGGGCCTGGGTCACGGTGGAGTCGTTCGCCGTCTGCACCAGTGCCGCCGCGTTCTCCATCGTGGCGCGCGACAGGTTCACGACGTAGACGGTCCGTCCGTCGAGCAGCGTGAGAGGGAAGTGCGCATCGGGTCCGACTTGGTGCGCGGGGGCGGCAACGGCGGCACCGGTCGGCGCGGCGGGGACGAGCACCGCGGCGACGGGAGCCAGCAGCGACAGGAGCCGAGGCACGCGCCGCGCCGTCCCGCGGCACTCCGAATCGCTCATCGGCCAGATCATTTCACGGCCGGCATCTGACGCCGGGTCGCCGAACGTGAGAATTCCTTGGCAAAAGAGCCGGGACCGGCCGAGCGTCGTTGCCCCTCTGGCGTGAGCCAGGCTCACTATCATGTCCGAACTGTGACGACCCCTCCCTCTCAGTCGGCGCGGGTCTCGCCATGACGGCCACGATGTCCACGCAGCCGCAGCCGCAACCGCAGCAGGCCGTCGCCGTCGACGCCGACCCCGACGGCGACGGGTTCCACCCCGCTCGCTGGCTCACGCTGGCCCTGGTGGTCGTGGCGATCGTCATCGTCGAGATCGCCACATGGTTCCTGCTCCGCTCCCAGGGATACCTCATCACCGGGGACTCGCCGCACTATCTCATCGCAGGGGAGACGCTGAGTCACCTGAGCGTCCATGTGCTCCCGCAATTCCAGTCCGACCTGGCGTCGCACTACATCTTCGCCTGGCCCCAGGGCGCCACGCTCCAGACGATGGGGGCGCACGTCTTCTACGGGCCGCACGGCGCGATCTTCGCCCAGGGCATCGGCGTCCCCGTCCTCCTCGCTCCGTTCATCGCGCTCGGCGGAGTGCCGCTTGCCCTCGTCGGTTTCTTCACCGTCAATGCCATCGGCTTCGTCTTCATCCACCAGCGCGGCTCGGCGCTGGCCGACCTGGGTCGCAACGGCCAGCTGGTCTTCGCCCTGGCGTTGGCCTGTCCTGCCCTGCTGCTGGCGGGGACGCAGATCTATCCCGATCTGATCAGTGGCGTCTTCTTCGCATGCGGGCTCCTCGAAATGGCACGGGTGGAGCGCTCGGGGACGTGCCGCTGGACCTCGGTGACCTTCATCGCCATCGCCCTCGCCGTCCCACCCTGGTTCCAGGTCAAGAACTTCTCGGTCGACGTGGCGGCGATGCTCGGCCTGCTCGCCCTGGTCGCTCTCCGGCGGATGCAGGCTTCACGTGCGCTGGTGATCATCGGGGCCGTCATCGCCTCGTTCGCGCTCCTCGTTCTCTACAACAAGTACTTCTTCGGCAATCTGCTGGGGCTCCCCCAGCCGAGCCCGGATCTGGGGGCACGAGGGGTCAAGGACACGCTCGGTCTCGTCTTCGACCGGGACCAGGGATTCCTCGTGCAATGTCCGACGATTCTCTTCGGGTTGCTCGGCCTGTGGTACTCGCGCCGGAAGTCAGGGGTCACCAACCTCGCGCTCGTCGTCGGGGCGGGGGCCATCCTCGTGATCAACGGATCGCAACCGATCCTCGGCGCGTTCGGCGGCGTCGCCCTGGCCGGGCGGTTCCAGTGGACGGTCATGCCCATGCTGCTGGCCTGGTCCCCGTTCTTCCTGAAGCGACTGGCGGCGTACCGCACGCGACTGGCCGTGGTCGGCGGCGTGGTGGCGTTCCTGTGGGTGGTACAGGCCGTCCCGATCATCCTCGCCCATCACGCCTTCTCCAACGAGACGTTCCCCCCGTTCGCCCCCTGGGACCCGAGCCTGTACCCGGGGTGGTGGGACTGGGTCAACTCGTACCTGCCGTCGGTGGCGAGCCGGACCAGTGGGGTGGTCGCGGTCGAGGCGCTGATCGAGGTGGTGCTCGTCGTCGGTTTCACGTGGCTCCTGGTGAGGCTCACGAGCGCGCGGCCGATAGAGCTGCGGCGCGTCGTGACCGTTGGCGCCGGCGCGGTGGTCCTGGTGGTGCTCGTGGCGTTCGTCGTCCCCTCGAGCCCTGCCCCTGCGGCCCCGCTGACGTGGAGCGGCCAGTACCTCGGCAGCCCGTGGAAGGCCGGGGACTCCAGGCTCCGCACGAACCCGACGCCGCTGGTGGACGTGGGCGCAGGGACCTTCAAGGTCACCCTGACCGAGAGCGTGGACAGCCCATCGGGAGCCCCTTCGAGGATGTCGTTCGTGACGACGCCCATCCGTCGCATTCTCGTCACGGACTGGCTCAGCGTGCGCCATCCGACCTCCATGCGCTACATGACCATTGCGCCCGCGCCGCTCGACCTGGCCCAGGAGCATGTGGCAACGCTCGTGCTCCCCCCCACCACGTCCACCCGGCAGACGACGTTCTCGTTCTCCACCTCCGGCGCGGCGACGCTCTCCTTCAGCGCGGGCGTCGGTGCCAACAGCACGCTGGACGTCACGTCGATGCAGCTGCAGAAGACGTCCGACTGACCGACTGCGGTCAGTCGGAGAGCAGGCGTCAGAAGCCGGAGATCCCCACCACCGGTTGGTTCAGGTGCTGGCCGCCCATCGATCCGCGGAACGTCGCGGTGCCGAACGAGAACAGGCCTCCGTCGGATGCCACCAGCTGATAGCCCTGCCCGTTGTTCACCGCGTTGATGGCGACGATCGGCGCGGCCAGGAATTGTCCACCCATCGACCCGTAGAAGGGCGCGTTGAAGCTGAACACCCCGCCGTCGGATGCCACCAGCCAGTAGCCACCCGTCGCCACGTCGTCCACCATGCCGACGATCGGCTTCTTCAAATGCAGGTTCCCGGTTGATCCGTTGAACTGTGCGTCACCGAACGTGAAGATCCCTCCGTCGGCCGCGACGAAGCGATACCCGAGCCCATCCGGGGAGGCTGCCATCCCCACCACCGGACTGTTGAGGACGAGGTTGCCGGTCGATCCGTAGTACTGGGCGTCGCCGAAGGTGAAGATGCCCCCGTCCGACGCCACGAGCCAGTACCCGCGGCCGTCCGGAGTCGCCGCCATGCCGACGATGGGTTTGTTGAGGCGCTGCCCGCCCATGGAGCCGTAGAAGCCGGCGCCGTTGTAGGCGAAGATACCGCCGTCGGAGGCGACCAGCCAGTAGCCACCGGTGTCCGGGGCCTGTGCCATGGCGACGATCGGCGCGTTGAGCGTCAGACCCCCGGTCGACCCGCAGAACGGGAGGGAGCCGAAGCTGAAGATCCCGCCGTCCCGCGCCACCATGTCGTACCCGCTGTAGGCCGCGGCCGGCACCGTGCATGGAGGGGTGACGGCGCCCGAGCCGAGGGAGCCCGTCAGCTGGGGGTCGTGATGGAATTCCGGCCACGAGCCTGCGCCCACCGCCTGCGCCCCGTTCGATGCGGGGATCTCGAAGTGCTCAATGACCCCCTGGTCGGTGTTGTAGGTGTACCCAGCGACGGTGATGCCGACCTCCCCGTTGGCGTCGTCGGTGACCAGCGGGGAATTGATGAACCCGAGTATCCCGTTGACGTCGGAGCCGTCAGCGTTGAGCTCTGCCTGGAGTGCACCCGTGATGCCGTCGAAGATCTCGACCCCCGCCGTGGTCGGGACCAGGAGGTCCTGGTGCCCGGTGCCGAAGAGGTCGGCGGTGGTCACGCTGCCGAGGCCCCTTCCGATGATCGGCTGGGTCCACAGGGGCTGCCCTGTCGCACCGTTGAGCACCCACACCGATCCGGTCGACCCGTTGTCGGTCTCTTCGACGACGTCCTCGGTGCCGTTGCCGGCGACGTCGGCGAGGGCGGGACTGCTCGAGGTGCTGGCGTCCAGCTTCGTCGACCACCTGAGATGGCACTGGTCGTCCACCGCCAGCACGGTGTCGGTGTCCGACGCGCCGGAGAAGAAGGTGCCGGTGCCGAACACCGCGCCGGTGGCGCCGCCGGCCAGGAAACCGCCCACGGCGGGCGACGAGCCGACCACCTGATCGGTGTCGTAGCTGCAGATCAGCCCGCCGCGGTCGTTCAGGATGCGCAGGTGCCCTCCTTGGGTGTAGTTCCGGCCCTGTGCGAATCCCGCGCTCTGGTCACCTCCCTCGACGATCTCCGTCTGCCCCGTGCCGTAGAGATCGGCCAGTGCCGGCGTCGAGAACACCGAGTCGGACGTGAAGAAGGGCCATCCGGGCAGTGCCGACCCGCTGGCGGCGTTGAGCGCGTAGGCCTCTTGGCCCAGCGATCCGGCCACCACGCCCGTCCCGCCCTGGAGCGAGCCCACGCTCATGGACGCCTCCACCGCCTGGGCGGGCTGGCCGTCTGTCGCGGGGTTGACCACCGGCGTGTACCACTCGATGTTCCCGCCGGGCCCTATGGCCTGGTAGCCGCCCTCGGACGAGTTGCCCGAGGTGCCCGACCCGACGAAGACAGAGTCGTACGGACTGCCGTTGGTCTGAGCCACCGACGGAGTGGCGTCGATCGGCACTCCCAGCTGCACGGGCCAGCCGCTGACGGGCGAGCCGTCGTTGAGGTGGTACGCGTACACGGCACCGCGGGCGTCCCCGACGACGACGGAAGGCCCGTCACCGTCGAGGGTCGCGATGTTCGGCGAGGACTGCTCGACCGGTCCTCCGCTGTCGTCGAGCACCTGGCTCCATTGCGGCGTGGTCGCCCAGGCCAGATTGCTGGCGCCGACGGGGGGAATGCCGGCGACGCCCGTGACGACCAACACCAACGAGCCGAGCAGCAGGACGGCGAGGACGGGACCGATCACGCGACGGCTCCGGTGCCACCGGAGTGCGACCAGAGGGCGTCCCGGTCGGCGGGTCACGAGGGAGGCTGACGCATCACGACCCCGGGGAGCCTATCGCAGGGATTTCGAATTTTCGTCGGGTCACACGGGTTGGAGCGGCCGCAGCGGTCCACCGCGACGTCGACCCGTCACGTGGAGGCGGGCGTGTACTCCGTCATGTACATCGGTTCGTAGTACTCGTAGCCGTTGGACGACACCCACTGGTACGCCTTGAATTGGCTGTCGCCCAGCAGGGAGGTCACGAGGTGCTCGCATCTCGAGTCGAGGGTCTCGTAGCCCGGCTCCCAGACGAGCCAGATCCGGTGTGTCGCGCCGGCTTCCGATGCCAGCTTGTCGGCGAACGACGTCGGGCTCACGGACGTGACCGCCTTCTCGTAGTCGACCCAGTCGACGAAGGCGGGGCTGGTGCCGTGGGGAAACGTGGTCATGCGATAGTGCGAGGGCTGGTCGGTCAGCCGGAACACGGCCGGCCCGAGCTGGTCGGGGCAGAAGGCGATGATGTCGCCCGGCCGGGCGTGCGCGTTGATGACGGCGGCGACCTGGGACGCCTGGGTGCGCTGCGTGTCGATGTTCTGGAATGACGCGAAGAGCCCTGCGGCCACCGCCAGGGCGAGCACGACCAGCCGTATCCGGAGGCTGAACAACGTGGTGAACCCGAGGGCCACCAGGAGCAGCAGCGGCAGGAAGATCACCGATGCGTAGCGCGGAGCGAAGGCGCTTCCGGTGAGAATGCCTCCGGCGACGGCCAGGAAGAGCGTGCCGATCACGGCGAACGCCATGCCGCGCGCCTGCGGCCTCGTATGCAGGTCCAGGTCGATGACGCGCCTGCTTCGTCCGATGCCGAAGACCGCGAGGGGGAGCATCACCAGATAGATCACCGCGAGGATGCGCCCCTGGGTCGTGCCGACCCCCAGGGACCCCTGGTTGTCCGTGAACGCCGTCAGCGCGGAGACGATGGCGCCGAAGTTCGGTGGCTTGGCCCAGGGGGTGCCCGTGTGCTTCGACTGGTAGAGGAAGACCGGCAACCACGGCACGAAGAGGATGCAGCCCCCCACCACCGCGAAGAACGCGGGGAGGGGATGCCGGGGTTCCGCCGTCGGCAGAGGCGGCTCCGCACGTGTGCGCCGGTCGAGCCAGGCCGAGCCCAGCAGCCAGATCCCGATGGCGGCGATCAGGTACAGGGACCAGTACTGGGTGTAGAGCAGCGCCGCGGTGACGACGCCGATGGCGATCAGATTGCCCGGTCGGGGCCGCTCCACGGCCCGGCTCAAGGCCAGGTACCCGCAGCCCGTGAGGAGCATTTCGAGGGCGTACATGCGCGCCTCGGTCGAGTAGTAGACGGCGAACGGCGCGCTGGCGAAGAGGACCAGGGTGATCCACGCCGCCGTCCGCCCGGCGAAGCGGTTGGCCGCCAGCCAGGCCACGGGCAGCGTGGCCACGCCGATGACACCGGACAGGGACCGTGTGGCGAGGTCGGACTGCCCGAACAACTCCATCCAGAAGTGGAGGAGGTAGTAGTAGAGGGGCGGCGCTCCATCCTGCTTGAGCGACGAGACGATGTCGCCGATCGGCAGCCTCGAGCGATCGACGGTCAGGGCCTCGTCCAACCACAACGCCGAGTGTGTGAAGAAGCGGAGGAAGATGCCGGCCGCCACGATGAGGGCGATGGCGATTCCGGCAGCTACCCGGGCGCGTCCGGTCAGAACCTCCATTTCCTCGGGCATTGCGGCGACATCGTAGGGCACGGCCGTTGAGGCCAGGCGCCAGCCCCGGGCATGTGCGCGAGCGCCCTCGGCGGTGGTGGGTGGCGGCCCAAAAACCGAGGCCAGGTGTGCCGGGCCCGGGAACCGCCACGAGATCCCGGCTCACGCGGTCTCGTGCGACACATTGCGGTGTGCGGGCCGCGCGGGAGGCTTCGCAAACGGCCCCTCGGACCTGTCGCCGGGGCGTCTGCGCGACGGCAAGGTAACCGAGTTTGGCTCCCGTTCCCGGTGCGGCGCCGTGCGATGAGCGGTCGCAAAGTGGTGTGCCACACTGACGACGTGGCGGCCTGCACGGTGCCCTTGCACCGCATCCCTTCCGCAGGCCGGTCCCTGCTGCTGGCACTGGTCGCCGGCGCCACACTCGGTCTGGCCAGTCCCGTGGTCTCTGCGGACGCGAGCAGCCCCGGCCCGACGTCGTCGCCACTGAGGGCTCCGAAGACCACGTACGCGCAGGACACGAGGTTCTTCACCTCCGTGGCCGAGGTCGATGCCGCGTTGGCGTCCTACGAGCAGACGCAGGGGAACATCGCCCTCCGAGCGCTGTTGACCGACGGATCGGCCTTCTGCGCCCTGCTCACGCGCCGGGATCTCTTCGACGAGGTCCTGGTCGAAGAGGCGACGGGGGCGAGGAGCACGGAAGCGCAGACCCACCTCCCGCTGTCGGTGGTGACCTTCAACACCATTGAGAGCGTGGCGCTCCTCACGCTCTGCCCGTCCGAACAGAGGCTGGTCCCGACGTCGGTCCGTAGCAAGATCCGCACCCTCGCAAAGACGCTCGCCGCGCGACGGGGCTGAACGCCCAGCGCCCCTCCAGGCGGGTCACGGGTGTGTGCAATGAGCGATGCCCCGCCGCGTCGGATGCAACGCCGGATACCTCAACCGGTGTGCGCGATCGCGTTCGCGGTTCGTTCACGCAGAAATAAGTCGCACGTAGCGCAACGTCATCCTCGGCGTAACCCGCCGACCGTAGGTTGACCGCAATCCCTTGTCCGGATCTCTCGACGTCTTGAGGAGGATTGGTGCGCATGCTGCAAAGGTTCCGGCGACACCGAGTACGCAGCGGGGTGATCGCGACGGCGTCCGTCGGGCTCCTGGCCCTTTCCGGCGCCGGCATCGCGACCACTGCGACGGCGGCCCCGTCTGCGCCGCCGTTCTCCGGTCCAGGCGGGACGGCGTGCCCTGCCGGCAGCTCGCTGGAGGTCCCGAGCAACGGCCCGGCCAACCAGGCGCAGTGCGTGATCACGTCGACGGGGACCCCCGTGGGCGGGGTGAAGCACGTCTGGCTGATCATCCTGGAGAACAAGTCCTACGACGAGACCTTCACCGGGCTCAACCAGAACAGCTACCTGTGGCAGACGCTGCCCCAGCAGGGAGCGCTCCTGACCAACTACTACGGCACCGGCCACTTCAGCATGGACAACTACATCTCGTTGGTGTCCGGTCAGTCGCCGTCCTACGGCGTGCAGGACGACTGCTCGACCACGGCAAACATGACCAACAACAACAGCGGGATCATCACGAACGGCACGGTGGGGACGGCGACCGACACCGACCACACGACCGATGGTTCGGGCACCAACACGACTGCACCGGACGCCACCGCGTCCGACAACGGCAACTACGGCCAGCTCCTGGTCCACGGCGGCATCGACGCCGCCCTTGGCAACAACGGCTGTGTGTACCCGACCGACGTGTCGACACTGTTCAACCAGTACAACGCGGCCGGCGTCTCGTGGAAGGCCTACGCCCAGGATCTCGGAGGCGCGCAGCCGACCGGCTCGACGACGTACGTGACAGGGTCGACGCCCGGCGTCAGCGACACCGTGCCCGGCCGCGACGACGGCGCGTGCGGGTACCCCGGCTCGACGACCGCCAACCCGGTGACGAACCCGACCAACCTGGTGGCCCCGACGGGCGACGTCTCGAGCTATACGGGCGCCCAGCCGGCCAACGCCAACAGCAACGGCGACCCGGCCGACCAGTTCGTGGCCAAGCACTTCCCGACCGGCTGGTTCACCTCCCTCACGGGCGAGTCCAGCGGGACGCAGAGCGGCGTCAGCTACCCGGCCCAGCCGGCCCTGAACGAGCCGACCCTGCCCGAGTTCGACGGGCCGGGCGCCCCGACGAGCGGGAAGCAGGACTCCAACTGCGACGCCAACCACGTGGCCAACCTCGATGACCCGACCTACGGCCTGGCCCATGACCTGAGCCTGCCGGCCAACGAGGTCCCGGCCTTCAACTGGATCACGCCGAACAACTGCAGCGATGCCCACGACGCGAGCTGCCAGGGCAACAACCTGTCCGGGGCCTTCAACGCCAACGGCACGCCGGACTACCACCCGGCCGGCCTGCCCGCGGACGACCCCGAGGCGACGACACCCGCCAACTACACGGGTGGCCTCTACGCCGCGGACCTGTTCCTGCGCTACTACATCCCGATGATCGAGCAGTCCGCCGCCTTCGCCGACGGCGGCATGATCGACGTCACCTTCGACGAGGCCAACCCGCCGTTCACGATCGGCAACAGCTTCAACAACGTGCCGGCCCCCGGTGACAGCACGACCTTCCCGGCTCCGGCGGACCAGCCGTCCTTCGGCTCGGCGGGGACCACGGCGCCGGGCGCCACCAGCCTCTACGGGGCCTACGGCGTCCTGGCGGACGCGGCCGGAGAGAACGTCAACGGCCACAACCTCAGCACCGAGCCCACCGGCCCGAACGACCCCGAGGTGACGAACAGCTCAGGCCAGCAGCTGCAGCCTGGCCCCGGTGCCGCCGGGTTCATCGACCGGCCGACCGGGCTGGCCGGTGAGAGCCCGAACGTGTCCGGGTCCCCCGGCACCGCCTCCGAGAGCGCCCTCGTCGCCCCGAACTCGAGCATGGTCGCGGACTCGAAGATCAACGCGGACGACACGGGCCGGCTCGTCTCGGGCACGGACGCCGCGGGCGACACGATCCCGCCCGACACCTTCGTCGGTGCCGTGAGCGACATCGGGCCGCTGGCGCTCTCGTCCAACGCGAGCACGAACACGGCGTCGAACAACTTCGCCAAGCCGTGGATCGGCAGCTTCCAGCTGCTCAACGACTCCGGCCAGCCGGTGACGCTGCCGAACGGGTACAACGGCAACGTGACGCTGAGCGCCGAGGGTGCGACGTCCACCGTGGGCAGCAGCACCTGCGCCAGCGGCGACGAGGCGGCGACGACGGCGGGCTGCGTCACCGCCGACCCGCTGTTCGACCCCACCGACTTCACCCCGGGTGGTGGTGACACCGGGACAGTGCTCATCAGCCCGCTCATCAAGCCCGGCACCGTGTCGAGCACCTACTACAACCACTACAGCATGCTGCGGACGCTCGAGGACCTCCTCCTCACCGGCAAGTCCTGCACGAACCCGTCCGACGCCGACACCCCGCTCGTCGCGGGCACGGTCTGCGGCGGCCTCGACGGCCAGGGCCATATCGGCTACGCGGCGCAGCCGGGACTGGCCAGCTTCGGGCCGGATGTGTTCACCGCCGAGCACTTCAGTGCGATCACGGGGCCGCAGGGGTACGCCGCCGTCAGTGGGAGCGGCCCGACAGCGCTCTACTGCCCGGTCCACGCCTCACTCGGCCAGGGAGGCCGTTCCGGCAGGCCGGGTACGGGCTTCTTCGGCGGAGACGGCGGTGCGGCCGGAACGGCCGGTTGCGGGACGAGCGGCGGGAGCGGCGGCAACGGCGGGAGCGGTTCCTCCCCTGCCGGTCACGGTGGCAACGGCGGCAACGGCGGCAACGGCGCCTGCCCACCCGAGCAATGGTCCAGCGGGACCTGGCTGACCGCGGCCGGCACCCCGACCAGCCCCCAGAACACGCCGCCGTGTAACGGGGCGGGCGGCAACGGCGGCGACGGCGGCAACGGCGGGAACGGATTCGGCCGGTTCCCGGGCGGGAATGGCGGCAACGGCGGCAACGGATCACCTGGGCGGCCCGGCCGCAACGGCCCCGCGGGATCGAGGGGCTAGGAGGATCGTCACCGGCCGATGGGCTCCCGCGACGGGTCACACCAGCAGAACCGGGGCCGAGCGCGCCCGCTCGGCCCCGGCGTGCTGTGCGGCATCGCCCTGGTCGGCGCGCTGGTCCTCGCCGGCTGCGGAGGCGGCGGCGGCCCGAGTGGCTCGCAGGACCCGTCGGCTCTGCCGGGAAAGTCAACGGCGCAGTACCCCTCCTTCCTCCCGAAGAAGACGCTGGACCCCACCATCGACGCGACGTTGGTGGGCACCGAGGCGAAGCCGGCCCTGCAGACCGAAGGACTGGCCATCGAGGCGAAGACCAAGGCGTTCCACGTCGACGTGACGGTCAGCGGGCCGGTCGTCCCTGGTGAAGGCCTGCCGGATCAGCCCGCTGCCACGACCTGCACCTGGACCGTCACGATGAAGGACGCCAGTGCCGACGTGCCGGTGTCCATCGCCGACTTCCACTCGGTCGACCACCTGGGCTCGGTGTTCCTCATGGGCCTGGTGCCCGGCGAGCACGCACCGCCGCCGGTCCTGCACCCGGGCCAGACGCTGAGCTTCCAGCTTCGCTCCTACGAACTGGTCGGCGAGGGCATGATGCAATGGGCACCCGATCACACGCATGTGGTCGGGTATTGGGACTACACCGTGGAGAACGACTGACGCGGTACCCGCAGCGGGGACGCGCCCGTTCGAGTCGGGCCCATGCCGCCCCGGTCAGACGATGGCGTGGACGACGGCGCGGTAGTTGGCGGTCGGCGCCGAGGGCGGAGCCGGCACGACGCCGGCGAGCCGGCGCCCGATCCTGACTTTCAGCGGCGCGGCCGGCACGGGAGGGGCGGCCGGTGGACCGATGACGGTGCGCACCTCCGAGAAGCCCGCCTCACGGCACAGGTTGTGGAGCGCCTCGATCGTGGGGGCGTACCAATTGCCGAAGTCGGTCCGCAGCGAGCTGCCGGCGTAGAACTGGAGGAGCGGCGCACCGTCGAGTCCTTGGAGATGGACCGCTTCCGTCTCAATCACCGCCACCTCCTTGGTGACGCGGCGCACCCGTTCCAGGCAGGTCAGCGGCTCCTTCATGTGGTACAGCACGCCGAGGTAGAGCACCACGTCGAATCGACCGACCTCGTCGAGGTCGACCGTCTGGAAGTCGGCCAGGAACGGCTCGACCTTCGAGCCCAGGGCTGTCGCAGCCAGGTCGAAGCCGCGCCGGCCCGGCAGGTCGGGCTGCCAGAAGTCCGTCTCGTCGCGGGACTGGTCCGGGAGCGTGCCCCGGTGGATGCACTCGGCCCAGTACGCGCCGCGGGCGTCGAAGTCGACGCCCCACGCGTAGTGGTCGAGCGCGACGACATGCGAGGCACCCGCCCGCTCGGCCAGGAAGGAGTACTTGCCGTCCCAGGCCCCGATGTCGAGGACGCTCCGCCCGGTGACGTCGGGCAAAATCGCGGTGCCGTCGTCCTGGGCACTGTCGCCCTTCGTGACCACGCCGTTGCCCAGATCGATGGTGTGGTACCAGTGCAGCGCGTCTGCCTGCGCCTGCAGATCTTCCGGGGACGTCATCGGTGCGAGAGCGTAGCGAGACAGCCGGGACCCGTCGGGCGCCGGCAGTCCGGGTCAACGGCAACCAGGTCACCGGTAGCGTGCGGGGAATGTCCCGTCCGGTGCCACCGCAGGTGATCCCGCGCCCCGCCGCCTGGCGGCCGGGTGCCGCGGCCTTCTGGGCCGGCGCCCCGGTGGAGAAACGGACGGGCATCGGCATCGACCGCGTCCTCGCGGCCCTCGACGCCGTGAACCAGCGCGGCCCCGTGCCCGACGACGCCGGCGGTGACGCCATGTTCCGCGGGGCCACCATCGTCAACGAGTCCGAGCTGCCTCATACCGGCGTCGTCAACGCCGGCGTCCTGGCCGCCCTCTTCGAGGAGGAGGGCGAGGCCAGGGTGATCCTGACCCGGCGTTCGTCCGGCCTGCGCACCCACAAAGGTGAGGTCAGCTTCCCCGGCGGGCGCGTCAACGAGGGGGAGGAACCGGCGGCGGCGGCGCGCCGGGAGGCGCACGAGGAAGTCGACCTCGACCCGACCCTCGTGACCATGGTGGGATGGCTCCATCCGGTGACGACCCTGGCCTCGCCCGCCCTGATCATGCCGGTGATCGCGACCCTTCCAAGAAGGCCGCGCCTGGTGGCCAGCCCCCATGAGGTGGACCGGGTCTTCGACGTGGCCCTGGCCGAGCTGGCCGACCCCGGGATCTTTCACGAGGAGCGCTGGCACGTCCCCGGGCGCATCATCCCCGGCAGCCCCGACAACTCGTTCGCCGTGCGGTTCTTCGAGGTGTCGGGCGAGCTCATCTGGGGCGCCACCGCTCGCATGCTCTCGGAGCTCATCAGCATCGTCGTGGCCGGAGGGACCGGTCTCTGAGCCCGGGGGCTCATGTACCCGGGGCTCATGTGGTCAGTCCCCGAAGCGGACGGACAGATGGCCGAGCGGGCCGAACGAGACGCTGACCTCGTCGCCGGGGCCCACGGCGACCGGCGCCACGACGGACCCGGCGATGATCCGATCCCCCTCGTGCAGTGCGGCACCGTGGTCGGCGAGATACGACCCGACGAAGGCCACGGTGGCGGCCGGGTCGTCCACCAGCCGGCCCTCGGCCACCACACTGCCCGCCTTGGTCACGCGGGCCACCATGGCCCAGGGGTCGATGCCGGGGACCTCGTCCCCGTAGATCACGCCACGGTGGCAGATGTTGGCGGCCAGGACCACCGCGATGTCGTCGAAGGAGATGTCGAGGTCCACCAGTTCGAGCGCCGGGGCCATGCCGGCGACGCTCCCGTGGGCGCCGACCCGGATGGCCAGCTCGACCTCGACCGCGGCCGCGCCCCATCCGGTCAGCGACACCGTGGCGCCGTCAGGTGACACCCCCGTGTCGACCAGGTAGCCGACCACGGGGTCGGTCAGCCCGAAGTGCTCCTGGATCGGCGGCGTGTTGAAGCCGATCTTCCAGCCGACCGGCATGGCGCCGGCGGCCAGGGCATCGTCCCGTCGGGCCAGCAGGGCGCGCATGCCACGGGCGACACGGTCGTCGGAGTCGTCGGAGTCGCGGTCGCTCATGGGCCCAGCTTGCCGCAGCCGGCCCGCGTGTGCGGGGCCCGAGGCCGGCGGAGCACGTCGGCACCGCCGTGCCGCTGCAGGTCACGGAGGGAGCCCGCGCGGACGCCGAATTCGTGCTCGGGGGGCGCCTGAGACGCGGGCAGGGGGGAGTAGGGTGGAGGATCGTCGGCGTGTCGGCCCGGCGTTCGCAATTGAGTCGAGAAGACATGCCGGTGTGGTTCGTGAGCCGTACCGGCCCCACGAATGCCGGAGGGCGAGCACATTGGCTGAGATCGAGATCGGCATCTTCAAGTCGGGACGCCAGGCCTACGGGTTTGACGACATCGCCATCGTCCCGAGCAGGCGGACCCGGGACCCCGAGGACGTCGACATCTCCTGGGAGATCGACGCCTACCGTTTCGAGCTGCCCGTGCTGGGCGCCGCCATGGACGGGGTGATGAGCCCGGCCACCGCCATCGAGCTGGGCAAGCTCGGCGGCCTGGGCGTCCTGAACCTCGAGGGCCTGTGGACCCGCTACGAGGACCCCACCCCGCTCTTCGACGAGATCCGGGAGCTGGACGACGAGAAGGCGACGTCGCGCATGCAGCAGATGTACCAGGAGCCGATCATCCCCGAGCTGGTCACCGCCCGCATCAGGCAGATGAAGGAGGCCGGCATCACGACGGCCGCCTCGGTGACCCCCCAGCGGACCCAGTCGCTGGCCCAGGCCTGCCTGGCGGCCGAGCTCGACATCCTCGTCATTCAGGGGACCGTGGTCTCGGCCGAGCACGTCTCCAAGACGTCCGAGCCGCTCAACCTCAAGCGCTTCATCCGCGAGTTCGACATCCCGGTGATCGTCGGCGGGTGCGCCTCGTACCAGGCCGGCCTGCACCTCATGCGCACCGGCGCCGTGGGCGTGCTCGTCGGCGTCGGGCCGGGCAACGCCTGCACCACCCGCGGCGTGCTCGGGCTGGGCGTGCCGCAGGCCACCGCCATCGCCGACGTGGCCGGCGCCCGCATGCGCCACCTCGACGAGACCGGTGTCTACGTGCACGTGATCGCCGACGGCGGGATGTCCAAGGGTGGCGACATCGCCAAGGCGATCGCCTGCGGGGCCGATGCGGTCATGCTCGGCTCGCCCTTCTCCTCGGCGGTCGAGGCGCCCGCCCGCGGCTTCCACTGGGGCATGGCCACCTTCCACCCGACGCTGCCCCGCGGTGCCCGGGTCCGCACGTCCGTGCGCGGCAGCCTCCGCGAGATCCTCCTCGGCCCCGCCCACGAGAACGACGGCCGCATGAACCTCTTCGGTGCGCTCAAGACGGCGATGGCGACGTGCGGGTACGAGACGGTGAAGGAATTCCAGAAGGCCGAGGTCATGGTCGCCCCGTCGCTGCAGACCGAGGGGAAGTACTTCCAGCGGTCCCAGGGCGTGGGGATGGGCCACTGAGGCCGATGAGCACGAGTCGGTGACCACCGACACCATCCTCGTCGTCGACTTCGGCGCGCAGTACGCCCGTCTCATCGCCCGCCGGGTCCGCGAGGCCCACGTGTACTCCGAGATCGTCCCGCCGACGATCTCGCTGGCGGAGATCAGGGAGCGCGCGCCCAAGGGCATCATCTTCAGCGGCGGGCCCAAGTCGGTCTACGAATCACCCGCCCCGTCCATCGACGCCGGCGTGTACGAGCTCGGCATCCCGATCCTCGGGCTCTGCTACGGCGCGCAGCTGATGGCCCTCCAACTGGGCGGCACCGTGTCGCGCACGGGCCAGGGCGAGTACGGCCGCACCGAGCTCACCCAGACCGCCACCTCACCGTTGAGCCCCGACTGGCCGACGACGTCGAGCGTCTGGATGAGCCACGGCGACGCCATCACCGCCGTGCCCGACGGGTTCACGGCCAGCGCGACCAGTGCGGGCGCGCCGGTGGCGGCCATGCACGATCCCGAGCGCAGGCTCTTCGGCCTGCAGTTCCACCCCGAGGTGGTCCACACCGACCGGGGGGGCGAGGTCTTCGAGCACTTCGTCATCGACGTCTGCGGCTGCCTGCCGGGCTGGACCCACGTCTCCATCATCGAGCAACAGGTGGCGGCGGTCCGGGCCCAGGTGGGCACCGACCGTGTGCTGTGCGCGTTGAGCGGCGGCGTGGACTCGGCCGTGGCCGCGGCGCTGGTGCACAAGGCGGTGGGCGACCAGCTCACGTGCGTCTTCGTCGACACCGGCCTCATGCGCTCGGGGGAGGCCGATCAGGTCGAGGACACCTTCCGGCGCCAGTTCAAGATGGACCTGGTCCACGTGAAGGCGGCCGACCGCTACTTCGCCGCGCTGGCCGGCGTCACCGACCCCGAACGCAAGCGCAAGATCATCGGCGAGCTGTTCATCCGGATCTTCGAGGAAGTGGCGCGCGATCTCGGTGCCGGGACGTCCGACGGGGAGACGCCGAGTGTCGCCGGGGCGACGGGTACCGGCGAGGGACCGCGCTTCTTGGTGCAGGGCACGCTGTACCCGGACGTCATCGAGTCGGGGAGCGACACGGCGGCCAACATCAAGTCCCACCACAACGTCGGCGGCCTGCCCGACGACCTGGCCTTCGATCTGGTGGAGCCGCTTCGCCTGTTGTTCAAGGACGAGGTGCGTGCCGTCGGAGAGGAGCTCGGGTTGCCGCACGAGATCGTCTGGCGCCAGCCCTTCCCCGGTCCGGGACTGGGCGTGCGCATCATCGGCGAGGTGACGCCGGAGCGAGCCGAGATCCTGCGCAACGCGGACGCGGTGGTCGTCGAGGAGATCCGCCGGGCCGGCCTCTACCGGGAACTGTGGCAGAGCTTCGCCGTGCTCCCGGCGGTCCGCACCGTCGGTGTGATGGGCGACGGCCGCACCTATGCCTACCCCGTCGTCATCCGCGCCGTCACCAGTGACGACGCCATGACGGCGGACTGGGCCCGGCTGCCCTACGACCTGGTCGAGCGGATCGCCTCCCGCATCATCAACGAAGTGGAGGGCGTGAACCGGGTGGCACTCGACGTGACGTCGAAGCCGCCCGGGACCATTGAGTGGGAGTGACCGTGACGCCGGGGAGCGGCGAGCATGCGCGGTTGTTCGACGTCACCGACGAGGAAGCGGGCGCCGAGGCCGCCGCCGCCGTCGAGGAGAGCATCGAGCCTGGTGACACTGCGCCCAGCGGCACCGGCACCGCCGACGACGGTCGCGGCCGTCGCAGTCGCACCGCCACCGCGACGGGCGCCTTCGCAGGCCGGCCCGCGGCCCTGGTCGACGACCTCACCCTGCCCCAACGGGCCGCAGTGGAGCACCGCGGTGGCCCGCTCCTGATCATCGCCGGGGCCGGGTCCGGCAAGACACGGGTGCTGACCCGGCGCATCGCCCACCTCCTCGCGACCGGCGACGCACCGCCGTGGGGGATCCTCGCCATCACGTTCACCAACAAGGCGGCCGGCGAAATGCGCACCCGGGTGGCCGATCTCGTCGGCCCGCCCGCAGAGAAGATGTGGGTCTCCACCTTCCACTCGGCCTGCCTGCGCATCCTGCGCACCAACGCGGACCGGCTGGGCTACCGCTCCGCCTTCACGGTGTACGACGACACCGACTCACGCCGCCTCATTGAGATGATCACGGCCGAGCTCGGCTTCGACCAGAAGAGGCTGCCGTCGCGGGCGGTGCAGGGCGTCATCAGCCAGGCCAAGTCCGAGCTGGTGGACTTCGAGACCTTCCGCGAGGACGCCCGCAACGGGCCGGACCCGTTCCGCAAGCGCATCGCCGACATCTACGCGCTGTACCAGGGCCGCCTGCTCGGGGCCAACGCACTCGACTTCGACGACCTGCTCATGGTGACGGCCAATCTGCTGCAGGCCTACGACGACGTGCGTGCGTCCTATCAGGAGCGCTTCCGGCACATCCTGGTGGACGAATTCCAGGACACGAACCACGCGCAGAACGAGATCGTCAAGCTCCTGGGCGAAGCCCACGGGAACGTCTGCGTCGTCGGTGACTCCGACCAGTCCGTCTACCGCTGGCGCGGCGCGGACATCCGCAACATCCTGGAGTTCGAGCGGGCGTTCCCCAACGTGACGACCATCATGTTGGAGCAGAACTTCCGCTCCACCCAGACCATCCTCGATGCGGCCAATGCCGTCATCGCCAACAACGTCGGCCGCCAGCCCAAAGAGCTCTTCACGGTGGGCGACACGGGTGGGCCCGTCACGCGCTACCGGGCCGAGGACGAGCGCGACGAGGCGAACTGGGTCGCCAGCGAGATCCTGCGCCTCCACGCGTCGGGCGGCCTCACCTGGGGCGACTTCGCCGTCTTCTACCGCACCAACGCGCAGAGCCTGCCGCTCGAGACGTCCATGAAGTTCAGCGGCATCCCCTACAAGGTGGTGGGCGGGGCCAAGTTCTACGACCGCAAGGAGATCAAGGACATCCTGGCCTTCGTGCGTGTCCTGGCCAACCCGGACGACGAGGTGTCGGCCCGGCGCATCGTCAACGTGCCCAAGCGCGGCATCGGGGACACGTCGGTGGCCCGCCTGGCGGCCTGGGCCCAGGTGGAGCACGTCTCGTTCAGCGAGGCGATCGACAGCGCGGACGAGGCGGGACTGAGCGGGAAGGCCCTCAAGGGGGCCGAGCAGCTCTCCAAGACGTTGGCCGAGCTGCGCCCGCTGGTGCAGACGGTGAACCCGGCGGACTTCGTCCAGCTGGTGGCCGAACGGACGGGCTACCTGGCCGAGCTGGTGGCCGAGCACACGCACGAGGCGGACGGCCGGATTGAGAACCTGGCCGAGCTGGCGACCCAGGCCTCCGACTTCGACGACGTCCTCGGCTTCCTCGAGACGGTCGCGCTCGTGGCGGACTCCGACGAGCTCGACAGCGACGGCACCCGTGTCTCGCTGATGACGCTGCACACGGCAAAGGGCCTGGAATACCCGGCCGTCTTCGTCGTGGGTCTCGAAGAGGGGATCTTCCCCCACTTCCGGTCGCTCTCCGAGCCGAGCGAGCTCGAGGAGGAGCGCCGCCTCTTCTACGTGGGCATCACGCGGGCCCGCCGGCATCTCGCCATTTCGCACGCCTGGTCGCGCACGACCTGGGGCCGCACCCAGCCCGCGATGCCCAGCCGCTTCGTCACCGAGGTGCCGTCGCACCTCGTCGAGGACGTGGGGCTCGGCTCCCCCCGGCGCGGCTCGGGCTACGACTCGCTCTCGGGCGAGGAGCACCTGCCCGGGGCGACCTTCTCCCCAGCGGTCCCTCTGGCCGCCGCCTCGCGCGCCGCCCGTTCCGGTCCCGGGGGCACGGCCGCCCCGCGGGGGAGCACCGGCGCCGAGGACCTCGGGCTGAAGGCCGGGGACGAGGTGATCCACGACCATTGGGGCCGGGGCGTGGTCATCAGCGCCAAGGGCGAGGGCTCGCGGGCCCAGGCCACCGTCCGCTTCGACTCGGTGGGCAAGAAGAACCTGCTGCTGACGGCCACGCCGCTCCGGCGGGCCTGAGCGTTCCCGGTCTGGCGTCCGGACCAGGGCATCCGTATCCTGGGACCTGCATGAAACGTCCCTACAGGGTGGTCGTGGCCAAGCCGGGCCTCGATGGCCATGACCGCGGGGCCAAGGTGATCGCCCGGGCGCTGCGCGACGCCGGGTTCGAGGTGGTCTACACCGGCCTGCACCAGACCCCCGAGCAGGTGGTCCAGGCCGTCGTGCAGGAGGACGCCGACGCCGTCGGGCTGTCGCTGCTCTCGGGCGCGCATCTCACCTTGGTGCCCAAGGTCGTCAAGCTGCTGGACGACGTCGGCCGGGGGGACGTGCTCGTGATCGTGGGCGGGATCATCCCCGAGAGTGACATCCCGGTCCTGCAGGAGCAGGGCGTCGCCCACGTGTTCACGCCGGGCGCACCCCTCGACTCCATCGGCTCGTGGCTGTCCGGGGCCCTCGACCAGCGCGAGGAGGCGCTCGGGGCCTGACCGCCGTCACTGCAGTACCCGCTTCTCACCCCCACCCACGCGCCGACGCGCGAGACACAACAAGGAGACAGCACCCAAAGTGGACCTGTACGAGTACCAGGGCAAGCAGTACTTCGCCCGCTTCGGCATCCCGACCTCCCCAGGGGGCGTGGCCGACACGGTGGACGAGGCGGTCGAACAGGCCGAATCCGCGGGCTACCCCGTCGTGGTCAAGGCGCAGGTGAAGGTGGGTGGGCGCGGCAAGGCCGGTGGGGTGAAGCTGGCCGCAGACGCCGACGAGGTGCGGTTGCACGCCGGCAACATCCTCGGGCTCGACATCAAGGGGCATGTGGTCAAGCGCCTGTGGGTGGAGCACGCGTCCGACATCGCCAAGGAGTACTACGCCAGCTTCACGCTCGACCGCCCGGCGAAGCTGCATCTCGGCATGCTGTCGGCCGAGGGCGGCGTGGAGATCGAAGAGGTGGCCGAGACGAACCCCGACGCCATCGCCAAGATCCACATCGACCCCGTCACCGGCCTTTCCGAGGAGACGGCACGCGAATGGGTGGACCGGGCCAACCTCGACCCCGAGGCGCGGGAGCAGGCGGCCACGCTGCTCGTCCGGCTCTACCACTGCTACGTCGAGGGCGACTGCGACCTGGCCGAGATCAACCCGCTGATCCTGACTCCCGAAGGCAAGGTGCACGCGCTCGACGCCAAGGTCACCCTCGACGAGAACGCGACCTTCCGTCACCCCGAGTGGGAGGAGTACGAGGACGACTCCGATGTCGACCCCCGCGAGAAGATGGCGAAGGAGAAGGGGCTCAACTACATCGGCCTGAGCGGCAGCGTGGGGATCATCGCCAACGGTGCCGGACTCGCCATGAGCACGCTCGACGTGGTGACCCAGGTCGGCGGCTCCGCCGCCAACTTCCTGGACATCGGCGGCGGAGCCAACGCCGACGTCATGGCCGCCGCGCTCGAGGTGATCAACGCCGACCCGGCGGTGAAGGCGATCTTCGTCAACATCTTCGGTGGCATCACGCGGGTCGACGAGGTGGCCAAGGGCATCATCGAGGCGATGGGCCGGGTGCAGCTGAGCTCGCCCGTGGTCATGCGCCTCGACGGCACCAATGCGGTCGAGGGCCGTGCGCTCCTGGCCGACCACCTGTCGGACACCCTCATTGCCGAGCCCACCATGCTCGAAGCCGCCCGCCGGGCCGTCGGCCTGGCCACGGCGTAGGCACCCCCGGACCCGAGAGAGAACAGGAACCAACGTGAGTATCTTCGTCGACGAGACGACCAAGGTCGTGATTCAGGGCATCAGCCCGACGAGCCAAGGGCTCTACCACGGCCTGCGCAACAAGACCTACGGCACCAAAGTCGTCGGTGGCACCAACCCCAAGCGGGGTGGCGAGGAGATCGAGGGGATTGCGGTCTTCGCGTCGGTGGCCGAGGCGGTCAAGGAGACCGGCGCCACGGCGTCGTTCATCTCCGTGCCGCCGCGGGGCGCGGCCGACGCCATCATCGAGGCGGCCGAGGCCGGCATCGCCTTCATCGTGTGCATCACCGAGGGCATCCCCGCCCAGGACGAGGCGGTCGTCTACAACCGCCTCGTGGAGGAGTTCCCCGGGACGCGCCTGCTGGGGCCGAATTGCCCGGGCATCATCAGCCCCGGCAAGTGCAACATCGGCATCACGTCGGGCGACATCGCTCTGGCGGGAGGGCCCGTCGGCATCGTCTCCCGCTCCGGCACCCTGACCTATCAGGCCCTGCACGAGCTCTCCCAGCAGGGCATCGGGCAGACCACCTGCGTCGGAATCGGCGGAGACCCCGTGCCGGGGACCAACTTCATCGATTGCCTGGCTGCGTTCGAGGCCGATCCCGAGACCAAGGCCGTCATGATGATCGGGGAGATCGGTGGCTCCGAAGAGGAGCGCGCCGCCGAGTTCATCGCGTCGAGCATGACCAAGCCCGTGGCGGCGTACATCGCCGGGGTCACGGCGCCTCCCGGGCGGAAGATGGGCCATGCGGGCGCCATCATCTCGGGTTCGTCGGGCACGGCCCAGGCCAAGATGGAGGCCCTGTCCGCTGCCGGCGTGCAGGTGGCCGAGAACCCGACCGAGTGCGGCGAGAAGATGGTGGCCATTGTGCGGGGGCTCGGCTGAACCACCCGCACAATGGCCGATGAACTCGCTCAGACGGTGACCGGCTGAGCCGGTGCGGCCATGACGGGCGGCGCGGCGCCCGGGTCCCCACCGAGCGTGCCGCGCCGCTGCTTCACCGCGATCACGATGCCGGTGCCCACCAGCCAGACGGGCAGCCCGAAGAGGAAGGCCAGGAAGCTCAGCGGGCCGGCCGATCCCACCACCGCTACCAGGATGGAGTACCACCCCAGCGACCTGGGGAGCGGCGCCCCACCGCGGTTGAGCAGGATGCTCAGCCCGGTCGAGAGGGTCAGGAAGACCATGGCCGCGAGCAGCAGGAGCTCGTTGTTCTGACTGTAGAAGTTGACGAAGTGCGCCACGGCGTACTGGTGGGTGTGCGCGGCGAGGATCAGCGTGGTCTCGAAGCTGCCGGCGACGACGACCCCGGCCACGAACAGGATGCCCGAGGCGAAGGCCACGTTGGGCCACAGGCGCTGGCCGCCGGTCTCGACGAGCACGGTCCGCAGCTGCGTCATGTACACCAGAAAGAGGAACAGGGCCAGCCCGACCAGCCACACGCTGGCCCACTGCTGGTTCACGTGGGTGTTGTACCAGTGCGCCACCGTCATCCCCGATGCGTTCTCGTTCGGCGAACCGCTCGACAGCGGCCCGAACGAGACGAAAAGCAGCGCGGCAGCCACCAAGCCGAACAACCACAGCACGCGGTTGATGCTCGAATCCTTCATCTGTCGTCCCTCCCTTTGCCCTTGTGCGGACATCTGGGACCGTGACCCGGCATGCGCCCTGGAGGCGCTCGCCCGCACGCTCCTGCCACAATCGTGCGCCCGGCCCGCGGCGTCGAAAAGGGGGCTCGTACGACCGCAGATCGGGGGGCTAGTACCCCCGGCGGCGGCAAATACCCCACCTCGGCTGCCTGTTTCGTTAGCGTCGCAGGCGATGGAGCCAGGAGATACCCCCACAGGTCCGGGTCCACGCACCTGGCTGAAGCGCAAGGACCGAATTGCGTCCGAACCCTTGCGGCTGACCGATCTCCCTGTCGCGGTCCGTCGCCGCGCCATGTTCCGCTGTGGTGCGACCGTCGTGCTGTGCTGGGTCTTCCTGGTCGGCGCCTTCTACGTGCTGCCGATCGGCCACGAATCCGGCTTGCGCGCCGGCGTGCGCCTGGGCGTCGACATCGCGCTGGTCGGTGCCGTCTTTTCCTGGCAGATCCGCCGGATCTCCGTCGCGGCCCTCCCCGAGCTGCGGGCCGTGGAGGCCCTGGGGATCGTGCTCGCGCTGTTCCTCGTTCTGTTCTCGGGCATCTATCTCGCCATGTCGCACGAGGCGGTGCGCAATTTCACGCAAGGTCTCGACCACACGCGGGCCCTCTACTTCACGATCTCCGTCTTCTCGACGGTCGGGTTCGGGGACATCACGCCGAAGACCGACGCGGCTCGACTCGTCGTCTCGGCGCAGATGCTGCTGGACCTGGCGATCATCGGCGCCGCGGTGCGACTGATCTTCAATGCGGCGCGCAGCCGGATCGCCCCGTCTCCGGCCGAAGGCTCATAGCGACTCCGGCGGGTCCTGCAGCAACCTGGTCACCTCAGCCTGCGGCCGGGAGGAAGATGAACGCGGCGTTGGCGCAATCCCCGGAGGACGTCCGGGCGATCACGTAGTCGTCCGCAGGGTTACTGGCGTAGTGGAACACCTGCAGCGCGGGCTCGTTGTCCAGACACGACAGGTTGGGATCCGCCGTCGTGAAGCCGGTCAGAGTGCCGATCGGCATTCCCTGCGGCCCTGGGTCCACACTCGGCAGCACCCGCGTCTGGGCTCCCTGCCAGACCCCCGCATACGAGTACAGCGCCGCCGTCTGTGCCGGCGGTTGCGCTGCTGGTGGAGGTGTGGTCGTGGTCGTCGTCGTCGTCGTCGTGCCGGTCGTCGGCGCCGTGACGGCAGGGGGCGGCACGAAGACGAACGCCGCATTGGCGCAGTCGCCGGACGACTTGCGGGTGACGACGTAGTCGAGAGTCGGGTCGCTGTTGTAGAAGTAGACGTTGAGAGCGGCCTCGTTGTCGAGGCACGACAGTTTCGGGTCGCCGGTCGTGAAGCCGGTCATGGATCCCTCGGTGATCCGGCGCCCGGTCGGGACGGCGCTCGGCAGCACCCGTGTCTGTATGCCGAGCCAGTTGCCGGCATAGGTGTAGGAGACCGGCGCAGCGGCAGGCGGCGCAGTTGTCGTCGTGGTCGTCGCTTGTTGCCCGGGAGCGCTCGAGGCTGGCGTCGTCGTCTTCAAGGGGGAGAGCGTCACCGGACCCGGTGAGCCGCTGGTCGACGAGGGTCCGGCCAGCTGATCCTTCTGGGCCGGTGCATTGCCGTCGAGAGCCGACACCATGGCCTGATCATTCGGGCCATCCATTCCCAACGCCCAGATCCCGACACCGCCGATGCCACTCTCCTGCGCCATCTGCGCGGCGAGGTACAGCGAGTCGGGGTCCTCGAAGAAGGCCTCGTGCCACTGCGACCCCACCTGGTACGAGGTCCAGGCGGTGTCGGTTACGGGATCCCAGTACATGGGATGACCGCTCGACGCTTCCTGCGCATAGGTGACGACAGAGGGGCCACCGGCCGGCTGCGCGTTGAGCGTCCCGTTGGTCGTCGGCCAGTCGTAGCCGAAGAACGGAAGGCCAAGGATCACCTTGGACGCCGGGACGGCATTGAGGTACTGGTTGACCGTGGTCTGGTTCGAGAACATGGAGCTCGTCAGACTGGACTCGCTATTGGGCGCCGAGTGCAGGTTGAGCTGATAGGCCATCACGAAGAACGCGTCGACATACGAGCTCAGCACCGGGATGTCATAGAAGCCCGAGGTGTCGCCGGCGGACGACGCGTAGGTGTCCATGGTCACCTGGTAATGCGGGTTGGCGGCCTTGAGCGTCTGCGACACCACCTGCACGATGTTGGTGATGCCGACCTGGTCGGCCGAGCCGCTTCCTTCCAGGTCGAGGTTCACGCCGTCGAGATCCTTCGCCTTCACGAGAAAGAGCAGGCTCTGTGCGAGTGTCTGAGGAGCGGTCGCGCTGGTCGCCAGCTGGTCGAGGGAAGACTGGGAGAAGTCGTTCACGGTGATGACGACCCTGACCCCGGCCGCGTGGGCGCGGTCGATGAGGTCGAGGAAGTTCTGGCTCTGGTATCCGTCCCAGCCCGGCCCCGAATCGGCGAGTGAGCCGTCGGGGTTGATGCCGATGGAGAAGTAGTCGACGGTGGTGAGTCCGGACAGGTCGAACTCCGAGCTGTTGGGGAGGGTCCAGTACGGGGCGAAGCCGAAGACCTCGTGCGGCGTGAGCGGGGGCTCATTGGCCACCGCGGCGGGCGCGGGTGTGGCGAACTCGCCGGCTTGGGCGGGCGCGAGGCCCGACGGGCTCCCATTGTTCAAGGCGCCCGAGAGCGAGCCGGTCCCACCACCGCCCGAGGCGATGGGGAAGTCGTCGGAGACCGGAAGGATCGCGCTCACCAAATTCGACTGCCCCGTTCGGGGGGTGCCGCGCTGCGTCACGACGGCAATACCCGCAACGAGAATCAGGAGCACGGCCAACATCGCCACGTAGCGACGATGGGGCTGCCGTTGCGGAATCGCGAACGACCGCGGTTTGGGCTCGAATCGGAATGCTTCGGCAAACATGGAGGGCCGGTAATCGAACGGGCTGCGCTTTGATTCGCCAAGAGCGATCAGCCGGTCGAGCCGTTCCCGGCCCTGGCGGGACAGCGGCACCGCGACAACGTACATGGCGCGCGCGAAAGGAAGCCCCATGCGCGTCGGGAGTGTCACCCACCTTTCATTGCCTTTTCATGGTGGTGTCACCTATGCAAGCGACCGGTCTTCTTCGCGCGAGCGGTGCATTTGAACGCGTTGCACGGCATTGCACGCGCTGTGGCATGCGCAAGGCGACGACGTGTGACGCGTGTCGGCCGGACACCCGCTCTCGGCAACGCTGTGTGACTCTCCTCGCGCACGGAAGAGAAGCGCGTCGCCTGTTGCGCGTGCGTTGACAAGATGTTTCACGGGGAGCAATTGCCGTTCGGCACCTGACGACGAACCTCGAGTGTTAACACTCGGCGCGGGTCGCGGCGACGGGAGGCGTGGTCACGGGCCACGATTTCGCGCCGAGGAGATGTGGGACGTGACGGGTGTTAACGCGACGCGCCGGGCGGCGTCGGCGGCGCTGGCGAGACGATGCGTCAGCGCGGGCACGTCGTGACGGGCGGCGGCGCGTGCGACACGGGCGAGCGCCGATCACACGGGTCGAGCTTTCGCCGGCTGCCCCGCTGCCACGGGAGCGGCCGTCGGGGAGCCTCGAGGGCGACCGCAGCGGCTCCGGGCGAGCGGGAGTCCCCGGAGCGTCAGGAGCGGCGTGAGCGCCCGTCTGAAGCGGGTCAGGCCCTTCCGGGACGGACGGCCCGCTCGGAGCGGGGCGCGCCGTCGAGGCGGACCCGCAGGCGGGCCTGGGCCGCGCGGCAGGCCGCCTGTGGCCCCACCCGCAGTGGCGTACCCGCCCGCATCGGGCCCGCGCCCGACTCGCCGGGCACCCCGCGTCGCCCCGACGGCAGGGGATACGAGCGTTCACACCATGGCGGATCCGGGTCGCAATGACATGCTGCCGGGAAAGGCGGGTCCCGACGCTCGCATCGAGTGGCCGGGCGACGCGGTGTGAACAAGGACAGTGCCGGACGTGGGTCCCGGGGGCCGGCGTAATCGGCGGACGTCGGCTGCCTGGCCGCTGCGCAGGACACCGACGATCCCCAGGGGTGTTAACACCCGGACGTGGCGCGGCCGACCGAACAGGGAGGAACCCCGCCGGCCGCCCGGGAACGGATACCCGGTGCCGTCCGCAGCCGACACGAGCCGTCCATGGGAGCCGACAGCGCTCTGACCTGCTGTTAACACCTCGCATGGCCCAGGGTCCCCACAGGGGCTCCCATGAAGTGCGCGCCACACCGTGGGAGAGCGGGTGATCCCACTACATTGAGGGCGTGCGCCTCGCAGTCCTTGTCTCGGGTTCCGGGACGATCCTGCGAGCTATGTTCGATACGGGCCTCCCAGTGACGACCGTCCTGTCCGACCGGCCCTGTGCGGGACTCGATCTGGCCCGCGACCACGGGGTCGCCACCGAGCTCGTGGACCGGACGGTCTACGGGGGCTTCGGTCCCGGCTTCGACCGGGCCGGGTTCACCGCAACGGTGGCCGCCACGCTCGTGGCCCACCAGGTCGATCTCGTGGCAATGGCGGGTTTCGGCACGGTCATGACGGGAGGGGTCCACGAGGCCTTTCCGGGCCGCATCCTGAACACCCACCCCAGCCTGCTTCCGGCCTTTCCCGGTTGGCACGGCGTGCGGGACGCGCTGGCGGCCGGCGTGTCCGAGACGGGCTGCACCGTGCACCTGGCCACGGTCGAGCTCGACGCCGGGCCGATCCTGGCCCAGGAGGTGGTGCCGGTCCTCCCCGACGACACCGAGGAGACGTTGCACGAGCGGATCAAGGTGGCCGAGCGCGCCCTCTATCCCGCCACCGTCGCGTGGGCCCTGGGCGAGCTGGAAGCCGGGCGCGACATTGTCGGACCGGCTCGACAGGCGGTCCGGGCGACTGCTGCGGCAGGATCTGAACACAGAGATGCAAGACAAGGAGCAGACCCGGAGATGACGTCGTGAGAGCCCTGCTGTCCGTGTACGACAAGGAGGGCCTGGTCGAGTTCGCCCAAGGTCTCTCGGACCTCGGCTGGGAGCTGGTCGCCAGTGGGAATACGTCGGCGAAGCTGGACGAGGCCGGCATCGCGCACCTCGAGGTGGCGCAGGTGACCGGCTCGCCCGAAATGCTCGGCGGCCGCGTCAAGACGCTGCACCCCAAGATCCACGGCGGCATCCTCGCCGACCGCTCGAAGCCCGAGCACCGCGACGACCTGGCGACCAACGGCATCGAGGCCATCGACCTCGTCGTGTCGAACCTCTACCCGTTCTCCTCCGATCCGTCCATCGAGCTGATCGACGTCGGCGGTCCGACCATGGTGCGCGCCGCGGCCAAGAACCACGAGCACGTGGGGATCGTCACCTCGCCGGCGGACTATCCCGTCGTCCTCGAGGAGCTGCGCACCTCCGGCGCGCTGTCCGCTGCCACGCGCCGTCGCCTCGCCCGCGCCGCCTTCGCACACACCGCCGCCTACGACGCGGCCATCGTCGCCTGGCTCGACGCCGGGGGACCGACGCCGCCCGCCGATCTCGACGGCGCCACGGCCGTCGACGCCGACGAGTCCGAGCTGTCGGCGGTCCTCCCGCCGACGCTGCACCTCACCCTCGAGCGCACCGAGGTGCTGCGCTACGGCGAGAACCCGCACCAGCGCGGCTCGCGGTATCGCATCGCCGGCACCGCGAGTTGGTGGGACGGCATGGTGCAGCATGGCGGGAACCCGCTTTCGTACCTCAACCTCTTCGACGGCGATGCGGCCTGGCGGCTCGTGCACGAGCTGGCCGCGGACGCGGGGGACGGGCAGGCGGCCGTCGCCATCATCAAGCACGCCAACCCGTGCGGCGCCGCCGTGGCCGGCGCGCTCGTCACCGCGTACGAGCGAGCGCTCGAGTGCGATGTGCAGAGCGCCTTCGGTGGCGTGGTCGCCATCGGGGGGGATGTCACCGCCGAGGTGGCCGACGCCATCGCCGCCGGGCCGCAGGCCGACGTGATCATCGCCGCCTCCTACGCGCCGGAGGCCCTGGAGAAGTTGACCAGCCGCCGCAAGGCCACCCGGCTGTTGTCGGGCCCGGCTCCGGAACAGGCCGTCCGGCAACTGCGCAGCCTCGGGGCCAGCGTGCTGGTGCAGGACATCGACGCCTTCGTCTCGCCCCGCTCGCAATGGCGGACGGTCACCTCGCGGGCGCCGTCCGAGGAGGAGTGGCGCGACCTGGTCCTGGCCTGGCGCGTCTGTGGCCGGACCACCTCCAACGCCATCGCCGTCGTGACCGACGGCCAGGCGGTGGGTGTCGGTGCGGGGCAGCAGTCCCGTGTCGTCGCGGCCGAGATCGCCGTGCGCAAGGCGGGGGAGCGGGCCAAGGGCGGGGCCGGCGCCAGCGACGCGTTCTTCCCCTTCCCCGACGGGCTGCTCGTGCTGGCCGACGCCGGCGTGACCGCCATCGTCCAGCCGGGCGGCTCGGTCAAGGACGAGGAAGTGATCGCGGCCGCCGATGGCGCCGGGGTGGCGATGGTCATGACCGGCGAGCGGCACTTCCGCCACTGATGGGCGCCATTCTCCTCGACGGCGAGCCGGTGGCCGCTCGCATGCGGGCCGAGGTGGCCGAGCGGATCCAGCGGCTGCGTAGCGAGGGCTTCGGCGTCGGACTGGGCACGGTGCTCGTCGGCGACGACGTCCCCAGTGAGCGCTACGTCGCGCTCGAAGCACGAGGACTGCGCCGGCATCGGGATGCACTCGGTGGGCGAGCATCTGCCCGCCAGCGCCACCCAGGCCGAGGTGCTCGAGGTCATCGCCCGCTTCAACGCCGATCCCGCGGTGAGTGCTTTTCTGGTGCAGCTGCCGCTGCCGCCCGGCCTCGACGAGGAGCAGGCGCTCCTGGCCGTCGACCCGGCCAAGGACGTCGACGGGCTGCACCCCGTGAACCTCGGTCGCCTGGTGCTCGGGACACCGGGCCCGTTGCCCTGCACGCCGGCGGGGATCGTCGAGCTCCTGCATGCCTACGACGTCCCGATCGAGGGCCGCCACGTCGCCATCATCGGGCGAGGGGTGACGATCGGCCGTCCGCTGGCGAATCTCCTCACGCTCAAGCGCCCCGGCTGCAACGCTGCGGTCACCGTGGTGCACACCGGCGTCGACCCCGAGGACATGAAGGCGATCGTGCGCACGGCCGACATCGTGGTGGCCGCCGCCGGCCGCCCCCACCTGCTGACGCCCGACATGGTGAAGCCGGGCGCGGCGGTCGTCTCCGCCGGCACCAGCTTCGAGGGCAGGAAGCTCATCCCCGACGCACACCCCGATGTGGCAGAGGTCGCGGGCTGGATCACCCCCCGCCTCGGCGGGGTCGGGCCCATGACCCGTGCCATGCTGTTGCGCAACGCGTTGCGGGCCGCGGAGTTGGCGGCCCGGTGAGACCTTGGGCCCGGCCGGCCATGCCGAGGCAGAAAGCCACAGCCACAGCCACAGCCAGGGAGGCCAGTCGCCGGTGACCGAGCGGGAATACTCCGAGCGCCCGTGGGGCAATTACACCGTCCTCAGTGACGACGCGCCCGATCACAAGGTCAAGCGCATTGTCGTCCACCCCGGCAAGAGGCTCAGCTACCAGCGTCACTCGAAGCGGGCCGAGCACTGGTTCATTGTGTCGGGAACGGCGACGGTGACGCTGGACGGCACCGTCACCACGGTGCCCGCAGGGCGGGCAATCGACATCCCGCTGGAGAGCGCGCACCGCATCGCCAACGAGGGCGACACCGACGTCGTCCTCATTGAGGTGCAGCAGGGGACGTACTTCGGCGAGGACGACATCGTCCGGCTCGAGGACGACTACGGGCGCCTCGACGCGGCGTCCAGCGACACCGCTCCGGCGACAGGAGGCAGCGGGAAGGTCGCGCCGTCGTGACGCGCATCGCCGATCTCCTGGCGGCCGGACCGACGTACTCCTTCGAGTTCTTCCCGCCGAAGAACGACAAGGAGCTGGCCACGCTCGCCCGCACCATCGGCGAATTGCAGCCGCTGGAGCCGTCGTTCGTCTCGGTCACCTACCGGGGCGGCGCCGAGTCGCGCCAGCGCACGGTCGACCTCGTGTCCGGCATGCTCCACACGACGAACCTCAACCCCATGGCCCACATCATCTGCGTGGCCCACACCCGCTTGGAGTTGGCCGACATCCTCGTGTCGCTGCGCAAGGCGGGGGTCGAGAACCTCATGGCGCTCGGTGGCGATCCGCCCGAGGACCCCGACGCCGGACCCGGCGAGCTCGCCTACGCGGCGGAGCTGGTCGAGCTGGCCCGGGCGATCGGCGGCTTCTCCGTCGGTGTGGCGGCCCACCCCGCCGGTCACCCGCGCTCGTCCGACCTCGGGAGCGACCGCGACTTCCTGGCGGCCAAGCTGGCGCTGGCCGACTTCGGTGTCACCCAGTTCTTCTTCGAGGCCTCCGAGTACGAGAGCCTGTCGGCCGATCTGCGCGAGCGCGGCGTCGAGACGCCCGTACTGCCCGGCATCCTGCCGGTGACCTCGCTGTCGACGATGGGCCGCCTGGGCGCCATGGGAGCCGCCGCCCCGGACTGGATGCAGGACCGTCTGCGCGCCGCCGACGCGCGGGGCGGCGCCGACGCCGTTCGCAAGGAAGGAGTGGAGCTGGCCACCGAGCTGTGTTCCAAGCTTCTCGAATCCGGCGTGCCGGGCCTGCACTTCTACACGTTCAACACGTCGAACGCGACGCGCGAGATCTACGCCGCCCTCGGTCTGGGACCGGGTACCGCCTCCTAGCGCGTTCCGGCTCGCGGGTCGGGCCGTGCGCCCGCTCGGGCTCTTCGTCGACGGTCCGCAGGAGGTCGCTCGCCTTGGTGCGCGTGGCCGACCAGGCCGGCGCGAGCGCAGTGAGGGTGGCTGAAGCGTTCCAGACCGCCCGCCCGACGACCGGGAAAGACGGGGTCGCCGGGTCAGACCTAGTGGGTATAGTTAGTGGGTATGGCCTACGTGGTGGCCCGTCCGAAGGGGAGATTCGAGATCCGGGAGTCGGTCCACACCCCCAAGGGCCCCCGGGCCCGCTCACTGGCCAACTTCGCCCATCTCGACGACGAGGTCCTCGACCGGGCCCGGCGGCGAGCCAGCCGCCCCTTCGACTCCGACGCCGTGCGGGCGGCCGCGACACGGGCGGCGAGCCGCGCGACCAGAACCGGGGCGGCCGCGACCGCGGCGACGGGACGGGCCGGCGCGGGAGCGGGCGCGCCCCGCCACGAGCAGCCCGAGACCCGGCGCTTCGTCGAAGCCTCCCGCCGGATGGCCCGTTCGGTGGAGGAGGTCCCACCCCCGACGACGCGTCAGGATCCCGGTGAGGCCCTGATCGACCTGCTCGGACTCGTCGCGAGGGTCGGCGCGTTCGGGCCGCCCCGCAAGCCGGAGCCGCTCGGGTTCCCGCCCCTGGCCCGGTTGCGGGCGGCGCGCGCGGCGCACGCGACCGGGACCGGGACCGAGGTGCCACGTCGACGTTGACCGGGACGGACGAGGTCGCCGGCCTGGCGTCCAAGATCGTCTCGCTGCACGAGATGCTCGATTCCGCCGGGGTGCCGCACCAGTTCGGCGGCGCCCTGGCCCTCGCCTGGTACAGGAACCCGAGGGCCACCACCGACATCGACGTGAACCTGACCGTTCCGCCCGAAGCGGCGGAACCCGTCCTCGAACTGTTGGCCCGACTCGGCGTGACCATCACTCCCGAAGGTCGGGCCGACATAGCCCGCGACGGGCAGGCGAGGCTCGATTGGGGTGGCTCGTATCTCGACGTGTTCTTCGCCACCATGGACCTCCACCTCGAAATGGGCGAACTCGCCCGGCTGGTCCGCTTCGGCCCGATCGACATCCCGATCCTCGCCCCCGAGCACCTCATCGTCTGCAAGGCCGTGTTCGACCGCCCCAAGGACTGGCTCGACATCGAGGAGATCCTCCGCTGGGGCACCGAGGTGGACGCCGGCCTGACGCTCTCGTGGGTGGGCGACATCCTCGGCCCGGCGTCGCAGCCGTACGCCCGCCTCGCGGGCCTGTTGGCCGCACCGGGCGGCGACCCGCCCACGTATGGCCCTGACCACGTCAATTAGGACGCCGCGGCGGCGCCCCGTAGCATCCGGTCCATGGCAGATCTCATACGCATGGGCGACGACGGCACACTCCAGGTCCCCGACGAGCCCATCATCCCGTTCATCGAAGGCGACGGAACGGGGGTCGACATCTGGCCCGCGGCCAAGCTCGTCCTCGATGCCGCCGCCGCCAAGCACGGCCACAAGGTCGCCTGGAAGGAGGTGCTGGCCGGGCAGAAGGCCTTCGACGAGACGGGCAATTGGCTGCCCGACGAGACGGTCGACACCTTCCGCTCGCACCTGATCGGGATCAAGGGCCCGCTGACCACCCCGGTCGGCGGCGGCATCCGCTCGCTCAACGTCGCCCTCCGTCAGATCCTCGACCTCTACGTGTGCCTGCGGCCCGTGCGCTGGTTCACCGGCGTGCCGTCGCCCGTGGTGCACCCCGAGCTCGTCGACATGGTCATCTTCCGGGAGAACACCGAGGACGTCTACGCCGGCTACGAGGTGCAGTCCGGCACCCCCGAGGCCGAGAAGCTGGCCGCCTACCTGCGTGAGGAGATGGGCTGGCCCATCCGGGAACTGTCGGGCATCGGCATCAAGCCGATCTCGCCCATGGGGTCCAAGCGCCTCATCCGCGCCGCCATCGAGTACGCGCTCGACCGCAAGCGCGAGTCCGTGACGCTGGTGCACAAGGGCAACATCCAGAAGTTCACCGAGGGTGCGTTCCGCGAGTGGGGGTACGACCTCGTGCGCGAGGAGTTCTCCGACGTCGCCGTCGGCTGGGACGACTGCGACGGCAAGCCGGGTGACAAGCTCCTCGTGAAGGACACCATCGCCGACATCACGCTGCAGCAGGTCCTGACCCGTCCGTCGGACTTCGACGTCATCGCCACCACGAACCTGAACGGCGACTACCTGTCCGACGCCCTGGCGGCCCAAGTCGGCGGCATCGGCATCGCTCCCGGGGCCAACATCAACTACGTGAGCGGGCACGGGATCTTCGAGGCGACGCACGGCACGGCACCGAAGTACGCCGGCCAGGACAAGGTCAACCCCGGCTCGGTGCTCCTCTCGGGCGTGCTCATGTTCGAGCACATCGGTTGGAACAACGCGGCGGCCGACATCGTGCAGGCGCTCGAAGCCACCATCGCCGACAAGGTCGTCACCTACGACTTCGCCCGTCTGATGGAGGGTGCAACCGAGGTCAAGTGCTCCGAGTTCGCCGCGGCCATCGTCGACCGCCTGTAACCGAACCGAACCGAACCGAATCGAATCGCAGAACCAGCCTTCGAACCAGAAGAACCGTCGGAAAGGACCACCCCCCATGGCCAAGCCCCCCGTCCACGTGACCGTCACCGGTGCCGGCGGCCAGATCGGCTACTCCATCCTGTTCCGCATCGCGTCGGGCCAGCTGCTCGGCGAGGACCAGCCGGTCGTGCTGCGCCTCCTCGAGATCGAGCCCGCCATGCGGGTGCTCGAGGGCGTGGTGATGGAGATCGACGACTGCGCCTTCCCGCTGGTGCACGACATCGTCGCCACCTCCGACCTGAAGACGGCCTTCGACGGGACGTCGTGGGCCCTCCTGGTCGGCTCCATTCCGCGCAAGGCGGGCATGGAGCGCGGCGACCTCCTCAGCGTGAACGGCGGGATCTTCAAGCCCCAGGGCCGTGCCATCGCCGAGAACGCCGATTCCGACGTGCGCATCCTCGTCGTCGGCAACCCGTGCAACACGAACTGTCTGATCGCCCGCTCCAACGCACCCGAGGTCCCCGCGGACCGCTGGTTCGCCATGACCCGCCTGGACGAGAACCGGGCCAAGGCCCAGCTCGCCTCCAAGGCCAACGCACCGGTGGCCGACGTGACCAATGTCGCCATCTGGGGCAACCACTCGGCCACCCAATTCCCCGACTTCGCCAACGCGCGCATCGGCGGCAAGCCGGCTGCCGAGGTGATCACCGACAGCGAGTGGCTGCGGGGCGACTTCATCACGACGGTACAGAAGCGGGGCGCCGCCATCATCGACGCCCGCGGCTCGTCCTCGGCGGCCTCCGCCGCCGCGGCGGCCATCGACACCGTCGTGAGCCTCCGTACCAAGACGGCCACGGGGGACTGCTTCTCGGTCGCCGTGGCCAGCGAGGGCCAGTACGGGGCGCCCGAGGGCCTGCAATTCGGGTTCCCGGTCCAGGCGGACGGCAAGGGCGGCTGGTCGGTGGTCGAAGGCTTCGCCCACGACGACTTCGCCACCGAGCGCATCGCGATCACGACCGATGAGCTGCAGGCGGAGCGCAACGACGTCAAGGAACTGGGACTCATCGGGTAACACCCCCGGTACGATGCGGGCTTGACCTCCCCGCTTCGCACCCATCCCCGTCACGGGCTGTTCGCGGCCGTGAAACCGCAGCGAAACACATGCCTGGCACCCTGAGGGCCGTGGGAGACCTCTTCGACGGCTACGGCTCCTCGGCGCGCGGGCTGACCGAGGCCGCCTTCGACGAGATGGTGGGCCACGACGGCACGGCGCGGGTGCCCTACGCCGCGGTGGCCTCCTCGCTGGCCCAGATGGGCCCCGAGGACGTCTCGGCCCGGGCGTCCCGGCTGGCCCGGGCCTTCATGGACCAGGGGGTCACCTTCGACCTCGACGGGGAGGAGCGGCCGTTCCCCCTCGACGTGGTGCCCCGGATCTTCACCGGCGCCGAGTGGGCCAAGGTGGCCGCCGGCGTGGCCCAACGGGTGCGGGCGCTCGAGCTGTTCCTGGCCGACGTCTACGGCGCCGCGCGCATCGTCAGCGACGGGCTCATCCCGCACGAGGTCATCACGAGCTCGCCGGGGTTCGTGCGGGCCGCGTACGGCTACTCGCCCCCCAACGGCGTGCGCATCCACGTCGCGGGCATCGACGTGATCCGGGACGAGGACGGCGAGTTCCGGGTGCTGGAGGACAACCTGCGCAGCCCGTCGGGCGTCAGCTACGTGCTGGCCAACCGCGCCGCCATGGCCCGGGTCCTGCCCGAGCTCTTCTGGGGCCAGCCCATTCAGATGGTCACCGATTACCCGGCCCGCCTGATCAACGCGTTGCGACGCTCCGCACCGGTCTCGGTGCAGGACCCGACGGTGGTGGTGCTCACGCCGGGTGTGCACAACTCGGCCTTCTACGAGCACGCCCTGTTGGCGCGCCTCATGGGCGTCCACCTCGTGGAGGGGCGCGACCTCGTCTGCCACGGCACCGACGTGTTCCTCCGCACCACCGAGGGCGAGGTCCCGGTGCATGTGATCTACCGCCGCATCGACGACGACTACCTCGACCCGCTGCAGTTCCGGCCCGAATCGCTGGTGGGCTGCCCGGGCATCGTGAACGCGGCGCGAGCCGGGCGGGTGACCATCGCCAACGGGGTGGGCAACGGCGTCGCCGACGACAAGCTCGTCTACACCTACGTGCCGGCCATGATCCGCTACTACCTGGGCGAGGACCCGATCCTGCAGAACGTGGAGACGATGCACCTTGTCGACGACGCCGTTCGCAAGGACGCGCTCTCCCGCCGGAACGAGCTGGTGTTCAAGCGGGTCGACGGTTCGGGCGGGAAGGGACTGGTGATCGGGCCGTCGGCCACCGGGGCGGAGCTCGACGAGCTGGCGCTCGAGGTGGAGGCCGACCCCCGCCATTGGATCGCCCAACGCGTCGTCGCCCTCTCGACGTCGCCCACCTGGGTGGGCAACACCATGGTGCGCCGGCACGTCGACCTCCGTCCCTTCGCGGTCAACGACGGCGACGACATCTGGGTCCTGCCCGGAGGGCTCACCCGGGTGGCGCTCGGCGAGGGCAGCCTGGTCGTCAACTCCAGCCAGGGCGGTGGATCCAAGGACACCTGGGTGGTCGGCGGCGGGCTCTCCATGCCCGTGCTCCCACCACGCCAGGTCGCACCGCTGCAGGCCGGTCCGCCGATGGACGTCGGCCCGGCCGCCGACGGCGAGCTCGGCGTGCAGCAACAGCAGCAACAGCAGACGAGGGCCTGCCCGTGACCCGCGCCCTGTTGAGCCGGGTGGCCGAGTCGATCTTCTGGGTCGGCCGCTACGTCGAGCGCGCCGAGGGAACGGCGCGCATTCTCGACGTCTCGGTGTACCAGGCCCTCGAGCAGAGTGACGTCGAGGGCTCCCACGCCGCCCGCCGGCTCCTGGCGGTGATGGGCCTGCCCGACTCGGGAAGCGAGACCTTGTGGCAGGCGACCGAGCGGCTGGCCACCGACCCCGACAGCCTGTCCTCCATTGCCGGCGCCCTTGCCGCAGCACGGGAGAACACCCGGGCCGTCCGCCACGTCGTCCCGGTGGAGTTCTGGGAGCACATCAACGCCACCTGGGCGGAGCTCCCGCTGCGTTGGGAGACGGGCCGGCGAGCCGGGCCTGCGTTCTACCTCTCGTTCGTGAAGACGCAGTGTGCCGGCATGATGGGGTTGGCCGACACCATGATGAGCCGCGACCAGACCTGGCTCTTCTTCACGCTGGGCCGGTGCCTCGAACGCACGGACGTGGTGGCCCGCCAGCTGGCCACGGTGGCGTTCGACGAAGTCTTCGACAGCGGGCTCGTCATGCTGCTGCGCTCCTGCGGTGGCTACGAGCCCTACCTGCGCCTGTCCCAGGGTGTGGTGGAGCCCGGCCGGGTTCTCGATTTTCTCCTGCGCGACCGCCTCTTCCCCCGCTCCGCCTTCGCCTCCCTCACATTGGCGGAGGAGTGTCTCGACCAGATCAACGCAGGGCGCGAAGGGGCGTGGGACGACGCCCGCGGCCTGGTCGGGCTGGCCCGGGCCGAGCTCGAGTACTCGGCCCCGGCCACCTTGTCCCGCGGTCTGGAGACCAGGCTCGAACGCCTGCAGGCGTCCATTTCGTCGGTCAGCGACGCCGTCACGCGGCGCTATTTCGCGCAGGACCTCCCGATGCAGTGGCGGACGGGAGGTGCGGGCGGATGAGCCGGTCGGACGGCTGGCGGCTGCGGGTCTCGCACGAGACGCGGTTCGACTACGACGCTCCGGCGCGGGCCTCGTACAACGAGCTGCGCCTGACGCCACGGACGGAGCTGCGCCAGACCGCGCTCGAGACGAGGGTCGTGACCGTGCCGCCGGCTCCCCAGTACTCGTATATCGACTACTGGGGGACGAGCGTCGTGGCCTTCAACGTCGACCGGGGCCACGAGGTGTTGACGATCACGGGGAACTCGCTCGTCGACACGCAGAACTCCAGCGAGCCCGAGGACTGCACCTGGGAGGACATCGCCGACGCCTCCATGACGATGGCCGATCACCTCGCACCGAACCTCTACACCGCGCCCGGTCCCGCGTTGTCGGAGATCGCCCTGGGCCTGCGCACCGACCGCCCTCTCGAGACGGCGCGCCGCATCATGAAGGCGACGCACGAGTCGTTGCGCTACGTGCGTGGCGTCACCTCGGTCCACACGTCCGCCGACGAGGCCTACGCCGACGGAGCCGGTGTCTGCCAGGACTTCGCCCACCTGGCGCTGGCTCTCACCAAGACGGTCGGGCTGCCCTCGCGCTACGTCTCGGGCTACTTCCACCCCGATGCGGACGCGGCCATCGGCGAGGAGATCACGGGGGAGAGCCACGCCTGGGTGGAGGTGTGGACGGGGCGTTGGTGGGCCTATGACCCGACGAACGACTGCCCGGTGGGTGAGCGGCACATCGCCGTCGGGCGCGGGCGCGACTACGGCGACGTGCCGCCGGTCAAGGGCATTTACGCCGGGAACGCCGAGAACACCATGCGGGTGGCGGTGCGCATGGCGCGGGTCCACTGAATTCGTGCTGACCCGGATGCGGATCTGGCTGCCGGACGCACCCGGTGTCCTGGGCGCGGTGGCGGCGGAGATCGGAGCCGTCCGCGGCAACGTCGTCGGGCTCGAGGTGCTCGAGCGCGAGGCGGGTGTGGCGATCGACGAGCTCGTGGTCGAGCTCCCCGACGATCCCGGGGCGATCGATGCCGCCTGCAGGGGCGTGCGGAACGTTCCCGGTGCGGGTGTCGAAGAGGTCACCGAGCTGCTGACGGAGGCGAAGGACCGCGAGGACACGGTCCTTGCCGCGGCAGCGGGCATCCTGCAGGCCGCGACGCCGACAGCCGCCATGAACGCGCTGTCGGGCTACCTCATGGCGCTGTTCGACCTGACCTGGCTGGCGCTGGCGGACAACGAGCTCGCGTGCTTCTCCGAAGTGTACGGCGACGTCCCCTCGGTGCAATGGGTCGCCGCGTTCGCGGAGGGGTCCCGGAGCGGAGCGGACCCGGCGAACGACACGACACGATCGGGGGTGTTCGTCGAGCCCGTCGCCGACACGGGCTCCACCATCTGCGGCGGACGGCCGGCGGCCATCAGGCGTCGGGAGCGGCACGAGATCGCGCTCCTGGTCATGGTGGCGTCCCGCTTCATTGACGCGCTCACCGGCCGCGTCGCCGCGGATCCGGCGAACGGGTAGCAGCCAGCGGGCGGCGGGAAGCGGGAAGCGGTCGACCGCGGGCACGCGCCCGCGGGCAATCTGACGGCGCGCGGACCACCGCGTAGTGTCCGGGCATGTTGCGCATCGGCTTCGTCGGCACCGGCCTCATTGCGTGGGCCCACGGGCTGAGCGTCCAGGCCCTGATCGACGGCGGTGTCGTGGACGCCTCCATCGTTGCGGTCTGCGACACGAGCGAACGCCGTGCCCGCGGTTTCGCCGACGTCGTGGGCGGAGCCGGCGCGGAGGTCGTGGCCGATGCGGCCGAAGTCGCCCGGCGCTGCGATGCCATCTGGGTCTGCACGCCGACCTCGGCACACCGCGGCGCCGTCGACCAGGCCGTGGCTGCGGGGTGTGCCGTCTTCTGTGAAAAGCCGCTCGACATCGACCTGCCCCGCGCCACCGCGCTCGTCGAGGCCGTCGGCGCCTCCGGCGTGGCCAGCCAGAGTGGCCTGGTGCTGCGCAGCGCCCCCGTCTTCAGGGAGCTCCGTGACCTCGTGCAGGGAGGGACGCTCGGGGCGCCCATGGCGGCAGTCTTTCGCGATGACCAGTACTTTCCGATTCAGGGGACGTACGCGTCGCAGTGGCGGGCCGACGCGGCCCAAGCCGGCGGCGGATGCCTGATCGAACACTCCATCCACGACCTCGACATCCTCCGGTTCTGCTTCGGTGACGTCGACTCGGTCGTGGCCCGCACGGCCAACCACGCCGGCCACCGAGGCATCGAGGACCTCGCCGCCGTCACGCTCTCCTTCTCTTCGGGATTCGAGGCGCAGCTCACCAGCGTCTGGCACGACATCCTCAGCCGCGGCTCCACGCGCCGGCTGGAGGTCTTCTGTCGGCAGGGCATGGTGTGGTTGGACGACGAATTCCGCGGACCGCTCCATATCCAGACCAGTGAGGGATCGGAAGTCCGGGCCTGCCCATCGCCGCCGTGGGTGGACGCACTCCCGCTGGCCGACGACGAGGTCGGCCTGGCCGTCCGGGCCTACGTCGAGGCCGACCGGTCCTTCATCGACGCGGTCGTCGGTGGCCGGCCCCCCGCGCCGGGACTCGACGTCGCCCTCGAGGCACACCGGCTGGTGGACGCGGCCTATCGTTCGGCGGCGGGCGGGGGGGCGCCGATCGGCGTGGCCCCGTCTCGAGGATGAATTCGAGGCTGGTCGAGTCATCCGCAAGTCGGAGTCGCATCGCCTCTTTTGGCGTGTGAGCTGGGGGGATAGTCGCAGAAGGCGGTCCGAACAGGCGGGGACCACCTGGCTACCATGAGGCGCCGGCGGCGCAGTGTCCCGCGCCGCTCGACGTGCTCGTCGTGCCCAGACAAGGAGACCCGAGCGTGCGCTCGCTGTTGCGCCTCTTCACCCAGCAGCCCCTGGCGGCGAAGGTGCCCGAGATCACCGTCATGTTCTGGGTCGTCAAGATCCTGACGACCGCCGCCGGCGAGGCCGTCTCGGACTATCTGTCCACGGGCAACAAGGAGGTGGGCGCGCTCATCGAGATCGCCGTCTTCGTGGTCGCGCTCGTCGCGCAGTTCAGCACCCGGCGCTACTTCGCCCCGGCCTACTGGTTCTTGGCATTGGCCATCGCCATTGCCGGCACCGGAGTGTCCGACACCATGCACCTGACCTTCGGCATCCCCTACGCGGGGACCTCGCTCTTCTGGGCGGTCGCATTGGCAGTGGTGTTCTTCCTGTGGGACCGCAGCGAGCACACCTTGTCGATTCACTCCATCACGACAAGCCGCCGAGAGAAGTACTACTGGGCCACCATCTTCGCCACGTTCGCCCTCGGCACCGCGGTCGGGGACTTCACCGCCCAGACGCTGGGACTCGGGTATCTGGCGTCGGCCATCTTCTTCTGCGTCGTCATCCTCGTCCCGTGGATCGGGTGGTCCCGGTTCCACATGAACGAGATCTTCGCCTTCTGGTTCGCCTACGTGGTCACCCGACCCATCGGCGCGTCGTTCGCCGACTATTTCAGCAAGCCCAAGGAACTCAGCGGCCTGGGCTTCGGCGACCTCCAGACGGCGGCCGTCATCACCTTGCTGGTCGTGATCCTCGTGGCCTACACGTCGATTGCGAAGTTTGACATCCAGTCGCCGGACCCCGATGCCGGGGCCGAGGTCACTGGGGGCGCGTAGCCCAGCGGGAGGCCGCCGGGGCCGGACGGCGCATGGTCTGCGCATCCTTCCTAAGGTGCGAGCATGGATACCTCGTCGCTGCTCGTCGAACTCTACGGACGCATCCCGCCATTGGCCGGCCGGGCGGTGCAGGGCCTGGACCAAAGCGAGCTCTGTCGTGCTCCCGAGCCGGGGACCAACACCATCGGATGGCTCGTGTGGCACCTCGCTCGGGTGCAGGACCACCATGTCTCGGAGCTGCTGGGCACGGAGCAGGCCTGGGTCAGCGGCGACTGGGCCCGCCGTTTCGGCCTCGACCCCGACCCTACCAACACCGGCTACGGCCACGGTCCCGCCGAGGTGGCCGCCGTCCGCCCCGAGTCCCCCGACGTGCTGGTCGACTACCTGCAGGAAGTGCAGGGTCGCACCACGGCGATGCTGCAGGGACTGGCGCCCGACGATCTGGACCGCGTGGTGGACCGGCGCTGGGACCCACCGGTGACCCTCGGGGTACGGCTGGTGAGCATTGCCGACGACAGCCTGCAGCACGCGGGCCAGGCGGCCTACGTGCGTGGGCTCTTCGGATACTGAGGCTCTCGGATCGCGGGCTCAGCGCCGGCGGCGCTCCTGCAGGAGAGGAATGCCAAAGGGCGCAAACGCCACCACGGCGGCGATCAGTGCGAGAAAGGCTCCCCACGACCAGCTGAATCCGGCCGGCTTGAGCAGGAAGGCCAGCACCACGAGCGCCAGGTTGACGCCGGTCAGGACGGCGAGGAGCTGATCCTTGGAGAGTCGGCCCTGGTCTGCGAGGTCGCCGACGCCGAACGCGGTGATGAGCACGTAGAGCACCAACACGATGCAGTTCAACACCGCAATGAACAACCAGCCATGGACACCGAGCCCATCGGCCGAGAAGGGGCCGATGCTGTACCAGGGAAGCCAGAGGGACACCAGGAGAACCAGGGTGGCGACGCCGAAGACCCGGTCCTTCCGGCTGAGCTCGTCCAGGCGCTGGTGCGACTTGTTGACACGCTTGGGCTTGGGCTTGGGCTTGGGCGCCGATCGTTGCAGGACGAGCGGCCTGATGGCAGCTCCGCATTTGGGGCAACGCCCGGTCCCCGGAGGCACCTCGACCAGGCAACGGGAGCACGCAGGCAATCCGCCAACCTCCTTCTTGTCGTCGCGGACGTGGGCGCTCAGGCTATAGCCGACCGCCGACGCGCCCGTCCTCGACGAGTTCGAGGCTTCAGCGCGGCGCCGGCTTGGGCCAGCGCACGTACTCCTCGTAGTGGTACATCGTCTCGTACCCGAGCCGGTGGTAGACGGAGGCACCCATGGGAGATGCCTGCAGCGAGCAGGACGACGCGCCACCGGCAAACGCCAGGTTGGTCGCCAGCACCGTGACGAGCGCCCCGAGCCCGGTGCCTCGCTCCGTCGGCACCGTACCCACCCACTGCAGACTGGCCACTCCGTCGCTCTCGTAGACCATCGCGGTGGCGACAGGTGTGTCATTGCGACGGGCCACCACGATGGAGGCAGCGGTGTCTGCCAGCACCGCTCCGGGTTCGTCGAAGACATCGACCAGCACGTCCGATGGCATCCCGTAGGTCGCGTAGGCCTCCGCGTTCACACTGATGAAGTCGCGGACCCCGGCCTCATCGTCGACCACACGGGTCGTCACGCCATCGATGGATGGCGCCTGGGGGAGCGCGGCGCGGCAGACCATTTCGGGGACCGGATCGCCGAAGAGCTCCAGCCCGGCTTCGACACACGCCTCCCGCAGATCGTCGTCCTCGCCGCTGTCGCGCACCTTGACTGCGAAGCCGCGCTGCATGCCGCCGAAGAACCCGTCCGCCGCCGCCACGAGCGCCGAACCATTGAGCGTGTCGTCAGAGCGAAATGCGCCGTTCCCCACGACGGGGATCCAGGTCCCGCTCGCGGACAGAACGGCTCCCCCGCTCTGGAGCAGCGCGCCACGGCTGCTCCAATGCGTCAGGGCCCGGTTGAACGCAATGAGAGTGCGGTGACCGAGCTGTGCTTCTGACGCGGTGGGCGGATTCCCGGACGTGTCCGTGTTCCCCAACAGCCCTGACCCGCCCATAGGGGTTCATGATGCCCCATGCGGAGGTCGTGCCCCCGGATTTGGCGAGCTGCGGAGCTCAGCCGATCTCGAAGACGGGGTGGTCGGCTGCCACAGCGGCCCATTCGGCATCGGTGGAGTCAGGGGTCAGTCCGTCGAAGAACATCCCGACTTCGAACTTCCAGCGACGCAGGTAGGCCCGCAGCACGGGCACGGCGTCGTGCGCGGGGATCTCCCGGGCCGTGCAGAGCTGGCGGCGGCGACCCAGGATCAGCACCAGGTGGCCTCCGGCGTGGCGGACGTTGCGAACCCACTGGGTCTCGCCCCGTGGGGCGACCAGATACTGCTTGCCATCAACGGTCAGGAGGTTCACCGGGACGTGGTGCAGCTTGCCGGTCGTCCGGCCCCGGTGCTCCAGCACGCGGGAGCCCCAGACGCTCACCCCCATCCGGGTCAGGCCCTTCACGACGTTGTTGAAGACCGTCCGGGTGAACCAGTCGGGCTCCTTGTAGTGGGCGCCGAGGGGGGCGGTGGCCGAAGGGATCGGGCTGGTGGCGGTCATGGTGGTCTCCTCACTGGAAGCGATGCTCATGAACATCGATACTAAGTGTGAACAGTGTTCTTGTCAAGTACTTGTGTTCTCAACCAAGAACAATCAGACTTGCCTCATGTCATCGCCCACAACGGTCCCCGCAGTCTCCGCCCCACGTACCGCCCGCGAGCGGGTCCGGGAGGAGATGACCGCCGAGATCCTCGCGGTGGCCGGCGCCCATGTCGCACGCGAGGGGGCGGCCGCCCTGTCCCTTCGATCCATCGCCCGGGATCTGGGGATGGCCCCGTCGGCGCTCTACCGGTACTTCGACGGGCGGGACGCGTTGCTGAGTGCGCTGATCCTGGACGCCTACGAGGCGCTGGCCGCCGAGGCGGAGAATGCGGCCGACGACGCGGAGCGCGCGGCGCGGCCCGGTGGGGATGCGGGCGAGGCCGAGCGCTGGCTGTCGGTGCCGCGCGCCCTGCGGCGGTGGGCGCTGGAGCACCCGCATCAGTGGGGGCTGATCTTCGGCACCCCGGTCCCGGGGTACCAGGCTCCCGAGGCCACGGTCGAGCCCTATGCCAGGATCGCGCTGGCCTTGGTGCGTCCCCTGGTCGCGGCCCAACTCGCCGGACGGCTTCGCGTCGACGACGGACGGCCGCCGGTCTCGAACGAGCTGCGCGCCGCCGTGACGCCGGTCAGCGAGGGGCTCCTGCCGGGGTTGCCGGCGGAGACGGTCGTGTCGGCGCTCGAAGCGTGGACCACCATCGTCGGAGCGATCAGCCTCGAGGTCTTCGGCCACTGGCGCAACACCGTGCTGGCACCCGAGCTGCTCTTCGAAGCCGCCATCGCGCAGAGGGCGGAGGCGATCGGGCTGGAGTGATGGCCTCGGAGTGATGGCCTCGGTGTGGCCTCGGGGAAGACGCCAGTGGCGTCCGCCCGAGGCAACGTTCAGCGCAAGGCTTCCCGCAGGGCCTGCGCCCGGTCCCGCAGCTCGTCGAGCCGGTCCTCGGGGACCCACTCGGCCATCGCTCCGACCAGGTCATAGACGAGCGCCGCCAACTCCGCCAGCTCCTTGCTGGGCTCTTCCAGCTTGATCTGTGAGAACGGGAACGCGACGTTCACGCGGCTCGACGGCGCGACCACGCCGGGAGCCTCCCGGGGCTTCGCTCCGTTCAATGCGGCGGAGGAGGCGTTCTTCTCAGATGACTTTGGCACTCCACCATCCTCGTCGCGTCGCGGCGAAGGGCGGGTGATGGTCGCGTCTGCTGCGGCCGGTCGGCCGCCTGCACTGCTAGCCCAGAACGGGCAGCCTGACCTCGATCCCCGCGTTCGCCAGGAAGATGAGCTTGTGCTCGAGAGCGTTCTGCCAATCGACCATGTCCTTGTCGAATTGCATGCGGTCCCCGTCTTCGCATGCGTGCTCGAGCTCGTCGAACGCCAGGTCTTCGGCGTCCAGCAGGGCCCGGTACTTCAAGAGGAAGTGGTCGTCGATCGGCTGATGCACGTCGTCCTCCTACCACCGGCCCGACCTTTGCGAGCCGGTGCCGAAACGATACTGCCGTCACGCGGCGTTTGCTCAGGCGGCGAGCCGGACGAGCGTAGGGGCGCCTCGCCCCCTCCCGTGCCCTCCTGGCCCGGTGCCGCACCGCACCACCTGGCGTTGCCCGGGCTACCAGTGACGGCGGAGACGGTGGTAGGTCCCGGGGAGCAGGGAGCGGAACACCATGGCGGCGTCGATCAGCCCGGACACGCTGATTTCGAGCGACGGGCCCCCGGCCCGGGCCAGGATCCGGCGTGACACGGTCTCGACGCTCCGGGTCGTCAGACGGGGCGGCCGGCGCAGCCCCCGCTCCAGGGCGCCCTGTCCCAGCTCCGTGGCCATGAAGGCCGGGTACACCACGTGGACGTGGACCCCTTTGGGCCCCACCCGGAACGAGATCGACTCGGTGAAGGCGGAAAGGGCGGCCTTGGAGGAGGGGTAGGCCCCGGGCCCGGGAGAGGGGAGGCGCCCGCCGTCGGACGAGACGTTGACCACCGTGCCCCGGCCTCGCTCGAGCATGGCGGGCAGGACGGCGAGAGTGGCGGCGACCGGCGCGAAGAAGTTCACGTCGAAGGTGCGCCGGAAATCCTTCTCGGTGATGTCGACCAACCGGATGCCGGGGTCCTGCGCCGCGTTGTTGATCAGCAGGTCGACCGGCCCGTGGGCCGCCGTCACCTCGTCGAGCACCCGTCGGAGGGCGGTGGAGTCGGCGACATCGCACGTGAAGGTCGCCGATCCCGGCGTGAAGGTGCGCAGGTCGGTCGCCAGCTTGTCGAGGCGCTCGGTCGTGCGGGCCAGGCCGAAGACGGTGGCACCGGCGCGGGCCAGGTCCAAGGAGAGCTGAGCGCCGAGGCCCGACGAGGCTCCCGTGACGACGGCGACCCGGCCCTGGTAGCGCCCGCCGAAGTCCGGGGGCCGGGTGGAGGCAGGGGCGCCGGGGAAGGCCACGGGCAGGGTCAGGAGCCCGGGTCGACCGGGTCCACCGGGTCCGTCAGCCCCTCGAGGTCCGTCCCGAGCCGGGCCGCCGCCTCGGCCAGCACGTCCTGGCCTGCGACCAACGCCGCCAGGTCGCCCCGCACACGCACGCGTCCCGCCGCGAGGGCATCGGCCGGGTCGAGCTCCCCGCGGGCCATGGCCAGTGCCTCGGCGTAGCCGAGCACGATGGTCGCCGTGCCGTTGGTGGTCCCGCCCGGATCGAGCCCGAGGCGCGCCCGGCCGTCGGCCACGTTGAGGACGAGGTGCACGTCCCCGCCCGCCGCCTGACCCGGTCCCTGGACGTCGTCGGGCACGCCGGTGACGATCTGGACCACGCTGAAGGTGCCGTCGGCGGCGGCCAGCGATCCGGCCCCGGCCGCGGCGACGGCGTCGCGCAGGTCGAGCGCGCCGAGTGCGGCGTCGAATGACTCCACCCACTCGGGCGAGAGGTAGCGGGGCATGGCGAGAGTCTGCTCCTGTCGGAGGCGGCGTGTCGGTGCAGCCCCGGCTCGACCCGGGCGGGCAGGCCGGGGAGCGTCCCGTTCAGCCGGCGGAGGCCTCTTCGGCCGTCTTCTTGGAACGGCCCGTGATCTTGCGCCCGAGCCAGGCCACCGGGTCGTAGCGGGCGTCGACCACGCGCTCCTTCATCGGGATGATGCCGTTGTCGGTGATCTTGATGTGCTCGGGGCAGACCTCGGTGCAGCACTTGGTGATGTTGCACATCCCGAGGCCGCGGTCGTGCGCCAGCTCCCGGCGGTCGTTGACGTCGAGCGGGTGCATCTCGAGCTCGGCGAAGCGGATGAAGAAGCGGGGGCCCGCATACTTTGGCTTGTTGTCCTCGTGGTCACGGATCACGTGGCAGACGTCCTGGCACATGAAGCACTCGATGCACTTGCGGAACTCCTGGCCGCGCTCGACGTCGATCTGCTGCATGCGGTAGCCGCCCTCGGGCTCGGGCCCGGGCTTGAAGGCCGGCACCGTCTTGGCCACCTCGTAGTTGAAGGAGACGTCGGTCACGAGGTCACGGATGATCGGGAACGTCTTCATCGGAGCCACCGTCACCGCTTCACCCTCGGGCAATGTGTCCATGCGGGTCATGCACATCAGGCGGGGCAGGCCGTTGATCTCGGCCGAGCATGACCCGCACTTGCCGGCCTTGCAGTTCCAGCGGCAGGCCAGGTCCGGCGCGTCGGAAGCCTGAATGCGGTGGATCACGTCGAGCACCACCTCGCCCTCGACGGCGGGCATGACGTAGTCGGTGAACTCGCCGCCCTCGTCGTCCCCCCGCCAGACGCGCATGGTGACGGTGGCGTCGCCGGCAGCGGCCTGGGCGCTTGCGTTGGCGTCCGTACCGGTCTGGGTGTCGGTCATGGCTACTTGGCCTCCTCGAACAGTGCGCGCAGCTCCGGTGGCATTTCGGGCAGCGGCTCGGGCCCGATGGCGATCGGGGCCAGGTATCCGTGCTCGGCCGTCTGACGCTGCACGAAGTTGACCTTGCCCATCTCGGGGTCAGGGCCCGGGAAGTCCTCTCGCGTGTGCCCGCCTCGCGACTCCTTGCGGTTCAGCGCACCCTGCGCCACGGCGATGGACGTGGTGATCATCGACGGCAGATCGGTGGCCAGGTTCCACCCCGGGTTGTAGGCCCGGCCCCCCTTCACCTGCACCTTGGAGGTGCGTTCCTTGAGCTCCTCCAGCTTGACCAACGCCTCTTCGAGCTCGGGCCCCGTGCGGATGATGCCCACCAGCGCCTGCATGGTCTCCTGCAGCTCTTCGTGGACGTCGTAGGGGTTGTACCCGTTCTCACGGCCGAAGGGCGCGAAGGCCTCGTCGATCACCGAGGTGACCGCCGCCGCGTCGACGGTCGGCGAACCGGCGCGGCCCTCAGCGAAGTCGGACGCGCCGATACCGGCGCGGCGGCCGAAGACGATGAGGTCCGAGAGCGAGTTGCCGCCCAGGCGGTTGGCGCCGTGCATGCCGCCCGACACTTCGCCGATGGCGAAGAGGCCCGGGACGGTGGCGGCCTGTGTCTCGGCGTCGACGCGCACGCCGCCCATCATGTAGTGGCAGGTCGGGCCGACCTCCATCGGGCCGGCGGTGATGTCGACGCCGGCGAGCTCCATGAACTGGTGGTACATGGAGGGCAGCCGGCGCCGGATGTACTCGGGTGTGCGGCGCGACGCGATGTCGAGGAAGACCCCGCCATGCGGGCTGCCCCGTCCCGCCTTCACCTCGGAGTTGATGGCCCTTGCCACCTCGTCGCGGGGGAGCAGGTCCGGCGTGCGGCGATAGTTGATGTGGTCGTCGTACCAGGCGTCGGCCTCTTCCTCGGTCTCCGCCGTCTCCGCCCGGAACATGTCGGCCACGTAGTTGAACATGAAGCGCGTGCCCTCGGAGTTGCGCAGCACGCCACCGTCGCCGCGCACGCCCTCGGTCACCAGGATGCCGCGCACCGAGAGCGGCCACACCATGCCGGTCGGGTGGAACTGCACGCACTCCATGTCGATGACGTCGGCCCCGGCCCAGATGGCCATGGCGTGCCCGTCACCGACGGACTCCCACGAGTTCGACGTGTACTTCCACGACTTGCCGATCGATCCGGTGGCGAGCACGAACGCCTTGGCGGTGAAGAGGACCATCTCGCCGGTCGGCCGCTTGTAGCCGACCGCACCCGAGATGCGGCCCTCCGCGTCGGGGAGCAGGCGCAGGATCTTGGTCTCCATGAAGACGTCCGTGCCCATGGAGACGACCTTCTGCTGCAGGGTCCGGATCAGCTCCAGGCCGGTGCGGTCGCCGACGTGGGCCAGGCGGGCGTAGCGGTGGCCACCGAAGTCACGCTGGGTGATGCGCCCGTCGGCAGTGCGGTCGAACAGCGCTCCCCAGCGCTCGAGCTCGTAGACCCGGTCGGGCGCCTCCTGGGCGTGGATCTGGGCCATACGCCAGTTGTTGAGCATCTTGCCGCCGCGCATGGTGTCGCGGAAGTGGACCTGCCAGTTGTCCTCTTTCCACACGTGGCCCATGGCGGCGGCCATGCCGCCTTCGGCCATGACCGTGTGCGCCTTGCCGAGCAGCGACTTGCACACGATGGCGACGCGCAGGCCGCGCTCCTTGGCCTCGATGGCGGCGCGCAGGCCGGAGCCGCCGGCGCCGATGATGATGACGTCGTAGTCGTGGGTTTCGAAGTCGGCCGTTGGCGTGGGCGCGGATGTCGTCATCGGCCTAGAAGTGGAAACCCGGGTCGTGGATGGTCCCGCTGGCCACCAGCCGCACGTAGAGGTCGCACAGGGCAACGCCGAAGAGGCTGATCCAGGCGAAGCGCATGTGCCGCGCGTTGAGCGGTGTCACGAACTTCCACAGCTTGTAGCGCGTGCGGTGCTTGGCGAAGGACTTCACCTGCCCGCCGCAGAAGTGCCGGCAGGCGTGGCACGACAGCGAGTAGAGCCAGAGGAAGACGGCGTTGGCGCACAGCACCACCGTCCCGACGCTGATGCCAATGCCCAGCCCCGGCTGGCGGAAGGCCAGGATGGCGTCGTAGGTGAGGATGCAGTTGAAGATCAGCAGCAGCCAGAAGAAGTAGCGGTGGATGTTCTGCAGGATCAGCGGGAAGCGGGTCTCGCCCGTGTAGCTGCCGTGCGCGTCGGCCACGCCGCAGGCCGGGGGCGACAGCCAGAAGGACCGGTAGTAGGCCTTGCGGTAGTAGTAGCAGGTGAGGCGGAAGCCCAGCGGGAAGATGAGGATCAGCAGCGCCGGCGAGTAGTTCCAGAAGGGCAGCGTCCCGAAGGTGTGGCTCCCCGGCACACAGCTGTTGGCGATGCAGGGGGAGTAGAAGGGCGAGATCAGGTCGCGGTGCAGGTCGGCGCCGGCGTAGTAGTTCTTCCCGACGAAGGCGGCCCAGGTCGAGTAGATGACGAAGGCCAGCAGGATGGAGGCCGTGATCAGCGGCTCGACCCACCAGCCGTCCTTGCGCAGGGTCGGGACGTCGGGTCCTCCCCGTGGCGCCCCGATCACCACCGGCGTCGTGGTCGCGCTGTCGACCGTCGTCGTCACTCGCACCTCCTGCGTGCCTGCTCTGGGATGTGGGGCGCTGCCTCCGCGTCTCGCGGGACGGCGCGTCCGACGCCGCGACCATACGATCCGCCCTCGCAACACGTCAAAGACATAAAGAGCATGATCTTCAGAGCGATAGGCTCTGAAGAGTGCAGCTGCACCAATTGGCGTACGCCCTGGCCGTGGCCGAGGAACAGAGCTTCACCCAGGCCGCCGCCCGACTGCACCTGGCCCAGCCCTCACTCTCGCGCCAGGTCCGCCTGCTGGAGCGAGAGCTCGGCGTGGTGCTCTTCAACCGGGGCCCCGGGCAGGGTCCCGTCACCGTGACTCCCGACGGCGCCGCCCTCCTGCCCTTCATGCAGCGGGTCCTGGCCGACGTGGAGGCCACCGGGGCCGAGGCTCGGGCCATCTCGGGCATGGCCCGTGGCCGCCTGTCCGTCGGGGCCACCCCCAGTCTCATCACCAGCGCGCTGGCACCCGCCCTGGTCGCCTTCCACGCCAGCCACCCGGGCATCGACCTCTCGGTGGTGGAGGCGGGCTCGCACCAGCTGGTGCCCCAGGTGGCGGCGGGCGAGGTCGACCTGGCGATGGTCGTGCTGCCGGTGACGGATCCGCTGGTGGTGACCACGCCGCTGTTCGACGACCCCCTGGTCCTGGCCACCGCGCCCGACCACCCCTTCGCCCGCCGCCAGCGGGTGCGCGTGCTTGACCTCGACGGGCTCGACCTGGTGATGTTCCGGGAGGGCTACGACCTGCGCGCCGTGACGTTGACGGCCTGCCAGGAGGCGGGGGTGGAACCGCATCTCGTCAGCGAGGGGGCGGAGATGGCGGGCGTCCTCTCCTTCGTCGCGGCCGGGCTGGGCGCCGCGGTGGTGCCGGCCATCGCGCTTCCCGCCGACGGGTCGCTGGTCGGCATCCCGTTCGCCGCGCCCACGCTGAGCCGCACCGTCGCCCTGGCCCAGCGGGGCGACCGCGCGCTGGCCCGACCCGCCCGGGCCCTGGCGGATCAGCTGCTGGGTGGTCGTCCGGCGTCCCCGTACGCCGCTCCGTTGCCCGAACCCAAGGTTTAGGCTTCGTCCATGGCTGGCCCCTCCTCCCTCGACCCCTCCGCGACCCCCCGCCCCGGCGGCCTGGCGCCCCCCGCCGACCTCCCCGGATCGATCGCCGACCTTCGCGCGTCGGGCTGGGAGTCGGTGCCGGTGGCCGAGGAGATGCGGCGCAACACGGCCAAGCTGATTGCGGCGGGCGAGACCCTCGTCCCCGGCGTGCTCGGCTTCGAGGACACCGTGGTGCCCCAGCTGGAGAACGCCATTCTGGCGGGCCACGACATCATCCTCCTGGGCGAGCGGGGCCAGGCCAAGACCCGCGTCATCCGCTCCATGGTCGGGCTGCTCGACGAGTGGATGCCCGTCGTCGAGGGCTCCGAGATCAACGACGACCCCTACAACCCCGTGTCGCGCTTCGCCCTCGACCGGGTGGACGAGCTCGGCGAGGCCACGCCGGTCACCTGGGTCCACCGCTCGCAGCGCTACGGCGAGAAGCTGGCCACGCCCGACACCTCCATCGCCGACCTCATCGGCGAGGTGGACCCGATCAAGATCGCCGAGGGCCGCTACCTGAGCGACGAGCTGGCGCTGCACTACGGCCTCATCCCGCGCGTCAACCGCGGCATCTTCGCCATCAACGAGCTGCCGGATCTCTCCGAGCGCATTCAGGTCGGCCTGCTCAACATCCTCGAAGAGCGCGACGTGCAGATCCGCGGCCACCGCATCCGGCTGCCGCTCGACATCACGCTCGTCGCCACGGCCAACCCGGAGGACTACACGAACCGCGGCCGCATCATCACCCCACTCAAGGACCGCTTCGGCGCGCAGATCCGCACGCACTACCCGTTCGAGACCATGACCGAGGTCAAGATCATGGAGGGCGAAGCCGACCTGCCGACGGCCGGCGTGCCGGTGACCGTGCCCGGCTTCATGAAGGAGGTCGTGGCCGAAATCAGCCAGCTGGCCCGGCGCAGCACGCACCTCAACCAGCGCAGCGGTGTCTCGGTCCGCCTCTCCATCGCCAACTACGAGACGCTCGTCGCCTCCGCCGTGCGGCGCGCCCTGCGCACCGGCGAGCCGGTGGCGGTGCCGCGCATCAGCGACCTCTCGGCGCTGGTGCCCTCCACCCAGGGCAAGATCGAGGTCGAGGCCATGGAGGAGGGCCACGAGGACGAGGTGGTGGCCCAGCTGGTGGCCGCCGCCACCCTGGCCGTGTTCCGGCGCCGGGTCACGCTCGACGACCCGCAGGCGATCGTGGCGGCCTTCCACGAGCAGGTCGTGGTGCACGTGGGCGACGACCTCCCGTCGTCGGCCTACCTGGCCGTGCTGGCCGACGTGCCCGAGTTGGAGCCGCCGACCCGCAAGCTGGCCGGCCCCGAGGCGGCCGAGTCCGAGTCGCCCGCCCTCATGGCGAGCGCGCTCGAGTTCCTCTTGGAGGGGCTGCACCTGACCAAGCGGTTGAACAAGGACGCGTCGGGGGCCCGCGCCCTCTACCGCGGACGCAAGTAGCGGACGCACGACACGTCCATGAGCGCCCGCTACGACTACTCGGAATGGGACGGCACCCAGGAGTTCGCCGACCTCGACCCCGACGACCTGCTGGCCGGCCTCACCGACGACCTCCTCGCAGGCGGTGACCTCGACGACGCGCTGCGGCGGCTCCTCCGCAGCGGCTTCCGCAACGCCGACGGCGAGCAGGTGCCGGGGCTGCGCGACATGCTCGACCAGTTGCGGCGCCGGCGCGCCGAGATGCTGGCTGAGGGCGACCCCGACGGCCGCATGGCCGAGCTCACCCGCCAGCTCGACGAGATAGAGCAGGACGAGCGCGCCGCCATCGACGAACTGGTCGAGGAGGCGCACGCCTCGGACGACCAGCGCCGGGCCGAGGTGACCGACGACGTCGCCACCGAGCGGCGCATGGCGCTGGACCTCCAGCCCGACGACCCTGCCGGGCGCGTCAGCAGCCTGCAGCACTACGACTTCGTCTCCTCCGAGGCGCGCGAGCGCTTCGAGGAGCTCGTCGAGGAGCTCCGCCGCGAAATGGCGGACACGTTCTTCGAGGGGGCCTCCGACGCGCTGTCCAACATGGACTCCGAGCAGATGCAGCGCATGCGCGACGCCTACGACGCGCTGAACACCATGCTGGAGCAGCGCGAGCGCGGCGACGACCTCGACCCGACCTTCGAGGAGTTCATGGCGCAGTTCGGCGACATGTTCCCCGGCAACCCGCAGAACCTCGACGAGCTGCTGGAGCAGCTGGCCGAGCGCATGGCGGCGGCCCAGGCGGTGTGGAACTCCATGAGCCCCGAGCAGCAGGCGCAGCTGCGCAACCTGATGGACTCGGTGCTCGAGGACATGGACCTGCGCTGGCAGGTCGAGCGCCTGGCGCAGAACCTCCAGCGCGCCGTGCCCGACGCCGGCTGGCAGAAGTCCTACGAGTTCAGCGGCGAGGGCCCGATGGGCCTCAACCAGGCCACCGACCTGGCCACCCAACTGGGCCAGCTGGACCGCATGGAGGAGGTGCTCCAGTCCGCCTCCACCCCGGCGGCGCTGGGCGAGATCGACCTGGACCAGGTACGCCAGCACATGGGCGAGGACGCAGCGCGGGCGCTCGACCGCCTGGCCAACCTGACCAAGTCTCTGTCCGACGCCGGGCTCATTGAGCAGCACGGCGGGCGCATCGAGCTGACGCCCCAGGGCGTGCGCCGCCTGGGCCAGAAGGCGCTGGCCGACCTGTTCGGCCAGATCAACAAGGACCGCATCGGCGACCATTCCGCTCTGCGCACCGGGACCGGGCACGACCGCGAGGAGACGACGAAGGCCTACGAGTACGGCGACCCGCTGAACCTGCACCTCTCCACCACCGTGCACAACGCTGTGCGCCGGGGCGGCTCGGGCGTGCCGGTACGCCTCACGCCCGACGACTTCGAGGTGGTCGAGGTCGAGGCGCTCAGCCGCTCCGCCACCGTGCTGGCTGTCGACCTCTCCATGTCGATGCCCATGCGGGACAATTTCGTCCCGGCCAAGCGCATGGCGATGGCGCTGCAGACGCTCATCTCGTCGAAGTTCCCCCGCGACTATCTCGGCATCGTCGGCTTCTCCGAGATCGCCCGCGAGATACGGCCCGACGAGGTGCCCACGGCGATGTGGGACTACGTCTACGGCACGAACCTGCAGCACGCGCTCGCACTGGCCCGGCGCATGTTGGCCCACGAGCACGGGACCAAGCAGATCATCGTGGTGACCGACGGCGAGCCCACGGCACACATCGACGACGCCGGCGAGGTCTGGTTCAACTACCCGCCGATCCCCGAGACGCTGCGCCGCACCATGGCCGAGGTCATCCGCTGCACCCGGGCCGGCATCGTCATCAACACGTTCGCCCTGGACCTCCAGCGCACCCACTACCCCTTCGTGGAGCAGATCGCCCGGGTCAACGGCGGCCGCACCTTCTACACGACGCCCGACGCTCTCGGCGGTTACGTCCTCGTCGACTTCCTCCAGCACCGCCGCGTGCTCCGTCCTGCCGGCTGACCAGGCACAAGTGACAGCCGCCTGACCTCGGATTTTTCTGGCGTCGGGGTCCAAATCGGGCCTTCCGGGCCTCTTTTGACGAAATTGATCGGGGCACCGCGGGCCCGCGCGTCGGGCAGGGCAGAAACTGCCATCCACCTGGGGGTTTCCCCGCGCCGAGCGCGCGCGCATCGCGCCAATGGCGCTCATTTCGTGCCTGGAATGTGCATTCTCCCCTTGCGCCTGACCTGGACGTAGTGAAAGATGACATGACTACACCGCTGTAACTACACCAATGCCACCTGAGGCGAGAAGGGGGGCGAACCCAAGTGCCAGTTGACATAGTCACCACGCTCTACGGTCGCCAGGAACGAAGCTGGCAGTTGCAGGCCAACTGCATGGGGGTCGACCCCGATCTGTTCTTCCCGGAGCGCGGCGCGTCCACGCGCGAGGCCAAGGAGGTCTGCCGGGGGTGCGTCGTGCGCGAGGACTGCCTCGAGTACGCCTTGGCCAATGGCGAGAAGTTCGGCATCTGGGGCGGCATGAGCGAGCGGGAGCGTCGCCGTCTGCGCCGGGCCCGCGCCCTGGCGCGCCGCGACGTGGCCAGCGCCTCGTAGGCGCGGCCTCCGCCCTACCGCCTCACCGATCTGCAGGGAGCCGGGACTCCACCGTCGCCTCCTCCGACAGGCCGAGCTCCGCACGCCTGTCGGAGGGCACGGTGGCCAGCACCGCCTCGGGGATGAGCCCCACCAGCTCGCCGCCTTCCACCTCACCGCCGCGCGCCCGCACGAGGGCGGCCACCGCGTCGTAGAGACGCAGCGGCCCGTAGCGGCCCGGGTCGATGAGGTTGCACGACACCTGGGCCCGGGCGCCCACGGCCAGGCCGAGCGCCCGCACCTCGGGGCCCCGCACCAGCGGCGCCACCTTCTGGGCCACCTCGACCGAGGAGACCCAGACGTTGTAGGCCACCAGGACCCGGCGCGCGCCCACGGCGCTGGCCCCGGTCCGCGGGTCGGGCCGGCGGGGGCCGGTGTCGGGCGACAGTCCGTCCGGTCCCGCGCCGAAGGCGAGCCGGCGGATGTCGGGCAGGGTCCGCGTCCGGCCGCCGGGAAGGGGCCCGTAGAGGAAGCTCGGCACCCCCATCTCGGTGCCCAACCACCGGGCGAAGGCGTCTCGTTGGACGAGGGCGATGGTGAGGTCCTCGGGCCCGGGGTGGCCGCGCTCGTAGGGCACGAACGGCACGACATCGAGCACGCCGAGGCGGGGGTGGACGCCGGTGTGCCGGCGGAGGTCGAGGCGGGAGAGGGTGGCGCTGGCCAGGGCCCGCGAGGCGTCGGCCACCAGGTCGACGGTGCCGGCCAGCGTGAAGACGGTCCGGTTGTGGTCCGGGTCGCGGTGCCGATGGAGAAGGGCGCTCCCCGCCGCGGCGGCCAGTTCGTCGAGGACGGCCGTGTCGCGGCCCTCGCTGACGTTGATCACGCACTCGAGGAGCACGGCGCCAGCGTGGCACGCCGTCAGGCGGCTTGCGGGTGTTCCCGGGACTGTGCCTGGCGCAGCTCCGCCGGCGGCGCCGGCCGGCGGAGCTGGCTCAGGCGCTAGTTGGCGACGACGGCGGGTGAGAGGCGGCGACGGCGCAAGATCCGACGGCGCTCGCGCTCGGAGGCACCGCCCCAGACCCCGTGGTCGATGTGGTGCTCGAGGGCGTACTCCAGGCAGGCCTCGGAGACGGGGCACTCGGCGCAGATGCGTTGGGCAACCAGCACGCCCATGCCGTCATTGGGGAAGAAGACATCGGGTGCAACTTCTTTGCACTTCCCCCCGGCCATCCAATCGGTATTCATTGTTCGGCTCCCTTTTCACGCATCATTTTACGGGAGCACCCAGTTCAGAGCCAGGTTATTGGGATAGGAAGTTCCTAAGAATCCAGAGGCCGATTCGGGTTCTACCAGGGAGAATGCCACTCTCTCGCCCGGGGCTACGCTGGCCCGGATCGCCAATGCCAGGAGGTGCCATGTCCCCGGACACCGAGGAAGAAGTCGTCGAAGAAGGTGAGCCGGTCGAGCCGATCGGGCACGCGCGCGTCGTCTACCTGGGCCCCGTCGCGCCTCACTGGGAGGTGCAGTCCGACTTCGGGCCTCCCGAGGTGATCGAGCAGTTCCGTGAGCGCGTCCTGGCCCGGCTCGTGCTGCTCCCGCCGCACGATCCACAGTTCCGGCGCAACAGCGAGCGGGTCGTGCGCGACGCCGAGCGCGAGCAGCTGGCGCTCGAATGGGTGCTCGACTGGGGCGAGGAAGCCGAAGCCTGAGCCCCGGGCGCTGCGAAGCGCCAGGCAGGAGCGTTGCTGTGGGCCGAGGGGTCCTGGCCGAGCCTGCACCCGGATTGCTCCCCAGGAGCCACCCCGCCACACCTTGGCACTGCAACGATCTCGCCGTTGTTGTTGAAACGTTGCGGACAGAGAGTCCGCCCGAGGGGGAGGCAACGGTGGGAGACACCTACGCGATGGACGAGACAGCGGTCATGCGGGATGTGACGGAGCGGGTCGGCCGTCTGAGCGACGACGAGGCGGCGCTGGTGCGCACGCTGATGCCGGCGCTCGACACGGTCCTGAACGAGCGGGCCCGGGAGGAGCACCTGCTCGACCTCGTGGATCTTCTCGCCACGGTCCGCCAGGACGAGGCGATGGCAGAGTACGTCTACGCCATTGCGCCGTCGTGGGACGGCACCATCGAGACGCTGCTGCTCGGCGGGCGCGTCACGACAGCCTTCACCCGGATTGAGCTCGAGAGCTGCGGCGCCACCCCGGCGACGGGACGCCGTGCGCCCGTGCGCCGACGCGGCCTCCACCGCGTGCCCACTCCCGTGGGCTGACGCGTCACACGGAGGGCCGGGCGCGTCGCTTGGCGAACGGCGGTTCCACCGGCGATGGTGCCGGCAGGAAGCGCCGGGACGCGCTCAGTCCAGGAGCCCGATGCGGGCGAGCCACAACCCGGGCGCGTCCACCTCGGCGGGGGTGGGCAGGTCGAGCTCGTCGGACCACAGGCGGGTCAACGCGCTCTCGTCGGCCCGTTCCAGGACGCCGGTGATGAAGGCGCGTCCGCGGTCGACCTCCTCCTGGCCCACGTTCAACCCGAAGAGCCCGGCGAAGGCCTGCTCGCCCTTGCCCTCCTCGATCCGGTAGCGGTACCAGGCCTCGCGCAGCGCAGAGGGCGACGAGGTCAGTCGCTCCGCGATGCCGGCGGTGATGTGGTCCACGTAGGCGCCGATGGCCGTGGTCTGTGCCGTCAGCGCTGACGAGATGTTGCGCTGCTCGGGGCTGATGAGGTCCGACAGCAGGGCTTCGGGATCGCCCAGGGCCTCCTCGATGGAGGCCTGGTCGCCCAGGCCGTCGCCCAGGCGCTCCACGATGTTGCGCTGCGCCGCCGCCGCATGGGCCGACGCGTCGCCGAGCAGGGTCATGAGCGAGGCGCGCACGCCGGGCCGGGTCAGCACGGCGTGCATGGTGAGCTCGCGCAGGCAGACCCAGAGCTGGACCTCCTGCAGCGGCAGCGTCCAGTCCTCGGCGAAGCGGGCGACGTTGCCCGGCACCAGCAGCAGCGTCGACGACTCGGGCCACGGCAGCGGCAGCGCGTACTGCCCGAAGGCGCGCCGGGCCAGGTGACCGGCGGCGGAGCCGAACTGCATGCCCAAGAAGACCGGGCCGAGCGTGACCGCGAACTGCCCCAGCAGGCCGCTCAGGCCTCCCGAGGCGTCGGGGTCGAGCTCGCTCAGATCGAGTGCGGTGGGCATGGCCGACGCGCCCTGCTGCTGCGCCTCGACCATGGACTTGAGCACGGGCCGGTAGGCCTCAAGGACGCGGAAGCTCCACTGCCCCGGTCCGACGGTCTCGAAGGAGACGCCCCCGACGGCGGTGGCCGGCCCGATCCCCGTGGCCTCGACCACGTGCATTTCGGCGACGCGGGCGAGCTCCTCGAAGGCGATGCGCACCAGGGGGTCGGGGTTCTCGTCCTCGCCGCCGTCCGTGGCCACGCCGAAAGCCAGCGTGCGGGCGGCCTCGAACCAGCTGTCGCCCGATCCGGGCCCCGAGCCGATCACCTTCATGAGGTCGCCGAGGAGGCCCCCCATCGGATTGTCGGGGTCGCTGGAACCGAACATGCTCACCCTCGCATGCTACGAGGACGTGCCGAGCGTGATGTCGACGACCTTCGTCCCGGCGGGTGGCTGCCGGACCGAGACGGTGACGGCGGCGCCCGGGGGCAGGACATAGAGGAGGGCCCGCACCTCGGCCATGGAGCGCACCGGGGTGGAGTTCACGGCCGTGATGAGCTGGCCGACCTGCAGGTGGCCGGCGGCCGGTCCGCCCGATTGCACCTGTGCCACGGTGGCGCCCCCCCCGTCGGGGGCGTCCGTGCCCTGGACGCCGAGCCAGCCGTGCACGACCTTGTTCTGGGACCGTAGATCGTCGGCGACGCCCACGACCAGATCGCTCGGGAGGAACGTGGCGGGGGCCGTCCCGGGGTCGGGGTCGTAGAGGATCCCGAGCACTGATCCCTCGGTGTTCAGCAGCGGCTCGCCGGCCATGGGCGCAGAGGCGACGGTCGACGGGGCCGTGGGAAGGGAGGTGATGGAGGGCATGGACGAGGCGGGCCCGCTGGCGATCGCCGTCCCGACGTCGCTCACCGCCCCCGGCGTGCAGTGCAGGGCGACGGCATGGCCGCCGGCGGACACGAACGTGAGGGCGAAGTCGGGAGCGCCGCTGTCGAGGTCGGTGTCGTCGGTGAACGGTGCCACGGGAAGATCCTCGGGCACGGTGACCAGCGCGATGTCGGACGCCTTGTCCGTCGCGACCACCGAGGCCGCCTGGAGCGTCCCCCCGGGGCCGACCATGTCGAGGTGGCGCAGGCCGGCGAGGAGATCGGCAGTGGTGGCGACGAGCCCGCCCTCGGCCACGGCGACGCCCACGAGCAACACGGTGCCGTGGGAGGTCGTCGCCTGGAGCTCGACGATGGAGTGCCCGGCGGCTTCGGTCACCTCGGGCAGCGCATTCTGCGCGCCGGCCAGTGTGGTCAGCGGCCCGCTGGCTGCCGTGTCCTGGGTGGCGGACTCGAGCGGGTGCTCCGCCGCCGGGGAGAGCAGCACGATGACCCAGGCGACCACCGCCATGACGGCGCCCACGCCCACCAGCACCATGACGACACTGCGGGAGTTGTGCTGCGGCGGGCGGTTGAACAGGGGCGGGACGCCCGGGGCGGCACCCGAAGCGGCGATCTCACTGGGGTGACGCCACAGCCGGTCGTCGGGATCGATCCAGCCCCGCTGGGGTCCGTCGGGCTCGTCGGGGTTGTTCCCCCCGCCTTCACCCGGGTCCGGCAGGCCGTCCTCCGGCTCCTCGGGCGAGTCACTCACCTGGGCGACGATACCGAGAAAGTCCAGGAAAGTGCCGTCGGCCGACCGTGCGGCCGTACCATGAGGCCGCATGTCACGCGACCTGGCCATCGATCTCGGGACGGCCAACACGCTTGTCTACGCCAAGGGGAAGGGCCTCGTACTGAACGAGCCGACAGTGGTCGCCCTCGATTCGCGCAGCCGTGAGGTGCTCGCCATCGGCACGGACGCCTGGCAGATGATCGGCCGGACGCCGGGGTACATCGTGGCCGAGCGGCCGCTGCGCGGCGGCGCCATCACCGACTTCGAGGTGACCGAGCGGATGCTCAGCGTGCTGCTGCGCCGCGTCGGGGTCGGCCGCCTCAACCGGCCCAAGGTCCTGATCTGCGTCCCCTCCGCCATCACCGCCGTCGAGCGGCGCGCCGTCAAGGAGGCGGCCCGGCGGGCGGGCGCGTCAGCCAGCTTCCTCATTGAGCAACCGATGGCTGCCGCCATCGGGGCGGGGCTGCCCATCCACGAGCCCGTCGGCAACATGGTGGTCGACGTCGGCGGCGGCACGGCGGAGATGGCCGTCATTTCGCTCGGGGGCGTCGTCGCCGTGCAGGCGTTGCGTTGCGGGGGCTTCGACTTCGATGCGTCCATTCAGAACTACGTGCGCCACCAGTACGGCGTGGCGGTCGGCGAGCGCACGGCGGAAGCGGTGAAGCTGGCCATCGGCTCGGCCTCCCCACACGAGGGCGAGCAACAGGCCGAGATCCGCGGCCGGGAGGTCGCCACAGGACGGCCCAAGACCGTGGTGCTGTCGCCGCTCGAGGTGCGCGGCGCGCTGGAGGACAACGTGGCGTCCATCATCGCGGCCGCCGCGGAGTGCCTGGGCGAGGCGCCACCCGAGCTGGCGCAGGACATCATGTTCCAGGGCGTGCACCTGACCGGCGGCGGCGCGCTGCTGCGCGGCATGACCCAGCGCCTGGCCGATGCCACCGCCGTCCCGGTGCATCTCGTCGACACGCCGCTCGAGTGCGTGGTGCAGGGCGCCGGGGTCTGCCTCGAGTCGTTCGACCGCCTGAAGCGGCTCTTCACCGACGACGACTGACGGGGAGGGCTAGGAGGGGCCCGCCGCCGGCTCGTCGAGCAGCTCGCCGGCGGCCTGGCGCACCTGCCAATCCCGGTCCTCGGTAGCGGCCCGCAGCGCGGGCGTCACCGCGCGGGTCGTCGAAGCCGGCCAGGGCGACGGTGGCGCGTCGCCGCACCGTCGGCGCGTCGTGCAGCGCGTCGAGCACGGCCGGCAGCCCGTCCGCATCGCCCAGGGCGCCCAGCGCGGCCACCGCGGCCTCGCGGCAGCGGGCGTCTGCGTGCTGCGTCGCCGTCCTCGCCAAGGCCGGCACCGCGGCGTGGACGTGCCGCTCGGCCAGGAACCAGGCGGCGCCCACCACGACGAGCGGATCGGCGTCCCCGAGTGCGCCGACCACGGCGCGGGGCAGCGACGAGCGGCTGCCACTGCCCCGGCCACGGAGCGCCACCTCGACGGCGCGGCGGCGCACGGCAGGCGCAGTGTCTGAGAGCGCGCCCTCCACGTCGGCGGCCGTCAACCGGCCGAGACGGGCCAGCGCGCCCAGCGCGGCCACCCGCACGACCGGGGCGGGGTCGGCCAGTCCCTGCCGGGCCACGGCGGGGTCGCCGCCATGCCCGGCCATGGTGACGCGGCGGCGGCGAACGTCGGCGCGGCCGTCGCGGCCGTCGCGGCCCTGGCCGCCCTGATCCGTGGCAACCTTGTCGCTCACCTTCCGAGTATGTCCGAACCTGACGCGAGCGCCGACGGGGACGCCGCGGCGAACCCCACCTTGAGCGGTCCCGGCCCCGACGCGGCCGGGATGCTGCCACCGCCCCTGCCCCCGCCTGCCGTCGCCGGCCGTCGGCGCATTTGGCCCACCGTCCTGTCCATCGTCGTGGTCGTCGTCATTGTGGCGGGGCTGATCGCCAACCACATCTCGGTCAACTACTACGTGATCACGCCGGGGGACGCCACGCCCGTCGCGCAGTTCATCGACGTGCCGGCGGCGGAGAACCATCCCCTCACGGGCACGATCCTGTTGACCGATGTCTACGTCGCGGAGCTGAACGCGCTCAACTACCTGCGCTTCCGGTACTTCGATTCGAACAACGAGATCATCTCGGGAACCGAGCTCCTCGGACCCACGCCCGACGAGGGGCAGTTCCTCGACCAGGGCTACCTGCAGATGGCCCAGGCCCAGTCGTTCGCCACGGCGGCCGCGCTGTCGCGCCTCGGCTACACGGTCACCTCCACCAACGTCGGCGCGCTCGTCTACGGGATCGCTCCCGGCTCGCCGGCGGCCTCGACCCTGCACGTGGCGCAGGTGATCACCGCGGTCAACGCCACCCCGGTCACCACCGACTGCTCGCTCATCACGGCACTGCACGGACTGACGCCGGGGACGAAGGCGGTGCTCACGGTGGAGGAGTCCTCCATCAACAGCGTGGGCGACTTCGTGAAGGGCCCCACCGTCACCAAGTCCGTGACGCTGGGCACGCCGCCCAAGGGCCTCGTCGACACCGGCTGCGGCGCGCCGACGAAGCCGACCGCGTATCTGGGCATTCAGCCGCAGACCCAGCAGGACTGGCAGTTCCCCGTCAAGGTCACCGTGCACACGCAGGACATCGGCGGCCCGTCGGCGGGGCTGGCCATGACGCTCGGCATCATGGACAAGCTGAGCAGCGGGCGCCTGACCGGCAACCGGATCGTCGCCGCCACCGGCACCATCGACCAGGACGGCGACGTCGGCGACGTCGGTGGCGTGGCCGAGAAGACGATCGCCGTGGAGCGGGCGGGAGCCACCGTGTTCTTCGTGCCCTCGGTCGAGCTGAAGACCGCCGAGTCCAAGGCCACCCCGCAACTCCACGTGTATGCGGTGAGCAACCTGAACCAGGTGCTCCGGATTCTCAAATCCCTCGGGGGCAGTGTGCCCACCAAGCCTGTGCCGGCCCAGGCGGCGCCGTAGGCTCTGGCCATGGCAGAAGGACGCCCCCCCATCTCATCGTCCCGGATCGCGGCCGGCGACATCGCGCAGCACTCCTTCGCCGTGGTCCGCCGGGGCTTCGACAGCGACGAGGTCCGCTCCTACCTGCAGTCGGTCGCCCGCAGCCTGGAGACGCTCGAGGCGCGCGAGGAGGAGCTGCGGGAGGCCCTGGCCGAGGCGGAGGAGCGGGCGGCCCACCCGGTGGTGGACGAGGCCACCCTCACGGCGTCATTGGGCCAGCACAGCGCCCAGATCCTGCGCCACGCCCACGAGGAGGCGGCCCGGATTGTGGCCCAGGCCCAGGAGGGGGCGGCGCTGCTCCTGCGGGAGACCCAGAGCCAGGTCGACGAGCTGCAGGAGCGCACCGAGACCTCGGCGGCCGAGCGGGTGGTCGAGGTGGAGCTGCTGGTGGCCAACGCCGAACAGGAGGCGCGGGTGGAGAGTGAGCGGATCATCGCCGAGGCCGTTGCCGCGGGTGAGGCGATCATCACCCGCGCCAAGGACGAGGGCCGGGCCCTCCTCGACCAGGTCCAAGAAGCCCGCCGCCGCGTCCTGGCCGACCTGGCGTCCCGGCGGCGCGGCCTCGGGATCCAGATTGAGCAGCTGCGCGCCGCCAGGGACGAGATGGCCGCCTCGGTGCACGGCGTGCGCGATCGGGTCGACGCGATCCTGGCCCAGCTGGACCGCACCGACGAGGAGGCCCGCGCCGCGGCGCAGGGCGTGGCCGACCAATTCCGCCTCGGGACGGCCGATCTCCCGCACGACCAGGACGAGACGGTCGAGGTGAGCGGCGAGGCGCCGCCGACCGGGCCGACGCCGGCTGTGGGCGGTCCTTCCGAGGGCGAGGCGGGGGAGGAGACCACCGGGCCCTCGGTCGACGAGCTCTTCGCCCGCATCCGCGCCGGTACGGCGGAGACGCCGGCGCCCGCAGCCGAGCAGGCGCCGCAGGTTGCGGCACCGGCGGCCGCGCCGGACGACGGGGGGAGCGGGCCGGCTGTCGCCGCACCGGCCAAGGCGGCGGACGCAGCGGAGACCCCCGGCGCCGCAGACGATGCAGCCGAGGAGGCCGCCGCGGAGGAGCCCGAGCCCGAGCCGGGGCCCGACGACCCGATCATCGCCCGGCGCGACGAGCTGCTGACGCCGATCACGGCGCGGCTGAGCCGGACCGTGAAGCGCCACCTGGGCGACGACCAGAACCGGCTGCTGGACCAGCTCCGGAGCGCGCCGGCGCTCGACGTCGACGAGCTCATGGGCTCCGAGGACGAGCACCTGGCCGGCTTCGCGTCGGCGGCACGCAGTCACCTCGACGAGGCGTTCGCCGCCGGAACGGTGTTCGTGGGAGCCGGCGCGGCGACCATCCCGCGGGGGGACGCCGTGGAGCAGGCGTCGAGCGGGCTGGCCCGCGCCGTGGTGAGCGCCCTGCGGCGGCAGGTGTCGGAGGGGTCGGGCGACCCGGCCGACCGGATCAGCGCCGCCTTCAGGGAGTGGCGGGGCGAACGGGTGGAGCGGCTCGTCGGCGACCAGGCCACGCAGGCCTTCGCGGCGGGGGTGGCCGCGGCCAGCGCGAACGGCAAGGTGCGCTGGGTGGTGACGACGGCCAGCGGGTGCTCGGACTGCGAGGACAACGCGCTGGCCGGAGCCGTGCGCGGCTCCGACGCCTTCCCGACCGGGCACGCCCACCCGCCGGCCCATTCGGGCTGCCGTTGCCTCATTGCCCCGGCGACCGACTGACCTGGACTTCTGACTGCCGCTGCTGCCCATAGGAGGTGGTGCGGCGGACGTTAGGCTCCCCTCGTGCGCATCCCCAGCGATCTGACCGCTGATCCCGCGCCGCGCCGACGCCACCGCGCCCGGTGGTGGCTGATCGGCTTCGTCGTCCTCATCGTCGTCCTGCTGGTGTCGTTGCGCTCGCTGGCCGGGCTCTACACCGACAGCCTCTGGTTCTCGTCCGTCGACCTGCACAACGTCTTCTCGACGCTGCTGGCCATCAAGCTCGGCCTCTTCGGCGTCTTCGGGGCGATCTTCTTCGCGGTGCTCTGGGTGAACCTGGTGGTGTGCGACCGCATCGCGGGTCACGACATCGTGCTGGCCCAGGAGGACGAGCTGGTGCGGCGCTACCAGCAGTTCGTCCGCCCCTACGCGGGACGGATCTACGTGGGACTGGCCTTCGTCCTCGCCCTCATCGGGGCCTCGGGAACGGTGGGGCAGTGGAACAACTGGATCCTCTTCCGCCACGGCGGCAACTTCGGCATCACCGACCCCCAGTTCGGCAAGGACATCGGTTTCTACGTCTTCAAGCTCCCGTTCCTGATCTTCATCGTGGACTGGACGCTGGCCATCCTGATCGTGACGCTGGCCGTCTCGGTGGTGTTCCACTATTTCAACGGCGGGATCCAGCCCCAGCGGGGACTGCCCCGCGTGCGCCCGCCCGTGAAGGCCCACATCTCGGTGCTCCTGGCCCTGATCGCCCTGGACAAGGCGGCGGGCTACGTCCTGCAGCGCTGGTCGTTGGTCAACTCCCAGGACGGCTATGTCAACGGCGCGGGCTATACGGACGTGCATGCCCGATTGCCCGCCGAGACGCTGCTCATTTACGTCTCGATCTTCGCCGCCGTGATCCTGCTCTTCAACATCCGGCGCCAGGGCTGGACGCTGCCCGTCCTCGCCGTCGGGATCTGGGCCTTCGTCGCCCTCGTCGTCGGGATCATCTACCCGGCGCTGCTGCAGGCGCTCAAGGTCACGCCGGCGCAGAGCTCGCTGGAGGCCCCGTACATCAAGCGCAACATCACCGCCACGCGCGACGCCTATTCGCTGAACAACGTGCACGTGCATCAGTTCCCGGCCCAGACGAGCATCACGGCCAGCCAGACCGTGGTGGCGGCGCCGACGATCGACAACATCCGGCAGTGGGACCCCGACCCCACGATTTCGCTGCAGACGTTCCAACGGCTGCAGGGCATCAAGTCCTACTACTCGTTCCCCTCCCTGGCCGTCGACCGGTACACGCTGGACGGACAGCGGACGCCGGTACTGATCGGCGTGCGTGACATTTCGGCCTCCGGGGTGCCGGCGGCGTCGTGGGTCAACACGCACCTGCAGTACACCCACGGGAACGGCGCCGCCGTGGCCCTGAGCAACCAGACCAATTCGAACAACCCCGTGTTCGGTGTGCAGGACGTGCCGCCGTCCTCCTCCGACGGCCTGCCCGAGATCACGCAGCCGAACGTCTACTTCGGCGCCGGCGAGACGGGCTACGTCGTCGCCAACTCCAAGCAGCTGGAGGTCGACTACCAGAAGAAGGACGGCACGAACATCGAGAGCCACTACACGGGCACCGGGGGCGTGCAGCTCTCGTCCATCTTCACCCGGGCTGCCTTCGCTCTCCGGCTCGGTGACTTCAATCTCCTCATTTCGAGCCAGATCACGAGCAAGTCGCGGATCATGTTCATCCGTGACCCGGTGTCCATGGCGCAGAAGGCTGCTCCCTTCCTGACGTTCGACCACAACCCCTACGCGGTGATCAACGACGGACCGGGCCCCGATCACGGGCACATCGACTGGATCGTCGACGGCTACACGACCACAGCGAACTACGCCTACTCGCAGAACGCCGACACCCAGCAGGTGGCGGTCGGGAGCAGCCTGCCGGGCAGCTACAACTACGTGCGCAACTCGGTGAAGGTCGTCATCGACGCCTACTCGGGGAAGATGACCTTCTACGACGCCGATCCGAAGGACCCGATCCTCCAGGCGTACACGGCGGCATTCCCGAACATGTTCGTGCCGCTCTCGAAGATGCCCGCCGCCCTGCTGGCCCACCTGCGCTACCCGCCGGACATCTTCTCCATTCAGTCCGCCATATACGGTCGCTACCACCTGCAGAGCTCGAGTCAGTTCTACGCGGCGAGCAACGCCTGGCAGCTCTCGCCGACGGCGGGCGCCGGGCCGCAGTCGCAGGCGCTCCTGGCCGAGAACACCTACAACAACCAGGGCCAGCTCGTGTCCACCACCCCGGCCCGTATGGCACCGCAGTACCAGGTGTACTCACTGCCCGGCACGGCCCCGGACAAACAGGTGTTCACGGTGTCGGACGGCTTCGTGCCGGCGTCGCAGACCAACCTCTCGAACTCCAACCAGAACTTCAACCTGACGGCGTGGATGGTCGGCCTGGCCGACCCGGGGCAGTACGGCCAGCTCGAGCTCTACGAGGTGCCGCAGGGGACGGCGGGCCCGGCCAACGCCGATGCCGAGATCTCGGCCAACAAGACGGTGTCGTCGGACATCACGCTGCTCGACCAGCACGGCTCCGAGGTCCTGCTGGGGGAGACGCTCATGGTCCCGATCGCCAACTCAATGGTGTACCTGCGGCCTCTGTACGCATCGCCGACGACGAATCCCCAGCCGCAGCTGCAGTACGTCGTGGGGGTGCTCGGCAAGAACGTGCAGATCGACACGTCGCTCGGGAACGTCCTCTCCGATCTCTTGAACACGACCGTCACGCTCCCGTCGGGCTCCGGCGGCGTCCCCTCGAGCGGCACGGTGCCGGCCGCGGTGGCGGGGATCCTGCAGCAGGCGCAGACGGACTACGCCAACGCCCTGGCCGCGCTCAAGGCGGACCAACTGGGGCAGTTCCAGAGCGATCTGGTCGCGATGCAGGCGGCGATCGCCCAGGCGCAGGACGTCATCACCGCGACGACGGGGGCGACCACGACCACCACCACCACGAGCACGACCATGCCGCCGGTGAAGGGCGGGAAGACGACGAAGAAGTCGGGAACGACGACGACCACGGTGCACAGCACCGGCTCCTCCTCGACCACAACGTCGGTGCCGACCAGCACCGAACCCAAGAACACGACGAGCACCACCTCCACGACGCTGGTCTCGGCGGCCCCCAAGGCCTGAGTCCACGGGACCCGGGCCGCCCGGCGGCCACGATTCCGGTTGCGCACCGGGCCGGCGCGTCCCATGATGGGTCGGACACGGCGCAAGGGAGGCTCCCGATGGGACTGCTCGACAAGGTCAAGGCACAGGCGACGGCGGCGACGGAGATGGCCAAGGATGCGGCGGCCAAGGGCCAGGCCAAGATGAACGAGGCCCAGGCCAAGAAGGCGGCCGACGGCATGCTCCGGGACCTGGGTGCGGCCTACTACGCCACCCAGACGGGGCGGTCGACGCCGAGCACCGACACCGAGATCGCACAGCTGGTCACATCGCTGCAGTCCCACGAGTCCGAGCACGGGCAGATCACCTTGGCGCCCGAGTCCGCCGCCGGCGCTCCGACGGCGACGCCTGCCGGAGGCGGCTCGGCTCCGGCTCCTCCGCCGCCCCCGAAGGCGGCCGACCCGTCTTCTCCGCCGCCGCCTCCCCCCACGGCCCAGACCCTGTAGCGGGCCGGGCGGGCATGGTGTCCCGCCGTCCATGTAGGATGTCGTTTCCGCCGCGGGGTGGAGCAGTCTGGTAGCTCGTCGGGCTCATAACCCGAAGGTCGGAGGTTCAAATCCTCCCCCCGCCACTACTTGTCCGAGAATCCGGACCTGAGCTCCCAGCTCTGAGCCTCAGTCCCTCGTTGAAGGACTCAGACCTGCTCCGTCACGAGATTCGACTGGAACCGTCATGTCGACCTTGAGGAGCCGGCGGGCCGAGCAGAGCAGACTTCGGAGAATCCGTCCTCTATGCAGCCGGCGAGCTTCGGACTGTCGTGCACGGCCGCGGTGTCTGTTGTGATGGTGACGCAGGCCCGCTCCGCGGTGGAGACCAGGGACACGCTGAGGGCGGCCCCCGATGGGGGCGTCACGGCATAAATGCCTTTGATGGCGATCCCCGCCAGGAACGCCTGCATCGGAGGCCCCGGGATGTTCGTTATGCACAAATCGTCGCCCATGAGCATCGAACTCCAAAGGCTCCGGGCGAGCGCGGCGGGCAAGGCACTCAACCCGGTGGCCAGAACCTCGCTCATGGCCAGACCCGGCGCGTGCTTCCATTGTTCGGCGCTCCGTCTTGTCTCTGCCACGCTGTCGGCGATATCGCTGTGGACAGGGATGACGAATCGGGCTGGCACGAAATGGTTGCCGCCTTCGCCATCAGCGGTGTCACGCACATTGACGGGCATCAAGACGCGGAACCCCCGCGCCGGCACGCCGTGCTGCTCATGGTACAGACTGAGGCCACGCACCACGGACGTGACGAACACGTCATTGACCGTGCCACCCCAAGCCTTGGCGGCGCTCTTGAGGGTCATGAGGTCCAGGTCGAGGATTTCGACGTGGCGTCGAAAGCTGCGACCGGTCATGATCGGCGACATCGGCCTCCTCGCAGGCGCCATCAACCGACCAACCGAGCCGCCGAGGGCGACCACCTGGCCGACTGAGCGCACGGGATGCGTCACGACGTTGAGCGCATCGCCGACGAACCTCGCAGAAGAGGCAAGAGCAGGCACACGGCCGAAGGCAGAGAGGCGCGGCCGGGGTTCCGCACTCTCCGATGCAGGCAGTGGCTCGACGCTCGCGTGCGACGCCGTTTGGACTTTGTCGAAGAGCCGCGCAAGCACGGCAAGGCCCCCCACGCCGTCAATGAGGGCGTGATGGACCTTCATGACGAGGACGGCACAATCGGCGTCCGATTCCTCGACGAGAACTGCTTCCCACAGCGGCAGCGCAGCGTCGAACCCGCTCGTGGCCATCGTCTGGGCCATGTCGAAGACGTCCCGTCGAATCCCGTGTTCGGGTAGCCGAATACGGCGAAGATGCATGTCCAACGCGAAGTTCTCGTCTCTCACGAATTGAGGTCGCCCTCGGCCCGGGGCTCGGTTGACGGCACATGAGCGAAGCCGGGGGACCGCCTTGGTCAGCTCCGTGACTCGGGCCCGGACCTCCGCCCAATCGGGCTTCCCATCCAAGACCATCATCGCCACGATGGTCGGCCGCATCACGGGGTCGGCACTGATTGTCCACAGCAGAGCGTCTGAGCCGCTCATGGTGTCGACAGCCCTTGGACTCCCCCCTGCGTCTGATACGTCTGATGCGTCTACCATCGGGAACACCCCTTCCCGACCATTGTGGCGGGTGGGCGGCTCGGGCGAATAGAGACAAAAGTCCCGACAGCAAGTGCGCCGGGCCAACTCTGCTACTGATGTCACTCAGTACCCCCAGCAGGCAGGCCAGTTTCTCGCTGTGGATCTACACCGATGCGAGGCGGGTCAACGGCCGCGTACGCAGGCGATGATCCCTTGAATACCTCGGCCCTTTCGGGCTGGAGACGGACGGAATCTCAAATACCAGTCGACGCGAGCGGGAGCGCTGTCGCGCGCGCTTCGTTCACCGATCTTGTACGACAACTCGTTAGTGTTCACACGATGAATGCGATGGCCCGCCGCATGTTCGAGCTCGTCGAGCCGATCGGCGTCATCCCGTACTCAGCCGACGAACCCAACGAGGCAATGTTCGCCCTGGGGTTCACCGACTACTGGGACACCTATTTTGCCGGACGGGCGGCGCCTCTCGGCCTGACACCGGCGCAAGTGGTGGATGCCCTCTTCTACAACTTCGCTCCCGGCGAAGTGGCTCGCCATATCCCGAAGGTGTGGCGCACGACCACGCCTGAAGCGGCGATCGCCGCTCGTCAGATGGGCTGCGCGAAGGCGCTGCGACGGATCCTCGGCGATCGCGTGAACGCTCCGGCCTTTTCGCGCACCACCGACCTGTTGACCAAGGCGGCCACCAGTGCCGCGATCGTGGGCCGACCCATGTATGCTGCGCTGCGCTCGATCCCGATCCCCGACGACGTGGTGACCCGACTCTTCCATGCAGCATCCTTGCTGCGCGAGCACCGCGGCGACGGGCACATTGCGGCCCTCATGGTCGAAGGTGTCGGCGGCCTCGAGGCGCATGCGCTCCTCGCCCTCGACATGGAGATGCCGGTGGAGCAGTTCGGGCGCATCCACCACCTTCCGCCGGCGCTGCTCGCCGCCGTGACGGACGGGATGCGCGATCGTGGCCTGATCGGGGACGACGGGTGGCTCAGCGACCAGGGTCGCGCCGTCAAACAGCGGGTCGAGTCGCTCACCGATGATCTCGCCGCGAAGCCCTACGAGAGCCTCGAGTCGGTCGAGCTCAGTGACTTGATTGCTGGTCTCGAGCCGCTCACGACGGTCCTTCTCGCCGCCCAGGACTAGGGCGACGTTGCCGCGCCGATGCATCGCCGATGGCGCTATTGGGCGGCGATCTCCACCTCGGCGGAAATGACGACGGGGAGGTTGAGCGGCAAGGCGGCCACGCCGATGGCGGTACGGGCATGGATCCCGGCGTCGGACCCGTAGAGGTCGAGGAGAAGCTCGGAGACAGGGTTGATGACTGCGGTGGTTTGGGCGTAGCCGGGGTCGGCGTTGACGTGCCCGCTGACGGTGAGCCAGGCGGCGACCCGGTCGAGATCCCCGAGTGCGGCCCTCATGCTGGAGAGGGCGGCGAGGATGGCGAGACGAGCCGAGTCCTGGGCGTCCTCCGGGCTCACGACCGATGGGACCTTGCCGAACGGACCGGCGGGCGATCCGTCGGCGCTGAGAGGCCCGTGACCGGCGACGTAGGCCCGATCGCCTCGGACTCGGACCCAGGCGAAGGGGATCTCCACGCCGGCGGGGAAGGTCGGTGCCGGAGGGAGGACCAAGCCGAGCTCCTCCAGTCGCCGTTCGACCTTCATGCTTCCCTCAGGTCGAATGCGCCGACGACCAGTAGCCATGCAGCCGTAATCATGTAACAGGTGTTGGCAACCATTGCTATCGCTGCCACATAGAGACCAGCAAGATATCCAACGAAGAAGATGGCCGCACCGGTCATCTCGGCGGCGTGCACGAGGCTCCCACCAACGATGCGGGAGATTCTTAGGCTGTCACTCATCCTGATGGCTTTCACGTAGCCAACGACGAAGACCGTGGCCGAGATGCCACAGACCACGAACAGCTCTGCACCGATGGCCTTGTGGTTCTGTGCCCCCATGAGCACCAGCGCACAGCGCATGAAGACCAGGGCCAGCCCAGTAAGCGTGTTTATGGCTCGATTGCGATGCGTTGCATCGACAGCGATGACCTTGAGATTCAGCGACATCGCCACGAAAACCAGGCCCGTGAGCGTGATTGCGCCGGTCCCGACGAGAAGGAAGAAGTTGCTCCACTGCTCAGGCCTGAAGATATCGGCTGCAGTCACGGCGCAAATGTAACAAGCTGTGTGAGTGACGCCCGGCACGTTGAGGAGGCTTCGGTCATGACCACAGCGATCATCGGCACCGGAGGGATCGGATCGGCCATCGCCCGCCGGCTCGCAACAGGCGGCGAGACCCTGCGGCTCTCGAGCGCCGACAAGGATTCGGCACGAAGGCTGGCGGCAGGTATCGACGGGGCTCCGACCGTCGCCGCCGACAACCTCGACGCATTGCAGGGAGCCGATGCGGTCGTCCTCGCGCTGCGGTTCACTGTGCTGGAGGGGGTCATCCGGGAGATTGCCGCTTCCCTCGCGGACACCCTCGTGGTCGTTCCCAGCAACCCGTTCACGCTCGACGCACAGGGCAAGGTCTCGCGGGTCCTGCCGGAAGGGCAATCCTCCGGCACGGTTGTCGCCGGGTGGTTGCCGGCGGGAGCGCCGTTGGCCATGGCGTTCGGAAGCATGTCAGCGGACCTGTTCGAATCCTCGGCCAACCGATCACCCGAGCTGGCGGCCCTCTTCTACGCGGCCGACGAGGACCGCGCCGGCGAGCGGGTCGCCCGGTTGATCCGGACGGCGGGCTTCGATCCGGTCAGGGTCGGCGGGGTCGATCAGTCGAGCCGGCTCGAGGTCGGGGGAGACCTTCACGATCTCGTCGTGAACTCTGCCGACGCACAGGTCGTGGTCCAAGGCAGTTGAACCGTGATGGACCCTGCGCCGGGTCAGCGCCCGGGCGTCGCCTGCATCATCCCTCTGGAGCCGGCAGCCAGAACGACCAGTCGCCGGTCGGGTCGGTCGTCTGCCCCACCTCGATCAGATGGCCGTCGGGATCGCGTATGTAGCAACGAATCTCGTACGCGTGCTGCTTGGGCGGTGTCAGGAAGTCAGCGCCCCGGGCGCTCCACTCCGCGTACACGGCTTGGATGTCCTTGACCCGGATGTTCAGGAAGCTGCTGGTCCGGTCGGGGTCCCGTGGCGCCTCCAGGGTCACCGTCGGCTTGTCATCGGTGGGGCCTCCGCCGACATTGATGATGATGTAGCTGTTGGCCAGAGCGACGTAGGTCACATCGCCCGAGAAGACGACTTTGCCGCCCAGGACTTCGGTGTAGAAGCGCCGAGAGCGCTCCACGTCGTCCGACACGATGAAGTGCGCGAGCACAATCTGATCTTCGAGCTGTGTGAGTTCGGCCATCTCCTACCTCCGTTGTCGGTACTTCTGATCAGGGTCAGGGCATTACGTGCCGTCGATCTGGTGCTCCGGGGCGATGAGAATCGGGCGGCGGGCGTGCGAGGCGAGGGAATGAGAGACGCTGCCGAGCAGCGCCGAACGGACCGTGCCCCGCCCTCGCTGACCGCAGACGATCAATCGTGCGGAGAGTTCATCCGCCGTGTCCAGGATGGCGTGCGGAATGCCCTCGAAGGACTCCCTTATGAGTGGAGTTGCCGTGTAGCCGTGTTCGCTTGCCCGCTGCGCGCCTTCCTCCGCCACGGACCTGGCGAAGGACTTCTCCTCAGCGTCGAGGTCGGCGCCCCCCGTCGTATTGCCGGCTGCGAACGCGCCCGCGAGGGCCAGGCGGGTAGCGATCGTCTCCCACACGGTGAGCACGACTGCATCGACCGGCCTTTCGATCAGCCCTGCCGCCACCCTCATGGCCGCTCGTGAACCGGCGGAGCCGTCGAAGCAGAACACCACCGGTCCCTCAGAACCCACTCCCGTCATTGCCTGCTCCTCCTTGTCGCCGGGGTGTCAGAGATCTCGAGTCACGCCAGTCTCTACCAGATGGGGGCATCGTTGCCTGGGTCGACGGACGGAGCGCCCCCGGCGGGCCGAGGCGCCCACGCGCTCCTTCCCTGGAAGCGGGCCCGCCGAGTCTGCTCGGCAACCCGTCGCCGCCCGAGGGCCCCGACCAGGGGAGCCAGCCTGGTGACAGGCGAGGATCGGCGTGCGAAAGTGCATGCACAGACGAGAAGGAGGGCCGATGAGCACGGCAGAGGTTCCGGGGGGCGTCGACATGAAGTTGGAGGTGCTGGTCCTGCCCGTCTCCGACGTGGACCGGGCCGAATCCTTCTACCGCAAGCTCGGGTGGCGGGTGGACGCCGACGTGAACGCCAATGGCGTCCGCCTGCTCCAGTTCACGCCGCCGGGCTCCGGGTGTTCCATCCAGTTCGGGAAGGACCTCACGCCGGCCGCGCCGGGTTCTGCCCGGAACGTGTACCTGGTGGTCGACGACATGGAGGCCGCCCGTGCCGACCTGGAGGGACGGGGCGTAGCCGTCAGCGACGCCTTCCACGAATCCTCCCTCGGCGGTCGTTTCCAGGAGCCGGGCGGGACGGAGCGCGTCGAGGGAGCGTCGCCCGAATCGAGCAGCTACGGGTCGTTCGCGACCTTCAGCGATCCGGACGGAAACTCGTGGCTCCTGCAGGAGGTGACGACCCGGCTGCCCGGACGGATCGGCGCCGCCACGACCTCGTTTGCGACAGTGCGGGACCTGGCAGACGCCATGACGCGCGCCGAGAAGGCGCACGGCGAGCACGAGAAGCGAATCGGCGCAGCCGATCCAGACTGGCCCACCTGGTACGCGACCTACATGGTGGCAGAGCAGGCCGGGGACACCCTTCCGACGTGATCACGAGCACGCGTCAAGCGGTGCGAGCCGACGTCGTGCTGGACGAACGCGTGTCCCGAGAGGTGGCGGCGACGTTCATCGCTGCTCGCAGCGATCCGGATGACCCCAGGGTGGCGGCCGCCTACCGAGCACTCCAACGGCAATCGGACCGGCTCTTCCGAGTGTTGACGCATGGAGATGCGCGATGGCCCGTGCGAGTTGTGTTCAGCCGCTGCCGCGCCCCGTATGAGCATGACGACGAGATGATCGCCGCAGTGCGATCGACCGGGGTCCTCGAAGTGACGACCTCGGCCGCGGACCCCGGCCGGCCCCACCCGATTCTCGGATCCGGATGCGGTGGCGCCTATGACAGGTTCCGGGCCGTCCACGACCTGCTCGGGCATGTGCAGACGCGTCGTGGATTCGATCGGCAGGGCGAGTTCGCAGCCTGGCTGGCCCAGGATCGCTTCTACCGGGGACCGGCCCGTGCTGCGCTGGCCACGGAGCTCCACGCAGAGCACAGCGTGTGCTGGACGACCGGCTCGTTCAGCGAGCACAAGGCCACGCTGCTCCCGACGCACCTCACGGCCCGTGCTCGAGCCGGGCTCGCCGCCTGAGTGTCTCGCCCGAGGTGCCTTCGTTGCACATGCCACCGACCCTGACGCAACGTTGACCGATCTCGACAGCGACGGCCCCCTCTCGGGGACGGTTCACCCCACCTGATCACGACGCTCTCCGATCCGACAGGACCGCATCCCAACACACGGTGCATGCCCGGACGCCTTCATGGGTACTGAAGTCTCAGTCGGATGAAGGGAGGGGGCGTGGCAACGGTCACCACGGATGAGCTGGGGAAGCGGAACGGGGATCACGGCTCCGAGGGATCGATCAGGAGCCTCATCCCGGCGCGCATCGACCGCCTTGGCTGGTCGCGCTTCCACACGCGCCTGGTCGTCGCACTCGGTGTGGCGTGGGTCCTCGACGGCCTCGAGATCACCATTGCCAGCAACGCCGAAGGTCTGATCAGCCAGAAGCAGGCCCTGAACCTCTCCTCCTCCGAAGTGGCGTTCGCCGTCGGCACCGTCTACCTCCTCGGTGAGGTGGTCGGGGCCCTCTTCTTCGGTCGTCTGTCGGACAAGTTCGGCCGGCGGAACCTGTTCATGATCACCCTGGGCGTCTACCTGTTTGGTGGCGTCATGACCGCGCTGACCCTCGGTCATTCACAGGGATGGGTCTACTGGGTCTGGGCTTCCCGGTTCATAGCCGGCATGGGCATCGGCGGGGAGTACGCCGCCATCAACTCCGCCATCGACGAGCTCATCCCCGCCAAGTACCGGGGTCGTGTCGACATCGCCGTCAACGGGACGTATTGGGGCGGTGCGCTGATTGCCACGCTCTTCTTCATCTTCGTCGTGAACCACCTCCCCGTCAGTTACTCGTGGAGGGTGGCCTTCCTTGTCGGCCCGGCGCTGGGGTTCGTGATCCTCTTCGTGCGCAAGAACCTGCCGGAGAGCCCGCGCTGGCTCCTCATGCACGGGCGTGAACAGGAAGCCGAAGACGCCGTCAAGAGGATCGAGCAGGAGACCGAACACGGCGGCGGGACTCTCGGCGAGATCGACGAATCCAAGGCCCTCGAGATCACCCCGGCCAGCAGCATCGGCTTCATCGCCCTGGCGCGCATGCTCTTCGTGCACTATCCGAGACGGGCCATCCTCGGGGCCACCTTGATGATCACCCAGTCGTTCCTGTACAACGCCATCTTCTTCACCTATGCGCTCGTCTTGACCAAGATCTACAACGTCCCGGCGACCGACACGGCCTACTACTTCATCTTCTTTGCCCTCGGGAACCTGATCGGACCGCTCACCATCGGACATCTCTTCGACACCGTCGGGCGCCGGAAGATGATCGCAGGCACGTACATCTTGTCCGGGGCGCTGCTCGCAGGCAGCGCGGCCCTGTTCCAGGCCGGCGCGCTCAACGCCGTGACGCAGACGGCCTGTTGGTGCGTGATCTTCTTCTTCGCCTCCGCCGGCGCATCCTCCGCCTACCTGACCGTGAGCGAGATCTTCCCGCTCGAGGTGCGGGCCAAGGCCATCGCTGTCTTCTTCGCCATCGCGCAGAGCTTCGGTGCCTTCGGCCCCTGGCTCTACGGTGAGCTGATCGGAAACGGGCAAGACCACTTCAAGCTGTTCATCGGCTACCTCATCGGGGCCGGGGTGATGATGTTCGGCGGCGTCATCGCGGCGTTCCTGGGCGTCGACGCCGAACAGCGATCGCTCGAGGACATCGCCAAGCCGCTCTCGGTCACCCGCCCGTCACCGCACCTCTCGGCGACGACGGGCGCACCCCGCTCACCGGCGGCGCGGAGCATGCTTGCGTGACGTGCTCGCGTGGCGGGCTCACCGAGGGTCGGCGCCCCACCGGCTCGCCGACCCAGAGCGTCCTCGACGGATGGGACGCTACTGTGCGTCACAGCCGAGAAAGGGAGTGAGATGACCAAGGAGACGGACGCCGTTACAGCAGCAGCGGCAGAGTTGACGCACGCGATGAGCCGACTCATCAAGGCGATCGACGATGTCGGCGACGACGGGGAGGCCGCTCGGCACATCCCCGAGGGCCTGCCGGCAGAGCTCGAGCGCCTGGAGACCCGGCTGAGTGCCGATACCGGATTGGCCGGCTGAGCCCAACAGCACACGTTGAGCATGCGCATCGGCATCTCCATCGGCACGGCGTTCTCGACGAGCGGGCCCCAAGGAGATCGGGAGGGGCCCATCACGGTGCTCAGCCAGGCGCAGGCGGCCAAGCGGGCCGGCCTCGATTCCCTGACCCTGGGAGATCACCATTCCACGGGTCCTGGTGGTTATGTGCAGAACGTCCCCATGCTCGGGCGCATCCTGGCGGAATGGACGGACCGGCCCGCCGGCTGCTTGTTCCTCGTCCCGCTGTGGAATCCCGTTTTGATGGCGGAGCAGATCGGGACGCTGGCCGCCATGGCGGCCGGTCCCTTCATCGTCCAGGCCGGGCTCGGCGGCGGCAACGCCCAGTTTCGGGCGATGGGAGCGGACATCGGGGAGAGGGCGATCGCCTTCGAGGAGGGGGTTCTCGCCGTCCAGGCACTGTTGCGGGGCGAGGCTGTCGACAACCGGCACTGGGATGTCGACGGGGCCCGGATCGCACCCGTTCCGCCCGAGGGGACGGAGTGGTGGATCGGCGGGGGAGTGGCCAAGGCGATCGACCGGGCCGCCCGCCTCGGTGACTGCTGGTACGGCAATGCAGACCTGACGCCGGAAACGGCGGCCCGGGACATCGAGATCTACCGGGAGGCGTGCTCCCGCCACGGCCGCACTCCCGCCCGCATCCCCATCCGTAAGGACGTGTTCATCGCTGACGACCGTGCCGAGGGCGAGCAGGTGGGTGACGCGCTCGTCGCGGCCGGTTACAGGGGATTCGAGCGGGACGCTGTTGCCTATGGCGATGCCGAGAGCGTGGCTGACCAACTTTCGGTGTTCCGGGATCTCGGCTTCACCGACATCATCATCAGGACGATGTCGCCCCTCCCGCCCGGAGCGGGGCCTGATGGGACGGCCCGGTCGGTCGAGTTGGCCGCCGATGTGCGTTCCCGACTGGCGTGACGCAAGGGCGCCGAGAGCGTCAGTCCCCGACGACGGTCCCGGCGACCTGGTCGAGCGCGACCTCGGACCTCAGGAGCTGGTCGGTGCACTCCACGTTGAGAGGGCGCCCGAGGTGGTAACCCTGGGCAAACCGACACCCGAGCTCACGCAACCCCGCCTCTTGGACAGGATTCTCGACGCCTTCGCCGATCGTCTCGTAGCCGAGCGTGTGTGCCAGTTGGACCATGGCGGCGGCCAGGCTGTGGGAGTTGTCAGCTGACCCCAGGGTCTGGACGAAGGATTTGTCGATCTTGACGATGTCGACCTGGAGCCGGTCGAGATGCGACAGCGACGAATAGCCCGTCCCGAAGTCGTCGAGAGCGATGCGCACGCCGATGGAGCGCAGCTCGGCCAGGTTGCGCACGGTGGTTTCGTTGTCGGAGAGCATGGCGCTCTCGGTGATCTCCAGAATCAGCGAACGGGGATCGAAGTGGCAGGCCTCGACGTGCGCGGTGATCCGCTGGGACAGGTCGGGATCGATGAGTTGACCGGGCGACAGGTTGACGCTCATGACCAACCCCGGATCCCACAGCCCGTCGTCCTGCCACTGACGCGCCTGCAGGCAGGCCGAGCGGAGGACGAAGGCGTCGATCGGGCCGATGAGCCCGAGTTCCTCTGCCAGTGGCACGAAGAGCCTGGGGTCGACGAGGCCGCCGATCGGATGGGCCCAGCGCACGAGCGCCTCGAAGCCGGTGATCTGGCGCGTCGCGAGGTCGTAGATCGGCTGGTAGTGCGTCAGGAGGTCGCCGTCGAGGATCGCCGCACGGAGCTCGCGCTCCTGTTCGATCCGCGCCAGCACCGCAGCATGCATCTCCTTGCGGTAGATCTCGAAGCGGTCCTTGCCGCGCTCCTTTGCCTGGTACATGGCGATGTCCGCGTTGCGGAGGAGCTGTTCGCTGGTGATGCCTGGTTCGTCGAACGCAATACCGATGCTGCCGGCCGCGGCGGATGACCGGGCACCGGGTGGGACCGCCAGACGGAGGGACTCGAGGATCCGTCCTGCCAGTTGGGTGATGTCATCGCGGGACGAGATGTCCTCAATGAGCACGGCGAACTCGTCGCCGCCCAACCGCGCCGCCGTGTCGAGTGGACGAAGACAGGTGGAGAGGTCCGCAGCGACCCGTTTGAGCAACTTGTCGCCCTCTCCATGCCCGAGGCTGTCGTTCACTGTCTTGAAGTCGTCGAGGTCGATGAACAGCACGGCGAGGTGCGAGCCGGTGAGGCCGATGCGCGCCAGGGCATGCTCGAGCCGGTCCTGGAACAATGCCTTGTTGGCCAGGCCGGTCAGGGAGTCGTGGAAGGCCCGGTACTCGAGTTCGTCCTCCAGCCGGATGCGGTCGGTGACGTCGCGGAAGCTCCAGACACGCCCGACGATGGTGCCATCCACCGTCTGCGGCCGGGAGCTCAGCTCGAGGGCGCGCCCGTCCTTGAACTCGAGCGTGTCGAAGCTCTCGTTCTCCGGATTGAAGGCCAGCTCCCTCTGCCGGGCGAGGAAGGAGCTCGGGTTGAGCAGCTGGTCGAGGACGAAGCTCAGCTTGGAGGAGTCGTCGCCGACCGCGACGAAGTTCGGAGCGATCCGCCAGATCTCGGAGAAGCGACCGTTGAAGCCGGTGATGGTCCCGTCGTTGTCGACCACGAGGATCCCATCGACGGTCGAGTCCAGGGTGGCCGTCAGGAGTGAAAGGGTGTCGCTGAGCTGATGCTCGGCAGCGACCTGCTCTGTGGCGTCGTGCGCCGAGATCACGAAGCCCTCCACGGTGGGATCCTCAATGAGGTCGACGATGCTCAGCTCGAACGGGACAGACGACTTCCCGTCGTGGCGGAGGAGCTCGACCCGGATCGTCACCGGGTGCGCGGCCGTCGCCCCGCGCCGCCTCGGACAGAGCGGTCATGAGCGGGCGGCGGTCGGGCTCGGCCACGATGTCTGTCAGCGGCCGCATCTCGATCATCTCCGGATCGTGTCCGAGGAGCCGGGTGATCGCCCCCGACGCGGATTCCAGGAGCCCGGTGGCGGAGACGAGCATGATGACGGAGCCGACGTTGTGCACCAGCGACCGGAAGCGCGCCTCACGGCCGCTGGCCAGCTCGAAGCGACGCCGCTTGGTGAGGTCGCGCAGGCAGAGGAGCACGAGAGGCTTGCCCGAGAGACGCAACGGCGTCCCCACGATCTCGACCAGGCGCCACCCGGTGGCGGACTCGACGCGGATCTCAATGGGATCGCCGACGTCCTTGTCCTGAATGGACGTGAGGGAGCGGAGGACGAGCTCATGGTCGTCGGGGTGCACCAGGCTGAGGCCCGACGTCCCGATCACGTCGGCCACCGAGCGGCCGAACAGGCGCTGCGCGGACGAGTTGCCCCACGCGATGTTGCCGTCCTCGTCGACGATGACGACGCTATCCGGCAGCTTCAACATGGCGCCGGCGAACGAGGCCACGTCCTCAACGGACGGGTTTGCCTCTCCCGGCCGGCCGTCGACCCTGCCTGCGGGCTCCACTGCGTCCGCATCGTCACCGGGCTTCGTGCGCCTGCGGGCGCGCCCCTTCTCTCGCCATGCCACATCTCTACTGTCGGACAACTCCGGTTCCGATGGTGGTTGCGATCCGGTTGCACAGGCACGAGGATCCGGCGGATCGGCGCAGGTGCCGCTATTCGAAGGCGTCCTCCGGAAGGGGAAACGGGACAGCGGGGAGGCCCGGCATCGGGTTGTCCCACCAGAGCGTCTCCTCGACCCGGTGCGCAATCCTCCAGCCGGCCGGGGTGCGGACGAGCCGATCGTGGTAGGCGCCCCCGACGACGAACAGCCAGGGGACGCCGTCCACCACCGCTCCGTTGGGGTTGGAGAAGTCGGAGTGCGAGGTCGCCGTGTCCGCACCCGGTTGGAGGTGCACCGCTCGGTTCAGCACCAGGTGCTGTGTCCAGGTGAAGAAGGGCAGGACGGTGGACAGCCACTCGCCGACCTCGGCCAGTGAGCCGCGGATGCCGCCGGCCGAGCGGTAGTCGAGAATGGCGTCCGGCGTGAAGACGGTGCCGAGGTCGTCCCATCGGCGGCTGTCGAGGACGTTCGCGTACCGAACCAGGAGATCGTCGATCTCCCGCCGGTCCATCAGGGAGGCCAGGTCATCGGGCATGCGCCCGACCGTAACGCCGGCCGGCGGTCGGGGCGAGCACCGCCGCGCCTCGTTAGGGTCGTGTGATGGCACGCGAGGTCGTCACCGGGTACTGCTGGCCGCAATCGGTCTCCGCCGGCGGTCAGGTCGGGCTGCACCTGTCCTCAGCGGGAGGACGGCCTGTACGCGTGGAGGTCGCCCGGATCGGCGCCCGTCGGGAGGTGGTGTGCAGCGCCGACGAGGTCGCGGCGGACGAGCACGAGACGCCGCCGGACGCGGCCTCGAAGGGGTGCGGGTGGCCTGTCGCCCTCACCGTGGAGGTCGGACAGGCTTGGCGGTCGGGCTACTACGAGGTCGTCATGGAGATCGGCGTCGGCGAGAAGGTCCGACGCGACCATGCCTTCTTCGTCGTCCGTCCCGAGGGCGGGACCCGCATCGTCTTGGCGCTGGCCACCAACACCTGGCACGCGTACAACGATTTCGGAGGGCCGAACCTGTACACCGGGGGCACCCACGTCGCCATGCAGCGGCCGATGGCGGCCGGGTACCTCTACAAGCCACCTGGGAAGGGCCGGCGCGTGACGGGGACCGGAGCCCCTGATCCGCAGAATGCCGCACACGTCGGTTACATCCAGCTCAACCATCTCTCGGGCTACGCCGGGTCGGCCGGGTGGCCCGACTGGGAGCTGCCGTTCATCGAGTGGGCCGAGCGCGCCGGGTTCGACATCGGCGTGTGCACCAACGCCGACCTCGAAGAGCACCCCGAGGTGCTCAATGGCGCCAGCCTGTATCTCTCGGTCGGTCATGACGAGTACTGGTCCAAGGGCATGCGCGACACGGTCGAGGCGTTCATCGCCGGCGGCGGCAACGCGGCGTTCTTCTCGGGCAACACGTCCCTGTGGCAGGTGCGCATCGAGGGGGACGACCACGACGTCATGGTGGGGTACAAGGCCTTCTTCAAGAGCGACCCCCTGTGGGGCACCGCCGCGAGGCGGAGGTGACGACGTTCTGGTCCGATGTCGTGGTCAGCCGCCCCGAGAACGCCATGACCGGGGTGTCGTTCACCCGCGGGGGCTATCACCGCATCGGCCGCAACGTGGCCTCCGGGCTCGGCGGCTACACCATCCACCGCGCCGGCCACTGGCTCTTCGACGACACCGGGATCGGCTACGGCGACGTGCTCGGCGCCGCGGCGACAGTTGTGGGCTACGAGTGTGACGGGTGCGTGTTCACATACCGGGACGGGTTGCCGTACCCGACCGGTGAGGACGGGACGCCGGCGACGTTCGAGATCCTCGGAACCTGTCCGACCCGGCACTTCACGCGCGAGACGGCACCCCGGCCACCGAAACCGGGCGAGCCGAGCGAGCTGGAGTACATCGCGTCGCGGATCTTCGGGACGCGCGACCCCGAGGCGATGGAACGGATCCGTCACGGCCACGCCGTCCTGGGCGCGTACACGAACGACGCAGGAGCGACGGTGGTCACCTCGGGGTCGACGGACTGGGCCCACGGGTTGGCGGCCCGGGACCCTCAGGTGGAGCAGATCACCCGGAACGTGCTGACCCGGTTGGGTGAGCGGCCTCCCGTGGCGTCGCAGGTCAGGCCGGCGCCACCTCAATGAGGACGTCCCCGTTGGGTTGCATGCGGGCGACGTCGCCCGACGCCAGCACAATGGTGGTGAAGCGGCTCTGCAGCAGCGCCGGACCCTCCACGGAGGCACCCGGACGGAGCGCGTCGCCGTCGTAGACCGGGACGTCATCGTGCCACGCGTCGCCGGCATAGACACGGCGGCGGGCGATCGGCTCGCCGAGCGGGGCGTCCTCGAGGACGAGCTCACCGGGCTGATCCACCAGCCCGGTGGCCAGCAGCCGGACCCCGCGCACGACCGGCTCCTGTGAGCGGGCCTCAATCAGCCGCGCCTCCTCGTTTCGACGGTGGAACTCGCTCACAGCCGCCTCCAGCGACTCCTGGCTGATGGGGCCGCCGGCGGGCTTGTCGATGGGGATGGCGACGTCGAACGTCTGTCCCGGGTACACCAGGTTGATGCGCCACTCGAAGACCCGGCGCTCGGGCGGGATGCCGGCCACCTCGAGCGCCTCCTGGGCGGAGGCCATGAGCTCCTCGGCCAGCTCGCTGAGCTTCCCCAGGTCGATCTGGCGCCAGTCACCCTGCAGGGTGCGGGCCTCGTCGATGACGTGGTTGGCGGTCAGGAGGCCGAGGGCGGAGAAAGCCGGGGCCGCCCTGGGAATGAGGACGCGGCGCATGCCCAGCAGCGCGGCGTGGCGGGCGGCGTGCACGGCGCCCATGCCGCCGAAGGCGACGAGGTCCAGCTCCCGGGCGTCGACTCCGGCGAGGGAGAGGATGCGGCGGACCGCGTCGCACATGTGTGCGTCGATGATGGCCGCGGTGGCGACCGCGCCCTCCTCTGCGTCGAGTCCCAGGGGCTTGCCCACTGCGGCCAGCGCCTGGCGCGCCCCGTCGACGTCGAGGTCGAGCCGTCCGCTCCAGAAGGTGGTCGGATCGAGGCGGCCCAAAATGAGGTCGGCATCGGTGACCGTGGGCTCGGTGCCGCCCCGCCGGTAGCACACCGGCCCCGGGACGCTGCCGGCCGACTCGGGGCCGACGGTCAGCGTGCCGGCGCGGTTGCGGCTGAGCGACCCTCCGCCGGCCCCGATGGAGTGCACGTCGACCATGGGGAGGGCGATGCAGTAGCGGTGGCGCCAGTTCCAGTCCGTCTTGACCTCGGGCCGGCCGTCGCGGATCAGGCAGACGTCGTAGCTCGTGCCGCCCATGTCCACGCTGACGACGTCACCGAGCCCGGCCGCCGCCGCGGCACCCGCCGCCGCCACGACCCCGCCCGTCGGGCCCGAGCTGATGGTGGCGAGTGGGCGTGTCTTGGTCGCCCGGGGGGTGGCCACCCCGCCCGAGCTGGTGGCGAGGAGGAGCTCCTCTTCGAAGCCGGCGTCGCGCAGGCGCGACTCCAGGCGGTCCAGGTAGCGCACAATGGGCGGCCCGACGAAGGCATTGACCAGTGTCGTGGACGTCCGTTCGAACTCGGGTGGCTTCGGCCACACCTCATGGGAGAGGGAGATCAGCTCGACGTCGGGGTACTCGTCGAGGATGATCTCGCGCGCCCGGAGCTCATGGCTCGGGTTCAGGTAGCTGTGGAGGAAGCAGACCGCGATGGACGTGACGCCGAAGGCGCGGAGCCGTGCGGTGGCCTTGCGGACACCCTCCTCGTCGAGCGCCCGGTCGACGGTGCCCTCACTGGTGAGGCGCTCGTCGATCTCGAGGCGCACGCGACGGCGGGCGATGGGGTCCGGGGCCGGGTAGCTCGGGTCCCAGATGTCCTCCTTGTAGCAACGCCGCATCTCGATCTCGTCGCGGAAACCCTCGGTCACCAGCAGCCCGGTGGGTGCCCCCTTCATCTGGATCATGGCGTTGTCGGCCGCGGTCGTGCCATGCACGATGGACGCGCACTGGCCGAGCAACGCACCGGCGTCGGCCAGGGCCTCGGCCTCCGCCAGCCGGGCGATGCCGGCCAGGACGCCGTCGGACTGGTCCTCGGGGGTGGTCGGGGTCTTCTCCAAAATGATGGAGCCGTCGGGCCGGAGCAGCACGCAGTCGGTAAAGGTGCCGCCGACGTCGACCCCGATGCGGTAGCGGTCGTGTTCGCTGCTCATGCCCCCGTCCCCTGGTTCGATCGATCCGCCCGCAGGCGCTTGGTCGCCTCGTAGTCGATGGCGAGGTCCATGGCCTCGAGCGTGCCGGTGATGATCACGCCGTAGTCACGGTGCGCGCCCTCCACCGAGACGTACTCGTCCCAGACGTCCTCCAGCACGGCCTCGACGTCCCGTTCGAGCGGGTCGCCCCAGCCTCCGCCCCCACCGAAGTCGTAGACCAGTTGGTCGCCGGTCTCGAGCAGGTGGGCGGTGACGGTGGGGGAGACCCTGACCTCGCGCTCGGTCCCCTTGCTGACGAAGCAGATGTCAGGGCTCCCGGGAAGTCCCCCGGCGATGCCGGGGTGCAGATGGCGCTGGTTCACGCAGTACTGGCTGATGGAGGTCGGCGTGCGCGCCTCCTTGACGAAGTGGCTCCCGCAACCGCCCCGGAACTTGCCGGGCCCACCCGAGTCGGTCAGGTAGTTGCGGCCCCGGAGGATGTGCGGGAAGAGCCGTTCGTTCAGCTCGGCCGAGGCCTTGATGAGGTTGCCCATGGCCGGCGCGAGGGCGCCCCAACCGTCGACGCCGTCCACACCGTTGACCCATCCCGCGCTGACCTCGCCACCGTGGTCGAAGAAGGACTGGCCCGTCCGAGGGTCGAGGTCGCCCCACATCTGTCGGGGGCTGCCGAACTTGTAGGTCTGTGGCGCACAACGCTCCGGGATGATCTGGGCCATGGCAACTGCAATGGCGTCACCGACCTCAACTCCCGGGTGGTGTGTCCCCGAGCTGACCGGCTTGGGCTCGACGGGGTTGAGGCAGCAACCCAGCGGGACGCGGAGCTCGACGCAGTCGAAGAACCCCTCGTTCTTCGGGATGGAGGGATCCACCAGGCTGGCCAGCTGCGCGATGGCGTTGCCGCGGGTGTTGCCGAAGGTGGACCAGCCCGAAATGTACGGTCGCGTGTCGGACCCCTCGAAGTCGAGGATGAGCCGGTCGTCGTCGACCGTCACGGCGATATGGACGTGGAGGTCCTGATTGCCCTGCGGGTCGCTGTCGACGTAGATGTCCGCCTCGTAGGTCCCGTCCGGCCAGCCCCTGATCTCCTCGGAGAACCGGTTGCGCGCGTCGTCGATGGTGTGGGTGACGGCCGCCCGGACGGTCGACGCACCCCAGTGCGTGGCGAGCTCCTGCAGCCGGGTGGCACCCAGCTGGGCGGCGCCCACCTGTGATCGCAGGTCACCGATGAAGCCCGCCAGCCGGTTGTTGGCCCGCATGGTCAGGATCACGTCCCGGCGCTCGTGCCCACCGTCGATGATCTTCAGCAGCGGGTAGCGCGTGCCCTCGCTGTAGATGTCCTTGGCCATGGTGTTGTAGCCGCCCGGCATTGCACCCCCCGTGTCGCCGTGGTGGCACTGAATGGAGGCCACCAGGAGGAGTGCGCCCTCGTCGTCGAAGACCGGGGCGAAGACGTTGAAGTCGGGCAGGTGGCCGCCGCCGTGGTACGGGTCGTTGGCGACGATGACGTCGCCCGGCTTCAGCTCCTCGCCGAAGAAATCGATGGCGAAGCGGACCGGGAGGGTGCTCGAGAGCATGAATTGAGGGATGCCGACGGACAGTGCGGCCAGCCGGCCCTCGGCGTCGAGGATGGTGGCGTTGCGCTCGTTCGACTGGTTCAGGATCGGCGTCGTCGCGGTGCGGGACACATAGGTCGCCATTTCGAAGCAGACCGTCTCCATCGCCGATCTGATGACCTCTGCTGTGACGAGATCGATCTCAGTGGTCTCCGACATGGCTCCCCTTCAGGTCGTGTGTCCTGCTCGTGCTCACCTGCGGATGGGTTCCCCGCCGGCGCCCGCCCCTGGGAGAAGGGTACCCGAGCCGTCCCGGAGGACGAATCGGCCGCCGGGACCGGTGGAGCCGTCCGGCCGGGCGCCGGCGCCCCGAAGGCGAGGTCAGAGCCTCTCGCCTCCGGCCGAACATCTCTGCCCCGGTCTGCTCCGGGAAAGATGCGGTGCCGGACCGAATTCGGGAACCAATGGTGACAGGGGGGCGTTGGAGTAGTTGGATACAAGGAGAGCCACCACTGGGTGGCAAAGGAGTTGAGATGAGCGACCGTTACCGCAAGGACCCCGAGGCCATCGCCAAGCTGGGGCCGAGGGAGTACGCCGTCACCCAGGAGGCCGCCACCGAGCCGGCCTTCGCCAACGAGTTCTGGGACAAGAAGGACGCCGGCATCTACGTCGACATCGTGTCGGGGGAGCCGCTGTTCGCGTCCCTCAAGAAGTTCGACAGTGGATGTGGGTGGCCGAGCTTCACCATTCCCCTGGAGCCGGCCAACGTGGTCGAGCACCAGGACATGACCCACGGGATGATCAGGACCGAGGTCCGTTCTGCCCACGGCGACAGCCACCTGGGCCATGTCTTCAACGACGGGCCCCCGGAGGAGGGTGGCCTGCGCTACTGCATCAACTCGGCTGCGCTGCGCTTCGTCCCCTACGAGGACCTCGAGGCCGAGGGTTACGGTGAGTACACGAAGCTCTTCGATGGAGGGGCGACCAGGGAGGAGGTGGCCCAGTGAGCGCCACGACAGAGAAGGCGATCTTGGCCGGCGGGTGCTTCTGGGGGATGCAGGACCTCATTCGCAAGCGCCCCGGAGTGATCAGCACCCGGGTCGGCTACACCGGGGGGGACGTGCCCAACGCCACCTACCGCAACCACGGGACCCATGCCGAGGCGATCGAGATCGTCTTCGACCCCTCCGTGACCTCCTACCGGGAGATCCTGGAGTTCTTCTTCCAGATCCACGACCCGACGACCAAGAACCGCCAGGGCAACGATGTGGGGCTGAGCTACCGCTCGGCGATCTTCTACGTCGACGACGAGCAACGCCGCGTGGCCGAGGACACCATTGCCGACGTGGAGGCCTCCGGGCTCTGGCCCGGCAAGGTCGTGACCGAGGTCGTGCCCGCGGGCCCGTTCTGGGAGGCGGAGCCCGAGCACCAGGACTATCTGGAGCACTACCCCAACGGGTACACGTGCCACTTCCCCCGGCCGGGATGGGTCCTGCCGCGGCGCAGCGACGCGCTCGCCGGGTAGGGCGGCGCCATGGCCGACGAGCCCATCGACCCGGCCGTCCCGCCGAGCGGTGCCGGGTGTGTCGAGTGCCTCGCGACGGACGGATGGTGGTTCCACCTCCGCCGTTGCGCGGCCTGTGGCCATATCGGCTGCTGCGACAGCTCGCCGAGCCAGCACGCCAGCAAGCACGCCGAGGAGCCCGGCCACACAATCGTCCGGAGCTTCGAGCCGGGCGAGGACTGGTTCTGGGACTACGAGACCCAGCAGTACTACGACGGCCCCGAGTTGGCGCCGCCGGAGCACCACCCGCTCAGCCAGCCGACGCCGGGGCCCGAGGGCCGCGTCCCGGCGGACTGGGAGCGCCACCTCCACTGAGCGGGGTTGGGCAACAGCACCCGTATCCTGCAAGCAAAAGCCGAGTAACCGCGTGTGCGGCCGTTGGCCCACCATGATCGGAGGTACCCCGTGCCCGCTGTCACCGTCAGTGATCTGAGCACGCTGCCGGCCGTTCCGGCGCCGGACCGGGCGCAGGCGGCGGAGCGTCCGGTGAAGTCCGTCACCACCGCTCCTCGCGGCCTCGAAGGGGAGGGCTTCCCTGTGCGCCGGGCCTTCGCCGGCGTCAGCCTCATGGACCTCGATCCGTTCGTGCACATGGACCAGATGGGTGAGGTCGAGTACGCCCCCGGGGAGCCGAAGGGCACGCCGTGGCATCCCCATCGAGGGTTCGAGACCGTCACCTACATGATCGACGGCACGTTCCAGCACCAGGACTCGCACGGCGGCGGGGGCGTGATCACCGACGGCGCCACGCAGTGGATGACGGCCGGGAAGGGCATCCTCCACATCGAGACGCCGCCCGAGAAGCTCGTCGTGTCGGGTGGCCTCTTCCACGGCATCCAGCTGTGGGTCAACTTGCCGGCTCGGGACAAAATGATCGAACCGGCCTACCAGGGCCTCGAAGCCGATGACGTCACGCTCCTCTCGTCAGCGGACGGGGGTGCCCTCGTGCGCATCATCGCCGGCGACGTCGCCGGCCACCGGGGGCCGGGATCCACCCACACGCCGATGGCGTTCATGCACGCGTCGATCGCCCCCGGGGCCCTGCTCGAGCTGCCCTGGAACCCCGGCTTTAATGCGCTCGTCTATCTCCTGGCCGGCTCCGGACGGGTGGGGAGCGAAGGTCGCCCGGTCACCAGCGGGCAGCTGGTCAGCTTCGACGCCGGCGATTTCCTGTCGCTGCGGGCCGACGACGCGCAACCCGCGGGGACCGACCAGCTCGAGGCGCTGATCCTCGGCGGGCAGCCCATCAGGGAGCCGGTGGAGCACTACGGCCCCTTCGTGATGAACACCAAGGCCGAAATCGGGCAGGCGCTCGAGGACTTCGAGGCGGGCCGGCTGGGGACCATCCCGCCCAACGCCCTCATGCCGCATGTGCCCGATCCCGCCCCGGTCCGCACCGAGCGCTCCGGCATCTGAACCCGGGAGTCGCCCGGCACACCCGCCCGGCGCGGCCCCTTACGAAGAGCAGGTCTGGAGAACGGCCTCGGACGAGCCGATGCCGCCGCCCACCAGGGCGGTCGGTGCGGCGACATGGACCGGCGCTCCGAAGGCCGACAAGTGCAGCGTGTTGTGCTGGGTCGTCGAGCCCTCGGGCCGGACGGCGAGGATCGGATTCGCCTTCACCATGGCGGCGGGAAGCCTCCCGCTCGAGTACACGGCGTTCTGGGCCTGCACAAGGCGCCCCCGGCCGTCGACCCACACCGTCGTGTCCCGCGACTGCACCAGGGCCGCCGGCAGTGCCTTCCCGTTCCCGCAGTCCTGCCGCAACTGGCTCCGCACGAGGTAGCGCGTCGTGGCGACGCCGCCGACGTCGGCCGCCCCGAGGTCGCGGACACTGCGCACCGTGAAGGGCGCGCGCAGCCAGGACAGGGCCGTGGAGAAGCCGGGCGCCGATCCCAGCCCGAGGCCGCCCCGGTCACGCGGGATCGACTCCTTGGACCACCCGGCACCTTCGATCGGTCCGAGGTTCAGGTAGACCGTCGGCCCGACAGCGATCGACGCCTCCAGAAAAGTCTCCGCCTGGGGCTGGATCTGACCGCCCGGTCCGATCGTCCAGTCGTTCTGGTGATCCACCTGGCTGACCCGGAACGTTCCCGCCGCGAAGTCGACCACGCCGCTCCCGACCGCCGTTCCGCGGAGAACGGGATTGGGACTGGCCGTGACCGCGTCGTCGTCCAGGTGAGCCGTCCCGGCCTCCTCCGTGGTGGCGAAGACGCCCGCCACCCACTGCGCCGGCGACGAGCTGGTCGAGCTGGTCGAGTGTGCGGCGCCGAGCGCAGCTCCGAGCCCCGCGCCGATGCCGATCAAGAGCAGCAGGGCCCACGGCACCAGCCGCCGCACCGCAGCGCCCGCCCGCCCGCCGACGCCGACGTCTACGCCTGCGGCCGCAGGCCGTCTTCGATCATGACGAGCAACCGCCCACTCTGATCAGGGGTGAGCGTGGCGCTCATGCACATGGAGCCCAGCAGCTGCATCAGGTCGGGTGCGTCGACGTCGGAGCGCACCACGCCCGCCTCCTGGGCCCGTATCAGCACAATGCTCAAGGCGCCTTCGATCCGCTCACGCGACGCCGAGCGGAGGGCGGGGTCCTTCTCGAACGCCTCGTGCAGTTCGTTCATGAAGCGCTTCTTGCCCGTGGCGTAGCGAACGAACGCCTCGAGCCATGCCACGAACGCAGGCCACGGCTCGAGCGTGTCGCTCACTGCGTGTGCCACCGTCTCGAGCTCGTCGACGTCGTCGACGTAGACGGCCTCCACCACGTCGATCCGCTTGGGGAAGTGCCGGTACAGCGTCCCGATGCCGACGCCGGCCTCCTTGGCGATGGCCTCCATGGAGGCACCGCCTCCCTCCTGGTCGAAGACCTTGCGCGCTGCAGTGACGAGGAGCTCGTAGTTGCGCTTGGCGTCGGCGCGCATCGGACGTGCCGTGGCCGTCGCTGGCGCCGTCGCCCCGGCCTGGTCCACGCGTTCCACCGTCGCCGTCGCTGTCGTCGACTTCGGTTGCGCCGTCATTTCCTGCGTTCCCTCCCGGTCAAGAGCCCGGCCTCAAAACACGCTTGCAAACCGGAGGCACCCTCCGTATACTAACCGGAGGAAGCTTCCGCTTACCCAGAATACCAGCGGAGAGATCGGAATCAAATGCCTTCTTCACTCACTGTCGCGCCCCGTCCCACGTTCGCCGGGGGACCCGCCGCCGGCCCGCCCGGGCGGCTCAAGTCCCTGTTCAGGACCCCTTCGGTGTTCCTGTTCGTCATTTTGGCGGCCCAGCTCATGGTCGTGCTGGACACCACCATCGTCAATGTCGCCCTGCCGCACATCCAAGAGGGCCTCGGGCTCTCCGGTGGTGAGCTCTCCTGGGTCATCAACGGGTACCTGCTCACGTTCGGCGGCCTCCTGCTCCTCGGGGCGCGCTCCGGAGACCTGCTCGGCCGGCGCCGGACCTTCCTGGCCGGCATCGCCATCTTCACGTTGAGCTCGCTCTTCGGCGGGTTGGCCCTCTCCGGCTGGATGCTCCTGTCCGCCCGCGCCCTGCAGGGCGTCGGGGCGGCACTGGCGGCGCCGTCCTCGCTGGCCCTCCTGACCACGATCTTCTCGGACGGGCCCCAACGGGTCCGGGCCATCGGCCTCTTCACGACGGTGTCGGCCGCCGGGGGAGCCATCGGCCTGGTCGCCGGCGGCGCGTTGACGCAGCTGGTCTCGTGGCGCTGGGTGATGTTCGTCAACGTGCCGATCGGCATCGCCGTCCTGCTGGTGGGGCGCATCGCCCTGGACGAGACGCCGCGCCGCACCGGTCATTTCGACATCGCCGGCGCGCTGACGTCCACGCTCGGCATGGTCGGCATCGTGTTCGGCCTCGTCGAGGCGGGAACCCGCGGCTGGTCCAGCCTGGCCACCGTGGGCTCGCTCACCGTCGGGGCCTTCCTGCTCGGCGTGTTCGTCCGGATCGAGACCCGGGCCGAGGAGCCGATCGTGCCGCTGCGGCTGTTCGCCAGCGGCACGCGCACGACGGCCAACGTCTCCCGTGGACTGATGTACGCCGGCATGTACGGCATGTTCTTCTTCGTCGGCCAGTTCCTCCAGGACGTGGAGGGCTACTCGCCGCTGCGCACCGGGCTGTGCTTCCTTCCCGTGCCGGCATCGGTCTTCCTGTCGTCGCAGCTGGTGAGCAAGGTCCTGGTCCGCCGGGTCCATCCCAAGGTGCTCATCATGGGCGGCATCAGCCTGACGGTGGTCGCCCTGCTCATGTCCAGCCAGCTGCACGCGGGCGCCTCGTACCTGCAGATCTTCGTCAGCCTCGTGCTGCTGGGTACCGGTTCGGGGACGGCACTGGTGCCCCTGACGCAGGCCGGGCTCGCCGGCGTCGACCCGGCTGACGCCGGTGCGGCGTCCGGCCTGGTGAACGTCACCCAGCAGGTGGGCGCGGCGCTGGGACTGGCGGTGCTCGTCACGGTGCTGAGCGCGGCCGCCGGCCACGCACAGCTCACGGCCGGTGCCGGCGTCCCGCTGCACATGGTGCACGGCCTCGATGTGACCTTCGCCGTCGCCGCCCTCTTCGGCATCGCCGCCCTGGTGATGGTGGCCCTCCTGGTCCACCTGCCCGCTCCGGAGCGGGGGGAGGCGTCCGTGTCCGAGGAAGTGGACCTGGAGCGTGCGCGCGCCGCCGGCGCCGAGTTCGAGCTCGTCGACGGCGAGGGCTTCGAGTGGTCGGGCCCGGAGCTGGTGGCCTAGGCATGTAGTAACCCAAACTGATAAGGTCGCCTGAAGGTATGGTGGGTGACCCGGGCATCGAGGAGTTGGTGGCTGACCTGAGTGCGAGCATCGGCCTGCTCGTGCGTCGCCTGCGTCAGAGGAAGGCCGACGGCGAGCTGACGATGCCCGAGTCGGCGTGCCTCTCCCGGCTCGACCGGGGGGGGCCGGCGACCAGCAGCGCGCTGGCCAAGCAGGAGCAGATCAGCCCCCAGTCGATGGGCGCCACCCTGGCCGGGCTGGAGGAGCGAGGCCTGGTGGAGCGGCAGCCCGATCCCGGGGACGGCCGCAAGGTGGTCATGTCGTTGACGGCGCAGGGGCGGCGGGCACTGGAACAGCGGCGGGCCACCGGCATGGACGCCATGGCCCGGGCGCTGGCGACCGGCTTCACGCCCGCCGAGATCGAGCAGCTGCGCGCCGCCGCCCCCCTGTTCGAGCGACTGGCCCAGGGCACCTGATGGCCCGGGGCGCCTGATGGCCCGGGACGCCTGATGGCGCGCACCTGATGGCGGTCCTGGAAGACCCGTCGGCCACGGTCGACGATCACTACCGCTGGGTCGCGCTGGCCAACACCACGGCGGCCGTCTTCATGGCGACGGTCGACGGCTCCATCGTCATCATCGCCCTCCCGGCGATCTTCCGGGGCATCCACCTCGATCCGCTGGCGCCGGGGAACATCGTCTATCTCCTGTGGATGATCATGGGGTACCGCCTGGTGCAGGCGGTCACCGTGGTGACCTTCGGGCGACTGGGCGACATGTTCGGCCGGGTGAGGATCTACAACGCCGGCTTCGTGGTGTTCACCATCTCGTCGATCCTCCTGTCGGTGTGCCCCTTCATGGGAGTGGCCGGCGCGCAATGGCTGATCGGGTGGCGGCTCGTCCAGGCGCTGGGCGGGTCGATGCTCACCGCCAACTCGGTGGCCATCCTGACCGACGCCTTCCCGAGCAACCAGCGGGGCTTCGCGCTCGGCCTGAACCAGGTGGCCGCGCTCGCCGGCATGTTCGTCGGGCTGGTGGCCGGCGGCCTGCTGGCCGCGGTCAACTGGCGCCTGGTGTTCTGGGTCAACGTGCCGGTCGGCGTGTTCGGCACGCTGTGGGCCTACTGGAAGCTGCGCGAGATCAGCGACCGGCAGGGTGGGCGCATCGACTGGTGGGGCAACCTCACGTTCGCCGTCGGGCTGGGCGCCATCCTCGTCGGAGTCACCTACGGCATTCAGCCTTACGGCCACCATGCCCAGGGCTGGACCAGCCCGGCGGTCGATGCGCTCCTCGTCGGGGGCGCGCTCCTGCTGGGCGCGTTCGTCGTCATTGAGACGAGGGTGGCCGATCCGCTGTTCCAGCTCAGCCTTTTCCGGATCCGCGCCTTCACCGCCGGCAACATCGCCGCCTTCGCGGTGGCCATCGCGCGCGGCGGCCTGCAGTTCGTGCTCATCATCTGGCTCCAGGGCATCTGGTTGCCCCTGCACGGGTACTCCTACAGCCAGACGCCGTTGTGGGCCGGCATCTTCCTGCTCCCGCTGACGGCGGGCTTCCTCGTCTCGGGCCCCTTGGCCGGCACCCTGTCGGACCGGTTCGGCTCCCGGGGCATGGCCACCGCGGGGACCCTGGTCTTCGGGGCCAGCTTCGTCGGGCTGTTGCTGCTCCCCGTGGACTTCCCCTACTGGGCCTTCGCGCTGCTCATCACGGCCGGCGGCATCGGCAGCGGGATGTTCGCCGCACCCAACACGTCGTCGATCATGAGCAGCGTGCCGGCCCGCCTGCGGGGAGCAGCGTCGGGCATGCGGGCGACGTTCCAGAACTCGGGGACCGCACTCTCCATCGGGATCTTCTTCTCGCTGATGATCGCCGGTCTGACCGGCACGCTCTCGACGACGCTCACCGCCGGGCTGCGCCGGCACGGCGTGTCCGCGTCGGTGGCCCACCACGTGGGCGCCCTGCCCCCGGTGGCCTCGCTGTTCGCCGCCCTCCTCGGCGTCAACCCGATTCGGCACCTGCTGGGTCCGAACGCGCTGTCCATTCTTTCGACGTCGAGCCGGAACGTGCTCACCGGTCACACCTTCTTCCCCCAGCTGATCTCCGGCCCCTTCCACCAGGGCCTGGTGGTGGTGTTCACCTTCGCCGCCGGCCTCTCGGTCGTCGCCGGGCTGGCGTCACTGCTCCGCGGTCGGCGCGCCACGGAGGATCCACCGGTGCCCCTCGTCCTGCCCGCCCCCGAACCAGAAATGAGCCCGACCCGATGACCGATCAGATCCCGCCGCTCGAAGCCACGCACACCGCACTGCTCGTCATGGACTACCAGGCAGGCATCGTGGCCCGGGTCCCCGGGGCCGACGCACTCGTGGCGCGGGCGCGGGCCGCCATCGATCTGGTCCGGGAGTGGGGCGGGCAGATCGGCTACGTCCGGGTGGCCTTCGAGGACGAGGACTTCGACGTCCCCGAGACCAGCCGCATGGGCCAGTCACTGCGCGGTTCGGGCCAAGCCCTTCACGCCGACTCGCCCACCACCGCCATCGACGAGCGGGTGGCGCCGGCTGACGGCGACACGGTCGTGCGCAAGACGCGGGTCGGGGCCTTCTCGACCACCGACCTGCACGAGCAGCTGCAGGAGGCCGGTGTCGACACGCTGGTGTTGGCGGGCATCAGCACCAGTGGAGTCGTGTTGTCCACGGTGATCGAGGCGCACGACCTCGACTACCGGACGGTCGTGCTGGCCGATGGCTGCGCCGACACCGATCCGGAGGTGCACGCCTTCTTGCTCGAGAAGATCTTCCCGCGCCGGGCCGCGGTCATCACGCTGGCCGAGTTGCCGCCGCTCCTCTCAGCGAGCTGAGCGCGCCGGCGGGCCCCTCAGTATTCGGGCGACACCACGGATGCGCCTCCGACCTCGACCACGCCATCCGTCGCGTCAGCGGTGTCGGCCGCCCCGGTCGCCGGAACCGGCCGTCCGGGGTGGACGTCGATGAGGATGCCGCCGATCACCGCGGCCAGCACGAGGATCCCGGCGGCCCATGCACTCGCCATGGCGTAGCCGTGCACCGTGGCCCGGGCCACCACCTCCTTGGTCTGGACATGATGGGCGGCCAGGTAGGTCACTGTGGCCGCGGCCGCAATGGTGTTCAGCAGCGCGGTGCCGATGGACGCCCCGATCTGCTGCGACGTGTTGGTGGTGGCCGAGGTCACGCCGACGTCCTGCGGGTCGGCGTTCTGGGTCGCGGTGCTGATGCACGGCACGATGGCCAGCCCAAGCCCGAAGCCCAGCAGGAGCTCGCTCGGCAGCACGTTCGTCACGTAGGAGGCATCGGGCGTCAGCTGCGTGAAGAGGGCGACGCCGAGCGCCGCCAGCAGGAGGCCCGGGACGACGAGCAGCCGGGTGCGCACGTGCGGCATCAGGCGGCTGGCCACCTGGGTGGCCGCCAGGGCGTTCATGGCCATCAGGGGGAGGAAGGCCACGCCGGTCTTGAGCGGCGAGTAGTGATCGATGGTCTGGAGCAGGTAGGTGAGGAAGAGGAAGGTCCCGAACATCCCGGTGACGGCCAGCAGAATGACGAGGAACGACCCCGCCCGGTTGCGGTTGCGCAGCACGCGCAGCGGGAGCAGGGGATTGGGGCCCTTGCTCTGCCAGAGAATGAAGGCGCCCAGCAGCACCGCGGCCACCACGAGGGCCACGACGACGTCGGTGGCGCCCCATCCGCTGGTGCCGGCCTCTCCCAGCCCGTAGACGAGGGCGACCAGGCCGCCGCACCCGAGCACGACACCGAGCACGTCCAGCCGGATGCCGGGGATCCCCTGGCGCGTGGGGATCATGGTGGAGGCGCCGAAGAGCACCAGCGCGGCGATGGGCAGGTTGACGTAGAGGCACCAGCGCCAGTCGACGTACTGGGTCAGGAAGCCGCCGAGAATGAGCCCGAAGGCGGAGCCGGCGATGGCGATGGTGGCGTAAATGCCGAAGGCCCGCCCCCGCTCGCGCGGGTCGGAGAAAGTCGAGGTCAGGATCGAGAGGACCGACGGGGCCAGCAGGGCGCCGAAGAGGCCCTGCAGCCCGCGGGCACCGATCAGCATCAGTGTGGTCTGCGCCGCGCCACCGAGGGCCGACGCCAGGGCGAAGCCGGTGACGCCGATCATGAGCGTGCGCTTGGGCCCGAACATGTCGCTGATGCGGCCGCCCAGGAGGAGGAAGCCGCCGAAGGCCAACGTGTAGGCGGTCACGACCCACTGCCGGTCGGTGTTCGAGAACCCGAGCGCGTGCTGCGCCGAGGGCAGGGCGATGATCATGATCGTGGTGTCGAGCACGACCATGAGCTGGGCCCCGGCGATGACGAACAGGATCCACAGATGGGCCCGCGCCGTGGCCCTGTCCGCTTCGTCCGCGCCGCTCTCCTGCACTGTCGTCACGGCCCCGCTCACGAGGCGTCGCTCAGCGCCGTCGCCGGGCCCATATCCGGAGACTTCACTCCGCTTACCCTAGCGACCCCGGTTCGGCCCGCGTGCGCCACGATGGGGGCCGACGGCCAGCCGTCGCCTCGGCACGACGACACGGGAAAGACATGACGCGCACGGAGACGGATGCATTCATTCGGGGGCTGCCCAAGGCCGAATTGCACGTGCACCTCGAGGGCACGCTCGAACCGGAGCTGGCCTTCGCGCTGGCGGCCCGGAACGGTATCCGCCTGCCCTACGCCGACGTGGCGGCACTGCGGCGCGCCTACGTCTTCGAGGACCTGCAGTCGTTCCTCGACGTCTACTACGCCAACTGCGCGGCACTCTTGACCGAGCAGGACTTCTACGACCTGACGCGGGCCTATCTCGCCAAGGCGGCGAGCCAGGGCGTGCGTCACGCCGAGGTCTTCTTCGACCCGCAGACGCACACCCAGCGCGGCGTCGCCTTCGAGATCTGCTGCAGGGGTATCAGCCGCGCCCTGTCCGACGGCGCGTCGGATCTGGGGATCTCGTCGGGCCTGATCCTGTGCTTCCTGCGTGACCTCAGCGAGGAGGCGGCTCTGGAGACGCTCGTGGCCGCCGAGCCGTTCGTGGAGCACCTCTTGGCCGTCGGCCTCGACTCGGCCGAGGTCGGCAACCCGCCCTCCAAGTTCGCACGGGCGTTCCGTCGGGCGCGCGAAATGGGACTCCCGGGGGTGGCGCATGCCGGGGAGGAGGGTCCCCCGGAGTACATCTGGGAGGCGCTGGACCTGCTGGAGGCGCGGCGCATCGATCACGGGGTGCGCTGCCTGGAGGACGACCGCCTCGTGGCGCGGCTGGCGTCGGAACAGATCCCGCTGACGGTGTGCCCCCTCTCCAACGTCCAGCTCCGGGTCGTTCCCTCGCTGGCGCACCACGACCTTCCGGCCCTGCTGCGGCGCGGCCTGCTCGTGACGGTCAATTCGGACGACCCCGCGTACTTCGGCGGTTACGTCGGCGACAACCTCAGCGCCGTGGCCGAGACGTTCGATCTGACCCGGGCCGAGGTCGCCGAGCTGGCCCGGAATTCGTTCCGGGCCGCCTTCCTGCCCGACCCGGTCAAGGCGCGCTACCTCGACGAGGTCGACCGGGCCCTCTGACGCGGACGTGCGGCGGCGCAGCACGCCATGATGGTCCGATGGCCAGAGCGGCAGCCAAAGCGAGGATTGCCGGACTCGTCCTCACGCCGGGGGCGAGTGCGGGACGCGACCAGTCGGGCCTGGTGGCCGTCGACGAGGCGGTGACGCGCGCCGGCCCGGTGGTCGAGCGTGTCGAGTTTCCCGGGCAGGCGGCCGGAAAGCGCCGGACCGACCCGCCGGCGGTGTGCATCGAGACGGTACGCACTGCCACGACAGCACTGGCGGAGCGCCTCGGCGTCCCGACCCGCGCCATCGCCATCGGCGGGCGTTCCTTCGGCGGGCGCATGTGCTCGCTGGCCGCCGCCGACGGCATCACGGTGGCGGCCTTGGTGCTGATCAGCTATCCGCTCCACCCGCCGGGCCGCCCCGAGCGGCTCCGTGTCGAGCACTTCCCGTCACTGCGCTTGCCCTGCCTCTTCGTCTCGGGCCGGCGTGACGCCTTCGCCACGCCCGAGGAGCTCGAACGCGAGACCGCGGCGATCCCCGGACCGGTGACGCACCAGTTCGTCGACGGTGACCACTCGCTGCGCAAGAGCGAGGCGGAGGTCGCCGACATCGTGGCCGAGTGGGTGAAGAAGGCCGGTCGCGCCTGATTGGCCGGTCGCGGGTTGTCGGTCACGCCACGGGCGATCACGTCACCATGGACGTCCGTGAGGTTATCGATCACTACGGAGAGACCATCGTGCGGGCGCGTTACGACGGCACCTACGACAAGACGAACCTGCCCGACGAGCTGGTGATGTCGAATTACTTCAGCGTGCGAGACGACAAGATCGTCAGCTTGGCGGTCATCTTCAACCAACCGTCACCCCACGCCGAGCGCGACTGATTGCCGCTGCCGTCGGCGGCAACCGCCTCGGATACGAAATCACGAGTCCGGTTCGCTGCCGACCGACACCGGGACCCTGTTGCTCAGGTGGGAGACCAGCTCCTCCCGGTCGGTGGCCGTCCTGGTGTGCATGTGGTGGGGCCACCAGAAGTGGAAGCTGCGCAGCGCGGCGAGTGTCGGGACGATGCGGGTCGCCAGCACGTTGGAGGCGAGGAGAACGCCCAGTGCGACGGCGGCACCGATCTCCTCCAGGAGCTGGATGCCGGTCAGCAGCAATGACGCGAACGTCCCCGCCAGAATGACCCCCGCCGCCGTGACGGCCGGCGCTCCCTCCACAATGGCGATGCGGGCGGCCTCGTGCGCTTCGACCCCCTGCTGGAACTCCTCGCGCAGCCGGGTCGCCATCAAGATGTTGTAGTCCGTGCCCACGGCGATCACGAAGATGTACACGATGATCGGGATGGAGAAGTCGAGCCCGTCGAAGCCGAGGCCGCCGATGAAGATGTAGGCCACCACGCCCAGCGTCGCCACATAGGTCATCAGGATGCCGATGAGGAGGTAGGCGGCCCCGGCCAACGCCCGCAGGAGGATCGCCAGCATCAGCGCCACCACGAAGAGCGCCAGAAGGAGGATGTTGCGGGTGTCGTGGTGGAGCGCCGCCTTCACATCGGTCAACGTCGCCGTCGGCCCGCCCGTCACGACGGTGGCGCCGGGGACGGTGTCGGCGATGGCACTGCGGATGGGCCCCGCCACGTCCGCGATGGCCTGATTGGAGTACGGATCGCTGTTGAGGAGGAACTCGATCAGGGCGGACGTGTCTCCGGCCGCGTACTGCACGGGCAGGACCTGCGCCACCCCTTCGGTGTGGGCGAGCTTGGCCGACAGCGCCTCGACCGCGTTCTGATTCAGCGGCGCGGGCGAGCTGACGAAGACCTGGCTCGGCCCGAGGAAGCCGGCCGGGAACGCGGAGGAGATGGTGTTGTAGGCCTGGGTCGAGGGATTGTTCTGCGGCAGCTCGGCCAGCTGGTTGTAGGTGACCTTCAGGTTGAGGACGCCGGTGGCCAGGACCACCAGGACGACGACGCTGGACAGGAGCACGAGGCCGGGGTGCCGGGCCGCGGCCGCCCCCATCCGCTCCGAGCGGGTCCGGTGCGCCGGATCATGGGGCTTGGGGGTCGTCGGCCAGAAGAGGGTGGCGCCGAACAGGCTGAGCACGGCGGGCACCAACGTCAGCGCGGCCGCCAGCATGAGCCCGACTCCGATGATGAGCCCCGGGGCGAGGGACCGGAGCTGGCCGATGGACGCCACCAGCAGGGCGGCGAAGGCCAGCATGACGGTCAGGGCGGCGGACACAATGACCTCACCGGCGCGGCACAGCGCCACCATGAGGCTCTCGTGCGGAGACTGCTCCTTCGCCAGTTGCTCGCGGTAGCGGAACAACATGAAGACGATGTAGTCGGTGCCGACGCCGAACATCACCACGATCAGGAGTGGCGCCAGCTCGGTGCTGACGGAGAAGCCGAACCACTGGGCCGAGAGCGCGGTGAGCGACGTCGCCATCTGGTGGACCAGCCCGACGACGACCAGCGGGAGGAACGCGATGATCACGCTGCGGAAGACCAGGGCGAGCAGGCACAGGATCAGCAGCACGGTGGCGATCGAGATGATCTTCTCGGCCCGGTCGAACGCGCTCGCCTGATCGACCGAAATGGCGGCGCTCCCTGTCAGCTGTCCGCGCAGACCCGAGGCCTGCAGGAAGGCATCGGTGTCGGCCCGCAGGGTCTTGACGGCCGCGTTGGGCCCGTCCTGGCCCGGCTGCCCGGTCATGGAGACCTGAATCAGCTGCATGGTGTGGTTCTTCGAGAGGAACAGGGGCGACGTCGTGACCGAGGTGACCGAATCGATGTGGTCGTGGTCGAGCGTGCTGGCCAGCGCGTCGATCTTCTGCAGCTCGGCCGCTGTGAGCACCGAGTTGTCGGTGGCGTTGACCTCAATGATGCCCGAGGCCGCGGCCGTCGCCGGGAAGTCGCGCAACGCGATCGCCTCCGCCTGCGTCGACTGGTACGACGCGGGCAGGCCGTAGCCCGCAGAGGTGAAACTGGTGAGCGAGGGGGCCAGAGCGACGAGGACGACGGCGAGCGCGACCCAGGCGGCGATGACGTACCAGCGCCAGGCCACCACGCGTTCGGCCAACATCCGAGTCACGGCAGTCCTCCTCACCCGTTGACGCGTGCGCAGTGTCGAGTGCGGCCCATCGTCGTCGCTGGGGCGTCGAAAGGCAACGACTCTGCGGCCTCGTTGTTCCTCTCGAGTGCGTCAGGCCCGGGCGATGTGCTCCAGCAGGTCGGCCGTCGCTTCGGGCGCGGCGAGCATCATGTCGTGCCCGCAGGCGAGCTCGTGGGTCTCCCAGCCGGCGGCCAGGGCCGCCTTGGCGAACCGCCCGAGGCTCGGGAGCGGGGGATCGGTGTGTGCCACGTAGACCTTGCGCAGCCGGCTCAGCGGCCCGGGGTCGAATTGGGTCGGTTCCGTCTGGCACCGGAACGGGAAGTCGGTCAGCCGGGAGCCGACCCAGCGGCGCTGGGCGGCGCCCTCGATGCCCCACTGCGTCAAGAAGGCGTCGGTGGCGGGGAGGTACCAGCCCTCGCCCGCCTCCGCCACCTGGCGGCGGTACCGCTCGGCGACCTCCGGCGGCTCCACATCGAGCAAGCTCTCGCCCGGCCCGGTGACGAATGCGCCGAGGTAGACGACAGAGGCCAGCCGTTGCTCGGCGCGCGCGGCCAGCGGGCCGGCGAGCACGCCGGCGTAGCTGTGCAGCACGAGATGGACGTCGGAGAGGTCCTCGAACCACAGGAGCTCGTCGAGGTCGCCCACGTGGGTGTCGACACCGACGTCGGGTGTGAGGGCGGACCGGCGGTCACCTTGCCCGGTGAGAGTCGGGCGGTACACGTCGTGCCCCCGTCGGGCCAGATGGCTGTGGACGTCGCGCCAGCACCAGCCCCCGTGCATGGCGCCGTGAACCAGGACGAATGTGGCCATCTCGACTCCTCCCCGACGTCTCTCGCGTGCAGATCCCGAGTCTGTCCCAGCGGCGAGGCCGTGGGGCGTGCCGTCAGACCAGGGCGGCGCCTTGGGTCAGCGCGGCGCGCAGCGCGCGGAAGCCGGCCGACGTCTGTTCGACGAACGAGTCGTCGCGCGCCGGGTCGCCGCATTCGAGCCAGGTGAGCGTGGTCTCGACGAGCCAGCCGAAGAGAGCCTCGGAGTGCCACGCATCGAGCAGCTCGTCACCGGTGTCGAGCTCGCTGAGCTGGCGCACGACCGACACCGAAATGGCCCGCAGCTCGGCGGCGTACGCGGCGAACTGGGGCTCGCGTGCGGCATGACGCCACAGCAGCGTGAAGGCCGCCGGGTCCTCCCTCGCCACGGTCAGCAGGGTCCGGGGCCCGAGCCCGGCATGGCTCGGACGAGCCAGCTCGGCACGCAGTTCCACGCCGAGGTGGTCGAACACCTGCTGGAGGATCTCGCGGTACAGCTCCTCCTTGGAGCCGAAGTGCCGGTAGACGATGAGCTTGGTGACCCCGCACGCTGTGCCCACGTCGTCCATGGACGTGTCGGCGAACCCCGACGACGCGAAGGCCAGGGCGGCGCCGTGCAGGATGGCGGCGCGCCGTTCGGCTCGTGGAAGCAGCTTGCTCTCGGTCTGTATACGGGCAAGTATATACCCTGGAGTTACAGGGGACGATCCCGAGAGGAGCCGCCATGGGCACGGCGCAGGTCGAGTTCACCGAGGAGGAGCTGCTGTCCGACCTGGTGGTGGCGGAACCGCTCATCGCCGGGGGCGTCCGCTGTCACGGCGGCTTCGACGACGAGGGGGACTACGTCTCGCCGCGCACGCGGTTCCGGTTGCCCGCCATCGCTGCCTGGGGCGAGCAGAACAGCGCGCGCTTCTCCACGGAGCTGATCGACGTGCCGCTCGAATGGTGGGAGCGCTCGTTCCCCAACGTGGAGCAGGCGCGCTTTCTGATCAGCGCCGGCGTTCCCGAGCCGCTCATGGCGACGTTGACGCGCATCGGGACCGTGGAGGGATTCGGCGCCAACATCCGCCTGCTCCAGCCCCGGGATCTGCAACGGCATTTCGTGGAGGACATCGGAGCGACGGCGATCGATCATCTCGGGCGCGGGCTGTTCGAGGCGCACGGTCGCGACGAAGCCGGATGGGACGAGGAGGCCGGCCACAAGGACATGTGGTTCGCCGCCCGCGACATCGCCTTCGAACGGTCGTGCGACGAGCTCGACATCGAGTCGATGTTGGCCCGCATGGGCTTCGGGCCCGGTCGCTCGGGCGCAGAAGCCGCCCGCGTGCTCCCCGATGACATCCCGCACGAGCTCGAAGTGATGGTCTCGCTCATGGTGCGGGTCCTCTTCATTGAGATCTCGGCCTTTCACACGTTCGCCTGGGCGGAGGAATGGATGTCCGACTCGGAGCTGGTGGCCGGAGACGGCGAGGCGGCACGGCTCGTGAGCTACATCAGGGCGGACGAGACGCCACATGTGGGCTACCTGCGCGCCGCGCTCACCGAGATGCGCGATCGCACATGGCGCGGCGAGGGAGGGCGCACGTATCGGGGGACCGACATGATCGGGCGGATCTGGGACCCCCTCCTCGCCAACAGCCTGGGCCCGGCACGCGAGGAGGGGCGCCGCGCCGCACTGGCCGAGGTGGAGTTCTGGTGCGCGCAGCGCACCAACGGTCCGGACATCCTGGCCGAGTTCGTGTCGCTCGGTGCCGCATGAAATTCGGCGTCTTCTACGAGCACCAGCTGCCGCGTCCGTGGGAGCCCGATGCCGAATACCGCCTGCTGCAGGACGCGCTCGAGCAGGTGGAGCTGGCCGATCGCCTGGGGTTCGACGTCGTGTGGGAGGTCGAGCATCACTTCCTGGAGGAGTACAGCCATTCCTCGGCGCCGGAGGTCTTCCTCGGCGCCTGCAGCCAACGGACGAAGGACATCCGGCTGGGTCACGGGATCATTCAGACCGCGCCCGGCTACAACCATCCCGCCCGCACGGCCGAGCGGGTGGCCACCCTCGACCTGCTGTCGGGCGGCCGGGTGGAGTTCGGCTCCGGGGAGTCCGGCTCCGAGGCCGAGCTGGGCGGGTTCCTGGTCGATCCCGCCACCAAGCGCGACGCATGGCTCGAGGGCCTGGAGGTCACGCTGCGCTGCATGACCGAGACCCCGTTCACCGGCGTCGACGGACGATTCGTCCAGATGCCGCCGCGCAACGTCGTGCCCAAGCCCATGCAGCACCCGCACCCCCCGCTGTGGGTGGCCTGCTCCCGCCGCGACACCATCCTGCTGGCGGCCGAGAAGGGCATCGGCGCGCTCACGTTCGCCTTCATCGATCCGGAGGAGGCGGAGAGGTGGGTGGCGGACTACGAGGAGACGCTGGCCGAGCGCTGCGTCCCGGTCGGCCTGGCCGTGAACGCCAACATCGCCTGCGTGACCCAGATGATGTGCCATCCCGACGAGGCCGTGGCCCTCGACCGCGGCCTCGAGGGTGGGAACTTCTTCGGGTATTCCCTGGGGCACTACTACGTCTTCGGTGAGCACCAGCCGGGCTCGACCGATGTCTGGTCCGAGTATCTCGAGCGCCGCGGCGACCAGGGCTACTCGCCCGAGATCGAGACCGCGCTGCGCCAGGAGCGCCTCGGCGCCAGGTTGGCGGCGGGGGAGCGCACCGGGTTGCGCGGCGCCACGGGCACGCCGGCGCAGGTGCGCGACTACCTCCAACGGTTCGAGCAGGCCGGGGTCGACCAGGTCATCTTCGTGTTGCAGGCGGGGAAGAACCGCCACGAGCACATCTGTGAGTCGCTCGAGCTGTTCGGCCGCGAGGTGCTGCCGGCGTTCAGGGAGCGTGATGAGGCCCAGGTGCGGGCGAAACGAGCGCGTCTCGCGCCGGCCGTCGACGCCGCGCTCGAGCGGCGGGAGCGCGAGCCGCAGCCACCTGCGCTGCCGCCCGGCTATTCCTTCCCCGCCATGCCGCGGCGCTGGGCCGACGAGACGGGGAGCGAGGAGATCCGGGAGTGGCTCGAGCACTTCGCCGACGCCCGGGCCAGGGGCATCCGCGAGGAGGGGCTCGGGATCCTCGGGAGCTGACCGCCTGCCCTACCGTGTGGCATGACCACCACCTCGTCGTCCGATCCGTCGCGCTGGAGGGTGCTCGTCACCGGGGCCACCGGGCGGGTCGGCTTCCCGGTGGCGCGGGCGTTGGCCCGCAGCCACGACGTGTTCGGGCTGGCGCGCTGCCGCGACGAGGAAGACCGGGCCCGCCTGGAAGGCGCCGGCGTGGTGCCCATCGTGGCGGATGTGGCGACGCTGGAGGCCGGGCAGCTCCCCGACGGCATCACGCACGTGTTCCATGCCGCGGCGCGCCTCGGCCGCGAGGCGCAGGACAGGGACTGGGAGCAGGTCTTCGCGACGAACGCCCACGCGTCCGGCCGCCTCGTGGCGGCGTGCGCCGGGGCCGCCTTCGTGTACTGCTCGACGGGCTCTGCCTACGAATACCAGGGCCAGCGGCCGTTGCGCGAGGACGATCCCCCCGGGGTCCATCTCGGTGCGTACAGCCTGTCCAAGATCGCGGGTGAGGCCGTCGTGCGCTACGCCGCCGAGGTGGCGGGCAGCCCGCTCACCATCATCCGCATCTTCTCCACGTACGGTCCGGAGGGGGGAACACCCGTCAACCGGTTGCGGCGGATCCTGCGGGGCGAGGAGATCGTCCTGCACCCGGACGCGCCGAACCACTACAACCCGATTTACGAGGACGACTACGTCCGTCTGGCCCTGCGGGCCCTGCAGGTCGCCTCACCCGATCCGGTGGTCGTGAACTTCGCCGGCAGCGAGACGGTGAGCGCGGAGGAGTACTGCGCCTACCTGGGCGAGCTGGTGGACCGCCCGGCGCTGATCCGCTACGACCCCGACGCGCCGTGGCCCATCTGGCCCGACGTGACGCGGATGCACGAGGTCCTCGGGCGCACCGAGGTGCCGTGGCGAGAAGGCATGCGCCGCGTGGTCGAGGCCACGAGCTGATCCACGTCTCGCCGCGTCGCTCGGCGACAGGCTCGTCCTGATACCCTATAGGGGTATTGGGTACGTAACGATCGGAGGGCGATGCGACCGGGCTACATCGACAGCAAGGACGCCCTGCAGAAGCGCCTGCGGCGGGTGGAAGGCCAGGTCAGGGGCATTCAGCGCATGGTGGACGAGGACCGCTACTGCATCGACATCCTCGAGCAGGTGTCGGCGGCGACCAAGGCCCTCCAGGCGGTGGCCCTGGAGCTCCTGGACGACCATCTGGCCCACTGCGTGTCGGACGCGGTGCGGCAGGGCGGCGACGAAGCCGCCGAGAAGCTCAACGAGGCCTCGGCGGCCATCAGCCGGCTCGTCCGCTCCTGACCCCGATGCTGGCGACCGCCACCGTGCTGGTGGACATCGGGCGATCGCTCCGCGAGGGCTTCTTCATGTTCTGGGAGACGCTCTGGCCCCTGGTGCTCGGTTTCGGTCTCTCGGGCGCGGTGCAGGCGTTCGTGAGCCGCGACGCCATGCGCCGGCGGCTCGGTGACCACGGGGCGCCGGCGGTCCTGCGCGCCTCGGGGTACGGGATGGTGTCGTCCTCGTGCTCGTACGCGGCCTCCGCCATGGCGAAGTCCCTCTTCGTGAAGGGAGCCGACTACATCGCCTCCATGGTCTTCATGTTCGCGTCGACCAACCTCGTCATTGAGCTGGGCATCGTGCTTGTCGTGCTGATGGGCTGGCAGTTCGCCGTGAGCGAATTCGTGGGGGGCATCATCATGATCGTCCTCCTCGCCACATTGGGTTCGCTCTGGCTGCGCGGACGCGTGGTCGCACAGGCCCGGGCTCGCATGGAGTCGTCGGAGGAGGAGACCGAGCACCAGCATGGTGCCGCATTGCAGGGAGGCCGAGAGCGACCACCGGTCACGGTCCAACTGCGGTCGGCGGCTGGTTGGGCCGAGAGCGCGACCTACACCATGTCCGACCTCACCATGCTGCGACGCGAGCTGGTGATCGGCTATACGGTGGCCGGATTCCTGGCTGTCCTGGTACCGACCTCGGTCTGGCAGGCCGTCTTCATCACGGGGCACGGGTTCTGGACCACCGTCGAGAACGTCATCGTCGGCCCGTTCATCGCCATCATCAGCTTCGTGTGCTCCATCGGCAACGTGCCGCTGGCGGCGGCGCTGTGGAGCGGTGGGATCTCCTTCGGCGGCGTGATCGCATTCATCTTCGCCGACCTGATCGCGTTCCCACTCCTGCTCATCTACCGCCGCTACTACGGGACGCGGTTGATGCTCCGGATGCTGGTGGTCTTCTGGGCGCTCATGTCCACGGCGGGGCTGCTCACCGAGTTGCTCTTCCGTGCCGCCGGTCTGGTGCCCACCATGCGGCCGACGACAATTGCGCCGGCGCACTTCGCCTGGAACTACACCACGTACCTCAACCTGATCTTCCTCGTCCTCTTCGGGCTGCTGTACTGGACCTACCGCAACAGGGTTCGGCTCGGTGGGGGGGCCCGCTACGCACGCGACCCGGTCTGCGGCATGCAGGTGGAGAAGGCGCAGGCGCCGGCGTCGCGCCAGGGCGCCGGCGCCTACTACTTCTGCTCCGACCGGTGCGCGGAGCGCTTCGATGCCGAAGGAGCCGGGAGCGACGAGACGCCACGAGGCGTCGGAACGAGCGACGCGACCCGAGCGCATCAGTGAAGGGCGGTCAGCCCGAGAGCTCAGTCGATCTGGCCTTCCCCTTTGACCTCGGCGCCGATCTTGCCCATCTCCCGCTCGTGCTCGGCCACCTCGGGATCGAGGGTGTTGCCCTCGGCAGCGGCCTCCTCGTCATCCGTCGGGGGCCGGTCGGCCGCGTGGGCGGCCGATGCCTCCAGCAGCTCTTCGATCCTCGTCCCCTCGTCGACCTCTGCGTCCGGGCCGTCCGCCCCGTTGCTCGATCCTTCGCTCATGGTCCCTCCTTCGCTCACCAAGGGAGCATTGCCAAAGGGGGACGTCTCTAATCATCCGCCCGTCGGTCGAGCGGGCCCTGCGGGCGGGAGGTCGCTACAGTCCCAGGCATGACCGACTACGACGCCATTGTGATTGGAGCGGGTCACAACGGCCTGACCGCGGCCACGGTCATGGCACGGGGGGGCCTCCGGGTGCTGTGCCTGGAGAAGAACCATTTCATCGGCGGAATGGCATCGACCACGGAGCTGATCCGCGGCTATCGCTTCGAGCTGGCCGGTTCCATTCAGTTCCCGGTGCCGAACCAGATCTTCGAGGACCTCGACCTCGGCGCCTGTCCCATCTACGAGCCGGAGGTCCAGTCCGCCAGCATCAGCGAAGACGGGCAGCCGCCGATCCTGCTCTACTCGGACCCCGAGCGGCTCTTGGAGCACCTGGGCGAGACGATCGGGATCGAGGCGGTGCTCGGCATGGCGGAGGTGGCCGCCTGGGCCGAGGCCCCCGCACGCGCCATCGGCCGTTTCGACGTGCGCACCCCGCCCAAGACATTGGACGAGATGTGGGCGTGTGCCGCCAACGAGTCGGAGCGGGAGGCCATCCGGACGGCCATGTTCGGGAGTGTGATGGACGTGGTCGACCACTACCTGCCCGACCCGGTGAAGCACGCGCCGGTGCGCAGCATGCTGGCCTTCCTCGCCGTCAACTCCACCTTCCGGGGCCCCTTCTCTCCCGGGAGCGCGCTCTGCCTCGCCTTCGCACTGGCATCGCCGGGGACTGCGACGATGTCGAAGGTGCGCGGTGGCCTGGGCACCATGGCCGACCATCTGGCCCGGATGTTCGAGCAGCACGGCGGAGAGCTGCGGCGCCACGCCAAGGTATCGCGCATCGTTGTCGAGGGCGGCGGGGTGACGGGCGTCGAGCTGGGGGAGGGCGAGGTGGCGACCGCACCGGTGGTGGTCTCCAATCTCGATCCGACCACGACGTTCACCCATCTGCTCGACCCCGAGAGCCTCCCCGAGGGTTTCGTGCAGCGGGTCGGCGCCATCGACCACCGGGCGGCCTATTTCCAGGCCCACTTCGCATTGCGCGGGTTGCCCGAGTACCGCGCCCCGTACGAGGCCTTGAACGAGCCCGCGTTGGGCCGCAACGTCACGTTCTTCGGAACGGCGGAGCGGATGCAGCGGGACTTCGAGGGGTGCGTGCGGGGCGACGTCCCTCCGTCCCCGAGCTTCAACCTGCAGATCCCGTCCTTGGACGACCCGACGCTGGCGCCCGAGGGGATGCACGCCGCGAGCAGCTTCGCCTTCTACCTGCCGATCGGGGACCGCGAGAGCCAGGGACGGCTCCGCGACGAGATGGCCGACCGCATCGTCGCCAAGATCGCCTCGGCCGCCCCGAATTTCCCGGACCTGATTGAGCGGCAGCTGAACTACCCCGCCTACACGTACGAGTTGATGTTCGGCTGCGCCGGTGGTGACTTCACCCACGGGCTGCTCCAGCCGGAATTCATGGGACCGTTCCGCCCCGGACCGAGGGGTTGGCCCGATGCGCCGGTTCCGGTCGAGGGCCTGTTCCTCTGCGGCGCCGGATGCCACGGGGGACCGGGCGTCACGTTCATCCCGGGCTACAACTGCGGCTACGCCGTGCTGGACGGAGCCAGCGCCCGGTTGTAGCGCAGCTGGCGCTCCATGAAGGCGAGGAAGAACGCCACGGAGAAGGCCAGGCTGGTGAAGAGGCTCATCACGAAGAAGATCCAGGCCCAGCGCAACCCGCGCCGCCGGCCCTCGGTGATGGTCCAGAGTGGGAGCAGGACCACGTTCACGATGATGTAGTCCTGGGCGGCCGAGTCCGCGGCCCAGTTGGAGAAGAGCATCTTCGTGTAGTCGACGTAGCTGGCCCGGTGGCCGTAGAGGTGCACGTAGCGCACGTTGAAATACCACCCGAGGAGCAGCGAGCCCACGCCGACGAAGTAGTAGACGCCTTCCAGGAGCGTGACCGTCCCGGCTTGCCCACCCGAGAAGAGGCGGCGGTTGACGACGAAGGCCGCCACCGTGCTGGCGACGCCGAGGATCCCGTAGAACACAAGAGAAGCCGTCACTGTTCGTCCCCCGTTTCGTGCGGCATCCCGCCGCCTGCGCGCACACCCTACGAGGGTGGTCACGGCCTCGCCGTGGATCGTCAGAGCAGCTCGAGCAGCCTCTCCGGCGGGCGGGCGATGACGGCCCGGTCGCCTGCGACGAAGATGGGTCGCTCCAACAGAATCGGGTGCCGGCTGATGGCTTCCAGCAGTGCATCGCCCTGCTGGTCCGCCAATGCCATCTCGTCATAGACGGTTTCACCGGTCCGCATCATCAGGCGGGGGTCCTCAATGCGGAGCAGTCGCATCAGCGCCTTGAGGTCGGCCACGGTCGGGGGCTCGTCGAGGTACCGGATCTCGTCCGCGTCGATGTGCCGCTGCGCCAGCAGTGCCAGCGCGGTCCGGCACTTCGAGCACGAGGGATTGGTGTAGAGCTGCGGTGCCACCGGGACCACCTTATGAGCGCCGTTCAGAGCGCTCCAGCCGGGAGGGCAGCTGCCACCTGGGCCCAGCTGTAGGTGAATGCCTGCTGCGGCGCGCCGGCGACGGCCAGCGTCACGGCCATGGACGTGCCCCCCTTGTCCCCGCGGTGCGTGTCTCCGGCGACGGTTCCGGCGGCACCCATGACCAGGTTGGGGCCGGAGCCGAAATCGTCGAGGATGCCTTTGCGGTGTCCCCAGCAGCCCGCGGCGCCGCGGTGGAGGCAGTCGAGGTTGCCGCTGTCGAAGCCGTCGTCGTACATCCACCCGTAGACGGCGTCCAGCCCGTTGGCCGACCCACCGGCCCATTCTGCGTCATCGAGGTCGTAGGCCGGCCCGGGGTCGGGCGGGTCGTCGGCGTCGTCGGCTCCCCGCTGGGCATTGTGGTTCAATGCGGCCGTGAGGCCGCCGAAGACCGGGAGGCCACGGTCCACCCTCTCGAGATCGATGGCGACGAAGAGCTGATCGGGCACGCTCAGCTGCGCGAAGTCCGGGGGCAGGACCATTGGTCTGATCCTCTCCAGGGCGTGGGCATGGTTCACGGCGTCCAACACGGCGTCGAGACAGGCCGGGGTGTCGTCGATCCCGCCGTCACCGCACAAGCGCGTGTAGTCGGGCACCGGCGCCACGTTGTGTGCGGGATCGCCGACCCCGGTGTTGGACTCCGACGGGGGAATGGCCCGCAGCGGCCGTAACTGCCCGGCGGACGTTGCCGCGAGGGCCTGCCTCCACGTGTAGGCGTACGGTCCGGCGCGGGCGGTCACGGCGAGCGTGGCGGCCAGGGAGGACCCGCCCCGGTCCTCGCTCGACGTGTCGCCGGTCGGGTCGTACGCGGCCCCCATCACGAGATGCCCGGATCCGAACCGGTCGAGGACGATCTGGCGATCGGCCCAGCAGCCCGACGTGGTGGAGCCCGAGCAGCCCGGCACCCCGCTGTCCTGGCCGTCGTCGTACATCCACTCGAAGTCGGCATCGAGCCCGTTGTCGACGTCGCCGATCCACTCGGTGGTCACCGATCCGTAGGCAGGCCCGGGCCGGGCCGGGAGGCGGGCCGTGACCGCTCCCCTCCGGGCACCGGCGTCGAGGGCAGTGGTGAGGCCGGTGAACGGGTCGAGGCCGCGGTCCACCCGCTCACGGTCCACGGCGACGAAGAGTTGCTCGGGAACGCTGAGGCGGGCGAAGTCGGCCGGCAGCACCATGGGGCGCACGCCCTCCTTGGCTCTGGCCGCGTCGATCGCATCGAGGGTGAGACGCAGGCACGGGCTGGTGGTGTCGGCGCCGATGGGGGCGCAGGTCTCGGGATAGTCCGGATCCGGGGACACCGACTGCGCCGGATCGGCGAGTCCGCGGCCCTGGTGCCCTGCGGTCGAGCAACCGGCGAGCAGCACGGACAGGGTCAGCACGGCACCCAGTGATGACGCGCACCGCCGCACCCTCCGGCGCATCGAATTCGGGGGGTGCGGCATCAGGCGACAAACGTAGCCACGCCTGCCCCGGGGTCGGCGGCGGGCGTGCGGCGCAGTTACGACGCCTGTCCGCCGGAACCCCCGTACCGGGGCGGGCGCTTCTGCAGGAACGCCGCCACGGCCTCCTGCATGTCGTTGGTCATGGAGGAGAGGACCTGCGTCCGGTTCTCGAGGTCGATGCCCGCCTGCAGGGAGCCGACCTCGAGTTGCGACCACATGACCTCCTTGGTCATCCGGACTCCCCAGGGGGCGTTCGCCGCGATGAGGCCGGCGGTCTCGAGCGCGGCGCTCTGCACCGCGTCGTCGGGTACCACGCGGAGGACGAGCCCGATCCGATCGGCCTCCTCGGCGTCAATGATGCGACCGGTCAGCATCAGCTCCCAGGCCCGCGAGGCGCCGATCAGCCGCGGGAGGAGCCAGCTCACGCCGATATCGCAGCCCGAGAGCCCGAGGCGCACGAAGGCGACGTTGAACCGGGCCGAGGCGCCGGCAATGCGGATGTCGCTCGCCAGGGCGAGAGCCAGGCCGCCCCCAGCCGCCGGGCCGTTGACGGCGGCGATGACGGGCTGTGGCACGGCCCGCAACCGGGGGACGAGCGCGGCGATGTCGGCCTGGGTGGCGAAGGTGGCACCCACCCGGTCGAGACCCTCGGCGCCCGGCGCGGCGCCGTACCCGGCCAGGTCCAGGCCGGCACAGAATCCGCGGCCGGCACCGGTGAGGACGACCACCCTGCAGGCGGGGTCCACGGCGATGCCGCCGAGGACGTCGTGGAGCTCGGCGACCAGCGTCGCATTCATGGCATTCAGCCGTTCCGGGCGGTCGAGCGTGACGCGGGTCACACCTTCCTGGGGCTGGTCGACCTGCATGGTGTCCACGGTGTGATCCTTCCGCTCGCTCCGTCCCATCCTGCAACAGATGGCACCCTGGCGCGGACCGTCCGGCGCCCGGGATTCGTCTCACTAAGTTGGCGTGATGATCACCGGCCTGCACACCCTCGTCCATGCGCACGATGCGGACACGGCGCGCGCGTTCTTCCGCGACGTGCTCGGGTGGCCGCACGTCGACGCGCACGACGGATGGCTCATCTTCCGTTCCGGGCCGTCCGAGCTGGGCGTGCATCCGGCGGATGAGGGCACCGAGCACCACGAGATCTCGCTGGTGTGCGACGACATTGAGCAGACGGTGGCAGAGCTCGCGGCCAAGGGGGCGCACTTCGCCGGCGGCATCGAACAGCGCGGCTTCGGTCGGACGATCGCGGTCGCCATCCCCGGCGCCGGCCAGATTCTCCTCTACCAGCCCCGGCATCCCACTGCGTTCGAGCTCTGAGAAATGCCGGCACACTCCCCGGTGAGGGAGAATCCACCTATGGACATTCACGGAAGTGCTCTGGTGACCGGGGCCAGCCGCGGCATCGGCCGGGCTGTCGCGTTGGAGCTGGCCCACCGCGGCTTCGACACGGTGGCCACCATGCGGGACCCCGAGGCTGGGTCCACCATGGCCGGCGAGACGGAGGGGAGGCTCCGGGTCCGACGGCTCGACGTCACCGACCCCTCGACCTTCGACCTTCCGTCAGACCTGCGCGTGCTCGTCAACAACGCGGGCATCGACACCGACTATCTGCCGGTGGAGCACGCCAACATGGACGACTGGCGCCGGATGTTCGACACCAACGTCTTCGGCGTGGTGGCGTTGACCGCCGCCGCCATCCCGACCCTGCGGGCGAACCAGCCGTCCGTGGTGTGCACAGTCACCTCGTCGTCGATCATCGCGTCCGTGCCGTTCTTCTCCGCCTATCGGGCGTCCAAGGCGGCCGCGTCCGCGTTCGGCGACAGCCTGAGGGTCGAGGTGGCGCCCTTCGGGATCCGGGTTGTCGAGATCCTCCCGGGCCCGATCGACACCGACATGTTCCGGCTCAGCACGGGGGAGCAGGGCGCCGCTCGCTTCGACGACTACCGCCCGCTGGTCGACGTGGCCGCATCGCTGCGGCGCCAGCACGCCGACCCCCGTGTGGTCGACCCGGCCGAGGCGGCCTCGACCATCGTCGACGCCATCCTCGACAGCGAGGGGCCGATGCGGTACGGCTGCGACCCCGTGTCATGGGAGCTGCTCGATCTCTGGCGCCAGTGCGACGACGAGACCATTTTCGCCATGACCGGGCAGTCGCTCCTCGACCACCCGCAGTAGGGGCTCGGCCTCTCGGCCGGGCGAAGGCCACGGACGAGGCGGCATTCCCGGCACGCTACGTTCGGCCCTGACAGAAAGGCCCCAGTGGACTTCGCGGTCGTCTTCGCCGTGTTCCCCATCATCTTCATCGGCGAACTCCCGGACAAGACCATGTTCGCGTCCCTGGTGCTGTCGACGCGTGGCCGTCCCGCCCTCGTGTGGCTCGGCGCCGCGGTCGCATTCGCCGTGCATGTCCTCATCGCTGTCACCATCGGGGTCGCCCTCTTCCATCTCTTGCCGCACCAGGTGCTCGACGCGGTCGTGGCGGGCATGTTCCTCGTGGGAGCGGCGCTCGCCCTACGCGAGGTCGTCAAGGAGCGTCACGAAGAGGCGCTGGTGGAGAGGGAGGTGGCGTCGCACCGACGGGTCGCGGTGACCGCGTTCCTCGTGATCTTCCTTGCCGAATGGGGCGACCTGACGCAGATCCTCACCGCCAATCTGGCCGCGCACTACCACGACCCCCTGTCGGTCGGCATCGGCGCCGTCCTGGCGTTGTGGGCCGTTGCCGGGCTCGCCGTCGTCAGCGGTCAGAGCCTGCTCCGTCTGATCAATATCTCGACGATACGGATCGTCACCGCCATCGTCCTGGTGGGACTGGCCGGATGGGCCGCCTGGAGCGCCGCCCATTGAGACCTCGAGTGGTCAGGCTCCGGGCAGATCCTTCAGCGCCTCCACCAGCTCACGCCGGTGGGAGATCCCGAGCTTCTGGTACGCACGGTGGAGGCGGTTCTCGACCGTGCGTACAGAGAGGTGCATCTGCTCGGCGATCTGCTTGTCCGTGCTTCCGGTGGCAGCCTGGAGGGCCGTGTCGAGCTCGGCCGGAGTGAGTTGGGCCCGGGCGCCGATGGAGCGCACGAACGGAGTGACGGCGCCCTCGCAGCGGGTGAGGAGGCGCGCCGCCGCGTGCTGGGTCGCTGCGGCCTCCCGGCCTGCACCGTCGCGACGCTGATGGACGGCCGCCTCGCCCAGCGCCTCGGCGGCGTACAGGAGCGCGCCCAGTTGCTCGAAGCGCGCCGCGGCATCCGTGAGCGCGTCGCTGTCCTTGTCGGCCGCGGCCACCACGTAGGCGAGACGGGCCGCCGTCAGCTCGCCGTCCACCTGCGAGGCCAGTGTCTCCATTTCGTCGGCCACCTGCCGGGCCCGGCCCATCCGGGCCAACCCGTGGAGCGCCTTGGTGGCCCCGACCAGATCTCCGGCCTGGCGTCCCACGTCGACTGCGGACTCCAGGATCTTGCGCGCCGTACCCATGTCGCCGCCGGAGGCGCAGGCCCAGGCGCGAGCCTGGAGCAGGGCGACCTCGTCGCGCATGTCGGTGGGCAGAGCCAGAGCGTCGAGCGCCGCCAGCGTCTGATTGGCCTTGGGCGCGACCCCGGCCAGGGCCAGGGCTTGTGCGGACAGCGACTCGCACCGGCGGGCGCAGACCGGCAGCGACAGGTCGAGGAAGACGGCCGCGGCGCTGGTGGCCTGCAAGAAGGCGGCTTGCACCCGGCCCTGCTCCAGGCGGAGCTCTGCGAGTGAAGCGGCGACGACCGCACTCTCCTGCGAGCCTTCGCGTGTTGTCAGCTCTCCTTGTGCCGCAGCCAGCAGGTCCTCGGCTGCGGCGAGCCGACCGAGCCAGATCAGGCAGAGGGCATGATCGCCGAACGGGCTCCAGGGCTCGGAGAGTACCGCCGAGCCCTGCCGGACGCTGGCGCCCGAGGGCGGGACGAGGAAGGCAAGTGCCTGCTCCATGCGGCCCGTCCGCGTCAGGCATTGGCCGATCAGGGCGTGCAGGCTGGTACGCGGCACGCCGGTCGTCTCGGGAAGCGGGCCCACGGCCTGCAGGACAGCTGCCGGGCCGCGCCGGCGTCCCTCGAGGCAGAGACGCCGGGCCACGAGCTCCTCGCGCCATACCGGGTCGAGCTCCATGGCCAAGAGCGAGTCGAGGTGCGTGCAATCCGCCGTGCCGCGCAGACGGAGCTCGTGGTCGAACCGAAGGAGCGACACTCGGACACGCTCCCCGATGTCGGCTGCGTCCTGCGCCAGGGCCTCGAGCTCACGCTCCGCCTGTTCGTGCCGTCCGCTCATGTCCGCAGCCTCAGCCGCCAGGAGTCGCGGTTCGAAACCCCCGCCCGAGTCGATTGCGGCACGCCCCAGCCGCTCGGCCAGCGCGTAGTCGCGCCGTTCTCGCGCGGCCTTCGCTCCCGCCACTAGGAGGTCCGGGCTGCCGTTGCCACTCACGAGTGCGAGTTGCGCGAGCAGGAGGGTGTCGTCCTGACGTCGTCCCCCGGATGCCTCTGCGAGCTCACGGGCCAATACGCGCTGACGGCGTGGGCTGATTCCCGACCGCACGACGTCGCTGAACACCGGATGCGCCAGACACACCTGCAGCCGCCGACCGTCCATGCGGCTGGCCAGAAGGCCCTTGTCTTCGAGTGTGGCGATCGCGCCGGCCTCGGCCAGCTGTTCGAGTGCCGGTTGGGCGAGGGGCTCGCCGAGCGCGGTCAGCTCCAACGTGTGACGTTCGGAATCGGTCAGGGTGCCCAGACGGGTCGAAACCAACTCGACGAGCCGGGCTGTCGGTTGCAACGGGCCGCGCAATCGCCAGATCCCACTCTCCTCGCGCAGCGATCCGGTCTCGAGTGCGCCGGCGACCAACTCGTGCAGAAAGAGTGGGTCGCCCTGCGAGCGCTCGGCGAACTGTCGCGTCGACACCGTGTCGACGGGACCTCCGAGCACGGCGAGGAGGAGATCCTCAATTGCCTGGCCGTCGAGCAATCCCAACTCGATCCGGGTTGCTCCGTAGTCCTTCCAGAGGACGACCATGGGATCCGCAGCTGGCTGGCTGGCGCGACTCTGCGACAGGACACAGGCGATCACGGTGGCCGCGCCGGCCTGCACGAGCTGATGGACGAGGGAGGCCGACCCGTCATCGAGCAGATGTGCGTCGTCGACGAGGACGAGCAACGGCCGAGGTCCGGCGTCGTCGAGCAACTCGTGCATGTAGCGGCGCAGCTGATCGGCATGTGATTCAGGACCAACGAGGTCCGAGTCGCGATGGAGGAGCGAGGCGAAGGCTCCGAACGGATAAGGCCGGGCGACCTCGGTTCCCGACACCAGCGCCACCGCCATCCCCTGCTGGCGAGCGAAATCGGCGCCCAGCGTGGCCAGGATCGTTTTTCCGACGCCCGGTGGACCGGTGATGACGGCACCGCGCCGACCGCTGATAGCCGTCTTCAGCTGAGAGATCTCGTTGGACCGGCCGACCAACGGCCAGCGGTCACGCGCCGCGGAATCGTTCCCGATCAGCGCGCTGCCGACATCTCTCGCCATCGGTTCTGCCCCTCCGAGAATCGAAGGCACCATCTTCACCCACGGGCACTGCAATTGCGAGGAGCGTCACGCACCTCCGGCGGTGACTGCGGGGCGTGATCGTCCCCGATCAGCCCACCGGTTCCGTGAACCGGTAGCCGATGCCCCGGATCGTGGTGATCCAGCGCGGGTTCTCGGGATCGGTCTCGATCTTCAGACGGACCCGACGGATGTGCTCGGTGACGGTGGAGCGTCCTTGCCATCGTCCGTTGGAGCCCCAGACCCGCTCGAGCAGATCCTCGCGTGAGAACACTCGGCCCGGCGCGGAGGCGAGGAAGGCGAGGAGATCGAACTCCTTGCGGGTCATGACCACTTCGGTGTCGCCCACCATCACCTTGCGGGTGCCCTGATCGATGACGAGGTCGCCATGGTCGAGCGTGGTCGTGGGGGTGGCGGAACCACGTCGCAGGACCGCCCGCATGCGGGCCTCGAGCTCGGCGAACGAGTAGGGCTTGGCGAGCACGTCGTCAGCACCGAGGTTCAGGAGGGCCACGCGGTCGCGTTCGGACGAGCGGCCGGAGCACACGATGACCGGCACCGAGCTCCGGCGCCGAATGGACGTGAGCACGTCGGCCGTGCCGCCCCCGATGTCGAAGTCGAGGATGACCAGGTCGGCCGGGTGGGCGGCCAGGGCCTCGAGAGACTCGTCCGCGCTGGTCGCTTCGGTAACCGCATACCCGGAGCGCTTCAGATAGTGCTGCAGGGCGCGACGAGTGTTGTTGTCGTCCTCGGCCACGAGAATCGTCTTGTCGGTCACGACGTCGCCCACCGGGGTGAACACCGTGGTCGGATTGGTGTCGGCACCACGGAGGCTCTCGCCGAATGGCGCGCCGTGGTCCGAGACATCCATGGAAAAGGTCATGCGACACCGCCTTGCGTTGGGCCGGTTCCGGCCCTGCGTGTGCCGTGGCGCCGAGCCGGCGCCTGCGGCGAGCCCACCATTCTCATTGTCCCCCTCGTCATTCCCGCACGTCGTGCGGGACGGTTCATCGTGAGCCCGGACCGGCGCAGACCTCGCGCCACAACCGCCTCGTGCCGGGCTGTGTCCTCAGTGTCGGCAGAAGAAGCAGCCGGCTCCATAGGACTTTTGGACCAAAAATTGGGCGTCCGTGGTGCAAACGCGTCGCGATGCATGTCCGGTCGCCCGCCCGCTCTTTGCCGTGTCCCGCTCAAGCGTTGTCGGGGAGCGTGAACCGATAGCCGACGCCGCGGACAGTGGTGATCCAGCTCGGGGAATCCGGGTCGGGCTCGATCTTGAGACGAACCCGACGGACGTGCTCGGTCACGGTAGAGCGACCCTGCCATTCCTCGGTCGATCCCCAGACCCGCTCGAGAAGGTCCTCGCGGGAGAAAACCTGACCCGGCGACGCAGCCAGGAAAGCGAGGAGGTCGAACTCCTTGCGCGTCATCGGAACGGACTTGTCGCGAACGGTCACAGTCCGGGTGTCCCGATCGACGACCAGGTCCCCGTGGTGAAGGCAGGTCGCCGCCGGCTCGCCGTTGCCTCGGCGGAGGACGGCCCGGACCCTCGCCTCCAATTCTGCAAACGAGAACGGCTTGACGACGAAGTCGTCGGCACCGAGGTTGAGAGTGCGAATCCTGTCGTCCTCAGAGTCGCGTCCGGAGCAGACGATGACCGGGACTGCACTGTGGCGCCGGATCTTGGCCAGGACATCCGTGCCATCGAAGCCGGGAAGTCCCAGGTCAAGGATCACAAGGCTGGCTGAGTGCTGGAAGACGGCCCGCAATGTGGAGGGGCCGTCCGCAGCTTCGGTGACCCGGTAGCCGCTGCGCTCGAAGTACTGCAGCAGTGCGCTCCGGCAGCTGTGGTCGTCCTCGGCCACCAGGATCGTCCGCTCGCCCTGCTCGGCCCCAGCGGGCGCAGCCAGCGAGCTCGTCCCGGCCGGGTCGATGGATCTGCGGTCTCTGTGATGGGTCGGGACGCGTGTCGCAACGCCGGCGGGCGAGTTCATGATTCGGCCCTGTCTTGCAGTAGGGGTGTCTGACCCATGCTGTGATTGTCGGTCGCGTGTTCTCGAACCTTGAGAAATCGCCCGGGCCGCGCGTCAGGCCCCGGGGCGTCTCACTCCAATCGAAGGTTCTGGCGCTCCGATTCGGGATTTGTGCGGGTCGTTCCCCTGCGTTCTCATCGCGCAGACGGCCCGCGTCGACGGTGCCAGATGGCGGTGGTGGTGGCCCCTCTGGCGTCCCGGCCCGCGGGCGTTGGCCGGTGCCCGCCGCGCCTCGGGCGATTGTTGCGCAAAGGTTGCGTGAGCTCTGCAACCGATCCACAACGTTCACGCAACCGCCCTGCAAGAGGGCGATCTATTAGAGTGGTGTCTACTCCTGAACACACGAAATGCACATGATCAAATGATTGCTCCAGGAGAGAAAACGCACCGGTCGGATGGTGCAAATGAAAGAGGGGGAAACAACGTGGGATCGACAGCAAGTCCGTTTTCCACGGCGCAGGAGTTGGCAGAGGCGGGTATCGAGAGTCTGTGGTCTGAGTTCAAGCGGACCGGTGAGCAGTCACTTCGCAACCAGCTGATCATCTACTACTCGCCGTTCGTGAAGTACATCGCAGGGCGCGTGCTGGCCGGGTTGCCCCGGCACTTCGACGAGGAGGATCTCGTCAGCTACGGCATCATCGGCCTGATCGACGCCATCGAGCGTTTTGAGCTCGATCGCAATCTGCGCTTCGAGACGTACGCCATTCCGCGCATCAAGGGAGCCATCATCGACGAATTGCGGTCGATCGACTGGGTGCCGCGGTCCGTGCGCACCAAGGCCCGAGCGGTCGAACAAGCGTTCACGCACCTGGAGGGCACGCTGCGTCGTACGCCCAACGAGGCGGAGGTCGCCGCCGAGCTGGAGATGTCGGTCGGCGACTTCCACAAGGCGCTGCGCAAGATCTCGACGGTCGGCATGATGGCACTGGACGAAGTGCTGCGCGGCGGCGACCGGTCGGAGCGTTCCACCCTGGGCGAGACCCTGCCCGACGGGTCGTGGGGCCCGGTCGACACCTTCGAGGCCAAGGAATCCAAAGAGGCGCTCGTCACGGCCGTCGACGGCATGCCGGAGCGGGAGCGGACCGTTCTGATGATGTACTACTACGACGGGCTGACCCTCACCGAGATCGGTCAGGTGCTCGGCGTCACGGAGAGCAGGGTGTGCCAGATCCACACCAAGGCGCTCCGCCAGCTCCGTTCGAAGCTGGCCGACCGGCCGGAGACTGTTCGGCTCAACCAGGCTCCGGCCGCGACGACCACAGCGCGGCGCCCAGGCACGCGCGAACGGGTCGGCCGGGCGCGCCTGCAACTGCTGGCCAGCTAGGACTGCACCTCCGAATCCGTCCGGCGGCCGCGCGGTCGCCGGACGGATGGATGTGTGTGCACGGCACCTGGTCGGACGGGGTACCGAAGACCGATATACGGTACCGACGTCCGACCACGAGCGAGCCCAGGGGGCGCGTCATGCCATTGCACAAGCGGGAGAGCCTCCGGGATCAGTTGATCGATTCGGTGTACGCCGACCCGGGCCTGAAGGCGGCGCTGCCGTCGAGGCACTGCCCCGACGACGAGATGCGCCCGGCCGACGTCATGCTGGCTATCTCCGACGAGCTCCTCCTCGACGGCAACGCGCGCCAGAACCTGGCCACCTTCTGCCAGACCTGGGAGGAGCCCGAGGTCCACAAGCTGATGGACCTCTGCATCGACAAGAACCTCATCGACAAAGACGAGTATCCCCAGACAGCGGAGCTGGAGCGACGCTGCGTCAGCATGCTGGCCGGCTTGTGGAATGCGCCCGACGCCGGGGAGCCGGTCGGTTGTTCCGCCATCGGCTCGTCCGAGGCCTGCATGCTCGGTGGCATGGCGGCCAAGTGGCGCTGGCGGGCCAAGAGGCGGGCGGCCGGGAAGTCGACCGAGTCGCCCAACATGGTGTGCGGCCCCGTGCAGGTGGTCTGGCACAAGTTCGCCCGCTACTGGGACATAGAGATGCGGGAGATCCCCATGTCGCCCGGGCGCTACCAGATGGATGTCGAGCAAATGCTCGAGCAGGTGGACGAGAACACCATCATGGTGGTCCCGACGTTCGGCGTCACCTACACCGGGTCGTACGAGCCCGTGCTGGAGCTCTCGCAGGCGCTCGACAAGCTGCAGGAGGACACGGGCCTCGATATCGACATCCACGTCGACGGCGCCAGCGGAGCATTCCTCGCTCCCTTCTGTGCGCCGGACATCGTGTGGGATTTCCGCGTGCCACGCGTGAAGTCCATCAGCACCTCTGGGCACAAGTTCGGCCTGGCCCCGCTCGGCGTTGGCTGGGTGCTCTGGCGCGACAAGGCCGACCTGCCCGACGACCTCATCTTCCATGTCACCTATCTCGGGGGCGACATGCCGGTGTTCCAGATCAATTTCCGCGTCCCGCCGGTCAGGTCGTGGCGCAGTACTACAACTTCGTGCGGCTGGGTCGTGACGGCTACCGCAGGGTGCACGATGCCTGTTACAACACCGGCCAGTTCCTGGCCAAGGAGATCGTCAAATTGGGGCCGTTCGAGTTGCTGTGCGATTCGGATCCACTGAAGGGGATCCCGTCGGTGGCCTGGCGCATCAAGAAGGGGGAAGACCCGGGCTACACCCTCTACGACGTCGCCGACCGGCTGCGGGCGCGTGGCTGGCAGGTGCCGGCCTATCCGCTGACCGGCTCCGTCTCGGACGTCTCGGTCCAGCGGATCCTGGTGCGCCAGGGCGTCAGCCGCGACCTGGCGGGGATACTCCTCGAGGACCTGGAGCAGTCCATCTCCCACTTCGACCGTCACCCGGTGACGGTGTCGATGACCAAAGAGGAGTCGGGCGGCTTCAGCCACCTGTAGGAGTCGCGCTGGCCACCGGGAGCGGAGGCCGGTGCGACCAGTCGACGCGGCACGGCACGGTGCCGCAGGAAGCGGGGCCGGCCCACCGCGGCCGGGCGGTCGGTCGTCCACGCAGCGGGGGAGGCCAGGGTGACCCCGGCCAGGGCCCGCAGAGCGGGCTCGTAGGCGGAACGGATCCAGGCGAACCGGCGCCAGGCCCGCTCCTCTTGGCCGGACTCGACGACGAGGATTCCCGAGAGGGCTGCCATGGCGGCGTCGTACTCGTCCCGGCTGATGTCGATCGCGGGCGCGGGCTGGCTCGAACGCGTCATGAGGTCGGGGAGCCGGGTCGGCGGGGGCAGCGGGATGCTCACGGCGGCGGCGATCCGGACGATCAGCGGCAGCCCGTAGACCAGGACGGTCAGCGGACCTTGCTGGGCGTCCGCGAAGACCTCGCCCACGTCGAGGTCGGAGACGGAGAAGACGAGAGCGGAGGCGTCGAGCAATGTCCCCACCGTGGCTACCCACGACTGCTCGGCGTCGGACTCGGGGAAGTAGCTGAGGATGGGGAACGCGGTGTGCGTCTGCTCGAGGTCGAGCATCCAGTCGGCCGCATTCCTCCAGAGGTCCGGGCTCTCCAGGCTGCCGAGGCGTTGCAGGCTCTGCAGGAACTCGAGTGCGCTGGGAGGCGAACCGGCGATCGGGCGCAGGCGGTTGGTGCCCTTCTCGCGGTCGTTGTAGGCGGAATAGATGGTCGGCAGATAGCTGATGAGGAGGGCGACGAGTCCCAATCCGATCGTCGCCTCCACGAAGGCGAACCAGATCTTTCCGGTGCCTTTGGGCTCGGCGAACCCCATGGTGGTGATCGACGACACGCTGATCTCGAACGCGCGCGACCAGCTGAGGTCGCGTGAGCCCCAGTAGACGCCGATGAAGGCGAGCATCATCAGGATCATCCAGGCCAGGGGGAGGCTGACGAGGGCGACCGGCGCGTACAGGCTGCGCAACGACCGGGCCAGGCGATCGTGGCGCCGTGGATGGACCAGGAGCCGGTGCACCAGTGCGAAGACGAACTGCGACAGCCGCGGGAAGCCCTGGCGGGGCAGGACGACGGTCTTGAGCGCCGAGCCCAGGACGGCCAGCCCGATGACGAGGCCGAGGACCAGGAGCACGACGTGAGTGGCGATCATGGTGGGCGGACCGGCGTGAGCGGACGGTGGTTCAGGAGATCGACTGCGCGGCTTCCTGTACCGCCTTGTCGACGTCCTTCTTGTCGACCTGGAGCTCCTTTGCCACCTTCTTCTGGGCCTTCAGCGCCGCCTTCTCGATCGCGTCCTCAATCGTCGTTTCGCCCACGATCACCAGGGCCGCCTCGCCGGAGTCGATGGCCTCACCGAACTCCTTGACATCGGTGCGGGACATTCCCTTCCACAGGTGCCCGCTCACACCGCCGACGGCGGCGCCCACGATGGCTGATCCGATGATGGAGGGCGGGAACAGAATGCCGACGAGCGCGCCGGCGGCGGCACCGCCCCACGCGCCGTGCCGGGTGGTCGTCTCATCTTTGTTGACGTGGATCTTCCCCTTGTCGTCCTTGGTGATGACGGCGGCGTCGTAAGTGCCCACGGCACCGACGGCATGGAGGTCCTTCACCACGTTGTAGTCGGCGCGGGCGTCGACTTCGCTGGCATAGGTCCCGATGTAGATGAAGACGCCATCGGACTTCGACATGGCATCGCTCCTTTCCGGCGCCCTTCAGAGGGCGCCACGCCGCGGTCGCCCGGAGCGTTCACCCCCGAGGGTAGGCCGCAGCGGCACGGCCCGTGGAACTTCCAGGCGGCGAGCCTTCGCGTCCGTCTGGCATGATCGCTCCCGGTGCCACTCCCTCCGGCCATCGAAATCGCCCGGCGGGCCACGCTGCGTCCCATGGCCGAGATCGCCACGCAGATGGGAATCGACCCCGGGCTCCTGGAGCCGTACGGCAACGACGTCGCAAAGATCAGCCTGGACGCGGTGGAGGCGCTGGCCGACCGGCCGCGTGCTCGCTACGTCGTCGTGACGGCCGTGACCCCGACGCCGCTGGGGGAGGGCAAGACGACCACGACGGTCGGGCTCGGGCAGGCCCTGGCCTGCATCGGGCGACGGGCCACCATCGCCATCCGGCAGCCCTCCATGGGCCCGACCTTCGGGATCAAGGGCGGGGCGGCAGGCGGCGGCTACAGCCAGGTGGTGCCCTTCGAGAGCCTCAACCTGCACCTGACCGGGGACGTGCACGCGGTGACGGCGGCCAACAATCTCCTGGGGGCCATGGTGGACAACCACATCTATCACGGCAACGCGCACGGGCTCGACCCCCACGATGTGACATGGCGGCGCGTGCTCGACGTCAACGACCGCTCCCTCCGGCACATCGTCAGCGGGCTCGGGGCGAAGCAGGACGGCACGCCGCGACAGACGGGATTCGACATCACCGCCGCGTCCGAGGTGATGGCTGTGCTGGCGCTCTCGACCTCGCTGCGCGACATGCGCCAGCGCATGGGACGCATTGTGGTGGGTTATACCTCCGACGGCGAGCCGGTGACGGCGGAACAGATCAAGGCGGCCGGAGCCATGACGGTGATCATGCGCGACGCCATCAAGCCCAACCTGCTGCAGACCCTCGAGAACACCCCGGCACTGGTCCACGCCGGCCCTTTCGGCAACATCGCCCACGGCAACTCGTCGGTGGTGGCCGACCTGATCGGGATCCACGCCGGCGAGTTCCTGGTCACCGAGGCGGGCTTCGGGGCCGATATGGGAGCGGAGCGGTTCTTCAACATCAAGTGCCGGACCTCCGGTCTCGTTCCCGACGCCGCCGTCGTGGTCACCACGGTCAGGGCGATGAAGCTCCATTCGGGTCGCCATCGCGTCGTGGCCGGTCGTCCGCTGCCCCCCGCCATGCTGGAGGAGAACCCCGAAGAGGTGCAGCTGGGCGCGGCCAACCTCCTGGCCCACCTGGCCATCGTGCGCCGCCACGGCGTCACCCCGGTGGTCGCCGTCAACGCCATGGCGGGCGACTTCCCCTCCGAGCACACCGCCATCCGTGAGATCGCCGCATCGGTCGGCGCGCGGGCCGCCGTGTGCACGCACTTCGAGAACGGCGGGAAGGGTGCCGTCGAGCTGGCCGAGGCGGTCGTGGACGCCACTGCGGAACCCGGGGAATTCCACATGCTCTATGGCGACGAGGCATCTCTCCGCGAGAAGATCGAGAAGGTGGCCACCGAGGTCTACGGGGCCGACGGGGTCGACTACCTCCCCGCGGCGGCGGCCCAGCTCGACGTGTACGAGCGGGCCGGTTTCGGTTCCTTCCCGGTCTGCATCGCCAAGACCCACCTCTCCATCTCCTCGGATCCCACGCGGCGAGGTGCGCCTCGGGGCTGGCGCCTCCCCGTTCGCGAAGCCAGGGCCAACGTCGGTGCCGGATTCGTCTACCTGATCAGCGGCGACATGCGCACCATGCCCGGGCTGTCCAGCAGTCCGGCGGCCGAGCGGATCGACATCGACGACAACGGCGACGTGGTCGGCCTCTACTAGGCGACCCAGGAGCGCGTCCGTGGCCATCGACTTCGCCCTCGCCGAGGAGATCCACCCGATGCGTATCGCCGAGCGCACCATTGCGGCCTTCAAGGACACCGGGTCGACCGACGCGGCAACGGGCGGGCTTTCCCTCTGAGATGGGCTGCCTCCTGGCACTCCTCGCCGCGATATCGCCGCGCTTCGTCATCTTCCTGCTCTGGATCTTCTCGGACCGCCTGACCATCGCCCTTCGCTCGGGCTGGGAAGGCGTCATCGGCTTCCTGCTGCTGCCGTACACCACCCTCTTCTACGTCCTCGTCTATGCGCCGGGGAAAGGGGTGGACTCGTTCGGCTGGTTCATCGTGGCGCTGGGCGTGCTGCTCGACCTGTCCTCGCACCTGTTCAGTCGGCGGGCACGCCGCCGCCGCTCCCGCCGGCAGGCGACGACCTAAACGAAGCGGAGCCGCAGGTCGGGCTCAGGCCCGAAGGATGCTTCGCTGGCGCCGGAGGCCAGCAGCGCGTGCCAGCCGGCGACGCCGATCATGGCCGCATTGTCGGTCGCCATCACATGGGGAGGGATCAGCAGTCGTGCGCCGAATTCGTCGGCCAGCACCCGGGCCCGGTCGCGCAGGATCGGGCTGGCCGCCACCCCGCCGACGATGGCCACGGCCGGGTCGCCGAACTCCTCCAGCGCCCGGCGGAGCTTGGCGATGAGGACGTCCATGCAGGCCGCCACGAAGGAGGCCGCCACCTCGGCCTCCGAGAAGCCCGGGTCGGCCCGCACGTGGTTGACGACTGCGGTCTTGAGCCCCGAGAAGGAGAAGGCATACCCGTCGGCCAGCATGGGGCGGGGGAAGCCGAGCACGTCCTGGCCGTCGGCGGCGAGCCGGTCGAGCACGGGCCCACCGGGGTAGCCCAGACCCAGGAAGCGGGCGACCTTGTCGTAGGCCTCGCCGATGGAGTCGTCGACGGTCTCGCCGAGGAGCTCGTATCGCCCCGGTCCGGTGCAGCGGGTGAGCATGCAATGGCCGCCCGACACCAGGAGTGCGATCTGGGGGAACGGCACCTCGGGGTCGGCCAGGTAGACGCTGGCGAGGTGGCCCTCCAGGTGGTTCACGCCCACGACCGGGATGCCCCAGCCGAGTGCGAGCGCCTTTGCGGTGGCGATGCCGACCAGCAGGGCGCCGACAAGGCCCGGCCCGGACGTCACGGCGACCCCGGACAGGTCATGCCCCGATACGCCGGCTTCTTCGAGCGCCCGCTCGACAATGGGCGTCACCGTTTCGAGGTGGGCGCGGCTGGCGAGCTCCGGTACGACCCCGCCGAAGGCAGCGTGCAGGTCGATCTGGCTGGCGATCACTGACGAGCGCACCGACAGCGTGTCGTCCACCACGGCCGCGGCCGTTTCGTCGCACGAGGTCTCGATGGCCAGGAGGGCTCGGCTCACCGGGACTCCTCCAGCGCGCCGACGATGGCAGCACGGGCAATGGCGCCCTCGCGCTCGACGGTCGGTTCCGGCCCACTGACGTTGACCAGCGTGGAGGGGACCTCCCGCAGCTCTCCGCCATCGACGACGAAAGAGACCGAGGGTGCGAGGCCGGCGACGACATCGCGTGCACTCCGCGGCGTCGGGGCGCCGTGGCGGTTGGCGCTGGTGACCACGAGGACCCCGGTCAGCTGGAGGAGCGCGCGTACGAAGTCGTGATCGGGAATGCGCACGGCCACCTCGGCGCGGCCTTCCAGCCAGGCAGGGCGGCCCTCGTCCGACTCGAATCCGAAGGCCAGGGTCAACGGTCCCGGCCACCAGCATCGGGCGAGCGCGGCCGCGGGCGCGGTGAAGGCCACGCCCAACGCACGCACCTGATCCACCGAAGCAGCCAGCACGGGGAGGTGCATGCCCTCGGGCCGTCCCTTCATGCGATAGATGGCGTGGACGGCTTCCGCCTGGTCCGGACGCGCCGCCAGCCCGTAGACGGTGTCGGTCGGGACGACGGCGACCCCGCCCGCGCACAGCCATTCGGCGGCCTGGCGCGCACCGTGGCCGTCGGCGCGCACGACGCGCACGTCTTGGGTCACCTGTCGTTCCCTGCCGCGCTGGGACCGGTCAGAGCCGGAGGGGACGGATGGCGGCGCCGACGAGCGTCGGGTTCGACTGCCAGTCCACGCCCGGCACGTCGACATAGAGCTCGATCTCGTTGCCATCGGGGTCGAGGATGTAGATGCTGTGTGTCACGGTGTGGTCAGCCGAGCCGACCACGGTGGCGCCGGCGGCCTGTACCGCGGCCAGCGCCGCACGCAGATCGTCGTCCGTCTCTCCGACGTTCAGTCCGAAGTGGTACATGCCGACACGCCGCCCGGACGGGATCGGCGTGGCGTCGGCACCCACCTCAATGAGGAGCAGCTCGTGATGGGTGCGGCCCGAGGAGAAACCGGCGGCGCCCACGGGCGTCTCATCTGGAGCGGGAAGAACCTGGCGCCACCCAAGCACGTCGCGGTAGAAGTCCACGGAACGCCCGAGGTCGCGCACGTACAGCACCAGGTGGCCAAGCTCGCGAACCGTCATGCACGTACGCTACCGGTCTCCTCGACCGATGCCGCCGTGCGAACCCAGCGGGCCGTCGGCGGCATGCCGGGGCCGAGGTGGATCGGGACGTCGAAGGGCTGCGGTTCGAGGCCCGCCGCCTCCATCAATTCCGTGAGGGCGTGCGGGACGGCGGCGGCGACGTCCCACAGGCGCGGGACGGCGCGGGCGTCGGAAGCCAGGCCCCAGTACAGGACGCCCATGTTGCTCATGATCGTGATGTTCAGGCCCATCCCGTCCATGACCGGGCCGAGGGGGAACATCCCGAGCATCCTGCTCCCCCCCAGATAGAGGGGGAAGTCCGGCCCCGGCACGTTGGAGATCACGAGGTTGGCGACGGGCCGGTGGCGGTCAGCGAGCTTCATCCCGGTGTAGAGCCGCGCCGCCGCCGCGAACACGTTCGGCGTGGCGTGCTCGGCCCAGTTCTGCAGCGTCGTCGCCCCGAGCGCCTGGTGCTCCTCCTTGGCACCCTTGGTCCCTTCGTGAATGAGGTGCAGGCGCTCGAGCGGGTCCTCGACCTGGCAGGGCAGCTGGACGAACATTGCCGACACCTTGTTGGACCCCTTCAACTCGGCGACATCGGGTGTCACGGAGACCGGGACCACCGAGACCAGGGGTATGTCGGGCAGCTCGTCGCCCGCCAACAGGTAGGTCCGCAGGGCGCCGGCGCACATGGCCAGCACGACGTCGTTGACCGTGGTGCCCATCTTGTCCTTGAGCGCCTTGGCATCGGCCAGGCTGGCGGCGGCGAACGCCACGCGCCGGCGGGCGTGCACCGCGACGTTGATGGACGTCCGGGGCGCCGTCAAGGGCAGCGCGGCCTTGGCCGTGAGGCCCTGGCGTATCCGCCGCACGTCGAAGATGCTGCGCGTGGTGCGGAGGGCCATGCGCCCGAGGTCGAAGGGCGCCACCAGGCCGGCGATCATCGCCTGGGAGACCAGCTCCAGGCCCGACGGGATCCGGGAGTCGAGCGGCCGCGCCGTCTGCGGATGGGTCTCCGGAGGGCTGGGCTCCAGGTCGAAGAGCACCCCGAGGAGCTCGGCACCCGAGACGCCGTCGATGGTGCTGTGGTGCATCTTGACGACCAGCGCGATCTTCCCGTCCTCCAGCCCTTCCACGATCCACATCTCCCAGAGAGGCCGGTCTCGGTGGAGCTGGCGGCTGATGACGTCGGCGGCGAAGTCACCCAGCTCGCGCATGCCGCCGGGGGACGGCAGCGCCGCCCGCCGGAGGTGGTTGTCGATGTCGAACTCCGGGTCGTCGACCCAGACGGGGTGCCCGAGCCGCATGGGCACTTCCACCAGGCGGCGCTGGAAGACGGGCGCCAGGGGGATGCGGTCGTTGATGAGCTGGCGGATCCGCCGGAACGAGTACCCGCCCGGGACCGTCGAGGGGTCGAAGACGGCGGCCATGGCCACGTGCATGTGCAGGGTCGGGGTCTCCATGTAGAGGAAACTCGCATCGAGCCCGGTCAGCCGTTCGGGGGTCATCGACTCTCCTTGGTCATCGTGGCGACGTGCATAACCTCGCGCCTACGCCAGGCCGGGGCAAACGGGTCACGGGACGCCTCCGACCCGGGTGGACCTGCGGAGAACGCCCCGATCGGGCGAAGATGGCGGTGTGCCGTACGCCTTTTTGACCGTGACCGTGATCGGCGCCCTGGCGATCGCGCTCGCCTACCGGCCGATCCGCCGCGAGCCCTTCACCGTCCTGAGCTTCATCTGTGGCTGGATCGCCGGGGAGCTCGCCTTCCAGAACATCATCTGGCAGGCGGTGGCGACCGTCCTCTTCATCAGGTTCGGGGCGCTGTCGAACTGGGCGGGGTGGCTGGGGCTGGCGGTCGCCGTCGTGGACTGGGTCGGGCTGATCGGCCTGGGCCTTGCGGGCCGGCGGGCCGGCGCCGTGACCGCGGCCGCGCTCGGCGAGGTACGGACCCAGGCCTTCCCCGTGCCCGACCAACCGACGGCGCCCACATGGGGCAGCTGGTGGCGGGTGACCCGGGCCATCCCTTTCAAGTCGCGGGCGGTACAGGCGACCTGCAACATCGACTACTGGGGCGACGGCGGCAAGCGGCACCGCCTGGACGTCTACCAGTCCCGCCTGGCTCCGCCCGGCAAGGCACCGGTGATGGTGTACATCCACGGGGGAGCCTGGATGATCGGCGAGAAGCGCGAGCAGGGGAAGCCGATGATGTACGAGTTGGTCGCCCGCGGGTGGGTCTGCGTGGCCATCAACTACCGGCTGAGCCCGAAGGCGACCTGGCCGGACCACATCGTCGACGCCAAGCGGGCGGTGGCCTGGGTCAAGGAGCACATCGCCGAGTACGGGGGCGACCCCTCGTTCGTCGCCGTCAGCGGCGGGTCGGCCGGCGGGCACCTGTGCGCCCTCCTGGCCCTCAGCGCCGGTGATCCGCGTTTCCAGCCGGGATTCGAGGACGTCGACACGACAGTGCAGGCGGCGGTCCCCTTCTACGGGGTCATGGACCTGACCAGCTCGCCCGAGGGCTCGGCCCTCTTCGGGCCGGGGCTGCTCAAGATGCTGGAGAAGCAGGTGATGAAGACGACGGAGTCGGAGCACCCCGACGTGTTCCGGGACGCCTCGCCGACCTACCGCGTCCGGCCCGAGGCCCCTCCGTTCTTCGTGCTCCAGGGGGCGAACGACACGCTGGTGCCGGTCGAGTCGGCGCGGGTGTTCGTCGAACGGCTGCGGTCGGTCTCGCGCGCCCCCGTTGCGTACGCCGAGCTGCCCCTGGCCCAGCACGCTTTTGACGTCCTGGCCTCCCTGCGCTGCCAGGCCACCACGTCGGCGGTAGCGGACTTCCTGGAGGGCGCCCGCACCGCCGGGGCACCCCCCGATGGGCTGGGTGTGATTCCCTCGCGAAAAGTTTCTGACGTAGAGTCAGCTCCCGAATTCTGACCTCCACCACCACCGGACCGACACGGGCGGGAGGGCGGGGAGAACCGAGAAGGGGTGGCTGTGGGGAACATGCACACGTACGGCTCGGCCGGGCGCGCCAGGCGCGTGCGGGCGCGCCGGGTCCTGTGGGGCCTGGTGGCCGGCTCGGTGACCGCGGGCTCGGTCGCCATCGCCGGAGGGGCCCTGGTGGCTGCCGCCCCGGCCGGCGCCGCATCGTCCGCATCGGGCACCTGCACGCCCGCTCTGGCCCCGACAGCGGCCCAGAATGCGGCCACGACGGGGATCACCCCCAAGTCGGTCACGGTCGGCAACGTCTCCGTCATCTCGGGGCCCGTACCCGCTCTCTTCGAGGGGGCGCCGATCGGCGTCAAGGCGTACTTCGCCATGGTCAACGCCCACGGCGGCGTCAACGGGCGGAAGCTTCTCGTCGACTCCAAGGACGACGCGTTCATGGGTTCGCAGAACATGACCGAGACCCAGGAGGCGATCAACACCGACTTCGCGCTGGTCGGAAGCTTCTCGCTCTTCGACGGGTACGGGTGCGCGGCCTTGGCCAGCGACACCGCTGTCCCGGACGTCTCCGTCACCCTGGACTCCGGTACCAACGCGCTGCCCAACGACTTCAGTGCGCAGCCGCTGTCCGGCCAGGAGACCCTCGGTCCGGTGGCCTACTACAAGAAGCACTATCCCAAGGACACGACGGTCGGCGCCATCGTCTCTGACGTCGCCTCGGCCAAGACCCAGATGGCCCAACAGTTCGCCGGCTTGAAGAGCATGGGCTACAACATCGCCTACGTCGACGATGTCAACCCGCTGGCGTCGGACTTCACCACCGACGTCATCAACATGAAGAACAAGGGCGTGAACGCGGTCGACTTGACGGGGATCGACTGGCAGGACGCGGCGATCTTCGTCGAGAACGCCAACACGCAGAACTGGCATCCCGGGCTCATCTTCTCGGAAGGGCCTGTCTATGCCGACCAGTTCGTCTCCCACGCGGGCGGTCCGGCGGCGACCAACGGGATTCAGATCGGCCAGGTCTACGCCCTCTACCTCGGCGAGGACGCCGACAAGGTGCCGGCTGTGAAGCAGTTCGACACCTACGTGAAGAAGGTCAGTCCCACCTGGGACCCCGACCTCTACACGCTCTTCGGGTGGGCATCGGCCGAGCTGTTCGTCCAGGCGCTCAAGGCCGCCGGGCCCAACCCGACCCGGGGGACCGTCATCGCGCAGCTCAAGAAGATCACGAGCTTCAACGCCGACGGGCTGTTCGGGGGCTCCGATCCCGCCGCCAAGACGCTGACGCCCTGCTTCCTGATGGCCGGCCTCAAGAACGGGAAGTTCGTGCGGGAGCTGCCGACGAGCGGTGGGTTCGACTGCAACGCCAAGTTGTACAACGCGGCCGGGATCACGGGCTAGGGCCCGGGGCCCAGTTGGATCCTCCCGCGGTGGCCGCGAGGTGAAGGGGTGAGCGTCTTCCTCTCCTTCACGGTTCTGGGCATCGTGTACGGCGCCGTCTACGGACTCCTGGCCATCGGCCTGGTCGTCACCTACAACACGACGGGGGTCTTCAACTTCGCCCAGGGGGCGGTGGGCATGGTGGCCGCGTTCTCCTACTGGGAGCTGTGGCAGAACGAGCACTGGCCCTTCCTGCTGGCCATCGCCTTCATCGTCCTCGTGGAGGCGCCGCTCCTCGCCCTCGTGGTCGAGTTCGTGCTCTTCCGCCGCATCCACGGGGCGACGGTGGAGCGCTCGCTCATGGTCTCGCTCGGGCTCCTGGTGATCCTGCTCGGGGTGGCCACCATCTTCTGGAGCAGTCCCGACGTCATCCGCTCGGTGCCCCCTTTCTTCACCCAGTCCGACGGGACCGTGTTGTCGGTCCGCCTGTTCGGGGCCAACGGCGTCACCCTGCAGGACCAGCAGATCATGATCGTGGTCGTCACGGCAGTGGTCGGGCTGGCACTCGGCCTGTTCCTGCGCAGGGCGCGCCTCGGCGTCGCCATGCGCGCCGTGGTCGACGATCCTGAGCTGGTGGCACTGGCCGGCGCCAAGCCGCAGCGGCTGTCGCAGACGGGCTGGATGCTCGGGTTCATGCTTGCCGCGCTGGCCGGTGTCCTCATCGCCCCGCTGGTGGGCCAGACCGGTCTGACCACGACGCAGCTGACGCTGCTCGCGCTCAACGGCTTCGCGGCGGCTGTGGTCGGGCGGCTGCGCAATCTCCCCATGACGTTCGTCGGCGCGCTGCTGCTCGGCCTCATCACCTACTACGCGCAGGGCTACCTGCCCGGCCACATCAACGCCGGCCTGGCCGCGGTCCTCGTCGAGGTGATCCCCGTCGTGTTCCTGTTCGTGGTCCTCCTGGTCGTGCCGGCGGCCCGGCTGGCCCCGGCGGGTCGCCTCGCCGTCCGACCGCCCCCGAAGGTCGTGACCGTGAGCCAGTCCGCTGCCGGTGCGGTGCTGCTGGTTGCCGCCATGGTCGTCCTGGCCGTCATGGCGGGAGCGACGGCCCTCGCCACGCTGTCGCAGGGCCTGGCCCTCGGGATCGTGGGCCTGTCGCTCGTGTTGCTCGTCGGCTACGCCGGGCAGGTCTCGCTCTGCCAGCTGACGTTCATGGGCATCGGCGCCTTCGTCATGGGGAAGACGTTCGGTGGAGGCTCGTGGTGGGGCGTGCTCCTCGCGGTCGTGGTGTCGGGCGCGGTCGGCGCGCTGGTAGCCCTGCCGACGCTGCGTCTGCGCGGCTTGTACCTGGCGCTCGCCACGTTCGCCTTCGGCGCCGTCATGTACTCCGCCTTCTTCGACAACTCGAGCGTCATCTCCGACGGGAGCCGGATCACCGTCGGTCGGCTGCCTCTGCCCTTCATGACGACGGTGAGCAACCAGGCCCAGCTGGTTGAGGTCGCGGTGGTGGCGGCCGTCTGCGCCCTGCTGCTCGGACTGGTACGCCGGAGCAGCTTCGGCCGGCGGCTCGTGGCGATGAGCGATTCGCCGGCCGCCTTCGCCACCGTCGGCCTGAGTGCCGTGCGCACCAAGGTCGTCGTCTTCAGCCTCTCGGCCGCCATGGCCGGGCTCGGCGGCGTGTTCTACGCCGGGCAGCAGGGTGGCATCGGTGCCACAGACGTGCAGTACGTCGGCAGCCTCACCCTGCTCCTGTTCGTCGCCATCTGGGGCATCCGGACCATTGCCGGAGCGCTCCTGGGCGGCATGACGGCGGCTGCGCTCCCCGTTCTGCAGGCCCACCTTCCCGCGTCGCTGGCCGACCTGACCGGACTGGCGGCCGGGGTCGGAATTGTGCTGCTCGCCCGCAGCCCCGAGGGGATCCTCGGCATGCCCTGGCTCGGGCGCCGCGTGCGCCTGCCGTTCGGCGACGAGGAGCGTGCTCCCACCTTGCAGAGTGCGGAATCCGAGGTGGCGCATGCCGCCTGAGGGCGCCGGCGCCGACGAGGGCGGTGCCGCCGCGCTCGAGGTCGCCCATGTGGGCGTCCATTTCGGCGGGGTGGCGGCGCTCTCCGATGTGTCCCTCCGCGCCGAGGCGGGCACGGTCACCGGTCTGATCGGACCGAACGGTGCCGGCAAGACGACGCTGTTCAACGTCATCTCCGGGTTGCAGCGACCCGACAGTGGCTCCGTCTCCCTGGGGGGAACCGACGTCACGCGCAAGGGCACGTACCGGCGGGCGCGTCTCGGCCTGGCCCGGACGTTTCAACGCCTGGAGCTCTTCTCGTCCCTCAGCGCGGTGGACAACGTGCGGGTCGGGCTCGAGGCATTCGGCCACGGTGCGCAGTCCGCCGCCATCGGGCTGCTCGAACGCGTCGGTGTGGGTGAGGAGGCCGGCGCACCCGTGTCGTCGTTGCCGACCGGATCCGCCCGTCTGGTCGAGCTCGCTCGCGCGCTCTCGACCGAGCCGAAGGTCCTGCTTCTCGACGAGCCGTGTTCCGGCCTGGACGAGCGCGAGAGCGAGGCTCTGGGGTACCTCCTCACCTCCTTGGCGGCCGAGGGCCGCGCCGTCGTCCTGGTCGAGCACGACACGGACCTGGTGTTGCGGATCTGCGGGACGGTGCACGTGCTCGATTTCGGCCAGGTCATCGCCTCGGGCCCCCCGGACGACGTCCGTCGAAATCCATCCGTCCAGGAGGCCTACCTGGGCTCTGCCCCTGACCCCCGACCGGCCGAAGAGGGGGGGTGAACGTGTCGCCCGGGGCCGGCGTGACGATCGAGGGCGTGCGCGCCGCGTACGGGCGGATCGAGGTGCTGCACGGAGTGGACGTCCGGGTTGCCGGCGGGAGCGTGTTCGCACTGCTGGGGCCCAACGGAGCCGGCAAGAGCACGCTGCTCAAGGTCATGAACGGGCGTCTGCGTCCGACCGCGGGATCGGTCGCCATCGACGGCGTGACGCCACGGGGTTGGACGCCCGAGGTACTGGCGCGCGCGGGCGTCGTGGCCATTCCCGAAGGCCGGGGGGTGTTCCCCAACCTGACGGTGCGGGACAACCTCCGCATGTGGACCTACCGCGGTGGGCTCACCACCGTCGAGGTCGAGACACGGGCCTACGAGCAATTCCCCCGCTTGAAGGAGCGCCGCAAACAACTTGCGGGCACCTTGTCGGGGGGCGAGCAGCAGATGCTGGCCATCGCGCGCGCACTGGCCGGGGAAACCAAGGTGCTGCTCCTCGACGAGATCTCCATGGGGCTCGCACCCATCATCGTCGGCCGGCTCTACGAATTGGTGGCGGCCATCGCGGCCGGCGGCGTGACCGTCGTCCTGGTCGAGCAGTTTGCCGAGACCGCCCTCGGTGTGGCCGACCGCGCAGCCATCATGCTGCACGGTCGCGTCGCCCATGAGGGCACGCCCCAGGAGATGGCCGAGGCCGCCGAGACCGCCTATCTCTGACTCGCGCCGTCAGCCCTCGTCGGCCAGCACGACGTCGACCGACAACGCGTCGCCGGCCGAGACCACCAGTTCGTCCACGCCGCCGGCATCGACGATGTCACCTCGCGCCGCTTCGACTGCGGCCAGCATCGCCGGTGGTCCGGTCACTGTGAGCAGGGTCACTCGCGCCCGCATGGAGCGCTTGTTGGTGGTCTTCTCGCGGCGGATCACACCGAGTACCTCGGCGGCCGCCGTCAGCACAGTGGTGTCTGCGCCGGCATGGGTTCCGACCTCGACGGCGTCGGGCCAGGGCGCCACGTGCACCGAGCCCTCCTGCCACCAGCTCCAGACCTCTTCCGTCACGAAGGGGAGGAAGGGTGCGAACAGGCGGTGGAGCGCCGAGAGCGCCACGGCCAGGGTCGCCCGGGCCGAGTCGGCCCCGCCCGCCGTTCCTTCGCCATAGGCGCGCGTCTTGACCAGCTCGACGTAGTCGTCGCAGAAGGACCAGAAGAACGTCTCAGTGAATTCCAACGCCCGCGCGTAGTCGAACTCGTCGTGGGCCGCCGTCGCCGTCTCAATGAGGGAGGACAATTGCGCCAGGAGCGCGGCGTCCAAGGGCATGACGACGGCGTCGAGCCCCGGCACCGGGCCATCGCCCAGACGACCCAGGGCGAATTTCGATGCGTTGAGGACCTTGATCGCCAACCGGCGTCCGATCTTCATGACGCCGATGTCGAGCGCGGTGTCGGTCCCGGGCCGGCCGTTGCAGGCCCAGTAGCGCACGGCGTCGGAGCCGTATTCCTCCAACGTGGCCATCGGCGTGATCACGTTGCCCCTCGACTTGGACATCTTCTTGCGGTCCTTGTCGAGGATCCAGCCGTTGATGGTGGCGTGCCGCCACGGCAGCACGCCGTGCTCCTGGTGCGACCGCAACAGGGTCGAGAAGAGCCAGGTGCGGATGATCTCGGGCCCTTGCGGCCGCAGATCCATGGGGAAGGTGGCAGCGAACAGCGCCGGATCGTCCTCCCAACCGCACGCGATCTGCGGTGTGACCGAGGAGGTGGCCCACGTGTCCATGACGTCGGGGTCACCCGTGAAGCCACCGGGCCTGCCGCGTTGCTCCGGGGAGTAGCCCTTGGGCACGTCGGTCGTCGGGTCGATCGGCAGCAGGGCCTCATCGGGGAGGATGGGCGATGTGTGGTCGGCTTCGCCGTCCGGCCCCACCGGGTACCACACCGGGACCGGCACGCCGAAGAAACGCTGGCGGCTGACCAGCCAGTCACCGTTGAGCCCGCGCACCCAGTCGTCGAAGCGGACCTGCATGTAGGACGGGTGCCAGTCGAGCTGGGCACCCCGCGCGAGGAGGTCGCGCCGCAGGTCGTCGTCGCGGCCGCCGTTGCGGATGAACCACTGCCGGCTCGTGACGATCTCGAGTGGCCGGCTGCCCCGCTCGTAGAACTTCACCGGGTGCTCAATGGGCCTGGGCTCGCCGACCATGTCGCCCGAGGCGGCCAGCATCTCGACCATCGCCCGCTGTGCCTGCTTGACACTGCGGCCGGCGATGGCGCGCCAGGCCTCGCCGTCGGGGACGCCTGGCGGGGGCGTCTCGGTGATGCGGCCCGACCGCGTCACGATGCTCCGCGTGGGCAGGTCGAGCTCGCGCCACCACACGACGTCGGTCACGTCGCCGAAGGTGCAGATCATGGCGATGCCCGAGCCCTTGTCCGGCTCGGCCAGCGGGTGGGCCAGGACGGGCACCTCGACACCGAAGAGCGGCGTGTGCACGGTCGAACCGAAGCGGGCCGCATAGCGCTCGTCGTCGGGATGCGCCACCAGGGCCACGCAGGCGGCCACCAACTCGGGTCGCGTCGTCTCGATCTCGATGTCGTCGAAGCGCAGGCGATGGTAGGCACCGGCCAGCTGACGGTCTTCCATCTCCGCCTGGGCCACCGCCGTCTGGAAGTCCACGTCCCAGAGCGTTGGCGCCTCGGACGTGTACGCCTCGCCGCGGGCGAGGTTGTGCAGGAACATCCGCTGGCTGGTCCGCCGGCTCCTGTCGTCGATGGTGGCGTAGGTGCGGCCCCAGTCCACCGACAGGCCGACGCGGCGCCAGAGGTCCTCGAACGTCCGCTCATCCTCGGCGGTGAGCTGGTGGCACAGCGCGATGAAATTGGGCCGGCTGACCGGGATGTCGTCCTTGCCCGGCTCGTCGGGCGGGCGGAAGTCCGGGTCGTAGGGGAGGGAGGGATCACAGGTCACGCCGAAGTAATTCTGCACCCGCCGCTCGGTCGGAAGCCCGTTGTCGTCCCAACCCATCGGGTAGAAGAGCTTCCACCCCCGCATGCGCCGGTAGCGGGCGATGGCGTCGGTCTGGACGTACCCGAAGACCGAGCCCATGTGGAGGGACCCCGAGACCGTCGGAGGCGGCGTGTCGATGGAGAAGACCTCGGACCGGGTGGCCGAGTCGTCGAAACGGTAGATCCCGGCGTCCTCCCAGCTGGCGGCCCAGCGCTCCTCGAGTCCGTCGAGCGTGGGCTTGTCGGGGACGCGGGGCGCTCCGGTCGTGGGGGTCGACATGATCGGGTTACCGTACCCGGGTGCTGCGCCTTCACGACACCGCGACGGGAACCGTCCGCCCTCTGGAGCATCGCATCGAGGGGGAGGTGTCGATGTACGTCTGCGGTCCCACGGTCTACGACATGCCCCACATCGGCCACGGGCGGGCCAACCTGACCTTCGACATCCTGCGGCGCTACCTGAGCTTCATCGGCCTGAAGGTGCATCACGTGGCCAACGTCACCGACGTCGACGACAACATCATCAAGCGTGCCGCCGAGCTCGGGCGTACCGAGGCCGACGTGGCGGCCGAATTCGAGGCCCGGTGGTGGGAGTCGATGGAGGCCCTCGGTGACCTGCGCCCGCACGACATACCGCATGCCACGCAGTACATCGAGGAGATGGTGGCGCTGATCGGCGAGCTCGTGGCCTTGGGCAAGGCCTACGAGACGCCCGACGGGGTCTATCTGGAGGTCTCCAAGGTCGAGGGGTACGGACTCCTGGCGCAGCAGTCCCTGGAGTCGCTGCAGGTCGGCGCACGGGTCGAAGCCAACGAGGACAAGCGGTCGCCGCTCGACTTCGCCCTCTGGAAGAAGGCCAAGGAGGGGGAGCCCAGCTGGGATTCGCCGTGGGGACAAGGCAGGCCCGGGTGGCACACCGAATGCGTCGTCATGTCGCTCGACTTGCTGGGCGAGGGGTTCGACCTGCACGGGGGCGGGCAGGACCTGAAGTTCCCGCACCACGAGAACGAGCGGGCGCAGGCGGTCGCCGATGGCAAGGCGTTCGCCCGCCACTGGATGCACAACGGCTGGGTGGAGGTCGAGGGCACGAAGATGTCCAAGTCGCTGGGCAACTTCACCACGCTGCCCGACCTGCTCGCCCGCCACGATGCACGCGCCTACCGGCTGCTGGTCCTGCGCGCCCACTACCGCTCGCCGATCGAGGTGACCCCCGAGACGCTGGCGGACGCCGAGAAGGGCCTGGCCCGCTTGGACGGGCTCGCCCGACGCTTCCCGGTGGCCGACCTGCTGGCGCAGACCGACGGCGGGTTCGTCGTCGAGGGGACGCCGCCGGCCACCGGGGTGGATCCGGGAGCGTCGGCCGCGTTCCGGGCCCGCATGGACGAGGACCTCGACACGGCAGGGGCACTGGCCGGCATCTTCGAGCTCGTGACGGCTGCCCACTCCACCGCCGACGCCGAGGACGCGGAAGGGGCGGGCCGGCTGGCCCGCAGCGCCGCAGTGCTCGCGGCGGCACTCGGGCTCTCGCTCCATGCACCAGTCGACGAGGTCGACGAGGAGTCGGCGCGACTGGTGGCCGAGCGCGACGAGGCACGCCGTGCCAGGGACTTCGCCCGGGCCGATGCGCTGCGGGAGGAACTGGTTGCCCGCGGGTGGACGGTCGAAGACACCCCGGGCGGCACCGCGATCCGTCGCTGAGCCCAAGAAAAAATCGCAGCTCAAAGGCCCATTTTACGTGCTGGCGTGCTTTGTGGCCGGATCCCAGGTTACTGTTGAGTAACAAAGGAACCCTCGGGCTCGCCACGCCGGGCGTGGCGAGCCTTCTCCAACTGCGGTTCCACGAAACGCAGGGCTCCGGCGTGGCCGGGGTCCTGCACGCAAGGAGGGCGCACCATGTCCGACTACTCGCTCGAGCTCAACGAGGACCAGCTGCAGATCGTCAAGTGGGTGCACGAGTTCGCGGAGAACGTCGTCCGTCCTGCCGGACCCGAGTGGGACGAGCGGGAGGAGACGCCGTGGCCCATCATCGAGGAAGCGGCCAAGAACGGCCTCTACTCGTTCGACTTCATCGCACAGTGCTTCTCGGATCCGACCGGACTGCTCATGTGCCTGGTCAACGAGGAGATGAGCTGGGGTGACGCCGGCATCGCGTTGGCAATCTTCGGCTCGACCCTGGCCGTGGCCGGGATCTTCGCCAACGGGACGTCCGAGCAGATCGGCGAGTGGATCCCGCAGTGCTTCGGGAGCCCCGACGACGTCAAGCTGGCGGCATTCGGGGTCTCCGAGCCCGATGCCGGATCGGACGTCTCGTCGCTGAAGTCGCGCGCGGTCTACGACGAGGCCAAGGACGAGTGGGTCCTCAACGGCACGAAGACGTGGATCACCAATGGCGGCATCGCCAACACGCACGTGCTCGTGTTGTCGGTCGACCCGGACCTCGGGAGCCGCGGCCAGGCGAGCTTCGTGGTGCCCGAAGGCACCCCCGGTATCTCCCAGGGTCAGAAGTTCAAGAAGATGGGCATCCGCGCCTCGCACACGGCCGAGGTCGTGCTGGACGACTGCCGGGTGCCGGGGCGTTGCCTCCTGGGCGGCAAGGAGAAGCTCGACGAGCGCCTGGCCCGGGCCAGGGAAGGCAAGAAGACGTCGACGCAGGCTGCGATGGCGACCTTCGAGGCGTCGCGTCCCATTGTGGGCGCCCAAGCTGTCGGCATAGCCCGGGCCGCCTACGAGTACGCGCTCGACTACGCCAAGGAGCGCAAGCAGTTCGGCCGGGCCATCATCGAGAATCAGGCCATCGCCTTCAAGCTGGCCGACATGAAGATGCATACGGACGCCGCCCGGCTGCTCGTCCACCGCGCCGCCAACATGGCCAGCACGGGGAAGAAGTTCGAGAACGGCGAGGGCTCCATGTCCAAGCTCTACGCCGGCGAGAACGCCGTCTGGGTGACCGACCAGGCGATCCAGATCCTCGGTGGCTACGGCTACGTGCGGGAGAACCCCGTCGAGCAGTGGCACCGGGACTCGAAGATCTACACCATCTTCGAGGGGACGTCGGAGATCCAGCGGCTCGTCATCTCCCGGGCCATCTCGGGGATCCACATCAACTGATCCACCAGGGGCGACCGGCTCGCCGACTTCGGTGGGAGGGGCCGGCTCCGGTGGAGGTCGATCTGACGTTCGACGCGGCACGACCGACTCCGTCGCGCTCCCGTCGCGCCCGCCAGGCCGGGCGGAACAACGTGGCTGGCCTTCCTTTGACCGGCGACGAAGGCTGTCGAGTCTGACGGGTTGGCTTCCGAGGCGGGGACCGGTGTCATCGGCGCCGCGGCCGCGGAGTGGCCTACACGGCCAGTCCCGCCGCCCTACTCTCTGGTGGAACCTCGGGGCGTCGAGAGACAGCGAGGAGAGTCGCAATGTCGCAGCCCCCGGAGACCGCGCCAGGACAGTCGGCAGTCCCGGGCACGCGTGTGTCCGGCCGGCGGCGGCGACGGATGTGGTTCGGTGCACCACCACCCCGGCCGTTGACGCTGTCGGGCTGGGCCCTGTTGCCCCTGCGTGCCTTCCTGGGTTTCACCTTCTGCTTCGCCGGGCTGCAGAAGCTGGCCAACCCGAACTTCTTCGACGCGAACAGCTCTTCGAGCATCCGAGCCCAGCTGATCGCGTCGATCCGCATCAGCCCGCTGCACCAGCTGCTCGGGCACCTTCTTCCCTACGCGGCGCCCATCGGCCTCACGATCGCGCTGGCGGAACTGGCCGTGGGCCTGGGAACGCTTCTCGGGTTGTGGGCACGCGCGGCCGCGGTGGGTGGATTCGTGCTTGCGCTCACGCTGTTCCTCACGGTGAGCTTCCACTCGTCGCCCTATTACACGGGTGCGGACATCGTGTTCGTCTTTGCCTGGATCCCCCTCGTCCTGGCGGGATCAGGCGGCGTGCTCTCCCTCGACGGGGTGATCGCGGCGCAGGTGGCCGGCGAGCACGATCTGGGGTCGCCGACGGTTGTTCCTGTCCGGTTCTCTCTCGTCCAAGCGGTGTGCGGCCACTACGAGGACGACCGCTGCGCGGCGCAGGGCAGACAGCCGTGCTCAGTCCGGGGTTGCCCCTTTCTCGTCGCTCGCCCGCCGCTGGCGCCGCGCCCTGTCGCGGCGAGCCGGGGCCTCAATGAGGTCGACCGTCGAACGGTCGTGCTCGGGGCGGCGGCCGCCGTTGCGGCCGCCGTCGTCGGAGGTGTCGTCGCAGGCGCGACGGCCGTGGCCGGGCGGGTGGCCGGCGGGGCGAAGGGAGCCGGAGGAGAGACCGTCACCCTTGCACCCGGTCACCCGGGTACCTCCACGACGACCCGACCGGGTTCGCCGACTACGACCTCGACCTCGACTCCCTCCACGACGCAACCGGCCGGGACGCGGATCGGACCCGCGGGCGACGTGCCCGTCGGTGGTGCCGCCCGTTTCACGGACCCGAAGTCCGGCGATCCGGGCCTGGTCATACAGCTCACACAGGGCCGGTTCGTGGCCTACGACGCGGTCTGCCCCCACGCCGGATGCACGGTGGGCTACTCCTCGGGCGCCGGGCTCATCGTGTGCCCCTGCCACGGTTCCGAGTTCGACCCGGGCACCGGAGCGGTCGTGAACCCGCCGGCGACCCGTGGGCTCACGCCGATCGAGGTTGCTGTCGATGCGAGCGGTGAGCTCGTCGTCGAGAGCGGAGCGCCCGCCGGGGACGTCGCCCGGTCATGAGTTGATTGTCGCGGTCACGCCGTGCAGCGTGATGTCGGCCGCCGCGGCCTCATTCTGGCTGTCGCCCGAGTACGCGCCCACCAGGAGGGTGACGTAGAGGGTGACCACGCCGGGGGCGACCTCGGAGCCGTCGGGACAGAAGAGCTGCACGCTCGCCGTCCCGGAGCCGGGGCCGAGAGGTGCGGAGAGGTCGTACTGCCCCGGCGGCACCGACCAGAGCCCGTAGGAGCCGTCGACACAGTTCGAAGCGGCGCCCGCGCTGAACGAAATCAGGGCTGACGCATTCTCGGGGCTGCCCGACTGCGAGAGCCCTGCCGTGCTGTAGGGAACCGAAAAGGTGACCGACGGGGCGGCGGAGCCCAGCGTGACCGAGCCGGTCAACATGGTGTCCACGTCGGCCGACTCCTCGACGAACTGGTTGCCGAGCGCCTGGGCCGAGACGGTAGCGGAACCGGTCGGAGACGCCACCGAGTTGGCCGACGCGCTGCCCACGACCGGGGAGGCCGCCGCCGGGAGGGGGGAGCAGCTGCTGAAGGTGGGCGGGTAGGGGCCCTGCCCGGGACGGGACCCCGCCAGCGCGTCGAGCTCGCTGTAGACGTCCTCGAGCGCCGGGTTGAGGACCGGCAGGTAGGTCGGTCCGTCACACTGGGTCGATGTCACCGCGTACGACATCACGGGAACGACGTTCGACGCGCCGGCCGCCGATGCGGTGGATGCGGTGAGCAGGGGTGAGAGGGCGAAGCCGCCGATGACGGCCACGATGCCCTTCCAGGAGGCTGCGTGCATGGGAGTACCCAGTTTCCGCTCGTCCGCAGCGGCACCGCCGCGGCCCCCGTTCCCGCCCTGTTTGGGACACTACCCTCACCCCTCGGCCGCTGCGGCGGTCGAGCACGTTCACCAGGCTTTTCGCGCTCGCGCGGGTCTGCCCGTCGACCTGCCCTGCGGGCACCGATCCCCTAAAGAACCCCCGGGTTGCTGCCGACACTTCAACGGCGGATTCATCTGGGCGGTGTGCGCCGCGCCGGTCGGCTCTCGCCGACCGGCTGCGCCGCGTGAAGGGATCAGGGCATGGTCACTGAAGAGGAATGGTTCGGAGAGATGGCGAAGGCCAAGCGCCTCCGCTTCATCAGCCCGCTGGCCGGGTTGGTCGTCCTCGGGATGCTCACGGTGCCGGCCGTCGCCATCGGCCGTTCCGCCGGGTCGGGCGTCACCGCCTACGCGGTGACCGCGGGGGTCCTCATGGCCCTCCTTCTCCCTCTGATCTACCTGCTGGTCATCATCAGCGACCGCCAGCAGCGCAAGACCGACGACAAGGTCCGCGCCCTCACCCGGGAGCTCAGCGAGGCGATCGAGGTCGCCGACCGCGAGGGAATCACGCGGGAGGTGCAGGGGCAGCGCCAGCGCTTCGAGAGCCGCCTGGCCAACGCGTTGGACATGGCGGAGGGTGAGCCCGAGGTCATCGACGTGATCGAGCGGTCGTTCGCGGCCGTGGTGCCCGATGCGCCCGTCGAGCTCCTGCTGGCGGACAACAGCCACGCCCATCTGCTGCGCATGGCGGGCGTCGGGCCCGACGGCGAGCCGCCTTCGTGCAGCGTCGACTCCCCGGACCGCTGCCCCGCCGCCCGGAGGGCCCAGGTGCAGGTCTTCGGGGACAGCGACCATCTCGACGCCTGCCCCAAGCTGCGCAACCGACCGCAAGGGCGCCTCTCGGCCCTGTGCGTCCCGGTCTCCATCATGGGACGAACCGTGGGCGTGATCCATGCCACCGATCAGCCCGACGCCGTGGTGGAGGACTCGCAGATCCAGGACCTGACCACGCTGGCCAAGTTGGCCGGGGCGCGCATCGGGTTGCTCCGGGTCATGGCGGAGACGCAATTGCAGGCGTCGACCGATACCCTCACCGGCCTGCTGAACCGGCGGTCCTTCTCCGAGAAGCTCGCGGCCGTGCCGCACGATCTGTATCCGGTGGCTGTGGCCATGGCCGATCTCGACCACTTCAAGAATTTGAACGACACCTACGGTCACGAGACGGGCGACCGGGCTCTGCGGCTGTTCGCCCGCGTGCTGCGCGACTCGCTCCGGGGCCACGATCTCATTTCGCGCTACGGCGGTGAGGAGTTCGCCATCGCCTTCCCCGATTGCTCGTCGGTCGACGCGATCCGCGCCCTCAAGACCGTGCAGGCACAGCTGGACGCAGCGATCACCGTCGGGGGGCTCCCCAAGTTCACCTCCAGCTTCGGGATCACCGAGACCGAGCCGGGTGAGGAGTTGGCGGTCGTCCTGCGCCGGGCCGACGACGCGCTCTTGTTGGCGAAGCGCTCGGGGCGTGACCGGATCGTCCTTCACGATTCCGAGACCGGTTCGAACACGCCCGTGAGCAACGGTTCCACCACGCACGAGGTCGAGGAGCTGCTCCGGGCCGAGCGCCTCTGATCCGGCCATGCAAGCTGCGGTCGGCACCCTCCGGCCGCCGGCGGAGCGCGGGATAGCGTCGCCTCATGGCGGCAGTTCCACTCAGGCGCAACCGCGACTTCGTTCTGCTCCAGACCGGCCAGCTCCTGTCGAATGCCGGCACGCAGGCGACGTCCATCGCCTATCCGCTCCTGGTCCTCGCCCTGACGCACTCCGCCGTCAAAGCGGGTCTCGTGTCCTTCGCCCGCACCGCCCCGGTCGCCATCCTCGCCATTCCGGCGGGCCTGGCTGCCGATGGCTGGAACCGGCGGGCCCTCATGATCGGAGCCGACGCCCTACGGGCCGCCGCCATGGCCGGCTTCGCCGCCGCCCTCGTGCTCGGCGACGTTCCCTTCTGGATCATCCCCTGTGTGGCCTTCGTCGAGGGGATCGGCTCGACCATCTTCAACGCGGCACAACCGGGAGCCGTGCGTGCCGTCGTCCCCGCCGAGCAGCTACCGGAGGCGGCGGGAGCGCAGAGCGGGCGTACCGCTGCGGTACGCGTCGTCGGCCCGCCACTCGGTGGCGTGCTCTTCGAAGCCGGCCGCGCCCTTCCCTTCCTGGTCGACGCGCTCTCCTATGCGTGCTCGACGGTCTCGCTCCTGCTCGTGCGCGTGCACTTCCAGGAGTTGCGGGAGAGGGACCCGAGCTCCGCCCGGCAGCGCGCGGTGGAGGGGCTGGCGTTCACTCTGCAACAACCGTTCCTGCGCACGACGGCCTTCTTGTACGGCCTGCTCAACTTCACCGCTCTGGGCCTGCTGTTCTGCATCGTGGTCATCGGCCGGGACGAGGGGCTCACGGGAGGCGTGATCGGGCTGCTGACGGCGTTGTTCGCCGGCAGTGTTGTCGTCGGCTCGTTCCTCTCGCCGGCCATCCGGTCCGTGCTCTCCGTCCACGCGGTGCTCATCCTGGAGGTGTGGGCCTGGTTGGGCTGTGCCGTGTTCCTGCTCTGGCCTCGTGCGGCTGTCCTGGCCGCGGGGCTCGTGCCGGTCGGTCTGGCCGTGCCCTCGACGGACTCCGTCGTGAACGGCTATCGCATCGCGGCGACCCCGGACCGTCTCCTCGGTCGCGCCGAATCGGTCCGGAGCGCCATTGCGCTGTCCGCGGCGTCGCTGGCCCCGCTGGCGGCCGGGTTCCTGCTGCAGCACTCGACCCCGCGCTGGACGGTGGCCGCATTCACCGCGTGGGCACTCGGCCTGGCCGTCTGGGCGACCGCCAGCCGGGCGTTGCGGGACCCCCCGCCGCTCGTCCCGGATCCGGCGACCCCGTGAACCTGACCGTCGGTTCGGCGCGTCGCTCCAGGTCGGGCCATAGTGTCGGCCTGTCATGGCCCAGCCCCCCCTCCTCCGCCACCACACCGACGTCACCCCCGAGTGGCTGACCGCCGCCCTCACGCAGTCCGGTCAACTGGCTGACGGCGCCACCGTGCGCTCCTTGGAGGCGGCGTCCATCGGGACGGGGCAGATGGCCGACACGTGGCGGTTCAGCCTGGCGCTCGACCGGCCCGCAGCCGGTCCGGCCAGCGTGGTCGGCAAATTCGCCTCGGCCGACGAGCAGAGTCGGGGTACCGGGCTGGCCCTGCGGGCCTACGAGATCGAGGTCCGCTTCTATCGCGAGGTCGCGGCACGCGTGGGCACCCGCCTGCCCGCGGTCTACCTGGCCGAGGTGGAGCCCGACACGGGGTGGTTCACCCTCCTCATGGAGGACATCGCCGGTGGGGTCCAGGGGGACCAGATCGCGGCCTGCGGTCCCGATGTGGCTGCCGCGGTCCTCGACGAAATGGCGGGCCTCCACGCGCCCTGCTGGGAGGCGCCGGAGCTCGCGGCCCTCCAGTGGCTCAACCGGGAGACCCCGGACTCCGATGCCTTCCTCGTCACGCTGGTGTCCTCGCTGCTTCCCGGCTTCTTGGAGCGGTATGCCGACACGCTCGCGCCCGAGCACCAGGCGGTGTGCCGTCTCTTCGTCGAACATCTGCCGTCATACCTCCGCCTCCGCTCCGACGGTCCGCGCACCGCCAGCCACGGCGACTTCCGCCTCGACAACCTCTTGTTCCAGCCGGGCACGCCACGGCCGGTGGTCGTCGACTGGCAGACCGTGGCCTGGAGCCACGCGTCCACCGACGTGGCCTACTTCATCGGCGGCTGCCTGCGCGCGGAGGACCGCCGCGCCCGCGAGCCCGAGCTCCTGGCCGGCTACCACGATGCGTTGTGCCGTCGCGGTGTCCGGGGCTACTCGCTGCAGCAGCTGCAGGCCGACGTCCGGCGTGAAACCTTCGCGGGGATCCTGATGGCGATCGTCGCATCCATGGTCGTGCAGCGGACCGAGCGGGGCGATCGTATGTTCCTCACCAGCGCGAGCCGCCACGCCCAACATGCACTCGACGTGGACGCGCCCGCGCTGCTGCTCGGGGCCACGTGACCGAACTCCTGGTGCTCTGCACCGGCAATGCAGCGCGATCGGTCATGGCGGGGTTCATGTTCGACGCCCTCGGTGAAGGGTCCCCGGACTCGTCACTGCACGTCGTGACGGCCGGCACGCACACCATCGACGGCCAGCCGATGGGCATGCGCACCCGGACCGCGTTGACCCGCCTGCCCGAGCTGGCCGGAGCCGACTTCCGTCGTCACCGGAGCCGCCAGGTCCATGGCGTCGACCTGGTGCACGCCGAGCTGGTGGTCGTCATGGAGGCCGACCACGTGCGCTTCGTCCGGCGCCAGTTCCCCGACGCGTCGGCCAAGACGGCCACCATCCGACACCTGTGCCGGCACCTGGCCCCGGCGCCGCCTGCGCTGGGCGCGCGGGTGCAGGCGCTCGGCCTCGACGCGGTGGAGCTGGACGACGCCGACGACGTCCTCGACCCGGCGGGACGCGAGGCGGAGGCCTACGCCGCCTGCGTCGACGAGCTGTGGGGGTTGTGCCGCACCTTGCACGCGCTGCTGTGACGCGGTGTGGGCCTCAGTCGGCGTGGACCGAGCGCAGGCCGGCCCAGGCCAGATCCGCTATGCGGCCGGCGAGCTTCTGCGCCTCCTCGTCGACCGCAGCCTCGGAGTCCGGGCGTTGGGCCATGAAGCGACGGCTCACGCCCTCCGCCATGCCGACGATCCCGTAAGCGAGCAGGCGACGGTGGTCGTCGTCGAGCCCGGCGTCGATGAGGGGGTCGATCGCCTCGGCGATGGCGTCCTCCACGGCGCGCAGCGCGCGGCCCAGCTCGAGGTCGTCGGCGTGGTCCCGGCCGTAGAGCAGGCGGAACTCCGCCTCGTGGCTGACCACCAGGCGGAAATAGGCGGCGAAGCCGAGCTCGACCTGCTGGCGCGGGCCTTCCGCCCGCATGACGGCGCGCCCGATTGCCGTCAACAGGTCCCGGGCGATGGAGTCGACCAGTTCCAGGTAGAGGGCTCGCTTCGACGAGAAGTGCTGGTAGAGCAGCGGCTTGGTCACCCCGGCGGCTTCGGCGATGTCGTCCATCGTCGTGGCGCGGTAGCCCCGCTGCGCGAAGAGCTCCAGCGCCACGGCCACGAGCTGCTGTCGCCGCTGTTCCGCCGTGAGCCGCCTGGAGGACGCCTGGATCGCAGCCGACATCGCCTCAGGTTACCGAACGGTCAGAGACCGGGGACGCGTCCGAGCACAGCCGACAGGCGGGCCGGCAGGTCGGCCAGGTTGAAGTGCTGCGCCGCCACCCGCTGGTTGTGTGCCAGCAGGCGTTCGTCCGGGCGGCTGAGCCAGCTCGCCAACGGGGCGGGGTCCGCGGCGTCGAACCACTCGAAGCCGAAGGCCGCCAGCTCGGCGGCCACCGGATAGGGGCCGATGGCCAGCGGCCGCCGGTAGGTCGCCGACTCCACCGACGGATTGCCGAAGCCCTCCCAGAGCGACGGGAGCAGGACGGCGTCCGAGGCCGCGTACGCGTCGGCGATCGAACAACTGCCACGGGGTGCGCCGAGGAGGACGCGGCAGCGGGCCTCGCTCACCAGGCGGTCGAGCTCCGGGCCGTACCCGTCCTCGGCGGGACCGAGGAGCCAATAGACGGCGTCGAGTGCCTCGGCGACGGCAATGGCCCCGGCGACGTTCTTGCGGGCCAGCGCGCGCGTCGGTTGCACCAGCAACGGCGTCGCGTCGTCGACGTCGAGGGCCTGGCGGACGCCGGCCCGCTCGCCCGGCGCCGGAAGCGGGTCAAAGGCGTTGTAGATCGTCGTGGCCGCAATGCCGTGGGCCGCCAGCTCCCGGCGGCTCAGCGCGTTGATGGTGACGTGGGCCCAGGCGGCGTCGTCGGGAGGCGGCGGCAGGTGGGCCAAGTGAGGGCGCTGCCAGGGGAGGTCGTGATGATGCAGCACCGTGGGGCGCCCCGCGCAGGCGGCGGCCACCACGGCCGCCGCTCCGGGGTTGAGGGGGAGTGAGCAGAGGTTCTCGACGATGACGAGGTCGGCATCGTCGAGCGCGGCGTCGACCTCGGCGCGGGTCGGGGGCTCGGCCGCGTGCATCGCCAACCCCGGTAGGACCACGTCCACCGGCCCGGCGCCCGCCAGGGAGCGGACGTCCCACCCGAGGAGGCCCAGCGCACCAGCCCATTTCGCCGCCTCGACGGCGACGCCGTCGTCGCCTCCGAGCCGGAACGAGACCATGCACGCCGTCGCCACGCACGAACTGTACGTGTGCTGGGAGACCCCACTGGCAGGTCGGCTAGCGTTGCCCCGATGGCAAAACGGGCACTGATTACAGGCGTCACGGGCCAGGATGGCTCCTACCTCGCCGAATTTCTGCTGGCGCAGGGCTACACGGTGATCGGCATGGTGCGACGGTCCAGCACGCTGAACTTCGAGCGCATCGCCCACATCCAGGACCAGATCGAGCTGGTCGCCGGCGACCTGTTGGATGAGGTGTCGCTCATCAACATCTTGCGCGATCACCGGCCGACCGAGGTCTACAACCTGGCCGCCCAGTCCTTCGTGCAGACGAGCTTCACCCAACCCGTGCTGACCGGGGAGACCACCGCGCTGGGCGTCACGCGCATGCTCGACGCCATCCGCCTCGTCGACCCCGAGATCCGCTTCTACCAGGCCAGCTCGTCGGAGATGTTCGGCAAGGTGCAGGAAGTGCCGCAACGTGAGTCGACGCCGCTGTATCCGCGCAGTCCCTACGGCGTGGCCAAGGTCTACGGCCACTGGATCACGGTCAACTACCGCGAGAGCTACCAGCTCCACGCGTCCTCGGGCATCCTCTTCAATCACGAGTCCCCGCGTCGCGGCCTCGAGTTCGTCACGCGCAAGGTGACGCACGGCGTGGCGCGGATCGCCCACAAGCTCGACGACAAGCTGGCCCTCGGCAACCTCGACGCCCAGCGCGACTGGGGCTACGCCGCCGACTACGTCCGCGCCATGTGGTTGATGCTCCAGCAGGACGCGCCGGACGACTTCGTCGTCTCGACTGGCGAGACGCACCCCGTTCGCGAGCTGTGCCGTCTCGCCTTCGAGGCCGCCGGGCTCGATTGGGAGCAGCACGTCGTGATCGACGAGCGCTTCCTTCGTCCCGCCGAGGTCGACCTCTTGGTGGGGGATCCGGGCAAGGCGCACTCCGTCCTCGGGTGGCAGCCCGAGGTCGACTTCCCCGGCCTGGTCACCATGATGGTCGAGGCCGACATGGACCTGGTCCGCAAGAGCCTCAGGTAGTCGGGGCCGCCGCGCTCCTCGCAATGCTCGTCCCTGCCGCGATCTCCGCCGATCCGGCAGGCGTCCTCATCGCCTTCGGGGCCGGGATCCTGTCGTTCGTGTCTCCCTGCGTCCTGCCCCTCGTGCCGGGCTATGTCTCCATGGTCTCGGGTCTCTCGGCCGCCGAGCTGGAGGCCGGGGGCGACGGTGCGACGCCGTCGGCGGCCCTGCGCCCGGTCCTGCGTGGCATCGCACTCTTCGTCGCCGGCTTCACGGTGGTCTTCATCGCGCTCGGGGCGACGGCCTCTGGTCTCGGACGCCTGCTCAGTGCCCACGAGGTCGCGCTGGCGCACCTGAGCGGCGCCATCATCATTCTGCTCGGGGTCGTCATGCTGCTCGCCGCTCTTCCGGCGAGGCTGTGGGCGCATGCAGGCGTCGGCACCGTCGGCGTCGTCTCGCGGGTCACGGGCGAGCGGCGTTTCGACGTGCGGCCGTCGCGGCTCGGTGTGTGGGCGGCGCCACTCATGGGAATGGCGTTCGCCTTCGCCTGGACGCCCTGCGTCGGGCCCGTCCTCGGGGTGGTCCTGGGGCTTGCCGCCCACAACGGCACGCTGCCCGGCGGTGTCCTTCTCCTGTTCGCGTACTCGCTCGGGCTCGCGGTGCCCTTCGTGCTGGTCGGCGTCGCCTTCGGGCGGCTCACCGCAGCGCTGAACCGGGCGCGGCCCTGGCTGTGGGCCGTCGAGCTGGTGGCGGGTCTCGTCCTCGTCGTGTTCGGTGTGCTGCTCCTGACGGACAACGTGAGCTGGGTGTCGACGCAGTTCTCCAATCTCCTGAACGACCTCGGTCTCGGTCGCCTGTCCCGGAGCTAGCCATGACCGGGGCTCCGTCCCACCCGCCCCCTGGGGGGTCGAGGGCCGTGGCCGTCCTGTGCGAGCGCGTCGTCGCCCTACGGGCCGTCTCGTCTGGACCCGTGCTGCTGGCGATCCGACTGGGACGCCGACGACGGGAGCCTGGGGGCGGAGATGTCGGCGCGTCCTGCCGGCGTGGTCATCCTCGATGGTGCCGACAGTGCGCGCCCCGAGCTGGCCGACCTCTACGGCCTGCGCGTGCTCCTCGAGGTCCCGCGGGACCTGCGGCGCACCCGCCTCCTGCATCGGGGGGGGGAGGCCTACCGGGCGGACTGGGAGGCTCGCTGGGTGGAGGCCGAGGATCTCTACTTCGAACAGCTCATGCCGCCGGAGGCGTTCGATCTCGTGCTCGACGGGACCTGAGCCTCACCCTCGCTCGGCCAGCACCTCGACCAACGTCCGGGCGAACGTGTGCACGTCGCCGGGCCAGCGGGCCGAGACATAGCTGCCGTCGCGCACGACCCAGGCCGGCCCCGGGTCGTCCAGCGTGTCGCGAGCACGCCCGCTCGTCTTGCGCCGGTAGCCCGGCGCGCCCTTCTCCACGTCGGCGAAGTCGGCGGGATCGGCCAGCGCCCGCGTCACCTCCTGTTGCACCGACATGTACCCCCAGCCCTGGCCCGGTTCTTCGACGTAGGTCCGGTAGTAGTTGGGGTCCCAGAACCGGGTCCGGTGGGCGATGTCCCAGGCCTTGCGTTCGAGCGCCCAGGTGAGTGCGGTGGTGCGCCGGCCGTGCAGCACCGAGCGTCCTGTCGCGGGATCGACGGCGCGGGCCGCCACCAGGACACCGTGGCAGATCGCCCCCACCGGCTTTGCGGAGCGGAAGGCGTCGATGGCCATCTGCTGCACCTCGGGGCTTTCGAGATACGGCCGCATCCCGCGCGCCCGGTGCCCGCCCGGCAGGACGAGTGCGTCGTACCCGCTCCGGCGGGCCGCGCCCCAGTGCAGGGGTGCCCCGAACGCCTCGTCGTCGAGCAGCGCGGCGTAGGCCTGCCGGGCGTCGGCGTTGGCCCGGAGGATGCGGCCGAACACGGTCAGACGGCGCAGGCCCGGCACGGCGCCCCACGGGTCGAGGCCGCGGCCCGTCACCATGATGTCGTCCGCTCGTCCCGGCTGTCCCGACGGCGTTGCGAATTCGACGTCATGGCCCGACGCCGAGAGCACCTGCCAGGTGACGGCGACCTCGGTCGGGTCGAAGTCAGTGGCCGGCAACGGCATGAGGACGGTCACCATCGGCGCGAACGACACTACCGACGAGTCCCACGAGCGCGGCGGGGGCTCGAGGGTTAGCGTTTCCCCATGTCCGACACCGCACCCGCACCCGATCCGATCTTCACGGCGGAGGACACCTTGGCGGAGCTCTGGACGAAGGCCTACCAGGGCGAGGTCCTGGGCGAACTGCTGTTCGGGGGCATTGCCGAGCAGATCGGGGATCCCGACCAGGCCGCGGCCATGCGGGTGGTCGCCACCTTGGAGCGGCGGACCAAGGAGGCCACCGCGCCGGCGCTCGAGCGGGCCGGCGTCCCCACCGAACCCGACCCGGAGATGGAGGTCCTGGCGACCGCGCTGATCCCCGGTGCCCTGGCCATGAGCTGGGACGACCTGATGGGCACCATCGGTCCGATCACCCGGCAGTACATCCCTCTCTACCAGCGCATCGGCGAACTGAGCCCGGCCGAGCGGGAGACGGCCGACCTGCTGGTGGCCCACGAGGTGGCACTGCGCGACTTCGCCTCGGCCGAGTTGGCCGGGGACCGGGCCGGCTCGCTCGAGCCGATCAACGCCCTGGCGCACATGCGCTGAGCCGCCACCCTGGCCTTTCGGCCGCGGGTGCCCCGATGGGCGGTCCGGCAGCTGACCCCGCTTGGAACCCTGGTACCCACCCCCCCTACCATGGTGGAGAAGGCCATGGCCCCTGTCGTCCACTTTCGTGCCGCGGTCGCGCTCGCCGGCCGCTTCCCTGCCCTTGCCGGGGTCGATCTCTCTCTCGACCAGGGTGAGGTCGTCGTCGTCGTGGGCGCGAACGGCGCGGGCAAGACCAGCCTCCTGCGTGCCTGTGCCGGCCTGCTGCCGGTGACGTCCGGGGCGGCCACCGTCCTCGGAGTCGACCTCACCACGGATCACACCTCGGTGCGGCGTTACGTCGGGCTCCTGGGGCATGCCGCCCCGCTCTACGACGAGCTCAGCGCGGCGGAGAACGTCCAGTTCGCCGTACGCGCCCTCGGCCTTCCCGTGGCGCGGGCCGACGAGGCCCTCGAACGCCTCGGCCTGACCGGTCGCCTGCGCACCACGCCGACGGGGCGGCTGTCGGCCGGCCAGCGGCGTCGGGTCGCGCTCGCCGCGTTGCTGGCCCGGCGTCCCGCGCTCTGGCTCTTGGACGAGCCGCACGCCGGGCTCGACGCCACGTCGCGCGCACTCCTCGGGCAGCTGATCGGCGATGCGGTGACGGACGGCGCCACCGTCCTGCTGTCATCGCACGAGCCCGAGCTGTCCGTCCCGCTGGCCGATCGGGTCGTCTCCATGGGAGGCGGGCGCGTGACGGGTGAAGAGGCGGGCGGCCGACGCGTCACGCTGACGGCGGTGCCGACCGCCGGCCCGGCCACGTCGCCGCGCGCCGAAGGGGCCACCCATGTGGCATGACGCCGTGCTGGTCGCGGGCAAGGACCTCCGCATTGAAGCGCGCGCCCGGGTGGCGCTGTGGCAGGTCGTCCCCTTCGCCGTCCTCGTCCTCGTGCTGCTGGCCTTCGCCATCGGCCCCGATCAGTCGTCGCTGCGTCACGCCGCCCCCGGCATCTTCTGGGTCGCGCTGTTGTTCTCCACCGTGCTCGCCATTCAGCGCAGCGTCGCGGTCGAGTCCGGCGAGGGCACGCGGGACGGGCTCCGGCTCTCGGGCATCGACCCGGCGGGGATCTTCCTGGGCAAGGCGGCTGCGGTCGGGCTGCAGCTGCTGGTGCTCCAGCTCGTCCTCTGGGCCGGCATCACGTTCCTCTTCGACGTCCGCGTCCACGTCGTCTGGCTCGCCGTGACGGCGAGCCTGTTGGCCACGGTGGGCCTGGCCTGCGCCGGCGTCCTCTACGGCGCGCTGTCCGCCGGCCTGCGCGTGCGGGACACCCTCCTCCCGCTCCTGGTGCTCCCGGTGCTGGCGCCGGTACTGCTGGCCGGGTCCAAGGCCTGGCAGGCCGCCCTCGACGGCAACGCGGCATCCGGGACGCAGTGGCTCAAGATCCTGGTCCCGTTCGCCGTCATCTACCTCGTGGTGGGCGTCGTCCTCTACGGTCCGCTGCAGGAAGCCGCATGAACGCGCCGACCATGACCCGCCGGCCGCGCTGGCTCACCGTCGTCGGGGTGCTCGGCGTGGTCGCCATGGGCTTCACGGTGTGGCTCGGCCTGTGGATCACGCCGCCCGACCAGTTCCAGGGGAACCTGGCCCGGCTGCTGTACATCCACCCCGCCATCGCCACCGTGGCGCTGTACTGGGTGGGCCTGGTCGCCGCCGGCGGGAGCCTGCTCTATCTGTGGCCGCGCACGCGCTCGTTCTTCTGGGACCGGCTCGCCGCGGCCTCGGTCGAGGTCGGTGCGGTGTTCGCCGCGCTGACCCTCGTGACCGGCGCCCTGTGGGGCCGTCCCGTCTGGGGCGTGTGGTGGACCTGGGACGCCCGCTTGACCTCGACGGCGTTGCTGCTGCTGCTCGAGATCGGCTACCTGGCGCTGCGCCGGGTGCCGGCGGAGCCCGCAATCCGGGCCCGTCGCTGCGCGGTTGCTGCGCTGCTCATCGCCATCGACATCCCGATCGTGCACTTCTCGGTCGACTGGTGGAACACCCTGCACCAGGGCGGCACCTTCATCGATCCCGGCTTCCAGATCCACGCCTCGCCATCGATGTCGTGGACCTTCCTCCTCGGGTTCATCGCGTTCTCGCTGCTCTTCGTCTGGCTGCTGGGGGTGCGCTACCAGGTGGAGGTGCTGCAGGACGCGGTGGGGGACCAGGAGCTCGAGGTGTCGTTGAGCGAGCGCTGGAGCGAGGACACCGAGCTCGTCGGCGCCGTCACCAGCGTGCCGACGCCCGCTCCGGGCGGTGGTGCGCCGTGAGCTACGTCGACGCCGGCTACGCGATCGCGTTGGCCACGTTGTCCGTCTACGCCGTCAGCCTGGTGCTGCGTCGCCGGCGCTGGGAGCGCGCGCTGCAGATGTCGGAGCCCGCCGCGGAGCCCGATGCTGCGCCGGCCGGCAGCGAGCAATCGTGACCGGCGTCACCACCGAACCGCCCCCGCCGCCCAGCCCGCCGACGTCCGAGGTGCATCGGGGCCCGGCCATGCCCCCACCGCGTCGCCGGCGGCGGATGAGTTGGCGCCTGCTCGCCGTCTTCGCAGTCCTGGTCGTGGCGCTCGTCTTCCTCCTCGTCGAGGGGCTGGGCAGCTCGCTCGACTACTTCGACACGGTCAGCCAGGCCATGGCCCACCGGCACTCGCTCGGCACCCAGACGTTCCGCCTGGAGGGCACCGTCGTCCCGGACACCATCCACGCCACCGATGTGGGGACGAACTTCACCATCTGCCAGGGCTCCGACAGCGTGCACGTCGCCAACACGGGCAGCCCGCCGAGCCTGTTCAACGCCCGGGTCCCGGTGGTGGTGGTGGGGCACTTCACGTCGGACACGTCGGACCAGTTCGTCTCGAACTCCATCCTGATCAAGCACTCCAGCACCTACGCCGCCCAGTACCCCGATCGCGTGAAGAAGACGACGACAGGCCCGGTCTGCTGATGCTCGATGCCAATCTGGGGACGATCGGAGTGTGGCTCGCCTTTGTGGCCTGCCTGGCCGGGATCGCCGTGAGCGTGATCGGCCTGGTCCCGCGGCGCCGCGCCGCGGTCGAGTCCGGCGCGTCGAGCCCCATGCCCCGCCCCGGCGCCGACGCCAGGTTGCTGGCTCCGGTCATGTGCATCGGAGCGCTCTTCGCCGCGGGCGCCATGGAGCACGCGCTCGTGACGCACGACTTCACGCTGATCTTCGTGGCCCAGAACAACAGCACCGTCACGCCGCTGCTGTACTCCATCACTGGGATGTGGTCCGCCCTGGCGGGCTCGATCCTCCTCTGGGGCCTGATCCTCTCGGTGGTCTCGACCATCTTCGTGTGGCGGTACCGTGCCCAGGCGGCCGACTCGGTGATCCGCTACGCCACGCTCGTCCTCTACGTCGTCTCCGCCTTCTTCTTCGGCCTGATGGTCGGTCCTGCCAACCCGTTCGTGACCGCTCCCGGTGCGACGCAGGGACTCGGCCCGAACTCGCTGCTTCAGGACAACCCGTTGGTGGCGATCCATCCGCCACTGCTCTACGTGGGTTTCGTCGTCTTCACCGTGCCCTTCGCCTTCGCCATCGGCATGTTGGCCACGGGCCGGGTGGGGGACCGCTGGCAGATCGAGTGCCGGCGCTGGACGTTGGTGGCCTTCACGTTCCTGTCGGTCGGCATCGTGCTCGGCGCCTGGTGGTCGTACCAGGTGCTCGGGTGGGGCGGCTTCTGGGGCTGGGACCCCGTCGAGAACGCCGCGCTGCTGCCCTGGCTCTGCGGGACCGCGTATCTGCACTCGACCTTGGTCCAGGAACGGCGCGGCCTCATGCGGGTGTGGAACCTCTCCCTGTCGATCGCGACGTTCGCGTTGACGATCCTTGGCACCTTCCTGACCCGGTCCGGGGTCATCACCTCGGTCCATGCCTTCTCCCAGTCGGACCTGGGCCCCCTGCTCATCGGCTTCTTCTTCGCTGTGGTCATCGTCGGCTTCGGTCTGATCGCCTGGCGGGGCGACCGCCTGCGCTCGCCCGGCGGGATTGACGCCCCGCTCGGCCGGGAAGGCGCGTTCCTCCTCAACAACGTGCTCTTCGTCGGCTTCGCCTTCGTGGTGCTGCTCGGCACCCTCTACCCCCTCCTCTACGAGGCGGCGACCCAGCAGCAGGTCACCGTGGGCGCACCCTTCTTCAACACCGTGGCCATTCCTGTCGGACTGACGCTGCTCTTCCTCATGGCCGTCGCACCGGTGCTCAGTTGGCGCAAAATCAACGGTGCGGTGCTGTGGCAGCGCCTCGCCGTTCCGGTGTGGGTCGGCGTCGGGACCGTCGTGCTCTGTGTGGCCTTCGGCCTGCGCGGCGTTGCGACGCTGATCGGGTTCGGCCTCGGCGCCATGGCGGCGGCCACTGCGGCGCGTGCACTCGTCCTCTCCGTCCGGGCGGCCCGCACGCGCCACGTCGGTTGGTGGCGGGGCCTGGTGGGGCGGGCCAACGGCGGCATGATCGTGCACGTGGGTGTCGTGCTGCTGGCGGTCGGGGTGATCGCCGCCACGTCCTACCGGCACCAGACCGAGCTGGCACTCCAGAAGGGATCTGTCGTCACGTACGACGGCCACCGCTTCGAGTTCGAGGGTCTGCGCACGGTGACGTCCCCCTCGCGCACGGCGCAGGAAGCCGTCGTGAAGGTGGACAGCGGGGTATTCACACCGGCGACGACGAGCTTCGGCAGCGCACTCTCGGTGGTGGGGACGCCTGCCATCGATTCGGGCTTCTTCGACGACGTCTATCTCACGTTCGACACGGTCGGTGGGCTCGGGGCGACCTCGGGCAACCAGGCCATCGACAACCTGCCGAAGGGATCGGTGGCCATCGGCGTCGTGATCGAGCCCCTGGTGGCCTGGCTGTGGGCCGGTGGGCTGCTCATCGGCCTGGGTGGGCTGCTCGCACTGGTCCCGGGGTCGCGTCGACGACCGACCGATCCTGCCTCGGCGTCCTCGGATCTGGTGACCGGCGCTGCACCGCAGCCACCACGCGCCCGGGAGAGGGACTCCGAGCCGGTGGGCGCGCTCGGTGGCGCGGGGCGTCACGGGCACGGCATGAGCGGACGTCGTCGCCACGCCACGCGCTGGGTGGCCGGCACCGTCCTCCTCGTCCTCGTCGTGGTGGGCGTCGTCCTGGCCACCAGGACCCCTCAGGAGGCCACCGCCGTCCAGAGCCCGCTCCTCGGCCGGGCCGCGCCGGCGTTCTCGGGCACGGATCTCACCACGGGCGACCCCGTTTCCCTCGCCGCGCTGCGGGGCCACTTCGTCGTGGTGAATTTCTTCGCCAGCTGGTGCATCCCCTGCCAGCAGGAGGCACCCGATCTGGCGCGTTTCCACTACGAGCAGGCGCACGCCGCCGATGGGGCCGACATGGTCAGCGTGGTCTTTCACGACACATCAGCGACCGCGCAGGCGTTCTTGAGGAAGAACGGCGACCTGTGGCCCGCCATCGCGGACCCTGGTGGCGACATCGCCGAGCGTTACGGGGTGACGGGACCTCCCACCACGTTCATCATCAACCCGGCGGGCCGGGTCAGCGCCGCTCTGGTGGGCCCGGCGACGCAGAAGAACCTCGACTCGTTCCTCAAGGCGGCCCGAGCGGGCGAGGACGGCACGTCCGGTGGCTGACCGCGCCCGGCTGCCGCTCTGGGCCCGCGTGGGCCTTCCCGTCGTCGTCCTCGTCGTCGCGCTCGTCATCGGGAGCGGAGCGCTCAGCTCGGCGCCGCCGACGCCGGACCAGCGCGCCGCCGCACTGGAGGCCGGCGTGCGCTGCCCGTCGTGCACGGACCTCTCCGTGTCGGAGTCGAACGCCACCACCGCCATCGCGGTGCGGCACCAGATAGAGAGCATGGTGGCCGCCGGGCAGTCCGACGCCGGCATCGACCGGACCCTCGTCTCGGAGTACGGGCAGACCATCCTGCTGGTGCCGCCCGACGCCGGAGGCGTCCCCCTCATCTGGATCATCCCCATCGTCCTCGGTGCCGCTGCGCTGGCCGGGGTGGCCGTCCTCTTCTGGCGCCGGAGCCGTGCGTTCGGCGCCTTGCAGACCGAGGACGTCGACGCGTGAGCATCGACGAATCGCCCCGGATGGAGCAGTCGGGGCGCCGGCCGGGCGACGAACGGTGGTACCTGACTGACGAGCTCGAGTTCCTGCGGCGGTCCCTGGACGACGCCGACCGCGAGCGCGACGCGGGGGACCTCTCCGTGGACGACCATGCTCTGCTGGTGGCGCGCGACCGTGCCCGGCTCGCCGAGGTCGAGGCGGAACTCGCCACCCTCGGCGCCGCTCGCGTGGCCGAGAAGACCCGTGGCGCCGGACGGGCAGACCGGGCGCCGGCCGAGCGCCCCCCGATGCCGCTGTGGCGCCGACTCGGCATCGTTGCATCGTGCCTCCTCATTGCGGTCGGCCTGGTCATTCTGGTGGTGCACTTCGTCCAGGCCAGGCAACCGGGACAAGCGTCCTCGGGCAGCGTGTCCGTCTCGCAGGCGCAGCTCATCGAACAGGAGCTGCAGCAGGCCGACGCGTTGAACCAGCAGGGCAGCAGCAAGGCGGCGCTGGTGCTCTACGACAAGGTCCTTGCCGCCGATCCGTCGAACCCGCATGCGCTGGCGTATGCGGGCTTCCTCCAATGGAACGTGGGGAGCACCGCCAGTGTGCCCTCCCTCATGAGAGTCGGGCGCTCCGAGGTCGAGACGGCGATCAGGAGCAATCCGAGCTACGGCCAGGCCCACCTCTTCTACGGCCTCATTCTCGAGAACCAGGATCACAACCACACTGGCGCCGTGGCGCAATTCACCCAGTTCCTGAACGACGCGCCCCCGGAGTCCGAGCTCGTCCAGACAGCGCCGCTGGTCGCGGGCGCCTACAAGGCGGCGGGTGTGCCGCTCCCGACCCAGTTCGCCAACGCGACCACGACGACCACGTCAGCTCCGTAGCGCCCGCAGAGCGGCGACGACACGGGGAAACTCCTGGGCGAACAGGTCGCAGTCCCCGTCGGTGGTGGGCCATCCCACGCTGATACGGAGCGAGTGGCTCGGGTCCACGCCCATGGCCTCGAGGACGGGCGACGGTTCGATGCTCTCCGACGAGCACGCCGAGCCCGAGTGGACCGCCACGCCGGCCCGGTCCAGCCCGATGAGCACCGGCTCGGCCTCGACGCCCTCGACCCCGAGGCAGACCAGATAGGGGAGCCGCTCCTCGGTCTCCGGGCCGACGACGGTGACCCCCTCCACGGCCAGGGCGGCGTCGATGACGGATGCGATGTGTCGGCGGGCGGCGGCCGCTTCGGCGGCCATGACCTCGCCCGCATCGTCGGCCAGCGCGCCGGCGGCGGCGCCGAAGGCGAGCAGGGCCGGCAGCGCCTCGAGCCCGGCGCGCCGCCCGCGCTCCTGCTCGCCGCCGACCAACAGAGGCTCGAACCGGCTCCCGCGGCGCACGATCAGCGCGCCGGCGCCGGGCACCCCACCCAGCTTGTGCGCGCTGAGGCTGACCAGATCCGCGTCGAGCGCCGCCAGGTCGAGGGGCACATGCCCGCAGGCCGCTGCGGCATCCACGTGGACCACCACGCCGGCCTCCCGGCACAGTGCGACCACGTCCTCCACGGGCTGGAGGGTCCCGACCTCGTGGTTCCCCCACTGGCAGTGCACCAGTGCGGGGCGGGGAAGGGATGTCGACGCCAACCGCTCGCGCAGCGCCGCGATCCCGAGCCGACCCGTGCCCTCCACCTCCACGTCCTCGGTCGGTGCGAGGCGTGCCGAGGCATCGCGCACGGCGGAGTGCTCCACGGCGGCGCACAGGACCGGCCGCCCCGGGGCGGCCCGTGTCGCACCCCAGACGGCGGCGTTGATGGACTCGGTCGCCCCCGAGGTGAAGACCACCTGTCGCCCCGCCACCCCGACCAGGTCCGCCACCTGGCCCCGGGCGACCTCCAGCGCATCACGGACGGTGCGTCCCTCTTCGTGCAGCCGGCCCGGGTCCCCGGTGGGCAGGACGGCCCACCCGTGCAGTGCGGTGACGGCCTCGGGACGCGGTGGCGTGGTGCTGGCGTGGTCGAGATAGGCGCGCGCCACGAGGGCTCAGGCAGACGCGGTGCAGGCGTCGTCGCCCCGCGCCCGCGAGGAGAGGATCACCGGCAGCGCCTGCGGCGATGCGGTGCCGCAGAGCCCTGACAGCAGGCCCTTGACCATGCCGCGGTCGACCGCGCACAGCACCGGGTTGGTGCTGCTGGCATCGCCGAAAGGGCACTGCTCGGCGATCACCGCGGTGGTCTCACCGCGGTCCTCCGCGTGCGCTGCGAACCCGTGTGCGGTCAGTGTCTCGGCCACCACGTGCATGGCGGCGCGCACGGTCCGCTGCCCCTCGCTCGGCGTCATGCGGGAGGCCAGCGAACGCCCGTACTCCTCACCGACGTGGGCGGCCATCTCCTCCGCCTCCTCGGGACCCAGGCGCCGCATCGCCTCGCCGAGCAGGCGCATGAGGAGGTCGTCGCGACGCTGCATGAGCCCGAGCTGGAGCTCCTCCTCGACGCAGAAGTAGCGCTTGGAGGGTCGACCCGCGCCGGCGGCGTTGCGTCCCGTCTCGACTCGCAGGTAGCCGCCGTCCACCAGCCGTTGCAGGTGGTGGCGGGCCACGTTCGGGTGCAGCGAGAAGGTGCGGGCCACCTCGCTCGCCGTGCCACCGGGCACGGCACGGATGTGCAGGAAGATGTCGCGCCGGGTCGGATCGCCGAATGCCGCGGCCACGGCGGCGACGGCGGCGCTGAACCGGCCGTCATCCGCACCGGCCGGTCGCTCGGTCTCCGTCGTGATCGGAGCGGTGCTCACCCTGGGTAGTCTACCGAGGGATCAGCCCCTTCAGCTGGGGCGACGCGCACAGCGTCCCCGCCTGGCGGGTTGCCCACCCGAGACGAGGGAGTGCATGGCAGCAGACCAATCACAACTCGAGGCCGCAATCGGCGCGGTCCGGGATCCCGAGATCGGCCTGACCCTGGGTGACCTCGGCCTGGTCCGGTCCGTCCGGTCGCGTCGGCACCGGGTCCAGATAGAGGTGGCATTGCCGGTGGCCGCCTGGCCGGGCACCGAGGAGCTCGCCGAGGAGATCCACCGCGCCGCCGGCTCGGTGGCCGGGGTCGAAGAGATCGAGCTCGAGTTCGTCGTGATGACAGACGAGGAGCGCGCCGGCCTGCGGCACCGCCTGCGGGCCGGCAGCACGGGCGAAGTGGAACCGGAGGACGACGGGCACGGCCACCATCACGCGGGCCATGGGCACGCGCCGGCCGCACCCATGCCCGCCTTCCTCGGACCGGAGTCCAAGACGCGGGTCATCGGGGTGTCGTCGGGCAAGGGGGGCGTGGGCAAGTCGACGGTGACGGTGAACCTTTCCATCGCGCTGGCCCAGGCCGGTTTCCAGGTGGGGTTGCTCGATGCGGACGTGTACGGGTTCTCGGTGCCCAAGATGCTCGGGACCGACCACGACCCGATCATCATCGGCGACATGGTGATCCCGACCTCGGCTCACGGCGTCAAGGTCTTGTCCATGGGGTATTTCGTGCCGGACGACCAGCCGGTGATCTGGCGCGGCCCGATGTTGCACAAGGCGATCCAGCAGTTCCTGACCGACGCCTACTGGGGTGAGCCGGACTTCGTGCTCATCGACATGCCGCCGGGCACGGGTGACGTCGCGCTGACGCTGGCCGAAGTGATGCCGCGGGCGGAGATCGTCGTGGTGACGACGCCGCAGGCCGCAGCGCAGCGGGTGGCCCAGCGCTCCGCCTTCGCCGCCCGCCGCCTCAAGCTCTCGGTGCGAGGTGTGATCGAGAATATGAGCTGGTTCACGGGCGACGACGGGAAGCGCTACGAGCTCTTCGGGAGTGGCGGAGGCGCCACCCTCGCCGCCGACCTCGGGATCCCCCTCCTGGGCCACGTCCCGCTCGTCAACGCAGTGCGACAGGGGGGCGACGAAGGTCGTCCGGTGACGGCGGTCGATCCGGACAGCGAGACGGCGCAGTCGTTCCGTTCCATCGCCGAGAAACTGGCGGCGCTGGGCCCGGCCCGGGTCTACCGGCGGGAGCTCAGCCTGCGTTGAGCCGGCGGGCGCGGGCCGGCGTCGACCCCCACGCGCGGTTGGCGAGCTCGCGCGCGTTGGAGTGGAACACCACCACCTGATCCCGCCCTGACCGCTTGGCCTCGTACATGGCGTTGTCGGCGTCGCGCAGCAGCGCTGCCGGCGACGTGGACCCGTCGGTGGTCATGACGACGCCGACGCTGGCCGTCACCACGATCTGCCCTTGGCCGAGGGCAACCGGCTCGCTCAACCCGGTGCGGATGCGCTCGGCCATGTCGAGTGCATCGGACTCGTGCTCGACCTCGGCGAACGCCACGAACTCGTCGCCGCCGAAGCGGGCCACCAGGTCCACGCCGCGCGTCATGGCGGTGAGACGGTTGGCCATCTCATGGAGGACCCGGTCACCGGCCGAATGGTCCGCCCGGTCGTTCACCAGCTTGAAGCGGTCGAGGTCGATGAACAGCACCGCCAGCGCGGCCCGGCGGCGGCCGACGTGGCGCATGGCCTCTTCCAGGCGCTCCATGAACATGGTGCGATTGGCCAGGCCGGTCAGCCCGTCGTGTGACGCCTGGAAGGCCATTTCCTCCGCCATCTCGCAGCGCTCGATGGCCAACCCGACCATGTCGGCGAGCTGATCGAGCCGTCGGAGCTCCTCGCTGCCGAAGTACGGCATGGAGGGACTGATCTTGACGGCGAGCGCGTGCGTGGCGCCGCTGTGGGTCTGCACGGTGATCCGCCGTTCCGCCTTCCCACCGCGGCCGTGATCCGGGGGGCCCGCTCCGTCGTCGTCCGTCCAGACCGGGTAGCGCGCCACCACCGTGCCGTCGCTGGCCAGGAGGGCCGCCCATGACGCGCCGACGAGGGCGCACACGTGCGGCAGGAGGTGCTCGGCCACGTCGCGGGAGTCACCGGCGGACACGAGCTCACTGACCGCGTGCCGGAACGCCACGTCCTCCCTGCGGCTCAGGAGCACGCGGACGAAGGAGGGCATCACCAACGCCACCAGGAACAACACGCCCATCACCACGGTGAGCGCCTGCGTGATGAGTTCCACCGTCGGCCCCTGGAGCCCGAGCGCGGCGACCACGACCTGGATCTCGAGCCCTGCCACGGCAATGGCCAGAAGGTGCATGCGCGACGCGGCGATCGGCGGCTCGCCCCGTCCCGCCAGGAGCAGGGACAGCACGACGTAACCACAGAGGAATCCGAAGGCGACCAGGAACGAGACCCGGTAGGCGAGGTAGTGCGGCGGTGCGGCCAGACCCGGTGCCGGCAGGTAGCGCAGTGTGAACGTGAACACCACGATGCCGGCGGTCAGTCCGATCGCCAACGACTCCACCACTCGGCCCGGCGTCCGGAACGTCGCCGCGAAGCGGAACAGGAAGTAGGGCATCACCAGCAGGAGGGCGATGAGTGCCTTGGCCACGTGCTGGTTCGTGACGAGCCCGGGATCGATCTTCAGGGCCAGCGACACGCCGCCGAGAATGGCGAACGAGAGTGCGACCCAGCCGGCACCGCGGAGCCGGTGTCGTACCCACTGCAGCGCCGTGAGGGCTGCCAGGAGGACGAATTCCACCAGCGAGACATTGGACAGTACGTGCGTCCAGTAAGTCACCGCGTGCGTCCTTCCTTCGCTGCGTTCCGTCTCTCGCCAAGTCCTGCAGCGGACTGCGCACCGGGTCTGCCCGACCTGGTGCTGCTCGGGAATGGTACTCCTCGCCTGTCGTCAACGCGAAACATTCTGCGCCCTTTTCCGCCTGGGCGGGCCCTTTTTTCGGGGCAGGCGCACCTGCCGGCCGCGTCGGGCGCGGCCGGTGACGGGCCGGCCCCGGCTGGGTACTGTGGGCTGCGAGCAGGGGAGGTGGCAGCGTGCAGGACTGGGCACGACCCGTGGTGCATTGGGAGATCGAGGCCATCGACCCAGAGCGGCAGCGGGCCTTCTACGCCGACCTCTTCAACTGGCAGATCGGCGACGGGTTCATCATGGAGATCCCGCCCGGCATCGGCGGGCCCGAGCCGGGCCCTGGCGGCCACATCCGGGGGAGTGAGCGCTCCGGTCTGACGCTCTACGTCCAGGTGGCCGACTTGCGCGCGCGTCGCTCGACCGTTCGGAGACCCTCGGCGCCACCATCGTCGCCGAGCCCTTCGACGTCCCCGATGGGCCCACGCTGGCCGGCATCACCGACCCCGAAGGCAACCCCGTGATGCTGGTCCAGGCCTGAGCCCGTGTCGATCGTCGAGATCACCACCTTCCGATTGGCCGATGGCGTCGCGGACGGGTCGTTCCTGGCCCTCGACCGGCGCGTGCAGACCGAGCTCGTGCCCAACCAGCCCGGCTTTTTGCGGCGGACCACCGCCCGCCACGGCGAGGACTGGTTGGTGGTCACCCTGTGGTCGACGGAGGACGCCGCCGCCGCCTTCCAGCGCGCCATCGAGGGTGATCCGCTGCAGGCCGAGTTCATGCAGGCGATGGAAGCCGGCACCTTCCATTTGGCCCGCTACGCCACGCTGGACTGAGGTGGACCTCAGCGAGCTCAAGGTCACGCGCTATGGCGTGGCGGCCCGCGTCGCCACCATCACCTTGCACCGGCCGGACCGCCTCAACGCATGGACCGGCCGGATGCACGCCGAGTACCTGTCCCTGCTGCAGCGCGCCGGCGAGGACCCTGGAGTCAGGGTCATCGTCGTCACCGGGACGGGCCGCGGCTTTTGCGTCGGTGCCGATGCGCAGGCGCTCGAGGGCCACGTCGAACGCGGGTCGTACGACTCCGGACTCGACGATGGCACCGCCCGGCCCGGCTACGGGGTACGCGCCGAATTCGACGCCGACTTCGCCTCGCAGTTCGGCATCCCCAAGCCGATCATCGCCGCGGTGAACGGGCCGGCCGCCGGAGTCGGACTGGTGCTCGCCTGCTACTGCGACCTGCGCTTCGCGGCACAGGGGGTCAAATTGACCACCTCGCACGGACGACTCGGCCTGCCGGCCGAGTACGGCCTCTCGTGGTTGCTGCCCCGTCTCGTCGGCGTCACGCGAGCCGCCGACCTGCTGCTCTCCAGCCGGGTCGTGCTGGCCGAGGAGGCGGAGCAGCTCGGATTGGTCAATCGGGTGCTGCCGCCCGAGGAGCTGCTGCCCTTCACCTACGACTACGCCGGCCGGCTCGCCAACGAGATCGCTCCCTCCTCGTTGGCCGCGACCAAGCTGCAGCTCTATCGCGACCTGCACGGGGACGTCGCCTCGTCGGTGCGCGACGCCGAGACGCGCATGGCCGACATGATGCGCGGTGCCGACTTCGCCGAGGGCGTCGCCGCCCTGACCGAGAGGCGCCCGCCCGATTTTCCCGACTCGCCGGCCTGAGGCGGGCGACGAGTCAGGCGTCGACGCCGGCGGGCAGTTTGGCCGGGTCCCAACCGAGGAGTGCCACCGCCTGGCGGAAGGCGAACCGGTCGGTCATGCCGGCGACATAGGTCACGGCCGCCCGCACCGCCCCCTCACTGCCCGCGACCACGTCGGCGGACTCGGCGGAGGTCGGGCCGCTGTCGGTGACGAGGTGCGGCCGGTCGGAGAAGTGCTCGACCAGCGCGCGTAACACGCTGATCACCGCGTCGCCCTGCCGCAGCGAGGCGTCGCGCAGATAGATGCGCTCGTAGTTGCAGGTCCGGAAGGCGGCCAACGCCTCAGCCTCCTCTTCTTCCATGCCGACCTGTCCCGTGCGAAGGGAGGCGGACACCACGCCGTTGATGAAGGCGCCCAGCTGGGCGCTGCGGCGTTCGCCGCACAGCGCGCGCACCGCCAACGGCAGCTGATGCGGGGCGACGATGCCCGACAACACCGCGTCCTCCCAGTCGTGGCATACGTAGGCGATCCGATCGGCCCAGCTGACGACCTCGCCCTCGGGCGTGGACGGCGCCGGCCGCGACCAGCTGTGGTTGGCGATGCCGTCGACGGTCTCTGCGCACAGGTTGAGGGGCGCGAGCGAGACGAGCGCTCCCCAGGGCGCGTGGTCGAACCCACCGGGCAGGTACGGATCGAGCGCGTCCTCGCTGGCGTGGCCACCGGGCCCGTGCCCGCAGTCGTGCCCCAGGGCGATGGCCTCGGTGAGCGCGACGTTGAGGCGGCAGGCCCGGGCGATGGCGGTGGCGACCTGGGCCACCTCGAGCGCATGGGTGAGCCGCGTCCGCTGGTGATCCTGGGGGAAGACGAAGACCTGGGTCTTGCCGGCCAGCCGGCGGAACGAGGTGGCGTGCAGGATGCGGTCGCGATCACGCTCGAAGCAGGTGCGCCAGTCGTCGGGCGGCTCCGGATCGGCCCTGTCGCCGGCGTCGGTCGAGCGGGTGGCCCCCGGGGCCAGCAGGGTCTCCTCGAGCTCGCGGCGCTCCGACCGCCCTCTCGGCGTCCCCGTCGAGGCGGTGGCCGGCGCCGCCGGGTCCGCCGCCGGGCCCACCCGGGCGTGCGAGTCGGCATGGGCAAGGCGGACCGGGCCGGAGTAGCCCGCCATGGTCGCCGCCCAACGGGCGCTGCGCTCCGTCTTCCCAGCCGTGGGCGCGCCGTCCATGTCCAGCAGTCTGCCCGGTCGCAGTAACGTCGAGGTGGCCTCGGAACCGTCCGACAGCTCGTGAGGAGAGTGAGACCAGGTGGACGTGCGTATCGGCATCACCCACACCCCGAAGGAACTCGAAGTGGAGATGCCAGACGATGCCGATCGCGACGAGGTGGTCGCGGAGATCGAGAACCTGCTCAAGACGGGTGACGGGGTCCTCTGGCTGACCGACCGCAAGGGCCGTCGGGTAGGCGTGCCCGTCGTGAAGGTGGCCTACGTCGAGGTGGGCGCGCCGGCGGGGGACCGCCGCGTCGGGTTCGGCGCCCCCTGAGGACGCGCATGGCGGGAAAGGCGCGCCGGCGGTGAGCGCGGCCCCCGACCTGTTGGACCTGCGCCTGGTGTTCGTCACCGGCAAGGGCGGCGTGGGCAAGACGACGGTCGCGGCCGGCCTGGCCCAGCTGGCGGCCGAGCACGGCAAGCGCGTCCTGGTCTGCGAGGTGGACGCCAAGGGCGACGTCACGTCGCTGTTCGAGGCTCCCCCGACGGACTTCACGCCGCGCGAGATCGCTCCCGGCGTCTGGTCGATGTCGATGGACACCGAGGCCTCGCTGCGCGAGTACCTCAAGCTGCATCTCCGCATCCCGGTCGTGGGACGCATCGGCCCACTGGCCAAGGCCTTCGACTTCGTGGCCACGGCGGCGCCCGGCGTCCGGGAGATCCTCACCGTCGGAAAGTTCTGCTGGGAGGTCAAGGAGCGGCACTACGACCTGGTCGTGGTGGACGCACCGGCCAGCGGCCACATCGTCGGCCAGCTGGCGGCGCCCCAGGCGATCAACGATCTCGTCAAGGTCGGCCTCATCCGCAGCCAGACCGACTGGATGCTCGACATCCTCTCGGATCCCCGCCAGACCGGCCTCGTGGCGGTCTGCACGCCCGAGGAGATGCCGGTGAGCGAGACCCTCGAGCTGGCGCAGCGGGTGCGCGACGAGACGACGGTGCGGATGTCGGCCGTCGTGGTCAACCGCGTCCTGCCCGAGCTCTTCGGCCAGCGCGAGGAGGAGATCTTCGAACAGCTGCGGGCGCCGGAGACCGAAGCGGTGCTCTCGGAGCGGGCGGGCGGGTCGGTGGCGCCGGTGCTCGAGGCGGCCCGCCTCGCCGTCACCATGCGCCGTACCCGGTCGGCCCACATGCAGCGCCTGCGGGCGGGGCTCCCCGACGGCATGCCGGTGCTGTTGCTGCCCTACCTCTTCGTGCGCAGCTTCGGGGCCCGGACCACGCGCCAGGTGGCGCACGCGCTGGGTGAGGAGCTGGGGCTGTGACCGCGACCCCGACGCCCTCCGTCAAGACGGTGGGCCAGCTGCTGGCCGCCAAGGACATCGTCATCGCCTGCGGGCCCGGCGGCGTTGGCAAGACCACCACCGCGGCCGCGCTCGCCTCCACCGCGGTGGTCGAGCAGGGCGGCCGCGTCCTGGTGCTCACCGTGGACCCGGCGCGTCGGCTGGCTGATGCGCTGGGTTTGAAGGGGATCGGGAACGACGAAGTCCGCATCCCCGACGAGGTGTTCACCGGGGCGGGGGCCAATCCGAGGGGTGAGCTGTGGGCGGCCATGCTCGACACCAAGCAGAGCTGGGACGACCTCATCCGCACCCACGCGCCCGACGCCGAGACCCGGGAGCAGATCCTTGCCAACCCGCTGTACCAGAACATCTCGGGCCGTTTCGTGCAGTCGCACGACTACATCGCCATGGAGCGCCTCTACGAGATCCACTGCGAGGGGAAGTACGACCTCATCGTCGTGGACACGCCGCCGACGCGCAACGCGCTCGACTTCCTCGACGCGCCGCAGCGCATGGCCGACTTCTTCAGCTCGCGCCTCCTGCGCTGGCTCATCGTGCCGTACCGTTCGCGGCTGGTGAACATGGCCTCGCGGCCCTTCTATCAGGTGGCCGACCGCATCCTCGGGACACAGTTCCTGGCCGACATCTCCGAGTTCTTCATCCTCTTCCAGTCCATGTACGCCGGTTTCGTCGAGCGGGCCGACGCCGTGACACGGCTGCTCTCGGACCGACGCACGACGTTCATGGTGGTGTCGACGCTCGAGGCCACGCCGGTGCGCGAGGCGGAGTTCTTCTCGGCCGAGCTCACGGCGCGCCGTCTGCACCTGGGCGCGGTGGTCTTGAACAAGGTGCTGCCCGAGTACCTGCGCGACGCCCGGACCGACAAGCTGGCCCAGTCGATCGCCGCCCGCGCCACGGAGCTGGGCGACGGCCTGACCCACGATCCGGTCCTGGCGGCACGGGTGCTGGGCGAGGTGGCCGAGAGCTTCCTCAACTTCAGCGTCGTGGCCCGCCGCGAGGCCGAGCAGCAGGCGGAGCTCAAGGGGGCGCCCGATGTGCTGGTCACCGTCCCCTTCTTCGACGGCGACATCTACGACATGGGCGGGCTACTGCGCCTGGGCGCGCTCGTCTGGGAATAACGGGTTCGGCAGGCGCCTACCATCGGGGCCATGGCCGAGCTGATCAATCCTGAGGTCCAGGCATACGCCGACGCGCACACGACGGCGCCGCCCGGCCACCTCGAGTCGGTCGACGCGTCCACCAAGGAGGACTTCGCCGCCTGGGGCATGATGGTGGGACGCCAGGAAGGCCGGTTCCTCGAGATGCTGGTGTTCGCCACCCAGGCCACCAGCATCCTCGAGATCGGCACCTTCACCGGCTACTCGGCCATCGCCATGGCGGCGGGGCTGGGCAAGGACGGGTCCATCCTTTCGCTCGAGGTCGACCCGCATCACGCCAAGGTGGCGCGGGGCAACATCGCCGCCGCCAAGCTCGAGAGCCACATCAGCGTGATCGAGGGGCCGGCCCTGCGCTCCCTCGAAGAGCTGCAGGGGCCGTTCGACCTCGTCTTCATTGACGCCGACAAGGTCAGTTACGACGCCTACTACGAGGCGGTGCTGCCCAAGCTGGCGCGGCACGGCCTGATCGTCGTCGACAACACGCTGCAGGGCGGCGGCGTCCTGGCCTCGGCACGGGACCCGCACGAGGGCGCCCTGGCCCTGCGGGCCTTCAACGACAAGGTGGTCAACGACCCCCGGGTCGTCTGCGTCCTGACCACCATCAGGGACGGCGTCACGCTCATCCGCCGGGCCGGCTGACCGGGCCCGGCGAGGAACGGCCGCCGTGCTGGACTACCACCTCCACCTCTGGCCCCACTCGGAGCGCGAGACGCCGCTGCGCCTGGAGCAGGTGGCCGAGTACTGCGCCCGGGCCCAGGCCGCCGGCGTGACCGAGCTGGCCCTCACCGAGCACCTCTTCCGCTTCCGCCAGGCCGAGGCCCTGGTCGGTGGCTTCTGGGACGACGAGCGGGTGCCGGCCGGCCTGGCTGAGAACATGGCCGAGTACTGGAGGTTCCACGCCACCGCCGATCTGGACGCGTACGTGGCGTGCGCGCTGGAGGCCAAGGAGGCCGGGCTGCCGGTGGTGATCGGGCTCGAGGTCGACTACTACGAGGGCCGCATGGACGACGTGGCGGGCCTGCTGGCCGGATACCCCTTCGACGTGCTGCTCGGCTCGGTGCACTGGGTCGGCGCCTGGCGCTTCGACGACCTCGACGACCCCGCATCCATGGCCGAGTGGTCGGTGCGCCAGGTCGACGACTGCTGGGACGCCTACACCGAGGCGCTCGAGGAGCTGGCGGCGTCGGGGGCCTGCGACGTCCTGGCACACCCGGACCTCATCAAGGCGGCGGGCTACGTCCCCGACGCACCGGCCGAGTGGTGGGACCGCATCGCCGAGGCGGCGGTGTCCTCGGGCATGGCGGCCGAGGTGAGCTCCGCCGGCTGGCGCAAGCCGGCGGGCGAGCAGTACCCCGCACTGGGCCTGCTGGAGCGCTTCGTCGCCGGCGGCGTGCCGCTGACCACCGCGTCGGACGCCCACCGGCTGCAGCACGTGGCCGACCGGGCCGACGACCTGCGGGCCGTGCTCGGGGCGGCGGGCGCCGGGGTCCTGCAGGGCTACCGCGCCCGCACGCCCTATGCCGTCCCGGTGTCGGGGCCGGTCGAACTCGAAGGGACGGGCTGATGCCGACCCCCGCCGAACTGGCCCTCAGCCACACCGACCTCAAGCCAGAGGAGCTCGAGCACCTGCAGCGCCTGCTGGGGAGCTGGAGCGTGTTGGCCGACCTCTCGTTCTCCGACCTGCTCCTCCTGGTGCCGGTGCACGCCACCGTGCCGGAGGGCTCGTCGGGGGGCGCCGAACCCCCGGGCACCGACGCGGACCTGGCGGACGATGATCCCGAGCTGGTCGTCCTGGGCCAGATGCGCCCCAACAACCGCCCGACGCTGGTCGACCAGGACCTGGTGGGCCAGACCGTCAACGAGTCGCAGTGGACCCTGGTCGCGCAGTGCCTCCATTCGGGCGAGATCGTGCGGGGCAGCATCCACCACCCCATCCTCGGCGAGCAGGTGCCGGTCGAGAACATCCCCGTGCGCTTCGACGGGCACATCATCGGGGCCCTGCTGCGGGTCTCGCTGGCGCCGCTCAAGGGCCCGACCAGCATGTACGAGCGCACCTACCTCGACGTGTTCGAGCGTTTGGCCGACATGGTGGCGCAGTCGGCCTTCCCGTTCCCGGACGAGGACGTCGGCACGGAGGAGTCGCCCCGGGTGGGCGACGGCGTCGTGGTCGTCGATGCCGACGGGCGGGTGGAGTTCGCCTCGCCCAACGCGATGAACGCGTTCCACCGCATGGGCATCTACACCCAGCCCGAGGGCCGCCGCTTCGGGGACCTCGACATCGAGGAGTCCGCGGTCGAGTGGGCGCTGGCGACGGGCCGGCCCGTGGTCGAGGAGGTCGAGCGGCGTCCCGACGTCATCGTGCTGGTGCACTGCATCCCGCTGCTCTCCCACGGGGTGGTCACCGGGGCGATGATCCTGCTGCGCGATGTCACCGACGTCCGCCGCCTCGACCGGCTGTTGCTCTCCAAGGACGCCGCCATCCGCGAGGTGCACCACCGGGTCAAGAACAACCTGCAGACGATCTCGTCGCTGCTCAGCCTGCAGGCGCGCCGGGTGGGAGACCGGGCGGCGCGGGTCGCGCTGCACGAGGCCGAGCGCCGGGTCCGCTCCATTGCGCTGGTGCACGAGATCCTGTCGCGGGACCCGAGTGACCAGGTGCCCTTCGCCGAGATCGTCAGCTCCCTGGTGCAGATGGCCGAGGACTCGGTGGTCTCGTCACAGCCGATCGTGATCTCCGTGCACGGGGACCTGGGCGAGGTGGCCGCCGATGTGGCCACACCCTTGGCCGTGACCGTGGCGGAGCTGCTGCAGAACGCGGTCGAGCATGCCTTCGATCCCGAGAACGCCGGGGGCCAGGACGGGGCGGTGGGGCTGGAGGGCGCCGGGGGAGCGGCGGGCTACGCGCCGGTGGGCCACGTCGACCTCACGCTGTCCAACGACGAGACCGCGCTCCGCGTCGAGGTGCGCGACGACGGGCTGGGGCTGCCGCCGGGCTTCGACATCGAGCGGACGTCGAGCCTCGGGCTGTCGATCGTGCGCGACCTCGTGGTCAGTCAGTTGGAGGGGACCATCTCCATGGAGCCGATGCCGGCGGCCGACGGGGGCGGGACCCGCGTCGCCATCTCGGTGCCGGTGCGCGCCCCACGGTGAACGGGATGGTTCAGATGGCGACGCGCTGCGAGCGGCGGGCGGCCAGCCACGCCTTGCGGAGCTTGCGCCGCTCCTCCTCCGAGGTGCCGCCCCAGACGCCGGACTCCTGGTTGGTGGCCAGCGCGAAGTCGAGGCAGGGCTCGAGCGCGTCGCAGGCGTGGCAGACGCGCTTGGCGGCGTCGATCTGGTCGACGGCGGGGCCGGTCGTGCCAACGGGGAAGAAGAGGTCCGGTTCGGTGTTGCGGCAGGCGGCGGACCGCCGCCAGTCGTCCGCGTCCCAGTCCACGGTCCGGTTCCACATGAGAGCCATCGGAATGTGCCTCCACCAGCATTGTGATCCTTTTCACATGATCGAGCCCAGATGGTGCCCGTCAGTGAAAAGCGGGTTAACGCAGAAGAGGGTAACGGCCCGACGAGGCCCAGGCAAGGAGTTTTTGGTGAAAGTTCGGGGCCTGTCACGGGGGAAACGTGACAGGGAGATGACCCGGGTCCCATGACGGCCGTCTTCGCTCACAGGGGTTGCACCGAAGGGTTCACGGAGAACACGCTGGACGCCTTCACCGAGGCCCGGCGGCTGGGTGCCGACGGCGTGGAGCTCGACGTGCGCCTCACGGCGGACGGGGCCCTGGCCGTCCACCACGACGCCGAGATTCCCGGACGCGGCGCCGTCGCCGACCTGGGGGTGGCCGACCTCCCGCCACACGTGCCGCTGCTGGCCGACGTCCTGGCGGTCTGCGAGGGCATGGTGGTCAACGTGGAGATCAAGAACGCGCCGCAGGACCCCGGATGGGATGCCGGTGAGGCCGTGGCGGCGCTCACCGCTGCTGCCATCGACGAGGCCGGTTGGACGACGCGGGTGATCGTGTCCTCCTTCCAGACGGCGACGCTGCGCGCCGTGCAGGCGGCGGACGGCCGCCTCGCCCTCGGGGCGCTGTGGGGCTTCGGCACCGAGGTGGAGCCGGCCCTGGCCGAGGTGGCGGAGGCCGGATTCGCAGCGGTGCACCCCTTCGTCGCCTCCGTGACCCCGGAGCTCATGGAGCGGGCCCACGCAATGGGGCTTGCGGTCAACGTCTGGACGGTCAATGCCCCCGACGACCTGCGCGCCATGGTGGCGGGCGGTGCGGACAGCGTGATCACGGACCGGCTGCGCGAGGCCCTGGCCGCCGCCGCCGCCGGTACGTGAGCGGCCTGGAGCGGTCGGTCCCCGGCGCTGGACGCCTCCGAAAAGGGGCTTGTCACCGGGCCGAATGGCGGGGAACGGCCCTGGTCCACAAAGATGGTCCGCCATGAACGTCGTCGTATGCGTCAAGCAGATACCCGATCCGGCCGCCCCTGCCGCGCTGAATCCGGGTACCAACACCCTCGACCGGTCCGGCAAGCTCATCATGGACGACTCGGACAACTACGGGGTCGAGATGGCCCTCCAGCTCGCCTCGGGAGACGGCGACGAGGTCACTCTCGTCTCCATGGCGCCCGGCGGGGAGACCTCGGGCCTGCGGACCGGACTCGCCATGGGCGCGGCCAAGGCCATCCTCGTCAGCGACGAGGCGCTGGCCGGCAGCGACGCGCTCGGCACGGCCCGGGTCCTGGCGGCCGCCATCGCGCGGGCCAACCCCGACCTGGTCGTCATGGCCACCGAGTCGACCGACGGCTACACGGGCACGCTGCCGGTGCAGGTGGCCGAGCTGATGGGACTGCCCTCGGTCACCTTCGCCAAGGCCATTGCGGTGGACGGCAGCTCGGTCAAGGTCGAGCGCCAGACCGAGGCGGGCTACGACGAGGTCACGTGCCCGCTGCCGGCGCTGGTCACGGTCACCGCCGGGGTCGTCGAGCCCCGGTACCCCTCCTTCAAGGGGATCATGGCCGCCAAGTCCAAGCCGGTGGACAACCTGACGGTGGCCGACCTCGGGATCGACGCGTCGCAGGTCGGTGCCGCAGGGTCAGGGCAGGAGATCACCGACGTCTCGGACGCCGAGGCACGCGGGGCGGGGGAGATCGTGGTGGACGAGGGTGACGGCGCCCAGCGCGTCGTGGCCTTCCTCGAGCAGTTGAAGGTGGTCTGAGATGACGATCGGCAAGGTGTGGGTACTGGCAGAGGTAGGCGACAGCGGTCCGACGCCGGTGACGCTCGAGCTCCTGACCGAGGCCCGGTCGGTCGCCTCGACCGTGGAGGCCGTGGCCTGGGGTGCCGACGCGGCGTCGCTGGCCGGTCCCGTCGGTGAGTACGGCGCCACCACGCTCTACGACGTGGGCGACCTCGGCGGCGCGCTGCCGGGCGTGCCCGTGGCCGCTGCGCTGGCGGCGCTCATCGAGGGTGGCAATGCCCCCGACGTCATTCTGATCGCCGCCACCTATGACGGGCGTGACGTGGCCGGCCGGCTCTCGGCCAGGCTCGGCCGCCCGGTCCTGACCAACGTGACCGGCCTGGTCGAGAGCGACGGCGGGCTCTCCAGCCAGCACCCGGTCTTCGGCGGGACGCAGATCGTCACGGCGCGCTTCACGGGCGAGGGCCCGGCCATCTTCGTGATCCGGGCCAAGTCGTTCACGGCCGAGCCGTCGGGCGGCGCCGCCGCGGCCGTCGTGCCTGCTCCGGTGCCCGACGTGGCAGCCACCAACACGGCCACCATCGTCGAGCGCCACGTCGAAGAGCGCTCGGGTCCCAAGCTGGACGAGGCGGCGGTCGTCGTGTCCGGCGGCCGCGGGCTCGGCGAGGCTGGCAACTACGCCCTCATTGAGGAGCTGGCCAAGCTGCTCCACGGCGCCGCAGGCGCCAGCCGCGCCATCGTCGACGCCGGCTGGGTTCCCTACTCGCACCAGGTCGGCCAGACGGGCAAGACCGTGAAGCCGACGGTCTACATCGCCTGCGGGATCTCGGGCGCCACGCAGCACCTGGTCGGGATGAAGGGCTCCAAGAACATCGTCGCCATCAACAAGGACCAGGAGGCGCCGATCTTCTCGGTGGCCGACCTCGGGATCGTGGGCGACGTCCACAAGGTGCTGCCGGCGCTCATCGAAGCGCTCAAGGCCAAGGGCTGAGCCTCCCGCGCCCCGGGGTCCCCGGCCCCGGGTTGCGATCAGGGGCGGGGGGGCCTGCGGGCGGTGGCGGCAGCATGGAGGACGAGCAGGCGGGCGCACGAGGCCGAGGTGCGGGATCCTCGCGCCCGGTGCGTGCACGTTGGGCGCGGGCGCCCGGCAGTACATTCGGCGCAAACCGCTGATCGCACCTGATGCTCTTTCCCACAATCGACTTCGCCATCTTCTTCGCCATCGCCTTCACGGTGAACTGGCTCCTCAACCCGTACGCGGGCTGGTGGAAGCTGTCCATGATCGGCCTGAGCTACGTGTTCTACGGCTGGGTGGGGTGGAGCTACTGCCTGCTGCTCCTCACCACGACGGTGGTGGCCTACGCCGGCGGCACCTGGGTCAACGCGACCAACAACGAGCGGGCACGGCGCATCGCCATGGGGGTGTCGGTCGGCGCGCTGCTGGCCATCCTCGGCTGGTTCAAGTACTACGGCTTCGTCTCGGTCAACCTCGACAACCTCGCGCATGCCGTGGGGATCGGACGAGCGGTGCCGCTCCTGCAGGTCGGACTGCCCATCGCCATTTCGTTCTTCACGTTCATGGCGATCAGCTACGTGGTCGACATCTACCGGCGCGAGCTCAGTCCGGCCAAGCCGCTCGACTTCGCGGTGTACATCTCGTTCTTCCCGCACCTGCTCGCCGGTCCGATTGTGCGCGGCACCGAGCTGTTGCCGCAGATCCGCCGCCGGCGCGACCCCGACTCGGTCGACTACTCGCGCGCGTTCTGGCTCATTCTGGCCGGGCTGTTCAAGAAGGTCGTGATCTCGTCCTACGTGTCGAGCGCCATCGTCGTGCCCGTCTTCACCTCGCCCTCGCAGCATTCGGCGCCCGAGGCGATTTTCGCCGCCTGGGGCTATGCGGTGCAGATCTACTGCGACTTCAGCGGCTACACCGACATCGCCATCGGGCTCGCCATGCTGCTGGGTTTCCGTTTCCCGCAGAACTTCGACGCCCCCTACACCGCGCGCAACCTGCAGGACTTCTGGCGGCGCTGGCACATGACGCTGTCCCGCTGGCTGCGCGACTACCTCTACATCCCCCTCGGTGGGAGCGCCAACGGCCAGGCCCAGACCATCCGCAACATCATGATCACCATGGTGCTCGGCGGGCTCTGGCACGGCGCGGCGTGGACGTTCGTGGCCTGGGGCGCGCTGCAGGGGATCGGCCAGAGCTTCGGCCATCTGCGCCGGACCAGCCGGGAGCGGCGCGGGCTGCCGGGTGTGGCCGGGGGCCCGGTGCGCGTGTGGGTCCAGCGCTTCTTGACGTTCCAGTACGTCTGTCTGGGGTGGGTCTTCTTCAACGCGACGGGCATGTCGCAGGCCTTCTCGGTCATCGGCCGCGTGTTCAGTGGCTGGGGGCAGGCGTCGCCGCTGGTCACTCCCCTCCTCGTCCTCACCGTCGCGGGCACCCTGGCCTCCCAGTTCGTGCCCCCGCTCAGCGTGGACCGGCTGCAGGCGGCCTTCTCCCGTCAGCGGGCCGCCGTGCAGGTCGGCCTGCTCGGCTTCGCCCTGCTCGGGGTCACCACCTTCGGTCCGGTCGGCGTCGCGCCCTTCATCTACTACAGGTTCTGATGACCGACACACCCCCGCACCATGTGAACTGGGAGACTCCGGAGGAGTTCCGGTCCCACCCGCACGCCGAGCTCCCCGCAGCCGAGGACGGCCGGGAGCGGGCGCCATGGCGCCGCGTCCTGGCGCTGGCCGTCGCCGCCTTCGCCCTCTGGTTCCTGCTGTACGCGCCGACCCTGCAGCACAACGCCCAGGTGTCGCCCGTGGGGACGCGTCGCACGGTGAGCCTCGACGTGGTGGGCCCCGTCGCCGCCGTCAGTCGCGCCCTGCAGCTCTCGCACTTCGTCTCCATCACGGGCCGCGGCAACGGGCTGTCGAGCGGGTCCACCGGGCTCACGGTGGCGGGGCCGCGCCCGGGCGGCCAGCCGGCGAAGTCCGGGACATCCGGGAAGGGAGGCACGACGCCGCCGACGCCGACGACGATGCCGCCCAACCCGAAGGAGCCCACCGCGGCCGCCCCCTTGCGCGTCCTGATCGTCGGCGACTCCATCGGCATCGACCTGGGTGATGCGCTCCAGCCCGACCTGGCGAACACCAACGTCGTCAGTGCCGCGCTCGACGGGCGTGTGAGCACCGGGCTGACCAGACCCGACTACTTCAATTGGCCGGCCGAGCTCACCGCCGACATCAAGGCGCAGGACCCGCAGGTCGTCGTCGTCATGATCGGGGCCAACGACGCGCAGGACTTCCTCGGGCCGCCCGACGTGCCCTACACGTCGCCCCAATGGAACACGCTCTACGCGCAGCGGGTGGCGCAGTTCATGCAGATCGCCGGAATGGGCGGGGCGACCGTCGTCTGGGTCGGCATGCCGCCGATGCAGAACCCCGGGCTGAACGCGCAGATGTCCGACATCAACGCCGTGGTGCAGCAGCAGGCGGCGAAGGCGAAGCCACCGGTGAACTTCTTGAGCACCGACCACTCGCTCGGGACGGCACAGGGCGGCTACACGGCCTTCGTCACCACCGGCGCGGGGCAGGTCGTCAACGTGCGGACCCCGGACGGGACGCACATGACCCCGGGTGGCGGCCAGGTGGTGGCCCAGCAGGTCATCGGCGAGCTCCAGACGCTCGGCTACCACATCTGACCGGCTCCAGCCGCCGGCCACGATTCAGACGAGCGGCCAGGGGTAGGGCGGCCAGTCACCGTCGTCGACCAGCTCGGGCAGGGCGCGCAGGCTGAGCAGCCACGCCACCCGGTCCCAGGTGGCGGCCAACTCGCCGGGCTCGAGCAGCGCGCAGAGCGCCGCCGACGGCCCGTCGCGGGCCAGCCGGGCCAGGTCCTCCTCCACGCCGGCTGCGAGCGGCTCCCCGCCGAAGTCCCAGATCACCGTGCGCAGCTTGTCCTGCGTGTTGAAGCACAGCCCGTTGTCGATGGCCCACAGCCGGTCCTCGGCGAGGAGCACGTGGCCGCTCTTGCGGTCCGCGTTGTTGGCCACGACGTCGAAGGCGCAGAGCTGCATGAGCGCTGCATGCCACCTGGGCTCGTCGCGCAGCGTGAAGTAGTGCGCCGCGCCGTCCTCGTGGACGAAGCGCTGCACGGAGCCCTGGCCGAAGGGGCCCTCGGGTCGGTCGACCGTCTCGGGCACCAGCCCCCAGCCCAGGTCCTCGGAGAGCACGTAGGCGGCCACCTCGCGGCGGAAGAGGCCGCCGGGAAAGTCCCACAGTGGCCGCTCGCCCCTCACCGGCTTGTAGACGGCCAGCAGCTCCTCTCCGCCGAGCCGGCAGGTGACGAGCAGCGTCGCGTTGGAACTCCCGGCGATACGGCCGTGGACCTCCATCTCACCCCCGACGAGGACGCGTTCGACCTCGGAATCGGACACCGCAGCTAGGTCACCGGTGGCCGGTGCCCGTTGGTGCGCGGGCAGTCGTGCCCGGCGGGGTCCAACGGGAGCGAGCACAGGGGGCACGGCGGCCGTCCGGCTTCCACCAGCCGGGTGGCGTGGATGGCGAAGGCGGCCGCCTGCTCGCGGGTGAGCGCAACCCGCAGGACGTGGCCGCTCTCCATGTCCTCCTCGTCCTCGTCCTCGTCCTCGACGCCCACCTCTTCGAGCACCACGATGACGCGGTCGAGCTCCTCGTCGTAGGAGACGCCGATGGTCCCCACGACCCACTCGAATTCCTCGGTGCCGTAGAACTCGAGGTCGTCCGGCAGGTGCCCCGGCCGGCCCAGCTCCTTGACGATGCGTCCGAGGTAGCCGGCGAGTACGGCCACCTGCTGTTTCTCCACTTTGACCGTCGTCTCGGAAAGGCCCTGGCGGCAGTAGAAGAGGAAGAGCCGCTGGCCGACCTCGCCGACGACGCCGACCGTGCAGTGGTCCGGGGCGTCGAAGTCGTACTCGTCGCTCATGGCCGGGGTCCTCTCACGAAAGCGCCAGCTCGTTCAGGGTGCCCGTCGCGTTCACGCACAGCACGACGGGGCCTCCGGCCGTGAAGAGCAGAGCCGAAATGGAGCAGGGCGAGATCACCAGGCGTTGCAGCAGATCGAGCGGCATGCCGGCCGCGGCCGCCACGATCGCCTTGATCGGGTCAGCGTGCGACACGGCCACGATCGTCTCGCCCGGGTGGTCGGCCACCAGGCCGAGGACGGTGTCCATGGAGCGCACCGACATTTCGGCGAAGGACTCCCCGCCGGGAAACCTGAAGCCACCGGGCCAGCGCTGCACGGTCGGCCATTGCGGGGTACGGGAGAGCCGGGCCAGCGGCTTCTCCGTCCAGTCGCCCACATCGACCTCGACGAGGCCGGGGGCGGTCCGCACCCGTAGCCCGAGTGCGCGCGCGACAGGGGCCGCCGTCTCGCGGGTGCGCTCCAGCGGGGACGCGTAGACCGCGGTGGGAGCCTTGGTCAGCGCGGCAATGCGTTCGGCGGCCGCGGCGGCCTGCGCATGCCCCTTCTCGGCCAGGTGCAGGCCGGCGGCCTGACCTGGGAGCATCTTGCCGGTCGTGGGGGTGGCGCCGTGGCGGACCAGCAGGACCACGGTGGCCGCAGGCGCCTTGCGCCCACGGCGGGTGGGCGTGCGTGCGGAGGCGGAGCGGGCGGTCGGGGACACGATCGCCCATCGTAGGCTCTGCGCCGTGGCGTCCAACCGGGCCAGAGCGGATGCGTTGGCCGCCGTGCAAGGGGACGTTTCGGACTGCCGCCGCTGCCCCAGGCTGGTGAGCTGGCGCGAAGAGGTGGCCCGCACCGGGCGCGCCTCCTACGCCGGCCAGGTGTACTGGGGCCGCGGCGTCCCGGGTTTCGGGGACCCGCGGGCATCGCTGGTGCTGGTGGGCCTGGCCCCGGCGGCGCACGGCGCCAACCGCACCGGCCGGATGTTCACGGGGGACCGCTCGGGTGACTGGCTCTTCGCCGCGCTGTACCGGGCGGGATACGCCTCGCAGCCCACGAGCACGGCGCGCGACGACGGCCTGCACCTGAACGGGGCCTACATCACGGCCACCGTGCACTGCGCGCCGCCGGCCAACAAGCCGACCCCGGCCGAACGCGAGGCGTGCGCGCCCTACCTCGCCCGCGAGCTGTCACTCCTCGGCGACGCCGTCGTCCTCGTCGCCCTGGGGCAGGTGGCTTGGCAGGCGGTGGCCACCCACTACGGGCTGCGACCCCGCCCGGCCTTCGGCCACCTGGCCGAGAGCCCGCTCCCGGACGGGCGGTTGCTGCTCGGCTCGTATCACCCGAGCCAGCAGAACACCTTCACCGGAAAGCTCACGGTGCCCATGTTCGACGCCGTCTTCGCCCGCGCCCGCCGGCTGGGCGATGCCCGTCAGGACGCCAGGTCGTAGAGCAGCCGGTAGAAACGGATGCGCGCCGCGTCCGGTTCGATGCCGTAGCTCTCGTAGAACAGCGGCTCGAGCTCCTCGCCGAAGTTCCAGCCGACGCTCCACGCCCCGACGGCGACGTCCCACCAGCGATCGGCTGCGCCCAGCTCGCCCAGGTCGACGAAGCCGGTCACCTGCCCGTGCTGCAGCAACACGTTGGGCGCACAGAAGTCGCCGTGACAGACGACGAGGTCCTCGTCCGGTGGCGCCGAGGCCTCCAGCTCGGCCAGAGCGGCGGCCGGCGTCAGATGGGCGTGCTCCGGATGGAAGTCGCCCCTGGAGTCGCCGGTGCGGACCCTCACCTCGACGTGCTCCAGCGCCCGGGCCAGGTCGAAACGGAAGGGGCACCATTCCTCACCGACGGCGTCATGGAAGGCGCGCAGCCCGCGGCCGAGGGCCCGTACGAGCGCGGGCAGGTCGTGGCGCCACGAGGCATGGGTGGCGTCCCGCCCCGGCAGCGCCTCGGTCAGGAGGATGGTGGTGCCCCCGAGCTCCTCCAGCGCGACCACCACCGGGACGGGCAGGTACGGAGAGGCCCAGACCATGCGTTCGGCCTCCCCGCGCAGCGTCGGGTAGCGGTCGCCGCCCTGGGCGACCTTGGCGAAGCGGACGGCACCGTCGGGCCCGGTGAGCCGCCAGGTGGTGAGGTGCGGGACGAGCCGGTAGGCGAAGGTCGCGGCCCACCCCGGGGCCACCTGGGCCAGCTCGGGTGGGGGACCGGGCGGGTCGGTCGGGGACGGCACGCCACCCGAGGGTAGGGGGGGCCGGGGACCGACGGAGTACCGTCTCGGCGACACCGCAGGGGAGGATGGAGTGCGCGAGCCGAACGACGTGACGCCGGTCGATGCCGGAGAGGTCACGCGCTGGGACGACAGGGCCGACGTGATCGTCGTCGGGTTCGGTGCGGCGGGGTCGGCGGCTGCGTTCAGTGCGGCGGCGGCCGGGGCGCAGGTCCTGGTGACGGAGCGGACCGGTGGTCCCGGGGGAGCGGCGGCGCTGGCCGAGGGCATCGTGTACCTCGGCGGGGGAACGCCGATTCAGACGGCCTGTGGCTTCGAGGACTCCCTCGACGACATGTACCGCTACATGATGGCGGCCTGTGGGCCGGACCCCAACGAGACGAAGATCGCCCGCTACTGCGAGGAGAGCCTCGGCCACTTCGAGTGGCTGGTCGCCCGCGGCGTCCCTTTCGACCCGAGCTTCTGTGCCGACACGTCCATGGCGCCGGCCGGCACAGAGGGCCTGGTCTACTCGGGCGGCGAGGACGCCTACCCCTTCAACGCCATCGCCCGCCCGGCACCCCGCGGCCACCTGGCCAAGACGAAGCGCTCGACGGGATGGCTGCTCATGCAGCACCTGGCCGCCGCCGCCAGCGATGCCGGCGCCGCAGTCTCGACCGACACGCGGGTCGACCGCCTGGTGTGCGACGAGGGCAGGGTGGTGGGAGTGCAGGCACAGCGCTTCGGCGAGACGGTCACGCTGCGGGCACGGCGCGGCGTGGTGCTGACGGCCGGCGGCTTCATCTTCAACGACGACATGCTGCGCCAGCACTGCCCGCCCCTGGCGCGGGGGACGTTCAAGGTGGGGACCGAGGGCGACGACGGGCGGGGTATCCGCATGGCGCAGGCCATCGGCGCGTCCGTCCGCAACATGTACGCCGGTGAGGTCTCGCTGCCCATCACGCCGCCGCGGACGTTGATCCACGGCGTCCTCGTCAACGGCCAGGGTCAGCGGTTCATCAACGAGGACACCTACATGGGCCGGGTCGGCCAGTCCGCCCTCTACGAACAGGACGGCGAGGTCTACCTCATCGTCGACGAGGCCTCCTACGAGGTGAACTGGATGGGCCTCGCCGCCACGTGGGTCTGCGAGACGGCGGCGCAGCTCGAATCGGAGATCGGCCTGCCGCCCGGCTCGCTGCAGAGCACGGTCGAGCTCTACAACCGGCACGCCGAGACGGGGAAGGACCCGGTCTTCCACAAGGACCCGTCCTGGGTGCGTCCGCTGGTCCCGCCGATCGGCGCGGTCGACCTCCGCATCGGGCCGGCGCCGTACGCTCCCTTCACCCTCGGGGGCCTCGAGACGACGGTCGACGGCGAGGTGTGCGACCTCACCGGCGCGGCGATCGGCGGCCTGTTCGCGGCGGGCCGCACCACGGCCGGAGTCTGCTCGTTCGGCTACGCCAGCGGGCTCTCCATCGGCGACAGCACCCTGTTCGGTCGCTACGCCGGGGCGCGTGCGGCAGCCGAGCCACCGTCAGCCTGACGGGCGCACGCGTTCAGTCCGCGAAGAGAGGGTGCCCGAGCACCTGCTCGAGCTCCCTCAGAGCCTGACCAGGATCGGTCACCTTGATGGTGCGCATGCCGAGCGCCCGGGCCGGCTTGAGGTTGACGCCGAGATCGTCGAGGAACACCGACTCCTCGGGACGCACCCCGAGCGCAGCGCAGGCACGCTCGTAGAAGCGCGGATCAGGCTTGCGCACGCCGAGGACGCGCGATTCGAGGATGGCGTCGAAGAGCGCGTAGACCTCGGCCACCTCCTCGGAGACGACGCGCTCGGCCGAGACGAAGTTGTTGGTGAGGCACGCCGTCTTGTAGAGACGCCGGCAGGCGTCGATGGCGGCGACCATACGGGGGCGGATCTCGCCCGAGAGCTTCTCGAGCACGAGGCGGCCGTCCAGTTCGTGCCCGAGCGATCGCGCTTCGTCGGCCCATGCCGTCGCGAATGCGTCGACACCGATTTCGTTGCGCTCCAGGCGCGCCCAGGCGTTGTCGTCGGGGTTCGTCGCATTGACGCTGCGGATGAAGCCCGCCGGCAGGCCACGCGCACGCTCCAGGTGGGCGAAGGCCTCGAACGGGCTCGTCGAGATCACTCCGCCGAAGTCGAACATCACCGCTCGTATGGCCACAGCCCTCCCTCGGTCGGGCCCATTATGGGGCGACCGGGAACCCCGGCTCCGCAGGTTTCCTGCGCACGCGCCATGGCGCGGCCGAGCCGGGGTATGAAGAGACGGGGACGACAAGGGAGGACACCATGGAGCTCGACCTGCTCGACCTCTACGGACGTGCCAGTGCGTGGGCCGCGACGAAGGTCCCGGGCGCGTCCGCGCAATTGGGTGCGCCGTCCAGCTGTGACCAGTGGGACGTCCGCACGCTCATGAACCACATGCTCCAGACACAGCGCTACTTCGTCGGGGCGGCCCGCGGCGAGGACGTGGCACCGCCCGGAGGGGTGCCGCCGGACGTCCTGAGCGACGAGCCCGGCGCGGACTTCGACCGGGCCCGGGCCGAGACGTTGCAGGTCTTCGGGGAGCCCGGAGTGGTGGAGCGGACGGGCCCCGCACTCGGCATCGCCTTCTGCGATCAGTTGCTGCACGGCTGGGACCTCGCCACGTCCACCGGCCAGGACACCGGCATGCCGGCCGAGCTGCCCGACGCGGCGTACTCGTTCATGTACGGCCGCTTCACCGACGAGCAACGTCCTGGCATCTTCAAGCCGGAGATCGCAATCGGTCAGGACGCGTCCGGGCAGGACAAGCTCCTGGCCTACACCGGGCGCGATCCGTACGGACGCTGACGCCGCCCGGCCGCGCCGGAACCGGATGGCGCACTATTCCCGCAGCGCGGCGTATTCGATGACGCGGGTCATGATCACGTCGTCGACCTTCTCCACGGAGCCGCAGTCGAACGGCGGCTGCGGGTCGTACTCAATCATGAGCTGGGCCGCCTGGGCGGCGGTGCGGTCGGCCAGCAGCTCGACCAGCCGCAGCGCCATGTCGATCCCGCTCGACACGCCGGCCGACGTGATGATCCGCTCCGGCAGGTGCTCGACCACACGGATGGGCGTGGGCTCGGCACCGTGGGCGGCCAGCTCCCGGTAACAGGACCAGTGGGTGGTGGCGGTCAGGCCCTGCAGCAGGCCGGCCGCCCCGAGCACCACCGATCCGGTGCACACCGACGTGGTGAACAGGGTGCCGCCGTGGGCCCGGCGCACCCACTCGAGCACCCGCACGTCGTGCTCGAGGGCCCGCGTCCCGATGCCGCCCGGGAAGACGACGACATCGGGGGCCGGCACCTCCTCGAAGGAGGCGTCCGCGCTGAGCCCGATCATGTCGTTCTCGCTGCGCACCACGCCCCGGCTGTGGCCCAGGAAGACGATGTCGAATTCCGGAATGCGCTGCAGGACCTCGTAGGGCCCGACGGCGTCGAGCGCGGTGAACCTCGGGAAGAGGGGGATGGCGATCTGCAGGTGGTCGGTCATGCGGATGTCCTTTCACGGGGGTCGGCGCGGAAGCGCCGGCGGTAGGCGTCGGGTGCCACGCCGAGATGGCGTTGGAAGACGCGGCGCAGGGTCTCCGCGCTGCCGAGGCCGCACCGGGCCGCCACGACATCGAGGGTGTCGCTGGTCTCCTCGAGCGCGCGGCGGGCCGCCTCCAGGCGGGTGCGTTCCACGAAGCGGCTCGGGGACTCGCCCACCTCCGCGGTGAAGACGCGGGTGAAGTGCCGCACGCTCATGGCCGCCGCGGCGGCCAGGGCCGGCAGCCGGTGGTCGCCGTCGGGCGCCGCCTCGACGAGGGTCTGGACGGCGCGAATGGTCGAGCGCTCGGCCCGGGGGACCCACACCGGCGAGGCGAATTGGGTCTGCCCTCCGGGCCGGTGCAGGAACATGACCAGCCAGCGGGCGACGGTCTGGGCCACGTCGACGCCCAGATCCTCCTGGACCAGGGCCAGCGACAGATCGATGCCGGCCGTGACGCCCGCGCTCGACCAGTACTTGCCGTCGCGGATGTAGATGGGATCGGCATCGACCGTGAGGCCGGGGTAGTCATCGGCCAGCTGGTGGGCGCGCGACCAATGGGTCGTGACCCGACGACCCTCGAAGAGGCCGGCGGCCGCCCCGAGGAACGCGCCCGAGCACACCGTGGCCACGCGCCGGCAGCGCGGGGCGGTCCGCCGGATGAAGTCCACCACGGCCTGGTCGCCCGCGGCCGCCTCTGCCCCGGGCCCGCCCGACAGCACCAGGGTGTCGATGCGCTCGGACGCCGCGGGCAGCGGCACGGTCCCGAGGGCGAGCCCGCTTTCGGCGCGGACGATGCCACCGCCGGGGGAGGCGAGGGTCATCCGGTAGCTGCCGGCCCGGCCCGACGCCGTGGCGGCCCTCGCGGCGCCGGCGAAGACCTCGTGGGGGCCCACGGCATCGAGCGGTTGGACGCCGTCGAAGGCGACGATGACGATGTGGCGCTCCTGCACGGGTCCCACTCTGCGGGGGCGGGATCCTGGCGTCAATGACCTGGTTCCCACAGATTCGGCCACCGACCGGCCCACGGCGGCAGAGAGGGGATCAGGCGGGACGCCCGAGGGGCGTCAGGTCGTGCGGGCCCGGTGGGTGCCGCGGGCGCGGACCCAGGCCAGCAGGTCGCCCCCGGCGCCCCGGCGGACCGTCCCGGTGAAGATGTCCTCGCGGCCCGTCGAGACCTCCCGCGCCACCTCGGCGCAGAGCTGATCGCCCAGGGCGGCGGGCTGGAGGTACTCGACCAGGACCGACGAAATGATGCCGGAGCTCTCGGCGTCGTTCGCCGCCGCGGCGACTGCGGCGCCGGCCACCGCGTAGAAGACGGCGCCGTGCACGGTGCCGTGCGGGTTGGCGTGCCGCTCGTCCGTGGTGAGGCGGGCGAGCGTTTGGCCCGCTCCCCGGCGCTCCACCTCGATCCCGAGCAGGGCGGCGAATGCGTCGGCCTGCGGCTCGCTCATTGCCTCAGCTCAGGCGGTCGAGGCGGGGGCGGTGGACGCGGGCAGCCGACCCGGCATGGGGACCGCTGTGGCCGGCCAGCGCTTCCGACTGACTCGGCTCAGCTTGTTGAGGAGCGTGACCGCACCGGGATCGTCCTCGATGGGCCGTGTCTCAATGACGCCCGCCGCCTCCATGTCGTTGAACAGCTCCTCGCCCTTCTCGGTCCGGAGCAGGGTGAGCGTCCAGTCTCCGAAAGCCCCGATGCCGCCGGTGGAGATGTCGGCGTGCTCGGCCGCGAAGTCGGGGCAGCTCTTGCAGCCCTCCCGCGTCCAGGCGTGGGCTTCCTTCAGGGGGACCTCGTGGTAGCTGCCGTCTCGCATCCAGACCTGGAAGACGCCCTTGATGTTCATCTTCACGATGTCGGCCCGGGCCAGCCCATACTTCTCCTCGAAGAGCTCACTGAATATGGCATCGTCGAAGGTCTTGGAGCAGAGCAGGCCGACGGAGAGGACGAAGCGCCGGGCCACCTTGCCCGCCTTGCGAGCCTGCATGACCGGGGGTGCCGAGGCCTGGCAGCCCATGCCCACCAGGGCGATGCGCTCGGCCCCGCCCTCGATCGCCTCGGCGTAGGCCAAGGGGTTGGCCGAGTACGTGTAGCGCGAGCCGGCCGTGGCCAGTACGTCCTCCTTGGACCGGGCCACCTGGGGCACCGCCTTCCAGGTCGAGCCGTCGCCCTCGAGTCCCGACACCAGTGCCGCATCGATCACGTCGTGCTCGAAGGCCCAGATCAGGAGGGCGGACACCAGTCCCCCGTCCTGCCCCGTGCCCTGCACCGTCGGATCGGTGGCCCGGGCCAGGACGGTGCGGCGCGAGATGCCGGCGACCTCGTCATCGGTGCGGGGCCGGCCGAACCTGTGCTCCTCGATCTCGGGCTCCCAGGTACGGAAGCGGGGGCAGGCCCGGGTGCACAGCGTGCAGCCCTTGAGGCCGTGCGTGCAGTTGTCGGGCCCTCCGTCGGCGTCGACGTGGAAGGGCTTGTAGACCCCGTCCTCGTCGTTGTAGCCCAGGACGTCGTACGGGCAGACGACCACGCAGGCGGAGCACCCCGTGCAGAGTCCGGACGTCACGACCTCGGTGAACAGCTCGGCCCATTGCGGCTTCTCGGGAGGCATTGGTCCACCATATTCGGGTGGGCGGCACCGGTCGGATACCTTGCCCCGGTGCCCGAGATCCTCGAAGTCGAGCTGTACCGCGCCAGCGCCGAGCCGGCCCTCGATCGCCCCATCACCAAGGCGTGGATGGTCGACTCGCGCTACGGCCGTGGCGGGACGACGCCGGCACGCCTCCGCTCGGCCCTGGTCGGCCACAGGCTCACCGCGGCCAGGCGCCGCGGGAAGCTCCTCCTCCTCGACACCGATGGGGCGCCGACCCTCGGCGTCCGCTTCGGCATGACGGGTGGCCTCGTGGTCGACGGGCACGAGGCGCTCGACCGGCTGCGGTACGGGCCCGGTGTCTTCGACGACAAGTGGGTGCGGGCGCGCCTCACCTTCGAGGACGGCGGCCAGCTGCTGGTGCACGACCCGCGCCGCTTCGGGTCGCTCGAGCTGGCGCCCGACGAGGGGCGGCTCGGCCCCGACGCTCTCACGGTGTCGTTGCCCCAGCTGCGGGCGGCCTTGGCCATCGGGCCGGGTCGCGCCCGGACGGCTGCGCCGCTGAAGGCGCGCCTCATGGATCAGGAGCGGTTGGCCGGCGTCGGCAACCTGCTGGCCGACGAGATCCTCTGGCGCGCCGGTCTCGCTCCGGGCCGGCGCACGCCACTGACCGACGACGAATTGCGCGCACTGCACAAGGAGCTGCGCGCCACCCTTCGACAGCTGGGGCGGCGCGGTGGCTCACACATGGGCGAGCTGATGGAGGAGCGCGGCGCCGATGGCCGCTGTCCCCGCGACGGTACGGCCTTGCGCCGCGAGACCGTGGGCGGCAGGACCACGTACTGGTGCCCGGCCCACCAGCGCTGAGCGTGCGGTGGTGCGCATCGGGTAGCTGAGCCGTCGGTTGAGCGGCGGTCAGTTGAGCCGGCGGCGCACCCACCACACGCACAAACCGGCCAACGCGGCCGACAAGGCCACGAACAGCAGCGTCTCGTAGGTCTGGAAGGTCCAGAACCGGCTGGCCGGTTGGTAGACGACGACCTGGTGGAACTTGGCCGAGACGGCGTCGACACACCTCTGGAACCCCTGCTGGGCAGTGGCGTCCGGGGTGACGCTGGCTCTGCGCACGCCGCCGGCGGCGGCCGGCGGGTTGTTGAGGCCGGGTAGCGGGCACGCCTTCTGCAGGAACGAGGCCGAGGGCGACTGCCCGGCGTCGTTGACGATGGTGCTCGAGACCACCAGCGAGTTGGGGAGATCGGGTGCGTTGGCGCTGACAGTGATGCCGGCCCCCGGAGCGGACTGGGTGATGCCCCAGCCTGCGTTCGGTCCCAGCTTGACCGCCTCGGTCACCGGCGTCATGAAGTGCGGCCTGATCCATTCCGCCACGGCGACCCGCGCCACGACGAAGCCGGCGAGCGTGACGGCCATGGCGGGCAGTGTGCGCCGGAACAACAGGCCGGTCACCGCGCCCAGTGCGAAGGCGAACAGCGCGTAGGAAGCCGGCACGAAGCCGTGCATCCCGAATGCTGCTGGGCTGAACCGGTTCGCAGTGACTTTGTCGATGGGGCTGAACCACCACGTGACCATGAGGCTCAGGGTTCCGGCAACGACCGCGCTGGCCACGCCGACGAGTCCGAGCTTGACCAGGAGCCAGCGCAGGCGGCTGACGCTCTGCGTCCAGGCCAGGCGGAAGGTGCCGGACTCGAGCTCACGGGCGACGAGGGGTGCCCCCCAGAACATCCCGATGAGCACCGGCACGACGAGCACCAGGCCCAGGGCGAGCACCTGCAGCTTGGCGTCCGTGGTGGCGACCGGGTTGATGCAGCCCGGGCCGTTGCCGTTGTCGGTGGGGCACCGCGCCGCCGCTGCGTCATAAATATGGACCAGGTTGGGCCCGGTCGCCAGCAGGATGGCGCCGACAACCAGGAGCCCGAGAGCGCCGATGAGGGCCTGCAGGCGGAACTGACGCCACGAAAACGCGATCACGAGAGCACCTCCATGGCCGGGCGGGCCCGGCGCGTGCTCGCCGCGTGCCCCATGTAGGCCAGCACAAGGTCCTCGAGGCTGAGGTCCTCCACCACCCAGGAGGGGTCGAGGACCGGCCCATCGCAGCGCACGATGAGCGTGCTCTGGCGTTCGGTGTGACGGTCCTCAATCACGACCTGGCCGGCGGGGAGGGCGGCGGGATCGCGCCGGGGGCCGACGAGCCGGTGGTGCGATTGCAGGAGCTCGTCGACCTCGCCGGCGACCTGCACATGTGACTCGACGAGGACGACCAGGTAGTCGCAGACGCGCTCGAGGTCGGCCACAAGGTGCGACGAAAGGACGACGCTGATCCCGGCCTCGGCCACGTACTCCATCAGTCCCTGCAGGAACTCGCGTCGGGCCAGCGGGTCGAGGCTCGCCACCGGCTCGTCCAGGACCAGGAGCTCGGGCCGCTTGGCCACCGCGACCGTGAGGGCGAGCTGGGCCCGCTGACCGCCCGAGAGCGACCCCGCTTTCTGGTCGAGGGGAAGGCCGAGCCCGTCGATGCGCCCTCGGGCGAACGCCTCGTCCCAGCCCGGGTTCATCTGCGCTCCGAAGCGGAGGTGGTCCTCGACGCTCAGCCGGGCGTAGGTCGGGGTGTCCTGGGCCACGAAGCCCACGCGCGCGAGCTGCGTGGGGTCGGCCGCTGGTGGGCGTCCGAGGACCTCGAGCGTGCCCGCCGTCGGCGAGAGGAGGCCGACGGCGAGTTGGAGCAGGGTGGACTTGCCCGCTCCGTTGGGGCCGACGAGGCCGACGACATGGCCCGCGGGGATCTGCAGGTCGCAGCGCTCGAGCGCCCAGCGGCGGCCGTAACGCTTGCCCAGATCCTGGGCGTCGAGGACCCAGCTCACGCTATGTCCTCGTCGGCGGCCGAACGAAAGGAGTCGCGGAACAGCGCCTCGATGCTCTCGTCGTCGAGGCCGGCCCGACGAGCCTTGACGATCCAACGCTGGAGCGCCTGGCGCAGCGGGCCCTGGGCCGCCAGCGATTGGCCGCCCAGGTTGCCGGTCACGAACGTCCCGACGCCGGGGCGGGCGCTGACCAGTCCCTCGTGTTCCAGCTCCCGGTAGGCCTTCAGCACGGTGTTGGGGTTGATGGCCAGTTGGCCCACGACCTCCTTGACCGTCGGCAGCTGATCGCCCTCCCGCAACAGGTCGAGCCGGAGGGCCTGGCGGACCTGCTGGACGATCTGGAGATACGGGGAGACCCCCGAGCGGCTGTCCAGGTGGAACTCGATCACCCGACCTCACTTTATCTAGGTAACTAGATAACTATGTACCTCAGATCGAGGCCGGTCAAGTCGCCCAGCAGCGTCCGGGAGCGGCTCAATGGGTCAGAGGCGGGAGCCCCTTGGCGATCAGGTCGACGCCGAAGACGAGGAACAGCACGGCCATCACAGCGGCGTTGTGGGCGGTGAGCCAGGTCTTGGCCGAGTCGAGGGAGGCCTTCGCCTTCGCCCCGCCGACCAGCGAGTAGATGACGGGACCGGCAATGGTGACGCTGGCGATCACCACGAACACGGCGATGGAGACGACGGCGTCCGTGGTCGTGAGCCCGGAGACCTGGGCCAGGCCGGCGGCGGCGCCGGCGGTCAGAATCAGGTTCTTGGGGTTCACCGCGGCGAGTGCGATACCCAGGCCGAGGGCCTTGAGCGGCGACACTGACTCCACGGTGGCCAGCCACTTCGGCATCACGGGCTCCGCTCCGGGCGCCGGGCGCTTCCGCCAATTGCGGCGCGCCAGGGCGAGCATGCCGACGCCGAGGGCGATGGTGCCCCACGACACCGAATCCGATGCGGTGCTGCTCGCCTGCGCCACGTTGCCGTCGTGCGCCGCGACATAGACGATCGTGCTGACCGCGGTGAGCGCGATCACCCACCCGGCGAGGAAGGCGGGGCCGTTGACGCGGGCCCGTTGCGAGAAGAGCATCAGGATCACGGCGATGATCGGTATCGGGCTGATCGCCACCCCGATGGCGAACGTCAGGATGGCGCTGATCCCTTGACCCATTGTCGACTCCCTCCCTACGGCGTCATGTCACTCGTCCCGCCACACGCGGTGCACCGGTGAGGTGTCGCCGTGGCCCGTGGTCCGGGTCAGGAGGCACGAACCCAGCAGGAACTCGAAGAGCGCGTCCTCCTCCGCTGGTGCCGGCACCGCGAGCTGCATCCGCTCCGCCACGAAGACGGCGCTGAGCTCGGACCGTAGCCGAGCGTCGTCCACCAGCCGCACCTTTCCCGTGCAGGAGAACGCGTCCTCGTTGTCCTCCCGCGGGAAGGAGTGCAGAGCGTAACGCCCGTCGCGGCGGAGGTCGTGTTGCTTGGGCGAGGGGATGATGAATGCGAACAGCCCGGCGTCGGTCATCAGCGGGCACATCGGATGGACGCGCGGCCCGCCGTCCGCCCGCGTCGTCGCCAGGAAGCCGAGCCCGACCCCGATCTGGTAGAGCAGCGCCTGACCCGCCGACGCGACGTCGGGTTCCAGCGCGGAGAACTCGGGCCACGTCTTCACGAGTGCGCTCAGCCCTCGGCGATCTCCTCGAGGACCTTGGCCGCATGGCCGTCGGCCCGCACGTGGTACCAGGCCCGCTGAACCTTGCCGTTGGGTCCCACGAGGAACGTCGAGCGGATGGTGCCGACGGTCTTCTTGCCGTACATGGTCTTCTCGCCCCACGCCCCGTACTTCTCCATCACCTTCTTGTCGGCGTCGGTCAGGAGAGGGAACTTCAGCTTGTACTTGGTCCGGAACTTCACGTGCTTCTCCGCCTTGTCGGGCGAGATCCCGAGCACCGCCACCCCGGCCTTCTCGAAGGTCTTGAGGTTGTCGTTGAATTGACACGCCTCCTTGGTGCAGCCCGGTGTGTCGTCCGCCGGGTAGAAGTAGACGATCACCCGCTGCCCCTTGAAGTCCGAGAGCTTGACGGGTTCGCCGTCCTGGTCAGGCAGGGTGAACGCGGGGGCGGTCGCTCCCGCTTCGAGTTTGGCCATCGTGGCCCTCCTTGGGTCGTCGTGCAGGACGGCTCACTTTGGCACAGGCATGCGTCGTCGACCGCTCCTGGGCTGGTACGATGGGTGTGCGACCATCGGCGGGGGCCGGTGAGTCGGGGCTGACTCTCACTCCTCTGGAAGGCGCGCAGCCCCGCCGAACACAGAGAGAGCGGGACCCATGACCGTTGATGCCCCAGCGAGCGCGCACGCCGGCGCCGCCCCGAAGGACAGCGATGTCCCCGGCGACGATACCTACGAGACCGCCCGGACCTTCGAGTCCCTCGGCGTCTCGCCCGAACTGAACAAAGCGCTGGCGGACGAAGGCATCGTCAGCGCTTTTCCAATTCAGGCCCTGACCGTCGCGGACGCCCTGGCCGGGCGTGACGTCTGCGGCAAGGCCAAGACCGGCTCGGGCAAGACGCTCGCCTTCGGCGTCCCGCTGCTGCAGCGGGCCAAGGCCACCCGCGAGGCCCAGGGCTCCCGTCCCGCCACCCGGCCGGCCAAGCCGCTCGCCCTCGTGCTGTTGCCGACCCGCGAGCTGGCCGTGCAGGTGCACGACGTCCTGGCGCCGCTGGCCAAGAAGCTCGGGCTGCACGCCGTCGCCGTCTACGGCGGTGCCGACATCGACCGCCAGGTGGCCAAGCTCCGCAAGGGTGTCGATCTGATCATTGCGACGCCGGGTCGCCTCATCGACCTCGGTGACCGGGGAGAGCTCGCCGTCGACGAGCTCGAGACGCTGGTCCTCGACGAGGCCGACCGCATGGCGGACATGGGCTTCATGCCCCAGGTCGAGTGGGTGCTGCGCCGGCTCGACCAGGCGCACCAGACGCTCCTGTTCTCGGCCACGCTCGACGGCGCCGTCGACCGCCTCGTCAAGCGGTACCTGACCGACCCCGTCTTCCACGAAGTGGCCTCGTCCACCCAGACCGTGACGCTGATGGAGCACCGCTTCCTCCAGGTGCACCAGATGGACAAGGTGAAGGTCGCGGCGGCCATCTGTCGCAGCCAGGAGAAGTCGCTGCTCTTCTGCCGGACCAAGAGGGGAGCCGACCGTCTGGTCGAGAACCTGGGCAAGGAGGGCATCTCGGCCCAGGCGATCCACGGCGACCTGCGCCAGGCCAACCGCGAACGTGCACTGGCCGACTTCTCCAACGGCAAGCTCTCCGTTCTCGTGGCCACCGACGTGGCGGCACGCGGGCTGCACATCGAGGGCGTCGACGGCGTCATCCACTTCGATCCACCCGAGGACCACAAGGCCTACCTGCACCGCTCCGGACGTACGGCGCGCGCCGGCAAGGCCGGCGTCGTCGTCAGCCTCTCGCTGTGGAACCAGCTCGTCGAGATGGAGGTGATCCAGCGCCGTCTGGGTCTGCGCATCCCCATCGTCGAGATGTTCTCCAACGACCCGCGCCTGGCCGACCTGGCCGCCTGGACCCCCCTGCCCGAGGAGAGCGTCCTCTGAGCCAGGGTGGGCCGCTCCCGGTCTGGACGCCCGACGACGGCCACCGCCGCGCGCTGGTGGTGACGGCGCACCCCGACGACGTCGATTTCGGCGCGGCGGGCACCGTCGCCGCGTTCACCGCGGCCGGCGTCGAGGTGACCTACTGCATCGCCACCAGCGGCGAGTCCGGTGGCTCGGACCGTTCGATGGCCCGGGTCGACATGGCGGCGCTGCGCCAGGACGAGCAGCGCGCCGCCGCCGCGGTGGTGGGCGTCAGTGACGTGCGGTTCCTCGGCCACCCCGACGGCGTGGTCGAGACGACGCGCGAGCTGCGCCGTGACATCAGCCGCGTCATCCGCCAGGTCCGGCCCGACCTGGTCCTGACGCAGTCGCCCGAGCGGAACCTGGAGTTCATCTTCGCCAGCCACCCCGACCACCTGGCCACCGGCGAGGCCGCCGTCGACGCCGTGTATCCCGACGCCCGCAATCCCTTCGCGCACCCCGAGCTCCTCGACGTCGAGCGGCTCGAGCCCTGGACGGTCCCGGAGCTGTGGATCATGGGACCAGGTGGGCAGCAGGCCGGCGTGGCGGTGGACACCACGGCCACGGTCGAGCGCAAGGTGGCGGCGCTCATGTGTCACAAGAGCCAGATGCCCGATCCCGACGCCACGGCGCAGCGGGTCCGCGACTGGGCACGCGGCAACGCCGAGGTGGCCGGGCTCCCGGATGGCAGCTCTGCGGAGCTCTTCCGGGTCATCCGCATTCCCTGACACGCATGGGCGGCGATCCCTGGCTGCTGGTGCAGCATGTGGCCTTCGAGGGGCCGGGCGCCATTGCCGAGGCGGTCGCCGACACCGGCGCGGACCTGACGATCCTGCGCATGGACCGCGGAGACGCCCTGCCGCCCCCCGAGGCCGCGGGCGACGCGGCGGGGATCGTCGTCATGGGTGGGCCGATGAGCGTGCACGACGACCTGCCATGGTTGGCCGCCGAGCGCGCCCTCCTCCGTGCCGGCGTCGAGGCCGGCCGGCCGGTCCTCGGCGTCTGCCTCGGGGCGCAGCAGCTGGCTGCCGCCCTCGGTGCGACGGTGGTCGAGGGGCCGGCGCCCGAATACGGCGTGGGCGAGGTCCATCTCACCACCGAGGCCATCAGCGATCCGGTCTTCGGCCCGGCTCCGACGCCGCTGCCGTGCGTGCACTGGCACGGCGACACCTTCGACCTGCCGGCGGGGTCGGTGCGCCTGGCCGGCAACGCCGCCTACGTGAACCAGGCCTTTCGTGTCGGCGACCGCGCCTACGGGCTGCAGTTCCACGTGGAGGTCACCGCCAGCCTGGCGGCGCACTGGGGGCCGCACCTGCCGCCCGGCGTCTTCCTGCGGGCGTCCGACGTGGCGCACGTGAGCCGGGCCGGCGCCGGCATCGTGCGCCGCTTCGTCGGCCTGGCCGACGACACCACCCCCGCCGGCTGACTTCCTGGCCGCCTTCGACGAACGGACGAACTGAGCGGCGGTCCTCTAGCCGGCCATCTGGCGCAGCACGTACTGCAGGATGCCGCCGTGGCGGTAGTACTCCGCCTCCATCGGCGTGTCGATGCGCACGATTACGCGGAATTCGGTGACCGAGTCGTCCTCCGCCGTCGCCGTGACGGTCAGCTCCTTGGGGAGCTCGCCGTTGTTCACGACGTCGAGGCCGCTGATGGCGAAGCGTTCGCGTCCGGTCAGCCCCAGGCTCTGCGCCGAGTCGCCCTTGTAGAACTGGAGCGGGACGACACCCATGCCGATCAGGTTGGAGCGGTGGATGCGCTCGAAGCTCTGCGCAATCACGGCGCGCACGCCGAGCAGGGCCGTTCCCTTGGCCGCCCAGTCGCGGCTGCTGCCCGTCCCGTACTCGCGGCCGGCCAGGACCACGAGCGGCACCCCCTCCTCGGCGTACTGCAGGGCCGCGTCGAAGATGGAGGTCTCGGTGCCATCGGGGAGGTGCAGCGTCACGCCGCCCTCGGTCCCCGGCGCCAGCAGGTTGCGCAGGCGCACGTTGGCGAAGGTGCCCCGCATCATCACCTCGTGGTTGCCCCGGCGCGCCCCGTACGAGTTGAAGTCCTGGCGCTCCACCCCGTGCTCGCTGAGGTAGTGGCCGGCCGGCGTGGCCGGGCCGATGGAGCCGGCGGGGGAGATGTGGTCGGTGGTCACGCTGTCGCCCACCATGGCGAGCACGCGGGCGTCGACGATGTCGGTCACCGGCGCCGGGGTCATCGTCATGCCCTCGAAGTAGGGCGGGTTCTGCACGTAGGTGGAGTCGTCCTGCCAGGCGTAGGTCTCGCCCGCAGCCGTCGAGACCTGCTGCCAGTACTCGTCGCCGTCGAAGACGGCGCTGTAGCGGGTGCGGAACATGTCGGAGGTGAGCGATGCCCGTATGGTCTCGCTCACCTCGTCCATGGACGGCCACAGATCGGACAGCAGCACCGGGTTGCCGTCGGTGTCGTTGCCGATGGGCGTGGTGGTGAGGTCGATGTCGATCGTGCCGGCCAGCGCGTACGCCACCACCAGGGGCGGCGATGCCAGGTAGTTCAGGCGCACGTCGGGGTGGATGCGGCCCTCGAAGTTGCGGTTGCCCGAGAGCACCGAGACGACCGACAGGTCCCCCTCCTTGACGGCGTCGGTCACGCCGTCGAGGAGGGGCCCGGAGTTCCCGATGCAGGTGGTGCACCCGTAGCCGACCAGATAGAAGCCGAGCTGCTGCAGCGGCTCGGTCAGGCCGGCCCGGTCGAGGTAGTCGGTGACGACCCGCGACCCGGGCGCCAGCGAGGTCTTGACCCACGGCTTGGCGCGCAGGCCCCGGGCGACGGCCTTCTGCGCCACCAGGCCGGCCGCCACCATGACCTGGGGGTTCGAGGTGTTGGTGCAGCTGGTGATGGCCGCAATGACGACGTCGCCGTCCGTCATCTGGTGGTGCGGAGCGGCCGCCGGCGCGGTGTCGGCCGTGCGCGGGGAACGGTCGAGCGCGGCGCGGTAGGCGTCGCCGGCCGCCGCCAGCGAGACCCGGTCCTGGGGCCGGGCCGGGCCGGCCAGGGAGGGCTCCACGTCCCCCAGGTCGAGGCTGACGTGCTCGGAGTAGACCGGCTCGGGTGCATCGGGATCGTGCCAGAGGCCCTGCGCCTTGGCGTAGGCCTCCACCAGCGCCAGATGCTCCTCGTCACGGCCGGTGAAGCGCAGGTAGTCGAGCGTGACCTGGTCGATGGGGAACATGGTGCAGGTGGCCCCGTACTCGGGGCTCATGTTGCCGATGGTGGCCCGCGTCTCCAACGGGAGGGCGGCCACGCCGGGCCCGTAGCACTCGACGAACGCGCCCACGACGCCGTGGTCGCGCAGCAGCTCGGTGACGGTCAGGACCACGTCGGTGGCGGTGATGCCCGGCTTGGTCTCGCCCGAGATGCGCAGCCCCACCACCGGTGGCAGCAGCATGGAGAGCGGTTGGCCGAGCATGGCCGCCTCGGCCTCAATGCCGCCGACGCCCCAGCCGAGCACCCCGAGCCCGTTGACCATGACCGTGTGCGAGTCCGTGCCCACGAGGGTGTCGCAGAAGGCCCGGCCGTCCTCGGTGGCGAACACGAGGCGCGACAGGTACTCGAGGTTGACCTGGTGACAGATGCCCATGCCCGGCGGCACGGCCCGGAAGTCGCGGAAGGCACCCTGGGCCCAGCGCAGCAGTTGGTAGCGCTCCATGTTGCGCCCGTACTCAATGGACACGTTGGTGTCGTAGGCCCCGGCATCGCCCGACTCCTCGATGATGACGGAGTGGTCGATCACGAGCTCGACCGGGACGAGCGGGTTGACCTGGGAGGCGTTGCCGCCGAGCCGGGCCAGCGCATCGCGCATGGCGGCGAGGTCCACCACGGCGGGCACGCCGGTGAAGTCCTGCATCAGCACCCGCTCGGGGGTGAAGGCGATCTCGTGCGCGCTGTCGCCCGCTCCCTGGCCGTGCCCCTCGGGGTTGGCACCCCAGTCCGCCACGGCGACGATGTCCGCCGGCGACACGTGCGGTCCGTCCTCGTGGCGCAGGAGGTTCTCCAGGAGGACCTTGATGGAATAGGGCAGACGCGCGATGTCGTACCGCTCGCTGAGGGCCGGCGCCGTGATGTCGAAGATCTCGTACGTGCGGTCGCCGACCGTGAGGTCTGCCTTGGCGTCGAACGTGTCCGGATGCTCTGCGGGGGTCGAGTCGGTGCTCATGGACCCATTCTGCCGTGGGCCTGACCGGACCGCCCACACGGGGCCCGCGACGTCCGCTCCGGCCCCGCGGAGGCCGCACGCCGTCCGACACCGGCGTTGAGGGCCGACTTCGTAACGTCTTCGTAACCCCTCCGGTGCATGGACCCGGAGCACGTCGTGCAGAATCGAGGTCGTGCGTACAGGCGGAGGGATCACGGGTGCCCACCGGTCTGGCCCGCGGCACCTCGGTCCGGCCGCATGGGTCCCGTGGCTGGTGACCATGGCGGTGGCCACGATCCTCGTTCCCGGCGCTCTGGTCGCCGGCCTGGTGGTGGGCTCCGGCGCACCCGCGGCAGCGGCTGCGACGGCGCACACCTACAACGACGGGGGCATGATCGGCTTCGGCAGCGTGGGCCTCACCGACCCGCCGATGCCCCAGCCCCTCAACTCGCCCGTCTTCTCGGGAGCCGCCACCGCCGACGGCAACGGCTACGTGCTGGCGAGCGCGGACGGCGGCGTCTTCGCGTTCGGCGACGCCAGCTTCGAGGGCTCGGCGGGCGCACTGCCCCTGCAGGGGCCCATCGTTGCCATGGCCCTCACACACGACGCCAGGGGGTACTGGCTGGGCGCGCTCGATGGCGGGGTGTTCGCCTACGGCGATGCCCCCTTCCTGGGAGGCATGGGCGGCACGCACCTGAACGAGCCGATCGTCGGCATGGCGGCGACGCCCGACGGCAAGGGGTACTGGCTGGTCGCCTCCGACGGCGGCATCTTCAACTACGGCGACGCCGGCTTCTACGGGAGCACCGGCAACATCCGGCTCAACGAGCCCATCGTCGGCATGGCCCCGACGCACGACGGGAAGGGCTACTGGCTGGTCGCCGCCGACGGCGGGATCTTCACCTTCGGCGACGCCAACTTCTACGGCTCCGCGGGCGGGACCAACCTGCCCGACGCCGCCGTCGGCATGGTGCCCTCACCGGACGGGGGCGGCTACCTCATCGCCACCGAGAACGGGGTCGTGCTGCCCTACGGCGACGCGCAGGCGCACGGGGGCCTCTCGCTGGACCCCACCGCGACGCAGATCTCGGCCATCATCGGGAACAACCAGGGGACCGGGTACTGGCTGCTCGATCCGCAGGCCTGGCAGTACAGCTTCTCGACCGCGACGCCCGAACCGATGTTCCCCGGTTCGAGCACCATTGCGAGCGCGGTGGCCTCCCAGATCTTCCCCGACCCCGACGTCCAGGGGCCCTACTGCAACCCGTACGGTCCCTGCGAGCAATGGTGCGCGCTGTTCGCCACCTGGGCCTGGGAGCAAGCGGGCATCCCCATCCCGCGCTACGCCTTCACGGGTGACATCTGGGGCTGGTCGGCCGCCCACGGCAGGGACCTCCCGCCGACGGCCATGCCGGCCGTGGGCGACGCCGTGCTCTACGGCACGGGCCCGCAGAGCACCGCCACGTCCGTGCACGTCGGGATCGTGACGGAGGTCTGGCCCGACGACGCCATCATGACGGTCGGCGGCGACTCCGGGCCGGGCCGCGACGGCTATCTGTCGACCGCGCTCGACGGGCCCTTCCTGCCCGCCGACTCCAGCTGGTACAACGGCGTCCCCATCTACGGCTTCTCCCAGCCGTAGAGGCCACCCCGCGCTGCCGCCCGCGACGTCACCGGGGTCTTCGCGTAGGCTGCCGCACCGGAGGTCCACCACGTGCCCGTCTACGAATTCCGCTGTTCGACCTGTCACGCCGTCTTCGACGAGCGTCGACCCATGGCCGATGCCGACGCGCCGGCGAGCTGTCCCGACGGCCATGTGGGGGCCCGCCGGCTGCTCCCCGTCTTCGCCACCACCGGCCTGGCCGCCGAGCCGGCGGGCGGCATGTGCGGTGCGCCCGTTGCGGGCGGCTGCGGCAGCGGCTGCGCCTGCTGCTGAGCGGAGCACACCGACATGAGCCTCTCCTCCTGGGACGACTATCCCGTCCACCAAGCGGCCGAGTTCATCGCCCACCCCGCCACGAGCGACCGCAACTTCTACGACCGCTACTACTTCAACATGCACCCGAGCTCGGGTGACTGGTTCGCCATCTTCGGCTACGGGCAGTACCCCAACCTCGGCGTCGTGGACGCATTCATCGACGTGCGCCACGGCGGGTCCCAGCACATCGTGCGCGCCTCGGCGCCTCTGCGCGACCGGGGCGACCTCTCGGTCGGGCCGTTCCGGGTCGAGGTGCTCGAGCCGCTCCGCCGCCTCCGGGTGGTCGTCGAGCCCACCGAGCACAGCGTGGCCATGGACGTGACCTGGGAGGGCCACATCCCCGCCATGGAGGAGCCGCGCCAGTACATGCGCAGCAAGGGCAAGGTCGTCTTCGACACCCAACGGCTGGCCCAGACCGGGTGCTGGTCGGGGACCCTCTCGGTGGGCGGCGTCGACCTTCCCGTGACGCCGGACCTGTGCTGGGGGACGCGCGACCGCTCCTGGGGCGTGCGACCCGTCGGCGAGCCCGAGAGCGACGGCATCCGCCAGGGCGAGCTGGTGCTGGGCGGCATGTGGAACTACTTCCCCATGCAGTTCGACGACCACGCCATCATGTACATCTGCCACGAGCGCGACGACGGCGAGCGGCCGCTGGTGCAGTCCGAGCGCGTGTGGGTCGACCCCGGCAAGCCCATCGAGGACCTGGGCCGCTCGGAGCACGAGCACCATCTCATTCCGGGGACCCGTGTCATCGACCACTCCGTGGTGCGCTTCCCCGAGGCCGGCCTGGAGATCACCTGCCGGTCGCTGCTGCCGAACTTCGTCTCCATCGGTACCGGCTACGGCATCGATCCCGACTGGCGCCACGGCATGTACCACGGGCCCGACCCCGTGACCCAGGGCCTCGTCCTGGCCGTCGACGAGGTACAGGGGCTCGCCCAGTACGGCATCGTCGACCACGTGGCCGAATTCTCCTACGACGGCCACGTCGGCTACGGGCTGCTCGAGCACGGCTTCTTCGGTCCCTACCGGCGCTACGGGCTGCTCGACGGGGGCATGGGGGCGCCGGCCGACTGACGGTGCGCCCGCGTCACGGGCCCGGGTTCGGCTCCGGTCCGCGCATGCGAGAATGAGGGATGCCCGACGCCGCCAGCGTCCTCTCTCAGCGGCTGCAGGCCGCCTTCGACACCGTGCAGCCCGGGGCGGACCCGGTGCTGCGGGCCTCCGACCGGGCCGACTTCCAGGCCAACGGCGCCCTGCCCCTGGGCAAGGCACTGGGGCGCCCGCCGCGTGAGGTGGCCGAGGCGGTCGTGGCAGCCGCCGCCCTGGACGACATCTGCGCCGCCGTGGAGGTCAGCGGTCCCGGCTTCGTCAACCTGACGCTGTCCGACGACTTCGTGGCCGGGCAGGTGGCTGCGGTCGCGGGCGACGAGCGGCTGGGAGTGGCGCCGGCCGAGGATCCTGAGACCGTGGTCGTCGACTACTCGGCACCCAACGTGGCCAAGGAGATGCACGTCGGCCATCTCCGCACGACGCTCATCGGCGACGCGCTGGCGCGGGTGCTCGCGTTCCTCGGTCACGACGTGCGGCGGGAGAACCACATCGGGGACTGGGGCACCCCCTTCGGCATGCTGATCGAGCATCTGCTCGACGTCGACGGCGCGACCGACGCCGAGCACTTCAGCGTGCGGGACCTCAACGAGTTCTACGCCGCGGCGCGGCGGCAGTTCGACAGCGACCCGGCCTTCGCGGAGCGCTGCCGCAACCGCGTCGTGCTGCTGCAGGGCGGCGACGACGAGACGCTGCACCTGTGGCGCATCTTCGTGAACGAGTCGATGCGGCACGCCGGCGAGGTGTACGAGCTGCTCGGCGTGCTCTTGACCCCCGAGGACGTCGTGGGGGAGAGCTTCTACAACCCGCTGCTCCCGATCGTCGTCTCCGAGCTCGACGAGAAGGGCCTGCTGGTCGAGAACGACGGGGCGCTCTGCGTGTTCCCGGAGGGCTTCGAGAACCGCAACGGCGAGCCGCTGCCGCTCATCGTGCGCAAGTCCGACGGCGGCTACGGCTACCCCGCCACCGACCTGGCGGCGGTGCGCGACCGCACCGGCCGCATCGGCGCCACCCGCCTGCTCTACGTGGTGGCGGCCGAGCAGACACTCCATTTCCGCCTGGTCTTCGCTGCAGCAGAGCTGGCCGGCTACCTGCCGCCGGGCGTCGTGGCCGAACACGTGTCGTTCGGCTTCGTCCTGGGGACCGACGGGAAGAAGATGGCGAGCCGGGCCGGCGAGTCCGAGCGCCTCATCGACCTGTTGACCGAGGGCGTCGAGCGGGCCGAGTCCGCCCTGAAGGCGCGGGCGAGCGACCTCTCACCCGACCGCCAGTCCGCCATTGCGCGCGCACTCGGCATCGGGGCGGTCAAGTACGCCGACCTGTCCACCGAGCGCGCCCGGGACTACATCTTCGACTGGGACCGGATGCTGGCCTTCGAGGGCGACACCGGGCCCTACCTCCAGTACGCGCATGCGCGCATCCGGTCCATCTTCCGGCGGGCCGGCGTGGCCCCGCCGGCACCGGGTGCGGTGCCCCTGCTCGGCGAGCCCCAGGAGCGAGCCCTGGCGCTGCACCTGCTGGGCTTCGCGGCGGCGGTCGAGGCGACGGCCGACACGTGCAGCCCGTCCAAGCTCTGCACGTACCTCTTCGAGCTGGCCACCGTGTTCACCTCCTTCTACGAGGCGTGCCGGGTGCTGGTCGACGACGCCGTGGTGCGTGACTCGCGGCTCGGGCTCTGCGACCTCACCGCGCGCGTGCTGGAGCTCGGGCTGTCCCTGCTGGGCATCGAGGCGCCCGAGCAGATGTGACCGGGGCCGGACCGGCCCCTATCCTCTGGCCGGCACGTCAGGTGCGGCCCGCGTGGCGGGCTGACGACGGAGACCCACAAGGAAGGGCAGCGAAATGGATCTGAACGGCACGTCGGCGATCGTCACCGGAGGGGCATCCGGGCTCGGGCTGGCAACGTCGCGCCTCCTGGCCGAGCGGGGTGTGCGCGTGGTGGTGGCCGACCTCCAGGAGGACAAGGGCGCGCCCCTGGCCAAGGAGATCGGCGGCCTCTTCGTCCAGACCGACGTGACCAACCCCGAGCAGGTGATCACGGCCGTGGATGCCGCCGTCGAGATGGCGCCGCTGAAGTCGCTCGTGAACTGCGCCGGCATCGGCTGGGCCACCCGCACCATCGGCCGGGACGGCGATTACGCCTCGGCACACGATCTCGACCAGTACCGCCGGGTGATAGAGATCAACCTCATCGGCACCTTCAACTGCGTCCGGCTGGCCGCCACGAAGATGAGCCTCAACGAGCCCGATCAGGACGGCGCCCGCGGGGCCATCGTCAACACGTCTTCGGTGGCGGCCGAGGACGGGCAGATCGGCCAGGCGGCCTACTCATCGTCGAAGGGCGGTGTCGTCGGCATGACGTTGCCGGTGGCGCGCGACCTGGCCGTCGTCGGCATCCGGGTCAACACCATCCTGCCGGGTCTGATCGACACGCCGATCTACGGCGAGGGCGAGGGGGCCGAGACGTTCAAGGGCAAGCTGGGCCAGGACGTGCTCTTCCCCCACCGTCTCGGCTACTCCAGCGAGTTCGCCTCGCTCGCGCTCGAGTTGCTGTCGAACTCCTACATCAATGCCGAGTCGATCCGCATCGACGCCGGCATCCGGATGCAGCCCAAATAGTCGGCTCATCGCTCGCGTCGAGTCGGAAGAGACAGGGGAGGGCACGATCGTGATCGACCCGGAGCTGGCGGCCATGGTGGAGCTGCTGCCCAAGATGGACCTGGCCGACCCCGTGGCGGCGCGGCAGGCCTTCGAGGAGATCCTCGTCGCCATCCGTTTCGACATCCCCGGGGTGGAGGCGCTCCAGGTGGAGGACCGCATGGTGCCGGGCTTCGAGGGCGACCCGGATGTGGCGGTGCGCGTCTACCGCCCGGCCCGGCCCGTGCCCGGAACCCAGGTGCCCGGCATCGTGATGATCCACGGCGGCGGGTTCGTGATCGGCAGCGTCGAGGCCGAGCACGCCGGTGCGGCGGTCATGGCCATCGACACCGGGGCGGTGGTGGTGTCGGTCGAGTACCGCCTGGCGCCCGAGCATCCCTACCCGGCCGGCCTGCACGACTGCTACGCCGCGCTGACCTACCTGCACGCCGAGGCCGGAGCGCTGGGCGTCGACCCCGAGCGCGTGGCACTCGCCGGGGCGAGCGCCGGGGGAGGGCTCTCGGCGGCGACCGCGTTACTGGCCCGCGACAGGGGCGGCCCGCCGGTCTGCTTCCAGCTGCTGCAGATCCCCGAGCTCGACGACCGCCTCCAGACGGCGTCCATGCAGGCCTTCGTGGACTCGCCCATGTGGAACAGGCCGCTCGCCGTGCAGAGCTGGCAGGCGTATCTCGGCCCGCTCTACGGCGCGGCCGACGTGCCGGCCTACGCGGCGCCCGCCCGGGCGACCGACCTCTCGGGCCTGCCGCCCGCCTACATCTCGACCGCCGAGAACGATCCGCTACGTGACGAGGGCATCACGTACGCCCAACGGCTCCTGCAGGCCGGCGTCTCGGTGGAGCTGCACCAGTTCCCCGGCACCTTCCACGGGTCCGCGCTGGTCACCACGGCGGCGGTCTCCAAGCGCGCCCAGCGTGAGTCGGCGCTGGTGCTCCGGCAGGCGCTCGGGGTCGAACCGGACTGAGCCGGCCGACGGGCCTTTACTCTGGCCTGCGGCTGACCGCGACCGTCGCGGGCAGCGACAACGAGAAGGAGCCCCTGATGGCTGACGTCCTGTCGGAGAAGGCCCGTGCACTCATCGCCAGACCCGTCCTCGCCTCGCTGGCGACGCTCAACCCCGACGGCTCGCCTCAGATCACACCACTGTGGGTCGACCTCGACGGCGACGACGTCGTCTTCAACACCGCCCAAGGGCGCAAGAAGGCGCGCAACCTCGAGGGCGACGCCAGGGTCGCGGTCACGGTGATCGATCCCGACGACTCCTACAACGTGGTCGCCTTCCAGGGCACGGTCACGGATGTGACCAGCGACGGGGCCGATGCGCACATCGACGCGCTGGCCAAGAAGTACCTCGGTGTCGACACCTACCCGATGCGCCGGGAGGGCGAGGTCCGGATCCGCGTCACCGTCCGCACCGATCGCATCGCCATGCAGGGCTGAATCGGCGTTCGGCGCTCCGGCGTCCGCACCGCCGGTTCAGCTGGCGCCGCTCAGCACCAGCACGCCGACCGCCGCCGCCATGGCGAAGGGGACGCTGATCAGGCCGAGCACGCTGGCCCGACGCACATCCGGCCGCCCGCCGGCCGCCCGTGCCGCCCGAAGCCACAGGATCCAGGCCAGTGAGCCGGTCACGAACAGGTTGGGTCCCACATTGAGGCCGATGAGCAGCGCGAAGGGGTGCGGCGGCCGGCGGGCGGCCAGGAGTGACGCCGCAGGGAGGTTGTTGACCAGCACGCTGCTCGCTGCGGCGGCGACCGCCGTGCCCCAGGCATTGAGATGGGACAGGATTGTGGCCGGACCGGACCAGGACCGCCCGAGGGTGCCCAGGGCCACGGCCAGCCCGAAGAGCCCCACCAGGACGGGCACGCCGAGGATCTGCAGCGCGGAGCGGGCGGTGGCGCGACGGTCGGCGCTCCGCCCCGTGCGGAGGGCCACCGCGACGAGGCCGACCGCCGCCACCGGCAGCGCCGGCGCGCGCAGCACGAGCACGAGCACGGTGACCACACCGACGGCCAGCAGGCCGAGGCCGAGGACCGGGCGCTCCGGCTCGACCGTCGGTGCCCGGGTGGCGCGCAGGGCGCGGTGGTGGACGGCCCCGACCACCAACGCGGTGACGGCGGCGGCGGCCAGCGCCGGCAGTGCCATGCGGGCGAAGAACGCGCTGCCGGAGAGGTGGAGGTGGCCGAGGACGATGAGGTTGGTGAGGTTCGAGCCCGGCAGGAACAACGAGCCGGCGTTGGAGAGGAGCAGGCATCCGAAGAGGAGTGGCGCTTCTCCCTCGCCGCGACTGCGGGCGGCGTAGACGAGGACCGGTGTGAGGAAGGTGACCGAGGTGTCGAGGTTGAGCAGCGCCGTGACGGTGACGACGAGCGCCGCCGTGCCGGCGTAGAGGAGCACGCCGTTGGGGGCGAGCCGGGCCAGGGCGTGGCCGCCGGCGGAGAAGAGACGGTCGCCCTCGGCGACGAGGCCGACCAGGAGAAGGCCGGCGACGAGGACGAAGGGCGGCCAGTCCTGGGCCGCCGCCGCCCGGGCGTGCTGCGGGGCGAGCACGACGGCGGCGAGCAGGACGACACAGCCGGCGGCGGCCGGAGCCCAACGCACGGCGGCGCCGGTGACGGGCGGGCGTTCCCGAGTTGCGCCCCCTTGCACGGTCGGTCTGTGCCCGTCCGCCATCGAGTGGAAACTACGGTGGCACGGTCCGGGCGGCCAACGAGTCCGAATGTTCAGGCGATGGCCTTGACCTCGGTCGTGTCGTCGGCGCTCGACAGCGCCTTCCAGAGGGCCCAGTAGCTCTTGTAGGTGATGGCGTCGGTGACGTACCCGGCCCGCTCCAGCTCGGCATGGAAGGCGGGCAGGTTCCGCCACGGCACACCCATGTCGACATGGTGGGCCAGGTGCCAGCCGGTGTTGTAGGGGACGATCCAGAAGCGGGCGAGCCAGGACTGGCGCACGTTGTGCGTCGTCGCCCGGCGGTCCGAGCTGCGTTCCATGCCGCCGTGCTCAGCGATGGAGCGCAGGCGGTTGATCACGCGCCACTCGGTCATCCACGGCAGGAACCACAGCAACGGGTAGATCCACCAGCGCCCGGTGGCGGCCCACATGGCCGCCCACAGCAGGGCCTGGACCCCGAAGATGGACAGGCCGATGGGGCGGAACGGCTTGGAGCGGGTGTTCTTGACCAGCGGCACGAAGTTCTTCCAACCGCTGATCCCGACGGCGTCGCGGAACAGTCGCCGGCGCAGCGCTCGGCGCGTGCACGGGTAGGGCGAGTAGAAAGCCAGGTCGGGCTCGTCGGGGCCGAACTCGTCCTTGTGGTGGGCGAAGTGCACCCGTCGGTAGAGCTGCACCGGCGTGAAGACGGGATAGGCCACGACCCACTTGCCGACCCAGTCGTTCCACCGCTTGTTGGTGAAGAGGAGCTTGTGCGCCGCCTCGTGCATGAGGATGGCGAAGCGGGCGTAGAGCGGGCCCATGAGCACGAACGCGATGACATAGCTCCACCATTGGTCGATCCACACGGCGCCGCCGATGGCCAGGGCAACCCAGAGCCAGACGGCCGCCACCGAGATCGCGTTGCGCACGTTGTCGATGCGGCGCAGGTCGGCCCGCAGCGCCGGGATGGCCATGCCGTTGGCCAGCAGCCGCTCGCTGGGCAGGACATCGGGCCGCTCGGCCGCTTCGGGCACCATGGTGCTGGCCATGGCCTCTATATTACTGGAATCAGTCAAGTGACACAACCACGTAATGCCGGACCTCCGGCGCCGGCCACCGAGGCGCCGCCCCCGTTGACGGCCCGGTCCGTGCTGGCCAGCGCCCTGCTCGGCATGGATCCACCAGAGTTGCCCGTCGCCCAGCTCGTGCGCCTGACCGGCCTCTTCGGCATCAGCGAGAACCGGGCCCGGGTGGCGCTGAGCCGCATGGTGGCGAGCGGCGAGGCCACCTCGGACGGGTCGGGCCGGTACCGGCTCGCCGGCCACCTGGTGCTGCGCCAGTCGCGCCAGTCGGCCAGCCGGGCCGGCGCCACGACCCCGTACGACGGGGAGTGGTGGCTGGCGGTCGTGACGACCAGCGGCAGCGCGGCCGAGGTGCGGGGCGCCCGCCGCCGGGCCCTGGGCTACGGTCGGCTGGCCGAGCTGCGCGAGGGGGTGTGGATGCGTCCCGCAAATGTGGCGGTACGGCTGCCCGCTGCGCTCGGCGACGACATCGAGTTGATGCGGGCGCGGCCCGGGGACCCCCAGGCGCTGGCGCACCGGCTCTGGGACCTGGTGGCGTGGTCGGCACGGGCCCGTGCCTTGTCGGGCGATCTGGACGCGCTGCCCCCCGACGGCCCGGAGGCGCTGGCGCCGGGGTTCGAGCTCTCGGCGGCCGTGCTGCGCCATCTGCAGGCCGACCCGCTGTTGCCCCCCGAGTTGCTGCCCGCCGACTGGCCCGGTGGATCACTGCGCGCCACCTACGACGAGTGGGACGCCCGCTACCGGACGACCCTGGGTGAGTGGAGCCGCGCCGGCGCATGACTCGGTAGCGTCGTTGCCCATGGAGATCCAGGTCGCCTTCACGGGTGTGCCCGTCACGGATCTGGCCGCCGGCCGCGACTACTTCGAACGGCTCTTCGGCCGGCCCGCCGACGTCGAGGTCGCGGTGGACGAGGTCATGTGGCAGGTGGCAGAGACGGCCTGGCTCTACGTCGTGGTGGACCCCGCCCGGGCCGGCAACGCTCTGGTCGCCCTCTCGGTCGCCGACCTCGACGCCACCATGGCCGAGCTCGCCGGACGGGGCATCAGGCCGGCCAAGGTCGAGGCGGTCGGTGGCGGGCGCAAGGCGACCGTGTTCGACCCTGACGAGAACACCGTGGCCATCATTGGGGTGGGCGGCTAGGTACCCGCGGGCTCGGGTGGCAACTCCCACACCGAGACGTGGCTGCGGCTGTCGCTCGTGAAAGGCGACTGGTCCCAGTCGTTCCAGCGCTCGCGCAGCGACATGCCAGCCAGACGTGCCATCAGGTCGAGCTCTGCAGGCCACACGTAGCGAAACGGTGCCGAGAAGGTCTCGACTCTGTCGTCATCGATCCAGTAGTGGTGGGAGGTCGACCGTTGCCGGGCCACGTCGTACTCCTCGAATCCGACGTGGGTCGGGGTCACCGTGAAGGCGCGCACGGTCTCGCCGGGTGGCAGTCGTTGCAGTTCGGGCACCATGACCTCCATCACGAAGACGCCCCCCGGCGCCAAGTGTGCGGCGACGTTGGCGAAGCAGGCGACCTGTGCGTCCTGTGTGGTGAGGTTCATGATGGTGTTGCGGACGAGGTAGGCGAGGGTCACGGAGCCCCGGCACGCCTGGACCGCGGTCGTGGAGAAGTCGCCCATGGTCACGCTGACGGCGTCGGCACCCTCTTCGTTCCGCAGCTGCGCCACCATGTCGGAGGACAGCTCGATCCCGTGGACCGTGAGGCCCGTTCGGCTGAGCGGCAGGGCCAGCCGTCCGGTGCCGAGACCGAGCTCGAGCACAGGCCCGGCACCCGCGCGCGCCGCCAGGAAGTCGACCGCCGGGTCGACGACGGCCGGAGCAAAGAGGTGGGGCCACTTGGCCTTGTAGCCCGAGGCGACCGAACCCACGAAATAGTTCTCGGGCATGCAGACATGGTGCCAGGCACCGCCACGGGCCGCTAAGCGGCGTGGGACTGGTTGATCCAGGTGTGGTACATCTCGGCGTAGTGCCCGCCGAGTGCGACCAGCTCGGCGTGCGATCCGACCTCCAGCAAATTGCCGTCTCCCACCACGACGATGCGGTCGGCGCGCATGGCGGTGGAGAGGCGGTGGGCGATCAGCACGGCGGTCCGGCCCTCGAGCAGCACGTCGAGCGCCGCCTCCACCAGCGTCTCGGACTTCAGGTCGAGGTTGGAGGTGGCCTCGTCCAGCACGAGCACACGGGGCTCGGCCATGAAGGCCCGGCCCAGCGCGATGAGCTGACGCTCGCCGGAGGACAGTGACTGACCCCGCTCGTGGACGGGGGTGTCGAGGCCGTAGGGGAGCCGGTGCACGAGCTCGCCCAGCCCGACCTGGTGCACCGCGTTCCAGACCTCGTCGTCGGGGGCGCCCGGCCGGGCGAACGAGATGTTGTCCCGGATCGTCCCGGCGAAGAGGAAGGGCTCCTGCGGCACGACACCGAGCTGCGAGCGCAGCGAGGCCAACGTGACGCCCGTGAGGTCGTACCCGTCGATCAGCACCCGGCCGGCGGTCGGGTCGTAGAAGCGGGTCACCAGCTTGGCCATGGTCGACTTGCCGGCGCCGGTGGCACCGACAAAGGCCACCGTCTCGCCGGGCGCAATGGTGAGGTCGACGTCGTGCAGCACGGGCACGGCGGGGTCGTAGCCGAACGACACGTGGTCGAAGCGGATCTCGCCCCTGATCGGCGGGAGCTCCACCGCGTCGGGGGCCTCGAGGACCGACGGCTCCGTCTCGAGCAGGCCGCGCAGCTTGAACACCGATGCCCGCCCCTGCTGGAACGTGTTGTACTGCTGCACCAGCAGCTGAATCGGCGAGAAGAACCGGTTCACATAGAGGAAGAAGGCGGTCAGCTCACCCAGGTTGATCTCCTGCGGGTGGTGCAGGTACATGGCGCCGCCGATGCCCAGGATGAGCAGCTGACCAAAGACGCTGATGACCTGCGAGCCGGGTCCGTAAATTCCGTTGATGCGTCCCGTGTAGTTGTTCGCGTCGCGGTAGGAGCCCACGATGTCGCGGTGGGTCTCCACGTTGTAGCGCTGACGGTTGTGGGCGCTGACGATGCGCACGCCCTGCAGGCTCTCCGAGAGATCGGCCAGGACCAGAGCGATGCCGTCGCGCACCTTGTCGTAGCCGCGCTCGGACGCACGCTTGAACCAGATCGACATGATCACCAGCGGGGGGAGGACGGCGAACACCGTGATGGCGGCCAGGGTGGCGTTCGTGGCAAAGAGGAACACCGTGATGACGACCATGGTCAAGCCCTGAATGGCGAACTGGGCCAGACCGTCCTGCAGCAGCTGCTGCAGGTTCTCGATGTCGCTCGTCATGCGGCTCATCACGACGCCGGCCTTCTCTTCGGTGAAGAAGTCGAGAGAGAGCCGCTGCAGGTGCCGGAACACCTTGATCCGCAGATCGTTCATCACCCAGGACGCCAGCCTGCCCGTAACCCGGGCCTGCCCGTACTGCGCGCCCGCCGAGACGATGATGGAGATCAGGTAGAGCACCGCCATGAGGACGACGACGCCGAAGTCGTAGTGGGCCGTGGGGTCCGCCTTCGTCGGCCCCGTCAGGCCGTGGTTGATGGCGTAGGACACGAAGCTCGGCCCGAGCTGGGTGAAGAGGGCGATGATCCCCACCAGCAGGGCCGCGGCCGCGCACATGCCCGGGTACTCCATGAGGAGTGTCGTGAGCGTCAGCTTCTTGGACTCGTGCGCCGACGGCAGCTGGGTGAAGACGGCGTCGGACTCGCCGCGGTCGGGCTCGTCCTTGAGGAGCAGGTCGACGCCCGCCTGCAGTTCGTGCGGGATGCCGCCGAAAGGCAAACCGTTCTGGGCCGCTCCCGGCGCCCCGCCACCACCCATGGGCGGCCCTCCACCAGCACCGAACATCAGATCGCACCCTTCTCGGGCTCGAGCTCGTCATCGTCGGACTGGAGCAGCCCGTCCTCGGGCGCCAGCGCCACGCCCTCCGGCTCGAGGACCATGTCGTCGAGGCCGAGGTCGTCGACCAGGCCGGCGGCCTTCTCCTCGGCGGCGTCCTCCTCGCTGGCCGCCTGGGCCAGCACCTCGGCGTACAGCGGTGTCGAGGCCAGGAGCTCGGCGTGCGTCCCGTCGGCCACGATGCGCCCGCCGTCGAGCAGCACGACCCGGTCGGCCAGGCTGATGGTCGAGAGCCGGTGGGCGATGATCAGCGTCGTGCGTCCCTCCATGAGGATGCGCAGGGACGAGTGGATGCGCTGCTCCACCTTGACGTCGATGGCGCTGGTGGCGTCGTCGAGGATCAGGATCGGCGGGTTGACCAGCAGCGCACGGGCGATGGCGATCCGCTGGCGCTGCCCTCCCGACAGCGTGTAGCCGCGCTCGCCGACGACGGTCTCGTAGCCATCGGAGAGGTGGTTGATGAAGCCCGCGGCGCCGGCCGCCTCGGCGGCCGCCTTGACCTCTTCAATGGAGGCGTCGGGCCGGCCGTACGCGATGTTGTCCCGGATGGAGACGGAGAACAGGAAGGGCTCGTCGAGGACGACGCCGATGTTGCCCCGCAGGCTGGTCAGCGTCAGGTCACGCACGTCGTGGCCGTCGACCCGGACGTGACCACCCGTGGCGTCGTAGAAGCGGGCCAGGACCCGGGCCACGCTCGACTTGCCGCTCCCGGTGCGCCCGACCAGGGCGACTGTCTCACCGGGGTGCAGGTGCAGGTTCAGGTTGCGCAGGATGTCCCGCCGGCCGTCGTTTTCGTCGCCCGGCTTCGACAAGAGGCTGTCCGCCGCGTAGGCGAAGGTGACGTCGTCGAACTCCACGTCGCCCTGGCAGTTGACCAGGTCCACCGCGTCGGGACGGTCGACGATGGTCGGCTGCTCGTCGATGATCTCGTAGATCCGCTCGGCGGAGGCCGAAGCGCGCTGCCCCATCATGATCAGCATTCCCAGCATCATGAATGGGGCCTGCATCATGATCAGGTACAGGTTGAAGGAGACGATGGAGGCGACCGGCAGGTGGTCGTGGATGACGAACCAACCGCCCACCAGGAGCACGAGAACCAGGCCGACCTGCGACAGGTTCTGCACCAGTGGGGCGAACCGGGCGCGCAGGTCCGCGTCCTTGATGTAGCCCCACTGCACCCGGTCGGCAGCCGTTGCCAACTGGCGGAGCTGCTGCTGCTCGGCGGCGAAGCTGCGCACGACGCGCACGCCGTTCACGTTCTCGTCCACCACCGTTGCCACCTCGGCCAGTCGGGCCTGGATGATCCAAGACACCGGGAAGAGCGACTTCCGCATCCGGACGCCGACGAGGTAGATGAACGGCATGGCCGCCATGGCCACGAAGGCCAGCGGCACGCTGATTGACAGCATGAATCCGAAGGCGACCAGCGCAATGGAGCACTGCACCAGGATCATGGGGGCGAAGGTGAGGTACATCTGCACGGAGCGGATGTCCGAGTTGGCCCTCGAGATCAGCTGGCCGGACTGCACCCGGTCGTAGAACGGGAACGACATCCGGGTGAAGTGCTCGTAGAGGATGTTGCGCAGGTCGAACTCGATGGCGTAGGCGACCTTGAAGAGGTTGTTGCGCGAGATGTAGCCGAAGACTCCGGTGGCCAGAGCCAGCACGGCGATCAGCTCGACGTAGTTGTGCAGCGGCTGGGTGCGGTTGATCAGCGCGTTCGTGATGCCGTTCTGCAGGATCTTGGGGATCCACACCTGAATGATCAGGCCGAGGAACGAGAAGATCAGCGCGCTGAAGAATTGCACCCGGTGCGCCATGACGATTGGTGTGGCGCGCTTGATCCACCCCTTGGAGCGATCGGGATCGACCTTGGCCTTCGGCGCGGCATAGCGGCTGGTGACCCCCATCGGGACGTAGGCCGCCAAGGGGAGCTGCCGAACGCCGTCGCGGGCGTCCGTCTCCGCGGTTCCCGCTGCGGGCTGCACGTCGACGTCGGCGGCGCCCAGCTTGTCCTCCGTGGTGCTCATCGCTGGGCCTTCCGACGCGCCGGAGTCTCTGCCGCGCCCGCCGTCGCGTGGTCGGAGCCGTGCCGCGGTCCCTGGCGGGACTCGACCATCGCCCGGGCCCAGAGCTCGAGCGACCGCAGGGCCATGGCCTCCTCTTTGTCGGGCAGGTGGCCGGCGATGGCCACCAGGTACTCGTCCACGGCGGCGTCGGCGCGGGCCAGCGTCGCCACGCCGTCCGGTGTCAGGCGCAGCTCCACCCGCCTCCGGTCGGTGTCCTCTTGGCGCCGGTCGACGAACCCACGAGCCACCAGGCCGTCGACGAGCGCCGTGATGGAGGGCCGTCGGACGGCCAGACGGTCGGCCAGGCCCGAGGCTGCGGCAGAACCTTCGGCCAGGATCCCGAGGACCCGGTATTGGGGCAGGGTCAGCTCGACCTGGGCCAATGCGACCTCGACCCGCTTGGACAGCCATGCGGCGACGCGGCCGTACGTCCCGAGGACGGGGGGCGCTGCGCCGGTCTTCGGGGTGGAGCGGGAGCCGGCCTTGCCGCCGGATGCCGCGGCAGTGGAGAGGGGTGAGGTGACAGACACTTCGACAATCATACAGTTAGACACTCTAACTACGTACGGCGGATCCTCGCCGCGTGCCGGCGGGGCGGGGTCAGCGTTCCCGGGTGCCCCACTCGGGGTCGAGCTGGCGCAGGAAGAGGTCACAGCGGGCCTCCTCGTCGACCTCGCCGATGGACCCTGCCGCCAGTTGCAGCATGTGCAGGGAGCGGAGGAAGCCGCGATTCGGCTCGTCGCGCCAGCGCACGTATCCCGAGCCACGCCAGCCGGCGGCCCGAAGGGCATCGAGCCCGCGGTGGTAGCCCACCCGGGCGAAGGCGTAGCGATCGATGGGGTCCTCGGCCAGCTCAGCCAGGTCCGCCCAGGCCTGCAGACAGTGGGGATCCCGCGCCGCCACCGCCGCCACCGCCTGCCGACGACGGTCCGGAGACAGGGACCGGGCTGCGTCGAGCGCAACCGCCAGCTCCGGATCGAGAGGGTCGAGAACGGTCTCGGGGCTGCCGGAGGTGAAGTGGACTGCATGCTCAGGGGTCACACGCCCATGTTATGAGCGCGCAACGGCGCCCAAACAGAGAACGGTCGCAGAGAACGGTCGCCTTCGCGGGCGCTCGACGACCACCGAATGTCGTCGAACCGAACACGGGCAGTACTCTTCCCGCCGTGTTGACGCCCGACCCCAGGCCGACGTCATTCCAGAACCATCCCGGCCTGCGGGACCGCGAGCCCGAAGCGCTCGAACTGGCTGAGGTCCTGCGCCGCCTCATCCGGCTCTCGGTCAGCGCGGCCCCGCCGGCGGGCGAGACGACCCGGTTCAGCGCGCAGCTGGCCGCTGTCGCCGACGAGCTCGAGACCCACCTGCCAGCGGACCCATTGCCTCGGTTCATCCCGCCCGAGGAGGACGGTCCGCCGAAGGACGTGCCCCTCGGAGGAGCCATGCCCTACGACGTGGTGGTCGGGCCGTTCAATCCGGTGGCGCTGCCGGTCGTCCTCGACTTCGACCCTCCGAAGGCTCTCGGACGCGCCGTCTTCGACGTCACGTACGAAGGGGCTCCCGGCTGTGTCCACGGCGCGGTGCTCGCCGCGACCTTCGACATCATCCTGACGGCCGCCAATGCGATTGTGGGCGCTGTCGGACCGACCGTGTCGCTCGCCCTGCGCTACGTGCGTCCCACGCTCACGAACGAGGAGGCCGTCTTCGAGGGGTGGGTGACGGACGTCACCGAACGCCGTATCTTCAGCAAGGGTCGCATCGTGCAGGGTGGTGTGGTCACGGTCGAGGCGGACGGAGAGTTCGCCATCTTCAATCAGGACCGCGTGAATCGGCTGGCGTCGAGCCGTCGCCTGCCGTCCGCTGGCGCGGCAGAGGAATAGCCGTCGTATCGTGGCCCGCCGGTCCCTGGAGCCCAGCCGCGATGTGGCGGACTACACGTTCACGCACAGGTTGCGCACGCGTTTCGCGGAGACCGATGCGATGGGGATCATCCACCACGCGGCGTACCTGCCGTATCTCGAGGAGGCGAGGGTCGAGTACCTCCGTGCCATCGGGCATCCGTACGACTCGGTACGGGCCGGGGAACCCCGCGATGCCCGGGAATTCCCCGTCCTCGAGGTCTCGGTGGAGTTTCGCCAGGCGTTGCGCTTCGACGACGAGGTGGATGTGTCCCTGCGGATCGGCGCCGTCCGCGGGGCCACGTTCCAGATCGCGTACCTCCTGGCGGTTGGCGTCGAGCCCCGGGCGACCGCAGTGACGGTGCACGGGTGTGTGGACGGGCTGGGCCGGCCGGCGCGCCTGCCCGCATGGGTCGCGGAGGCGGCAGCCGCCCGCTGAACGCTGCGGGGGCCGCACGCCTCTACGGGATTGAGGCACCTCCGGGACGACACGGGCAACATGATGCGCCTGGTGCAGCCCCTCAGCTTCGAGGGACCGGAGGAGCGGTCAGGCCGGGTGACCGGGGTGGATCGGAGGCGCGTTCCTGAACGTGAGGAGACCGGAGTGGTCGCTGCCGGTGGCACGAATGGCCCGCATGAGGAACGCCTCATGATCGCCCACTGAGAAGTGCCCGAGGATCTGACCCTCCATGCTCACCGCCGCCTCCACCAGCAACGGCGCTCCGGTGGAGCCGAGCCGCCAATCGACCGATGCGAACTTGTCGACGAGGTCGCCGGTCTCCTCGCCGAAGAGGCGGGCGAGCTCGGCCTGGTGCCGGCCGAGGAGATGGAGCCCCATCCCTTCCGCGTGCGCGGCGACGCCGAATGTGTGGTTGACCTTCGAGATGCAGACGATGAAGTTGGGCGGATCGATGCTGCACTGGGTCACGAAGCCGGCGAGGCATCCGCTCATGTCCGCTTCGGGTGACCTGACGGTAACCACGTAGTAGGGGTAGTCGATCAGATCGAAGAAGGGCGCCAGATCGTCACTGGCGTCGGTCACGGCCGGTGCCCGCGATCGGTCATCTCCACATCCACCGCCGACCCTCCACGCGTTCAGCTGAGCACATCGAATCCACGGACACGCCCGAGGGCGTACCGCAGGAGCGTCGGCGTCGCACCGCCCGCTCCCAGCGGTATCCCGTTGGGATTCCACTACCCGCACCCTGGGTACGCAAAACTCGTGCGCATGAGACCACGGAGGCGGTGCGCTCGTGCCGGGCCGCCGAGTCGGGACCCTCGGTGTTGACGCAGGGAGGTCCAGGCTCCTCTCAGGCAAGCGACGGAGCGCCCGCCGGTTTCGACATCAAGAAGGGTGGGCTCGGTTCCGCTGCGCAGGCTCTGGCCCTCGCCACCTTGTGCGGCGTGCTCTTTCTCACCTTCTTGGACAACACGGTCGTCAGCGTCGGCCTGGCCAATGTCCAGAGCGACCTGCACGCGGGCGTCACCTCGCTGCAGTGGGTGGTCAACGGCTATGCGCTGACCTTCGCCAGCTTCATGCTGGCGGCCGGCATGCTCGGGGACATCTTCGGGCGCAAGCGCGTCATGCTGGTCGGGGTTGCCATCTTCTGCGGCGGCTCCGTCATGGCCGCGCTGGCCGGGAACGTTGATTGGCTGATCGCGGGCCGCGTCGTCATGGGCGTCGGTGCTGCAGCCAGCGAGCCCGGCACCCTGTCCATCATCCGGCATGTGTACCCCGATCGGGAGACACGGGCCGACGCGCTCGGTGTCTGGGCCGCAGTGTCGGGCCTGGCGTTGGCGCTCGGCCCCGTGATCGGCGGCTTCCTCGTCGGGTTCTCGAGCTGGCGGGCGATCTTCTGGTTCAACCTGGGGTTCGGCGCGGTCGCCTTTGTCTTGGCGGCCGTCGCCGTGCCGGAGACATCGGACCGTCAAGGGCGCCGCATCGACGTCCTGGGCTTCGTGTTCGGTGCGGGGTTCCTGGCCTGTCTCTCATTTGCCGTGATCCAGGGGGAGGAATCGGGCTATACCGCCCCTTGGATCCTGAGCCTGTTCGCCCTCTGCCTCCTCTCGGGCATTGCCTTCGTGATCACGGAGAAGGTCGTCACGACCCCGATGCTCGACCTGTCGATGTTCCGACTGCCGCCATTCGCCGGGTCCAACTTCGTGGCATTCGTCGCGTACTTCGGCACCTTTTCCATCTTCTTCTTCACGGCGTTGTACCTGCAGGTTGTCGCCAATGCGTCGGCGTACCAGACCGCGATCGACTTCCTCCCGATGGCGGCAGGACTGATCATTGCGTCAGCGGTGACAGGACCGCTGGTGGCACACGTGGGCCCGCGTTGGCCCATGACGATCGGCTGCGTGCTCGCGGGTGGCGGCATTCTCGTGGCCAACGCGGTGCTTTCTCCGACGGTCGACTTCGGAACCCTTGGCTGGGTGCTCCCACTGGCCGGAATCGGCATCGGCATGCTCCTGGTGCCCGTGACATCGGTTCCTCTCACCGTGGTGCCACCGGAACGCTCGGGGATGGCCGCGTCGGCGACGAACACCAGTCGCGAGATGGGAGCCGTGTTCGGTGTGGCCATTCTCGGCGCGATCGTCAACGCCAAGCTGACCGGTGACCTCGCCGCACGGCTCAAGGCGATCGGGATCCCACCGAGCTTCCAGAGCTTGGTGGAGCACGCGATCCAGACCGGAGGGGCGTCGAGTGGGGGCGCGGCGACAAACGCGGAACACAACAAGAACGCCGCCGTCGCGCATATCGCCACCAAGGTCGTCAACGCGGCATACAACGCATTCGGTTCGGGGCTCCACGAGGCGCTGGCCTTGTCCGGGAGCCTGATACTGGCCGGCGCGATCGTGGCGGCACTCACGATCCACCGCAAGCCGGGGGAGACGTTCGACCTCTAGCGCGATTCGCTGGGCACGCCGGCCCCTCGCCCGGCATCGGACAGGGACGACTCGGCCCGGGCATGGCCGGAGGGGACGTGCGAAGGGCGGTCCCACGGTCCGACGGCCGCCGCCAGCAACGACGAATTGGGGACTTTGAGCATCCCCTCCTCAGTGAGGACGAAGACATAGGTGAGGCTCATGGAGGTGACGATGCCGTAGAACTCGCCACCGAGCGCCCCCGATCGCACGCGAACGCGATTGCCGACTGCAAAAGGCCGAGCCATCAGGAGGACCAGCCCGGCGAACACGTTTCCCAAGCTCTGCTGGGCCGCGATGCCGATGACGACTCCGGCGATGGCACCGCCCAGCAGCAGATGGCCGATGGAGATCGACAACATGGAGAGCATGCCGAGCAAGGCCACGGCGTAGCCGAAGCCCGTGACCAGCATGCGAATGGCCGAGCCGGCGGTCTGACCACCGCGCCAGCGGGCGAGAGCGTCGAGCTCCGCCGCACTGGATCGAGCGCACGCCACGACGAGCAGCAGGAAGACGACGGCGGGGATATCGAGCACGGCTCGACCGGCAATGGTATGGGCGTGGCGAGGAACGACCGACGAGCCGACGATCAGGGCGACGGCCGCCCCGGACCCCGTTGCGACGGCGTGCCGGAACCGCGGCCGGCGGACAAGGACGCGGGTGGGCTCCGCCACGGGGATGGGCTTCATCGGTCGGAACCTCACGGACGCTCCTTGGATCGGGGGAGGGGCGCGGGCAGGGTCACCTCGCACCTCGTCCCGTACCCGGGCGGGCGCCGATCATGCGGCGGGGCTGCGTCAACAGAGGGTGCTGCAACCAGCATCGGGACCGGCGCTCTGTGTGTGACGCCCCAGATGCCGCATCGTCCATGCCCAACGGGCAAGCTGGGACAGAGGGAGAGTGCATGAAGTTCGACACCATGCTGTCGGGGCTCGAAGAGGCGCCGGCTCACGCCAGAAGACTGGAGCAGCTCGGAGTGGACGGTGCCTTCACGTTCGAGGGACCGCATGACGTGTTCACTCCCCTGATTCTGGCGGCGGGGGTCACGACCACGCTCGATCTGGCCACCAACGTGGCCATCGCGTTCCCTCGCAACCCGGTGCAGCTGGCCCATCAGGCCTACGACCTTCAGCTGCTCAGCGGTGGTCGCTTCTCACTGGGACTCGGCTCCCAGATCCGGGCACAGGTCGAGAAGCGATACGGCGCGCCGTTCGATCGCCCTGTCGCCGCGCATGCGCGAGATGGTGGGAGCCCTCCGCGCCATCTTCGCCACGTGGGAGACGGGGGACGCGCTAAATTTCCATGGCGAGTTCTGGTCGCACACGCTGATGCCGCCGCTCTTCAACCCCGGGCCCAACCCTCACGGCCCGCCGCCGATCGCACTCGGTGGTCTGGGTCCTCAGATGCTCCGACTGGCGGCCGAAGTCGGTGACGGGGTGCTGGTGATGCCGTTCAACACAGCCCGGCACTTCACGGAGCACAGCCTCCCTGCCATTGTCGATGGTCTGGGCCGAGGGCGCCGAGCCCGCTCCACTCTCACCGTGACCGGCGAGGTGATCGTCTGCTGCGGGAGAACCGAGGAAGAGCTCGAGACCGCCCGGGTCGCCGGCCGGTGGCTCGTTTCCTTCTATGCCTCCACCCCGGCGTACCGGCCCGTGTTGGACGCCGAAGGCTGGGGTGATCTCCAACCCGAGCTCAGCATGCTCTCCAAGTCGGGGCGGTGGGACGAGATGCCCGGACTCGTCGACGACGACATGCTCGCCGTGCTCACCGCCGTGGGCTCACCCAAGGACATCGCCGCCGACGTCACCCACCGATTCGGTGACCACGTCGATCGGGTGGGTTTCTATACGCCGTATCTCATCAGCGAGGAGACGCTGGGCGAAATGGTGGACGCGATGACGTCTGAGCGTGGCATCTCCGGTCAGGACTTCTGACGCCCTCCGGCGGGCCTCTCCTCGCCCTGATGGGGCCGACCACCGAGGAGATCGAGCACCTCGCCTATCGCACGCTCGCGTGCGGTGGGTTCGGGCACGGGAAGGTGCGACTGGATCTCGTAGCGGTTCCGCCTGCCTTCCTTGGACTTGATCAGATAGCCCGCGTCCGTGAGGTCGGTGACGATTCCGTGGGCGCGCCGCTCCGTGATGCCGATGCTCGTCGCAATATCGCGGATGCGGACGTCGGGGTTCTCGGCGATGCAGAGCAGCGCGCGCCCGTGGTTCGTGAGGAAGTTCCAGTTAGTCACAATTGTCGGACTTATAATCTGAAATAGATTGCATGTAATTAAGTTAAAGCATATTCTTTCCCATATTACAAGGGCTGCCTTCGGCGGTCCGTGAAGAGGGGGAATCGTGCGCAACTTCGGCCACGGTCGTATTACCAGGCTGTCCCACATCGTCTGGGTTCTGATGAGCGATCCGATCGCGGTGGCCGGGCGTCCATCACGAGAGCCACCCGTCACTGCCCGGGTCGTCGAGCGACGGTGGCGCAAGGCGATGCTGGCGGTCGTCGTCGCCGCGGTGGGCTCCATTTCGCTGCTGACGCTGGGCGGTCTCGCCGCCACGCCGGCCTCAGCGGCATCGGGCGCGCCAGCGGTCACCCAATGTGACTCGAGCGACTTCCCGATCACGGCGGGATTCCAGGTCACGTGTTCGGTGTCGGTGGAGAATTACACGAGCGCGACCGGAGCGACGAGCTCGACGGTGACCACCAGTGCGTGCCTGGCCGCTGCAGGGGTTGTGTATCCCTCCTGCCCACTCAATCTTGGTCCCGTGACGAGCACGACGAACTCCTCGCAACTCGTCACATCGGTCAACCAGTGCAATGGCATCGTCACGGGCGGCGGGAGCAACGTCTACTGCAACGTCCAGGTCACCAACAATGTGCCGGCGTCGACAACGGAGTCCGGCGTCACGGTCGACCAATGCATCGGATCAGTTACCGGCATGGGCGGCACGGTGGCGTGCGCGCCCAACGGCAGCACGACGAACGCCACGGTGACGCAGTGCAACGGCTCCGTGACCGGCGGGGGCACGTATGCCGGAGAGCCGACCGCCGCCTGCACCGTGACGGGCGCGGCGACGGCTGATCCCGTGACCATCAACCAGTGCAACGGTACGGCGACGGGTGGCGGCAGCGCAGTGACCTGCATGGCCGCGGTGGCCGATGTCTTCGCTGCCTCGACAACGACCCCGACGTCAGCCCCGGCCGGGACCGGTGGTACCAATGGAGCCTCTGCCAGTGCAACCGGCGGGGGGAGTGCGGGAGCAGGAGGAGCCGGCGGGACGACCGGGGTCGCCGGTACGTCGGGCACCGTTGCGGCAGTCATTCCGACCGGAGCACCGCAGACCGGTTTCGGCGGAGCATCCCGATCCACTGACTCGGTCCTGGTCTACGTGGGGAGTGCGGCCCTGGTCGCAGCGGGACTGACCATGGTGCTCGCGCTTCATCGCCGGCGCCGGCCGACGCTCGAATCACTCCGAAGCCCTCTCTCCTAGTCGCTGTCGAACATGTGGCGAAGTCTCCCCAGGGGGAACCGGACGATCGCGAGCGTGCTGCTGGGCTTGACAGCACTGTTGCTTCTCGTCGGCACGACATGCCTGGTTGCCGGGCTCCACGATCACCGGCATCCCCTGGCCGGGCCGGTCCGGCAGCGGCCGGTCGCGGCTGTCCGGGCAGGACCCCCGGCGTTGCCGGCGACAGCCGCTCCGGCACCGGCCGTCGTCGCCCGCTCGGTACCGGTGGCGGTCCGGATCCCGTCCATCAATCTCGCAGTGTGGCTCACCACGTTGGGGCTGAACGCCAACGGGACCGTCGCGGTCCCGACCAGCGTAAAGGTGCCCGGCTGGTTCTCGCCGGGTCCCTCCCCGGGGCAGATCGGCTCGGCGGTCATTCTGGGCCACGTGGACTCCTACCAGGGACCGGGGGTGTTCTTCCAGCTCCGGACCCTGCAGCCCGGCGATCAGATTGAAGTGAATCTGGCCGATGGGATTGTCGCGACCTTCGAGGTGACCAGCGTCGTGCAGTACGAGAAGACCGCATTCCCCGACCAGAAGGTCTATGGGTCAAACGGATCGAGCGAGCTCCAGCTGGTCACCTGCGGCGGCACGTTCGATCCCCAGACGGGCCACTACCTCTCGAACATCGTCGTCTACTCGTCGTTCGTCAGCGCGACCTAGGTGTTCAGAGGCAGGCACTGCCTAACGGACCCAGTCGTCGGGGTCCGCGTCACCCCGCTTGTACTGCTCGACGAGGAGGGCCTGGATCTCGCGCACGCGTTTCTCGACCTGCTCGCGGCATTCGGCCACCATGGCGAGCTGGACTTCGAGCCCGTCGAGGGTTTCACGAACCGCGTCGGGCGAGCGAAAGTCGACACGGGCCAGCTCGGCGTGTGCCGACATCAGCCCGTCTGCGGCGCCGTCCATGGCCTGTCGGGCCGAGGCAGTGGTGGCAGGCGCATCGGGGGACAAGGACCATCCGCCGCCGATGGATGCTTCCAGGAGCACGCTTGGCATCGCGTCCACGAGGTTCTGAAGGTCCGTTGCCGGTGCATCGGCGATGGCACGCACTGCTCCGACGTCGACCGACAGGACGTGGCGGGCATACGACAACAGCACGGCCACATGGACCAGATCGTCCCGCGTGCCGCGGAGGCGGGCGGCAGGGGTCGACGAATCGAGCGCTGCCGCGGTGTCCAGCAATTCATCGACGTCCATCAGGGTCAGCATCGACATGACAACGTTTGACCACCCCTAGTACTCACGCCTCTTTCACACGCCTATTTCACACTCGCCCCTCAATTTCGTTCACCCCTGGGACGTTGTACCCGCCATGGACCCGGTGCAACCGAGAGCGGCACACACCGATGCTACCCCCCTTGCGGTTGAAGCAGCAGCCGGGCGGCCGGCCGCCACGATCGTCATTCCGGCCTGGAACGCCTGGGAATACACTGAGCGCTGCCTGCGGTCGCTCCGGCCGACATTGGGACCGGGTGACAGGGTCGTGGTCGTCGACAACGGGTCGACGGACGCCACCAGGGAGTCGTTGGCGGCGTATCCGTGGGTCGACGTCATCGCAAACGGCGAGAACAAGGGATTCGGCCGCGCCTGCAATCAGGGGGCAGCGGAGGCGGTCGGCGCGGTCGTGGTGTTCCTCAACAGCGACACGATCGTCCCTGCGGGCTGGCTCGACGAACTCGTCGCCCCGTTCGAACGGGGAGACGTCGGGGCCGTGGGTCCCCGTTCGGACAACGTCTCTGGGAGGCAGGAGACGCCGTCCGTTCCCGATCCCCAGGCAGATCCCGGCGCCTTCTCTGCATTCGCCGAGCAGTGGCGGGCCCGGCACCGTGGGCAGACCTCCGAGGCCAGTCGACTGATCGGATTCTGCCTCGCGGTCCGCACGTCCGCCTTTCGTGCGCTGGGCGGCTTCGACGAGCGGTTCGAGGTCGGCGGCTTCGAGGACGACGACCTGTGTCGGCGACTCCTGGAGGCCGGTCATCAGCTGCTCATCGCGCACGCCTCTTTCGTCCACCATCACGGTCACGCCTCGTTCGACGCCAATGACGTCGACTGGCGGGTGACGCAGGGGGAGAATCGCATCCGGTTCGAGGAGAAGTGGGGCGCCGACGTGCTGCGACCGCCCGTTCTCCTCACCGCCTGCCTCATCGTCAAAGACGAGGAGCAGATGTTGTCGGCTTGCCTGGAATCAGTCCGTGATGCGGTCGACGAGATCGTGGTCTACGACACCGGTTCATCCGACCGGACCGTGGAGATTGCCCGCCAGTCCGGAGCGACCGTCGTCGAGGGCGTATGGGAGGACTCCTTCGCGGTCGCCAGGAACGCCGCACTGCTGCACGCGACCGGCGAGTGGGTGCTCTCCATCGACGCCGACGAGCGACTCCAGGCAGATCCCGACGTCCTGCGGGCCCAGCTCTTCCCAAACGGTTCGGACATTGAGGCCTATCTCGTCGCGATCGAGAACCTGCACGGTCCGGGCAATCCTCGCTCCGTGCATACCGCGATTCGGGTGTTCCGGAGAACCGCAGCGACCTGGCGGCATCGCCTGCACGAACAGGTCGGTGCTGCCGATGACGCTGCCCGGCGCCTCCGGACCGCCTACCTCTCGGGCTCACGACTCATCCACCACGGCTACGTAGCGGAGGTGTTCGATGACCGGAACAAAGCCGACCGCAACCTCGAACTGGCGTGGGCGGCCCTCGATGACGAGGAGGTGAATCGCTCGTATGCGTTGATGAACCTCGGCCGGGCGCTGGAATCCGCCGGCCAGAGCGAGGAGGCCGTGGTACGCCTGTCCGAGGCGGCTGATTCTGCCGCCGACCCGATCACCCGGCGTTTGGCCGTGACCAACCTGGTGTACATCCTCGGTCGTACCGGCCGCTTCGACGAGGCGCTCTCACGGTTGCTCGAGCTGCGACAGCTGTCACGGAGCCAGGTGGCGGCCGACATCGCCGAGGGACGCACGCGTCTCGCGATGGGGGAGACCGCTGAAGGTCTGGCCGTCCTGGCGCGTATCCCGAACCGAGGACGAGACGACGACGGCATGGAATACGGGCCGCACGTGGTGGCGGCCATCCGTGGCGAGGCACTGGCGTCGCTCGGCCGCTTCGACGAGGCGGCGGATGTCGTGCTCGATGCCGTGAGGTCCGAGGGCGTGCTGGAGGCCGACGTCGGGGAGCTCACACGCTGGCTGCTGCAAGCCAAACGCTCCCCGGCCGAGATCATGGCATCGGTCCGTGCCGACGACCTGGTGCCGATGCTCGGCCGGGTCTTGCGTCAGCCGGCGCCGCTGGCGGACGTCCTCCTGGATGGAGCTTGGAGCCGATTCCCCGAACGCCTCGAGCCGTTGGCGGCGGCGGCGCGCGTGGCACCCCGGCTGCCAGTTGCTCGCGCACTGGTCTGGTCGGCCCGGTTGCGCCAGCGTGGGCTCGCCTCGTCCTGTCCGCTCGTTGCCATCGGGCTCGACCCGGGTGTTGATCCCGTCGTCAGGGCGCGCGCTGCTGCGGCGCTCTACGGCTCGTTCCACGATGCCCGCGCCCTGGACCTCGCCCGGTGCGCACTCGACGAGCTGGACGCCCGGGCCGCACAGACATCCAAAGAGGAGATGGCCCGTCTCGCCCCAGGGCTGCTCGCCGCGCTGGCAGGCCCGGATCGAGACGAATCGCAGGCCAAACCGGCCCCGGCGGAGGAGGCGCTGCCGGCGATGCTCCCGCGGCGCGTCTCCCCGCCGGCCTCCTTCGTCGTCCCCCGACCGGCGACGGGTGTCCGAACCCGGACCCCCCTCCGCCGGGCCCGCGACCCTGTGGTCACCGTCGCGGCGACCACCAGGCGAGGAGGCCTGAACATCGTCGGACCCTTCGAGGGGACGAGCGTCGAGGCGGACGCGGCTCGACGACTGGCGAGCTCGCTGCGGGCCGAAGGGGTCCCGATCTCGACGACCTCCTATCACCGTGACGGCAGGGACCTCGGGTCGACGTGGTCACACCACGGGCGCTCCGATTTCCCCTTCGACGTGAACCTGCTGGTGGTGCACCCGGACCACATGACCGACTTCGTCCTCGATTCCGGCCCGGGCCTGTTCCAGGGCCGCTACACGATCGGGCTGTGGGTGTGCGACCTGGACATGCCGTCGTCGACGATGGCGGAGGCGTCATGCATGGTCCATGAGGTATGGACTCCCACGTCGTCGGGAGCAAGGAGTGCCGCCGCGGTGCACAGTGGGCCGGTCCACTGCGTCCCCATCCCCGTTGGCGGGAGACCTTCTCGGGATCATCGCGACCCGCTCCGCCCCCCGACACGTGGGCTGGTGTTCGCCTCGAGCGTCGACTACGACATCGGCTTCACCCGACAGAATCCGTTGGGCGCGCTGGCGGCGTACCGGAGTGCGTTTTCGCCACGGGACGGTCACCGCCTGGTTATCGACACCACCCATGCGGACCGGTTCCCCCACGAGCACGCCCGGCTCATTGCCGCGGCGGAGGGGCGCCCCGATGTCGAGATCCGTCAGCTCGACCCATGGTCAGCCGTCGATCGGGATCGCCTCCTGGCCGGTGCCGATTGTTATCTCTCACTGCACAGGGCCGACGGGGGCCTGGGAGCGGTAGCCAAGGCGATGACGTGGGGGACCTTCGTCGTGGTCACGTCGACGCCGACCTCCCTGGAATTTCAGTCCGAGCAGGACAGCGGCCTCGTCAGATCCGTGACGGTCCCGGTCCCCTCCGACGAGTACCGCTACCCGCGCGGTTCAGCCTGGTCCGACCCGGACCTCGACCATGCGAGCTCCCTCCTGCGGTCAGCGGCGGGGGAGCCCGCAGCCGTGGCCGCGAGGGTCCTGCGCGCCCGCCAAGCCGCCGCTCGCCGCTTCTCCCGGTCTGCGGCGGCAGCCGCGGTCCGATCCCGGTTGACCGACATAGACGCCCGCGTGCAGGCGGGGCGCCGCAGTGGCGGGGTCGGTGCTGCGCGCTCGCGCACGCATGCTGCGGCGCCGGCGCCGCGTTGATCAACGAGCACGTCGTTCGGCGGTCACCTCCGCACCGGATCGGGGAGGAGCTCGTCAATGTCGGAGGGTTGGTCGAGTCCCAATTCGATGCGGAGGTTGTGCAGGCCCTGTTGGACCAGTTGTGTGACCCGTGGGCGTCCCACCCCGAGAATGTCCGCAATCTCGCTCTTGGCCAGTCCCTCCAGGAAATAGAGGACCAGTGCCGTGCGCTGTCGCTCCGTGAGACGGCGCAGGGCGGCCTTGACCGACTCGTTCATCATGGCCATCTCTGCGCCCTCACTCGGCGAGAGACCCGAGGTGGCGGAAGCGAGGATCCTGCCCTCAGAGGCCTCGCTCCCTTCGGTCAGCGGTGCGAGATGCGTGAGAGCGGTGGCCTCGTCGCGAAGCTCAATGGCCTCGCTGACCTCGACTCCCAGCTCGGCCGCGATCTCACGGATGGTCGGAGTCCGCCTCAGCGTGGACTGGAGGTCGTCACGCGTCGTGTGGAACACCTGGACCCGAGCGTGTAGTCGTTTTGGCAGGAAGTCCTCGTGCCGGAGCTCGTCGATGATGGCGCCCTGGATCCGCCGTGTGGCGTACGTGGCGAATTGAAAGCCTGCCGAGGCATCCCACCGCTCGACAGCGTCAATGAGTCCGAAAGTCCCATACGAACACAGCTCTTCCACCCCGTCGACAGAGCGGGACCGACGGGCGAAACGCTTCGCCACAATGGTGACCAAGGGTCCGTAGAAGAGAACGAGCCGGTTCCGGTGCTCCTGCGAACGATCCTCCCAGTACCGGGCCCACAGGTCGTCGGCGGCGCTTCGAATGTCGCTGGCGTTGCCATCAGCCCCTGGACGGCCGACCAACGCCTCGCGGATTACCGACATGGAGTGCCTCTTCTCCCTATTCCCCAACCCCACGCGATACCCCGATCACGCGTGCCTGTCACGGTCCGTGACACTGGTGGTTATCGACACTGCGGCGCGCCCGTATAGCCAAATCATGCAAAACCCGTTGGGCGGCCCGTCGCCGGGCAACCCTGCCCGCCGCTCGAGGCCGACGGTGGAGCTCGGGTCGTCCCGCACATCGCACCAGATCACAGGCTGAGGGCATTTCCCCCCGGGTCATGCGCCGTTTCGACATCTGAACTCGCCGTCCGGACGGGACGTAGAAGGAAGCGGAGCAAGGAAGCTCCCCCTCCTCGAACCGGGAGGGCAATAGTCATCAGGAGGACGGAACAATGTCGGGCATTCTCATCAACGACAACTCAACGGCGGTCGAGGCCTACAACAACCTCGACGCCACCAGCGACATGCTGTCGTCTGCGGTCAACAAGCTCTCATCGGGCCTGCAGATCCAGACGGCTGCCGACGACCCGGCCGGGTATCTGGTCGGCCAGTACCTGCAGGAGGAGTCCAACGGGTACGGGCAATCGATCAGCAACGCCCAGGACGCGGTGTCGGTGCTCCAGACGGCGCAGGGCGCGCTGAACCAGGAGGCATCGGTGCTCCAGACCATGAACACGTTGGCCACGGAAGCGGCCAACGGGGGTGTTCAGGACGCCAGCACCAGTGCTGCGGCCCAGTCCGAGTTCGCCTCGTTGCAGGCCGAGCTGGACCAGATCGCAACCAGCACCACCTACGGCACGACGCCGTTGCTCGGCGGTACCTACTCGGGAGAGACGTTCCAGGTGGGACCGTACGACAGCGCCAACGACCAGGTGGTCGTCACCATCGCCGCTGCAACGTCGACCGCGCTCGCCGTCAACACCACGGCGGTGAGCATCGGAACGGTGGCGGCGGCCGAGGCTGCCATGACGGCGGTCCAATCTGCCATCTCCACGGTTGCCAGCCAGGCGGCCGGCGTCGGTGCAACGCAGAACCAGATCCAGGCTCTCGCCTCCAACCTGACCACTGCGCAGCAGAACATCGAGTCGGCGCACGCCAACCTGGTGGATGTCAACGTGGCCCAGGAGACGGCTGCCTTCACCTCGGACCAGATCCTCGAGCAATCGGGTGTCGCGATCCTGGCCCAGGCCGAGCAGCTGCCGAGCCTGGCCCTGAAGCTGCTGCAGTAGCCGGCGCCGGATCATCCACAGCCGGAGATCACGGCGCGGGAACCCCGGGCGGCGCCAGTCGTCGCCCGGGGTTCCCTCCCGTGACAGCCGGTTCGTCACTCGAGCACACGAGGGGAGCAATCTGATGGTCAACGGGCCCGTCAGTTTCTCCGGCCTGGTCTCCGGGCTGAACACACAATCGATCATCAACGCCGAGATGGCGGTCTACGAGCAGCCGCTGAACAATCTGCAGACCGAGCAATCGACCATCAACACCAAGATCGCCGACTATCAGGCCATCAACACCCAGCTCCTCGCTCTGCAGCAATCGGCGGACGCGCTGGCCGATCCCTCGGCGTTCAACGAGGCGTACTCCGCCGCGACGTCGAACCCGTCGGTCGCCACGGCGAGCGTGACCTCGGGCACCCAGACCGGATCGCTGACCCTGGCGGTGGACCAGTTGGCCGTTGGATCGACCCAGATCTCCGCCGGTACGGTGGCGTCCCCCAATGACATCGTGACCTCCGGGGGAGTGCTCATCGGCTCGGGCGGCGGCGCTCTTGGCATCACGTCCATCGGTGCCGGAAGCGGGCTGGTCACCGGTACCCATGCCATTGCCGTCACGCAATCATCCTCAGGGGCGACCGTGTCCGGCAGCACGAGCCTGGCGGCCAGCACGACGATCGGGGCGTCCAACGACGAACTGGACGTGGCGGTGAATGGGGCCGCGCAGACCGTCACACTGGCCGCGGGAACGTACACGCCGAGCCAGCTGGCCCAGGCCGTGGCGGCCGCGTCCGGCGGCAGCCTCACCGCTTCGGCCGCAGGCTCGGGACAGCTCTCGATCGCCACGACCGAACAGGGATCCGCCGCGTCCCTGCAGATCACGGGAGGATCAGCTCTTTCCGCGCTGGGACTCTCGGCTGGGCCCGCGGTCGTCGGAACCGACGGGGTGATCAGCGTCGATGGCACGTCGACCACCGTGTCGGACATTGCCGGCACGGGCACCACCTCGGTCGTGCTGAACTCGGGATCGGGCGGGACCGTGACGGTCGGGATCTCCGGTGGCCTGAGCGCCGGCTCCATGACCGCTGAGGACGTCTCGGTCGGCGACGGCTCGCTCGCCTCGGTGGTCTCGGCCATCAACAATGCGGGCGTGGGTGTCACCGCCAACGCACTCCAGGTCGGGACGAACAGTTACGCCCTGGCGCTGACGTCCAACGGCACCGGAACCGCTGCGTCGACGACCATTGACGCCCAGGCCTTTGCGGGCTCAGGGCTCGGGACCCTCCTCACCACGACGGCGGCGCAGAACGCCGTGGTGTCCGTGGGCGGCGTGGGTGGCTATCAGGTCACCTCGCAGACCAACGCCCTCGCAGGACTCCTTCCCGGCATCACGATCAACCTGGTGTCGGCCAGCACGACTCCGGTGACGGTCACGGTCGGCGCCGACGGTTCGAGCGTGGCGGGGACCGTCCAGTCCCTCGTCAGCGCGGCCAACCAACTCCTTTCGACGATCTCCACCGACACGGCATACAACAGCCAGACAAAGACGGCCGGTCCGCTCAACGGAGATCCGTCGCTGACGGGCCTGGCCCAGCAGGTGCTTGCCGCGGTCGGCCAGGCCGTGGGCACATCGGGTGCCGGCTCGGACGGAACGGCCGGGGAGTCGGCGGGCCTGGCCATCACGAGTCAGGGAACGATCACGTTCAACCAGGCCGCGTTCGAGGCTGCGTACGCGAAGAACCCGACCGCCGTCCAGTCGATGTTCACCGAAGGCGGGACCTTCGCGGCGTCCCTTCCGGGTTACGCCGGCCAGGTGTCCGTGGCCGGCGCCAACGACAACACGACACCGGGCAGCTACACCGTCTCCGTCACGCAGTCGGCGCAGCAGGCAGTCGACGTCGGCACATCGACGTGGACGTCCTCGACGTCGGGGCTGGCACAGGCCGAGGCCTACACGGTGACCGGGGGAGTGGCCACCGCGACCTATGCCGCCTCTGCGGGCGAGACCATTGCCGATGTCGTGAACGGCATGAACGCCGCACTGGCCGCGGCCGGCATCGACGCTTCGGCCGCGCTCGTCGGGTCCCCCGGCTCCTATCAATTCCAGCTGGCATCAGCGGCGTACGGCTCCGCCGCAACGTTCGACGTGTCTTCGTCCGGTCCCGATCAGCTCGGCCTGACTGCGGGCGGGTCCACGTACACGGGGACGGACGTGGCCGGAACCATCAATGGCCTGCCCGCTGCGGGCTCGGGCCAGTTCCTGAGCTCGTTCAACAGTGGCGACAACTCGAACGGCCTCGTCCTCCAGGTCACGACACCCGGGATCACCTCCGCCACGGCAGTGGGCAGCGTCACGTACGCCCCAGGCTTCGGACAAGGCCTGGCTCACATTGCTGCAACAGCCTCACTGGCACCGAACGGCATCATCCCCGTCACAATTGCCGGGCTGCAGGGGACCCTGGCCGAGGTGGGAAGTGAGATCTCCATGCAGCAGCAACTGGTGGCGACACAGCAGGCCGCTTTGACCGCCGAGTTCACGAACATGGAGACCACGCTGTCGCACCTGCAGTCCGAGAGCTCCTTCCTGAACCAAGCCTTCGGCATCGGCTCCTCGTCGTCGGGCTCCTCGGCTTCGGCATCGTCGTCGACTTCCAGTGGCTCTTCATCGTCGGCGAGCGGGAGCTGAGCACATGTCGCCTCCGACCAATCTGGCCGACAAGTACAGGAGCCAGGCCATTCAGACGGCCGCCGGCCCGCAGTTGCTCGTGATGCTGTACGACCGTCTGGCCGCCGACGTCGACATCGCCGGCCGCTCCTTGGACGAGCGGGACTACCTCGCGACCAACGAGCGCTTGCAGCACGCCCAGCGCATCGTCCGCATGTTGAAGCACAGCCTCGAACCCGACGGATTCGCCGGAGGGCGTGATCTGCTGGCTCTCTACGATTTCCTGCTTTCCCATCTGGTCGATGCCAATCTGCGCAAGGATCCCGAAATGGTCAGAGAGTGCGGCAGGATCATCGCCCCCCTCCGCGAAGCCTGGCAACGGGCCGTGGCCAACCCCGAACGAGCTGATGGCCCTCGAAGAGTGGGCTGACTACCTGGAGGAGGCTTGCCAGCACCTTCGCCGGTCGCGCCTCGCGGTCGAGGCCGGCTGCCCGGGCCCTCCGGGCCCTGTGCGACCGACAGGCGCCCTTCCCGACGAGCTGCGTGGTCGCGTCCAGGTCCTTGCGGCCGGCTACGACCAACTGGCGCTCGAGGTGGCGTCCCGGCTCTCCGAGATACAGCGATACCGGCGGACGAACGTGCCGCAGGCACCCCCGGCGTCGCATTTCGTTGATCAGCGTGTGTGAAGACGAACGCGGTCTCCCCGCAACTCTCGGGTCGAAGGGGACGTAGTTCACCATGAGCATGGACTGCTCGGCTTCTGGCCAGGACGGCCGACGCTCCGAGAGGAGCCGAGGAGAGCACCATGGCAGACGCCACCCAGTCGATAGGCATCCTCCAATTTCGCGCTTGACAGCATTGTCGAGCAGCAGCAGACGATCGCCAACAACATCGCCAACGTCGACACCCCGGGCTACCAGGCCGATCAGGTCTCCTTCGAGTCCTCGCTGGCCAGCGCCGTGGCAAATGGCGGCGAAGCCACCGCCCAGTCCGTTCCCGAGGGCCTCAGCTCGGGCAGCAACGACAACAACGTGTCGCTGCCCACCGAGATGACGCTCATGCAGGAGAACGACCTGCAGAACCAGACGGTCGTCAATGCCCTCGACGACCAATTCGCCCTTCTGTCGGACGCCATCACCGGATAGGAGCTGCCATGTGGGAAGCAATTGACATCGCCGGGTCGGGCGCATCCGTCGACCAGACCTGGATCGACACCATCGGAGGGAACGTCGCCAACATGAACGACGGCGTCACCCCGGGGCAGCCGGTCTACCAAGCCCAGTACGTGGATGCAGCCGCCCAGGCGGAACCGGGCGACCCCCAGTCCCTCGGCGACGGCTACGGCGTACACGTGCAGGCTGTCGTCGAGGGTCCCGCTCAGGGTCAGCTCGAATACGACCCGACGGACCCCGTGGCGAATGCCCAGGGTGACGTGGAGTTCCCCGTGGTCGACCTCGGGTCCGAGATGACGGACCTGGTCCAGTCCCAGACCTCTTACCAGGCCAATTCAGCCGTCATGTCGCATGCGACCAGCGCGTACCAGTCGATCCTGAGCATCAAGGCCTGACGTGATCCCGGCCATACCCTCCATCGGCGCGGCGATCACCGCCGGAGCCTCGCAGGCCGCAACAGCCACATCGGGGGCGGCCGCCTCCGGGGCCGGATCCGCCCAAGCGACAGCCGGGACGTCATCGACCTCCTTCTCGAACGTGCTCGGCAACGCCATCGACTCTCTGGACTCGTCGCAGCAGGCCGCGACCAACCTCTCGCTCCAGGCAGCCTCGGGCAACGCCAGCATCGCGGACGTCACCGTGGCCTCGACCGAGGCCGATCTTGAGACGCAATTGGTGACGGCCGTCCGTGACAAGGCGGTGACCGCCTTCAACTCCATCATGGATATGTCGGCCTGACGATGGCGCTGGTCCCTCTCTCCCGCGACTCCCTGTCCACGGCCCGTGGACGCGCCGCCACCATTCTGGCCGGATTCACGACCGGCCAGAAGGTGATGACCGTCCTGGCGGCGGTGGCCGTCGTCATCGCCGGAGTGGTGTTCATGGGCGCTGAGTCCAAGCCGAGCTATCAGCCCCTGTTCACCAACCTCCAGTCATCCGACGCCGGTGCCATCACGCAGCAATTGGCCAGCCAGAAGATCCCCTATCAGCTGGCGGACGGCGGCTCCACGGTCCTCGTGCCCGCCGCCGATGTCGATCAGGAGCGGATCGCCCTCGCGCAGCAGGGCCTGCCACAGGCCGGGAACGTCGGATTCTCCAATCTCGAAAAGAGCGGCATCACCACCTCCGAGTTCGTACAGCAGGTGGAGTACCAGCAGGCGCTCGAGAGCCAGCTCGAACAGACCATCTCCTCCATTCAGGGGGTGCAGTCCGCCCAGGTCAACCTCGTCGTCCCCCAGCAGAGTGAGTTTGCCGTGGGGACCCAGCAGGCCACGACGGCTTCCATCCTCGTCGACCTCTCGCCGGGCACCGCGCTCTCGTCAGGCCAGGTCAGCGCGGTCGTGCACCTGGCGGCGTCGTCCGTCCCCGGCCTGTCGTCGTCCGACGTGACGGTGGTGGACAACCACGGCGATGTCCTCACCGCACCGGGCGATGCCGGAGGGACCTCCGGCGCATCCGACACCCAGCAGACGAACGCGTACGACAACCAGCTCGCCGCCTCCCTCACGGCGCTTCTCGGGCGCGTGGTCGGTCCAGGGAACGCCGCCGTCCAGGTCAAGGCCCTCCTCAACTTCAACCAGAGCCAGACCACCACCAACGGTCTCCAGCTGAACGCGCAGGGTCAGCCCGTGACCGCGCCAACGGGGCAGAACACGTCCAACAGCAGCTACAGCGGAACCGGGACACCGCCCTCGGGCGTCCTCGGGTCGAGTCAGGCGCCGACGACGACCGGTGGGAACGGCACCTACACCACGACCAGTTCCCAGATCACCAACGCGGTCGGGCAGGTCACACAGACAGTGAAGCAGGCGCCGGGCCAGGTGGAACGGACCTCTGTCGCGGTACTGCTGAACTCGTCCAAGGCCAAGCATGTCAACAACGCCCAGGTGCGATCGCTGGTGACGGCGGCCGCCGGTTTGAACACGGCCAACGGGGATCAGCTCGTCGTGACGTCCATGCCGTTCGCGTCGGCAACGAGCTCGCAGAGTGCTGCGCTGAACGCAGCCTCCGCGTCGGCACACCGCCAGCAGCTCCTGGAGCACGCCGGCGAAATCGGCGGCCTTCTCCTCCTGATCGCCGGGATGGTAGCCGCCACGGTCGTGGCGGCCCGGCGCCGGCGCCCGCTCTATCAGGAGGTCGCCCTCGGTGAGTTCGCCCCGATCGCGTCGATGATCCCGGTGCAGGAGGAGCGCGACCCGACCGGAGAGTTGCCGGCGGTCCGCACGTCCCCGGCGCTGCAACTCGGCTCCGACGCCGTCCTGGCGCAGGTGAACCAATTCGTCGAACAGCGTCCGGCCGAGGCGGCCCATCTCCTCAAGAGCTGGGCCGACGAGCGCGAAGTCGAAGGCGGAAGGGCACTACCGGTATGACGACCACCGCACCCAGCGGTCCGGCAACGGATCAGGGGAGCGAGCCGTCCCTGCCACCGCAGCCGGCCGTGCCCACGGCCGAGCGCGTGCAGCCTCGCGTCGCACTGACGAACCGCCAGAAGGTGGCCGTGGTGCTGGCCCAGTTGGGCCCGAAGAAGGCGACGCCGATCCTGAAGGAGATGTCGGATCCCGACGCCATCGCGTTCACCACGGAGGTGGCCAACCTGCCCGCGCTCGACTCCGACACCGTGGTCGAGGTCCTCGGAGAGCTGGTGGCGAGGATCCACGAGTCCACCCTGGTGAACCAGGGAGGCATCACGCTGGCCCGCCAATTCCTGCAGGAGCGCCTCGGGCAAGCGCGGGCCGAAGAGGTGCTCGACGAGCTCGAGACGAAGAGCACGGTTGGCCCGCTGGCCGTCCTGGCGCATGCCGATCCCCGCCAGGTGGTCGCCATACTGGCCGAGCAACAACCCCAGACCGTCGCCGTGCTGCTCGCGCACATGCGGCCAGAAGACGCGGCGCGCATCATGACCGAGCTGCCCGGCGAGTTCCGGATCAAGGTGGCACGGCGGATCGCGCAACTCGATCGCGTCGATCCTGCGGCGGTGCGACAGACGACGGCGCTAATTGAGGCCAAACTACGCAGCCTCCACACCGTCGGCGCTCTGACAGTGGCCGGCGGCGCCTCGGCGATCGCGGAGATCCTGAGCCACTCCGACCGTCAGACCGAACGCCAGATCCTGGGAGAGCTCGAGAGCCAGGACAGCGAGCTGGCGGAGCAGATCAGGGCAAACCTGTTCACGTTCGACGACGTCGTTGCACTCGACGCCCGGGCGTTGCAGCAGATCCTCCGGCGGGTCCCCAGCGCAACCTTGGCCGCAGCGCTCAAGGGAGGGCAGCTCGACTCCGACGCGATGGCGCACATCCGGAGCAACCTCACCGAACGGGGAGCGCAGACGCTGGAGGAGGAGCTCGAGGTGCTGGGTGCCATCCGCACCTCACAGGTGGACGCAGCCCAAGCCGAGATCGTACGCACGGCGCGCGAGCTCGATGCAGAGGGGGTCATCGTCATCGCACGCAACGACGAGGTCGTTCTGTGACGATGCAGCGTTTCGCCGGCTCCGATGTGGCGGCGCCCTCGGGCCCTCGGATCTCCGAGGGGCACGGTCTCACCGTCCGACGCGATCCCCTCGACCCGGGACGACCGATCGGCTACGACCGGCTCTTCCCGGGCGCGCTGGACGACGGCATCCCCCCCGACGGCGGGTATGCGGCCGGCTACGAGGCCGGCTACGCGGACGGGCAGCGCGCTGCGGAGACGGAGGCCCGGGAGACGGAGCGCCGGTCCACCGCCCGGGTCGACACCGCGGTGTCCGCGCTCTGCCGGGCGGCACATGCGGCGCGCCTGGCGTACGAGGAGCGTTCCGGGATCTTGGAGCGCGCCGTCCCCCAATTCGCCTTTGCGCTGCTCGAGGAGCTGTTCGGACGGGAGTCGGTGCTCGCGGTCGATCCCGGACGCGACGCGATTGCCCGCGCACTCGCTCTCGACGACGGCATGCTGCCGGCCGTCGCGAGACTCTCCCCCGGGGACGCTGCCGTCGTCGGGGATCTCGCAGATCTTGCGCCCTCTCGCCAGGTGACCGTCGTCGCCGACCCCACGGTCGAGCCCGGCGGCGCTCTGGTGGAGATCGGCTCGACCACGATCGACAGCCAATTGGCCCACGCGCTCCGGAGGGTGCGCGCCGTGCTGGTCGGACAGCCCGCGGAGGACCGTCGATGACCACCGTGCTCGACGAACTGTGCCAACCGGCCCTGGCGGCCGCCCGGCCACGGCCGTACGGCCAGGTGGACCAGGTGGTGGGCATGTCCATCAAGATCAGCGGTGTCCCCGCCGCCGTCGGCGATGGCCTTCTGCTCCACACCGATGATGGCCCGCTGCAGGCCGAGGTGGTGGCGCTGCAGGACGGCAAGGCGGTCTGCGTCGCGCTCGGGGAGACGGCGGGCCTGCGCGCCGGGACGCGTGCCACACCTGTCGGACGCCCGCTGTCGATCACGGTGGGCGAGGGCCTTCTCGGGCGGGTGCTCGACGGCCTGGGACGACCGATCGACGGCGGACCGCCCCTCCGCGGCCGCGATGTCACGGTGGAAGGCCGACCGCCCCACCCGTTGCGGAGGGGACTGGTCGACGAGCAACTCCCCCTGGGCGTCCGGGTGCTCGACGGGCTCATTCCCTGCGGCAAGGGCCAGCGGCTCGGGATCTTCGCCGGGTCCGGCGTGGGCAAATCGTCCCTGCTGTCGATGATCGCCCGCGGCAGCGAGGCGGCGGTCTCGGTGGTGGCGCTGATCGGTGAGCGGGGACGCGAAGTGGCCGAATTCATCGAACGCGACCTCGGGCCCGATGGCATGGCCCGCTCGGTGGTCGTGGTCGCCACCTCCGACGAGCCGGCCATGGTCAGGATTCGGGCGGCCTTCACCGCCACCCGCATCGCGGAGTGGTTCCGCGACCGGGGTGACGATGTCGTCCTCATGATGGACTCGGTCACCCGGTTCGCCATGGCGCAGCGCGAGGTCGGCTTGGCGGCGGGGGAGCCACCAGCGACGCGCGGGTATCCGCCGAGCGTGTTCGGCCTGCTGCCGCGCCTCCTCGAGCGTGGCGGCCGGTCCGAGCGCGGGTCGATCACGGGCCTCTATACCGTCCTGGTCGAGGGAGACGACATCAACGAACCGATCGCGGACACGACGCGCTCGATCCTCGACGGCCATATCCGGCTCTCGCGGTCACTCGCCGAGGGCAATCACTATCCGGCGGTCGACGTGCTCGAGTCCATCTCCCGGGTGGCGCCGGCGATCACCCCCCCCGAGGTGCTCGCCGCCGGCGCGCGCGCGCGTGAGCTCCTGGCGGCGTGGCGCGACGCCCGTGACCTCATTGAGATCGACGCGTATGTGCCCGGCACCAACCCGGTGGTCGACCGGGCAGTGCTCCTCCGCCCGGCGATCGACGCCTTCCTCCGTCAGCCGGTCGGCGAGTGCAGCTCGTTGCGGGCCACCACGGAGGCATTGCTTGCGCTCGTACCTCCCGAGGACGCCTCGTGAAGTCCTACCGCTTCCGCCTCGAATCGGTGCTGCGGGTGCGCCAGCTGCAGGAGCGTGCAGCGGCGCAACGGCTGGCCGTCGCGGTGCGCACGCTGCACGATGCAGAGGCCGAGTTGGTGCGCGCGCAGCGCTCCCTCGAGGGCCTGGCCGCCCCCACGGGGCGTCTCTCCGTTGGCGCGGTCGAGTGGGCACACGGACAATCGGACCGGATGGCCGAGGCAACGCGCCACCGGGCCGACGAAATGCAAGCGGCCGAGGAGGCGGCTCGACAGGCCAGAGAACTGTGGGGGGGCGCCCGGCAACGGACGGCAACACTCGAGCGACTCGATGACCGCCATCTCGCGTTGTGGCGGAGCGAGTTCGACCGAAGCGAAGCGGCTGTGCTCGACGACCTGGCCACGAGGCAAACGGCCGGGGGGGTCGACCCGTCATGACCATCAGCCAGATCTCCTTGGCCGATATCGAACAGACCATGGCCGAGCTGCAGCAGTCACCCGGCATCGTCCACCCGAGCGCGACGACGGGGACCTCGGAAGCCGTGGGCGCAGACGGACCGGAGAACGACTTCGCCGCCAGCCTGGCCGAGGCCACCTCCGCCGGCACCCCGGGCGATCTCTTCGCCGAGGCCATCGCGGCTGACGCCGATCCGTCGGGCGACGTCTCGTCTCTCCTGAGCGCTGCAAACCCGTCCGCCGGCGCCCTGGGCGGCGCCGCTGCGAGTTCGGACGGCGGGACCGAGCTCCTGGCACTGCTGGTGGCCGCACTCGGCACCTCGTCCGGATCGACAGCGGACGTCGGCGCCCTGCAGGGTGCAACCACGGGCGGCGGGCCCGAAGCGGTGCCCGGAGCGGGGGGCGTGGCCGGTTCCGACGTCGTGTCGGAGGCGGAGCAGTTCGAGGGAACGCCGTATGTCTGGGGTGGCGCGAGCCCCTCGGGCTTCGATTGCTCCGGCCTCGTCCAGTACGTCTACGGCCAGCTCGGGGTCTCCCTGCCCCGGACGAGCGAAGAGCAGGCCCAAGTGGGGACACCGGTCGCCAGCCTGTCGGCCGCCCAACCGGGCGACCTGCTGTTCTTCGCCGGATCGGACGGCACGGCGGCGTCGCCGGGCCACGTGGGGATCTACGTGGGCAACGGCGAGATGATCGACGCGCCACACACCGGCACGACCGTCCAGGTGCAATCGGTGCCGGCCGACCAGGTCGTGGACATCCGGCGGGTGCTTCCCGGCGACGACACCGCCCAGTTCACCGACGCGACGGCGAGCGGACCGACCCAGATGGGAAACGTGATCGTGCCGGCCACGTACGCCGGGACGATTGAGCAGGCGGCCTCGTCCAACGGCATCCCCTCCTCGCTGCTGGCGGCGCTCTTGTATCACGAGAGCAGGTTCGAGCCGAATGTCGTCAGTTCGGCCGGCGCCGAGGGCATCGCCCAATTCATGCCCGCGACGGCGGCGGGCATGGGGATCGACCCGACCGATCCGACCCAGTCGATAGAGGGGGCGGCCAAGCTGCTCGGGAGCTACACCCGTCAATTCGGTTCGTATGCCGATGCGCTGGCGGCCTACGACGCCGGGTCCTCGGCCGTGGCGCGCTACGGCGGGATTCCGCCCTATGCCGAAACCCAGGCATACGTGCCCGCCGTGCTCGCGCTCGCCGGCCTGTCCGGGCAGTCCGGTGCGGTGACCGCGTGAGCGCCGCCGGGACGGTCGTCGCCACCTCGACCGAAGGCGCAGGGGACATGCCGTCGACTGTCCCGATCGGAACCGGGGGTTCCACGGAGGAGGGTGCGCAGCCATTCTCCGAGGTGTTGTCCCTCTCCTCGTCCGCACCACCGGCTTCCCCCGATACCTGCGCCCCCCCGGCTCCGCCGGCCCCTCCTGTCGGATCGCCGGCGCAAGACGACGCAGCGGCGTCCCGCGGCCCGCAGACCTCTTCCCCCGGCCGCACGGGCTCTCGGGGCGGACGGGATCACCGACGGGCCGCACCCTCCCCGGCGACCGACCGGCCCGCGAGCGCGGCGGCGCCGTCGTCGCGGGCAGCGCCCGGCCCGGACACCCGAGGGCCCCTTCCTCCCGATTCGGGCCTGACGCCGGCCGCGGCCGCCGCGATCGAACCCGACGCGAGCGGAGATGTCACCGGTGCCGCCTCGACGCCCCCGGCCACCGCGCAGTCGACGGTGCCGTCGCAGCCCGCCGCGACCACGCCCGTTCCGGGGTCGACCCCGCCAGCGGTGCCCGCGACCGGGTCCGGAGCCGAACGCTCGGACGCCCTCCCGGCGACCTCTCTGCCCAACCCCGTCGACGCTGCAGTCCCGTCGGCATCCGATCCGGCATTCCCGTCGGACGCGTCCGTCCCCGGCCCGACACCGGACGTCGAGCGTGACGATGCGGCCGCCGGCCACACGTCGGAGGTCGTCACGTTGCTCGGCCCGCACGGGGGCGACCTGCCACCGCGCACAACTCCGTCTCCAGGGAGCGTCCTCGCGGCCGGGCCGACAGCGGCCAAAGTGCTGCCCGGATCCACTCCCGGCAGCGCCGAGTCGGCGCCCACACCCGTCGGCGCAGGGGTGGCCGACCCCGCTCCCGTCCTGTCCGAAGCGGTTCCTGCTCCGGCCGAGTTCCCAGACCGAGGAGCAGGGAAGGCGGGTGCAGCCGTCGACGTCGACGATCTTGCCGCGTCCATTTCGCGCCCTCTTGCTCAGGGAAACGGCGACTACAGCGTGCTCGTGAGCCTCCATCCCCCCGAACTCGGCGAAGTGCGCGCCCTTCTCTCGCTCCAAGGTGATGTGCTGCACGTCACCTTGACCCCGGAGCATGCGAGCGGGTTCGAGGCGCTCTCCGAGGCCCTGCCGACGCTGCACGATCAGCTGGCCGGCGGAGGAGTCGAGGTGAATGTCACCCTGGGACAACCGGGCGACACCCCGGGCGGCGAGGGGAGGGCGGCATCCGATCCCGGACCCGGCGACGCGGCCTCGTCCGGTGGGACGACCCCGCCCGCCGCGCCGCCCGTTGTCCCGATCACCGGCGGCAGCCCCGGCCGGATCCATCTCGTCCTATGAGCACACCCACCGGCCGCGCCGCGCCGCGCCCGTCCGCACGTCTGCACGAAAGGGAGGATCAATGACCAGCCCGATCTCACCGGTATCGGATCAGAGCCAGGGGAACGCCGGGGGCACGAGCAGCCTCGGCACCGCCGGCCTGCTCGACCCGAGCACGTTCCTGAGCCTGCTCGTCGACGAGCTCAAGTACCAGAACCCGCTCGACCCCACGTCCTCGTCGGACTTCATGAGCCAGATCGCCCAGCTGTCGCAGGTGGAGCAGCTCTCGTCGGTCTCGTCGGCATCGCAGATGGGCGAAGCCGCCGGCCTCATCGGCAAGACCGTGACCGCCGACGACGGGTCCGGAACCACCATCTCGGGCGTCGTGACGGGCGTAACCAACGGCTCCGCCGGCCCGTTGCTCGACGTGGGCAATTCCACCGTCGCCCTCTCCGACGTGCAGCAGATCGGCAATGACGGCACCACCAGCTGACATGACCTGTCGACACGCACCCGCACCGCAGTCACGGGACGGGCTGCGCCGGCCCCCACTCGTACCAATCCGACCCACCACACAAAGGAGCAACCCATGAGCGTCCGATCACTCGGTGCCGCAGCGTCCGGCATCGACACCATGCAGACCGATCTCGACACGATCGGCAACGACATCGCCAACTCGGAGACCGACGGATTCAAGTCGGGAACCGCCGAGTTCGAGGATCTGCTCACCGAGCAGCTGACGCCCGCCGGCGCCGCGTCCGGAACCTCGCTGGCCAGCACCAATCCGTCCGCGGTCGGTGCCGGAGCCGAGGTGTCGGCGATCGCCACCGACTTCTCGGAGGGGCCGGTCACGCAGACCGGAGTCAGCACGGACGTCGCCATCGAGGGCAACGGCTTCCTGGTGGTCAGCCAGAACGGGCAGAAGTTCTACACCCGCGACGGTGACCTGCAGATCGACTCCAACGGGAATCTCGCCACCCAGAGCGGCGGGCTGGTGCTCGGCTGGACGGCGGGGCAGCCCAGCACATCGCCGCCTGGCCCACTCAGCATCATCGTAGGATCCGCCGAGCCCCCGGCCCAGACCCAACAGGTCGACCTGGGAGGGAACCTCCCCGCCGGCTCCGCCACGCCGGTGACGGTCACCGCCACCCTCTACGACGCCCTGGGCAACGCCGTTCCGGTGGCGCTGACCTTCACCCCGACCGGCGCGGCCAACACGTGGAGCATGCAGGGGACCGTCCCCGGCGCCGCCGCGCCGCTGTGGACAGCGCCCCAGACCGTCGTCTTCGGAGCCAACGGGCAGCTGGCGTCGATCAACGGCACCGCCGTGGGCACCGGCACGACCGCCCTGGCGATCAACACCGTCCCCAGCAACTACACGTGGACCGCCGGCGCGCCCCAGATCGACTTTCCGCCGACAGGTTCCGAGAACGCCGTCACCCAGTTCGCGGCGGACCAGACCATCGCGGTCACCTCCCAGGACGGCTATGCGGCGGGCACGCTCGACTCGTACTCCATCGGTGCCAACGGGTCCATCACGGGCACGTACTCCAACGGGCAGAGCCAGACGCTCGGGACCATCGCGCTGGCGCAGTTCGCCAACCCCCAGGGACTGGACGACGTCGGGAACGGCGACTACACGCCGACCGCGGCATCGGGCAACCCTCAGCTCGGCCAGCCGGGCACGGACGGTCTCGGCAGCCTGCAGGGCGGTGCGGTCGAGGGCTCCAACGTCGACCTGGCCACCGAGCTCACGGACCTCATTGAGGCACAGACCGCCTACCAGGCGAACACCAAGGTCGTGGACTCGACGTCGACCGCCCTGCAATCGCTCGTCGAGATGTCCTGACGCCCGGGCCGGATGGGGCGACCCCCGCAACTCTGGGCGGGAACGGGCCGTAACTCAACCAGGAAGAGCGGTCTGGGGAGGGGAGCCAGAGTTGATCGCGTTGTCAAAGCTCGACGGGTCCACCATGTTCCTCAACGAGGACCACGTGGAGCGGGTGGAACAAGGCGCCAACTCCGCCGTGTACCTCACGAACGGGACCTACCTGATCGTGCGCGACGACGTCGACACCATCAACGAGCGGATCCGGTCCGAGAAGGCCGGACTGCTCGCGCTCGCCCTGAGCCCCGCCACGGCGGAGTCACTGACCACATTGAGCGCGGTGCCGGACACGGCGGCGCACCCGGGGGTCCGGTCGTGACCCCCGTCGGCATCCTGCTGGCGCTGGTGGCGGTCGTCGTGTCCATGTCCCTCGATCACGGCAACGTGATGGACCTGGTCAAGATCCCGGCGATCATCCTGGTCCTTGGCGGCAGCCTGGGCGCCACGATCGCGGGCTTCGACAAGCGCCGGCTGCGGGCCGTGCCGAAAGCCCTGAAGCTGGTGATGCGCCCTCCCGCCGCGCCGGACATGCGGGGCACCATCGACACGCTGCTGACCATGGCGAGAGAGGTGCGCCAGAACCCCCTCGTGCTCGAGCAGCTCGAGACGGACGACGCGTTCCTCAAGATGGGGATCCAGGTGATCACCTCCACCTCGGACCCCGAGCGCGTGCACGAGCTCCTCGGTGCCGAGGTGGACGGGCTCCGCACCCGGCACACCACGCCGATCAAGTTCTTCTCCGACATGGCGGGTTACTCGCCCACGTTCGGGATCCTCGGGACCGTCATCGGCCTCATCGGTGTCCTCGGCCAGCTGACCGAGCCCGGCAAGCTCGGCCCGGCGATCGCCTCGGCGTTCGCCGCCACGCTCTGGGGCGTCCTGCTCGCCAACGCGGTCTGGTTGCCGATCTCGAACAGGCTGCGGCGCCTCTCCGAGGAGGAGATCACCTATCGCGAGATGGTCATTGAGGGATTGCTGACCATGCAGCTCAACGTGTCGAGCATGGATCTGAAAGACCGCCTCTACGCCTTCCTGCCCCCCTCCGAACGCTCCGACGAGGTCGTTGCGACGACGGTGGCTCCGCTGATGGACGCGGAAGCGGCGGCATGAGCCAGCCCCAGGCCTCGCTGCTCGGCGCCGCCCCGCGCCGCACCGGCCGCGGCCGCCGGGACGCCGCCGCCGAGCACCACGACATGAGCCAGGAGCGGTGGCTCCTCACCTATGCGGACATGATCACGCTGCTCCTCGTGCTCTTCATCGTCCTGTTCGCCCTCTCCAAGATCAACCAGGCCAAGTACCGGCAGTTCCAGCAGTCCATCAGTCACGTGAAGCTGGTCGGGACCTCGGTGGTGCACGGGACGACCTCTGTGCCCAGCAAGGGGTCGGCACCCTTGTCGGCCGCCGCCGCCACGGCCCGCCTGCACCAGATTGAGCAGGCGCTGACCCATGCGCTGCAGGCGAAGGGCCTGCTGGGTGACGTCACGATCACCATCGACGCCTCCGGGTTGGTCGAGGGGCTGGTTGCCGACTCGACGTTCTTCGTGACGGACTCTGCGCAGCTCTCCCCGCTGGGCCAGGAGATCGTCGACACGTCCGGCCACGTCCTCGACTCGTATCCGAACAATGTCGATGTGGCCGGCTACACCGACGACCAGCAGATCACCGGCGGCCCGTTCGCCAACAACTGGGCGTTGTCGGCGGCGCGGTCCTCCACGGTGGTCGAGCGACTGACCACGATGGATGCCGTGAACCCAGCGCGCGTCGTGGCGATCGGGTACGGGCAGTACCACCCGGTCGTGCCCAACACCTCTCCGGCGGCGGAGGCCGAGAACCGCCGCGTCAACATCGTCGTCAGCCGCCAGTCGACGCCGGGATCGAGCGCAGCGCTATGAGCACCCCCCAGGCCGAGGCCCGGTTGCACGACTTCAGGCGGACCGAGACGCTCGAGCGCGTCCATCTCCATGCGATGAGCGTGATGCTCGACAGCTTCGCCCGCCACGCCAGCGCCCGCCTCTCGACGGTCCTCCGGCAGCCGAGCGTGCTGTCGTTGCAGTCGCTGGACCAACTCACCTGGGGCGAGATCTCCAACCACCTCGGCAACGGCCTGCACTTCCTCACCTTCTCGCTCCCCCCGCTGGCCGGCCAGGGCGTGGTGGCGATCCCCACCGGGGAAGCACTGGCGGTGGTGGACCTGCGCCTCGCCGGCACGGGGGAAGAGGAGTACCCCGAGCGCGTCCTGACCGAGATCGAACAGGAACTGCTGGCACCGGTGGCGGAAGGGATCCTCGACGAGCTGGCCAAGACGTTGGCCCGGCTGCAGCCGACGACGCCGACCCTCGAGATGCAGGAGGCCAACATCCAGTTCGTCTCGGTTGCCTCGCCGACGGAGACCTGCCTGGCGGCCCACCTGGCCTTCACCCTGGGGAACCGCCCCGAGTGCGAGATCGTGCTCTGCCTCCCGTTCATGATGATGCGGCAGCTGGCGGAGGTCATGCGCACCCGTCCGGGTCACCTGGGCGAGGGCGTGGCGGCGACGCGGGCCATGGATGTCCGCCACCGCCTGCACGATGTCCCCGTCGACCTGGTGGTCCAATTCCCCACTTTCAACTCCACCCCCGACGCGCTGATGACCCTCTCGGTGGGGGACGAGCTCCACCTCGGGCTGCCCACCGACCGACCGCTCGAGGTCAGGGTCGACGGCGTACTGGTGGCCCGCGCCACCATCGGCCGCTCGGGGCTGCGCAAGGCCTGTTCGATCACAGAGGAGGTATTTCCATGACCCTCGCCGACACTGCCCCTCCAGAGGGCGACCCGTCCGGCAACGCCCAGCCGACTCACGACGAGACGGCGCAATTCCCCGGGCCCCCGCCTGCACTGCAGACGGGCGTCGACGATCAGATCGACCTGGGGCGCCGGACCGCGGTGCGCGAGGCCCAATTCCGCAGCGTCACCGTCGAGGTCTCGGTCTGGATCGGCAAGACCAGGCGGACGTTCGGTGATCTGGCCAAGCTGCGGCCCGGCGATGTCATTGAGCTGGACCGGGCCGTGGGCGCACCGGTGGACATCGTGCTGAACCGCGAAGTGGTGATCGCACGGGGCGAGGTGGTCGACGTGGGCGACGAGTACGGCGTCCGCATCACCGAGATCGTGTCGGACGAGGACGGCTAGGGCGGGCGATGCTGCTTCTCGAATTCGGACGGATGATCCTCGCCCTGGGGCTCGTGCTCGGGCTCCTGTGGCTGTTCTCGAAGTTCGGCCGCGGCCGCCAGGGCAAGAGCGGGGGTCGATGGCTGCCCAAGGCCGACGCGGGCAAGATCGAGGTGATGGATCGGCGGTCGCTCGGCCGTCACAGCTCGATCGCCGTGGTGCGGGCCGCGGGACGGATCGTCGTCGTCGGCCAGACGCCCCAGCAGATCAGCGTCCTGCTCGACGCACAGGCGGACCAAGAGGTCCAGGCCGGCGACGGCACGGCGGGCCAGGCCACCGCGATCGGCCGCCCGTCGGGGGTCGATGAGGAATTGGCGCTGCCAGGGCTGGCAGCTGCGCACGGGGCGGACGCCCCCAAGGCATGGGATGCCTTTCTCGAACGCCTGCGGGAGATGACAGTTCGTCGCTGAGCTGTCCCGCCGGGCCCGGCCCGGCACTCCCCTGAGCTTCTGGGGTCCCATGACAGGTTCACTGCTCGCCGCCTCGTCGAACGTCAACGTGAACGTGAGCGGGCTCAAGGCCCCGTCGTCGGCGGTGCTCATCATCGTCGTCATCACCGTGCTCGCCATTGCGCCGGCGATCCTGGTCCTGACGACCGGTTTCACGCGCGTGTTCATTGTGCTCTCGCTGACGCGCAACGCCCTCGGAACGCAGACGGTCCCGCCCAACCAGGTCCTCGCCGGCCTGGCCCTGATCCTCTCGCTCTTCATCATGGGGCCGGTGATCTCGCAGATCAACCACGTCGCCGTGCAGCCCTACGACAAGGGTCAGATCAGTGCGACCCAGGCGATCGACCGGGGGGAGGTCCCGCTCAAGCACTGGATGCTGGCGCAGACGAGGGACAGCGACCTCGCCCTCTTCACCTCCTCCGCCAAGGAGAACGCGAAGAAGCCGCAGTCTCTCCCCCTGACGACCATCATCCCGGCGTTCGTGCTGTCGGAGATCGAGACCGCCTTCCTGATGGGGTTCATGATCTTCATTCCCTTCATGGTCATCGATCTCGTGGTGTCGGCGATCATGATGTCGATGGGCATGTACATGCTGCCCCCCACGCTCATCTCTCTCCCCTTCAAGATCCTGCTGTTCGTGCTCGTCGACGGGTGGACGCTGGTCGTCAGCTCCCTTCTCCAGTCCTTCCACCCATGACGACCGGACCGATGGCGGGGGAGCACCGATGAACGACACCACCGTGCTGCACATGGCGTCGCAGGCACTCGTCCTGATCGCCGAACTGGCCGGACCGGTCCTCGTCGTCAGCCTCGTCGTCGGCCTGGTCGTCTCGCTGTTCCAAGCGGTGACCTCCATTCAGGAGTTCACTCTCACCTTCCTGCCCAAGGTGGTGGCCATCGGTCTCGTCCTGATGCTGTGCGGCCACTGGATGCTCAACGACGCCGTCACGTACACCGAACAGCTCTACAAGTCCATCCCCAACATGGTCAACGCGCCGGGATGAAGATCCCGTTCTCGCCCGCCTTCGCCGTCGCCTTCGTGCTGGCCCTGGTGCGAGCCTCGGCCTGGGTGGTGATCTGTCCGCCGTTCGCCAACAAGTCGATCCCGGCCATGGCCAAGATCGGCATCTCACTCGGCATCGCGGTCGAGGCCGCCGTCACGCTGCAGCACGATGCGCTGCCGTCGAGCAACACGCAGATCCTCACCCAGGTACTGATTCAGGCCGCCATCGGCTTCGTGCTCGGGTTCGTCGTCTCGTTGTTCGTGACGGCGATCGTGGCGGCCGGCAGCCTGATCGATCTCTTCTCGGGCCTCAACCTTCCGCAGGCCCTCGATCCGCTCTCGCTGCAGCAGACGCCGATCATCGGCCAGTTCTACAACCTGGTGGCGACGGCCCTCCTGTTCACCACGGGAGCCGTCCTGGTGATCGTCGACGGGTTCCTGCGCTCCTTCAAGGCCGTGGGCACGACGCTGCCACCGATCACCCTGGGGACGGTGGCGAAGGTGATCACCGATGACGTGACCACGTTCTTCGCCGCCGCGGTGGAGATCGCCGCGCCGGTCATCGTCGTGCTCTTCGCGACCCAGATCCTCCTGGCGCTGTTGGCCAAGTCGGCCCCGCAGATCAACGTCTTCGTGTTCGGCTTCCCGCTCCAGATCCTCGTTGCCCTGTTGGCCGTGGGCCTGGCTCTCGTCGCATTGCCCGGGGACGTGACCAATCTGGTCGGGCGGGCCATGACACAGATCTTCGGGGCCTGACCGTGGCCGACAAATCGCAGCGCACCGAACAGCCCACGGCCAAGCACCGCAAGGAGGTCCGCGAAAAGGGCAAGGTCGCCCGGTCGACGGAAATCGGCGGGTGGGCCAGCCTGCTCGCCGTCGCCGTGTTGCTGCCGAAGCTGGCCGGTCTGGCCGCCAACCGCATCGGCTCGTTCCTGCAGGTCGTCCTCGACGCAGTCGCCCACCCGACGACAACGGGAGCCATGGGCGTGCTGGCCAGCGGCCTCCAGACGGCGGCCCTGGCGGCACTCCCGATCGTGCTGGTGTGCACCGGCATCGGTGTCGCCACGTCCTTCGCCCAGGTGGGCCTCCGCTTCACGCCCAAGGCCCTGACCCCGCAGTTCTCGCGGATCAGCCCGCGCACCGGCTTCGGCCGGATCTTCTCGACCCAGGGCCTCTGGTCCCTCGGCAAGACCGTCGTCAAGCTGGCCGTCCTGGCGGCCATGGGCTACGTGCTCCTCCGTCACCTGATGGGTTCCGAGCTCGGTGGCGCGACGCTGCCCCTCCCCACGACGCTGGGCATCGCGGGCTCCTCCACCTCGGCGCTGCTACGCGACATCGGCGCGGTGGCGCTCGTGGTCGCCGGCGCGGACTACGTCTTTCAGCGGCGCTCGTACCAGCAGGGCCTGCGCATGACGAAGCAGGAGGTGAAGGACGAGAACCGTCGCAACGACGGGTCGCCCGAGGTCCGTCGGGCGCTTCGGAGCAAGGCGCGCCAGCTGTCCCGCATGCGGATGATGGCCGCGGTGGCGTCGGCCGACGTGGTGGTCACCAACCCCACCCACTTCGCCGTCGCCATCGCCTACGACCGCAAGAGGGACCGGGCGCCGAGAGTGGTGGCCAAGGGCGCCGACATCGTGGCGGCCCGGATCCGCAGCCGGGCGGCGGAGCACGGGGTGCCCGTCGTGGAGAACCCGGTGCTGGCCCGGACCCTGCACGCATCGTGCCAGGTGGACGATGTCGTCCCCGCTGCCCTCTACACCGCCGTCGCCCGGCTCCTGGCGTTCGTGTACTCCCTCTCGCCCACCGCCAAGATGCTGCGGGAGGTCCACCGGATGGCCGTACCGACGGAGTTGGGCGCCACGGGCTGACAGGTGGTCGGGCCTGCTGCCCTGAACTCTGCCCCGGTGCCGGGCCGTAATACGGAGTGCAGTGCAAGGCCAGGACGGCCGGATCGGGTCCAGGGACGGAATGTGACGCGGGAGCCCGCAAGGAGTGCCGCACGTGAAGACCGTCCTGCGAGACCGGCCCGGGAGTGCGCGTGGCTGAGCCAGCGGCTCTGGGCCCGGCGCCGGGCCAGGACCAGCGATGGCGGCGGGTGGCCACCATGGCGGTGCCGCTGTCCGTCGTCGCGGTCGTCGTCGTCCTGGTGGTGCCGCTCCCGACCTTCGTCGTCGACCTCCTGATCACCGCCAACATCACCGGGTCGATCCTCATCCTCCTCACGGCAATGCAGGTGCAGCGCCCCCTCGACTTCTCGGTCTTCCCGACGTTGGTCCTGGTGGCCACCATGTTCCGCCTGGCGCTCAACGTCGCCGCGACACGGCTCATCTTGTTGCACGGCTACGCCGGCGTGGTGATCGAGAGCTTCGGCCACTTCGTGATCGGCGGCTCCATCCTGGTCGGGTTGGTCGTCTTCTTCATTCTCATCGTGATCCAATTCGTCGTCATCACGTCGGGAGCAGGCAGGGTGGCCGAAGTCGCGGCCCGCTTCACGCTCGACGGCATGCCGGGAAAGCAGATGGCCATTGACGCCGACCTGCACGCGGGAGCCATCGACGAGGCGGAAGCACGCCGTCGCCGCCAGGAGGTGGCCGACGAGGCGGACTTCTACGGGGCCATGGACGGTGCCTCCAAGTTCGTCCGCGGCGACGCCATCGCGGCCATCGTCATCACCGCCATCAACCTGATCGGCGGGCTGGCCATCGGGGTGGCCCAGCACCACCTGTCACTGTCCGATGCGATCTCGACCTACAGCCTCCTGTCGGTCGGAGACGGTCTGGTCTCGCAGATCCCGGCCCTGCTGCTGTCCTTGTCGACGGGGATCATCGTGACCCGGGCCGCCACCGAGCACAACCTGGGCCACGACGTCTTGACCCAGCTCTCGCGCTACCGGCCGATCGTCAGGACCACCGGACTGGTCATGGCCTTTCTCGCCATCATCCCGGGACTCCCGAAGTTGCCCTTCCTGCTGGTGGGCGGCGGCGTCTTCTTCTTCGGCTCGCGTCTCCCGAAGGACCCGAGTGCAAAGGAAGCCGAGCCCGAACAGGCGCCGGCTGTCGCCGCAGCGGACACGCCCGAATCGATTGCGGCCGGCATCGCGGTGGAGCAGCTCGTCCTGGAGCTCGGGCTCGAGCTCATCGATCTGGTGCAGGCCGAACGGGGTGGCGACCTGCTCGACCGGGTCAAGGCGCTGCGGCGCAACGTGGCGGCGGAGCTCGGCATCGTGATGCCCCAGGTCCACACGCGCGACAACCTCGACCTGCCTCCGTCCGTCTACGCCATCCGGGTCCAGGGGGTCGAGGTGGCCCGCGGCGAGGCTCCCCGGGGGAAGCTCCTGGCGGTGGGCCAGAACCTGGAGGAATTGGGCGGGGTGGAGACGCGGGATCCGGCCTTCGGCGGGCGCGCCAAGTGGATCCCCGCCGAGCTCAGCCACCAGGCGGTGGTGGCAGGCGTCACAGTGGTGGACCGCTCGGCGGTCGTGACCACGCATCTGGCCGAAGTCGTCCGCGAGCACGCCGGCACGATTCTGTCGCGGCAGGACACCAAGCTGCTGCTGGATGCCCTGAAGGGCTCGAACCCCGTGGTGCTGGAGGAGATGGCAGCCGCCAACGTGACCCTCGGTGACGTCCAAGGGGTGCTGCGGGGCCTGCTCGACGAAGGCGTGCCGGTGCGCGACCTCGTCCGCATCGTTGAGTCCATGACCGAGCAGGCGCGCACGCAACAGAAGGACGGCGACAGCCTGCTGGAGGCGGCCCGGATCGCACTGGGCCCGACCATCGGGTCGCTGTTCGCGGTCAACGGGACGATCCCGATCATCACGATGGCACCGTCTCTGGAGCAGAGCCTCATTGCCTCCCTCCGCACCGGCGACCGTGGGCGGACGCTGGGGATCGAGGCGGCGGTCGCCGAGTCGCTCGTACGCCAGGTCGCCAGGTTGACCCAGGAGGCGGAATCCCGGGGCGTCACGCCCGTCCTGCTCTGCGCCACCCGTCTCCGTCTGGCCCTCCGGCGCCTGCTCAAGCCGAGCCTGCCCCGTCTGGGCGTCGTGGGCGCGGGCGAGATCGGGGCGGCCATGTCGCTCGACACGGTCGGGAGCGTCTCCGATGAGGCCGTGGTGGCGCAGTGAAGCGGGGGGAGGTCGACGTGGGCGGTTCCACGCAGTTCGAAGGACGGACGGCCGAGGAGGCGGTCGCCCGGGCACGCGCCGCGCTCGGGGACGCCGGCGCCGTGCGGTGTTGGAAGACGAGACGGGGCGGGGTCGGCGGGTTCTTCGCCCGAGAGGTCTTCGTCGCCTCGCTGACACCTCCTCCGGGGTCGGAGGCACCCCGCGGGAAGACATCGCGCGCGGAACCTGGCGGCGGACCGACCGCCGGCACGCTCCGCCCGCAGCCTGCCGACGGGTCAGGGGGCCCCAGGGACCATCTCTCGGGGCTGGTCGAAGCCACCTCTGACCCGCTGTCCTTGCAGTCGTTGGCGATCCCGGCAGATGCGTTCGACCAGGTGCTGGCGGAAGCGGAGGCGGCACTGGCGCGTGACCCCGACATCGGTGCGGTCACGACACCCGAACGCCCCGCGCCGCCCCACCCTGGCGCCGTGTCGCTCGAAGACGCCGCCGCACCCGAGGCCGTTCCCCATGACGAGGAGAAGGGCACTGACGCGAATGCGGCTGTCCCGGGGCAGGAAGTGGCAGCGCAGACGCGGCGACCGGCCGGCGGCCGGCGGCCGGCGGGAGCGAAGAAGGCGACCCGATCGAAGCCCGCGGCCCGGCCCGACGTGCCCACCGCGCGGCCGGCTCCGGTGGCGCAGCCCGCGAGGGCGGCCCGGCCGGCGCGCATCCCGGACCTGCGGCCAGGGCTCCGCAACCTGGGTGTGCCCCCCACCTACCTGCCGTCGGCACGGCGTCCCTCGTTGGATGTGCTGGCCGATGCCATGGCGACCCTGCCCGCCCCCCGGCCGTTGCCCTCGCGGCAGGGCGCGGTGGTGGCGGTCGTCGGGTTCGGAACGCACCTCGCTCGCACCGTCGAGCTGGTGACCGGGGCGCTCGCGCTCGATGCCCGCGACGTCCTGCGGCGGGACGGGACCGCCGCTGCATCCGGTCGGGAGTCCGTGGGTCGCGGCGAGGCCGCGGACGCACGGCTCTCCCGTCAGATCGACCGGCGACGAGCACGACGCGGCACTGCGGTGGTGGCAATCGAGGCCGATCCCGGGCTGCCGTTGGACGGCGAGCTCCGCCGGCTTCTCGACCACGCGGCACCGGACTATGTCTTGGCGGCGGTCGCAGCGGGCTGCAAGCGCGTCGACGTGGAGCAGTGGATCGCCGAACTTGCGACGGTCGACGCCCTGGCGCTCTGGGACCTCTCCAGCACGCGCACACCAGCCGAGCTCCTCGGGGTGTGCCCCATCGCCTTCGTGGAGGGGGAGGCGAGTTCGACGTTGGGCTGGACGCTGCTGTTGGCGGGTCGGGCCATGGTGCAGCTCCGATGACCAGAAGGGATTTCCGCTCGTTCGTCATCGACGTCCAACGCTTCCGCCCCTTTGCCTCGGTCGTTCTGGCGGCCGCCCTCATGGTGCCGTCGCTCTGGGAGGTGGCCAGCGGGAACCTGTCGGCGATCACCCTCCTGGTCCGCCTGGCTCTGGCCCTGGCGGTGTGCAGCGTCCTCGTGTGGGGGGCCACCGGGCTGGTCCTCCGGTATGCCCGGATGCACGCACAGAGGCCGGCCGAGACCGAGTCATTCGGCGCCGTGCCGGGCGATTTGGACGGCTGACCCCGCAACTCGGTGCGCCGGCGGGTCGTTGTTCAAGGCGTGAGCACCGAAGACCTCCTCGCACAATTGATCGAGACGCTCGACGCCGAACTCGAGCAGTTGAACCTCCTGCGATTCCGGCTGATCGTGCTCGGCGCGCTGGTCGCCGCTGACCAGGCATTTTGGCTGCCGTTGTCAGTCCGTGAGCTCGAAGCGACCGCCGACCAGCTCCGATTGCTCGACCTCCGCCGGGCTGCCGCGACCTCGGGTATCACCGAGGTGTTCCTCCTCGACCCGGAGGCGCAGCTTCCCGAGATCGCTGCGCAGGTCGACGACGGCTGGGGCGAGTTGCTCCACGATCGGCGCCGCCTCCTGCTGGAGCAGGTGGCCAACGTCCGCAGCGTTGCCGAGCTGGCGGTCTCGGCCCTGGGCCGCCGTTCGACCCTGCTGCGGGACGCGTTGAGCTTCCTTGGGAGCGACGGCGGCCGTAGCTACGGGCGCCAGGGACCGTCCCGGCCCCAGATCGTCCAAGGGGCGATGTGAGCGACTTCGGGCTTTCCATCGCCGCCAGCGGGCTCATCGCCGACAGCGCAGAGCTCGACACGGCGTCGAACAACCTGTCCAACATCAATACGCCGGGCTACGCCCAGGAGATCGTCGACCTCTCGCCTGAGGCGGCAGCGGGCCCGCTCCAAGCCGGTCGCGGTGTCACCGTCGCGTCCGTCTCCGCTCTGACCGACGCGGTCTACCAGGCGGCCAACGTGGCGGCCGAAGGTGTCCAAGGGACAGCGAGCACGACCAACCAGGTGATGACCTCGATCGAATCCATCTTCCCCGAGCCCAGCAGCGACGGCCTGGCCGCGCAGCTCACCACGTTCTGGACCGATCTCTCGACCCTGGCCGCCAATCCCAACCAGGCCGGCGCCCAGCAGACGGTCGCGGCCGACGCCAGCGGGCTGGCCGAGGCGCTCAACACCACGTCGACGCAGCTCTCCCAGCTCGGATCCTCGTTGCAATCGCAGGTCGGGACGGGCTCGGGAGACTCCGGGACCTTGACCCAGGTCAACGGATTGCTGAGCCAGGTGGCCCAGCTGAACCAGGGGATCGTGGCGGGGGATGCCGCGGGTCAAAACGTCAACGCGCTGAGCGACGAACGGCGATCGGCGGTGGACCAACTGGCCGGCTTCCTCGGTGTCAGCACCTCCACGGCTCCTGACGGCGCACTCACCATCAACTCCGGCGGCGTGCAGCTGGTGTCCGGCAACGTCTCCGAGACCCTGGTCTCCACGGGCTCGGCCGCCACCGCCAACCTCGGCGTCGCCACCGCCTCCGGTGTCGCGCTACAGCCCGGTGGATCGATCGGCGCCAACCTCACGGCCGTCAATTCATCGCTTCCCGGTTACCAGGCGCAGCTCTCATCGGTGGCCAACGCCCTGGCGGGGGACCTCAACGCATTGCAGGCCAACGGCATGGCCGCCAACGGCGATCCCGGTTCTGCCATCGCCGGCGGCTTCACCGGGACCGTGCTCCCGAACATCTTCGTCGACCAGGGTTCGGCGTCCACGTTCACCGCCAGTGCGACGTCGGCTGCCAGCATCGCGGTCTCACCCCAGTTCCTCGCCGACCCCTCACTCATCGCCACTGCGGCGGCGCCGGGACCGGGCAACTCCAACGTCATCGGGACCCCCACCCTCGACAGCGCCAACGCACAAGCGATGGCCGCGCTGGCGGGGTCGGCGACCGGTCCCGATGCGCTCTACCGGTCTCTCATCGGCACCCTGGGGACGGACGCCTCCAACGCGTTGGGAACGGCGACCGCCGCATCGAACCTGGCGACGACGGCGTCCAGCAACCTGGCCTCGATCTCCGGCGTGAACCAGAACCAGCAGGAGGTCGACATCCTCAGCGCGCAGAACGCCTTCCAAGCGGCCTCTCAGGCGATCAACGCCATCAACCAGTCCTTCCAGTCGCTCCTCCAGGCGGTGTGACATGGGCGTCGCCGACATCACGCTGTCGCAGGCCATCACGCAACAGCTCAACCAGCAAGAGCTGAGCATCGCGAACCTCGAGGAGCAGGTGTCCTCCGGCCGGTCGCTGAACAAGCCGTCCGACAACCCGGCCGCGGTGACGCAGGTGCTGCAGTTGTCCTCGCAGGCAAGTCAGCTCTCGAACTGGCAGGCCAACGCCCAGACGGCCACTTCGTGGCTCGGCATGGGGAACAACGCCCTGAACTCTGCACTGGACGACATGCAGAGCGCCCGGACGCTGATTCTGCAGACCCTCAACCAGGGGACGCAGAACACGACGACCTACCAAGCCGCGGCCCAGCAACTCCAGGGGATCAACGCCGACCTGCTCTCCACGGCCAACACCCAGTACGAGGGCCGGCCGATTTTCGCCGGGACGTCGGCGTCGAGCCAGGCCTACGACACCGCCGGGAACTACCTGGGCAACACGGACACGCCCAACGTGGTCATCGGGGCCGGTCCGGGCGCCGGTCAGACCGCAGCCCTCTCGGTACCGGGCCCATCGGTCTTCGGCGCCGGCGCGGCCAGCGTCTTCAACACGCTGACCACCGTCATCGGTCAACTGGGATCAGGCACGCCCACGGCGGCCCAGCTGAACACCGCGCTGAACGCGCTCGACGCCAACATCAGCACGGCGGAGCAGGCGAGCGCAGTGCTCGGGAACGGGTCGGATCAGGTGGCTGCGGTGTCCGCTTCGTTGACGACACAGCTCACCTCGGTGCAGAACACCCAAGCCGGCCTGGAAGACGTGAACGTGGCGACGGTCACGACGCAACTCGACTCTCAGATGACCAACTACCAGGCCGCCATGTGGGCCGCCTCCCAGGCCATTCCGGAGACGCTGGTGCATTTCCTATGACAGAGAAGAACGCCACGACACGGGGTGGACCTCGGTCTTGAGGATCGGAGCCGCCCACCACCTGGATCGCCGCGCGGCCTGCAGTCGCCGGCCGTCCCCATCGCCAAGGAGAAAGCAGTTGCAGAGCACCGTCAATCTTCCCGTCACGCTGCCGTGCATGGAGATCACGTTGCGTCGAGAGATGCTCGGATGGATAGGGGCGACCCACTTTCTGCTCGAGCCCATCGACGGCGACATCCCGGGCATGTTCGCCGAGCTCCGGTGCACGGACGACGACGTCCGTCTGCGGAGCGGCGTGGCGGTGTCGAGCCCCCGGTTCCTCATGCTGACGCCCTGGTACCTATGGCCGGGCTACCAGGTCGTGCTGGACGACGAATTCGCCGACGCCCTGGACATCCGGGTCGAGGAGGACGCCACCCTGCTGGCGATCGTCACGCAGCGCGTGCCACTGGAACGATCAACGGTGAATCTTTTTTCGCCGATCGTGGTCAACCGTCACAACGGTCTTGCCGATCAATTCGTGCCGGCGACGAGCGAGATCGAAGCGGGTTGGCGGGTCCGCACTCCGTTGCTCCCGCCACGGCCCGCCGACGAGGTGGGAGAAGGGGGGATCGCGTGCTGACGCTCACGCGGGAGGTCGGGGAGAAGATCGTCATCGGCGACGACGTCGTCGTGACCGTGATCTCGGTTTCCGAAAATGGCCGCGTCCGACTCGGGATCGAGGCCCCTCGCCAGATTCGCATCGACCGCGCCGAGGTGTTGGAGCGGATCCGGCGGGAGAACCTCGAAGCGGGGGAGTCCCCGTCGGACCGACACGCCTTTGCAGCCTATGCAGCCCGCCAGGCGAACGAGCGGTCGGGGTCGAGAAAAGAGGTCGTGGCCGGACGCTGACCGGCCTCAGGCGCCGGTCGCTCCAGTCACCCAGGACGCCGAAAGGGGGTCCCTCATGACGTACAGCCGTCGAGTCAAGCGCCTGCCTGCCGGCTGGGACGGGACCTGTCGCATTGAGGGCGAGCCAGGCGAGTGGCGCTGCCGGGTCGACGACATCTCCATGCTCGGTATCGGCGTCACCTTGAACCACGCCTCGCCGTCGCAGCTCGCCGGACGCCGCATTGCAGTCGATGTTCCCGCGGTTGCCAGGCTCGAAGGGGAGATCACCCACGCGGAGCCGATCCTCGGCGGCGCCGTGCGTGTCGGCATCGTGTTCAGCGAGGGCCCGTCTCCCCGTGAGGTCGCGGCGCCTTCGAGGGCGCTGGGCGAGCGCAGCGGGAGATAGCAGTCCCGCCGGCGGTGCGGCACCGCCGGGCTCCTGGCCGCCAGGCCGCACCGCCGACGCAGGCAGCTCCACCGCACTGGCGCCGCGCCGCCACTGTCTCCCGCGCCGGCTGTGCTGTGGCGGAGTTGTGGCGTCGGGGGTCCGAACGGGCCTACGGCCGGTCCGTCGCACCCGCCAGAATCGGAAGAACGACGGGGCCCACCCGTTCTCCCATCGTCATGGACGGCCAACCGACCGCACAGGTGCTCTGGCAGATACGGACCGCCACCGTCGAACGCCACGTGAAGGTCGGTGCCGACGGTCTCTGCGTGTCCCTGCGCACGCAGGAGGTGACCATGTCGGCGGCAGGCGATGGGCCCCCGACGGAGGCGGCGGACACGTGCGCGGAACTGGAGCTCGGTGCCCACGTCGCGCAGATGCGAATATGGCCGACATCGTCCGCCCCGAGCCAGGCTCGGTCACCGATGCGTGCAGCGCTCCCGAGATGGATCCCGGAGGCATTGGAGCCATCCTGATGGCCGGACCTGCACCAGTCCGCTCATCAGCATCTCTTCGTTGCCTCAATCCCCGCTGCGGACCCGTCCTCGCAGGGCCAGAAACGCCAACGACATGCTCAGGCCACCGATGCCGGCCATGGCGGCAAGCCCTTCCAGGAGCGCCGCGCCATTCCAGCCCGTCGTGATCAGCGACCGGAGGGCTCCGAGCAGATACGTCACGGGGTTGTACGTCGCGATCGTCGAGAACCAACCCGTCAACGAAGCCTTGGGGATTACGGCGTCGGTGAGGAAGAAGAGAGGAAAGAAGATGACGAAGCACGCGTTGACGGCAGCGGGATTGCCTGTCTTCAGCGCCACGGCGTAGGGAAACCCGGTGAAGACAAGACCCCACAGGCCACAGATCGCGATGAAGACCGAGAGACCGGGCAGCCCAGTTTCGAATCGCACGCCGACCACGAAGCCCATGAGCAGGACGGGTATGCACAGGAGGACCAACACTGCGACATCGGCCACCATCAGTCCCAGCAGAAGCGCCGAACGTCGGATCGGTGTCAGGCAGAGACGGTCGAAGTAGCCGTCCTGAATGTCGGTGACCAGGGCGGGCGCTCGGGTCATTCCGGTCACGGCAAAGGCGATGGCCATGGGAATGAGGAAGGCCTTGTAGTCCAGCCCGCTCGCCTGACTGGCGACGTTCTCCAATGCGCCCAGGTTGACGACGTAGAAGAAGGCGGGGACGAAGATTGCGGGAATCACGGAAGTCGGCTCGCGCCGCATCTGTCGAAGAGCACGGCCGGCCACCGAGGTGATGTCACGACGGAATCCCGCTTGACGACCCAGAACGGAGCCGGCGTGGACCGCCGTCATGCCGGCACGGCTTCGTGGATGTGCGATCCCGTGAGCTCCTTGAAGACGTCGTCGAGTGTGGGCATGCGCAATGTGAGGGTGCGCACGCGAAGCGACGTCGTGTTGAGGGCGATTGCCACTGGACTGAGTTCGGCCGGCCCGTCCTTCGTGCTCACGACGACCTGCCTCCCGTCATAGGCGACATCGTCGATGCCACTGAGACCCCGTAACTTGGCCAAGACGGTGGGGTCGTCGCCCTCCACCTCGGCGACAATGAGATCCTGCCCGATGGAGCGTTTCAATTCTTCAGGAGTGCCTTCCGCAACCACGCGACCTCGGTTGATGATCCCGACCCGATCGGCGAGCGCATCAGCTTCGTCGAGGTATTGCGTCGTGAGGAAGATGGACATTCCCAGCTCGGCGTTGAGACGCCGGATCTCCGCCCAGACGCTGGCCCGACTCAGCGGGTCGAGCCCGGTGGTCGGTTCGTCGAGAAAAAGCACTTCGGGACGGTGGATGAGGGCCGCGGCCAGATCGAGTCGGCGTTTCATCCCGCCCGAATAGGTGCCGATCCGACGATCGATGGCATCACCGATGTCGACCAGTCCCAGCACGGCGGTCATCCGTTCCCGAACCTGAGCTGCTGTCATGCCGTAGAGGCGACCTTGGAGATGGAGGAGCTCGCGCCCGGTCTGCCGATCGTCGAGCGCTGTCTCCTGCAGGGCCACGCCGATGCGCAGTCGGACGGCCTGGGGATGGCGCGAGACGTCTTGCCCTGCGACGAAGGCAACCCCACCGTGTGGTCGCAAGAGTGTGCAGAGCACCCGAACGGCCGTGGACTTTCCGGCGCCATTCGGTCCCAGGAACCCGTAGATCTCGCCCCGTCGAACAGAGAGGTCCACGCCGCTGACCGCGTCCGTCCGGCCGAAGCGCCGGACCAAGCCACGAGTCAGTACGGCGGAAGCTGCCACTTCTGAGTCGGGCACGACCGAACCCGTCGACTCATTGAGATACCGAACAGGATCATTCATACTGGTAAGTATGTTCTATACTGGCTGGTAGGACAACCCCCTATGCCACTCGAACCACTCACTGCAGAACGTCGGCGCCAGCAAACGCGCGAGTACCTGCTGCAGGCGGCCGCCCAGGTCTTTGCTGCGCGCGGGTTCCACGCAGCCACGCTCGACGAGGTGGCGGCCGCCGCCGGTTTCACGAAGGGAGCCGTCTACTCGAACTTCAAGAACAAGGAGGACCTGTTCTTGGCGCTCCTCGAGGACGCCTACGCCCGGGAGATGACCGCCCTCAGAGCCACGATCGAAGGCTCCGATGTCCCGCCCGAAGCGCGTATCGGCGATTTCGTCTCCCTCATCGGCGGTGAGCTGGACCGCGTCCCGAATATGGGCGCCCTGTACCTGGAGTTCCATCTCTATGCGTTGCGCAACCCGGCCGCCCGGGCGCGGATGAACGAACTCGAGGAACAGGACATCCGCGCCATCGCCGAAATCATTGAGGTCGAGCGGGCACAGCGGGGCATCGCAGGCGAAGAACCGGCCGAACGAACCGCTCGCATCATCGTGGCTCTCTTCCGCGGGATCAACATGATGCGCACCGCCAATCCCGAGGTTGCGGGCGAAGAGCTCCTCGAGGCCGCAATTGCCTTCGTCACGCGAGCACAAGGTATAGAGATCTGACGGCTTGCTCCATTGCCGAGAGCCGCGAGGTGCGCGAGAGGGGCGGTTCGGTCGCGGGCCACGGGAACACTCACCCTGCAGACACGGCCTCGGTTCGGTCAGTTCGGACAGCCCGCCGGCGGGAGGTCAGAAATGATCGAGCGGGGGCCCGGGCGCTGTCGCCGAGGCCGATCGACATGCGAATGAGGATCTCGCTGTAGGTGCTGGTGGACTGGACGCCCTGAAGAAGGCGGGTTTCGCGAGTCCCGGAGCGTGAGCGGCGCAGTCGGCCACGTTGCCACCCGCACCTCGCTCGAAGTCGTGACTGTTGCTGGGAACTCAGCTGTCTGGCGTGACCGCATCCAATCGGCGCAGGACCTCCGACGTGTCCACGCCGAGAGCGCCCAGCAGCACCGCCGCAGGATCTGGGGGTTGGAGGGCGAGGATCTGGGCCAGCACCTCAGGCCCCGTGACCTGGAGCTTCCTGTGACCCTTGGGCTTGTACGCGTCCTCAAGCACTTTCTTTGCCGCAGGCGTCATGCGGAAGCGATCTCTCTTTGCCACGTCTCTGATCCTCGGCCTCTTCGGCACGGTTCGCATCGGCAGTGGCGGCGCGTCGGCGCCGGACCCCAGGCCCAGTGCGTCCAGGGCTTCGCGATCGAGCGACTCGAGGGCCTGGCGAGCTTCCCGCAGGCTCACGCCCAACACGACTTCGATCGAGGGGTCCTCGAACAAGGCGAGCAGGATGTGATCGGTGCCGGTTCGGCGATCACCCCGGCGACGAGCCTCCTCACTGGCCTGCAGGTAGATGGCCCAGGCGTGGAGCACTCCTGGAGCGACGGATTCGGTGGTCATGATGACTCCTTGTTGTATTTGCTGTGCACGGATTGGCGGGTGACGCCCAGGGCGTCTCCGATCTGCTGCCACGACCAGCCCTTCTCCCGGGCCGACGCGACGTTGCTCGCCTCGACCCTCTCGGCCAGGCGATGGAGCGCCAGCGAGGCGCGGAGCCCGATTGCCGGGTCGTCCGACGAGAGATTCAGGCTGAGGTTCTCGATGTCCATGAGTGTCAGTTTAGGCTGACACTCCGGATGTGTCAATCTAAACTGACACGGCGTCCGCCTCAGCACAGTGGCCCAGATGGCCGGCGTTCCACTCGTGGAACAGGTCGAGTCGTCCCGTGCGACCAACTGGTGAGACGCGCTATGGCCAGTCCAGGGACGATCACGCTGCCGACCGCCAGCCTTGGCAAGGGCGAATGGGGACCTTTGTCCCTGGTCGGTAAGCGCGTCCGAAGCTGAACTAGGCGAGTGACCCTGTCGACACGACTCGATGAGTCGGTACTCGGTCAGCGGATCAGACACAGAGGGCTGGCTCTGGCAGTCGTATGCCTTGCGGCGCTCATCATCAACGTCGACAACACCATCCTCAACGTCGCCCTTCCCACCCTCGTCCGGGACCTGCAAGCCACCTCGAGCCAGCTGCAGTGGATTGTCGACTCGTACGCCATTGTGTTTGCCGGCTTGCTACTCGTCGGAGGAACGCTGGCAGACCGGTTCGGTCGCAAGCGTTTTTTTCTCATCGGACTCACCGTGTTCGCTCTGGGTTCGATCGGCGCGGCGTTGTCGGGCTCGGTGTCGACGCTCATTGCGTTTCGGGCCGTCATGGGAGCGGGCGCCGCGCTGACGATCCCGACGTCGTTGGCAATCATCAACGACATCTCCCGTGATCCGGGGGAGCGCGCTCGGGCCATTGGTGTCTGGGCCGGCACAATCGGGCTCGGGATCGCAATCGGTCCCATCGCCGGTGGGCTGCTGTTGTCGAGGTTCTGGTGGGGGTCGATCTTCTTCGTCAACGTCCCGATCGCGTGCGTCGGCTTCTTCGGGGCAGCGCTGGTGGTTCCCGACTCGAAGAACCCGGAGGTGCAGCGCCCCGATCCGTTCGGTGCCGCATTGTCGATCGTCGGCCTCGGACTTCTGCTGTGGGCGATCATCGAGGGCCCGTCCCGGGGGTGGACCTCGGGGACCGTTTCGGGGGCGGGAGCGGCCAGCTTGGTTGTCCTGGGCGGATTCGCGTTCTGGGAGTCCCGCAGCACCCATCCGATGCTGAAGCTCGAGTTCTTCCGCCAACGCCGCTTCTCGGTCGCGCTGGCGGCAGAGTGCCTGGCGGTATTCGGGCTCATGGGGGCGTTGTTCCTCTCGACCCAGTTCCTCCAGTTCGACCTCGGGTATTCACCTCTTCAGGCTGGTCTTCGAATCCTTCCGATCGCCGTCATGCTTGTCGTCGGCGCCGCGGTGTCTCCGGTCGCCGCCCGCCTGATGGGAATCAAGCTCACGGTGGCGGCCGGCCTCGTGGCCATCTCGGCCGGTCTCTGGGAGGTCTCCGTGTCGTCGCGATTCGACACCACGTACGGGGACGTCGTCCTCGGTTTGTTGCTGATCGGCTTCGGAGCCGGGCTCATGCTCCCGACCGCCACCAATTCGGTCATCGGATCGGTCCCTCAGGGGGACGCCGGCGTGGGGTCCGCGAGCAACACTGTGGCGCTCCAAGTCGGAGGCGCATTGGGCGTCGCGGTCATCGGCAGCGTGATGCTGACTCGCTACCAGGCGCGCTTGGCGGTCCCCTTGGCGGACCACCATGTCCCTCCATCGGTGGCCCAAACCATCCTCGGGTCCTTGGGTGCTGCCTTGGTGGTGGCGGCACGCGCCGGAGGCTCTACCGGCATCGAATTGGCCCGTGCCGCACGCACGGCCTTCATGAACGGCAATCAGGTCGCGCTCGCCGTGGGCGCCGCCGTGTCCTTGGCGGCTGCACTGCTCGTCTTGGTGGCGCTGCCCTCGAAGGGGGTTCCTCCGCCGCCCTCCGACGAACCTGATCAGTGAGCCCGGTGCCAGAAACGGTGTCACGAAAACGGAGTCCAGCGAACAAGAGAATGATGAGACTCCAGCTTGCTGCTCCGATTCGAGTGCCCATTTGGAGTGCCCAAAATGTCTTTCGGGCGACACGGCCTGCGCTCGAATCCCCCAGCGTCATTCGGCCTTGAGCAAGGACGCTGCACTGGCGCGCGACGCCACCCATGCCGGACCGACCGCCAAGAGGTTCGCCACGAGGAGCGTCCCCACCGCGATGGCCGCGACGACCCACGCGGTCACGACGGGGTCGGCCAACACCCCGAGGTTCGACGCGAAGGCGTTCCAGACCAGCCGGCCGGCGGCAATGCCCAAGGGGACGCCCAGCACGATTCCGATGGTGGCCACGGTTGTGGTCTGCCAGGACACGGACAGTGCAATTTGGCGGCGGACGAAGCCCAGCGACTTCAAGAGTCCCATCTCGCGTCGTCGCCGGTTCAGGCTCGACAGCAACATGTGCAGCAGCGTCGCCACCCCGAACAGTACGACGATCAGCCCGAAGATCAGCGGGAAGTTGACCGCTTCCCCGAAGTTGACCAGGTCGGTCGGTGGGCGGGGGAAGTTCACCTGGGACGGATAGTCCCGGCTGAGGGCGGACAGTGCCGCGGCACCTTGCGGGTCCGGCGTGGTGCGGACGAGGAAGCCACCGGAATCGGCGACGAGCAGCGCCGAGAGGCAAGCGGGATTTCGGGCGCCGATCGGACAGACCGGTCCCAAGAGGCCGTCGAGGGCGAAAAGCGCGCCCGTCCCCAGCGCGGCACCGGTGAAGTCGGGCGGGAGCACTGTTGTCCCAACCACCCGGAAACTCCGGATCGTCGTCGCCCCACCGGCCGACGACGATCCGGACACCGCTACGCGCACCGTCGAGCCGACGCGGGTGCCCACCTGGCGCATGGTCTTCGCTCCCAGCACGACCTCGTCGTCAGCTGCGGGAAGCCGGCCGTCGACGGTCGTCATGAGGTATGGGCCACGCAGGGGCTGCCCCGCCAGTGCCTCCACTTCGTGGCCGTTGATACTCACGGCGTCGCCGACGCCCGCCGTGATGGCTGCCACGCCGGGTCGCTCCAGGGCGTGGATCAGCCGATCGTTCTGGGCGACCGAGCCCGTGCCGTTGGCCGAGAACCAGATGTCGAAGTCCTGGCCGTACTGCGCGGGCGTGCTCGTCAGGTGGGTCAGGCTCGCCCCAAACACGGCGGTGCCGCAAATGACGGCCACGGCCAGGACCGCGCCCACGAGGGCCGAACTGACGGGCACGGCTGTGCGCCCGCGTCCCCGCTCCAGAGCGTTACGGATCCCGATGAGGCCGCTCGGCGGGGCGCCGGACGCAATCAGGAGGGCGACAACGCGCGACGGCCGCACGACGGGATCGCCGTCGCGCCGCGAGGCCAGCTGGGAGGCGCGGACGGCGGGCCAGACGCCCAGCGCCAGCATTACCACGACCGCCACCGCGGCACCGCCGATCAAGAGCGGCGCGTCGAAGTCGAACCCCTGGGCCGGGTCGGCGAGCCTCGCCTCACCGACGGGGACGAAGAAGGACAGCGACGCCGCCAGGAGCACCCCTCCGGCCGCTCCGGCGAGGGCGACCGCCAGCGTGCGGGCCATGGTGAGCCTGAACAGCTGGCGGTGGGTGGCGCCGAGCGCGCCGAGGGCGGGGTAGTCCTCCGCCTCCAGTGCGGCTTGGCGGGCCAGCGCCTGGGCCAAGACGAGGATGCCGACGAGGGCGGCCAACCCGGTGAGGATCCACCACCCGACCGCCTGGGGGTCGATGGAGGTGGCGATCGTGCTGGCGAGTGCGTCGAGGTCGGTGCCGGAGAGGCCCCCCAGTGTGCGCATCTGGGTGTCGAAACGCGGCAGGCTGGCGGCCCCATGGCGCAGGCGGAACATGTATTCGTTGAACACGACGCCCCGCGCGTCGTACTTCCGGGCGAAACTGCTTGTGGCGTAGACGTCGTAGGACGGCGGGCTCGCCGTCGTCGGGAACTCGAACTCCGAGACCGAGAAGCCGACCACGTGCACGGTGACGGTGGGGCCGGCAGGGGTCAGGTTGGCGTTGCTCAGCACCGCCGTCCGCTGGGACGAGGCCGCCAATGGGATGCGCAGGACGCTGCCGATGTGCACGCCGAGCGGCTCGAGGTTGTACGAGGCCAGGACCTGGCCGGGATCGGACTGGTCCGGCAGGCGACCGCTCACCAACTTGACCACCGTCGTCAGCTGTGCCGGGGGAACCTCGTCGACGGAAAAGTCGTTCGCGCTGATGGGGCGACATGTGGCGCATGTCGGGGGACCGGCGGCCGGCGCGAGGAGCCGTGTCACCGACGCGACCTCCGGCAGGGTCGCGGCTCGGGGGACGGGGGCGGCGCTGTAGAAGAAAGCGTCATAGCCGTGGACAGCCTCGAAGCGGGGGAAGGCGGTGGCGGTCCTGCGGGCAGTGGTCACCCCGGCGAGCACAAGCCCGACCACCACTGCGCTGAGCAGAGTCAGGGCCAGCCAAGAGCGCCAGCGATGTCGCACGCCGGCCCGGAGCATCAGTCGGAGAAACGGCACGGCACCTCCCGGGTCTCAGTGTGACCTGGGAGCTGGCGGCAGCTCAAGGGAGTCAGCCTGCGGGCGAGGCGTGGTGGTAGCACCACTCGGGACCGGCAGTGATCGTGCGACGGTCTAATCGATTGCCAAAACGCATTGCCAATTCGCACCATCGGCTTCCTAAGGCGATGCCGCCGCTCAGACGGAACCGCCGGATCACCCGTGGCACAAGTTGACTCTCACCTCGTCCCAATCAGCACCTTGGGGTTCCCTCGAACGCGGGGACAATCGGACTGAGGTGCATGCGGACTTGAGGAACGTTCAAGGTGGCGATGCCCCCGAGTGTTGGCCGGGGGCATCGCCGTCCTTTAGACCTCTCAAGGTCAGGTGATTGATGTGGCACCGTCAGGCGTCTCGGTGCGTCACTCGCAGCGATGCTGCAACCAGAGCGATACCGGCATAAGCGCCGAGAACGACGATGGCGGTACCGGGCTTCAGGAGGCCAGCCGACCAATGCACCGTCACAGCGGCCTCGAGTGCGGTCCCGGGCAGGTACTGACGGAGGCCGGCTGGGAGGAACTGGCCGAGCACAGCTCCTCCCACGATGACCAGCACCAGTGCTGTCGTTGCTCCAGCTGTGTGTCGGATGAGGCCGCCGAGACCAACGCCGATGATGGCGACGAGGCTCACCGCCAGTGCAGCGAACACCAAAGCCTGGAGAACGTCCGGAGACCCGAAGGACACTTGGAGGTGTTTGCCGGCGAAGACCCGCTGACCGACTTCGAAACTGGCCACGGCAGCCAGCAATGCCACCGGGAAGGCGAACGCGGCGGTGACCGCCGCTTTGGCTCCCAGTACCCGGCGACGGGTGGGTGTGGCGGTGAAGGTGGACCGGATCATCCCCGTCGAGTACTCGGCTGTCACCGTCCGCACGGCGAGCGCCCCGAGCAGCACAGCGCCGACCAAGAAGAATCCCCCCAGCGAGCAGGCGGTCGGGTCGAAAGTGGCTCGCTGCGCGGCAGTCATTGTGGCCCATTGGTTGGCCTGGGAGATACAAAGGACGGCACCCAAGACAACTGATATGGAGACGGCCGCGACGGCCGTCCGCCAGGTGGAGGGCAGCGTGCGAAGCTTCGTCCACTCCGACTTGAGAGTCCTGCGGGGCGGAGAGGTTCGTACCGGCGGAGCCGGCGCTCTGAAGTGAATCGCATCGATGGTGTGGGTCGCAGTGCTCATGTCAAGCTCCTTTGGTCGCGTCGACCAGCTGGCCGGCCTGGTAGTCGGATTCATCCTTGGTCAAGTCGAAATACGCTTCCTCGAGCGAGGACCCAAGTGGGGCCAGCTCAATGAGGGTGATGTCGTAGGCGGAAGCAGCTCCTCCGATGGCGGCAGAGTCCATCCCGGTTACAACCATGGCGCCGTCGGATCCGGACTCGATCAGCGCTCCGCGCTGGGTGAGGGTCTCGGCCAGGTCGGCCTGCTCCACGGCCCGGACCCGGACGCTCGGCGCCGTGTGTCGGTTGATGAACTCATCGGTCCCGGCATCGGCGATGATGCGGCCCCTGCCGATCACGATCAGGTGATCGGCGGTCTGGGCCATTTCGCTCATCAGATGGCTGGAAAGGAACACGGTGCGGCCTTCCGATGCCAGGGACTTCATCAGGTTGCGGATCCAGAGAATGCCCTCGGGGTCGAGGCCGTTGATCGGCTCGTCGAACATCACCGTCTCGGGGTCGCCGAGCAGGGCGGCGGCAATGCCCAGCCGCTGGTTCATGCCGAGCGAGAAGGTCCCGACCCGCTTTCCTGCCACATCGTTGAGCCCGACGATGTCGAGGACTTCGCTGACCCGGCGGCGGGCGATGCCGTTGCTGTCGGCCAGCCATGTGAGGTGATTGGCGGCACTTCGCCCACCGACGACGGCGCCGGCGTCCAGAAGGGCCCCGACCGAGCGGAGGGGGTCGGCCAGCTGGCGATAGGGCTTGCCGTCCACCATGACGTCACCAGACGTCGGCGTGTCCAGGCCGAGGATCATGCGCATGGTGGTCGACTTGCCGGCGCCGTTGGGCCCGAGGAAGCCCGTCACCTGCCCGGGCTTAACGGTGAAGGAGACCTCATTAACTGCCAACGTCTTGCCGTAGCGTTTGGTCAGGTGCTTCGCCTCGATCATTGTTCTTCCTTTCCTCGTGTTCTCGTTCCTGGAAGCAGCCTGCGCTAGGTGCCTGAGGTGACGCTGACGTGGCCCTGAGGCGGGCGAGTCAGCTCAATCACGCCGCACCTGGTCATCGGTCGTACCGTGGGAGCGTGGAAGTGAAGCTCTTTGGCGAGTTCGAGGTGGTCAGAGAGGATGTGGCGATACCCGTTCGGGGCGCCAAGCAGCGGGCCCTCCTGGCTCTCCTGGCGCTCAACCGTGGGAACCCGGTCAGCGCCGATCGTCTGATCGACCAGCTCTGGGGCGACGGGCAGACGGCGAACCCGGCCAACGCCCTGCAGGCGCAGATCGGCCAACTGCGTCGAACTCTCGGAACCTCCGCCATCATCACCTCCGAATCCGGCTACGCGCTCGATATCAGTGCCGCTGACCTCGACGCAGCCCGATTCGAGCACCTGGTAGCCGAAGGGCGCCGCCTGAGCGCCGATGGCGAGGTAGCGGGGGCGTCCGCCGTGCTCGGTGACGCCCTCCGATTGCGACGTGGCGAGCCTCTGTCCGAGTTCGCCTATGCCGGCTTCGCCGACGCCGAGCGGGCCCATCTCAACGAGCTATCCCTCGTGGCAACCGAGTACCGAGCCGAAGCGGACCTGCAGCTTGGCCATCACAACGAGCTGGTGGGCGAGCTTGAAGCGCTGTGCCGGGACAACCCTCTACGCGAGCGCCTTTGGGAGCTGCTCATGCTGGCGCTCTACCGGGCGGGACGCCAAGCCGAAGCGCTGCGGGCCTACACCGAGATCCGTGACCGCCTGGTCGACGAGCTCGGGATCGACCCGGGCTCGAGCCTGCGCGAACTGGAAACCCGGGTCCTTGACCACGACCCGTCCCTCGTCGCCGAGCAGTCGACAGCACCTCGTGCGCCGACGCCGCCGTCGGTGCCCGGCAACCTGCCCGAACCACTGGGCAGATTCCTCGGGCGTGACGCCGAATTGGAACAGGTGGGCGAAGCGATTGCCTCGAGCCGCCTGGTCACACTGATCGGACCCGGCGGAGTGGGCAAGACGCGTCTGGCGGTCGAAGCTGCGGCCACAGCCCGCTTGCGGGCGCAACGCCCAGGTGGCACCTGGCTGATCGAACTGGCGGGCGTCACCGATCCCGGAGGGGTCGCCCCAACCGCGGCCGGCACGCTCGGAGCCGTACGGCCTGCTCTGGGTGACGCCCAGTCCTCTGGATCGACGGCCGAGCTCATCGCCCGCCACCTCGCCGGCCGCGAGCTCTTGGTCGTCCTCGACAACTGCGAACACGTCATCGACGAGGCGGCAAGCCTTGCCCACACCCTGGTCGGAAAGGTACCCGGTCTTCGCCTTGTGGCCACCAGCCGCGAGCCACTCGGTGTTCCCGGTGAGATTCTCATACCCATAGGCGGTCTGGCATCCCCGGCTGCGATCGAACTCTTCGTGGATCGTGCCCGTGCGGTCCAGCCCGGATTCGAATGCGACGGGCCGGCCAGAGAGATCATCGACGGCGTCTGCCGACGACTCGACGGCCTGCCCCTGGCCATCGAGCTTGCCGCGGCCCGGCTTCGAGCCCTCCCCCTGTCCACGCTGGCCGAGCGACTCGGCGACCGCTTCGCGCTGCTCACCCGCGGCGCCCGCACCGCGTTGCCCCGCCAACAGACGCTGCGTGCCGTCGTGGACTGGAGCTACGACCTCCTCTTCGAAGACGAGCGGCGACTGTTCGCTCAGCTGTCGGTCTTCGTCGGTGGCTGTGAGCTCGAAGCCGTCGAGGCCGTTTGCGTCGACGACGAACTCCCAAGCACCGAGGTCCTCGACGTCATGAGCCGACTAGTGGACAAGTCCCTCGTCACGGCCCCGACACCCGGCGACACTCGGTTCACTCAGCTGCAGACGTTGTGGGAGTACGGCACCACCCGCCTCGATGAGTCCGATGAGGCCGACACGGTCCGCGCCAGACACGCCGGCTACTACCGCCGCTTCGCCGAGAACGCCAACGAACGCCTTCGAGGTGCCGCCGGGCCGGAGTGGAGCGCACGCCTGAATCAAGAGTTGGGCAATCTGAAGACCGCTCTCGAGTGGCACCTAGCGGCTGGGAACATCGACGCTGCCCTCTCCTTGTCCTCTGGATTAGCCTGGATGTGGTTCATCAACACCGATTTCGCCGAAGGTGCCCGTTGGCTGGCCAGCGCACTGGATGCCGAAGGAATACGAAGTGCTGAGCTGCATGCCACCGCTCTTGTTTGGCACGGCTACTGCGTCGGCATGTCGTCCAGCCCGTCGGTAGGCCTCGTCGAATGCGAAGAGGCGATTGCTGTGTTGCGGGCGCATGGCGACGCGATTCGTCTGGCGGAGGCGCTTCTGCTCGGCGCGTCCGTACTCGTACGCGCCCACCAGTTCGACCGATCTCTGGCTGCCTTGGCGGAAGCACAGATGCTGCTCGGCCCGGACGACCAGCGGTGGTTACGCCATTCACCGGAGGACACGATGGAGACGCAGATGCTCCTCGGGCCTCATGAGCACGGGTGGCTGCTCGCTACCCACGACATGCTGGTCAGCTGGAATATGGCGTCGTTCGGGCGTCTCGACGAGGCCGAGGAGGCGGCCCTCTCGAGCATTGCTCGCTACGAAACAGCCGGTGAAGTCCTGCTGGTGGTCAACTCGTTGAATGCTCTCGCTGGAATTGCGGCAGCGAAGGGTGACCTTGAGGGGGCTGCCGCCGCGTACGAAGCGCTGTTGGAACGGTGCCGAGCTACCGGGCAGCATCCTTACCTGCCCTTTTGCCTCGTCTCTTTCGCCACCGTGCGGGCCAGGCAAGGTGACGACGCCGCCGCCGACCATCTCTACCAGGAGGCGATCGAGTGCTGCTACAACCCGTGGCTCTCGGCCGACGCCATGGTCGGCCAAGCGGCCGTCGCCCGTCACCTCGGTGACCTGTTGCGGGCGAGAGGTCTGCTCGACGCTGCCGCGGAGCGATACCGGGACGCTGACCTTCCCGCCGGCCAAGCCCGAGTGCTTGCGGGACTGGCCTGGTGGGCGATCGGTGCAGATCAACCCGCCGCTGCAGTCATCTTCGCGGTAGACGCCGTCAGAACCGCAAAGGCAGTCGGGGATCCCGAATCCCAACTGCTGGCCGATTCCGCCCTTGCCGCAGCTCACGCGGTCGCAGACCCCACTCAGCGCAACACCGACGGCATCGTCGCGTTGGCCCAACAGCGGGCGTCAGGTCTCTCTCATCGCTCCCTCACCGACGAGCGGGATTTGGTGGCATTGGCGACTCGGCTCGCGCCGACCGAGCCCTGAACCAACAAAGCCGCAGTTCGAGTTCTCGTCGAGGCCAGCTCCAGCCGTGGCGCTGGCACCTCAGCACCACCTCAGGGCGGCGTCAGGTCACGAGCGCAACCTGATAGTCATGCACCGAGATCCAGAACGGCCCAACATCCGCCATGGGCAGGTGGCCCCTGGCGGTCCTGCGGTCGAGGACCACGGTCGGGTGGTCACGGCCAACATCCAGGCCGCCGCCTTCTATCGCCAAGCACAACAGGCCGCGGGCGGCTCGGCCGCCATAGAGGCACTCGGTCACGCAGTCAAGGCCGATCCGGGCTTCGGACTCGCCGTCGCCGATCTCGCCGCCATCACCGAGGCACCCCCAAGTCCCGCCGTTGGCCACCTGATGACCTGGGAACGCCATCACATTGAACTGGTCCGGACTGCAGCCGCCGGCAACGTCAGTCGCGCCACCGATCTGCTCCGTGAGCATCTCGCCAGCGTTGGCTGCGACCCGCTCGCTGTGCGCATCGTTACCGATTTCCGACGTCGCACAGGAAACCGGGATGGGCTTGAGGACCTCGGCGCCCAGCTTCCCGGCTGCCATCGTGCCTCCGGGGAGACCCTGTCATGACCGTCCCAAGCGAGCGAGATAACTTCCCCGCATTTGTGTCCGGTCCGGCAGCCACCACTCTTGGTGGGCACGTGTTCCATCCGTTCGTGAACCTCCTGGAGTAGGCGCGGCCCTTTGGCCACTGGCGGCTCAAAGCGGGCCGATTCGAGGTCATCTGGACCGACCTCGAGGGCGTAGCCGGCTTCAGAGGTGACGATCGCAGTTGCTCCGAGGGTGCGCCGAAGCTGGCCGATCTGGGCCTGCGAGGCGCACCTCCACACCGCCGCCTATGGCCGCCGACCTGACTGTGCCTGAGCAGCCTCAGCGCGGCTCTGATCTGCCGACATCAGCACGACGGCAGTCCCACCTCAGGCGCTGGGCGCACGCTGTTCGCAACACCGAAGCGTCGACGAAAGGGAGACCAATGATCGAGCCAAGACATCTCATGAAGCGCAACGCCAAGACCGTGGCAGTCGATCAACCAGTACAGCTGGACCAAAGACCAAAGGCATTCACCTGGACGCGAATCGCTGCCCTGCTGGTGATCACCGCCTTACTGGCGGGACTTACCTATCTGGGAGTCTCGTCCAGCCCGGAGACGGTCTCGGTCCCGCAAGGGGCGCACGCCGGCCAGCTGACCATGCACCCGTGCACCTATGCCACCGAGAAAGGCGCCTACCGCGCCGACTGCGGAACGCTGGTCGTGCCGGAGAACCGGGCAGACCCCCGGTCGCGCTTGATCGCGCTGCCTGTGACCCGCGTCCTGGCTCGCTCATCGCACCCTCTGGCGCCGATCTTCTATCTCAACGGCGGACCGGGCATTACCAACATGACGTTTCCCCAAGCGAACCGCCTGGTTGCCCAGCATGATGTCGTCATGGTCGGCTACCGCGGCGTTGACGGTTCTTCGGTGCTGAACTGTCCCGAGGTGACGACGGCGATCCAGAACTCCGCCGACTACCTCGCCAAAGCGGCGCTGAGGGCGTACTCCCAGGCCTTCGCCTCGTGCGCGCAGCGCCTTGAGCGAAGCGGCGTTGACCTCGCCGGCTACACACTGGCGGAGCAGGCCGATGACATCGAGGCCGCTCGCGTCGCGCTCGGCTACCAGCGCATCGACCTGCTCAGCGAGAGCGCCGGGACCCGTCTGGGAATGATCTACCAGTGGCGGCACCCGAACAGTGTCGACCGTTCGGTGATGGTCGGGGTCAACCCACCCGGGAACTTCATCTACAGCGGAGCCGAGATCGATCAGGGGATCGAGCGTTACTCGGCGCTGTGCGCGCAGCAGCCTGCCTGCCGCGCCCGCACCAAAAACCTCACCGCGAGCATGAAGCACACGGCGGCAAACATGCCAAGCAGTTGGTTGACCCTGCCGATCAAGCCGGGCAACGTCTTGGTCGGGACGTTCCTCGGGCTCACCGAGGCGACCTCGGTGGATTCGCCACTGTCCGGGCCGATGATCCTCAACTCGTGGATCTCCGCCTCGCAGGGTGACCCGAGTGGCCTGTGGTTCATCTCGGCGATGGCCAACCTCGTCGTTCCCTCGTCGTTCGTCTGGGGCGAGTTTGCCAGCATTGGGATGGCCGACGCGCAGCCCGTCGAGCGCTATTACAGCTCCGGCGCGGACCGGGGCTCGATCATCGGTAATCCCCTCGGGGAGTTCTTGTGGGGCGCAGGAGGCCTCGTGCACGCCTGGCCGGCCAATCCGAGCGAGAAGCAGTACACCAGCGTGCAGAACTCGATCGTCCCGACGCTGCTCGTCGGCGGGACGCTCGACTTCGAGACGCCAGCTCAGAACGCCACGAAGGAGCTGTTGCCGCACCTTTCCAACGGGCATCAGGTCATCTTGTCCGGACTGGGGCACGTGGACGACTTCTTTTCCTACGAGCCGAAAGCCAGCACGCAACTCCTGACCACGTTCTACGCCAGCGGCCAGGTCGACACGTCCCGCTATACCCCGAACGACGTCAGCTTCGCCCCATCGCAATCGCAGGCAGCGATCGCCAAGGACATCCTTGCGTTTATGGTCGGCGTCGTCTTGGTGGCAATGCTCTGGCTCGTGGTGTTGGCGATCCGGATCCGCCGCCGGGGCGGTACCGGCCGCAAGACGGGCGCATGGATCCGTTCGGTCGGTCCGATCGTGTTCGGACTCGGCGGATGGTTCTTCGGCGCACTGTTGATACTGCGGTTCTGGCTCTGGCCGAGCCAGCCGCTCGACGACCAGCTGCTCGCAGTGGTCTCAACCGCGGTGCCGATCTGGCTCGGGGTCTACGCCGGCTGGGTCCGCACCGACACGCCGAAGGCGATGCGGCCCAAGGGCATCGGTGCCGCTGGTGCCGGTGCGCTGATCGGAGCCGTACTCGGGTACCACGTGACCGGCGGGATCATGGCGTTGATCACGGCGATCATCGGTGCGGCGGTCGTGTCGAACCTGAGCCTGCTCGTGCTCGACATCTGTACCGAGCGGGCCGCCTCCTGGGGAACGGCCGCTCCGGCGGTGGATCCGTCGGAGACTGAGCACCTGGAGACTGAGCACCTGGAGCTGACACCTGGAGCCGGCCCTGCACTGATCGCCCGACACACGCGTGTGATGGCGGGTGACGCAGCCTGCCAGAACATCCACTTGAACTGGTCGATGGAGAGCGCCCCCGGCAGGACTCGAACCTGCGCCACCGGCTCCGGAGGCCGGTGCTCTATCCGCTGAGCTACGGGGGCGGGAGTTGCAGAAGCAGGGGACGATCGTACTCGCACGTGGCGATGGCTGATCCCGACCTCCGGGGACCGGCGAATGCTGCCGTATCCTGCATCTCCATGCCGACCGACCACGACGTCGCGACCGCACCCCTGGAGCGTCACCTCCTTCCGCGGTCGGCGTCGGTCGACGAGCGGGGCCACCTGCACGTCGGCGGCATCGACCTGCTGGAGCTGGCCGAGCAATTCGGCACCCCGCTCTTCGTCTACGACGAGCAGCACCTGCGCCAGGCCTGCCGTGAGGCGGTCGCCGCCTGGGGCGACGGAGTCGCCTACGCCACCAAGGCCTTCCTGTGTCGCGCCATGGCCCGCCTGGCCCACGAGGAGGGCATGCACCTCGATGTGGCATCCGGCGGCGAGCTCCATGTGGCGCTCTCCGCCGGTGTCCCGCCGGAGCGTCTCATACTGCACGGGAACAACAAGTCGGCCGACGAGCTCGCCACCGCTCTCGAACGGGGCGTCGGGCGCATCGTCATCGACTCGTTCGACGAGGTGGCCCGCCTGGGCGCGCTGCTCGAGTCCTCGGCCCCCGGCCGCCCGCGGCCCACGGTCCTGGTGCGTGTGACGCCCGGGGTCGAGGCGCACACGCACGAGTTCGTGCGCACGGGGCAGGAGGACTCGAAGTTCGGCTTCTCGGTCTCGTCCGGCGCCGCGGCCCAGGCCGTGGCCGCCCTGGAGCTCATGCCGGGGGTCGAGCTGGCCGGCATCCACGCCCACATCGGCAGCCAGGTCTTCGAGGCGTCCTCGTTCGAGCAGGCGGCCGAGGTGCTCGGCGCGTTCTTCGCGCCGCTGGGCCTGCCCGAGCTCGTCGTCGGGGGCGGCCTCGGCGTCCCCTACGTCAACGGCGAGGCGGCCCCGTCGCAGTCGGCCTGGGCCGAGGCGACCCGTCGCGCGTGCACCCGGGCGGGGGTGAGCCCGGCCACCCGGATCACCGCCGAGCCGGGGCGTTCCATCGTGGCGACGGCCGGCATCACGCTCTACACCGTCGGGACCGTGAAGCACCTTCCGGGCATCCGCACCTACGTGAGCGTCGACGGTGGCATGAGCGACAACCCGCGGCCCGTGCTCTACGGGAGCGGGTACGAAGCCTTCCTCCCACGCGCCGTCGCGGCGCGGCGCAGCCGGCCGGTACGCGTGGTGGGCAAGCACTGCGAGAGCGGGGACCTCGTGGTGCCCGAGGCGTTCGTTCCCGACGACCTTGTGGTGGGCGACGTCCTGGCCACTCCGGTCACCGGTGCCTACGGGTACGTCATGGCCTCCAACTACAACAAGGTGACGCGCCCGGCTGTCGTCTTCGTCTCTGACGGGACCGCCCGGGTGGTGGTGCGCCGGGAGACCTTGGACGACCTCACCCGACTCGACGCCTGACGCTCACCACCTCCCTCGGGTCAGTGTGATCCGGGGCCGGTGGCGGCGCGGGGGAGCCAGCCCGCACGGGGGCACGGGTGGGAGCACGACCGGGCCCGGTTCCCACCCTGAAGTGCAGGTCACCGGCCGTGCACCCTGTACCGTTTGGCGGTGACCGCCGACCCGTCCAGCGCCGCCGCCGGCGGCCGTGCCCACCCGGCGCCCATCGTGCGCGTCGGGCTGCTCGGCTGCGGCAACGTGGGCGCCGCGCTGGCCGAGATCCTCCTCACGCGTGCCGACGACGTGGCCGCCCGGACGGGCATCCGCCTGGAGCTGGTGGGGATCGCCGTGGCCAACCCGGAGCGGCCCCGGCCGTTCGCCGTCCCGGACGGCCTCCTGGGTGGGGATGCGGCCGCACTGGTGGAGCGTGCCGACGTCGACGTCGTCGTCGAGGTCATCGGTGGGCTCCATCCCGCCCACGAGCTGATCGAGGCGGCCCTCCGTCTTGGCAAGCCGGTCGTGACGGCCAACAAGGCGCTCCTCGCCGTAGCAGGGGCAGAACTGGCCGAGGTCGCGGCGGCGGCGGGCGTGGACCTGCTGTACGAGGCGGCGGTGGCCGGCGCCATCCCGGTCATCCGGCCGCTGCGCGAGTCACTGGCGGGGGAGCAGATCGTCCGCATCATGGGCATCGTCAACGGCACGACGAACTACATCCTCACCCGCATGGAGGAGGAGGGCGCCGACTACGACGACGTCCTGCGCGAGGCCCAGGAGCTCGGTCTCGCGGAGCGTGACCCCACGGCGGACGTGGACGGCCACGACGCCGCGGCCAAGGCGGCGATCCTCGCCGCGCTGGCGTTCGGCAGCGACGTCGTCGACGCCGATGTGCACCGCGAGGGCATCAGCGGCATCAGTGCCGCCGATGTCGCCTACGCCAGCCGGTTGGGGTACTCGGTCAAGCTCCTGGCCATCGCAGAGCTCATCGACGGCGGTCCCCAGATGTCCGTCCGGGTGCACCCGGCGATGATCCCCCGGACGCATCCACTGGCCTCGGTGCGCGGCGCGTTCAACGCGGTGTTCGTCGAGGGGGCCGTCAGCGGCGAGCTGATGCTCTACGGGCGCGGCGCCGGGGGCGGGCCGACCGCGAGCGCCATGCTGGGCGATCTGGTCGACGCCTCGCGCAACCTGCTGGCGGGCGCGCCGGCCCCCGCGCCCAAGCGCACCAGGACGACGGTCTTCCCCCAGAACGACATGCGCTCGGCCTTCTACCTGAGCATGGACGTGGCCGACCGCCCCGGCGTCCTGGCCGCGGTGGCCAAGATCTTCGGCGACCACGACGTGTCCATCCGGGCCATGGAGCAGGTGGGGCTGGCCGAGGAGGCCCGCCTGATCTTCCTCACCCACGTTGCCCGCGAGGGGGACCTGCTCGCCACGATCGACGAGCTCCGCCGGCACCAGGCGGTGGACCGGGTGAGCGGAGTGCTGCGGGTGATCGCGGAGCAGGTCGACGACGAAGGGGGAAGCCTGTCGTGACGGCCGGGTGGCGTGGCGTCATGGAGGAGTACCGCGACCTCCTCCCGATCACCGAGAAGACCCCCGTGGTCACCCTTCTCGAGGGCGGAACCCCGCTGCTCCCCGCGCCGCGGCTCTCCGAGCGCGTCGGCGCGCACGTGTGGCTCAAGGTCGAGGGGGCCAACCCGACGGGGAGCTTCAAGGACCGGGGCATGACGATGGCGATCTCCATGGCGGTGGACGAGGGGGCCAAGGCGGTCGTGTGCGCGTCCACCGGCAACACGTCCGCGTCGGCCGCGGCCTACGCGTCGCGGGCCGGCCTGGCCTGTGTGGTGCTGATCCCGGACGGGCACATTGCGCTGGGCAAGCTGGCGCAGGCCCTCATGCACGGTGCGCGCGTGCTGCAGGTGCGGGGGAACTTCGACCAGCTCCTCACGATCGTGCGCGACCTGCCGAACCACGCACCCATCACCGTCGTCAACTCGGTGAACCCGCACCGGATCGAGGGGCAGATGACCGGCGCCTTCGAGATCGTCGACGTCCTGGGCGATGCGCCGGACGTGCATTGCATCCCCGTGGGCAACGCCGGGAATATCTCGGCCTACTGGCGGGGTTACCTCAAGTACAAGGAGGTCGGCCGGTCGACCAGGCTGCCGCGCATGATGGGCTTCCAGGCCGCCGGCGCGGCGCCGATCGTGCTGGGCCACCCGGTCGAGAACCCCGAGACGATCGCCACGGCGATCCGCATCGGGAACCCGGCCAGTTGGTATTCGGCCACGGCCGCCGCCACCGAGTCCGGCGGTTCCATCACGGCGGTCACCGACGACGAGATCATGGAGGCGTACACCTTCCTCGCCCAGCAGGAGTCCGTCTTCTGCGAGGCGGCGTCGTCGGCATCGGTGGCCGGCCTGATCAAGAACGGCGTGCCCGAGGGCTCCACCGTGGTGTGTGTGTTGACCGGGCACGGGTTGAAGGACCCCGACCTCGCCATCAAGGCGATCTCGGTCCCCTCGGTCATCGACCTCAAGCTGGAGTCGGTCCTGGCCGAGATATCCCTCTAGGCGGTGACGCGGGGAGCTTCCGGACCCACTGACCTGCGGGAAAGCGGGGTGTGTTGGCATGACCCCCTCCCTCCCGCTAAAGTAATGACATCCCCACTGCGCTTCTCTAGCGCTCTCCGCGGGTACAAGCGGTCTCGGGAGAGCATCACGCAGAGGTGATCCGGGGGAGGGCGTGCACACGCGAAGCCCTTCTCCTCCCTGAAATTTCCCTCGCCACGCGTGGACGAACCCGGGCCGGCGATAACCCTCTTGGAAGAGGAGCCGATGACTGCGGAACAGCAGCTCGAACGATCAGTTCTCGAAGGCAAGGAGCGCGACGAGCTCAGTGCCATCGCCCAGGCCATGTCGCTCAAGACGACGACCCGGACCAAAAAGGCCGACATCATCGACCAGATTCTCGATGCGACGGGCGTGACCTCAGGGTCGGCGCCGGCATCGGGCAACGGCGATTCCGAGCCCTCGGGCACCAACGGCGCCAAGCCGGCCCGGCGCTCCCGGGCCTCGGCCGCGGCCCGAGGTGCGGCGGAGACCGCCTCCTTCGTGGCAGGCGATGACAATGGCGCCGATGCAGCGGCGGAGGGTGCCGACGGGCCTGCGGCCGATGCCGCCCTGGCCGCCGGCACCTCGACGGAGGCGGCGACCAACGGCGACTCCGCACCGGCCGTGTTCGTCGAGCCGCCCGAGCTGGCCGACGGCGCCGACACCTCGCCCCGGCAGAACGGGCAGCACCAGAGCCACGGCGGTCAGGGCAACCAGCCCGGGAACCGCAACCAGAACCGCAACAACCAGGGCAACCAGAACCGCAACAACCAGGGCAACCAGAACAGCCAGAACAACCAGGACGGCGACGTCGGCAACCGGCGCAGCCGCCGCCGCCGCGGCCGCGACCGCGGGCAGGGTGGCGAGCTGCAGGGCGGCGGCCAGGAGCAGCCCTACTCGGGCGAGCTGGTCGAGGTCAGCGGCATGCTCGACCTGCGCGACGAGGGCTACGGCTTCTTGCGCTGCGACGGCTACCTCCCCTCGAACAAGGACGTGTACGTCTCCATCAGCCAGGCGCGCAAGTTCGCGCTGCGGCGCGGTGACCACGTCGAGGGCGCGTGCCGCCCGGCGTCGAACAACGAGAAGTACCCCGCGCTCCTGCGCATCGACAAGGTCTCCATGATGGACCCGGACGAGGCGCGCAACAGGCCCCGCTTCGAGGACCTGACTCCGCTCTTCCCGGACTCGCGCTTGAACCTCGAGATGTCCGACGCCGGCGACAAGGACAACCTGACGGCCCGGATCGTGGACCTGATCTCGCCGATCGGCAAGGGACAGCGCGGCATGATCGTGTCGCCGCCCAAGGCCGGCAAGACGACGGTCATGAAGCAGATCGCCCACTCCATTGAGGCGAACAATCCCGATGTGCACCTCATGGTGCTGCTCGTCGACGAACGCCCCGAAGAGGTCACCGACATGCGGCGCTCGGTCAAGGGCGAAGTGATCGCCTCGACGTTCGACCGTCCCTCGGACGAGCACACCCAGGTGGCCGAGCTGGCGATCGAGCGGGCCAAGCGGCTCGTCGAAATGGGCAAGGACGTCGTCATCATCCTCGACGGCATCACCCGCCTGGCCCGGGCCTACAACCTCGCCGCCCCCGCCACCGGCCGCATCATGTCGGGTGGTGTCGACTCGGGCGCGCTCTACCCGCCCAAGAAGTTCTTCGGGGCGGCGCGCAACGTGGAAGAGGGCGGCTCGCTGACCATCCTCGCCTCGGCGCTGGTCGAGACGGGCTCCAAGATGGACGAGGTGATCTTCGAGGAGTTCAAGGGCACCGGCAACATGGAGCTGCGGCTCGACCGGCGGCTCTCGGAGCGCCGGCTCTACCCGGCCATCGACGTCAACGCCAGCTCCACCCGCCACGAGGAGCTCCTCTTCGAGCGGGGCCAGCTGCAGCAGGTCTGGAAGCTGCGCCGGGTGCTCAACGCCCTGGCCAGTGACGGCAAGGACGCCGCCGGCCTGGAGCTGCTCATGGACAAGATCCGCACGACGGCGAGCAACGACGAGTTCCTGGCCGAGATCGCCAAGGGCCCGGGCACCTGACCCGACCTGCGGGCGCCCCGGCGACCCGTACACTGGACCGACTCATATCCCACACTGGAGACACCATGAAGACCGACATCCACCCTGACTACGTCGACGCCACGGTCAAGTGCTCGTGCGGGAACACGTTCGTCACCCACTCCACCAAGGCCGATCTCCACGTCGAGCTCTGCAACGAGTGCCATCCCTTCTTCACCGGCAAGCAGAAGCTGGTCGACTCCGGTGGCCGGGTGGAGCGCTTCCAGCGTCGCTACGGCGAGCGCAAGGGCAAGGCGAAGGCCAAGCCCGCAGCGGCAGCGCAGGACTGACCCGGCCGGGGCCGGCGGCACCCGCCGCGTCCCCGCCCTCACGAGGAGCCCCGGAAACGCATGTTCGATGACCGGATGGCCGCGCTCGAGAAGGAGTTCGACGCCGTCGAGAAGGAGCTGGCCGATCCGGCCACCCTGGCGGACCAGGATCGCCTGCGCGACCTGTCGCGGCGCCATAAGGAGCTGGGGGAGATCGTCCGGACCTGGCACGAGCTGACCGCCGCCCGCGAGGACGTCACCACCGCCCGCGAGATGCTGACCGAGACGTCCGGGGACGAGCGCGAGCTCATGCGGGGGGAGGTCGACCAGGCCGAGGCGCTGGTGGCGTCGCTCGAGGAGCGCATCCAGAACCTGCTGCTGCCCAAGGATCCCAACGAGGGGCGCAACGTGATCATGGAGATCCGGGGCGCCGTGGGCGGCGACGAGGCGAACCTGTTCGCCCGGGTGCTCTACGACATGTACCTGCGCTACGCCGCCATGAAGAAGTGGAAGGTGGAGATCCTCTCGGAGGACGCGTCGGACAAGGACGGCATCAACGAGGCCGTCTTCTTGGTGAAGGGCGCGGATGCGTACATCCGCCTGGAGCACGAGGCCGGCACCCACCGCGTGCAGCGCGTGCCCGTGACGGAGGCGAAGGGACGGATCCACACCTCCACCGCCACCGTCACGGTGTTGCCGGAGGCCGCGGAGGTCGAGATCGACATCGACCCCAACGACCTCAAGATCGACGTCTACCGCTCCACCGGCCCGGGGGGTCAGTCGGTCAACACGACCGACTCCGCCGTGCGCATCACCCACCTCCCCACCGGGACCGTCGTGGCGATGCAGGACGAGAAGAGCCAGATTCAGAACCGGGCCAAGGCCATGGTCGTGTTGCGCGCCCGGTTGTTGAAGGCCGAACAGGAGCGCCAGGCGGCGGAGATCTCGGCCACACGGCGCGGCCAGGTCGGAGCGGGCAACCGCACCGACAAGATCCGCACCTACAACTTCAAGGAGAACCGGGTCACCGACCACCGGATCAACCTGACCCTCTACAAGCTCGACCAGGTGCTGGCGGGCGATCTGGACGAGCTGACCGACGCGCTGATGGCGGACAAGCGAGGACGCCAGCTCGAGGGCGAGGAGGACGGGGACCAGTGAGCCCCCGGGCGGGCGCCGGGTCCGGTTCGTCCGGGCCGCCCTCGCCCGCCGCGCTGGTGGACGAGCTGGCGGCGCTGCTCGGCGAGGGGGCGCGGCACGAGGCCCGTTTCATCGTCGAGGAGGTGCTCGGAAGCGGCTCGGGTGGCGCCCGGCCCGCCTTCGTCCCCGCCGACGCCGTGGAGCGGGCGCGGGGCATGGCGGCCCGTCGGGCGGCCGGGGAGCCGCTGCAGTATGTCTTCGGCCACTGGCCCTTCCGCCACATCGACCTGCTGCTGGACGCGCGCGCGTCCTCATTCCGCGGCCCGAGACCGAGCAGGTGGTCGAGGTGGCGCTGGGCGAGGCGCGCCGCCTGTTGGAGGTGCGCTCCGGTGCGGGCCTGATCGCCGTCGACGCCGGAACCGGCAGCGGCGCCATCGCGCTGGCCCTGGCGACCGAGCTCGCCGACGGGATGGCGCAGGTCTGGGCCACCGACGTCAGCTCGGACGCGCTCGAGGTCGCGGCCGCCAATGTGCAGGCCTGCGGCCCGGCCGAGGTCACGCTGGCCCGGGGCAGTTGGCTGACCCCGTTGCCCGAGCGGCTGCGCGGCCGCATCGACCTGGTGGTCTCCAACCCGCCCTACGTCAGCGCAGAGGAATGGGCCGGGCTGGACCCAGAGGTGCGGGCCGAGCCCCGTGGGGCCCTGGTCGCCGGCCCCGGCCGCGACGGCGTGGCCGGGCTGGCCGACGTGGAGGCCGTGCTCGAGCAGGCGTGCCACTGGCTCGGCCGGCCCGGAGCCGTCATCGTCGAGATGGCGCCGCATCAGACCGAAGCTGCGCGGGAGCTGGCCCGGCAACTGGGGTACGAAGAGGTACGGGTCGAAGCAGACCTCACGGGGCGCCCCCGCGCGCTGGTGGCGCGACGCAGCGGCCGACAGCAGGGACAATAGGGACATGGACGTCGCCGAGGCTCCGGACGAGCCCCGCCCTCCCGTGGTCGCGTCGGGGGCGACGGCGGTGGTGGAGGCGCTCGAGGCGGGCGCGATCGTGGCCGTGCCCAACGTCGGCGGATACAGCCTGGCCGTGCGAGCCGGCTCCATCGGTGACGAGGCCCGGCTGGCCGAGCTGGCGGCCGACCCCGACGGGCCCCACTACGCGGTGGGTCAGATCGACGACGTCCGCGCCTTGACCTCGGGCTGGACCGACGAGCTGGGGACGCTGCTGCAGCGCTGCTGGCCCGGACCGCTGGAGGTGTTCCTCCCCTCCACCGGGCCCACCGGCGGAGGGGCGCCCGCTGGTGAGGATGGCGCCGCGCGCAAGGCGGAGGACGAGGAAGGCGGAGACGGGAGGGACGGCGTCGAATACGGCGCCTGGGCGGTCGTGGTGGGCATGCCGGACGGACGGGCCCTGCGTCGGCTGTGCCGCCAACAGGGCCCGTGGCGGACGGTGCCCCTCCGCTTCACCGAGGCGCAGGAGGTGGCCCAGGCGTTCAGCGCGGAGGACGTGGCGTTGGTGATCGACGGGGGGCGGCGAGAAGGCCCTGCACCCACGGTGGTCGACGCCACGGTGACGCCCATCCGCGTCCTGCGCGAGGGCGCGTTGCCGGCCTCCTTCATTGAAGGGACGATGCTGATGAGCACGCGTCGCAAGCTCTTCTCCCGCACGAAGCGACCGCCCCCCGGCTGAGCCTCCGGCTCATGAGCCGGCGTCGACCCGCTCCACCGCAGGCAGGGTGCTGACGGAGCGCCGCGCCTCCCAGTGGCTGCGCCGACCCAGCGCGGCGAAGTACGACGGTCGATCGGTCAGCGCGTGGGTGGCCAGCCACAAGCGCTTGAGGTGTCGCTTGTAGCCGTGCGCCACGTCGTCCTCGTAGGCGGTGCGGCCGTGGAGCACGTGATAGTTGTTGATGAACTGCATCTCGCCCGGCCGCAGGTCCATGTAGACGTTGAAGTCGGGATCGTTGGCCAACGCGGAGGCGGCGGCAATGGCCTCTCGTGCCGTTGTGCTGAGCCGAGGGGCCTCGGGGTGGCGCTGCGAGGCGAGGATGTACTGGGGGATGAAGCGGACGAAGAGGCGCCCTGCGTGCTCGGTGAAGGCCGGGACCGAATAGAACGCCTGCGCGCCCTCGGCCTGCTCGCCCCTCGTGTCGTAGGGCAACGGCTCGTAGAGTGCAGCCGCCAGGTCGGGCCGCTCCCGCACCAGGTGGTTGTGGATGGCCACCGCGTTCGCCACGCAGGACAGGCCGCCCGTGCGCGCCGTGCGCAGGCAGAGGAGGCCGACCAGATCGGATCCGTCGGTGTGGTAGTCGAGCGCGATCCCACCGAGCTCGTTGCCGCGCACCGTCGGATCGTCGATCGTCTTGCCCTGGTCGGTGACGTCCCCCAGCACGTGGCCGTACTGGTTCTGCGCCCACGGCTCGCCGAGATGCAGGCCGATGCCCCAGTAGAGGAGTGTGAGGTCGTCGTCGCCGTAACGGGTGGTGTCGAGCGTGGCAACGCGCGCGAACCCACGGCCGTTCAACAGGGTGTCCACGACGCCGTCGAGCTTGTCGGCGAGCCGAGGGAGGGGAAAGTCCTCGCGTGTCAGGTCCAACGGGTCGGCACTCTTCTTCTTCGCCGCGGTGAGGGCGGCCTCGAGCTCGTCCTGATCATCGGCGGTGAGGCGCAACGTCCACTGGGCGGGATCCGCGATGTCACCGGCGCGCCATTCGGCGGCGGGCTCGAGCTCGTGCAGTGCGCCGGCCTTCATGCGGACCCCTCTCGAATGCGGGCGGTGTCGCGCCCTCCGCGCACCAGGCGCCCGGGCAGGGCACCGGTCGGCTCCCCGTCGCAGTACGTGATCCTGCCGGCGACGATGGTGGCGCGGTAGCCGTGGGCGCCCTGCAGCAGGCGCTTGCCCCCCGCGGGCAGGTCGTAGGCCATGACCGGCGCCGCACAGGACAGGCGGTCGAAGTCGATGACGTTGACGTCGGCCCGCAGGCCGGGGGCCAGGACCCCACGGTCGTGGAGGCCGACGGCCGCCGCGGTCGCGCTGGTCAGCTGCTGGACGACCTGTCCCACCGGCAGGCGGTCACGGGCCCGGTCTCGGGCCCAGTGGGAGAGGGCGTAGGTGGGGAAGCTGGCGTCGGAGATGAGCCCGACGTGGGCGCCGCCGTCACCCAGGCCCAACAGGGTGAGCGGGTGGGCCAGCATCTCGCCGCAGGCGTCGAGGTTCCCGTCCGCGTAGTTGGAGAACGGGGTGTAGAGGAAGTTACGGCCGTCGTTCTCGGACAGCAGGTCCAACAGCAGCGCAGCGGGGTCGACACCACGTGACGCGGCGAGCCGCAGCAGGCTGTTCTCGGGCGCGGGCTCGTAGTCGGGAATATCGCCCAGCGGATAGAGGCGCCCGTAGTCGATCGGGCGACGCCGGCGTCCCACCGCCGTGTTCCCCCGGCCGTCTCCGTCGCCCGGGCGGGCATCCGACGCCATGTCGGCCAGGAGGCGGGAGCGGCAGGACGGGTCGCGCAGCGCGCGAGCCTGCTCTGCGACGGGCAGGGCGGCGGTGTCACCGAAGGAGGGGAAGGCCAGCAGCGGGTGGTGCGAGGACTGCAGGCCGACGAGCAGTCCGACGGGGCGCGGGGCGACCTGGGCCCGGATGGGCAGGCCTTCGGCGGCGGCGGCCTCAATCCGCCCCAGGAGGTCGCGCCACGCCTCGGGACGCCGATGGCTCTGGGCCAGCGACAGGGAGAGCGGGACGCCGGTGCGCGCCACCATGGCCCGGACCAGCTCGAACTCGCCCTCGGTGTCCGGCCAGAAGTCGGAGATCAGCTCCACGACGCCATGCCCGGCGTCGGCCACGCCGAGTGCGATCGCCTCGAGCTCGTCCGTGCCGGCACGCAGCGACGGCGTGGGGTCACCGCTCGCCGTGCGGTGGTTCAGCGTCCGTGAGGTGGAGAACCCGATGGCCCCGTCCCGCAGGGCTTCGGTCGCCAGGCCGCGCATGGCCTCGATGTCCTCGGGTGTCGCGTCTCTCCAGTCGCGCCGCCCGCTCGCCCATCACGTAGAGCCGCAGCGCGCCGTGGGGGAGTTGCGCGCAGAGGTCGATATCGTGCCGACGCCGGTCGACCGCGTCGAGGTACTCGCCGAAGGTCTCCCACGACCAGTCGATCCCCTCGTCGAGCACCGCGCCCGGAATGTCCTCGACGCCCTCCATGAGCGAAATGAGCCGCGGGTGGGCGTCGGGACGCACGGGTGCGAAGCCCACCCCGCAGTTCCCCATGACCGCGGTCGTCACGCCGTGCCAGCTCGACGGCGTCATCCGCTCCTCCCACGTCGCCTGCCCGTCGTAGTGGGTGTGGATGTCCACGAAGCCCGGGGTGACCAGAAGCCCACGGGCGTCGATCTCGTGTGCACCCCGCCCGCGCACCGGGCCCACGGCGGCGATGCTCCCGCTGTCCACCGCCACGTCGGCCCGGCGGGGCTCGCCTCCCCGCCCGTCGGCCACCATCCCGCCCCGGATCACCAGGTCGTGTGCCGTCTCTGCCATGCCCCACCTCTCGTCTCCCCCGTCGCGCCGGGGAAGATAGTTAGCCAGTCTAACTATATGGCGGAAGGGGCCGCAACCGGGTGGAGGCCTGTGTGGCCTACCCGATCAGGGTCAGGGTGCCGTCGGTGGCCAGGGCGCCGGTGCGCCCGATGCCCTCTTCGGCACACAGCAGGGCCAGCGCGTCGGGGTCCGAGACGTTGCCCCAGGCCCGGTTGCCGTCCGCGGTGCGGCAGGCCAGGATGCCGCGCTCGGGCGCGCCCTCACGGTCGTAGGTGACGGTGTAGGTCTCGACGCGGACGGGGCCGGTGGCGTCGGGATCGACCACGCAGCGCGGCAGGGCGTCGACGGCGGCCTGCACGTTCTCCCACGCGAACGGCCGGCCGCCCTGCGCCCGTGGCCGGCCGGCGTAGACCCCGAGGGAGTGCTTGGTGGCGTACCACCCCAGGCCGCTGACGAGCGCTGCGCTCTCCGGGGCGCGGCGCAGCGCACCGACGGCCTGGGCGATGCCGTGCGGACGCGTAGTTGTTGCCGGGACCCCCGCCGAACGTGAGCCCGCCGGTCAAGGTCAACGGCCGGTCCGGATCGTCGACGGCCAGCCCCAGCTCGCCTGCCGCCATCTGCACCGCGACCGGGAAGCAGGAGTAGAGGTCCACGAACGCGATGTCGTCGACGCCCAGCCCGGCCTGCTCCAGGGCGGCGGCACCGGCGAGGCGGATGGCGGGGGAGCGGTGGAGCTCGGGGCGTTCCGAGATGTACCAGTGGTCGTTGGCGTCGGCACCCGCCAGCGGGAAGACCCAGCGTTCCTCGGGCACGCCGGCGGCGCGGGCCGCGTCCGCGGAGCACACGATGAAGGCAGCGCCCTGGTCGACCTGCATGTTGGCCGTGCAGAGCTTGGGGTAGGGGAACGACACCATGCGGTTGCCGGGCCCCGGGGCGACGATCTCCTCGGGCGTGCGGGCCCGCCGGATCCACGCGTGCGGGTTGCCGGCGGCCACCTGGCTGAACCCTGACCAGAGCGCGCCGATGCGGTCGGCGTGCTCGCGCAGCGTCCAGCCGTTGGCCGCCCGCAGTGCGTTCTCGAACAACGGGTAGGCGTGCACGGGCAACATGACCCCGCGCCGCATCTCGAGCTCGGTGGCGCCGGGTTTGTCGACCCCGAAGGGCGTCGCCGGTGGGGTGCCCTCGGGCTGGCCGGCCCACTCGAGCCACGGCTTGGCCGGGTCCCGGCGGGCCAGGGCGCGGGCGTACATCGCCTCTGCTCCGGTGACCAGGACCACGTCACGTTCGCCCCGGCTGATGGCGAGGCAGGCGTCGTGCATCAGCGCCTGCGGGTTGTTCCCCCCGATGGAGGAGACCATGAGCTCGGCCGGGAGGTCATGCTCGGCGAAGCCGAGCCGCGCCGCCACCAGGCGAGCCGGGTCGGGGACCCTCCAGCCCAGCGACGCCACGACGCGGACGGAGTCGGCGCGCCGGACCAGGGACCGCCCTGCCGGAGCTGCTGCGCCCGCTGCGACGCCGTCACAGTCCTCCGCCGCCGCCAGCAGGGCCGCCGCCATCAGGTCGAGCGGCTCGGGCCGTGCGGCGGGATCGAGCCCGGCGTCGGGCGGGGTCGACACCTGACCCACGCCGACCACGACTGGGGTTCGCGGGTCGAGCACCATGGACCGGGGAGCGTACCGGTTGACGCCCCGAGGGCTCCCCGGTGCGCCGGTACACTCACTAGCGTCCTCCACAGATCGGTCGAAGGGATTCCATGAGCAGCTACGAGACGGCCCTGGCCGCCGACCCGGAGGTGGCGCAGCTCATCGGCGAAGAGCTCAATCGGCAGCAGACGACCGTGCAGCTGATCGCTTCGGAGAACTTCACCTCACCGGCCGTGCTGGCGGCCTCGGGTTCGGTGCTGACGAACAAGTACGCCGAGGGCTACCCGGGTCGGCGCTACTACGGAGGCAACCGCGTCATCGACGAGGTGGAGGAGCTGGCGCGCAACCGGGCCACTGCGCTGTTCGGGGCCGAGCACGCCAACGTGCAGCCTCACGCCGGGGCCAACGCCAACCTGGCCGTGTACCAGGCGCTGCTGGAGCCGGGGGCGACCGTCCTCGCCATGCGCCTCGATCACGGCGGCCACCTCACCCACGGCTCGCCCGCATCCATCGTCTCGAAGTTCTGGCGCTTCGTGTCCTACGGCGTCACGCCGCAGTCGTCGGACGAAGCCAACCCGGGCGAGATCATCGACTTCGACCAGGTCGCCCACCTCGCCAAGACGGAGAAGCCGGCGCTCATTGTGGCGGGCTCGACGGCTTACTCGCGGGTGATCGATCCGCGGCCCTTCCGCGAGATCGCCGACTCGGTGGGAGCGCGCTTCATGTTCGACGCCGCCCACCCGGCCGGCCTCATTGCCGGCGGGGTCCACCCGAGCCCGGTGGGCGTGGCCGACGTCGTCACGCTGACCACCCACAAGACGCTGCGGGGGCCGCGCGGCGGCGCCATCCTGTGCGGGGAGGACCTGGCCAAGAAGATCGACAGCGCGGTGTTCCCGGGGCTCCAGGGGGGTCCGCTCGAGCACGTGATCGCCGCCAAGGCGGTGGCCTTCGCCGAGGCGGCGCGACCGGAGTTCCGCCAGTATGCCGAGGGCGTGGTGGCCAACGCAGCCGCCCTGGCCCGGGCGCTGGCCGGGCACGGGTTCCGGTTGGTCTCCGGTGGCACCGACAACCACATGCTGCTGGTCGACCTGCAGCCGTTCGACCCCGAGCTGACCGGGAAGGAAGCCCAGGAGGTCCTGGACCGGGCCGGGATCACCTGCAACCGGAACACGATCCCCGACGACCCGCGCTCCCCGTTCCTCACCTCCGGCCTGCGCCTGGGGACGGCGGCCGAGACGACGGCCGGTATGGGGACCGACGAAATGCGGATGGTGGCCGACCTCATCGTGCGCACGCTCAAGTCCCGGACCGACGAGGGGGAGATCGACGCGGTGCGTGCGGAGGTCGCCACGCTGTGCGCCGCCTTCCGGCCGTACCCCGATCTCCTGGCCTGACACGTGCCCGACATCGGCTGGTACGGCCTGGTCCTGGTGATTGCGGCGGGTGCCACCGCCGCACTGACCGTCCCGGCCAAGCGCATTGCGCTGCGGGTCGGGTACGTCGCCCATCCGGGAGAGCGGACGGTGCACACCAAGCCGATCCCCTACGGCGGTGGCGCAGCCATGTTCATGGGGTTCATGGTCGCCGTCCTCGGCGCGGCGGCCGTCCCGCAGCTGCGCCCGATCTTCCAGGACTCACCGGAGATGACCGGCGTCGTGCTGGCCGCCGGGGCCATGTTCGGCGTCGGCCTGATCGACGACGTCCGTGACATGTCGGCCCCGGCCAAGATGGCGGGTCAGGTGCTGGCCGCCAGCATCCTCTATTTCAGCGGGGTCACGATGTACGAGCTCAAGATCCCGCTGGCCGGGTTCTTCGTGCTCACGCCGGGCATCGTGCCGCTCATCACGGCAGCCTGGGTGATCGCGTTGACCAATGCGGTCAACCTGATCGACGGCCTCGACGGCCTGGCCGCCGGCGTGGTGGCGATCGGAGGGGGCGCCCTGGCGCTCTACGGCATCCGCCTCATGGGCCTCGGGCTCCTCCCGAGCGACAACATCGGGCCTCTGGTCGCCGTGGCGGCCTGCGGGATCTGCCTCGGCTTCCTGCCCTTCAACTTCAACCCGGCCCGGATCTTCATGGGCGATGCCGGCGCGCACTTCCTGGGACTCCTCCTGGCCGCCTCGACCATGGTGATCGGCGGCCGCGTCCCGACCGCCGTGCCGATCAGCGGCGTCACCTACTTCTTCTTCGCCCCCCTCTTCATCCCGATCCTCATCCTCGGCGTCCCACTGGTCGACATGGCCTTCGCCTTCGTGCGGCGCACGGCGCGGGGGACGAGCTTCGACACCCCGGACAAGGAGCACATCCACCATCGCCTGCTGAAACTCGGCCACGGGCCCCGGCGCAGCGTCATCATCCTGTGGGCCTGGACGGCGATCCTCTCCAGCTTCCTGCTCTTCCCCCTGTTCGTGCACCAGGTCAACGCCTTCATCCCGATCGGCGCCGCCGCCCTCGGGGTGGCGCTGTACACCTTCTTCCACCCCGGGCTGCGCCGGGGGAACGGGGACGACGAGGAAGATGAGCGCAACCTGGGAAGTCCGCCCCCTCCCGACGGAGCGGAGCGGCTCAGCGAGGTGGTCCAGTTCCCGTCCTGACCGTTTGGACGGCATCTGGGCCGGGATGCGAAGATGAAGCCTGTGTACCCCGTCCACCTCGCCTCGTCCGAAGCTGCCGCCCCGGCACCTTCGTGGACGACGGACTCCGGCGCGCCACGCACCGCATAAGGGTTCAGCAGTCGGATGCGTGGTCAAGTGAGCGTCGACGAACGCGCCCGCCCAGGTGAGCGGGGACGTCCCCGGGCCCGGGGCACCGCCCCCCAGCCCCAGCCCTTCGCTGGGGGACTTCTTCTGGGTCGGGACGGCCTGCGCTCTCAGCGTGATCATCGCAGGAGCGGGCGGGTATCTCCTGGACTCGTGGCTGGGCACCACCCCGTGGCTGACGTTCGCCGGTCTGGCGTTCGGCGTCACCTCGGCGGTCATGATCGGGTACAAGGCGCTGCACCGCTACACCTGACGCGGCAGCGTCGTTCGTGCATGCGGGCGACGGCGGGGAGCGAGGGCTGACGATGTCGATGTTCGCGAACTTCGCCCTCCCGGACCTGGCCCGCGTCTCACGGCGGACGATGTTGAGCGCGCTCGTCATCGGGGTCGTGGGCCTGGTGGCCTGCCTCGCCCTCAACGCCCCGCTGACCGGCCTCGGACTGTGCCTCGGCCTCGGCCTCGGGATCTTCAACTTCCGGCTCATCCAGCGATCGGTGATCAAGGTCGGCCTGCGTGACGACGAGAACCACCGGCGGCCGCTGGCGACCAACACGGTGATCCGTCTGGGCATCATCTCGGTGATCGCCCTCGGCCTGCTCTTCCTGTCCTTCGATCTCGGTCTGGGTGTCATGGCCGGCCTCGCCCTGTTCCAGCTCGTCCTGCTGGGCAACGTGGCCCGGTCGATGTTCAAGATGGGGAACGGCGGGGTCGGCGGCATGCTCGACGCCGCCTCTGTCTCCTTCACGCTGCAGGACGAGGACGAGGGGACGGCATGAGCATGCTCGGTGGCAGCCCGCACACCTTCATCCTGGCCTCGACCAGCATCACGGTCGGTGACCACGTGACGAAGAAGGTCGGTCCGTTCACCCTCAACATGGACACGGTCTGGGCCACCGGTGCGGCGGTCATCGTGTGCTGCATCGTGGCGATCATGCTCCGCCGGCAGGTGACCAGCGGCGTGCCGAAGCGGCTGCAGGCGGCCTGGGAGATGGGGATCGGCGCCCTGACCAAGCAGGTGGACGGCACCATCGGCCCGGCCGGCGCCAAGGTGATCCCGCTCGCCGCCACGCTCTTCCTCTTCATCTTCGTCTGCAACACCTTCACCGCCCTCGGCCTCGGTGCGCATTTCGATTTCCTGGCGCCGCCCAACGCGGACATCAACCTGCCCCTTGCGATGGCGCTCTACGTAATTGTGCTCGTGCACATCTCGTCGGTCCGGGCCAGGGGGGTCGGCGGGTACTTCAGGCACTACGCCATGCAGCCGTTCCCGGTCTTCCTCATCCCCTTCAACATCTTCATCAACCTCGTGGAGGAGATCGCCAAGCCGATCACCCTCGCCCTTCGATTGTTCGGCAACCTCCTCTCGGGCACCCTCATGCTGTCGCTGATCGCCTACCTGGGCGTGTGGAAGATCGGCGCCATCCCGGTCGGCAACGTTCTCGTCCTGGTCCTCAACCCGGCCTGGAAGCTCTTCGACCTGGGCATCGGTGCCATTCAGGCGTTCATCTTCGCCCTCTTGACGATCCTCTACTTCGACGTGGCCATGAGCACGGAGCACGACGAAGGCAAGCAGCACGAGAAGATCCACGGCATGGACTTCGCCGAGGAGACACCCTCCATGAACTTCGCCTCAGCCGCAGTAGATCAGTAGTCACAACAAAGGAGAGCATCACATGGCAGATTCAACACAACAGGCCATCCAGTTGGCCGGAGCCATGGTCGGCGGTGGCCTGGCCCTGGGCGGCGGCGCCATCGGTGCCGCAGTCGGTGACGGCCTGGCCGGAAGCGCCACCATCAACGGCGTGGCCCGCCAGCCCGAGGCCCAGGGACGCCTCTTCACGATCATGTTCCTGACGGTGGGTCTGGTCGAGGCCATGTACTTCATCAACCTGGCCTTCACCGCGCTCTTCATCTTCTCGCTCTACAAGAAGTAGGCCCGCGGCTGAAGCCCTCCGCCGCCGCACGGCGACCGGGCGCAACACCGACCTCACGCACAGACTGAGACCAATATGCCCATTGCAGACAGCAACTTCCTCATCCCCAACTCGACCCTCATTGTCGAGCTTCTGGCATTCCTGATCGTCCTGTTCGTGATCGGCAGGTACGCGCTGCCCCCGCTCAAGACAGAACTGGACAAGAGGGCTGAGCTGATCCGGCAGGAGCTCGAGGCGGCGGACGAGGCAAAGGCCGACGCCAATGCCGCCGACGAGGATCGCCGCCGGGCGCTCGAAGAGGCGCGCCAGCAAGCCCGCGAGATCGTGGCCCAGGCCAACCGCACCGCCGAGACGCTGCGCGCCGACTCGCAGGCCACCGCGCAGGCCGAGCACGATCGCATCGTGGACCACGCAGCCGTCGAGGTCGCCCTGGCGCGCCAGCGCGCCGTGGAGGAAGCGGCGGAGCGGATGGGTGAGCTCGTGCTGGACGTCGTCGAGCGCATCATCGGGCGAGAGGTCAACACCGAGGCGCATCGCGATCTGATCGACGAGGCCGTGGCTGCGCTGCGGGCCGACGCCGAGGGCACCGCGGCCAGCGGCGCCGCCGGGGCGCGCCAGTGAACCCGACGCTTCAGGGCTACGCGAGCGCCGTCTTCGAGGCGGTGGCTCCAGGGGAGCTTGCCGCTCTCGCCGGGGAGCTGCGCAGCATTGAGCAGCTCGTCGTGGCCACGCCTGCATTGCGCGCCGCGTTGACCGACACAGCGGTCTCGGGTGCGTCCCGTCAGGCCATCATGCGCGACATCCTCGAGGGCAAGGTCTCTGCGCCGGCCCGGCAGGCCTCCTCCTTCGCCGTCTCGGCCGTCGCCGCCCCCGATGTGGCCGGCGCCCTGGACTGGCTGACGCTCCGGGCGCACCGCCTCGCGGAGGGCATCGTGGAGCCCGAGCTCCCGCTCAGCCTGATGCGGGCGCGTGAGCGGGTCGGCGGGTACGCACAGGCGCTCTTCGAGCCCATGACGACCGGCGAGCTCGAGAACATGGAGGACGAGCTGTTCCGGTTCGCCCGGGTCATCGCATCGACGCCGGCATTGCGGCGGGCGCTGGTCGACCGGGACCTGAGCGTCGAGGCCCGTCAGGGCCTGGTATCCCAGCTCCTGGAGGGCAAGGTGCAGGACCGCACGCTCTCACTCGTGCGCTACGTGATCGCCGGCGGGCGGGCTCGTGACATCGTGGGGACGTTGGATTGGCTGGTCGAGCAGACAGCCGCCGCCCGGGGCTGGCGCATCGCCCGCGTGCGGGCGGCCGCACCGGTCGAGGATGCCCAGCGGAGGGGCCTGACCGAGACGCTCGCCTCGCTGGCGGGCTCGCCCGTCGAGCTCCAGGTCGTCATCGACCCGACACTGCTCAGCGGTGCCGTGATCGAAATCGGCGACCTGCAGGTGGATGCGACGGCCCGCGGCCGGCTGAACGCCCTGCGCGAGCACCTGGTGCCGGGTGGTTGGGACGAAAAGCTGTCCGGCGGCGCCGACCGGCCCCGGGGAACGACAACAGAGGGAGCAGTGTGATGGCAGAGCTCACGATCGACGCCAGTGAGATCACCGTGGCGCTGGAACGCCATGTGGAGGAATACAACCCCGACATCGAGACCGAGCAGATCGGTCGGATCGTGGAGGTCGGCGACGGGATCGCCCGGGTCTCGGGCCTCCCCGGGGCGGCGGTGAACGAGCTCCTGGAGTTCGAGGACGGGACGCTGGGACTGGCGCTGAACCTCGACGAGGACACCATCGGCGCCGTCGTCCTCGGTGAGGTCGACGCCCTCGAGGAGGAGCAGACCGTCAAGGCGACCGGTCGCATTCAGACGGTGCCGGTCGGCGACGCCCTGCTGGGCCGCGTGGTCAACGCCCTCGGGGAGCCGATCGACGGCAAGGGGCCCATCAACAGCACCGAATCGCGCCGAATGGAGGTGCAGGCACCCGGCATCGTCGGGCGGCAGCCCGTGAGCGAGCCGATGCAGACGGGCATCAAGGCCATCGACGCCATGACCCCGATCGGCCGCGGGCAGCGCGAGCTCATCATCGGTGACCGCAAGACGGGGAAGACGACAGTCGCCGTCGACACCATCCTCAACCAGGCCGGCCAAGGTGTGAAGTGCATCTACGTCGCGATCGGCCAGAAGAACTCCTCGGTGGCCCAGACGGTGGCCACACTCGAGGAGCACCGGGCCCTCGACTACACCGTGGTCGTCGTGGCTTCGGCGGGCGACCCGGCCCCGTTCAAGTACCTGGCGCCCTACGCCGGCTGCGCCATGGGCCAGCACTGGATGGAGAACGGCGAGCACGCCCTCATCGTCTACGACGATCTCTCCAAGCAGGCAGAGGCCTACCGGTCGGTGTCCCTGTTGCTCCGGCGCCCGCCGGGGCGCGAGGCCTACCCGGGCGACGTCTTCTACCTGCACTCCCGGCTGCTCGAGCGCGCCGCCAAGCTCTCGGACGCCATGGGAGCCGGGTCGCTGACCGCCCTGCCCATCATTGAGACCAAGGCCGGCGACATCTCCGCCTACATCCCGACCAACGTCATCTCCATCACCGACGGTCAGGTCTTCCTGGAGTCGGACCTGTTCAACTCGGGTATCCGCCCGGCCATCAACGTCGGGAACTCGGTGAGCCGGGTGGGGAGCGCGGCACAGGTCAAGGCGATGAAGCAGGTCTCGGGCACCCTCAAGCTCGACCTGGCCCAGTTCCGTGAGCTCGAGGCGTTCGCCACCTTCGGCTCGGAGCTCGACAAGGTCTCCCAGGCCCAGCTCGACCGGGGCTACCGACTCACCGAATTGCTCAAGCAGCCCCAGAACCAGCCGGTGCCGGTCGAGGAGCAGGTGCTCGTGATCTACGCCGGCACCAAGGGCTGGACCGACACCGTGCCGGTCAGCGAGGTCCAGCGCTTCGGGAACGAGCTCATCGAGTACTTCAAGGGGAACCGCCCCGAGGTGCTCGAGCACATTCGCAGCACGGGCACCATGCCGGAGACCGACGCGCTGGACGGCGGGCTCACCGCGTTCCTCGAGAGCTTCGACACCGGGAAGGTCGACTGACCCATGGCCGGAGGCCAAGAGCGCGTCCTGCGCCGGCGAATTCGCTCGGTGCAATCGACGAGGAAGATCACCAAGGCCATGGAGCTGATCGCTGCGTCGCGCATCGTGCGTGCCACGAACCGCATCGCAGCCAACCGCCCGTACCGGGAGGGCATGCAGCGCATTCTGCGCCAGGCGGTGCAGGACGACCCCAACACGGCGGAGAAGATGCTCGGCACTCCCGAATCGCCCGAGCGGGTGGGCGTCCTGGCCATCGTGGGCGACCGCGGACTGGCCGGCTCGTACAACTCGGGCGTCCTGCGGGCGACCGAGCGGCTGGTCGCCGAGTACCGGAGGAACAACGTCGAGGTCACGCTGTGGACCGTCGGCAAGAAGGCTCCGGGCTACTTCCGCTACCGCGGCATGGAGGTCCAGCGCTCCTTCTCCGGCATCGCCGACCGGCCGGAGTTCGTGGACGCCCGCGACATCGCTGCCGTCGTGACGGCACCGTTCCTGGACGGCGAGCTCGATCTGCTGCAGCTCGTGTCGACCCGCTACATCTCGGCCGGGATCCAGCGCGTCCAGACGCAGCAGCTCCTGCCCCTGCCGCTGCCGACGGACGAGGAGAAGCAAGAGGGCGGCATCGACGACCTGCCGATCGGCGGGTCCGGCGGCTTCACCGAGTTCGAGCCCGACGTCGAGACGCTGCTGGCCGAGTTGGCGTCGCGGGCCACGGAGTCCGAGATCTTCGCCGCGCTCCTGGAGGGCACGGCGTCCTTCTTCACCGCGCAGCAGCGAGCGATGGCGTCGGCGACCGAGAACGCCGACGAGCTGGTTCGCACGCTCACCAGGGTGATGAACCGGGCCCGCCAGGACGCGATCACGACAGAGATCATGGAAATCGTTGGTGGTGCCGAGGCGCTCCGCCAGTCGAAGGGAGCTTGACCACAATGACCACCACCAGTGCAACGCAGGACACCGCCCCCGCGGGCTCGCTCGAGGACGGCCGCGTCGTCGCCATCGCCGGGCCGGTCATCGACGTTGAGTTCCCGCCGCACGCACTGCCCGAGATCAACCATGCGGTCCAGTTCACCATTGAGCTCGACGGCAACACCAACACGGTCGTGGCCGAGGTCGCGCAACAGATCGGCGACGGACGGGTGCGCTGCATCTGCATGCAGCAGACGGACGGGCTGGTCCGGGGGGCACCAGTGCGCAACCTGGGCCGAGGGATCACGGTGCCCGTGGGCAACGCCGTGCTCGGCCACGTCTTCAACGTGCTCGGGAAGCCGCTCGATACGGACTCGATCGAGGGTGTCGACGACTACTGGGAGATCCACCGCAGCGCGCCGGCCTTCGACCAGCTGGAGCCGAGGGCCCAGATGTTCGAGACCGGCATCAAGGTCATCGACCTTCTGGAGCCCTACGTGCAGGGTGGCAAGATCGGCCTCTTCGGGGGCGCCGGCGTCGGGAAGACCGTCATCATCCAAGAGATGATCCACCGGGTAGCGCAGGAGCACGGCGGTGTGTCCGTCTTCGCCGGTGTGGGTGAGCGGACGCGTGAGGGCACCGACATGTGGCTCGAGATGCAGGAGTCCGGCGTGATCGACAAGGCGGCACTCGTCTACGGCCAGATGGACGAGCCGCCGGGCGTCCGCCTCCGCGTCGCCCTGGCTGCCCTCACCATGGCCGAGTACTTCCGGGACGTGCAGAACCAGGATGTGTTGTTGTTCGTCGACAACATCTTCCGCTTCGTCCAGGCCGGCTCGGAGGTCTCAACCCTGCTGGGCCGGATGCCGTCCGCCGTGGGGTACCAACCGACGCTGGCCGACGAGATGGGCGAGCTGCAGGAGCGCATCACCTCGACCAAGGGCAAGTCGATCACGTCGCTGCAGGCCGTGTACGTGCCGGCGGACGACTACACCGACCCCGCCCCCTTCACCACGTTCACCCACCTTGACGCCACGACCGAGCTGTCCCGGCAGATCGCCGCGCTCGGGATCTACCCGGCCGTGGACCCACTGGCTTCCACGTCGAACATCCTGGCACCCGAGATCGTGGGCGAGCGGCACTACGCCGTGGCGCGGCGCGTGCAAGAGGTCCTGCAGCGATACAAGGAGCTGCAGGACATCATCGCCATCCTCGGCATGGACGAGCTGTCCGAAGAGGACCGGGTGACGGTGACCCGGGCCCGCAAGATCCAACGCTTCCTGTCCCAGCCGTTCTTCGTAGCCGAGGTCTTCACCGGCGTCCCCGGCATCAACGTGCCCATCGACGAGACCGTCGAGTCCTTCGAGGCGCTCGTGAACGGCGACCTCGACAACATTCCCGAGCAGGCGTTCCTGAACGTCGGCGGCGTCGAGTCGGTCCTGGCCAAGGCCAAGTCCCTCGAGGAGGGTGCCAGCTAGTGGCCGACGGGGTCTTCGGAGTCGAGGTCGTCACACCCGAGGAGGCCTTGCTGGCCGGTGGTGCGTCCGCGGTCGTCCTGACGACGTCAGGCGGGGACATGACCGTGCTGGACGGCCACATCTCGCTGATCGCCGATGTCGTGCCGTGCCTGATCAAGGTGGCACAGCCCGACGGCGGTGAGGCGCGGCTCGCCGTCCACGGAGGTTTCCTGCAGGTCGAGACGAGCCCCGGTGCGGCCGAAGGGCTGACGGAGGGCGACGGGCCGCTGCCCGGCATGTCCACCCGGGTCACCGTGCTGGCCGGCGTGGCGGAGATGGCCGAGGAGATCGACGTGCCGCGGGCCGAGCAGGCAAAGGAGGCGGCGACACAGCTGGTGGCGGACCTCCGGGCCGGCCGCGCGCCCGTCTCCGACGACGAGAACGGCAGCGACGATTCGGAGGTGGCTTTGCAGGAGGCCGAGAAGGCGCTGGCCCGGGCCGAGCTGCGGCTCGCCGTCGCCGCCGAGGCAAGCTGACCGCGGCCGAGGTCAGCCGAAGGAGATCGAGGAGAATTTCGGCCAGCTTGGCCAGCGTGTGGCTGGCGTCGACCTTGCGGAGCGTTCCGGACTTGGAACGCATCACGAGTGACTGGGTCGTGGCCCCGAACTCGTGGTATTGCACTCCCTGCAGAAGCTCGCCGTCCGTGATGCCCGTGGCGGCGAAAAAGCAGTTGTTCCCCTGGACCAGGTCGTCGGTGGTCAGAACGGCGTCGAGGGCGTAGCCGGCCTCGGCGGCGGCGGCCCGCTCCTGCTCGTTGCGCGGGTAGAGCCTCCCCTGGATCTCTGCGCCCATGCACTTGAGCGCAGCTGCCGCCAGCACACCCTCGGGCGTCCCGCCGATGCCGAAGAGGATGTCGGTCCCCGCCCCGGGCCACCCGGTGGCGATCGCACCGGCCACATCGCCGTCGGAGATGAGGCGGATCCGAGCGCCGGTGGCCCGCACCTCGGCCACCAGGGCGTCGTGGCGCGGGCGGTCCAAGATCACAGCCGTGAGGTCGCGGATGGGCCGCCCCAGCGCCTCGGAGAGCGCGTGGAGGTTCTCTGTGGGCGTGCGCCGGATGTCGCAGGCCCCTTTGGCCCGTGGCCCGACGGCGAGCTTCTCCATGTAGACGCAGGGCCCGGGGTCGAACATGGCGCCGCGTTCGGCCACGGCGATGACCGCCAGGGCCCCGCCACGCCCCTGGGCGGTCAGCGTGGTCCCGTCGATGGGGTCGACCGCGATATCGGTCTGCGGGGGAGTGCCGTCACCGATCCTCTCCCCGTTGAAGAGCATCGGTGCATTGTCCTTCTCGCCCTCGCCGATGACGACGATCCCGTCCATCGGCACGCTCGACAGGACGGTCCGCATCGCCTCCACCGCCGCTCCGTCGGCCCCGAGCTTGTCCCCCCGTCCCATCCAGCGGCTCGCCGCCATCGCAGCCGCCTCGGTGACCCGGACGAGGTCCATGGCGAGGTTCCGGTCGGGGGCTTGGCGCGACGTCACCACGGGCCTTGACCCTAGTTGGTCGAGGATCCCGGCCTGCCCGTGGGGCCACCCGCCAGCCGCGATACTTGGAGTCGTGGATCAGATCGTGGTCGAGCCCAGCGGCCCGCTCCAGGGCACCGTGCGCACCGGCGGTGCGAAGAACTCGGCCCTCAAGCTGATGGCGGCGTGCCTGCTCGCCGAGGGTTGCACGGTGCTCTCCAACGTTCCTCGCATTTCCGACGTCGACACCATGGCCAACGTGCTGCGCGGAATCGGAGCAGGGGTCGAGCGGCTCGACAACGGCGATTTGAGCGTGACGACGCCTCCGGAGGCGGAGCTGGTGCCGTCGGGGCCCTACGAGCTGTTCGCGAAGATGCGGGCATCGGTGGTCGTCCTCGGGCTGCTGCTGGCCCGCTGCGGTTCCGTGCGGGTGCCGTTGCCCGGCGGGGACGATTTCGGGGACCGCCCGATCGACTTCCATCTCACCGGGCTCAGCGCCATGGGCGCCCGTTTCGAGTCCTCGCACGGCGAGGTTCGGGGGACGGTGCCCGGCGGGCGGCTGGTCGGCACCCGGGTCGTGCTCGAGTACCCGAGTCACACGGCGACGGACAACCTCCTCATGGCGGCCGTGCTGGCCAAGGGGACGACCGTGATCGAGAACGCGGCGAAGGAGCCCGAGGTGGCCGACCTGGCCGCCATGCTCTGTGACATGGGGGCGGTCGTGCGCGGCGCGGGAACGTCCCGCATAGAGGTCGAGGGGGTGGAGGCGCTCCGGCCCACACGCCACACCGTCGTCCCCGATCGGGTGGTGGCTGCCACCTTCCTCGCAGCGGTGGGCATGGCAGGGGGCGAGGTCACGATCGCCGACGCCCGGCCGGAGCACATGGAGATGCTCCTGCGCAAGGTCAACCAGATGGGCGTGGCCACCGACATGGGGCCGTCGGGCCTGCGGGCGAGCGCGCACGAACGGCTGGTGGCAGCGGACGTGGCCACGCTCCCGTACCCGGGCGTGGCGACCGACTACAGCCCGTTGCTCGTGGCGATGCTCACGGTGGCCGACGGGGTCGGGATCCTGACCGAGAACCTGTTCTCCGGGCGATTCCGTTACGTGGAGGAGCTTCGGCGGATGGGCGCCGATATCCGAACCGAGGGACATCATGCCGTCGTACGCGGCGTCCCGAGACTCTCGGGAGCGTCGGTCGGGGCCCCGGACATCCGGGCCGGCGTCGCGCTGGTGCTGGCCGGGCTGGTGGCGGACGGCGAGACGGTGGTGAGCGACGCCCATCACATCGGACGGGGCTACGAGGATCTGGCCGGCGCGCTGCGCTCCCTCGGGGCGCGGGTGACCCGCCGGTGAGCCCGCTCCCGACCGAGCCGGCGGAGCTGCTCGAACGCGCCCGGGCCGGTGACCGTGTGGCACTGGCGCGTCTCCTCTCCTACGTCGAGCGAGGCGGCCAGGGGGCGATGGGCGTGGCAGAGTTGGCGTACAGGGCCGATGCCCCTTTCTCCCTGGGGCTGACCGGGGCGCCGGGCGCCGGGAAGTCGACCCTGACCGACCGCCTGATCACCGAGGTCCGGGGCGGCTGGCCGGACGCGGAGGCGGTACCGCAGGTGGCCGTCCTGGCGGTGGACCCGACGTCGCCCTTCAGCGGGGGCGCCATCCTGGGCGACCGGGTGCGCATGGGCCAGCACGCGCTCGACCCCACCGTGTTCATCCGCTCCATGGCGACACGCGGCCACCTCGGCGGCCTCTCCCTCGCCGTCCCTGACGCGATCCGGCTGCTCGGCGCTGCCGGCCTGGGCGTGGTCATCGTCGAGACGGTCGGCGTCGGGCAGATGGAGGTCGACATTGCGTCCGCCGCCGATACCACCGTTGTCGTGGTGACGCCCGGCTGGGGCGATGCCATGCAGGCCAGCAAGGCCGGCCTCCTCGAGGTGGCGGACATCTTCGTGATCAACAAGGCGGATCGACCCGGCGTCCGTGAGGCCCGTCGCGACCTCGAACAGATGCTCGACCTGGCCCGACCGGGAGCGTGGCGCCCCGAGATCGTCGAGACGACCGCCACGGGCGGCGACGGCGTCGGTGAGCTCTGGCGCGCCGTGTCCCGGCACCGGGACCATCTGGTGCACTCGGGCCAGCTGGCGGTCCGCCGGTCGGAGCGGGTGGCGCAGGAGCTGCGACGGGTGTTGGTGGCCCGCACGGAGGTGAAAATCGACGAGCTGGTCGCGGGGGAGGAGTTCACCACGGCCGTGAAGGCGCTGGCCGCCGGCGAGCTCGACCCGTATCAGGCGGCAGAGAGTCTTCTGGCCGAATGAGTCGTCACCGGTGCGTTCCGGTACGGTGCGGCCATGGCTGAGGACTTCGTCACCGTGGAGCGGCGTCCCGACGGCGTCGCGCTCATCCGGTTGGACCGTCCGAAGGCCAACGCGCTGTCGGCCGCGGTGCTGGAGCAGCTGCACGGCATCGCCTCGAGCCTGCAGCATGACCCGCCCGGAGCGGTCGTCCTCTGGGGCGGGCGGCGTATCTTCGCTGCCGGAGCCGACATCGTGGAGCTCGGTGACAGCGGTGCGGCGTCCGTCGGCGCCAGCTTCGCCGATGCGTTGGGCGCGCTGGCCGAGCTCCCGCGGGCCACGATCGCCGCCGTCAACGGGTACGCCCTCGGCGGTGGGCTCGAGCTGGCGTTGGCCTGCGACTTCCGCGTCTGCGCGGAGGACTCCCGTTTCGGGCTGCCCGAGGTCCTGCTCGGCGTGCTCCCGGGCGGCGGTGGCACCCAGCGCCTGCCCCGCCTCATCGGGCCCTCCCGCGCCAAGGAATTGATCTTCACCGGGCGCCAGGTCCGAGCCGACGAGGCCCTCTCCATCGGGCTCGTGAACCGGGTGGTGGCGGCTGACAGTGTTCTCGAGGCGTCGCTGACCTGGGCGGCGGAGCTGGCGGCCGGCCCCGTCGTGGCCCACGGCCTGGCCAAGGCAGCGGTTGACGGGGGCCTCGACACGTCGCTGGCCGCAGGCCTGGCCATGGAGCACGATGCGTTCATCGCGGTCGCCCGGACCGAGGATGCGGCACGCGGCATTGCGTCGTTCCGTGAGAACGGCCCGGGCAAGGCGTCGTTCGTCGGGCGGTGAGGCGTTGAGCTCTCCACCCATTCCGGTCAGCGTGGGCGAAGGCGCGTTCGATCCTTCGGTCCGTTGGTTCCAGCACGCCGTCTTCTACGAGGTGCTCATCCGGGGCTATCACGACGCCAACGACGACGGCACCGGTGACCTGCGCGGCCTGCGCGAGAAACTCGACTACATGGAGTGGCTCGGGATCGACTGCATCTGGATGCTGCCCTTCTACCCCTCACCCTTCCGTGACGGGGGCTACGACATCAGTGACTTCTTCAACGTCCACCCCGATTACGGCAGCATCAGCGACCTGGTGGCATTCCTGGAGGACGCGCACCGCCGGGGGATCCGGGTGATTGCCGACCTCGTCATGAACCATACGAGCGACGAGCATCCCTGGTTCGTCGAGTCGAGGTCGTCGAGGGACAACGCCAAGGCCGACTGGTACGTCTGGAACGACGACGATCAGAAGTGGCCCGATGCCCGCGTCGTGTTCACCGACGTCGAGCGGTCCAACTGGACGTGGGACGACACGCGGCAGCAGTACTACTGGCACCGCTTCTACCATCATCAGCCGGACCTCAACTACGACAATCCCGAAGTGGCCGACACGATGATCGACCTGGTGCGGTTCTGGCTCGATCTGGGCTTTGACGGCTTCCGGCTCGACGCGGTGCCCTACCTGTACCAGCGTGATGGCACGTCGGGTGAGCACCTGCCCGAGACGCACGCCTTCATCAAGCGGATCCGCAAGCAGATCGAGGCCGACTACCCGGGCCGGATCCTGCTGGCGGAGGCCAATGGCTGGCCGAGCGACGTCGCCGACTATTTCGGCGACGGGGACGAGTGCCACCTCTGCTTCCACTTTCCCCTCATGCCCCGGCTCTTCATGGCGGTCCGCCGGGAGCAGCGCTATCCGATTACCGAGATCCTGGCGCAGACACCGGTGATCGACGATGCGTGCCAATGGGCCATCTTCCTCCGGAACCACGACGAACTCACCCTGGAGCAGGTGAGCGACGAGGACCGGGACTACCTCATGGCGGAGTACGCCAAGGATCCCAGGATGAAGCGTCACATGGGGATCGGGCGACGGCTGGCCCCGCTCCTCGACAACGACCGGCGGACCGCCGAGCTCCTGTATGCCCTGATCCTGTCGTTGCCGGGCAGCCCCGTCATCTACTACGGCGACGAACTGCTGATGGGTGACAACATCTACCTCGGTGATCGGGACTCCGTGCGCACGCCCATGCAGTGGTCGCCCGACCGCAATGGCGGCTTCTCCAAAGCGGACTTCGCGCAGCTCTACCTCCCGCCGCTCATGGACCCCGTCTATGGCTTCAGCGCGCTCAACGTGGAGGCGCAGTTGCGGAACCAGGGCTCGTTCCTGCACTGGCTGCGACGCATGCTGACGGAACGGCGGGCCTTGCCGGTGATGGGCGTCGGCACCATGGAGGTGCTGCCGTGCGCCAACCCGTCCATCCTCGCCTACATGCGCTCGGGTGACGTGGCCGACATCTTGACCGGTTCGACCTCGACGCCGCCGTCGGTGAGCCCGGCTGTCGACGGCGCCCTCGATTGGGGTCACTCGACCGTGCTGGCCCGCACGGTTCCCGCGGGGAACGAGAGCGAGAACGACGACGTGGTGCACCGGCACCAAGCGGTGCTGTGCGTGCACAACCTGAGCCGGTTCGCCCAGCCGGCGGAACTGGCGCTGGCCAAGTGGGCTGGATCGACCCCGTTCGAGGTGTTGGGGCGGGTGCCCTTCCCGATCATCACCGAGGAGCCGTACGCCGTCACGCTGCCGCCCTACGGGTTCCTGTGGTTCGACTTGGCCCTGGAGGAGCGGCCACCGGAATGACGACCACGCGCGAACCGGCCCTGCGTACGCTGACGGAAGCGTGGCTCGGACTGCGCCGGGTCGCGCCGGAGGGATCGATCGCCATTGAGCGCGAGGAAGTGCTCCTGCCCGGCCGCCCGGGCCTCATCGACATCATCGCCCGCATCGGTGGCCGGCGTGCGCACATGGTGGTCGGATTGCGCGGCGTGGCCGACGAGCCCCACTTCCTGCGCAGCGGCGAGGAGGCGGCACTCGGCCTCCTCGACGACGAGGATGGATTGGCGGTCTGCACGGACGCGGTACGCGATGCCCAGCTGGCCGGCCTGCTGCTGGCCACGGTGCGCGGTGTCGCAGCCCGTCCCGGGCCGGTGGCGGTCCTGCGGGACGAAGACGATGCCACCGTGCTCGATTGCGGCGACCGGGGCGACCTCCTCGTCTTCCCCTGGGTCGAGGCGGCCCCGCGGCCCGATGTGGATCTCATGGTTGCCCTGGACGAATCGGGCTTCAATCACGTCGCCGCCCCGCTCGTGCGCTGGACCTGGGAGGGGAGCGACCTCGGCGTGGTGCAAGAGCCACTGGCGGATCGATCGGCCGGGTGGGCGCTCGCCCTGACGTCGCTGCGCGACTTCTACGTGTGCGGCGGCTCGCCCGAGGTCGCGGGGGGCGACTTCGGTGCCGAGGCCAGGGCCCTCGGCACCATGACGGCGCGGATGCACCTTGCTCTGGACCGCGCTTTCCGGCGCGAGCATGAGCCAGTCGTCGACTGGGTCGACGAGGCGCAAGCCACCATTGCCGCGTCCGATGCGTCGCTGTTGGAGGCGCCGGGCGTCACCGACCTGGTCAAGTGGCTCCGTGAGTCCGAGGCGCGCCTCCCGGTCATCCGCACCCACGGTGACTTCCAGCTGGACCGCACGGCCAGGACGGACCAGGGATGGGTCGTCAGTGACTGCTCCCCGGGCGGCGTCGTGGCGCCGGGTTCCTCGGTGCGCCTCCGCACCCCGCTGGGCGACGTCGCCGACCTGCTGTGGTCGATGCACCGCGCCAGTTCGGTGGCGGCGGCTGAGCGCGACCCCACAGGCCGGCTCGGGCTGGCTGCGCTCGGCCAGGCCTGGGAGATGCGGAACCGGCGTGCCTTCGTCACGGGCTACCTGGGCACGGCCGGCATCGGCGGGCTGGTCGGGCCCGACCGTGACCTGGTGCGCCGGCTGGTGTCGTTCCTGGAGCTGGCCCGCTCCGTGCGGGAGCAGTCGCCCTAGACCGCGAGAGCGGAGACCTTCAGGGTCTCGGCCGCCTCCTCGGGGGAGATCACGTTGATTGCCACACCGGTGCCGAGCTCGAAGCCGGCGGTCGTGGTGGCCTTGGGCCAGATGTGCGTGTGCCAGTGGTACGGCTCGCCCACCCGGTAGGGCGCGGAATGGAAGACGATGTTGTAGGCCACGTCACCCACGGTCTCGGCGAGCTGCTGCAATGAGCGGCGAATGGCCTCGCCGACGGCCACCAGGTCTTCGGTCGGGCTCCGGTGGAGATGCGGGTTGTGCTCCCTCGGCATGACCAGCATTTCGTAGGGAACGGCGCTCCAGAACGGGCAGACCACCACCACCCGGTCGTTGGCGTAGATCACCCGCTGCGTCGAGTCCTCTTCTGCCTCGATAGTGGTGCAGAGGAGGCAGGACCCCACGAACCGCGCGAAGCGTGCCTGCTCTTCGGCGAGCTCGCGTGGAATGAACGACATGCCGAGCAGTTGGCCGTGCGGGTGCTCCAACGAGGCTCCCGCTTCGCGGCCGGAATTCACGATGGCCTGGGTGTAGCGGAGGTTGGGCTGTGACGCGTGCTCCTCCAGTCGATCGCGCAGCGCCGCCATGACCAGTTCGACCTGTTCCTGGCTGAGTTGACCGAGGGTGGCGTCGTGTTCGGGCGAGAAGATCAGGATCTCGTGGATGCCGCCCGCCGACGCCTGCGTGAACACCGGGCCCCGGTTGGCCACGACGAAGGGCTCGTCGCCCTCGAAGGCCGGGTAGAGGTTCGGCACGACCCGGACCAGCCAGCGGCCCGTGGGCCCGTAGGTCTCCAGGGCGGGCGGCGTGTCCTCCTCGTTGCCCGGGCAGAAGGGGCAGGGTCGCCCGGGGGACTCGGGCACCCAGGGTGTCCGAGTCACGAAGGAGTAGGGGCGCTCCGAGCGCCCCGGGCTCACGACCACCCAGCGACCCGACAACGGATCGAGGCGCAACTGGTTCATCGGTCCACTCTCTCGGGCGCACCCCGGCCTGTAGACATCGAAAATGACCTCATCGACTTCCCTCCACCTCTACGGTACAGGTTCCGCAACCCGCCCCAACGCCACCATCGTGGAACGTTCACCCAGGTCATAGGAGAACATGTCGGCCATGCACCACCAGCCGGACGGAGCAGCCTTCGACATCGTGCTGCTCCTCCATGTGGCCTGTGTCGTCGTCGGGCTGGTGACGATGGCGACCGCGGCGGCCACGGCCACCCGGCTGCGCCGCCTCCTCGGGTCGCCCCTGCCCCTGCCCGAGACCCTGCGGCGCTATTTCCGCCCGGGGGTGAACTGGGCCGGCCGCACCGTGTACGGCATCCCCGTCTTCGGGTTTGCCCTGCTCGCCATGAGCCAGGGTGCCTACGCGCTCGGGCAGGGCTGGGTGCTCGGGGGCCTGGGCATCTTCGCGGCCGTTGCGCTGCTCGGCGAAGGCGCGCTGTGGCCGGCCGAGCACCGGTTGCAGGCCCGCCTGTCCAGAGGCGATCCGGGGGGACCTGCCGCGCCGGAGCTCGATCACGACGCCACGGTCATGTCCAGGGCAGCGGTGGCGGCGCTGGTGCTGCTCGTGGCAGGGACGGTCCTGATGGTCGCGCAACCCTGACCAGAACTCAGAACGGGACCCCCTGGGAGGAGGGTCCCGTTCTGTGGTGCATCCGATAGTTCGATCGGCTCAGCGGAGCCAGGTGGGTCGACTCAGCCGCATCCCCTGCCCCCGTTGATGGGGGGAGGCTCGGTGTAGCCGCCCCCGCCCCCGCTGCCCCCGCCGCCCCCGCTGCCCCCACCACCACCGCCGCCCCCGCCGCAATTGGAGACCTTGACGGTGCTCGATGTGCTGGACGACTGGTAGGACCCGTTCCCGCCGTAGCTCGCCGTGACGGTCACCGAGCCGGCGACCTGGTTCACGGACCCCACGGAGCACGACGCGGCGCCCGACGAGTTGGTCGTGGCCGAGCAGCTCTGCGCCGTCTTCCCCGAGCCCAGCGTCAGGGTCACCGGTTGACCGCTCAGCGGCGTGCCGTTGCTCGTCAGGGTGGCGGACAGCGTCACGGACGAACCGTTGGTGGCCGTCGTGGCTCCCGTGTACGAGATCGTCGTGGGCGCCGGCGTGACCACGAAGTTGTTGTGCCCGTTGCTTGCCAGCAACTGGGGCGACGTGCTCGTGTTGCCCGCGAACGTCCCGGTCACCGGGTACGTCCCCGCCGACTCGGTGGGTATGACGGAGCACGATGCCTTCCCGGAGGAATTGGTGGTGGCCGTGCAGGACTGGGTCCCGTTCAGCGTCAGCGTGACGGTCTGCCCGCCGATCCCTTGGCCCGTCACCTGGTTGGTCAGCGTCCCGGTCACGGTCGTCGGCTGGCCGGTGGCTCCGGTGACGGCGCTCACCGACAGGGCGGTCGGAGTGGTCACGGTGATCGACTTCGACGTGTTTCCGCCCGAGTAGTAGGTGTTGCCGCCGTATGTCACGGTCACCGGCAGCGGGCTGGCGCTCTGGTTGAACATGCAGATGCTGCAGCTGACAGTGCCGGACGCGTTGGTCGTGCCGCTGCAGTGCTGCGCCGAGCTCCCCGAGCCCACGGTGAAGGTCACGCTCTGACCTGGAAGCGGGGCCCCGTTGCTCGTGAGCGTGGCCGACAGCACCGGCGAGTTGCCGCTGGTGATGGAGGTGCTCCCCGTATAGGTCACCGTGGTCGGCGCCTTGCTCTCCCCGAAGGAGCCGTTGCCCGTGCTCGGCAGCAAGGTCGGTACCGACGTGGTGTCCCCGCCGAACGATCCGGTGACCGTGTACGTGCCGGCCGGCTCGTTCGGGGTCACCGTGCACGACGCCACACCCGCAGCGTTGGTCGTCGCGGTGCACTTCTGGGTGCCGTTCACCGTCAGCGTCACGGGCTCATTGGGGACAGGTGCATCGGTGACGGTATTGACGAGGGTGGCCGACACGGTGCCCGGGTTGTTGTACGTCCCGGTCGCCGGGTTGACCGTCAACGTGGTCCCCTCAGGAAGGTTGACCGTCGAACTCGCCGTGGCCGACTGGTAGTAGGCGTCGCCGGCGAAGGAATCGGTCACCGGGATGGGCCCCTGGGGCTGGCCTGTCACGTTGATGGTGCAGGAGGCGGCGCCGGTCGAGGACGACACCGCTGTGCAGGTCTGCGCGGCCGTCCCGCCGCCCAGGGTGAAGGTAACCGTCTTCCCGGCGAGACCGACATTGGTGTCGGTCGACAGGATCCCGGAGACGGTGAGGGGCTGGCCGTTCTGGGCCGTCGTCCCTCCGGTGTAGGTGATCGCTGTCTCCTCGAGGGTCACGATGAAACTGGCCGAGCCGTTCGACTGCGTCAGCTGCAGAGGCAGCGTGGAGTCACCGGCGAAGGATCCGGTGAGCGTGTACGTGGCGGCCGGCTCGCCGGGGGTGATGGTGCACGAGGCCGTGCCGGTGGCATCGGTCGTGCCCGTGCAGGTCTCGGCGCCATTGAGCTGGAATGTCACCGGCTCACCCGCGACCGGGGTGTCGGTGACACTGTCCATGAGCACGCCGGACACCATCGTCGAGTCCGAGTAGTCGCTCGTCCCAGGGTTGACGGTCAGCGTCGTCGGCTCGGTCACGGTGGCGGGAGTGGAGGCCGATATCGGCGAGTCGTAGGTGTCCCCGGTGAAGCTCGACGTGATGGTCTCGGCGGTCTGGGGCTGATCGACCGTCGGGATCACGCAGCTGACGTCTCCGTTGACATCGGTGGTCCCGCTGCAGGACTGGGCGGTCGAGCCCGATCCGATGGTGAAGGTGACCACCTTGGCTGACAGCGGCGTCCCGGTGGTCGGCGTGTCGGTCGTCAGGGTGCCCGAAAGCGTGGTGGGTTGGCCGTTCACCGCGGTGTTCGGACCCGTATAGGTCAGCGCAGTGGTGTCCGGCGTGATCGTGAAGGTGGTGGTGGAGGTGTTCGAGCCGATGGGCGTCGATGTGGAGGTGTCACCCGGGAACGATGCCGTCAACGTGTAACTGTTCGAGGGCTCTGTTGCGGTGATGTCGCAAGTGGCGGTTCCAGTGGCGTCGGTGTCCGCCACGCACGTCTCGGATCCGTTCAGCGTGAAGGTGACGGGCTCGTTGACGATCGGCATCCCCGTGTCCGGGTTGGTCAGGACGGCGGACACCGGCGTCGGCGTGGAGAAGTTCCCCGTCACCGGGCTGATCGTCAGCGACGTCGGAAGCGGTGCCACGGGAGCGGCCGTCGCCGCCTCCTGTCCGCCCACCACTGAGATGCCACTGAGGAAGGGCGAGTTGGTGGAGATGGTCTGCATCACCTGGCCGGTCGCAATGTTCACCTGCCACATGTCGCCGGAAAAGGCGTCGTCCGTCCAGAAGGACGTTCCGCTCGGATCGATGGCGACATTGAAGAGGCCGTCACCGCAACCGTTGGGGATGGAGCCCATGGAGTTCAGGGAGTCGCATGAGTAGCTCTGGATCACGTTCCCGCCTGTGTCGAGCAGGAGGACCGACTCGGTGTCAGCCACCAACACCTCGCCGTTCTGCAGAATCCGGACCTGGTATGCGTTGTCGCCGGGAAGCGGGGCCTGGTTGAAGGTGGGCAACTGCGTGTTGGTGCACTTGTTGTATCGGAAGATGTCCTGCGTCTCCGTCGTGTAATAGAACGTGCACTGATCGCTGGCGAGATCGATCCAGTCATCGCCGGTCTCACCCGTCTCGACAGGGCCGATGTCGGGTTGGCGCTGCCCGCTCGAATTGAACTCGGCGATGTACGGGGTGCCCTGCTGGCCCACGTAGAGGTTGCCGCTGTTGTCGAACACCAACGAGAAGGGATTGACCAATCCGGTCGCGAACGTTGGGAGAAGCTGTCCGCTCGGTGAGTACTCGCTGATCTGCCCCGTGTAGTCGTCGGTCACGTAGAGGTCGCCACTGGAGTCGAAGGCACTGCCCAGGTCGTACTGGTCGTTGGTCCCATCGTTGAGCGTGGCGACCTGATTCCCCGTCGTCGGGTTGTAGCCGTCGACGGCGCCGAAGCCCACGGACGCGAAGACCTCACCGGTCGAGAAGACGGTGTCGGCACCGGCCGGTGTTGACGAGCCGAAGAGGATGCCGATCGATCCGAGGATGAGGGTGACGGCCAGCGCGAGCGCCATCCGGCTCCAGGCCACGCCGTGGACGTCGTAGCCGGCATCCTGATTGACCGTGTCGCCCCGGGTGTGACCACCCGTTGATGCTCGAGCAATCGACAGTTTCATCTACGCCCCCTCATAGGTGCACCGTTGTCCAGGTGCAGCGATCAACCACGCAAGACGCCACAGCGCGCGTAGTGCTTGAGGTGAATATGCGTGGCGGACGGGAGTGGCGAAAGGGGCAAAAGGACTAGTTTGGTTCGCCGCCTGACGAAGTTTGACTGGTCGTTGTCAGTGGTCGCGCCGGGTTGCGTCTGGAGCGTTTCGTCGCACCACCTCGGCGCAATCACACCGGTGTTAACACCAGCGTGGGCGGGGTGTTTACACTCCGGTGGCCGCCGTGACCGCCGCGCGGGCGCCTTCGATGTCGCCGGCGTGGACCAACGCAACAAGGGGTCCGTCGAGCAGCCGAGCCCAGTCGACCGAGTCACTGCGGAGACCGGCGTGCTTGAGATTCTCCCGGGCCTCACTCAGCAGCTGGGCCAGCGTCCCGAGCCCGTCGCCACATTGCGCGCCCAGGCGGGTCCTGAGCCAGGAGGCGAGCGCCGGGCTCAGGCCTCCCGTCGACACCGACACCGTGACGGGGCCGTCCCGATGCACTGCCGGGAGGATGAACGAGGAATGCGCCACATCGTCGGCGCTGTTGGTCCAGACACCCGCCGCCTCCGCCTCGGCATAGACGGCTCCGTCGACTTCCGGGATCCCGGTGGCGGTCACGACAAGTCGAAAGCTCGACGCGTCGCCCTGGCTGTACGCCCGCCGCTCGAGCGCATGCAGCAACGGGGCCAACTCCTCCATGTCGTCGCTGAGCGATGGCGCGATCACCGTCACGGCGGCTCCGCAGTCGACCAGTGTGCGCGCCTTGCGGGCCGCCACCGTGCCGCCTCCGACGACAAGGCAGGATCGACCGGAGACGTCGAGCGAGACCGGGTAGTAGGCAGGGGGAGCGGGCGACTCAGTCATGGAGTCGAGGCGGCCCGACCATGCCCGCTGCGATGGTGGCGAACGTCAGGTCGTCGATCAGCACAAAGCTCCCGGTGATGCGATCGGCTTCGTACGGATCGACGGCCAGCGGTGTCGCGGTGCGGAGCGTCACGACGCCGATGTCGTTCTCCCGCAGCTCGGTCGCATCGATGACCTTCATCTCGTTGACGTCGAAGATCCCGGTGACCGCCTCGACAACCACCGGGGTGACCCGAGTCGTGTGCTTGATCCGCAAACGGTCACCCGCGGCAAGCGGCCGTTCCTGGAACCAGCACACGGTGGCCTCGAACGTGTCGGTCACCTCGGGTGCTCCCTCCGCCGCTGCAATGAGGTCGCCCCGTGACACGTCGAGGTGGTCCGCGAGTCGAAGCGAGACCGAGAGTCCGACCTCGGCGCGCTCGAAGTGGGCCATCCGCCGTCTCGATGGCGCGGATGGAGGTGCGTGCGTTCTGCGGCAGCACCACCACCGGGTCGCCCACGCGAAAGGGGCCACCGTTCACCATGCCGGCGTAGCTGCGGCCGCCGCCCGGCTGGCGGAGTACCCACTGCACCGGGAGCCGTGCTCCGCTGCCCCGACTCACTCCGTGCTGCGCCGCCCATCCGCCTGCACGGGCGGACTCGAGGGCGTCGAGGACGGTTGGCCCGTCGTACCAGGGCGCACGGTCGGACCGAGTGACGACGTTGTCACCGTGCAGCGCGGCGACTGGAATCACGGTGCACGACGAAATGCCGAGCCGATGAGCCAGCGCCTCCATTTCGTCGGCGATGCGCTGGTAGGCGGAACGGTCCCATTCGACGAGGTCCATTTTGTTGGCGCACACCACGAGTTGGTCCACGCCGAGCAGGGCCGCAATGCAGATGTGGCGACGGGACTGCTCTTGCAGGCCCGCCGTCGCATCAACGAGGACGAGCGCCAGGTCTGCTGTCGACGCACCCGTCGCCATATTGCGGGTGTATTGGATGTGGCCCGGGCAGTCGGCAATGACGAATTTCCGGTGGGGCGTGGCGGCGTAGCGGTAGGCCACATCGATCGTGATCCCCTGTTCCCGCTCGGCCCGGAGCCCATCGGTCACGAAGGACAGGTCGACCTCGCCCAGCCCCCGCCGTTCCGAAGCCGTCTCGATGGCGGTGAGCTGATCGTCGAAGAGTTGACGGGTGTCGAAGAGGAGCCGTCCGATCAGGGTGCTCTTCCCGTCGTCCACGGACCCGATCGTGGCGAACCGGAGGAGGTCCATGGTGTCGACGCCAAGCTCGGGACCGCCGGCCGGCGGCGAGCCGGGCAAGGTGGTCATGGGTCTAGAAGTACCCCTCGCGCTTGCGATCTTCCATTGCCGTCTCCGAGAAGCGGTCGTCCGCCCTGGTCGCACCACGCTCAGAAATCCGCGACGCTGAAACCTCCCTGATGATCTCCTCCACGCTGTCCGCGGTTGAGCGCACTGCCCCGGTGCAAGTCGCGTCCCCGACCGTGCGGAAGCGGACCGTCTCCTTGCGGATCCCTTCGCCGGCCTCCGGGCTCACCCACTCGCTGATGGCCAGCAGCATGCCGTCGCGCTCGACGACCTCGCGCTCGTGGGCGTAGTAGATGGAGGGCAGCTCGATCTGCTCGCGCCGGATGTACTGCCAGATGTCGAGCTCGGTCCAGTCGGAGAGCGGAAAAGCGCGTAGGTGCTCGCCGGGACGCACGCTGCCCTGATACAGCTGCCACAGCTCGGGCCGCTGCGCCTTGGGGTCCCATTGCCCGAACGAGTCGCGGAACGAGAGCACGCGCTCCTTCGCCCTGGCCTTGTCCTCGTCACGGCGGGCGCCGCCGAACGCGGCATCGAAGCCGTGCGTGTTGATCGCGTCGAGAAGGGTGGTCGTTTGCAGACGATTGCGCGACGCGACCGGCCCAGGGTCCGCCACGCGGCCTTGATCGATGGAGTCCTGGACGCTCGCCACAATGAGGCGGGCACCCTCGGCCTCGACCTGGGCATCCCGATACTCGAGCACCTCGGAGAAGTTGTGCCCTGTATCGACGTGAAGCACCGGGAACGGGATCTTCCCGGGCTTGAAGGCCTTGGAGGCCAGGTGGAGGAGGACGGCCGAATCCTTCCCCCCGCTGAAGAGGAGGACCGGACGTTCCGATTCCGCCGCCACCTCGCGGATGATGAAGATGGCCAGCGACTCCAGAAGATCGAGGTGTCCGAGCGGGTGCTCCACCGGCCTGACCAGGGCTGTCACGGATCCGCCATGGCGGGCCGCGACCGAACCCGGGGCAGGGTGATCCTCGGGGGAGCGGAAGGCGGCGGCGGTGTCCATGGAGCCTCTCAAATCATGACCATTTTGGTCATGTATACTAAAGCCTGCATTCGGACGGGCGTCAAGCGCCGGCGGCGGGCCCCCGAACCGGCCCGATCGCCCCGTGAGGAAAGGTGAGGATCTGTGGCCGAGACCAACGTGAGCGACCAGCAGTTGACCGCTGCAGACCTTGCCGCAGTGAGTGTCGGTTTCGAATCCGCTCCCGCCAGTGCGGTCATTCGGTGGGCGATGGACACGTTCGGCGACTCCCTGGTGCTGGCCGCATCGTTCGAGGACGTCGTGCTGATCGACCTTGTCACGAAGGTTGCGCCATCTGTCGAAGTGGTCTTTCTGGACACGGAGGCACACTTTCCCGAGACGCTGGCCTTTGTCGACGATATGCGTGAGCGCTACGGGCTCAATCTCACGGTGACGAAGCCGGGGCCCGAGGCCGCTGCCTACCCCTGTGGATCGGATCAGTGCTGCCAATTTCCGCAAAGTCGAGCCGCTCCGGCGTGCTCTGGCCGGGAAGCGCGCCTGGCTGACCTCGCTCAAGCGATCCGACGGCCCGACCCGCGCTGATGCGCCGATCGTGAGTTGGGACGCCGGGTTCGGGCTGGTGAAGGTCAACCCGCTGGCAACGTGGAGCGAAGACGACATTGCGTCGTACCTCGCCGACCATGACCTTCCCGTGCACCCGCTCATTCCTCGCGGTTACCGCTCCATTGGGTGCGCACCGACGACGCGCCCTGTGGCGGAGGGGGAGGACGCCCGGGCAGGTCGCTGGGCGGGCGCCGACAAGTCCGAGTGCGGCCTGCACGTCTAGTGCCTCGTGACCTCGACAATCCCTATGGGATGGAGTTCCGCGGCCGGCGCGACCGTGGGCTCAAATTCATCAAGCCGTACCGCAACATCGGCGAGCTCAATCCTGTCGAGCAGCTGAAGCTCTCGCGCCACCCTTTCGAGGTGGCGCAAGCAGTCATTGACACCTACTCCAAGCAGGGTGCCGGCTCCATCAACCAGGTACCCGGGGAGCAAGAGCGCCTCAAGTGGGTCGGGATGTACCCCCAGCGCCAAGGGGGCGACGCCTTCATGATGCGGATCAAGGTGCCCGGCGGCGTGATGACCGCGGCTCAGGTCCGCGAGATCGGAGTGGCGGCGGACGCCTTCGCCGAGGGTCCAGACGACAGCCCTGTCTTCGGGAACCGCTACGCCGACTTGACGACCAGGCAGGACATCCAGCTCCACTGGATCCGGATCGCGGACGTGCCCCGCATCTGGCAGCGGTTCTGGGAGGTCGGGTTGACCACGGTCCAGGCGTGCGGTGATTCTGCTCGCAACGTGTGCTCGTGTCCTGTCTCAGGCATCGATGAGAAGGAAGTTGTCGCCGCACTGCCTGTTGCGGAGGCCATCTCCGCCTTCTTCACGGGAAATCGCGAATACGCGAACCTGCCGCGGAAGTTCAAGATCGCCGTCACGGGCTGCACGGAGGACTGCGCCCGCGTCGAAATCAACGACATCGGCCTGTGGCCGGCAGAGCAAGCAGACGGGACAGTGGGCTTCAACGTCCTCATCGGCGGTGGTCTCTCGGATGGCGAGCGCATGGCTTCTGACATCGACGTCTTCATTCAGCCCGATCAGGCAGTCGAGCTCTCTCGCGGGGTGGCCCAAGTCTTCGGGGAGCTGGGCAATCGGGAGAACCGCGGCCTGGCCCGCATGCGCTACCTGGCAGAGGAGCTGGGTCCTGAGGGGTTTCGGTCGGCGCTGGACGAGCGCACGAACTTCACCCTCGCCCCGGCTGGCCGTGAACTCACCACGGCATTCCGCGGCGACCATGTCGGCGTTCACGCGCAGAAGCAGCCCGGACTGATGTACGTGGGCTGCTCCGTCCCTGTGGGCCGGATGCACGGCATTGAGCTGATTGAGCTGGCGCGCCTGGCCGAGACGTACGGCGATGGCGGCGTGCGCATCGGCACTGACCAGAACTTCATTGTGTCCGGCGTCCCCGAGGCACGCCTCGACGATCTGCTTGCCGAGCCGCTGATGCAGACGTACACACCGTTCCCCGGACCCTTTGAACGCGGTGTGGTCGCTTGCACGGGATCGGAGTTCTGCCGTTTCGCCGTCGTCGAGACGAAGGAACGGGCCGTCAAGTGGGCGCGGACCCTGGACGCGCAGCTCTCATCAGGCGATGATGGAGCGGATGCCAACGCTGACGCGGGGGTCATCCGGATGCATTTCTCGGGCTGCTCGGCCTCGTGCGCTCAGCCGCAGATCGCAGACATCGGTTTCCGGGGCGACATCGCGCATGTCGACGAACACATTGAGGAGGCGGTCGACATCGGCTTGGGCGGCTCGCTCGGGCCTGACGCGGCGTTCATCGACTGGGTGGAGGGCGCGATGCCCGTCGATCGGGTGCCCGACGCGCTGCTCCGCGTTGTGACCCGGTACCGCGAGGAGCGTCGGCCCGGCGAGCCCTTCTACCTCTGGTCACGACGTATCCAGGCCGACGACCTGCGATCCACGCTCCTTGGTGCGGCAGAGGCGGTGACCTCGTGAAGCGTTATCGCATACGGGAGCAGATGAACGGCATCACCGAACCTCCCGGCAAGGTGTGGTTCTGGGAGCTGGAAGCAGGCGTGATCCACGCCGACCGCTGCATCCAGTGCGGCACCTGTGTCGCGGTCTGCCCGTCGAATTCCATCGGCATCGACGAGGACACCGATCTGCCGGAGCTGGTCAAGATGTGTACGGGTTGTTCGCTCTGCTGGGATTTTTGCCCGCGGGGAGGACTTCGCTACGAGGCGCTGTGGCCGCCGTCGACCGCGGTGTCCGGAGAAGATGCCGCAGTGCAGCCTGCCCAGGTCCGTTCCGACTCGTCGGACACGTACTGGAAGATCAGCGGTGGCCCGCCAGCGGAGGGCCTGGGTGCGGTTGTGGACTCGTATGCAGTGAGGGCGGGTGCCGAGATCGACGACGCGCAGGATGGCGGTGCCGTCAGTGCCCTGTTGATCGGCCTGCTGGCCGCGGGTGAGATCGATGGCGCACTGGTCTCCAAGCCGAGCGCCGATCCCGACGAGCAATGGAAGGGCATCGCGACCATTGCAACCAGCGCAAGTGAGATCAAGGCGGCCTCGGGCAGCTTCTACAACCAGACGATGGCATTGGCCGAACTCGACCTCTCCCGCTATTCCCTGCCCCCGAAGCCGCGCATCGCGGTGGTGGGAACCCCATGCGAGATCCAGGGGCTACGGGCCATGCAGGCCAGGCGTTGGCCCACGGGTGCGCACCGGGTTGACGCGGTCGTGCTGACCATCGCCCTGATGTGCACGAAGAACTTCGATTACGAGGCGCTCACGTTGCGGGAGCTCCGTGACAAGCGCGGCGTAGATCTGGACCGGGTGTCGAAGATGGACGTCATTCGGGGTCGCATGATTGTCGAGTACCGAGACGGGGAATTGGCGGTCGACGAGCCGGTGAAGGACTTCCACGGTGCAGCGCTCAAGGGGTGCGACGAATGCGCCGATTTTCTCGGTCGCTCGGCCGACCTTTCGGTGGGCAGCGTCGGTTCAATGAACGGTTGGACGAGTGTCCTGATCCGCACCGAACGCGGACGCCTCGCCTTCCAGGCGGCTCGGGCGAAGTTGGACGTGCGGGGGCTTGACGATCCTGCCGCGCTGCTCCGGCTGGACGCATTGGACAAGAAGATCGCCGGCCGGACGCTGCAGCGGAAGCTCGATCCGGACGCACCCCTGTTCATTGAGTTCGACGAGCACGTACGGGCCTACGAGGGCACCGACCGCCAGCCCGTCTACATCAGACATTGACGCCGACCACACTGCCGGTGCTGCACGTTCCCGACGAGCCCACGGTGCTGGCCGATGCGTGGCTGAGTGCCGTGCTCGACGGACGGGGTCTCGCCGAGGTCATCGGCGCCGGTGAGAACGGCGTCACGGCCTGGTTCTGGAGCCGCTGGCGCACGCTGGCGTCAGCTGGACTCGGCGAAAACGATCTCGGCCTGATTGTGCTCGGTTACCGGCGCGAGATCTGGCTCTGGTTGGCCGGCGAGCGGACGTGGGCGCAGTGCTGCTCCGGGCTCATCGGCCGGATCAGCCGACGTCTCGCAGGCGGTGGCGACGGCACGCAGGAGTGACCGCATCAGGACCGCCCGCCGCCATCGCACTCGCTGGTGTGACGGTCCATCGCGAGGGTGTCGCTGTGCTGAGGGGGATCGACTGGCGGGTCGAGCACGCCGATCGATGGGTGATCCTCGGCCCGAACGGCTCGGGCAAAACCACGCTCCTGCAGGTGGCGGGCGCGCGGCTCTGGCCAACGGCGGGCACGGTCGAGATCCTCGGAGCCCGGCTCGGAGAAGTCGACGTCCGCACCTTGCGTCCCAGGGTCGCCCTCGTCAGCGGCGCAGTCACCCGGCAGCTCCGGGCTGACCTCGTGGCGCGCGATGTCGTTGTCACCGGCCTTTACGGAGCGCTCGAAACGTGGTGGAACCGCTATTCGGCGGAGGACTGGGGGAAGGCAGAGCAGCTGCTGGCTCTGGGGGGCGTGGGCGACGTCGCCGATCGCCCGTTCGGGGTGATCTCAGAGGGCGAACGTCAGCAGGTGCTGCTGGCACGCGCGCTCATGAGCGATCCCGAGTTGCTCCTCCTCGACGAACCGTTCGCGGGCCTCGATCTCGGTGCCCGGGAGCGCCTTCTCAGCCGTCTCACCGCCCTGGCCGCCGACCCGGCCAACCCACCGACGGTTCTTGTCACACACCACTGCGAGGAGATCCCGCCGGGATTTTCTCATGGTGGGCTGGTTTCGGAGGGCGAGCTTGTCGCATCCGGCCGGCTCTCCGACGTCGTGACCTCGGACCGCGTGTCGGCCTGTTTCGGGGTTGACGTCACGGTGGGGTGTACGGACGGCCGGTGGTGGAGCCGCGCCGTCTGAATCGCGTGCCGTGCCGCTGAACTGGGCCGCAACGTCACCCTTGATTCCGTGCCTCGCGGCGGGTACAACCGGACGGACAGGAGAAGTGCCGACGAGGTCGGCGCTGTGGCATTTCCCCACCATCCACCATTTGCAAAGGCCTGTTCACTAGGGTTTTTGCCCAGAGCGAAGGTAGATCGTCGGGGAGTGACGATTGTGATCCTGTTGGTCTTCGTAGTGCTTCTCTGGGTTGCGGTACTCGCCCCGAGTGCTTGGCGGCGATTTGGTGAGCGTCAGGGGGTCGGGTCCATCGACCACTTCCATCACCAATTGCAGCTGCTCGAGCACGCGGGACCGAAGACCGTCGCACCGGCCTACCGCCTGCATACGGCCATGCCCGCCGGCATGCCATCAGGGGCCACGTCCGACGTCGGGATTGATTCGTCGCGCCCCAAGCTGGTGCTCCTGCGGCCGACCGAGGACGCGGCGGCCGCAGACGTCGACGGGGACGACGGGTCGCATTACGAGCGCGTGGGGGTACTCGACCGACCCGAGGCCGTGTGCCTCCCCGATGCGGGAGTGGCGTTGCCTTCATTCCGCCGTGAGCAGGCGCGCCGGCGCTGCACCGTGTTGCTGCGCTGCCTCGGTGGTGTGGCCATCTCCACCGGGTTGATCGGGCTGTTTCCCGGCATGCACCTGGCCTGGGTGTTCACCGGGCTAGCGGGCTTGGCTGCGCTGGGGCTCGTCGGGCTCATTGCGTACGCCAAGGAGTTGGAGGCCGAGCAGGCCCGGCGCCGCCCCCGGCCCCAGGCGTTCGACGCATCGCCGCCGGCTCGGGATCCGGCGACTGCCGGCTACCCGGGCGCCTGGGACGAGGACCCATTCGAGCTACCCCGGGCCGCTGCCCGCTGAACAGAGCGCCGGACCCCTCCGAGGGGAGCCGAAAGCCCGACTAATCTGGGCGTGCCGGGGGTGTAGCTCAGCTGGCAGAGCGCTACGTTCGCAATGTAGAGGCCGTGGGTTCGAATCCCATCACCTCCACCAATCCGGTGATTGTCGAACCGCCGTCCCGAGCGGGGCGGCGGTTCTGCATTTCTGCGGCCAGTCGCTCAGGTAGGTCGTGGTCTGTCAGGGTCCGTCAGTGTCTCGAAAGGCTCCGCTCACTCCACCCGGACCAGGTTTCCCCCAGCATCGACTCGGGCCTTCTTGAATACGGCCTGGTTGAACCTGAACCGCCCCGGGAATGGTGACTGCTCTGCCCCACGAGCGCATTCGTGGGTAAGGCCGCGGCGCCGTGGGGACCATCGTCCCTAGCGGGCTCGACCGGCGAAGGGGACAATGTCCGGATGGCGAGCTTTCAAGACAGGATTGCCGCGGGACGAGAGCTGGCTGAACAGCTGAAGCAGCGCGTGGGGGACGGAGACGCCGTTGTGCTCGGGCTGCCGAGGGGTGGGGTGGCGGTTGCATTCGAGGTGGCCCGAGTGTTGAACGCACCGCTCGATGCCATCCTCGTTCGAAAGCTCGGGGTGCCCTATCAGCCGGAACTCGCGATGGGCGCGATCGGCGAGGACGGCGTGCGCGTATTGAACGATGAAGTACTCGCGATGGCCGGAGTGGGTGAAGACGAGGTGGCAGCCGTAGAGCGAAGGGAGCGAGCTGAACTGGATCGACGAGCCATGCGGTTTCGCAAGAGTCATCCGCGCGTGCCCCTCGCCGGTCGGATCGCGGTCGTGGTCGACGACGGCATCGCAACGGGGGCGACGGCCAGGGCAGCCTGTGAGGTGGCGCGGGCCCACGGCGCGTCTCGGGTAATCCTGGCGGCGCCCGTTGCTCCGCAAACTTCGGTCGATCTGCTCCGGGACGTTGCGGACGATCTGGTCTTCCTTGCGACACCTGATCCCTTCTACGCCGTCGGCCAGTTCTATGTTGACTTCTCCCAGACATCGGACGAGGAAGTAGTGGAACTTCTCGAGCGGGCCGCCAGTCGGATGGACGGTCCGCCGGTGGCGATGAGCGCCGATCCGCCGGTCCGTGATGAAGATGTCATCGTTCAGGCCCAGGCCGTGCGGCTCTTTGGACACCTCGTGATTCCGGAGGAGTGCTCCGGGCTGGTCATCTTTGCCCACGGCAGCGGAAGCAGTCGTCACAGTCCACGCAACCGCTCCGTGGCGGAAGCATTGAACGTCGCGGGGTTCGGTACATTGCTCTTTGATCTGCTCACCCCCGACGAAGAGATCGACCGTGCGGCCGTCTTCGACATCGAGCTCCTGGCGGAACGCCTGGGGATGGCCACGCGCTGGCTCGAGACACAGCCCGAGGCCAAGGGACTGCGAATTGGCTATTTCGGTGCCAGCACCGGAGCCGGGGCGGCCTTGTGGGCAGCGAGCCAGCCCGATTCGTCGATTGCCGCAGTCGTCTCCCGGGGAGGACGTCCGGATCTTGCGGGTCCGAAGCTCCATGAGGTGCGAGCGCCAACGCTGCTCATCGTAGGCGGCCATGACGAAATTGTGCTCGAACTCAACCGTCAGGCGCAGGCGCAAATGCGCTGCGAGTGCCGACTGGCAGTGGTGCCCGGCGCCACCCATCTCTTCGAGGAGCCAGGAGCGCTGGAGGAGGTGTCTCGCCTTGCCGGTAGCTGGCTCCTTTCCCATCTGGCGTCCACGGCGGGCACGGTAGGTTGACGACCCTCGTGCTCTGTGGCGAAGCAGTGCGACGCGGAAAACAAGGCAAGAACAGCGAGTGCGCGCACGCCTTGGAAGTCGCGATCTGACACAGGAAGCGGCCCCGCCTGCAACGAGTGCACTTGGTGCACAAGGTGTCAGAGGCCGGTGGGATAGGTCTCGGGAGGCTCTCCTGTATCCCAGAGCGACGTGCGCTCAAGGGGCTCAACCGCCCGACTGTGATCGAGATGGATCACAGCATCGAACTGCTCACCGAGGTGGGCCTTGAAGTAATGGCTGCGACGTTCGGACTCTGGTCGATAGATGACGCCAATCGCCCGTTCCAGGCGTGGGACCATGAGGGCATTGCGCACATTGACATGAGCCATGTTCAACCAGAAGCGCTTCGCGTGAGAAGCATGCAGCAAGGACTCATGACTGTCGATCAACGCAGGACGCACTCGTTTGCGCTCAGCTGGACCACCCCACTCCGTGGAGGCCGTCACGGTGCCTTCATAGGTGGTGTACCCGATCAAGAAGCAGTCGGTGTATCGCTGCCGCGCCAGTTGCCCAACGTTGAGTTCACCGCGAGCCCCCATTTCAGTCGATCGCGCATCGCCCACATGGGAGTTGTGCGCCCACACGACGATCCTTGCCCGGCCAAGTTGGTGGTTGAGATGCTCAGCAAGTGAATCAAGTGTTGCGGCCATGTGGCGGTCCCGAAGGTTCCATGAAGAGACGTCGGCCCGATACATCTGCTGGTAGTACTCCTCTGCGTCCCGCACGAGCATCGCGTTCTGTTCGGCAAAGAAGAACTCGTCGTCGGCGACCCAGCCGTCGCGCCTTAGATACCCCTCCGCTCGTCGTCGCAGCTCAATGAGCTGTGTGACGACTTCGTTCTCGCATGGGATCGCGCCCGAATAGGCCAAGGCGTAGCCGTAAGCCTGACCCTCCCCGCCGATGTGATCGAAGCACGAATAGCGGGCCCGAGCCCGTACGGCTTCGTCGGGATCTACGTGTTCCAGATAGCTCACAACGGCCTCCATCGAGGCTCGGAGGCTGTAGAGGTCCAGTCCATAGAAGCGTGCCTTGAGGGCCGGGTTGATCCTTGCGTCGTTGTGCGCACGTAGCCATTCCACAAATGCGAGAACTTCGCTGTTTCGCCACATCCACGTCGGAAAACGCCGAAAATCCGAGAGTGCCGTATCGGCGTTCGCGTCATCCGAAATTCCCATGACATAGCGATTCACGCGGTAGGCGTCGGGCCAATCTGCCTCGACCGCCACGGCATTGAATCCGCATTCGTCGATAAGTCGGCGAGTGATCCGAGCTCGCTCAGCATAGAAATCGTGCGTTCCGTGAGATGCCTCACCGATGAGGACGAACCGACAATCACCCACGAGATCGAGGAGCGGGTCGTAATCGCTGGGAGCGTCCGTGATCAAATGAAGATGATCTGTCAGTGCCGCAGAGATCATCGCGTCAGCCATCTGTGAATTGTCGATGGCTCCCGGCGGTGATGACAGGGGCCGAAGGTCACATTAGGAACACGGGGGGGGCTTGACTCATTGAGGACAGCCCTGTCACCACTTCGCAGCCACTGGAGCCGCCGCGAACCGGGGGCGTCTCGGCCTGAATGTCAACGGGCGAAGAGGTGATAGCCCGCCACGAGCCAGGCCGCGATGAGGGCGAGGTTGGCGAGGCGCGCGCTCGAGATGAAGCGGACGAACTCCTCAGCCGTCGCCAAGCGACCTTGCGAGTGTCGAGCTGCTATGTCGATCAGTACTGCCACGACGGGAACGATGAGCCAAAACGCCACGCCGACGGCCGGACTCTGAGGCAGCAATAATGCGGGCGCTCCGTGCTGCATTCCCAGTGGTCCCGCGGCCAAGGCGAATGTCCCACCCTGCTTCGGATCGCCGGGTTCATCCGCTCCACCTTGCACATGTGTGGGTCCGATCGGTGCGCGGGCGCGGGCAACCTGATAGCCGATGCCGGCGAGGATCCAGACGAGGAGGAGGGCGGCATTCAATGGCCGGTAGGCCTGCGCCAAGGCGCTGATCGTCAAGTGGTACTGGTGGGGTCCGCTGTCGATGCCGAGGACATCCCAGGCCAGAGTGATCGCAATGAGCGCGACCCAGAGTGCCACGCCCCGAAGAGCTGGTCCGCTGCCCCCACGTCCCGGACGGGGCCACGGTTCGGCGGCCCGTTGCAGATGCCACACACCGCGTCCACCGGTCGTGTGATGTCGCAGCAAGACGTCGAGGAGCAGCACCGCGGCCATGGTGACGAGCCAGGTGACCTCTGCCGGCCCTGTCGACCGGTGGTAACCGCTCACCCAACCACACCAGGCGCACAACGCAAGAGCCGCAACGCCGATGGCAACACGGTGGCCTCGCACGACCCCGGTCTATCCCAGGTGGATAACGGCCGACGGGCGACGAGGCGGGGCGCATGGCATCGCGGTCACCCGCCCGGGATTAGGGTCCGCCGATGGCCAGGGGAGCATTGCGGGGTCACCGAGACTTCAGACTGCTCTGGGGCGGGGAGACCGTCAGCGAACTGGGCTCGCAAGTCAGCCTGCTTGCCATTCCACTGCTGGCGGTGGGCACTCTGCATGCCACGACCTTCGAAATGGGGCTCTTGACGGCTGCATCGACAGCTGCCTTTCTGATTGTCGGGCTTCCCGCCGGCGTCTGGGTGGACCGGGTGCGCCGGCGCCGACTCATGATCGGTACCGACCTGGGCCGTGTCCTTGCACTGGGCTCTATCCCCATCGCCTACGCCGTGGGTGGCCTGACGCTGGTCCAGCTCTTCGTTGTCACGCTGGCCAGCGGCATATTGACCGTGTTCTTCGACGTGGCGTACCAGTCGTATCTGCCGACCTTGGTGGGGCGGGAACACCTTGTGGAGGGCAACGCCAAGCTCGCCGGAAGCGCACAGGTGGCAGCAGTGGCCGGTCCGAGCGTGGCCGGCGGCCTCGTGCAGGCGATCGGAGGTTCCGCCGCGGTGGCCGTCGACGCAGCCAGCTTCCTCGTGTCCGCGGTGGCGGTCGGCGCCATCCGCACGCCCGAACCGAAGCCGACGGCGCCCGAGCACGGGCATCCGAGGCTCGTGCAGGGCATTGCGGAGGGCCTGCGCTTCGTCTTCGGGAACCGGCTGCTCCGGGCCATCGCAGCCACGACTGCGACCTCCAATCTGTTCAGCGGCGTCGCCGCCGCAGTCGAGATCGTGTTCCTGGTTCGGCAGGTCCACGCGTCCGCCGGGGTGATCGGCCTTCTCTTCGCCCTTGGCGGCCTGGGCGGAGTGGCCGGCGCCATCGCCGCCGGGCCGATCGCTCGCCGCTTCGGCGGGGCGCGGGCCACCATCATCGGGATCGCCGGCAGCGTCGGGGCGCTGCTGATCCCCCTGACCGTGCCGGGGGCGGGGCTGCTCTACTTCGGCGTCGGATTTCTCATGGTGTCGTTCTCGGCGACGGTCTACAACGTGAACCAGGTCAGCTTCCGCCAGCGCCTGTGCCCCGATCGGCTCCTTGGCCGCATGAATGCGACCATGCGCTTCGTCGTCTGGGGCGTACTCCCGATCGGTGCTCTCATCGGGGGAGTCCTGGGGGTGGCACTCGGATTGCGGACGACCCTCTGGATCGGCGCGGCGGGGCAGGCCCTCGCCGGGATCTGGTTGGTTGCCTCGCCCATGCGCCGCCTGCGTGATTTCCCCGACACAGACGGCGACGCAGCAGCCTGATGCAGGGAGCGTCGGAGTCGGGAACTGCTAGCGGTGGTGTTCGGTCACACCCACGGCCGGCAGCGCTTCGATCTCAGCCTTGGTCAGCTTCACGCTGATCCCCTTGTCGATCTTCTCGACAGCGTCGATCGGAATGGCGACTTGCTTGCGACCCCAGAGATGGCCCTCCTGGAGAAGCACATGCGTCACCCGTCCCTGGGCCGAGTCGACGACCAACCCCTCGACCTTGCCGATCTCGCCGTCACTCGCGTGCACGGCCTCGCCCCGCCGAACGCCGATCTCTCCCGGCGGGAGCGTGTCGTGGGTCTCGACTGCGCTGGCCAGCGCCACCCGGGGATCGTCCCCACCCTCCAGGCCGAAGTAGGGCCAGTAGTACGCCTCGTGCGCCGCATAAGCCTGGTAGCCACTGCCACCTGGGAGGAAATCTGTCTCCTCGGCGGATGGGAGCTGTTCGAATTCGGCCAGGGTGGACCGCACATGGACGCCCCTGCCGTCGGCTTCGACCAGGCTGAGCGGGACCAGGCGGCCCAGGCCGCTTCGATGTTCGGGCTCAATGACGAGGTGAGTGAGCTCGCGGGCCACCGGGTCGACCACCACCCTGCTCACCACTCCGCAGGGCCCGTCGCTGCACGCGGCAGGGGCCCCGATCGTGAACGTGGTGTCTGTCATTCCGGCCTCCTCTGTCGAGCAAGACCCTAATGGGCCTGCGGAGCTGGTCTGGATGCTCGGGCAGCGGCGTCGGCGGACGTCACCAGCCCCGAAGATCCACGTCCCAACGATCGACGACCTCTTCGTCGTCGACCACGTAAAGAGCCTCGTGGTACGCCACAGTGGGATCCACGTGCGCGGGGAGCACCCGCACACGGTCGCCTACCCGGAGCTGCGAGGCGGAGGCGAACGTCAGGTGCTCGTCCGAGCAGAACCACACGTCAGCACCCTCAATGGATGGGTTGCCATGATCCATTCCGAGTGCTTTGAGCCCGCAATCCGCCACAGCCCACCCATCCGAGACGGAGATCACGGTGGAGAGGACCGAGAGCGCCTGGGTGAACGGCAGACCCAGCTTGCCGTAGGCCGTGTCCATCAGAGCGTAGGAGCCGGCTTGGATCTCGGTCGCCCACGAGTTGAGGTCAAAGGTCCCGGTCCCGCCCGCCGAGATGACGTCTCCTCCCACCTCCAGCGCCGCCAGGACGAGCCGACCCATGGATTCTTCGAGCATGGCGGAGCGCGCCGACCGATCCTCGAGTCCGACGATGTGTCCTTCGTACCCCATGACCCCGCGCACACCGATGCCCGAGGAGCGGGCGCGATCGGCCAAACGTCCTGCTTCCTCCGGCCGGCAGCCGCAACGGGGAAGGCCGACATTGACGTCGATGAGCACCTCGGGCACACCCGCGCGCATCACGGCGTCGATCGTGGCCTCGGAGTCGACGGCCACCGTGACGCGAGCGCCCGCTCGGGTCAGAACACCCAGGCGTGACGCGTCGACGACCTCGTTCGCCAGGAGGAGGTCGTCGCCCAAGCCGGCGTCCACCATTCCTTCCATCTCGCGGATGGTTGCACAGGTGAATCCGGCGTGGCCCTCCATCGCCTGATGCTTGGCCAGCGCGGTGCACTTGTGCGCCTTGACGTGCGGACGCAATCGGTCTCCCGGCAGGGCGTGCGCCATGGTGCGGATGTTGTCCTCCAGAAGGCTGGCCTCGACCAGCAACGCGGGCGTCGTCAGCTCATCCGTTCTCATTCCCGCACGCTACCGACCGCAACAGGAAGCGGCGAGTGGCCGCGAGGTACTCTCCACGCGTGGATGCTCCGTGGTTAGACGATGCGTGCGGACTGGTCGATGCCTTCCGGGCCGGGGAATTGTCGCCGCTCGAGGCTCTGGACGCCTCCATCACCGCCATCGAGCGTTCGCCGCTGAACGCGTTCAGCTTCACCGACTTCGATCGTGCCAGAGAGGCAGCAGGCCGGGCCGACGTGTCGCTGCCCTTCGGCGGGGTGCCCTTCGGCATCAAGGAACTCGAGAAGGTGGAGGGGTGGCCCTACACGGAGGCATCGGTCATCTTTCGTGACCGGATCGCCGGACACGACGACACCTCGCTCGCGCGGCTCCGGAGGAGCGGCGCCGTGCTGGCCGCCCAGACGACGGCTCCGGAGTTCGGGGGGATCAACTGCACGTCGACCGATCTGCACGGGACCACACGCAACCCCTGGAACCTCGAGCGCACGCCGGGTGGTTCTTCCGGCGGGACGGCGGCCGCGGTTGCGGGGGGCCTTCTCCCCATCGCCACCGGTAGCGACGGGGGCGGGTCCATCCGGGGCCCGGCAGGGTTCAGCGGGCTCTTCGGCCTGAAGGCGACCTACGGTCGAATTCCCAAGGGACCGGACGGCACCATTGAGCCGATGACCACCGTCTTGGGCTGTCTCACCCGCTCGGTGCGGGACACCGCCCGCTACTTCGACGTCTGTAACGGGTTCGATCGCCGTGATCCGCTGAGCCTGCCGCGGGTGGAGGGGTGGGAGGCAGGATTAGCCACCCACGACCTGTCCGGCCTGACCGCCGCCATCGTCCCCGATCTGGGAACGGCGCAGGTGAGGGACGAGGTCGCGGCACTGGTGACGGCCGGGGCCGAGCGTCTGGCACGAGCGGCCGGGCTACGGCTGGTGGAGGTGTCGTCGACGCTGCCCCCGCTCCGTGGCGCGTGGGCCATGGCCAATCAACCTCCCTTCGTGGCTGACCTGGGGGAGGCCTACCCTGATCGCATCGAAGAATTGTCACCCGAGATGGCCGCAGGACTGGCCAGCGCCCGCGAGCGCTACTCACTCGAGCGGGCGGCGTCGATCGAGCGTTACCGACGACAACTCAACGGAGCGATGGCCGACCTGTTCGACGAGGTCGATTTCGTGTTCTGCTCGACCCACCCGGATGTGGCTTTCTCGGCGGAGGGCCCGCCGCCCTCCACGCTCCCCGGGCGGGATCTCATCCACGAGATCGGATTCACCCGGGCGATCATGAACCAGGCGGCCCTGACGGCGCCGTCCAACCTCAACGGGAGCCCCGCGGTGAGCATTCCGGCTGGTCTCGTGGACGGACTGCCGGTGGGGCTCCAGGTGTTGGCGGGCCATCATCGCGAGCAGCTCCTGCTCGATCTCGCGCTGGTGGCAGAGACCGACATGCCCTGGCCACTCGTCGCCCCCGGCGCGCCGCTGCGCAGCGAGTGACGCTCAGGTCAGCGCGGCCCGCCACGGCTTCATGTCCAGGCCCGGGTACCGTGCCTGGACACCCGCCAGCGTCGCCTCGTTCCAGTAAGGATGGCCGGGCTCGGGCACACCCAGAAGCGCGAGCTGGCGCGGCGTCGCTTGCTGGACATATTTCGTGAGCTCGGCGGAGAAGCCACGGATGGGCCAGGCCTGATAGCCGCCCCAGCCGGCATCGCGGTGGCGGAACGAGACGTGCAGCATGACGCGGTACCGCGTCGGGTCGGTGAAGTCGGCTGAACGGTGGTACACGTCGGGGCGGTAGGCAACGACCGATCCGGCCGGCGCCGCCGCGTCTGATGGATCTGCATAGAGATCGGCGTAGTCCACATAGTTGAGCGTGTGCTGCTCCACCGGGATGTGCTTGGTCTTCTGCCAGGAGACGAAGCGGGTGGCTCCGTCCTCGCTGGTCACGTCCGTCAGATAGACGAAGAACTCAGCTTGCTGGTAGCCCGGGTCATGACGAGGCACGACGAGCATGTGGTTCGGGTAGTCGGCGTGGAGGAGCTGGTTGTACCCCGAGGCCTGGTGCGCGTACTTGGCGGTCGCGAGGCCCATGTACAAGGCGATGTCCGAGGTCCCGAGCAACGCTTCCGCCATGTCGATCACATGGTCGTGCAGGACCAGGGTGTTCAGGCGGGTGCTGTGGAAGGGAAACTCCGGCCACGGCGCATCCCACGTGTGCCATTCACCCGCTTGGGTGCCACCCTGTGCCGCCATCTCGGCCGGGGTGGGAAAGTGGTGGTGCATCGCGTCCTGGGCCGCTGTGAGTTCGGTCGCTGGGATCACGCCGGGCACGACGCACCATCCGTCGGTGTCCCAGCGTTCCTTGAGCTCCGGCGTGAGCGCAGCCATGGCGTCAGGGTACTGCCAGCGCCTGCTAACATCTGTTGTGCCTCGGGCGTTCGCCCGGCGGGGCCCGTTCGAGAATCCTGATCGAGTAGGCCACTTTTCTCGATCGGAGTCTTGTCATTTCTTCCTTCTCAGACCTTGGCGTCCCCGCGGCGTACACAGACCGGCTCACCCGCCAGGGAATCACCGAACCACTCACCATTCAGTCAGCGACAATCCCTCCTGCCCTGGCAGGGAGGGACATCTGCGGCAAGGCGCCGACGGGATCAGGCAAGACACTTGCCTTCGGGATCCCGCTGGTTGCCGGCTCCAGGCAATCGCGGCCGCGCCGGCCTCAGGCCCTGGTGCTCGTGCCGACGCGCGAGCTGGCGACACAAGTCCATGATGTCATCGGAGATCTACTGGGCCACGACAGCAAGCGGGTCGTCTCGATCTTCGGCGGCACCGGCTATCGCGACCAGGTACGAGCCCTGCACAAGGGCGTCAACATCGTCGTCGCCTGCCCCGGACGGCTCGAGGATCTCATTGAACGAGGTGACGTGCGGCTCGACGACGTCACGACCGTGGTGCTCGACGAGGCGGACCGCATGGCGGACATGGGTTTCCTTCCGGCGGTGCGCCGCCTGATGGACCAGACCTCGGCGAACCGCCAGGTGCTCCTGTTCTCGGCCACCATTGGCCGCGAGGTGGAGTCGGTCATTCGCAGCTACCAGCACGATCCCGTCAGGGTTGCCATCGAGGCGACCGAAGAGGCGAAGGGCGACGTCGCCCACCACTTCTGGAAGGTGGATCGGGCGGAACGGGTGGCGATCACTGCCAAATTGATCGAGCAGCACGGGCAGGCGTTCGTCTTCTGCCGAACCAAACGCGGAGCGGACCGCGTTGTTCGGCAGCTCCAGGCACACGGCGTGCGAGCGGTCCCGATGCACGGCGATCGGACGCAAGGCCAACGTGAGCGAGCACTGGATTCATTCGCCAAGGGAAAGGCCGATGCTCTCGTGGCGACAGATGTCGTTGCGCGCGGCATCCATATTGACGCCTTGCCGTGTGTGGTGCATTTCGATCCGCCGACTGACCATGTGGACTACGTCCACCGTTCAGGTCGGACCGGCCGGGCCGGGCACACCGGGACGGTGGTGTCCTTGGTGACGCCTGAACAACAGAAGGACGTCCGCTCCGTTCAGCATGCTCTCGGGCTCGAGTCAGGCCTTCTGGCGCCCTTCTCGGCGCCTCTGCCCGTGCCAGGGGCGGGGAGCGGCGGGTCCCGCAAGAGGCAGGACGGGAGGTCGCCCGAGGTCCGGAAGCTGACCGGAACAGTGAAGTTCTTCAACAGCGCTCGCGGCTACGGCTTTGTGGAGCACCGCGGTGGCGAAGACCTCTTCGTCCACCATTCCCAGGTCGTCGGAGACGCCCGCAGCGGAATCGCTCCCGGGTCGACCGTCGAATTCACCATCGGTGCCGGCCGCAAGGGCGAAGAGGCACACAACGTGAAGGTCCTGACAAACCAGAGCGGGTAGACGGTCGGGACTAACTCCACCTCAGCAGAACGAGCGCCGCGCCGATGGCCATGTAGAGGCCGAACGGCAATGCGGATCTGCGTTGCGCCCGATGCGCGGCAATAAGGGCAAAGCCGACCACGACGGCCAGGACGTTGGCGTACAGGAAGGCCTGGAAGAGGGCGATCGGGCTCACCCACGCCAGCCCGAATCCGAAGACGAGGGAGAGGCGCACGTCGCCGAACGCCATCCAGCGCGGATTCATCAGGTTCACACCGAACAACAGGGCGAAGATGGCGAGTCCGCCGAGCGACGCGACCAGCAACCGATGCCAGTCACCCGACCACGCCGAGACTATGACGCCGCTCCCCATGACGGCCGCACTCAGCGCATAGACGAGCGTCTTGGGGAGGAGGCGCCGCGTCAGGTCGCAGTACGCCAACTGCACGAGACCGATGAGGAGCAGCAGCGGTGGCAGAGCGTTGGGTGACCAGCCGACTCGGTGGAGGACGTAGGCCGGCAGGACCCCCGAGGCGACGGCGAGGCTGCTCCACTGCCACCCGCTGATCTGGGGAGCGGATCGATCGAGCAGCGTGGCTGACTCCTCAGCCTGAGCCGCGCGCACGACCGAGGCGGCCAGCTCGCGGCGGGTCAGGGGGACCAGGAGCGACCCGATGGCCATGCCGAGGACTGCGCCCCCCAGAAGGGTGACAGGAGCGCTCATTGAGCCAACGACACGGAGTCGCAGTTGGCCGACGTATCGGCGATGTCGGCGCCGGCGACCGTCACGCCGCCGGCTTGGAGGACTCCGCTCAGTCCGGTTTGGAGCTGAGATATCAGCGTGCTGACGGGTGGCGTGGCGAGCAGCGCTGTCACGGGTGCCGTCAAGCCTCCGAGGGTGGTGATCGTGACCTGCGGTGATGTGCTCCCGATCTGGTAGGGGTTGGCGCCCGACGCGGCTCCGAACTGCGAGGTCGTGGGCGGGACAGGCGCCGTAAAGGGGATGACCGTGTTGTTCACGCCGGAGACCGAGGTGCTGGCCACCGGTTCATTGACGCCGAGCGCTGAGTCGATGAGCGTCACATTGCCCGTCGCCGCGGTGGTGCTGGCGGTGATGGCGACCCCCTTGAACGAGTTGGTCGTTTGGTTGCACACGAAGGAGTTCGGGGTCACCGCCGCCGTTCCTTGGGCGGCCCCGAGCGTCACGTCGATCTCGCCGACTCCCACAACCGTCAGCTTGAGGGTGGATGACACCTGGGCCGTCGTCGCGCTGGTGGCCGGAGTTGCTCCCGCCGGGCCGTATGCAACCTGCGGGGGCTGAATGACGTTCAGAGCCAGCACGGCGTCCGTCACGCCGGACAGGCCGAGCGACGTCCCAAGGTCGATGCCGCTCGTGCCGTTGGCCAGCTCGGCCTCCGTCTCGAGGGTCTGCAACATGTTGATGCTCGAAGCGAGCTGGGACTGGGAGAGCTCACCACCACATGCCGACCCTTCGATGGAGACCAATTGGCAGAGTGTGGCCGAGCTCGGACCACTCCCTCCGGTCAGGGATTGCAAGGCGGTATAGGCGACACAGGGCGAGGGCTCGGGTGTACTGGCGCAATTGAGCGACACCTGCTGGTTGTACGCCGCAGCCTTGAAGACGGCCAGCCACTGGCCGGCCGTGAGCGAAGTATTCAAGACGTTGGTGGGGCTCAGCACGACGCCCGCTGCCGACGAGGCGGCGATGAGCTGCCGTGCCGAGACGAACGTGTCGGCGAGTCCTTCGTAGCTGACCAGGCTGAGATTCGCCGAAGCCGAAAGCTGACTCATAATGCCGTTCAAGACGGGTCCTTGTTGCGTGTTGAGGTTGGCCAAGTACGTGCCGATGGAGAACCCGGTCATCGGGTTGAGATAGCCGATGGCCGAGCGAGTCGCCGCGCCGGACCCTCCGGCGAAGATCCTGGGGACCGACTGCGTCGCAGTGATCTTTACCGCGGTACACGCTGGGTTGCCTGGTCTCGTCTGGCCATAGCACGGGTTCGTCGCCGCTTTGAAGCCGCCGCCGGTCGACCATGTGCCAGCCACCCATGAGAGAGTCTCGCCGTTCAATGCATTGTCCGTGCCGACATTGGTGAGCTTGGCATTCATGTACGCATTGAATGCCGCCGCGGTCGTATTTCCGTCGGCGATGTTGATGTAGCGGGCCATATCAATGGCACCGGTGTCGGCAACAGCCTGCGCTTGTTGATTGCCGTCCACCACAAACCCGATATCGACTCCCATGGCGCCGGCCCACAACAAGAGCACCATGGCGACCGCGGTGATCACAAAAGTGGCGCCGCGCTCGTCCCGGCTGTTCTGGTCCCACCTTCGAAGGGCCGAGGTCGTCCGATCCATCTACGAGCTCGGGGAAGACATCTGCAGGACGTCCGTGGACGAAAGGGTCGACGGCGTGACGATGTTGAGCCCGGGGAGAATCGGGAAGAGCGGGTCCGATGCGTAGCTGTACTGGACGGTCACCTTCAAGCACTGGTTGTTCGGGTTCGACGGGCAGTTCTCGGGCCACGCCTTGCAAGAGATGGCAGCGCCCGACGTCCCCAACCCTTCATCCGGTTCCCAGCACTGACCCTTGCCCATCCAGGACACGTCGTCGCCGGCCGCCGCTTCAGCCGCCCCGGCCGGATTCGAGGTGGCGACAATGCCGGCGCGGGCTCCGTCCTCTGCAGCCTGCGTCACTGTGGACTGCGCCGAAAGGATGAGGCCGTACGAGACGATGCCGTAGAGCAGCATGATGAGGAGAACCACGACGAAGGCGAACTCCACCATTTCGGCGCCGCGCTCGTCGCGGTGCCGAGTGCATTCCTGCGGCATCCTGGTGCGCGGCCACACGGCGAAACCCCCCTCTCGGTATCTCGTGCGTTCGAACCAACACCTGAACCAATTCCGTCGGCACGTCGCTGCGATACGTCCGGGTTGATTCTGGGCCGCACGAATAGAGCGGTACATAGGACATATGGACCATTTGCGGCTCTCACCAGGGATCCCGTGTCGGAGAATGGTCTGAAGGACCTATGTACGTTGCCCCCGTCCCGTCGTACCCTCCAACGGAGCCAACGGGCTTCGATGGCGCGTCGCAGCTCGCGCGTCACGTTGTTCGCCGGTTGAGAGGGGGAATGTTCTGTGAAAAAGCAGACACTCATACTGGTCGTGATCGGAGTCGTCCTGTTCGTTGCCGGAAGCGCGATCGCGTTCGCCAGTGTGAAGGGTGCGACGAAGAACGCGGGGACGGCGTCGAACGCCGTCGCGCCGGTCACGACGTCAGTTGTCGTGGCAAAGGCCAACATCCCTGCCGGGACCACCGGCCAGTCCATGGTGTCCAACGGCATGGTTGCCATTGAGCCCATTCCGACGAAGACGTACTCTCCGGCGGATCTGGCTTCGCTCCAGGGCCTGTCCAGTGAGGTGTTGACCCAGGCCGTCACGAAGGGCCACGCGCTCAGCGCGACCGAGCTCACGGCGAGCACCTCGGCCATCTCGGTGCCGAGCGGTATGGATGCGGTGACGGTGACCCTCACGGGGACGAACGCCCTGGCCGGTTACCTCCAGCCAGGAGCCCGGGTGGACGTGTACGCCAACATCACGAAAGTGTCGACCAACAGCGGGCTGACGTCGACTCTGCCGCTGCCCTGCACGGAGTTGGCGATGGCCAACATCCAGGTGCTCGATGTGCAGAGCACGGTCCCTTCCTACGCCGGGCACAAGAGCACGGGTGGCCGGACGATCCCGGCCTCGGAGACCCTGCTCCTGGCCATGAATCCGAGTCAGGCCAGGAACGCCCAGTTCCTCGGCCAGAACGAGACCCTGTCGGTGGTGCAGACCCAGCAGGACGCCAATCCGCCGCCGCTCCAGCAGTGCATCGGCACCGATCAGACCTCGTCGGCGCCATGATCGCCCGCCGGATCCTGGTCATCAGCCGCTCGCCGGCGCTCAGTCGAGCCATCCAGGCGTCGCTCGGCCCCGGCTACGAGGTCGTCACCAGTGCCAACGTCAGCGACGTCGTCGACGAGGTGGAGGAGCAGGGGCCATTCGACGTGCTGGTCGCCGGGCCCGTCTTCGACAGCCATGCCGGCATGGCACGCCTCGCGAGCGTGCGGGCAGCCGGAGCGGTCCCGTCCATCGTGCTGGCGCTGGGGCCAAAGCCCAGGGCGAGCTTGAGCGACATCGTGCGGACCGGCGCCGTCGATCTGGTCGAATACCCGACCAGCAAGCGTCAGCTGGCCGCTGCGCTCAAGCGGGCCTTCGACATCGCGGACGTCTCGGCCTCGAGCGGCGATCCCACCCTGCCCGTGGTCGCGCACGGCGTTGCGGTCGACCGGCCGAAATTCGCCGAAGTGTTCACCGTGGCATCGTCCAGCGGCGGGTGCGGCAAGACGTTCTATGCCACGAACCTGGCCTGCTACCTGGCGGCGCAAACAGGGCAGCGCGTCTGTCTTGTCGACCTCGATCTGCAGTTCGGCGAGGTCTCGACGGCCCTCCACTTGCGGCCGCGGTTCACCATCTCCGACCTGCTCTCACGTGAACCGGTCGACGAGGACGATCTCGACGAGCACGTCGAGGAGTTCCTCGAGGAGCACGAGCTCGGGTTCTCGGTCCTGGCCGCCCCATTCAGTCCCGCTGACGCTGACATGATCGCGCCGAAGGACGTGTACAAGGTGATGGGCGCGCTGCGCCGTCATTTCGACTACATCGTCGTCGACACCCCGGCCCAGCTATCCGAGATCGTGCTGGCGGCCTTCGACCACTCCACCAGAGTGCTGTGCATGGTGACGCTCGACCTGCCGAGCATTCGCAACATGCGCGTGTTTCTCAGCACCCTCGAGAAGCTTCGTATCAATAGTCAGACGATCGGTGTCGTGCTCAACAAGGTCGAAGACGACATCGGCATCGATATCGACGACGTGCAGGAAGTCCTGGACAACCGGATCGTCTCCGTCCTCCCGTACTCACGTGAAGTGATGAAGTCGATCAACAAGGGCAAGCCCGCCCTGGTGTCGGCGGCGAGTTCCGACATCGGCAAGAAGCTTGCAGGTGGCATGCAGCAATTTCTCTCCGACGACACGGCACCGGTTCACGGTTCGGGCTCGAACGCGACCGAGGCCCAGGATGGGCGGGGCTTCTGGCGGTTGAAGAGGAAGGGTCGCAGCGCCAAGGTGCCTGAGCTCGAGAGGGCCTGATCGAGATGAACTTGTCAGAGAAGCTGGCCGCAGCTGACGGCTCCGCTTCTGCGCCCCCCGACCCCACGCCGACGGACGACGGCCCTCCGCAGCGGACCCGCCGCGAGGGAGACGTCATCGGAGCGCCCGGTGGCGTGGAGAGGCGAAACCCGGGCAACGCCGCGGCAGCCGCCAACAAGGGACACCCCTTGCGGAGGGCATCCGATCGAGGGGCCCTCGATACGGCCTGGAAGCAGTCGAAGCAAAAGGTCCAAGCCAAGGTGCTGGCCGAGATCGCCCCGAAGGCCGCCGACCTCTCGCCCGACGAGCTGCGGGAGAAGGTTCGCTCCACGGTCAATGACATCCTCGAGCGCGAGGACATCGGGATTTCTCCCATTGAGCGCCAGCGTTTCGTGGAGGAGATGCTCGAGGACTCTCTCGGTTACGGGCCGCTCGAGGCGCTCTTGGCGGACGGCAGCATCACTGAAATCATGTGCAACAAGTTCGACGAGATCTGGATCGAGCGTAAGGGCAAGCTCCAGCGCAGCGAGGTCGTCTTCAATTCGCCGCACCAATACCGGCGGATCATCGACCGGATGGTCCACGGGGTTGGGCGCCGTGTGGACGAATCCTCGCCGATGGTTGATGCCCGATTGCCGGACGGGTCCCGAATCAACGCCATCGTGCCCCCGCTGGCGCTGCGCGGTCCGGTCCTCACGATCCGAAAGTTCCCGGAGAGGGCGTTGGTCATGGAGGACCTCATCGGGTTGGGGTCGCTCTCCATGGATGCTGCTGTCTTCCTGGAGGCACTGGTGCGAGGCAAGATCAGTCTGATCGTGGTCGGCGGCACCGGCACCGGCAAGACCACGATGCTGAATGTGCTGTCGAATTACATCCCCGACGGCGAGCGCCTGATCACCATCGAGGAGTCTGCTGAGTTGCAGATCCAGGGTGAGCACGTCGTGACCCTCGAAACTCGCCCGTCCAATGCCGAGGGCACGGGAGAAGTCCGCATCCGGGACCTCGTTCGCAACTCTCTGCGAATGCGACCCGATCGGATCATCGTCGGAGAGTGTCGTGGCGCCGAGACGCTCGACATGCTGCAGGCCATGAACACGGGTCACGCCGGGTCGATGACGACGGTGCACGCCAACACCCCCCGGGAATTGCTCGGCCGTCTGGAGACGATGGTCATGATGGGAGGCGTCGAGCTGCCCCAGCGGGCTATCCGAGAGCAGATCGTCATGGCCATCGGCTGCCTCATTCAGCTCCAACGCACCCCTGCGGGCCCCCGTGTCGTGCATTCGATCACTGAGATCCAGGGGATGGAGGGCGAGACCGTCCTCCTGCAGGACATCTTTCACCGGGTCGACATGCACGAGGGCTTCGGGCGCCTGGTCCCGACCGGGCTGCGGCCGAAGATCCTCGAGGAATTGGCGCTCAACGGTGTCGAGGTGCCCGCTCATCTCTTCCGCAATGACGGGGACCCGCACGCCGGCCCCGGTGGTCGATCCGCTCGTCACCGCCCGGCCCGGCCCGGACGGGTGGTCGAGCCGCCGTCCGAGGAGCTGTACGAGATGCTGGCTCGCCGGCGCGACGGGGGGAGGTGAGCAAGATGGTCCTGGCAGCCCAGGCAAGCACGCAGGGCGCAGAGCTCGTGGCGGCGGTTCTCGTGGGTGGCGGTCTTGCCCTGGTCGTCGTCGGACTGATCTCCAGGGTGCGCTCCAAGCAGCGCACCCTGGCCCAGATCCTCGATGACACCATGGGAACCGCCGAGGTACCGGTCGAGGTCGTGACGGAGTCACCGGAGCACGGCGAGCTCTCGGCGCTCACGGTCCGCATCTCGGGGATCTTCGGGCGGGTGGACACGCACGGCGCGCTGGAGCGGCGTCTGGAGCGGGCTGCGATCCCGTTGCGGGCCGGGGAGTACCTCGTGATCAGCTCGGCCATCGCCCTGGCTCTGGCGCTCGTGATCGGCGTGGTGACGGGCTCACCGATCGGCTCCCTCATCGCGATCGCGCTTGTCGCTGCCATCGCCTGGTACCTGCCCACGCAACGGGCCAACAAGCGGATCAAGCAGATCCAGGAGCAATTGCCCGACGCATTGGCTCTGATGTCGGCCTCTGTCGAGGGCGGCCAGACGTTCCAGCGCTCCATCGACATGTACCGGCGGGACGCGAAACCTCCGCTCTCGGCCGAGCTCGACCGTGTGATGGCCGAGGTCGCCGTCGGTTCGGATCTCGTCGTGGCCCTGGAGAACATGGCGGAGCGCTCGGGGGTCGAAGACCTCACGTGGGCCGTCGAAGCGGTGCGGATCCAGCAGTCGACGGGCGGTCGCCTGGCTCCGATCCTCAAGACGTTGGCCGACTTCATGCGGACGCGCCAGGAAGTGCGGCGCGAGGTGCAGACACTGTCGGCGGAGGGGCGCATGTCCGGCTATGTCCTCTTCGCCATCCCGCTCTTCCTCGTGTTCGCACTCGAGACCAAGGACCCCGGCTATCTCGAACCCATGATGCACGGCATCGGTCTCGTCGTGTTGATCGGAACGGCCGGCCTCATGGCGCTCGGATTCTGGATCGTGCGCCGCATGGTCAACATCAAGATCTGATGGCAAAGGGGGCACGCGCGTGAACGCGACCTATCTCGTTCCGATGGTGGGCATCACGTTGATGGCGGTCGGCCTGTTCGGCGTCGGTGTCGCCGCCTGGCGGTCCCACAAAGCCTCGAGCCGCCTGGACTTCATCCGTTCGCTGGGCTCGGAGGCCGAGCTCTACGCCGAAGCGGCTCCTGTGGTGGAGAGGGTGCAAGACCCGCTGGTCAAGAGGGTTGTCGGCCCTGCCGCTCGCGGCTTCAAGAACGTCCTCTCCCGGCTGTACCCCTCCAGCGAGGTCGATCGCGTGCACGCCGACCTGCTCAAGGCTGGTCTCACCGGCACGATACGCGCCGAGGAGTTCGTCGCCGTGCAGGTGGGGTCTGCCCTGCTTGGCTTCGGCCTGGGACTGATCGCGCTGGTGAGCGGAGCCGTCAGTCTGAAGATGGGTCTCGCCAGTCTCTTCCTCCTGCCCATCATCGGTGGTCTCGCGCCGAGCTACTGGTTGCGTCACCGCATCAAGGCTCGGAAAGAGCAAGTGACGAACGACCTGCCCGATCTCCTCGACCTCATGTGCATCTCCGTCGCGGCGGGTCTCGGACTCGAGCAGGCGATGCAGGTTTCGTGCGCCCGGTTCGAGTCGCCCGTGTGCCACGAGCTCCGTCTCACGCTGCGGGAGATGGAACTCGGACTCTCGCGCCACGATGCCTTGGAGAACATGAAGTTGCGCACCGACATCGATGACCTGGTGACGTTCGCCGTCGTGCTCTCGCAAGCCGACGCGCTCGGTCTGCCGATCGGACGTGTGCTCCAAGCGCAGGCCGATGAGATGCGCGACAAGCGACGGCAGCGCGCTCGGGAGAAGGCGGCGAAGGTCCCCGTCAAGATCCTCTTCCCGCTGGCACTGTGCTTCCTGCCCGCGATCATGATCATCGTGCTGGGCCCGATCGTGGGGCCGATCAAGCACGCCTTCCAGGGAGCCTGATCTCCCCGCCGCCTCCGGCGAATTGTGTTTCGTCTGGGGTCAGCACCCGGGCGGCAACAGAGATGCGACTGTCGGTTGACGCCAAAAGCATACAATGACCTGGGAGTTTCCGCCGCATTGGGGTGGAAATGGAGGCACACTGCAACGAAGGTTTCGGTGTGGAATGAGGGGGAGGAATGGCAAACACAGCGTCGATCCTGTGGCCGACCGCGCAGCCGTCGCCGGCTGTCGAGGTCGGACCCGGGTCGGAATGGACCTTCTACACGCATGTGTCCGTATCCGGGCCTTCCGTCTGTACGACGGTGCACCGCGGCGAGAGGCTGCGCGGCGCTCGGGCAACGCTCACGCGAGACGACATCAACGTCGTGCCGGACGACGAATATCGCGACCCGGAGGCCTCGACGCAGACTCGGCAGGAAGAGCGCCAGTGGGGCCCATGGTCGCTGACCCAGCGTGAGCTCGAGGTGTTGCAACTCCTCGCCGAAGGCGCGACGAACGGCGAGATCTCACAGAGGCTCTACATCAGCCCGAAGACCACGAAGAACCACCTGGCCGCGATCTTCCAAAAGCTCGATGTCACGAATCGCACGCACGCGCTCGTCCGTGCGGTCGTCATGGGCCTTGTCACCATCGAATAGCAACCTGCAATTGGGGAACTGCCCTGCCCAAATGGTCCGATAAGCCTATGGAATTCGGACCGTCAGAGAGCCGAAAATGTGCTGGGAACCCCAAATGCGATCCGGACAAACCGTTCGGGGAGGCTGGGGCATGAAGAGGGGAATCAACAAATGACGGAGCTGTTTCTGAACGCGTTCTTAACGGTGCGTGGCTTCCACAGCAACCTTCTCGAGCGTGCACGGACCGAGCGGGGCGCATCCATGGTGGAGTACGCACTCCTCGTCGGCCTGATCGCCGTCGTCGCCGTCGTCGCGATCTCTTTGCTCGGTGGTGGCATCAAGGGGCTGTTCAACCAAGCCAACAACTGTGTGGGCAACGCCTCGGTGGGCCAGGGTTGCGGCTAGGAGGTCACGAGCGCAACCGAGTAATGATTCCCTAAGGGAATATTCCCCCTTCCCCAATGGGATGATGGCAGGGCTGGGTCGGCTTCGGCTGACCCAGCCCGCCGTCGTTTGCGGGAATTCGCTGCGATCGGGGCCATGCTCTCGGGGATGACCGAGCGGGGCCGGGAGGGCCGGGTCGAACGACCCGGCCCTCTTTCGCGTCCGGACCTGGGCCGACCGCCCGGTGCAGCAGGCCCGGCGGGGCGACTCTCGGTACGCTGCGGTCAAGCGCACACGCCCTCAGCAGGATTTCATCATCGGTTCACATAACGGATACGGCGGTGAAATAGGGTCCGACGAGACTGACAACCGCATCGGGCGTGGGACGTCGTGTCCGCAGGAGGCCGGAAACCCCCCGCCCCGGTCTCTTGACCACGAAAAAGAAGGGGAACACAGGAGAATTCATGAGCTACCAGGCCGAGTACATCTGGATCGACGGGACGGAGCCCACCCCGCTGCTCCGCAGCAAGACCAGGATCGTCGAGGACGGCAAGGACCCCGGGATCTGGGGTTTCGACGGCTCGAGCACGAACCAGGCCGAGGGCAACGACTCGGACTGTGTCCTCCAGCCTGTCTTCGTGTGTCCCGATCCCTTGCGGGCGGAGGGCGACAAGCTGGTTATGTGCGAGGTCCTGCACCCCGACATGACGCCGCACAGCACGAACACCCGCCGCAAGTGCGCCGAGTTGGCCGAGAAGTACGCCGACCAGGAGCCGTGGTTCGGGATCGAGCAGGAGTACACCTTCTTCCAGTACGGGCGCCCCTTGGGGTGGCCCGAAGCCGGGTTTCCCGCTCCGCAAGGCCCGTACTACTGCGGCGTCGGCGGCGACAAGATGCCCGGTCGCGAGATCGTGGAGCGCCACACTGCCGCCTGCATCAAGGCCGGCCTGGGGATCGAGGGCACGAATGCCGAGGTCATGATGGGCCAGTGGGAGTTCCAGATCGGCGTCCTGCCACCGCCGGTCATCGGTGACCAGCTGTGGACCGCTCGCTGGCTCCTGTTCCGCATCGCCGAGGACTTCGACGTGTTCGCCACCTTGGAGCCCAAGCCCGTCCTCGGGGACTGGAACGGCGCCGGCGCACACACGAACTTCTCCACGAAGGCCATGCGCGAGGACGGCGGCTGGGACGCCATCATCGCCGGCTGTGAGGCTCTCGGGAAGCGCGTCGAGGAGCACGTGTCCAACTACGGCATCGGCATCGAGAGCCGCCTGACCGGAGCCCACGAGACGGCGCACTTCACGCAGTTCAGCTACGGCACGTCCGACCGGGGCGCCTCCATCCGCATCCCGTGGGCGGTGGCGAAGAACAAGAAGGGGTGGCTTGAGGACCGGCGGCCCAACGCCAACATGGACCCCTATGTGGTCAGCGGTCTGATGGTGGAGACCGTGTGCGGGGCCGCCGCGGGCAACTGAGCCGCATCTGATCGGGAACGCCGCCGGACCGGGGAGCGCACCGCCCCGGGGCCGGCGGCGTTTCTCGTTGGGGTCTAGCCGGGCGGCACGGGTTGGTCGCTCGGTGCCTGCGCCACGAGGGCGGGCTCGCCGGGACGGGCGAGCGGCCCGAAGGCGAGTGCCGCCGTATCGCCCTCGATGTACCGGCTGGCGTCGCCACCGGTGTCCGCCATCTCGTCCATGCCGATGGGCCCTTCGGGGCGGCCGGCGAGAAATTGCTGGATGATCGGATTGTCGGTGGCGACCATGTCCTGCTTGCTGGCGAACTTCACCAGGTTGGATCGGAACAGGACGCCCATGTAGTCCGCGGTCCGCATGACCGACTCGATGTTGTGGGTGATGATGAAGAAGGTGGCCCCGGTCTCCTTCTGGGCCGTGACCACCAGCTGGTCGAGGTAGGCGACCCGGACCGGGTCGAGTCCCGAGTCCGGCTCGTCGAAGAGCACGATCTCGGGCTCGGTGACCATGGCGCGAGCCAACCCGGCCCGCTTCTTCATGCCGCCCGACACCTCGCCGGGAAGCTTCTTGAGGTGGTCCATCAGCCCGACCAGCTCGGCGTTACGGTGGACGAGCTCCCTGATGGCCGGCTCACTCTTGCGGGTGTGCTCGCGCAGCGGGAACGCGATGTTGTCGTAGAGGTTCATCGAACCGAACAGGGCTCCGTCCTGGAACAGGACGCCGAACTTCTTGCGCACCTCGTAGAGACGTTTCTCCCGCAGCCCCACGATCTGGTCACCGTCCACCCAGATTTCGCCGCGTTCGGGGCGCAGCAGGCCGAGGATGTTCTTGAGCAACACAGATTTGCCCGTCCCCGAGGGCCCGAGGATCGCCGTGATCCGACCTTTCGGGACGTCAAAGGTGATGTCCTCGAGCACCGTGTGGGAGCCGAACGACTTCGTGACCCCACGAAGCGAGATGATCGGCTCTCCCGGAGCGATCCAGGCCTGCTCGGCGGCCTGCTGCGGGTTGTCCATACAAGGAGAACCCATACCCGGCGCCCGGCTTGCGCCCAGCGCGAGAGGACTACCCCCCGAGCAGGCCGCCGACCGTCTTGGTCGTCCCGCCGAGGATGCTCTGCACCGGATTCGTCGTCGTTGTGGTGGCCGGGGTGCTGCTTGAGGAGGAAGAACCTGAGCTCGATGTTCCCGAGCCCGACGAAGAAGGGACAACCGTCCCGAGTCCGATCGACTGCGTCAGCCCGTTGACGCCGCTCGTGACGTTCCCGAGCGTGGTGTTGAGACCGCCCACGCTGCTGGTTCCGCTCGTGACCCCACCCGTCACGCCGCCGGCGATGCCACCGACCGTCTGGGTGACCCCTCCGACGGTCTGCGTGACCCCGCCGGTCACACCACTGACCGTCTTGGTCACGCCGCCGACGGTCTGTGTGATCCCGCCGGTCACACCGGTCACGGTCTGTCCGAGACCGCCGGCCACGCCGCCGACGGCCTGGCCGAGACCGCCCGAGGCACCGCTGATGGTCTGACTGAGCCCGCCGGTGACGCCGTTGACGGTGTTGTTCAGCCCGCCTGCAGTCTGGTTGAGGCCGTCCGACAGGCCGCCCGTGCCATTGGACGACCCACCGCCGAGAGCACCGCCGAGGAGAGCGGCGACTCCGCCGGTCGTGCTGACCGCGTCCTTGCCACCTGAGCCGGATCCACTTCCTCCGGCGCCCTCGCCCGTGCCCAGGCCGAAGGCGCTCAACGCGCCGCCGCCGGACCCGCCCAGCGCGAGTGCCTGCGCGTTGCCCGGGCCGGCGCCGCCCGCTCCGTCCAGACGGGAGGAGCCCAGGACGAGGGGCGGCGCGGCGAGAGCCGAGCCCGGCGCCGAAGCGGCGCCGCTGGGGCCACTCGAGAGTGCGTGCGGTGCGATGAAGGCGGCCGCCACGGCTGCGCCTGTGACCGCGACTCCCGCCATGGCGTTGCGCATCGCCCCGGAGCCGCCCCCGCTGTTGTGGTGCACGGTGGCGCCGCGGTGCGCCGCCCTGAAGATGGTGCGGCGGATGAGTGCGCCGGCAGCGATGAGGAACCCTGCCAACGCTTCCTTCGACTCCGACACGACCGCGAACTCGCGCTTGAGCGCCTGGCGGGCGCGCCAGAGCAGTGTCTCGATCGTGCCGATCTCGACGCCTTCGTGGTCGGCGATCTGCTGATAGGTCCAGCCGGAGCCCTCCCGCATGGCCAGCACGTGACGGTGGCGCGTCGACAGCCGGTCGAGCGCACGGTTCACCAGCTCACCGTCGACCGCGGCCAGGACGAGCTCCTCGGACGTGTCCTCGCCGACCACTCCCACGGGGTGTTGCGCAGTGAGCTCCATGTCGTCGGTCGGGGTGCTGCGGGAGCGGCGGCGCAGCATGTCGGTGCAGATGTTCCCGGCGATCACGGTGAGCCAGGGGTAGAAGCGCCGCTCGCCGGCGAAGCGCGGCAGCGCCTTCCAGGCCCGGGCGAAGGCTTCCTGGGCTGCGTCCTCGGCCTCGTGGCGGTCGTTCAGACGGCGCAGGCAGAAACGGAGCAGCCGCTCGTAGTACCGCGCATAGAGGTTTCCGAATGCCGCGGAGTCGCCGGCCTGACAACGCTCGACGAGCGCGCGGTCACGGTCGAGGTCGACATCGTCGCAGAGGCTTGTCAGCTCTTCTTCGCGAAGCGCCACTGATCCTGTCCCTCCCCCCGCTCGTCCTCCCACCAAGGAGCTGGGTCACATTATTGCCGTGTTTTTCGGCTTTTCGAAACCCTGGTCCCTCATATTTCCGGAATGGGGGTTGTGCAAACGTGGGTGAATTCGCATTGCACAACAAAGTTGAGAAAGCCGGCGCGGCCGACTGAGAGAAGGCCGCGCACATCCGCCGTTCGCAGGCCGCGCCCCACCAATCGACCTTGCAGGCGTGCCACTGCAGGGGGACTGCCACAGCGTCGACCAGGCTGCCCGCCGCAAGGTTCGACCGCTGGTGTCGTTTTCTCCCTGAAGGGAAGAACGGGGGAGCGGGCTCGACCCGTTTGACGTGCCAGAGGAGGCCTCGGAAGGGGGGACGGGTTGGCTGAAACGGGTGACGGGACACGTATCGTGCCCGACCAGGCGTCCAGCACCACGCAGCCCCTGAGCCGCGACGAAATGGCTCGCCGGCTCGGCACTTCGAGCGGTCGGCACGGTGCAACGGGCGTGCTGACACGACCGAGCCGCCCGGTGACCGACGACGGCAAGGTCGCCACAGCCGTGCGTGAGACGGGCAACATGTTCGCCACGGCATTCGAGGCCCTGCGGCAGGCGCCGCTGAAGGGTGTCCCCGTCTCCGAGTTCTTCGACCAGTGCTGGTTCCTTGCCCGCGTCACGACGCTGCCGCTGATTCTGCTCTCCATCCCGTTCGGCATGGTCATAGCCCTGGAGGTCGGCTCACTCCTGCAGCAGATCGGCGCGCAGTCGCAGCTGGGCGCCGCCATGGTGCTGGCAGTCGTGCGCGAGCAGGCGCCGGTGGCCACGGCACTGCTCATCGCCGGCGCGGGCGGGTCGGCCATGTGCGCCGACCTGGGGTCGCGCCGCATCCGCGACGAAATCAGCGCCATGGAGGTCATGGGCGTCAACCCGCTGCACCGCCTGGTCCTGCCGCGCCTGCTCGCAGCCACCGTCGTCGCCATCCTCCTCGACGCCGTGGTCAGCGTGGCCGGCATTGCGGGCGGCCTGTGGTTCGGGACGCACGCCATCCACATCACTGCGAGCAGCTTCTTCGCCACGTTCGGCGAGTTGAGCCAGATGGCCGACCTGGTCATCGCCCTGGTCAAGGCAGGCATCTTCGGCTTCATCGCGGCGATGGTCGCTTGCTACAAGGGCCTCTATTGCAAGAGCGGTCCCAAGGGAGTGGGCGACGCGGTGAACCAAGCCGTCGTCGTGACGTTCATCCTCTCGTTCTTCGTCAACTTCTTGCTCACGGTCTTCTACTTCAACTTCATTCCGCAGAAGGGCATCTGATGGCCATCGATGCTCCCGTGCGCGAGGAATCGAAGCTCGAGTCGTCGACGCTCGTCTCGGTCGGAAAGGCGGTCGGCGGCAAGGCGGTCGATTCAGGCGATGCCGTCCTGGGCGTCTTCGACGCACTGTACGCGCAGCTGAAGTTCTACGTGAAGATCGTGCGCTCCATGCCGCGAGCGCTGGGGCACCCCAAGGAGATCCTCGTCCTCATGTCGGACATCTCCTTGGGCTCGGGAGCACTGGTCGTCGGCGGTGGGATGTTCTTCGTCGTCGTCTCGATCTCCTTCTTCACCGGCACCGAGGTCGGCCTCGAGGGGTTCAACGGTCTGCAGCAGATCGGGGCCGAAGCCTTCACCGGCGTGATCACCTCCCTGGCCAACACTCGCGAAATCACTCCACTGGTCGCCGGGGTCGCGCTGGCGGCACAGGTGGGTGCCGGCTTCACGGCTCAGCTCGGTGCCATGCGCATCAGCGACGAGATCGACGCGCTCGAGGTGATGGGCGTGAACAGCGTCGTGTACCTGGTCGCCACCCGTGTCTGGGCTGCCCTGATCACGATGATTCCCTTGTATCTGGCGGCACTCTTCGCCAGCTACCTGGCGTCCGAGTTGGTGGTGACGAAGTTCTTCGGGCTCTCGACGGGAACGTACACGCACTACTTCCGGCTCTACCTGCCGCCGCTGGACATCTTCTACTCGTTCCTCAAGGCGATGGTGTTCGCCGTCCTGGTCACGTTCGTGCACTGCTATTACGGCTACAACGCGACCGGTGGGCCGGCTGGTGTGGGTGTGGCGGCCGGGCGGGCCATCCGGCTCTCCATCATTCTCGTCGTCGTCGTGAATCTCTTCATGTCCCTGATCCTCTTCGGCGGGGTCAACGCCACGGCCAGGTTGGTCGGATGAAGAGGCTCTTCCGCGTCGTCGTCAGCGTGGTGGTCGTCTTCGGCCTCGTCTTCGGCACGGTGACGCTCGTGCGGCTGGCCAATGGGGACTTCGCCGGCGATTACGCCTTGAGCGGCACCTTCCCCCGAGCGGGAGAGGGACTGGACCCCGGCTCAGCCGTGGTGTTCCGTGGCGTGCAGGTCGGGCGGGTGTCGACCATTTCGCTCGAGCGCAACCTGGCGCACATCACGCTTCTCATCGAACCCTCCTTCAAGGTGCCGAGCAGTGCCACGGCGACCATTCAACCGGTGAACCTGTTCGGCGCCGAGCAGGTCGCCATCTCGACGCCCGACCGGAACTCCGATGCCGGCCCCTATCTCTCGTCCGGAGGCTCGTTCGCTCGCGCCGAGAGCAGCGACGAACTCGGCGACCTCTTCGCGGCGGCCACCCCCCTCCTGAACAAGATCGACACCACGAACCTGTCCACCGTGTTGGGCGAGCTGGCGCAGGCCTCGCAGGGGGAGGGGCCCAAGATCGCCGCCTCCATCAGCGCAGGGACCCAACTGGCCGCGCTTCTGGACCGGACGCTCAACGCGCAGATCCTGGCGCTGCAGTCATTCGCCAGGTTCACCCAGGCGGTCGCTCCCGCGGCGGGCGACCTGAACAACCTGAACGCAGAGATCAATGTCGGCCTGCCGTCGTTCAACGCGGAGGAGGCGGACTACGAGAACCTCCTCAACGCGCTGATCCCCTTCTCCAACCGCCTGGCTGCGCTCCTCTCGACGTACCACCCCGACATCGCGACGATCCTCGAATCCGGGGACAACGTCTCCCGCGTGCTGTTGGCCCAGCAGACCTCCATCGGCCAGGTGATCAATGGCGCCTACCACTACTTCCAGAAGATCGCCCAGGGCGCCTCGGGTCTGAACACGCTGCCCGACGGAAGCACGTATGCCTACTTCAACACCTTCATTCTCTTCAGCGACGTCAACAGCCTCGTCTGCAACCTGATCGCACCGCCGACGGGCGGGATGTCGTTCCTCCAGCCGATTCAGCAGGCGTTGGCGGGGGCTGGGTCGGCGTTCAATTGCTCCTCTGAGCTCGCGACGTTCAACGCGCTCCAGAGCAGCTCGACTCCGGCCGCCCCGCCGGCGCCACAGCCGACGGCCTCCACGAGTGCAGGCGCCAACACTGCGGCCGCCGCCGCGGCCAACCAGGCCTATGGAATGGTCGGGCAGCCGGACCAGTCCACATCGACCAACCTCGGCGGTATCATCACCCAGCTTCTGGGAGGCCTGTCGTGAGGCTCCTGCGACACTTCCCGAAGTCTGCGTTCAAGTTCCTCGTGTTCGCGGCGGTGTGCCTGGTCCTGCTGGCGGGTCTTGCCGTCAAGATCGGGAACATCTCGCTGTTCAGCAGCCGCCATACCATTCACGCGCAGTTGAGTGACGTCACCGGCCTGGCGAGCGGTGACACGGTCAACATCGCGGGCGTTCCGGTGGGACAGGTCTCGAGCATCGGCGTGCAGCACGGACATGCATTGATTTCGCTGAGTGTGAACAACACGGTCACCCTGCACCGCTCGACGGACGTGGGCATGCGGTGGCACAACGTGATCGGGCAGAAGGAGATCGAACTGTTCCCGGGCCGCAGCGGGCCGATCCTGGCGCAAGGTGCCACCATCCCGCTCAGCCACGACGTCACCGATGCCAGCATCGACACGTTCTTGAACTCGCTGGGACCGGTGCTCTCCTCTATCAACGCCAAGGAAGCCAACGCGTTCGTCGAGAACGTCTCGGGGGCGCTGGAGGGCGATACCGCCCAGATCAATCAGCTGATCAACAGCGGCGCCACCGTCTCGTCGACGGTCCAAGCACTCGACTCCCAGGTCGGCCAGATCATCGGGAACCTGAACCAGGTGCTGACCGCACTGGCGTCGCGCTCCGGCGACATCGATTCGCTGGTCACGAACCTCCAGACGGTGTCGTCCGCCTTGGCTTCCAAGAACTCGTTGCTCGACGGCGTCGTCGGCAACTTGTCGCTGGTGGCGACCGACCTGGCTGGCCTGATCGGCAACAACCACAACACGATCACGAGCACCATCGACAATCTCCAGACGGTGGCGGCCGACGTGCAGAACAATCAGCAGAACCTGGCGAACAGCTTGTCGAGCCTGGGAGCGGGACTGGCGCCCTACATCCAAATCTCCCAATGGGGCCAGTGGTTCGCCGTCGAGACGGTGTACACCTGCCTGGCCGGCCAGTCGGTCTGTCCCTACTATCAGCCCGGCAATCCCCCCGCCGGCTCGGGTCCCCTCGGGAGCCCTCCGCTCCCGAGTCCGCTGACCGGTGTCACGACGCCGGGACTTCCCGGCAACGGTGCGTCCTCGAGCACCTCGAGCGCGAACAATTCCTCCGCCTCCGAAGCCGGCCCACTGGCGGCATCGAGCCTTGGTCAGAACCTGCAAGCCGTGAGTGGAGCCGCCACGGGAGGCTCGCAGTGAAGGCGGTCACCGAACGGAACCCCAAGATCGTCGGCATCGTCGCCGTCATCGTCATGACCGCATGTGTGCTGGCCATCCTTTTGCTCAACCGCAGCTTCTTCAGTTCCGGCTACACCATTGAGGCGCGTTTCGCGAACGCGGCCGGCATTGCGAAGGGCACAGAGGTCATGGAAGCCGGCGTCAACGTGGGGACGGTCACCTCGGTCCAGGTGCACGGCAATGCCGTCGACGCCGACTTGTCGGTCAATCGCTCGGTCGTGTTACCGCACACCACGACGGCCGCCATCGAGGTCGAGACCCTCCTGGGGGTGGTGGACGTGACCCTGAAGCCGGTCAGTGGGTGGGACGATCCCTTGAAGCCGGACACGCTCATCACCGACACGTCGGTGCCCACCGAATTCTATGAGCTGCAGAACACGGCGCATTCGCTGCTCTCGCAGACGAACGCCAAGGCCCTGAACAACTTCGTCGCGTCCCTGGCCAACATCACCAAGGACAAGCAGAACCAGGTGGCTCAGATCATCTCGGGTCTCGGGGCGCTCACGACCACGGTCGATCAGCGCTCCGGCCAGGTCTCGCAGTTGATCGACTCGGCCAACACGCTGTCCTCGACGCTGGCGAGCCGGGACCAGCAGCTGCTCTCCATCGTCAACAACCTCGACACGGTCTCGACCGGTCTGGCCGACAACAACCAGGACCTGTCCAACCTGATCACGAACGTCGACAGCATGGCCAGCCAGACCAACAGCCTGGTGAGCCAGGACTCGCCGGCCCTCAACTCGCTCCTGAAGAGCCTGCACTCTGATCTCACGGTCGTGGGCCAGCATCAGGACGACCTCGCCGAGGGCGTGAGCTATCTCGGCAGCGCCCTCAAGGGGTTCCAGTCCATCGCCTACAGCGGTTCCACGCCCGTGCCCTGGGGCAACATTTACGTCAACCCGGCGTCATTGACCAACACCTTCGGTGTCATCGGTCCCTGCGGGGCGTTCGACGAGGTGCTGAACCAGGTCCTCGGGCCGGACCCTGCGTCGTGCAACGACCAGACGGGCCCGCTCCCCGGTGAGGGTTCGAACACCAGCTCGGGCGGCGCCTCGACCAATTCCCCGTCCTCGTCGTCCTCGTCGTCCTCGACACCGACACCGACCACGGGGGCCGGTTCGTCCGGGAGCGCGCAGTCCGGCTCCGGCGACGCCACCGGCCCGAGTTCGGGCCTGGGCGGGCTCTCGCAGCTGATCAGCCCTCTCCTGGAAGGGGTCGGGTGATGGGCGCACTCCACGCCGTGCTGACGTCCAAGGCCGCCAAGTTCATGGTGGCCGGGGTCGTGATCGTGGCTGCCGTCATCGTCGGCGTCGAGGAGACGAAGGGCGCGTCGACGTACCCCATCAGCGTGGTCTACGCGAGCGCGCCCGGACTGTTCACGGGTGCGGCAGTGGACGTGCTCGGCGTCAAAGTCGGAACGGTCACCAACGTGCAGAACGTCGGCGACAAGGTGGACGTCACTCTGGCCGTGAACCAGGGGACCCGCATTCCTTCGTCCGCCTTCGCTTCGCTGGTGGCGCCCCAGCTCCTGGGCTCACCGGACGTCGACCTCAATCCCGGCTATACCGGAGGGCCCTCCCTGGGCCCCGGGGCAACGATTCCACAGGACCACACCGCTGTCCCCGTCTCGACGGACGAGCTCTTGAAGGAGCTCCAGCACACGCTCAACGCCATCAACCCTCACGCGGTGGGCAACCTCGTCACGAATCTCGCCACCGACCTCGACGGCCAGGGGGCGAACCTCAACAAGCTGATCGCCTCCGCCGCCGGGACCGTGCAGCTCCTCGCCGACAAGGGCAATGACCTCGGCCAGCTCAATGGCACGCTGGCCCAGCTGACCGGCACGCTCGACACCGACACCAGCCAGATTGAGCAGCTGGTCGAGCAGTACGACACCGTGTCGACCACCGTGGCCCAGCACTCGGGTCAGCTCAACGACGCCATCACTCAGCTGGCGGGAGCGAGTTCGGGCCTGGTCAGCCTGCTGGTGCCCAACCTCCAGCCACTCGAGTCCGACGTCGGCACGGTGACGACCGTCGGGCGTACCCTCGATCGCAACCTGTCCTCCGTGGACGCGATCCTGCAGAACGGCAACAACCTCTTCCAGGGAGCGCAACGGGCCTACGACCCCAATTACAACTGGCTCGACCTGAACCTCGCCACGGCGCCGGGAGTGACCGGGTCGTACATAGCGGGTCTCCTGCGCGACCGTCTCGCCGGCATCTGTCGGCGCATCGTGGCCAACCACTCCAGCGGCCTCTCGGCTGCGGTCATCGCCACGTTGAACCAGTGTGGCAATCCCTCGTCGGGATTCTTCGACCCGCTGCTCAACGACATCCCGACCATCCTCAACACGCTGAACGGTGGAAGCGGCTCCGCCACCGCCCAGTCACTGCTGCAGCAGGGCCTGACCCAGATCGCCAACGCCGAGCAGGGTTCGAAGGCCTCGCCGGCTGCACCGTCCCCGTCGACGCCGGCCCAGAAGAGCCCGGCGTCGAGCACGACCACGACGACGACCACCGTGCCGAGCACGACGACCACGACGGCACCGTGCGGGCTCCTCGGCGTCGTCCTGGGCTGCTCGGGGAGCTCGGGCTCGACTTCCGGTTCCGGTTCATCGGGCTCGGGGCTGGGGGGCCTGTTGTCGAACCAGGTCACGCACGCGGCCGGCAAGTCCACGGCGTCACTGGCCGTCGCCAGGCCGACGTCGCCGAGCGCAGACCCGACCCTGACAGCTCCCGCTGCGTCCTTGTTGCCCCCGCTGCCCCAGGATCAGGCCCATGCCCATCGCGGGCAGGGGCGACGCGGGCTCGTGGCGGGATGGGTGCGCGACGTGGAGGGCTGGTTCTGATGCGCCGAACTCTGATTTGCCGGACACCTCGACGCCGCCTCGCCGCGGTGCCCTTCCTCGCCGTTTTGGTTCTCGCGCTGGCCGGCTGTTCGGTTTCCGGAGGGGGCGGGGGCCCGCGCACGGCAACCGCCGTCTTCAGCGATGTCGGCGATCTCGCCAACGGCGCCCAGGTGCAGTTGGCCGACGTGCCCGTGGGCTCGGTGCGCTCCATCGCACTCGACGGAAACGAGGCCAAGGTGACCCTGGCGTTCGACAATGGCGTCCGGATCCCCGCCGACGTCAGTGCCGCCATCGACCGGACGACCATCCTCGGCGATCAGTTCGTCCAGCTGACCGTCCCCAAGAACGAGACGGGCGCCGGCGCCGCCGGGGCCCCGCAACTGGCCGATGGCGCCCGCATCGCCCACACCTCCCTCGTCCCTGACGTCGAGCAGTTCGTGGCGGCCGGCTCACAGGTCTTCGGTGCGATCTCCACGACCGAGCTCGAGCAGATCATTGAGGCCGGTGGTGAGGGATTCACCGGGCAGGAGGCTTCGCTCAAGGCGTTCCTCTCGGACCTGGCGACGGTGGCCAACGGCTACGCCCAGCACACCAGCGACATCACGCAGGCGGTCAACGGGTTGAACAGTCTCACTGCCGCGCTGGCGCCGACCAGCAGCGCCAGCGCCACCGCGCTCACGAACCTCTCGCAGACGGTGGCCATCCTGGCCAAGAACTCGTCGCAGTTCGAAACGCTCCTGCAGTCCCTCGACGATGTGTCCTCCCAGGGGCGGAGCATCCTCGAGAACTACTACCCCCAGATCGTGACCCAGCTACAGACCCTGCAGGCGGTGAGCAGCCAGCTCGCAGAGCACCAGGCCGATCTGGCCGGCCTGCTCGCGCAGATCCCATTGGCGGACAACGCGCTGCCCAGGGCGGTGCGCAGCGGCTACGTCCAGCTCTACGAGAACATCATCGTCTGCGGGATACCCGGTCTGGGCGAGGACACCTCGGCCGCCTTCACCTGTGCGCCGAATTCGGCCGGGGCGAACTCCAAATGATCAACCGCCGGCTCATCGTCAACCTGATCGTGTTCTTCGTCGTGAGCTTCGCGCTCGTCGTCTACGGCATCGTGAACCTGCTGGGCAACCCGTTGCAGAGTCCGACCACCTTGACCACGCAGTTCGCCGACGCGTCCGGTCTCTACCCGGGCTTCGAGGTGGAGCTCAACGGGGTCCCGGTTGGCGCCGTGACCTCCACGGCATTGACGAAGACAGCCACCAAGGTCACCATGCGGATCGATCCCGGCACGACGGTGCCCGACGACGTCCAGTCGTCGGTCCAGATCGCCAACGATCTCGGGGAGCAGGTGGTGAACCTGGTTCCGAGCCATGGTGGCGCCGCACCCGCCCTGGCCAGCGGCGCCTCCGTGCCCGCCGCGGCCGACCAGGTGCCCGCCAACGTCGGCGCCGTGGTCGCCTCGGCCACCCGCCTGCTCCAGGCCATTCCGGCCGGCAACCTCAACAAGCTGATCGGGGAGCTGGCGACGTCGCTGTCCGGACAAGCCGGCAATCTGCGCACGCTGATCAGCGCCGGGACCACGTTCTCCAAGGAGTTCGTCGCATACCAGCAGCAGTTCACCCAGCTCCTGGCCAACGCGCCCCCGTCGCTCGACGCCGTCACGGCCGTGGCGCCCGAGCTGCGTCAGGATCTGGCGAACACGGCGGCGCTGGTCCAGGTCCTGGCCCAGCAGAAGACGGGCCTGCACACCCTGCTCACGTCGGGATCGTCGGCGTTCAACGCCGTCGACAGCCTGCTGACGTCGCAGTCGGCCGACCTGGGCTGCTTTCTGCACGACTCAGCGGACATCCTCTCGAACGTCGCCGAGCCGACGAACCTGAACAACCTGTCGCAGGGTCTCGCCTTCAACACGTACTTCTTCGGCGCGGTCGAGAACATCGCGGTCCAGGGTGTGGCCAAGCCCACTACGGCGAACGGTTCCGACACCAACCAGACGTTCTTGCGCACCCGCCTGCTCTTCCCACCGGTACTCGACGAGCAGGCGCAGTCCTACAGCGCCGCCAACACGATCCCCGACACGCTTCCCGGCGCCGGTTGCGTGACGGCGTTCGGCAACGGGGTGGGGCCGGCCACCCAAACCGGCTTCGCGCCCGCTGCCGGAGGCCATGTCGTCGCACCGTCGGCGCAGGAGGCCGACGTCGAGGTGGCTTCCGCCACACCCGTCGGGCAGGTCGCCAGCGCCTCGTACCACGAGCCGGCGGATCGACAGGGCCTTCTCCTGGCGCTCGGCGGGCTCGTGATCCCCGCGCTGTTCCTGGCCTGGGGTGCCCGCCCCTCCCGTCGGCGCACGCGCCGGCGGGCCTGAGAGAAGTCCCGGCACGCCTGGGGTGTGTCGGGAGAAGTGAGAGATGGAGGGAGAACGGAGAGACATGACCATGACGGAAGAGACAACCGATAGCGGAGTGAAGGTGGTCGGTGCGACCAGCTCGGACGAGGGGGCATCGCCCGTCGCGGAAGCGACCACGAGGAAAGGGCGGCCCCGAAACGAGGTCGGGCGCGGCGTCCCCAGCCGGAGGGCCTTCCGACTGGTCAGCCTGGTGGCCGCGCTCGGCGTGGCAGGCACCTTGGTCTTCGGCCTCCTCTACACCACGAAGAGCGGCGGAGGGCCCGTGCAGGACCCCGCGGTCGTGAGCGCGTCCCGCGTCTTCCTGACCGACTTCTTCAACTTCAACGCGAAGACTGTCGATTCGGACTTCAACGCGGTGGGCGACATGGCGACAGGTGCGTTCGCGACCCAGGCACAGCAGTTCTTCAACGCCTCCATCCGCAAGGCGTTGGAGCAGGCGCTTGCCGAATCGCGCGGTCAGATCCGCTACGTCGCCGTCCAATCGGAGAACCAGGTGGCCGGCACGGCGTCGGTCTACGCCGTGGTCGATCAGACCTACGTCAACAACAAGATCACGTCGCCCCAGGCCGACGTCGTCCGCCTCATTGCCGACCTCAAGCGGGTGAACGGCGTGTGGAAGATCTCCGACGTCACCGTGCTCGAAGGCGCCACGCCCGCCAGTGCTGGGAGCGCCTCGGGCTCGGCGGGCTCAAACGTCCCGGGGCAGTAGGCCCGGCGGGTCCGGCGTAGGATGCGCCTGGGCTGCGTGCGGGTCTGTGGTTGAAAGTCGAGGCCAGTCGCAGGCAAAACGACCCACGTAAGGCGACTTGTGGTCGCTGAGCATGGTGCGGCTTAGAGGTAAGCCCTGCCCGCTGCGTCCCCGACAGTCGGGGGCGGGTGGAGACGAGGCGATGCGCGCCACGACGGTGCCGTTGGGTGCGGCGGCTCGCCGCCGCACCGCCGGGACCGGCGCGTTACCCTTGCGGCAGGCGAGTGTGGGGTCAAAGACCAGGTCAGCCGCACGCAGCCCCTTTTCGACGTGAAGTCCCGGCGGCGGCTCCGGGACTGCCACGGCCGGTAGGATCGTGCCTCCATGAGCGTGTTCACCAAGGTCCTGCGTGCCGGCGAGGGCAAGAAAGTCAGGCGGCTGGCCGACCTCGTCCCTCTGGTCGGCGCCCTCGAGCCCGAGATGCAGGGCCTGAGCGACGACGCGCTGGCGCACAAGACGGTGGAGTTCAGGGAGCGCCTCGACCAGGGCGAGACACTCGACGACCTCCTCATTGAGTCCTTCGCCGTCGTGCGTGAGGCCGCCTGGAGGGTCCTGGGCCAGCGCCACTTCGACGTGCAGCTCATGGGCGGCATGGCGCTGCACTTCGGCTGGATCGCCGAAATGAAGACCGGCGAGGGGAAGACGCTCGTCTCGACGCTCCCGGCCTACCTGAACGCCCTCGAAGGCCGTGGCGTGCACATGGTGACGGTCAACGAGTACCTGGCCACCCGCGACTCCGAATGGATGGGGCGGGTGCATCGCTGGCTCGGCCTGACGGTCGGTCGGATCGGGTCGGACATCGACGACGCCGTCGTGAAGCGGGCGGCCTACGCGGCGGACATCACCTACGGGACGAACAGCGAGTTCGGCTTCGACTACCTGCGCGACAACATGACACGCAGCCGGGACCTGATGGCACAGCGCGAGCATGTCTTCGCCATCGTGGACGAGGTCGACTCCATCCTCATCGACGAGGCCCGCACGCCCCTCATCATCTCGGGGCCGGCCGACGAGGCCGCGCAGCTCTACTACCAGTTCGCCTCCATCGCCCGCACGCTCACCCGCGACGTCGACTACGAGGTGGACGAGGAGAAGAAGACCGTCGTCCCCCTGGAAGCGGGGATCGAGAAGGTTGAGCAGGCGGTCGGGGTGGAGAACATCTACGACTCGGTCTCGGTCAACTACGTCCACCAGCTCACCAAGGCCCTGACGGCCAAGGACCTCTACAAGCGGGACAAGGACTACCTCGTGCAGAACGGCGAGGTGAAGATCGTCGACGAGTTCACCGGGCGCACGCTCGAGGGTCGTCGGTGGTCCGACGGTCTCCACCAGGCCGTCGAGGCGAAGGAGCGCGTGGCCATCAAGGAGGAGAACCACACCTGGGCCACCGTGACCCTGCAGAACTACTTCCGGCTCTACGACAAGCTGTCCGGCATGACCGGGACGGCCGAGACCGAGGCCGGTGAGTTCGCGTCGACCTACGGCCTCCCCGTGGTGCCCATCCCGACCAACAAGGAGATGGTCCGCCTCGACGAGCCCGACCTCGTCTTCAAGACCGAGGAGGCCAAGTTCAACGCGGTGGTCGACGACATCGTCGAGCGACACGAGCTGGGCCAGCCCATGCTGATCGGTACCGCCTCGGTGGCCAAGTCGGAGCTGCTGGCGCGCCTACTGGAGAAGCGAGGCGTGCCGCACAACGTGCTCAACGCCAAGCAGCACTTCCGGGAGGCCGAGATCGTGGCCCAGGCCGGCCGCCGCGGCGCGGTCACCGTCGCCACCAACATGGCCGGCCGCGGCGTCGACATCATCCTGGGAGGCAATGCCGAGCTGCTGGCCCAGCACGAGCTGGCCGCCGAGGGCGTGGACATCGACAGTGACGAGGGCATCGCCGAGCTGGCGCGCCGGCAGTCCGCCATGGAGGCCCGTTGCCGGGCCGAGGGCGAGGAGGTGCGCAAGCTGGGCGGCCTCTACGTGCTGGGCAGCGAGCGTCACGAGAGCCGGCGGATCGACAACCAGCTCCGGGGCCGGTCGGGCCGGCAGGGCGACCCGGGGGAGAGCCGGTTCTACCTGAGCCTCGACGACGAGCTGCTGCGCCTGTTCGCCACCGGCGCCATGAGCTGGGTCATGGGGCGGACCCTGCCCGACGACGTGCCGATCGAGTCCAAGACCGTGGGCAAGGCGATTGAGCGGGCCCAGAACACGGTGGAAGCCCGCAACGCCGAAATGCGCAAGGACGCGCTCAAGTACGACGAGGTCATGGACCAGCAGCGCAAGGTGATCTACGAGCGCCGGCTGCAGATCATCGACGGTGACGATCTCGAAGAGCACACCGAGGACCTCCTGGCCGGCGCGGCGGAGAAGCTGGTGGCCGAGCACTGCCCGACCGAGTTCGAGGAGGACTGGGACCTCAAGGGCCTGGTGGACTCGCTGGGGCAGTACTACCCGACGAAGTTCGCCGTGGCCGACCTCGAGCAGGCGGCCACGACCGAGGACCTGGTCGAGTCCATCGTCGAGGAGGCGCTCGACTACTACGAGAAGCACGGCGAGGCCATGCCCGGCGGCGCCGACACCATGCGGCAGATCGAGCGCGACGTCTACCTGCAGATCATGGACGCGCGCTGGCGCGACCACCTGGCCGAGATGGACAACCTCAAGGACGGCATCCACCTGCGCTGGACCGTCCAGGCCGACCCCCTCAACGCCTGGCAGCAAGAGGGCTACTCCATGTTCGGCCAGCTTATGGAGGTGATCGACAACGACTATCTCCGCTACATCCTCCATGTCGAGGCGGTGCAGGCACCGGCGGCCGAGCCCGACCTCGACAAGGCGGTCTACGCCGCCGCGGAAGACCCGGTGGCCGAGACGGGGGCGATGGCGTCGGCGCTGCTGACGGACCAGGGAGCCAACGTGCCCGCACAGACGTCCGTGCTGACGCGGCCCGACGACACCGGCGGAAACGGCCGGAGTGCGGGCAAGGCGCAGATCAAGCGGCCCAACGCTCCGGACCCCGACGCGTTGGTGCCCATCGTCAAGGAGCAACACGAGAAGGTCGGCCGCAACGATCCCTGCTGGTGCGGGAGCGGCAAGAAGTACAAGTTCTGCCATGGCGCCGCCTGACGGGCCGTCGGCCGACCTCCCCCGCGACTTCACATCTGAGCTCGGAGCGCTGAGGGAGCGGTTGGCCGAGGCTGAGCGTTATCTCGGACGCGAGAAGCTCGAGGTCCGTCGCGTCGAGCTCGAAGCCGAGGTGGCCCGGCCCGACCTGTGGGATGACGCCGACAACGCGCGGGCGGTGACCAAGGAGCTGGGCCGCGTCACGGCCGATCTCGAGCAGCTCGAGACGCTGCGCAGCGCGCTCGAGGATGCGGAGGCGCTGCTGGAGCTCACCGAGGAGTCCGCCGCCGAGGGGACCGGCGATGCCGGGCTCGACGCCGAGCTGGTCGACATGGTCGACGCGCTGGGCACCAGGCTCGGTGCGTTGGAGCTGCAGTCGCTGTTCTCTGGCGAGTACGACGAGCTCGATGCCGTGTGCGAAGTGCACGCCGGGGCGGGCGGCACCGACGCCCAGGACTGGACCGAGGTGCTGCTGCGCATGTACCAGCGCTGGGCCGAGCGGCGCGGCTTCACGGTCGAGGTCGACGAGGCGACAGAGGGGCAGGAGGCCGGCCTGCTCTCGGCCACCTTCATTGTGCACGGGCGGTTCGCCTACGGGCTCCTGGCCACCGAGCGGGGAGTGCACCGACTGGTCCGGATGTCCCCGTTCGACTCGCAGCACCGCCGCCAGACGAGCTTTGCCTCCATGGACGTCACGCCCTTCCTCGAAGACGTGTCGTCCGAGGTGGAGATCGACGAAAAAGACCTGCGTATCGACACATATCGCTCCTCCGGCGCGGGCGGGCAGCACGTCAACAAGACGGACTCAGCCGTGCGCCTGACCCACCTGCCGACCGGGCTGGTGGTCTCGTGCCAGAACGAGCGGAGCCAGCACCAGAACAAGGCCAAGGCGATGCAGATCCTCGGGGCCAAACTGGCGGACCGCGCGCGCATGGAGCGCCGGGCCGAGCTCGACGCGCTGAGCGGCGACAGGGTGGACAACGCATGGGGCAACCAGATCCGCTCGTACGTCATGGCGCCGTACCAACTCGTGAAGGATCTGCGCACGAACCATGAGACGGGCAATGTCGACGCGGTGCTCGACGGGGATCTCGACGCGTTCATGGAAGCCGAGCTGCGCCGTCAGCGCGAGGGCAACTCGTAACTGGGCGTCGCGCTCCGGGGCCGGCGTCCACGTCGTGTCACGCCGGTGCGGCGGCACAGACATACATACCGGCGCGGGCGGGGGGTCGCTCTGCGATCGTGCTCATCGCTCCGGTTCCCGCATGACGCGCACGCGTGATCTCCCGGTGGTCTCGGGCGACCACGCCGGATCGCAGAGCGTGACGGCGGAACCGTGACGGACGTGGGGCGCGTGGCGGCCGACGAGTCACGGCCGCACCGATGCACCCTCCGGCGGGGCCGGCACCGCGAGGCGGCGACGGCCACTCGTCGTTGACGGGGAGCGTGGACGGGGCCGGCTGCGTTGCGGCGGCCGGGCTGCCGGGGCAGTCGACCGCCATGACCTGCGGCGACGTCGATCGACATACCAGGTGTCCGTCGTTGCCGTGGCCGGAGGTCCGCCGGACGTCATCGTCCCGCGTGCGTCCCGCGTGCGTCCCGCGTGAGCCGGTGGGCGCGGTGCAGGGACGGTGAGCGCCGGTGCGGGGACGGTGGACGGGTGTGCGCGCCGCGGGTGGCCGTGGCCGACTGAGGGCCGCGTGCCGGGGAGCGGGTGGCGAGGAAACCCGACGTGGCCGTCCACGCGGAGGATCCGCACGGCAGGGCCCTGTGACCTGCGCCGGAGCCCATGACCCGAAACCGCAATGCGGAGTCGTTAGGATTGCGAAGTGCCCCGCCTGCGCCGGCTGGGGCGACACCTCTCCTGCCGATGATCCAATTCGAAAACATCACCAAGACCTATAAGGGCTCGACGGTCGCTCTGCGCGACATCACCGTCGAGATCGAGAAGGGTGAGTTCGTCTTCCTGGTCGGCGCGTCCGGCTCCGGCAAGACGACCTTCATCCGCCTCCTCCTGCGCGAGGAGCTCCCCGACACGGGCCAGATCTTCGAGGCCGGCCGCAACATCGTGGAGTTGCCGAAATGGCGGGTGCCGTACCTCCGCCGCAACATCGGCTGCGTGTTCCAGGACTTCCGGCTCCTCCCCAACAAGACCGTCTTCGAGAACGTCGCCTTCGCCCTCGAGGTCATCGGCCGGCCCCGCCACGTCGTGGCCAACCAGGTTCCTCAGGTCCTGGACCTGGTCGGACTGGCCAACAAGCGGGACAACCTGCCCGGCGAGCTCTCGGGCGGGGAGCAGCAGCGGGTGGCGGTGGCCCGCGCCTTCGTCAACCGGCCGCTGATCCTGCTGGCCGACGAGCCCACGGGAAACCTCGACCCCCAGACGAGCCAGGGCATCATGCAGCTGCTCGACCGCATCAACCGCACCGGGACGACCGTGGTGGTGGCCACGCACGACGAGGTCCTGGTCGACAAAATGCGCCGACGCGTGATTGAGCTCAGCAACGGTCGCATGGTGCGCGACCAGGCGCGTGGCGTGTACGGCTTCGACGGCGGCTCGGGACAGCAAGCGGTCTGACGTGGCGGTTTCGGTTGACTATGTCGTCCGCGAGACGGCGTCGAACCTGTGGCGCAATCGCCTCATGACCATCGCCGCCGTGTTGACGGTTGCCGTCTCGCTGTCACTCGTCGGCGCCGCGCTGCTTCTGCGGCAGGGCTCGGCCAACGCCACCGGGACGCTCGAGCGGGGCACCCAGGTCACCGTCTGGATGGAGCCCAATGCCAACGCCCAGGAGATCTCCGCCGTCGGCACCGAGCTGTCCCAGCTCAACTACGTCGTGCAGCCGTGCGCGTACTGGAACAAGGCGCGCAACTTCTCCGAGGCCCGCCGGCTGCTGCCTTCCGACGTCTTCCAGGCCACGACCGAGGCCGAAATGCCGACCTCGTACTGGTGCACCCCCGTTGCGCTGACTGACGCCGCCCAGGTCGTCCACACGTTCAGCGGTACAGCCGGCGTCTTGTCCGTGACCGAGCCCCAGCAGACCATTCACAACGAGGAGACGGTGATCAACGTCTCGAAATGGGTGTGCCTGGCCGTTGCCATCGTCCTGATCGTCTCGGCGGCGGTCCTGATCCTCAACACCATCCGCATGGCCATCTTTGCCCGGCGGCGCGAGGTCTCCGTGATGAAGCTGGTCGGAGCCACCAACTGGTTCATCCGCATCCCCTTCATGTCCGAAGGTCTCCTCCAGGGCCTGATCGGTTCGCTCCTGGCCGCCGTCGTGGTCTATTTCGTCTACCTCTTCATCAACCACGAGGGTGGTGGGAAGACATCGAGCAACATCTTCACGGCGATGCACATGTCCGGGTCCGAGGTCCTGCTGACCAACGTCGTCGTGGTCATCGTCGGCATGGCGATCGGGTCCATCGGCTCCGCCATCGCGATCCGACGCTTCCTCGACGTCTGACGGCGTGGCGGGCGCGCGGGATCCAGCCGCGAACGGCTCGAAGCCCGACCTTTCGCAGTCCCGCTTCTTCTGCAACAACGCGTGGAAGGGATCGCTGGTCTGCCTCATCGTGGCCTTCGTCGCGCTGGTCATCGGGGGCGGCTTCGCCGAGATCAGCTCGAACGGGTCGCCCACGTCCGCCGAGACCGCCGTCGTCCGCTGGGTCATCCTGGGCGCACTCGTCATCGGGCTGAGCCTCTATGTCATAGGCGGTCGCTTGTTGCGCAGCGGCCGGGGTTAGGCGCCCGTCGCGTGCGCGTGCGCGTGCACGTGCGTGTGCACGTGGGCGCTGCTCTCAGTCCCAGACGTCGACGACGAGAACCGGGTCGAAGGCGCTCGAGGCGCTCTGCGTGGCCTGACACTCCATGCTCCACCCCTGTGCCGTCCTGACGGGCGCATGGCAGTCGGCCACCGCGTCGGCCGCGCTCGGCGTGGGACAGGCGTAGGGCCCCCGCCCGCCCGCCCATGCCGCGACCACGTGCACGCAGATCTCCCCGTTCTGGAGGCGAACGGCCCAGACGCTCTTCTGCGGGGCCGCGTTCGAGGCCGGGGCCAGTGCGCCGACTACGAACCGGGTGACGTCGGTCACGGTCGGGTCGGGCACGCAGAGCAGCGGCCCACTGGTGGCCAGGGGAGGGGCGAAGCAGGGGTCGTAGGAGACGTCGCCGGGCTCCGCCTTGCACCGGTAGGAGGACGCTCCCGCCACACCCGGGCTCGTGCAGTGGCCCGACACCTGCTGGGTGACCTGGAGGCCCTGGGCGATCGCGCCCGAGGCCGTGAAGGGAGAGAAGGACAACTCCTGTGGGCCCGGAGCGCTCGTCGTGGTGACGGGGACGGCCGTGGTCGTCGTCGAGCCGCGTGCGGCGGTCGTGGACGTGGTCGTGGTGTGCCCCGCGCCCGCGCCGGCGTGTGCCGTTGGCCCTCCCGAGGCGCCACAACCCGACAGCGCCACGGCCAGCACGGCCAGCACGGTCACGACGGCCGGCGGCGCCAGGCGGCGGCACGGGGAGTGCACGAGCATGGCCCCGCATGCTGGCACAGACCCGACGGGGCGTGGCGACGCAGCGCCGCGGCCATCTGGGCCAGACTGATGCGATGGGGAGCGCAGGCGACAAGCCCAGGAAGCCGAAGCGACGGTTGTCCAAGGTGCCGAAGTACGAAGAGCCCAACTCGTTGCCCGCACCCGGCCTCACCGGGGGCTCCGCCGACGTCTACGGATCGCGCTACGGGCATTCCGCCGACCACCACGGGCAGGCGAAGCCGCCCGGGCGCTTCGGCGCCTTCATCCTGCGCACCCTGGGGATGAAGTCCAAGTCGTAGGCGATGGACTCGTCGTCCCGGCCCCCTGGACCGGAAAAATCGGCCCGGCGAGGTTTTCAGCAAGGTTCGCGTCGAGGAGAGGCCGTCACGCTGGGCGCGCCCTCGGACGGAGGGCGTCCACGAAAGCGAGGATGCACATGGCCAACACCACGACGATCACCGGGAACCTGACCCGTGAACCTGAGATCCGCTACACGCGCGAGGGGCAGGCCACAGCGCAGCTCGGCGTGGCCGTGAACCGGCGCTGGCAGGACCGCGCCACCCAGGAATGGCAGGAGTCGACGTCGTTCTTCGACGTCGTCTGCTGGCGTGATCTGGCCGAGAACGTGGCCCTGAGCCTGACCAAGGGCATGCGGGTCGTCGTCACCGGTCGCCTCGAGCACAGGACCTGGGAGACCGAGGAGGGGGAGCATCGATCCAAGGTCGAGATCACGGCGGACGAGGTGGGGGCCAGCCTGCGCTTCGCCACCGCCGAGGTGCACAAGGTGGAGCGGCACGCCTCGGCCTCGGAGGGCAATGGCGACGGGGCCGAGGCCCTGGCCGTCGAGGCCTGAGCGGGTGCCCTGGCTGATCACCATGCCCGCATGGCCCGCGCTGGCGGTGCACTTGGCGGACATGATGGCGCGCGCCACGGCGGTTCCGACCGTGGCCACGGGAGCCACCGTGGGCGCGGTCGCCTGCGCTGGCGCGGCGGTGTGGCGCGCCCGCGCCCGCCGGCGCGCTGCGGGCCCCTCGACCTGAGGGACGCTCAGCCCTCGGGCTCGTAGGTCAGCGACAGCGAGTTGACGCAGTAGCGCTGTCCGGTGTCGGTGGGTCCATCCGGGAAGACGTGTCCCAGATGGCCACCGCACCGGGCGCACAGGATCTCGGTGCGCGCCATGCCGAAGCTGCGCTCCTTGCGCTCGAGGACGGTGCCGGCGGCGCGGGCCCGGTCGAAGCTCGGCCAGCCGGTGCCGGACTCGAACTTGGCGTCGGTGTCGAAGAGCTCGGCGCCGCAGCCGGCGCAGCGGAAGACGCCCGCACCATCGACGTGCAGCAGCTCGCCCGACCACGGTGGCTCGGTGCCGGCCCGGCGCAGGACGGCGTAGCGATCAGCGGGGAGCGCGTCCTTCCACTCCTCCTCGGTCTTGGTGACCTCGAAGGCCGTGTCTGTGCCACGTGACTTGCGGGTGAACATGGTCGACCTTTCTCGGCGCCCGGGGAGGGAGGTTTGGATTCTGACAAATCTGGAACAACTTATGAGTGGAACACCGGGGATGCGGAAGGACGAGGGTGGACGCTCGCAAGAGGCTCAAGCTGTTCGGTGGCGGCGTGCTCCTGGGCGTGTGCCTGTTCCTCATCGGCGGCATCGGGGTCGTGCCGGCGCACAGCCCTCCCGAGCAGATCGCCCAGTTGCAGCCGTGGCTGCAGAAGACGATGTGCGACTACCCGTCGGTGGACTGCACCTCCCGGGGGCCGGTGGTGACGTCACCCTCACCCCGGCACAGCCCGGCCTGACCGCGCGGCGCGCGGGCGCGCAGGCGGCGGCGCACGGTTCAGGCCGCCAGCCCGGCGCCGGCGCTGCCCATGAGGAAGAGGAAGTTGTCGGCGTAGAACTGGCGGCGCACCTCGGCGTCGGCGTCGCCCAGCGAGGCCTCGAAGCGCTCCAGCGGTTTGCGCCCGCCCTCCACGTGGGGGTAGTCGGAGGAGAACAGGACGAGATCGGCGCCGGCCTGCTCCACAATCCAGCCCACATCCTCGGTCGGGTAGGGCGTGAAGCGGCACTGGCGGTGCACGTAGTCGCTCGGACGGAGGGACAGCGCCTGCAGGCGTTCCTCGTGGCGCTGGAAGGCCTCGAAGGCGGACTCCATCTGGCGCAGCCAGGACGGCACCCAGATGGCGCCCTGCTCAATGACGCCGATGCGCAGGCCGGGGAAGGCCTCGAGCACGCCGTCGAAGATGAGCGTGGCCAACGTCTGCGCCGGCGGCACCGGGATGCCCATGTAGTCGACGGAGCGGAAGTTCTCCTCGCCACCGTGGAAGTCGGGCGGCACGGGCTTGCCGTTGACGAAGTAGTTGGGATCGACCAGGGTCCCGGTGCCGCCCACGTGGAACACCACGGGGATGCCGGCCTCCTCGGCCCGGGCCCACACGCCGAAGAGGTCGGTGTGGCTGGGCGAGAACCGCGGCGGGCAGCCCGAGGCGATCAGCAGGGCGGCGGCGCCCTGGGCGAGCGTGTCCTCGGTGGCGGCGACCGCCCGCTCGGGGTCGACCAGCGGGACGTAGAGGGACGGCAGCAGGCGCGGGTCGACCGAGCAGAACTCCACCATGCCGCGGTTGTGGGCGCGGGCGGCGGCGAAGGCCAGGTCGGCGTCGGCGTGCTCCATGTCGTGCAGCCGCCCGTTGTGGAAGGTGTTGAAGACGAGCTGGCTCGAGAACCCCAGCAGGTCGAGCGCGTGCCCGCGGTCCTCGGGGATGAACGAGCCGGTGGCGGCGAAGTTCTTGCGTGCCATGATCTCCGCCTCCTCGTCCGCCCGGTACTCCGGCGAGGCATGCCGCTCGGCCAGGCGTTCGAACGCCGCCACGAGGTCGCGCTGCTGGTCGGCCGGGTCGCCGGTCTGGCGCAGTTCGTTCCCGCCCGGATAGCGCAGGACGGGCAGCCGGTCCCGGTAGGCCGCCTCCGCGTGGTCCCGCAGCCAGGTCGGTGTCTCCATGATGTGGGCGTCGGCGTCATGGACGATCCGGCCCCGGGAGTACGGCACCTCTTCTCCCTCCTCTGGCACTCCGCTCGTGCCGTGGTGGTCCGGGCCAGTATTCCAGGCCGGCCCCGGCACGGGGCCGCCCTACGATGCCGCCGTGGGCGAGGACCTGGTCACGGGACTGCTGCAGGAGGTGGGGCTCCCTCCCGCGCTGGCCGATCGCGTCGAGCTGGTGGGCGACGGACAGCCCTATGCAACGCCCTTCCCCGTCGTGGAGTGCGCCGCCTCGGTCCTGGGTTCCATCGGCGCGGCGGCGTCACTGTTGTGGGAGGAGCGCACCGGCGAGGCCCAACCGGTCACGGTGGCGCGGGCGCACGCCGGGGCGTCGCTGGTCGGCTTCCAGCTGCAGCGGCTCGAGGGCGCCGATCTCCCGCCCGCGCCGATGAGCCGGGAGCGCCCTTTGGTCAGGCTCTACCGCTGCCGCGACGGCCGCTTCATCCACCTGCAGGGCCAGTTCGCCCACCTGGCGGCGCGGACATGCGATGTCCTCGGGTGCGACGTGGGCAGCGGCGTCGAGGTGGTGGCCGGAAGGGTCGCCCGCTGGGATGCGCCCGCGCTCGAGGACGCGCTGGCCGAGGCCGGGACCTGTGGCGCCATGGCGCGCACGGCCGCCGAGTGGGCGGCCCACCCGCAGGCGGCGGCCATCGCCCCACTGGGCCGGGTCAGCATCGAGAAGATCGGGGAGAGCGCGCCCGAGGCGCCCCCCGGCCCGCGCCGCCCGCTCGGCGGTGTGCGCGTCCTGGACCTGAGCCGGCTGCTGGCCGGGCCGACCAACGCCCGCACGCTGGCCGAGCACGGCGCCGAGGTGCTGCTGGTCAACTCGGCCCGCCTGGAGAACATCCCGCTCTTCGTCATGGACACGAGCCACGGCAAGCGCTCGTGCTGCCTGGAGCTCGACGATCCCGCCGGCGCCGCGGCCCTGCGCACGCTGGCGGCGCAGGCGGACGTGTTCACCCAGGGCTATCGCGGCGGCTCGCTGGCGCGCCGGGGGTTCGGGCCCGAGGAGCTGGCGGCGCTGCGGCCGGGCATCGTGGTCGTGACGATCAATTGCTACGGCGACGGCGGGCCCTGGCATCTCCGCCCGGGCTGGGAGCAGATGGCCCAGACCGTCTCGGGCATCGTCGTCGGGCAGGGCGGGTCGGACCACCCCGCGCTGCTCCCGGCCGCGGCCTGCGACTACACCACGGGGTATCTCGCCGCGCTGGGCACCATGGCCGCGCTGTGGCGCCGTGCCCACGAGGGCGGCAGCTATCACGTGCGCGCCTCGCTGTGTCAGACGGCCCGCTGGTTCACCGAGGCCCCGGTGCCGGTCGGCGCGCCGACCGGCTTCGGCGACCTCGCCCCCTACGTGGTCAGCAGCGACACGCCGTACGGACGCCTGCACCACCTGGGCCCCGTGGCCACCCTGCCGGCCACGCCGGGCCGCTGGGAGGTGCCGACCTCGCCCATCGGCACCCACGCCCCGGCCTGGCAGCGGCCCACCATGGAGCCTGCTGCCGGTATCTGACGACCCGTCAGATCAGGTGCCCCGGCTTGGCTACGCTCCCCGGCGATGGATCTGCGCGACCGCCCCGAGGATGTGGCGTTCCGCCAGGAGGTCCGGAGCTTTCTCCACGAGCATCTGGTCGGCGAATTCGCCGAGCTCGGGGGCCGGGGTGGCTCGGGCGACGAGACCTTCGGCTTCGAGGTGCGCCGGCGCTGGGAGAAGGTGCTGGCCGGCGGCGGCTGGACCTGCCTGGGCTGGCCGGTCGAGCACGGCGGTCGCGGTGCCACCATGACCGAGCAGGTCATCTTCAACGAGGAGTACGCCCGCGCCGCCGCACCGGGGCGCGTCAACGTCATGGGCGAGGGGCTGCTCGGCCCGACCCTCATCCACTACGGCACGCCCGTGCAACAGGCGCGCTTCCTGCCACCGATCCGGGAGGGCGCCGAACTGTGGTGCCAGGGCTATTCCGAGCCCGACGCCGGCAGCGACCTGGCCAACGTGAAGACCCGGGCCGAACGCGACGGCGACCAGTGGGTCGTGACGGGGCAGAAGGTGTGGACGTCGTTGGCCCACCTGGCGGACTGGTGCTTCGTCGTGTGCAGGACGGACCCCGACTCGGTGCGCCACAAGGGTCTGTCCTATCTGTTGGTGCCCATGGACCAGCCCGGCGTCGAGGTGCGCCCCATCACGCAGCTCACGCGGACCAGCGAGTTCAACGAGGTGTTCTTCGACGGCGCCCGCACGCATGTCGACAACGTCGTGGGCGGGGTCGGCGACGGCTGGCGCGTCGCCTTGGCGACGCTGGCCTTCGAGCGGGGCGTCGCGTTGCTCGGCTTCCAGCTCGGCTTCCGGCGTGAGCTCGACCGGTTGCTGGCGCTGGCCGAGGACAACGGTGCGGCGGCGGACCCGGTCGTGCGCCAGGAGCTCGCCCAGGCCCACATTGAGCTGACGATCATGCGCTACAACACGCTGCGCAGCCTGGCGGGCGTCGACGGTCCGGTGGCGCCGCCCGAGGCCTCTATCGCGAAGCTGTACTGGGGGAGCTGGCACCGCCGGCTCGGCGAGCTGGCCATGCGCATCCTGGGACCCGCCGCCACAGTCCTCGACGGCGACCCGCTGCCCGAGAACGGCGGCTACGGGCTCGGGGAGTTCCAGCGCTCCTTCCTCTTCGCCCGCTCGGAGACCATTTACGGTGGGTCCAACCAGATTCAGCGCAACATCATCGGCGAGCGGGTGCTCGGCCTGCCGCCCGAGCCAAAAGGGGTGGCGTGAGCACCAGCCTGAACGCAGCCTTCGACCCGCCGCCGCCGCCCCCGCCCCCCGGCGGCCATGGGCTCCTCGAGGGCAGGGTCGTGCTCGTCACCGCCGCGGCCGGGACCGGCATCGGGTCGGCGACGGCGCGGCGGTGCCTGGAAGAAGGTGCGTCCGTCGTCCTGTCGGACGCACACGCCCGGCGCCTGGCCGAGACGGCCGAGCAGCTGACGGGCGACCTCGGGGCCGACGGGACCGGCCGGGTGCACGCGCTCGCCTGCGACGTGCGCGACGAGGCACAGGTCGGAGCGCTCTACGACGGCGCGCTGAGGCGGTTCGGCCGCATCGACGTCGCCGTGCACAACGCGGGACTGGGTGGCACGGTGCCGCTCGTCGACATGACCGACGAGCAGTGGTCGACCGTGCTGGACATCACGCTGACCGGCACGTTCCGCTGCACCCGGGCCGCGCTGATCCGGATGCTGCCGCAGAAGGCGGGCGTCATCGTCAACAACGCGTCGGTGCTGGGCTGGCGGGCCCAGCCGGGCCAGGCCCACTACGCCGCCGCCAAGGCCGGGGTGATGGCCCTGACGCGCTGCGCCGCCGCCGAGGCGGCTCCCGCCGGGGTCCGCGTCAACGCGGTCTCGCCCAGCCTGGCCGAGCACCCGTTCTTGAACCGGGCCATCCCCGACGAGGACCTCGCCGTGCTCCGCCGCCGCGAGCTCTTCGGGCGCGGCGCCGAGACGTGGGAGGTGGCCAACGTCATCGTCTTCCTGGCCAGTGACTACTCGTCCTACCTGTCGGGAGAGGTCATTTCCGTCAGCAGCCAGCATCCGTGAGCGCGGGCATCGGTGGCGCGCCGGCCGACCAGGAGGACCCACGGGCCGACCTCATCTGGGGCACGGTTCCCCGCCTCGTCGACGACGCGGCGCTCCGGCACGGCACCACCGAGGCGCTGGTCGACGGTGCGCTGCGCCTGACCTACGCCCAGCTGGCCGAGGAGGTCGACCGCTACGCCCGCGGCTTCGTGGCCGCCGGTGTCGGGGCCGGCGACCGGGCCGCCATGTGGGCGCCGAACTGCGCCGAGTGGATGCTGGCCGCACTGGGGCTGCTGCGCGCCGGCGCGGTGCTGGTGCCGCTCAACACGCGGTTCAAGGGCGGCGAGGCGGCATACATCCTGCGCGACGCGGGCGCCTCGACCCTGGTCACGGTGCGGGGATTCCTGGGCGCCGACTACCCGGCCATGCTGGAGGGCCAGGACACGGGGGACCTGGCCCGCATCGTCCTCCTGCGCGACGAGGGCGAGGCCGGCGAGACCGCCGGCGGGGGCGCCGGCGGTCGGACCTCCGTCCCGGTCACCGGACTGGGTGCCTTCCTGCGGGCGGGGGAGGCGGTCGATCCCGCAGTGTCGGCGGCCCGCGCCGCCGCCGTGCAGCCGGACGACATCTCGGATCTCATCTTCACCTCGGGGACGACCGGCCACCCCAAGGGCGCGGCGGCGACCCACGCCCAATCGCTGCGCACGTTCGGCACGTGGTCGTCCATCGTCGGGCTCGCGGCCGGCGACCGCTACCTCGTCGTCAACCCCTTCTTCCACACCTTCGGGTACAAGGCCGGCATCCTGGCCTGCCTCATGGCCGGTGCCACCGTCGTGCCCGAGCCGGTCTTCGACCCGGAGGCCGTCATGGCGCGCATCGCGAGCGAGCGCATCAGCGTCCTGCCCGGGCCGCCCACCCTCTACCAGACGCTGCTGTCGGACCCACGCCGCGCCGGCCACGACCTGTCCTCACTGCGGCTCGGCGTGACGGGGGCGGCCGTGGTGCCCGTGGAGCTCGTGCAAGCGATGCGCGACGAGCTCGGCTTCGACACCGTGCTCACCGCCTACGGCCTCACCGAGTCGTGCGGGACGGTGACCATGTGCCGGCGCAGCGACCCACCCGAGGTGGTGGCGGCCACCTCGGGCCGCGCCATTCCCGGTTTGGAGGTGCGGGCGGTGGTCGACGGCGCCGACGTTTCACCGGGCGAGCCCGGCGAGATCGTGGTGCGGGGCTACACCGTCATGCCCGGCTACTGGCGCAACGAGGCGGCGACGGCGGAGGCCATCGACACCGAGGGCTGGCTGCACACCGGGGACATCGGCGTCCTCGACCCGGCGGGCAACGTGACCATCACCGACCGGGTCAAGGACATGTTCGTGGTGGGCGGCTTCAACGCCTACCCGGCGGAGATCGAGGCCATTCTGCGCGGCCACGAGGCGGTGGGCCAGGTGGCCGTCGTCGGCGTCCCCGACGAGCGCATGGGGGAGGTGGGCTGCGCCTTCGTCGTGCCCGCGGCGGCCGCGGCGGCGGACGACCCCCGTAGTATCGGGCAGTCGATCCTCAGTTGGTCCCGGGGCGCCATGGCCAACTACAAAGTCCCCCGCGGGGTCGTCCTGGTCGACGTGTTGCCGGTGAACGCCAGCGGGAAGGTGCTCAAACGAGAGCTGCGCCAGCGCCACGCGGACGGCACGGACACCGTGATCACCAACGAGTCGTAGGAAACGAGAGGAGCACACAATGCGAGGCATCGTCTACACCGGGGAGGGGGTCGAGGTCACCGACGAGCTCGAGGTGCGCGGTCCCGGGCCCACCGAGGTGCAGGTGCGCATGCAGGCGGCGGGGGTGTGCCACTCCGACCTGTCGGTGATCGACGGGACGATCCCCTTTCCCGCTCCTGCCGTGCTCGGCCACGAAGGCGCCGGCATCGTCGAGGCCGTCGGTGACGCCGTGCGGTCGGTCAAGCCGGGCGACCACGTGGTCATCGCGACCCTGGCCAGCTGCGGCGCCTGCCGGGCCTGCGGGACCGGTCACCCGACGTGGTGCAAGAGCTCGCTGGGCAACATCTCGACGCCCTTCACCTTCAAGGGGGAGCCGGCGTCGAACTTCGCCGCCGCGTCGGTCTTCTCGGAGGTCACGATCGTCAGCGAGGTGCAGGCCGTCCGCATCCCCGAGGACGTCCCCCTCTCGTCGGCCTGCCTCATCGGGTGCGGCGTGCTGACGGGGGTCGGCGCCGTCCTGAACCGGGCCAAGGTGAAGCCGGGCGACACGGCCGCCGTGTTCGGCGTGGGTGGTGTGGGTCTGAACGTGATCCAGGGCCTGCGCATCGCCGGGGCCACGCGGATTGTGGCGGTCGACACGGTGGCGGCCAAGGAGGCGCTGGGGCGGCAGTTCGGCGCCACGCACTTCGTCGATGCCGGTGCCGGCGACGCGGCGGCCGCAGTGCGCGCGCTGGTGCCCGCCGACCGCGAGTCGGCCGCCGGGGCGCTCTTCCCGCTGGGCGGCGTGACGTGGGCCTTCGACTGTGTGGGCCATCCCGCCGTCCTGCGCAGCGCCCTGGACTGCCTCGACTGGGCCGGCAACGCGGTGGCCATCGGCATCCCGCCCCGGGGCACCGAGGTGGCCGTGGATGTCAACGCGCTGGCCTACGTTGACCGCGGGCTGCTCGGGTGCCGCTACGGCTCGGCCCGGCCGCACCACGACATCCCCCTCATGGTCGACTTCTACAAGTCCGGGCAACTCATGCTCGACGAGCTCGTGTCCCTGACCCGCCCGCTCGAGCGCTTCGGTGAGGTCGTCGACGAGATGCATGCCGGCCGTGTGGCGCGTGGCGTGCTCACCTTCGACTAGAACACAGGCCATGCCAACGGTCCCCGCGGCGGGAGCGCGGTCATGAAGGGCGTCATCCTCGCCGGTGGGACGGGCTCCCGCCTCTATCCGCTGACCCGGATCACGAACAAGCACCTCCTGCCGATCTACGACCGCCCGATGATCGCCTGGTCGATCGAGGCCGTGGTCTCGAGCGGCATCGACGAGATCATGCTCGTCACGGGGGGCACCCACGCCGGCGAGTTCCTCCGGCTGCTGGGCAACGGCCATGAGTACGGGATCAAGCAGCTCTCCTACGCGTACCAGGAGAAGGCGGGCGGGATCGCCGAAGCCCTCGGGCTGGCGGCGCACTTCGCCGAGGGCGGGCCGGTCCTGGTCATGTTGGCCGACAACATCGTCGAGCGCTCCATCCGGACCATGGTCGACGCGTTCCGGGCCGACCCTGTCGGCGCCCGCATTCTGCTGTCCAAGGTGGACGAGCCGGAGCATCTGCGCCATCTCGGCGTGCCCGTCTTCGACTCGGAGGGCCGGGTCACGCACATTGAGGAGAAGCCCGAACGGCCGGCCTCGGACTATTGCGTGACGGGGATCTACTGCTACGAGGCGGGTGTGTTCGACATCATCGGCGACCTCGTCCCGTCCGGTCGCGGCGAGCTCGAGATCACCGACGTGAACAACCACTTCGTCGGCCAGGGCGCCATGGCGTACGACGTGCAGGAGGGATTCTGGGGTGACGCCGGGGAGTCGATCGAGGCGTACTACGCGGTGAACGACTTCGTGCGCCAGAACGGCGCCAACCTGGCGTAGCGCCGCACCCCGCGGCCGCGACTCAGTCCGGGCGGGGCTCGGCGGGCACGGCCACGCGGGCCCGCCGGACGGTCTCGGCGATGCCGGCGCCGTCGAGACCGAGGCTGGCGAGGATGTCGTCGGCCTTGCCCTGGGCGAGGAACTGGCGCGGGACGCCGAGGACCCGGGTGACCGGTCCCGGCAGGCCGGCCGACTCCGTGCGGGAGGCCATCGCGTCGAGGAGGAAGGCACCGGCGCCGCCGTGCCGCACGCCGTCCTCGGCCGTCACCACGAGGCGGTGGCGCGCCGCGTCGTCGAGCATGTCGACGTCGGGCGGCGAAACGACCCGTGCGTCCCAGACCGTGGCGTCGATCCCCTCCGCCGCCAGCTCGTCCGCCGCCTGCAGGCACGCGCCGACCGTCTTGCCCACGCCGATCAGGCACACCGAGCCGTCGCCGATGCGCAGCGAACGCGCCTGGAGCCCGCTCCCCACGTCGTCGGGGTCGACGTGCCGGGGCGCCGTCTTGGGCACCCGGATGGTGGACGGGCCGGGCAGCTGGAGCGCGGCCTGGAGCATCGGCTGGACCTCTTCGGCCGACGACGGCGCGAACACCGTCATACCGGGGATCGACAGGGCGAGCGCCAGGTCGAGGATGCCATGGTGGCTGGGCCCGTCGTCACCCGTGATGCCGGCCCGGTCCAGCATGAAGACCACCGGGCAGCCGTGCAGGCCCACGTCGAGGTTGGCCTGGTCGAACGATCGCGACCAGAAGGTCGAATAGACCGCCACCACGGGCCGCAGGCCGGCCATGGCCATTCCGGCGGCCGCGGTGGCGCCGTGCTGCTCCGCGATGCCCACGTCGAAGAAGCGGTCCGGGAAACGGGCCTGGAAGGCCAGAAGGCCGGTCGGGCCGGGCATGGCGGCGGTGAGGGCGACCACGCGCGGGTCCGCTTCGGCCGCGTCGAGCAGGGCCCGGGTGAAGGCGTCGGTGTAGGTGGTGGCGCGCAAGGGCGACTCGTCGGCGGGGCCCTCGGGTGTCGGGTCGAGCGAGGCGATGCCGCCGCCGTCGGAGCTGGCATAGCCGCCGACCCCACGCCCGGCCGAGTTGCCGACGGTGTTCTCGAGCGTCACCGGCTTGGTCGCCTTGACGTCGTGGAGGCGTTGGACGTCGTCCTCTTCGGCGGGCGCGTAGCCCCGCCCCTTCTGGGTCAGCACATGGACCACGATCGGCCCGTCCCATTCGGCGGCGTGCATGAACGCCTGCTCCATGTGCTCGATGTCGTGCCCGTCGATCGGCCCGGCGTAGCGCACGCCGAGCGCCTCGAAGAAGGTGTGCGGCGCCACCATGTCGCGCAGCGCGCTCGGTCACCGAGTGCACGCCCGAATAGGCGAGCTCACCCAGCGCGGGCAGCTCGCGCAGGCGCAGGCGCAGGCGCTCCCGGGCCGCGGTGTAGGTGGGGTTGAGCCGGAGGGCCGTCAGGCTCTGGGACAGCTGGGAGACCGTCGGCGCGTAGGAGCGGCCGTTGTCGTTGAGCACGATGACCACGCGCCGCCGAGAATGCCCGAGATTGTTCAGCGCCTCGTAGGCCATCCCCCCGGTCAGGGCCCCGTCGCCGACGACCGCCACCACCTTGCGCTCGCCGTCGATGCCCCGCAGCTCGAACCCGCTGGCGATCCCGTGGGCGTAGGAGAGGGCGGTCGAGGCGTGGCTGTTCTCGATCCAGTCGTGCTCGGACTCGGCCCGGTTGGGGTAGCCCGACATCCCGCCCGCCTGCTTGAGGGTCTTGAAGCCGTAGCGGCGGCCCGTCAGCAGCTTGTGCACGTAGGCCTGGTGGCCCGTGTCCCACAGGATGACGTCACGGGGCGAGTCGAAGACGCGGTGGACGGCCAGGGTCAGTTCCACGGCGCCGAGGTTCGAGCCGAGGTGCCCGCCGGTCGTCGTCACGGTGTCGACGATGAACGACCGGATCTCCTCGGACAGCTCGGCCAGTTGCTCGGCGTTCAGGCCCTTGAGGTCGGCGGGCGTCTCGATGCTTGGCAGGATCATGGCGATGGGCTCAGGCTACCCGCTGGCCTGCGTGCGTTCCCTGCGCCGAGGGCTCAACAGGGTGCAGACCGCGACGCCGAATGAGGCCAGGGCCAGGACCTGCAGGCCGCGGGCGGGCCCGAGGTTCTGGGAGATCCAGCCCACGATCGGCGCGCCGGCGACCCAGCCCACGTAGCCGGCGGCCGTGAAGGCGCCCACGGCGCTGACGACCTGGCTCGCCATCTGGCTGACCGTGCTCATGACCAGCGGCCAGAAGAGCGAAGCGCCCCCGGCCCCGAGTGCCAGGCCGAGTGCGGCCACGCCCGACACGGACGTCAGTGACTCGAGGAGGATGCCGGACCCGGCGACACAGCCGCCGATGATGAGGGCCCGCCGGGTCGAGAGCCGGCCGAGGAGATGGCCGCCCGCCCCCCGGGTGGTGGCCGCGACGAGCTGGCCCACGACGTAGGCCCCGGCACCGAGCAGCACGCCGGTGGCCAGGTGGTTCCGCAGATAGAGGACGCCCCAGGTGTCGACGCCGCCCTCCGTGATCTCGGCCAGGGCGAAGACCGCCAGCAGCATGAGCAGCCCGTCGCGGTGCAGGCGGCGCAACGGGTGCCGGGAGGAGGGCGCAGGTTGCGGCGCCCCGTCGCCGGCCAGCGCCGCGCCCGGATCGGTGACGAGGGCCCACACGCCCACGCCGAGCGCCACGACGGCGATCCCGGGCCAGACCCAGCGCCAGGACACGCCGGCATGGATGATCAGGGCGGCGATGGCGGCACCGGTCAGCGCCCCCGTGTTGAACAGGGCGTGCAATCGGACCAGCGATTTCGGGCTGCTCATCAATCGGTGCGACGCCTCTGCGTTCATGGCCGTGTCGATGGAGCCCCCCGCCACCTCCGTCAGGACGAGGGCCGCGCCGAAGGACCAGGTCGAATGGGTGAGCGCCAGCACGCAGAGGAGAAAGGACCAGGCGAACAGCCCGATCCACAGGAGTCGGCGGGCCCCGACGCGGTCGCAGAAGTGCGCCATCACGGCGCTCGAGGCCCCCGCCACCGCGATCGCCACGGCCAGCAACACGCCGAGTTGCGCGTCGTTGAGCGAGAACGTGTGCTGGATGTTGAACAGCATCACGGCCCAGCTGCCCCAGAAGAGGCCGAACGTCGCGAACGACGCCACCACCGGGCCCGCCCCTGCGAGCAGGCGCCGCCCTTCGGTGCTGGGCGGGGTCGCGCTCAGGACGGGCCTGCGGCCCCCGCCTTGGCGAGGAACGTGGAACGCTCGACCACGACCCGCGTGACGCGTCCCGCGCCGACGAGGCCTCCGCCCTCCCCCTCGAGGCGGGCGGCCGACACCGTGAAGACCAGCCGGCGGCCCTCGACCTTGACCAGGGTGGCCTCGGCCAGGACGACCGAGCCCACGGCCACGGGTGCGAGGTGGTCGAACTGCACGCGCGTGGCCACGCTCGACTGGGCCTCGTTGAGGTGCCCGTCGGTGGCGCGGCAGGTGGCCTCCTCGCACAGCGCGATGAGCCGGGGGGTGGCCAGCACCGGCACGTCACCGGACCGGAAGTGCTCGGCGGTGTCCCCCTCCGCGACGGTCAGCTCGAGTTGGGCGCTCAGTCCGGCGTGTGGTCCGTGCCCCGCGGCGGTCGGGGCCTGGGATGGATCTGAAGGCACGACGATTACGATACTGCCGTGACCGACACCGCCCTCATCGACCCTGACGTGCTCGAACGCGTGCTGTCCACCGCCTTGGTCGGTGGCGGCGACATGGCGGAGGTCTTCGCCGAGGACGCCGTGACGTCGAGTGCCCAGCTCGACGACCGCAAGATCGAGCAGCTGTCCTCGGGCCGCACGCGCGGTGCGGGGATCCGGGTGGTCGACGGCGAGACGACCGGATTCGCCCACACCGCCGATCTGAGCGAGGGGGGGCTCCTGGCGGCGGCCCGGGCGGCCGCCTCGGTGGCCCGACAGGGCGGGAGCGGGGTGCGCACGGTGGCACTCGACCCCGCGACGAGCCACGGACGGGGCGATCGCACCGCTCCCGACTCGGTGGACAAGGCGCGCAAGCTGGAGCTCTTGACCAGGGCCGACGACGCCGCCCGCTCGGCCGGCGACGCCATCACCCAGGTGCAGGTCGGCGCCGGCGACGGCCGGCGGCGCATCCTCATCGCCAATTCGGATGGCCTGCACGCCGAGGACGAGCAGATCCGGACGCGCTTCAGCGTCACGTGCGTCGCCAACGGGGACACCGGCATGCAGACGGGCTACGAGTCGCTCGCCCGCACCGAGGGGTACGAGATCTTCGAGCGCTACCGCGTCGAGGACATCGCCGAAATGGCGGCGGCACGGGCGTTGGCGAAGCTCTCGGCCCGGCCCGCGCCCTCCGGCGAGGTGCCGATCGTGCTGGCGGGCGGGAGCGGCGGCATCCTCTTCCACGAGGCGTGCGGCCACGGGCTCGAGGCCGACCACATCGTGAAGGACGCGTCGGTCTACACCGGCCAGGTCGGGCAGCTGGTGGCCAGCCCGCTCGTGACCCTGGTCGACGACGGCACCGTGTCGGGGGAGTGGGGCAACCTCGCCGTCGACGACGAGGGGTGCGCACCGGGTCGCAACGTGCTGATCGAGAACGGGGTCCTCACCGACTACATGTGGGACTGGTTGCGGGCGCGCAAGGAAGGGCGGAAGTCCTCGGGCAACGGGCGCCGTCAGAGCTATCAGCACCTGCCGATGGTGCGGATGACCAACACCTACCTTCTCGCCGGCACCGAGGACCCCGACGAGATCGTGGCCCAGACCCCCTCGGGCGTCTACGTGAAGAGGATCGGCGGCGGGCAGGTCAACACGGCGACGGGCGATTTCGTCTTCGGGACGGCGGAGGCCTACCTCATTGAGGGCGGACGCATCACCGAACCGTTGCGCGACGCCAACCTCATCGGCAACGGGCCCGAGGTCCTGCGCCGCATCGACGCCGTGGCGACGGACTTCGACATGATGCCGGGCACCTGTGGCAAGGCGGGGCAGAGCGTCCCGGTCGGCTGCGGGCAGGCGACGTTGCGCATCACCGGCGTGACGCTCGGGGGGACGGCGTGAGCGACGACCTGCTCCGTCTGGCGCAATCCGTCGTCGCCCGGGCGCTGCCCGGCGAGGGCATGGAGGTCTACGTGACGCGGGGCACCGAGACCGAGGTGGCGGCCTACGAGGGCGAGGTGGAGTCCCTGACCTCGGCCGACTCCTCCGGCGTCGGCATCCGCGTCGTGGTCGGCGAGGCGGACGGCGCGGGCAGCCAGGTCGGCTTCGCGTGGGCCGGGTCGCTCGAGCCGGAGGTCATTGCCGCCACCCTGGCCGACGCCCGCGACAACGCGCGCTTCGCGACGCCGGACCCCGACGTCGTCCTGGCCGTGCCCGACGGCGTGGCGGCGGTGGAGCTCGACCAGTGGGACGACGGTGTCGCCAGCACCCCGATGGAGAAGAAGATCGCCATGGCGATCGAGCTGGAGAGGGCGACGCGGGCCGCCGACCCGAGAGTCCGCCAGGTCTCGTCGGCCGACTACTCGGACAGCCGGGCCGAGGTGGCGCTCGCCTCCACCACCGGCATCCTCTCCTCGCGGCGCCGGACGAACGCCTCCCTCTCGGTCGATGCGATCGTGGGGGAGGGCGCCGAGACACAGACCGGCGGCGGGTTCAGTGTGGGCCGCGGCCCGTCCGATCTGGTGCCTGACGAGGCGATGGACGACGCCGTGCTCCGGGCCACCCGCATGCTGGGCGCCCACAAGCCGCCGTCGACCCACTGCACCGTGGTCTTCGACCCGCGGGTGGTGTCCACGCTGCTGGGCGTGATCTCCGCCGCGTTGTCGGGCGAGGCCGTCGTGAAGGGCCGGTCCTTCTTCGCCGGCCGCATCGGCGAGGCCATCGCCGCCAGCGGCATCACCCTGGTCGACGACCCCACGGACGCCCGGGCGTACGGCGCCTCCTCGCACGACGGCGAGGGGCTGGCCTGCAGGCGCAACGTCCTCATCTCGGATGGCATCCTGCGGATGTTCGTGTACGACACGGTCTCCGCCCGCCGCGCCGGGACCACGTCCACCGGATCGGCGGTGCGGGGCGGCTTCGCCGGGACTCCGGGGGCGGGGTGCCGCGCCCTCGTGCTCGCCCCGGGGGCCAAGGGCCACGACGAGATCCTGGCCGCCGTCGGCGAAGGCCTCTACGTGCAGTCGATCTCGGGGATCCACTCGGGCGTCAACACGGTGAGCGGCGACTTCTCGGTCGGAGCCGAGGGCCTGCTGATCGAAGGCGGCGCGCTGGGCCGACCGGTACGCGAGGTGACCGTGGCCTCGACGCTGCAGCGCATGCTCCAGTCGGTCGTGGAGATCGGCGGCGACCTCCGGTGGCTGCCGGGGGTGGCGGCCGGTCAGACCCTCGCCATCGCCGACATGGCGCTCAGCGGGGACTGACCCGCAACCTCTCAGCTGGCCGTGCTCGAGGCCGGCGTGGATTCCTTGCTCGGCGTGCTCTTGTCAGAGCCGGACGTGTCGGAGCCCGACTCCTTCTTGGCGGGCGACTCCTTGACGGACGAGTCTCCGCCCGAGGTGTCGCTGCTCTGGCCGTCGGAGCTCTTCTTCCCCGAGCCATTGGCCTTCGATGCCGCGCGCGAGTCGTTCTTGTAGAAGCCGCTGCCCTTCAGGACGATGCCGACAGCCCCGTAGACCTTGCGCAACGCGCCACCGCACTCAGGACACTCGGTCAGCGGGTCGTCCGTGAAGCTCTGGACCGCTTCGAGGCGGTGCCCGCATGCCGTGCAGGCGTATTCATAGGTCGGCAAGGGACTCCTCCGGGGCCGCTGGTTGGCACTCACTGCCTGAGACTGCCAAGTCTACCCGTCTGACGGGGGCGGCGAGGTCGGAGCGCGGTCAACGCAGGTCGTAGACTCCACCCTCGTGTCCGACCGTATGCTGGCCAACCTCGACCCGTTGGGCGGCGCCCGCATGGTCGACGTCACCCCCCGCGAGCCCACGCATCGCCGGGCCCTGGCCCGGTGCCGGGTCTCGATGTTGCCCGAGACGACGACCAAAGTGGCCAACAACGCCATCACCAAGGGTGATGTCCTGGCTGCGGCCAGGATCGCCGGGATTCAGGCGGCCAAGCGCACGGCCGAGCTGATCCCGATGTGCCACCCCGTCCTGGTCGGCTCCATCGGCGTCAATTTCTCCATCGGCGACGACTACGTCGAGGTCGAGGCCCAGGTCGAGACAGTCGACCGCACCGGGGTCGAAATGGAGGCGATGACCGCGTGCGCCGTCGCCGCGCTGACCGTCTACGACATGTGCAAGTCGGCGGACCGCACCATGACGGTGGAGCACCTGGCGCTCTGGGAGAAGTCCGGCGGGCGATCCGGTCCCTGGCGCCGGCCCGCAGCCACCCACCTCTGACCGTTCTCCTTCCGGCGACCACCTCGCTGCGTCGGAGGAGCTCCGTACCGGAGGACCGAGACCGGTGCCTGGTCTACATTCGGTCCCGGTGACCCGAGTGGAAGCGGCGCCCGACGTCGGCAAGGGGATCGTCGGTGCCGTCACGTCGGAGGTCGGGCGCATCGGCGGGCGCAATGTGGTCGTTGCGCGATCGCTCGGCACCATGCGGCGCGGCGCCATCACCTACGCCGACGGCGTGCGGCTGGCCGAGGCGGCCGACCAGGCCCGCGATCTGGGGATCCCGCTCGTCTTCTTCGTGGCGTCGAGCGGGGCCGACGTGCTCGATGGCGTGGCGGCCCTGCACGGGTGGGGACGCGCCGCCGCGGCCATCGCGCGCTGCAGCGGCCAGGTTCCCGTCATCGCCGCCGCCACAGGCCCCGTGGTCTCGGGTCCGGCGCTGCTCCTCGGCCTCTCCGACCTGGTCGTCATGAGCTCCGAGGCGGTGGCCTTCGTGTCGGGACCGCAGATGGTGGCGGAATTCACCGGTATTCAGGTCGACATCGGCCAGCTGGGTGGCGCGGCCGTCCACGCCACGGCCAGCGGCTTGTGCGCCGTGCAGTCCGACGACGTGGACGGAGCGGTGGCCGAACTGCTCGAGTATCTCCCGTCCAACACCGACGAGCTCCCGCCGCCGGCGCCGGTCGGCGATTCCGTGTTGCGCCCCACACCCGAATTGCGCACCGTCATACCCGATCGCAAGGCGGCCACCTACGACGCCCGTGACGTGGTCCGGGCGTTGTGTGACGACGGCGAGTTCCGCGAGCTCTGGCCGCGCTGGGCGGGGCAGTTGGTCACGGCGTTCGCCCGGCTGGGCGGGATGCCGGTCGGGTTCGTGGCCAACCAGCCCCGGATCCTGGCCGGGACCCTCGACATCGCGGCATCGCAGAAGGGCGCGCGCTTCGTCCGGCTCTGTGACGCCTTCAACCTGCCCATCGTCAGCCTGGTCGACACACCGGGGTTCCTGCCCGGAAAGGACCTCGAGTGGCGGGGCATGATCCGCCATGGCGCCGAGCTGGCCTTCGCCTACGCGCAGGCGACCGTGCCCCGGCTCTGCCTCATCCTGCGCAAGGCCTTCGGCGGCGCCTACATCGTCATGGACTCCAGGGGGATCGGCAATGACGTCTGCCTGGCCTGGCCGGGCGCCGAGGTGGCGGTCATGGGGGCCTCCGGCGCCGTCCAGATCCTCCACAGGGGCCTGGAGCCCGGGGAACGGGCGGACCGTGAGCTCGCCTACGAGGACGCCTACCTCAACCCCTGGCCGGCTTCGGAGCGGGGCCTGGTGGACCAGGTCGTGGACCCGGCGGAGAGCCGCATCGTCCTGTGCAGCGTCCTGCGGCAGCTGGCGACGAAACGGGAGCTGATGGCCGGTCGCAAGCATGATGCCGGTCCTCAATAGGGGTTCACCAGGGAGAATACGGATTGTCACAATTTCGTAACGAAGCTGAGGCGCATTCGACGCCGAACTCGGTAATGGATCCGGCATGATCAGCGATGTGGTCCCCCCCACAGACGACGCGTTGTTCGTCCTCGAGTCCTGCCACAGCACGTGGATCTTCGACACCGACAGGATGCGGTTCCGCCGCGTGCTCAAGGGACTGGCGCTCGACGCCCACGCCGCCACCACCGCGTGGCGGGCCTATTACGGCCTCGAGATCGATCCCATCTCCGAATCGTTCGTCGTGCTGCTCAACCCCGAAGGCACCCGGCTGCTCCGGTCGTGGCGCCATGTGGAGCACTGCCCGCAGTGCGGCGGCAACCAGACCGCCGAGCTTTCGCTCGACGAGCTCAGGAGCGCCTCGCTGGCCTGACGCCCGACGCGCGCGTCAGAAGCGTCAGAGGTGGATGACGTGTGCGGCCGAGAGCAGCAGGGCTGTCATGGCCGCCAGCGCTGCCAGTACGACCGTCACGAGCAACAGGCGAGACACGGCCCGCCGCGGTGATCGTGTCCGCAGCCCGTGCGCGATGGCGCGCTCCCTGACGGCGGCCTCGGTGGCCGGCGGGTCGTCCGTGGCCAGGACGAAGCGGTGACTGCGACGGCGTCCTTGTTCGACCACCACGATGACCACACCGTCGCGGCCGTCGGGCAGGACTGAACGCTCGACGGGCGACATCTCCTCGAGACCCCCCCACGCGCTGTCCCACACCGGCTCACCGTCGCCCTTGTCGAGAGCAAGCCCGGAATCGAGGAAGCTCAGCGTCAGCTCCGGAACGGCGACCTCGCCCTCTCGCCCCTCCGTCAGGAGGTAGACGCCGGGCACGGACCACGCCTCCTCCATACGAGCAGCAGACGCTACTTCCAATGGCCGCGTCCAACAGTCAGGTCAGAAGGAGCCCGGTGGCGGGGATCCCGGCCACCCCTGCCGACGGTCGCGCCGGTCGGCGCGCTCGATCTCGCGCTCGACGTCGGACCACACCAGCGGGTCGACGTCGCGGCCCGACGTCTCGTCCGCCTGGGCCCGCGTCATGATCACGAACGCCACGGTCCAGAGGACGGCGATGGTGCTGAGCTTGGCCAGGAAGCCGGCCAGCTCCTGATCGAGCAGCGGCGTCATGCCCACGACGGTGCCCTTGTGGGTGAATGCGCTGTAGAGGGGGTGCCGGGCGAAGATCCAGACGATGGACAGGAAGCTGGGCACGATCGACTGGACGATCAGATAGCCGCCCCGCCCCAACGCCGAGAGATGCTGCGCCCCGGGGAGCTCGGTCAGGACCGGTGCCCACAGCACGAAGCCCGATGCGAGCACGAGCAATTGGATGGCCACCAGGGCCGCCGGTGACTGTGCCGCCAGGTTCACCGCGCCGACGGTCAGCGTGCCGACGGCCACCACGGTGACGATGGCCACGGCGGGGGCCGGGCGCACCGCGACCCGCAGCACGGCGTCGACCGCGGCGGGCCGGGTCAGGCGCGCAATGACCGGGCGCGGTGTCCCGAGGACCAGGAGGGGCGGCACGGCCAGGGTCAGCAACAGCCGCTGGAGCACCAGAGCCAGGAGCAACCAGTGGCTGGCCAGGTCGCCCAGCGGCCAGGTGAGCGCGGCCGCCAGAAGGGCGAGGCCACAGAAGAAGAGGACCTTCTGGCGTGCGGACGCAACGTTCGCCGGTTGCCGTGTCGTCCACAGATAGCCGGCCGCCAGGCCCAGCAGGGCCAGGAGCCAGAACAGGTGCAAATGCCAGTCGAAGGGATGGCCGGCGGCGATCACGGGTGGTCTCCCGCCGTAGGCTCTGGGCGATGGAGGCCCCCGCGAAGCTCGACCGGCTCGAGCGCGTCACCGACCTGGTGCTGGTGCTGCTCGACACGCGCCAGCCGCTGACCCTCGACGCCATCGCGCATCAGGTGCCCGGCTACCCCACCGAGCACTCCGCCCGACGCCAGGCCTTCGAGCGGGACAAGAGGCTGCTGCGTGACGAGGGCATCCCGGTCCTCACGCAACGCCTGCCCGGGCACGAGCAATACGGGTACCAGATCGACCGTGAGTCGTTCTACCTGCCCGACCTCGACCTCGAACCCGATGAGCAGGTTGCGCTCCACCTCGCCGTTGCCGGCGTCCACCTGGGCGATCCTAGTGGTCGTGATGCACTGCTGAAGTTGGGCGCGGCCGGGCTGGGCGACGTGCGCCCGATGGCGTCCATGGTCCCCTCGGCCGCGCTCATCGAGCTCTTCGAGGCCGTGCGCACGCATGCCAGTGCGACTTTCGCCTACCGGGGCGACGCGCGACGCGTGGCGCCCGTCGGCCTGTGGTTCCGCTTCGGCCATTGGTACCTGGTGGCCTGGGACCTGGACCGCGCTGCGGTGCGCACGTTCCGCGTGGACCGCATCGAAGGGGAGGTCTCCCGGGGCGAGGCGGGCGAGGCGTTGGTGCCCGACGACGTCACGGTGGATGTGAAAGCGGCGCTGCCCGAAGAGCCGTGGGAGGTCGAAGGGGAAGACAGGGTCGCCATGCAGGCGAGGGTCGACGCGCTCGAGGCACGGCGGGTGGTCGACGAGGTCGGTGAGGACAAGGTGGTACGCCGGCTGGACGACGGCTCCGTCGAGCTGGAGCTCGGCGTCTCGTCCTTCGCGTCCATCCGCTCCTGGGTGCTCGGTCTGCTCGATCACATCGTCGTCACGGGGCCGGAGGCGTTCCGTCACGAGCTGGTCGGCTGGCTCGAAGCGATGACGGCCTCCGCCGCCTCGGCGGACGCAGCGGCGGACGCATCCGTCCCCGCCTTCGAGGCCTCGGCGGCCGAGGAGGAGCCGGCTTCGCCGCGCAGCGCGCCGGGCCAGGAGACGAGCCGGCGCCTCCGTCGCCTGCTGGCGCTCGTCGGCTGGCTGGCCCAGGTGGGCGAGGCGCCCATCGCGGACGCGGCGCGGCGCTTCGGCATGAGCGAGAAGGAGCTGGTGGCCGAACTGGAGCTGGCGGCATGCTGCGGCATTCCGCCCTACACGCCGGACACGCTCATGGAGATCGAGGTGTCCGAGCATTCGGTTCGGGCCTTCTTGCCGGCGGAGTACGCGCGGCCGCGCCGGTTGACCCCCGCCGAGGGCTTCGCCGTGGCGGCCTCCGCCCGGCTCCTGCTGACGGTACCGGGCTCGGACGACGGTGCGCTGCGTCGGGCCCTGGCCAAGCTCGACGCCGCGCTGGGATCCCGGGAGGTGGTCGGCCTCGACGTCGATGCGCCGGCCCACCTGGCGGCGGTGCGCGATGCGGCCGAGGCAGGCCAGGCCCTGGAGATCGACTACCACTCGGCCTCGCGTGACGAGCTCACCACGCGCGTCGTGGAGCCGGTGCAGGTGGCCACCATCGACGGGCACTGGTACCTCGACGCCTACTGCCACCGGGCCGGCGACATGCGGCGATTCCGCGTCGACCGCGTCGGCGCTGTGCGTCCGCTCGAGCGCAGCCCCGGGCCGGCGGTGACCCGGCCACGACCCCTCGAGGAGATGTTCGTACCCGGCCCCGGTGCCGTGGAGGTCCACCTGCAGCTCGGTTCAGGCGCGCAGTGGGTGCCCGAATCGGTTCCGGTGCGGGCGGTGCGACGCGCCGACGACGGGACCGTGACCGACGTGGTGCTCGACGTCTCGGGAATGGCCTGGTTCGAGCGCCTCCTGCTGCAACTCGGCCCCGCGGTCCGGGTCGTGAGCCCACCCGAGCTGACCGGCCTGGCGGCGGACGCGGCCCGAAGGGTCCTGGCGCGCTACGAGTCGGGCGGGGCGAATAGCGTCGCATCATGAGCGACATGAACGATTTCAACAGCGCAGTGATCGAGGAGTTCCGGGCCAACCACGGCAAGGTCGGCGGTGGCTTCGCCGGTGCCCCGGTGGTGCTGTTGACCACCACCGGTGCCAAGTCGGGGAAGAAGCGGGTGAACCCGCTGGTCGCGCTGGTCCAGGGCGACACCCTCTACGTGGTCGCCTCCAAGGCGGGGGCGCCGACGAACCCGGACTGGTACCACAATCTCCTCGCCAACCCCGAGGTCGAGGTCGAATTCGGTGACGATCGTTTCACCGCCACGGCCGTGCCCATCGTCTCGGGTCCTGAGCGTGACCGCCTCTATGCGGCCCAGGTCGCGGTGCAGCCGGGCTTCGCCGACTACGAGAAGGCGACGACGCGGGTGATCCCGGTCGTGGAGCTGCGCCGGGACTGATCGTCGGCCGACCGTTCACCCCGCCGGTGCACCGGTGCCGGGGTGATGGGAGGCCACCATGCTCGGGATCCACGCGGTCGGGCGGGACAAAGGCGGGTACTACCTGTCCGATCTCGCCAGCGAGCTGCCGGTCTCCCATCCGGGCCGGTGGGCCGGGCGGGCGGCCGATGGCCTGGGCCTGGCCGGTCCCGCCCGGGCCGAGGAGTTCCGTCGGATGCTCGAGGGCCTGCATCCGCGCACCGGGACCGTGCTCGGTACCGGCCGGACGTCCGTGGCCGCATTCGACCTCACGTTCAGCGCCCCCAAATCGGCCAGCGTGCTGTTCGCTCTGGCGGGGACGGATACGGCCCGCACGGTGGTGGCCGCACACGAACAGGCGGTCGCCGGGTCGCTCCGGTATCTGGAGCGCCACGGCATCACGGCCACCCGACGGGTCGGTCCCGACCGGGTCGTGCTGCCTACCAGCGGTGCGCTCGCCGCAGTGTTCACGCACGGGGTGAGCCGGAACGGCGATCCTCACCTTCACAGCCATGTCGTCGTGGCCAACCTCGTCCACGGCGTCGACGGCCGCTGGGGTGCCTGCGACCGCCGGGGCATCGACGCGCATCGTCTGGCCGCCTCCGCCGTCTACGAGGCGCACCTGCGCGCGGAATTGACCGCCACTCTCGGGGTGCGCTGGACCTGGGGCCCCGGCGGCTCGGCCGAGGTCATGGGGGCCGAGCCGCAGTTGCTGGCGGCATTCTCGGGCAGGAGCGCGGACATCCGCCGTCATATGTACGAGCAGGGTGTCCGTTCCGGCCGTGGCGCCCGCGTCGCGTGGGCGGCCACCCGGCCCGCCAAGGGGTCTGGTGCCTCCTACCGCGAGCTCACGGAGGGATGGCGGGAACGGGCCCGCGCCGTCGGCGGCCATATCGGCCTGGGCGCGGCCCCGATCCATCGCGGACCGGCGGTGCTGGACGAGCACCGCTTCGCCGGGGTGATCTCGCTTCCAGCCCACGGTGGCGCCCACCGTCGAGACGTCGTGACGGCGTTCGCCCAGGCCGCACCCGAGGGCGCCACCGCCGCGGTGGTGGAGCAGCTCGTCGCGCACTGGGTCCCGCTCGGACCACCCGGCGTGGCCGAACCGCTGCAGCAACGGCGCGCCGTGGTCCCCGCCAATCACCATCTGCGGGCCCTCGGCCCCCGTCCGGTCGCCCCGGGCGACCATGCGGTGTGGCTCGGCGCCGCCCGTCGCCTCGATGCCTACCGGGAGAGGTGGGGCCTCACGGGAGCGAGGGGCCTCCTGGGCGACACGGACCGGACGGTCCGGCCGGCCGCCATGCCCGCCGATCGCCTGGCCGATCACGTGCGCACCGAGCATGCGCTCGCAGCGGCCCGGGCACGGCTCGGCTGGCGCGAGCCCGTCACCGTCGAGCGCGGCATGGCGCGCTGAGTCAGCGGCCGCGGTCGGGCCCCGATGCGCTGAGCCCTCGGGACGGTGGAAGGAGCTCGCGCCAAGGCGAGGACGAGTGGGCCGGTGTCAGCGTGACCTCGCTCACGTCCTTCTCCGTTCCGATGACCAGGGCCTGTCCGGACGCGCCATGCGCCACGGTGTCGACCGGGAGCCGGTGCTGGCGGATGCTGCCGACCGACGTCGAGGGCCGGATGCGGCCCCAGCGGTCGACCGAGCGGTTGACCGTCGTGCTGGCCACCTCATGGTCGCCGGCCAGCGCGCTGATGTCCCGAAGCGTCGACGTGTCGGCGATGCCCCGCAGGACGACGGTGGTGCCGAAGAGGGAGAGGAATCCATCCGCCGCCTGTCCCCACCGGACGCGGGCCTGGGAGAGGTCCTGGAGGCAGGCCAGCACGAGGAGGCCCTGTCCCGCACCCTCGCTGATCATGGCGGGCAGATCGGGAATGGGGGAGATGTTGGCCACCTCGTCGAGTGCCAGAAGTGTCGGTGGGCCGGCCAGACCGTCACGGGATCGCTCGTAGGCGGCGTCGCGCAGGTCGCCGACGATCGCCACGACGAGAGGCGCGAATTGACGTTGACGCCGACCGGTCGAGCAGACGTAGAGCGTGTTCGCTCCGCCGCAGAACTCCTCGAAGTCCAAAGGGTCGGCACTGGTCGATGCGAGCGCTCCCTCGGTGCGGTAGGCGGCCAGTACGCCCGATGCGGTCGACCAGATACCTGACTGCTCACGGGAATCCGTGGCGACGATCCCGGCGAGCAGATCGGTCGCCGGAGCGTCCGCTCCGGAGTTGGAGGCCAGGATTTCGAGTGGAGGGGCCCCATTGTGCCGGTCGATCCACTTCAGGACGTCCCGCATCGAAAGTTCTTCCAGAGCGGCCGCGTGGAGCAGGGTGGAGAGGAGTGCGCCGGCGCGCTCGGTCCAGTGATGCTCGGCGGAGCGCGCCCCGCTCAAACGGCTGGCACCCACCATCGCATCAGCGGTGACCACAGCGGCATCCCAGTCGGACGCGCTGGTGAGGGGCGACCAACCGATGCGCTCGACACCGGGCGGGCACTCGACTTCACCGCTCGGGTCGTAGAGGAACGACCACCCGTCGCGACAGCGCGACGATGCCGTGGCCCGCATGACGTCGGGCTTCGTAGAGGTCGAGAGAACGGGACCGTCGGCCCACAAAATATTGGGGATGACCAGGGAGGATGTCTTTCCCGAGCGCGGCGGGCCGAGCACGAGCGTGGAGCACTGTGGGCCGGCCCACATGCAGCCGTGAGCGCCGTGTCCAATGTAGATGCCGTGCCGCGCCAAATGGTGGACCTGGTCGTGTTCAGGGTTCGAAATCAGGCACGAATCGGTGCTGTCGACATGCCTTTGAGTGTTGCGTTCCACACTTGTGATGTTTGCGTTGGTGAACAAAGAATTCCATGGGACATATCACGCAATGTGGCGACAACAACACGTGAGCGAGGACGCGCCGACGCAGTGTGCGCATCATTTGCGTGCGCGAAACAACGTCAAACGATGGTCGTCAACGAGTGCAAAACAACGTCGTGAATAAAGAATGCTTGACCTGGGCATGTGAACAACACGAGAATGTATGTACCCGAAGTGTGAGGGAGGGTATGACATGTGCTGCGACACAACGGAGTGTGGCGCGCAAAACGAAACTGTCGGCTTCGTTTTCGCGCGCTTCGTCCCGGTGTGGCAAGGCGTCGACGTGATGTCGCACAACGGGGAATCAAGTCGATATGGCGTGATGCGGCGGCGTTCAACGCTGGCGCAGCTACGGCAGTCGACGCAGTTGCAAATGAAACCGGTGCGGCAATGCGTGCGGCGAGGGGCATTCGACCTCGACGTGGCGCAGGCTTCACCTCTATTCAGTGACCATGCTCCTAGGGAGGTGCACCTGTGGCAGTAGCCGCAAAAAGAAGGGCCCCGGCCAAGAAGGCCGCGAAAAAGCGGGCCCCCGCAAAGAAGGCAGCGAAGCGCGCCCCGGCCAAGAAGGCCGTCAAGCGGGCTCCGGCACGGAAGTCCGTGAAGCGGGCTCCGGCACGGAAGGCTGCGAAGAAGCGGGCTCCTGCGAAGAAGGCAGCCAAGCGGGCTCCGGCGCGCAAGGCCACCAAGAAGCGGGCTCCTGCGAAGAGGGCGGCGAAGCGGGCTCCGGCACGCAAGGCCACCAAGAAGCGGGCTCCGGCACGGAAGGCTGCCAAGAAGAGGGCTCCTGCGAAGAAGGCGGCCAAGCGGGCTCCGGCGCGCAAGGCCACCAAGAAGCGGGCTCCTGCGAAGAAGGCGGCCAAGCGGGCTCCGGCACGCAAGGCCACCAAGAAGCGGGCTCCGGCCAAGAAGGCTGTGCGTCGTGCGCCCGCCCGCAAGGCGGCGCGTCGGCGCTGAGCGCCTCGTTCCTTCGGGGACACGTGAGACCGGGGGCCTTCGGGCCCCCGGCTCCGCGTCCGGCGAGCGTTCAGGAAGTCGGAGTGCGGCCGAGCTCCATGACATCGGCGGGCCAGTCGACGTCGTAGGCGAGGTCGGGGTGGCGCAGGACGCGGACCGGCAGGCCCAGGCGTGTCGCCTCCGCCCGGTGGGCGCGGAAGGACCCCGGGCCGTAGGAAAAGCAGAAATCGGATCCGGCGGGGAGTCGCAGCACGTTGGTGCCGTCGTCCCGACGGTCGGGAACGAGTGTGACGCCGTCAAACGGAGCCAGCACGCCCAACCCGTGGGCTCGCGGCAGGTCGCCGTGGGCGACCGTCACCCAGCAGGCACCGGCACGGGCCAGCCGGTCGACGCCGGCCCGCACGGCGCCGTTGAGGCCCTGTCCCGGCTCCCACATCACGGTGGCGCCGACGTCCGACGCCCATTGCGCCACGTCCTCGTCGTCGCAGACCACGGCGACGGGCAACGGCGCCGATGCGGCCACCACATGCGCGGCCATGGCGCGCACGAGCTGCACGCGATCCGCATCGGAGAGGGTGGTGCCCAATCGGCGCTTCGCCTGGTGGAAGGCCTTCACGGGGATCAGGACGACCTCGGGGCCCAGCCCGATGTCGGCCGGGTGCGCCGCGTGCTGCGTTGGCGGCGCGTTGGCCCTCGACACCGGGACAGTGTACGGGTCCAGGCCGTCGCCGCTGCGGGGCCGCCATAGGCTCTTCTGGCATGAGCGACCGTGTGGCGGTGATCGGGGCGGGTTCGTGGGGCACGGCCGTGGGGACCATCATCGGCGCGGCACACCCCGCCTCCCTGTGGGTGCGCTCGCCCGAACTCGCGGCGTCCATGGCGGAGACGCGCCGGAACGAGAGGTACCTGCCCGATGTGCGGCTGCCGGACGGGCTCACGGTCACGTCCTCCCTCGAGGAGGCGCTGCAGGGGGTCAGCATCGTCTTCATGGCGGTCCCCTCCCACGGGTTCCGCTCCGTCCTCACCGCCATGCAGCCGCTGGCGGGGGGCATCGAGGCGGTCGTGAGCCTGGCCAAGGGCATTGAGATGGGGACCAACCTGCGCATGTCCCAGGTGGTGGGCGAGGTCCTGCCCGGGGTTCCCGCCGGCGTCCTGACCGGCCCGAACCTGGCGCGGGAGGTCGCGCACGGGCACCCGGCGGCGTGTGTCGTCGCCCTGTCCGACGAGGCACTGGCGACGCGGGTGCAGGCGTTGGTGCACACGCGCACCTTCCGAACGTACATGGGCACCGACGTCGTGGGCTGTGAGATCGCCGGCGCCACCAAGAACGTGATGGCCATTGCCGCCGGTATGGGCGACGGACTCGGCCTCGGGGACAACACGCGTGCCGTCCTCATCACACGCGGGCTCGCCGAATTGGGCCGCCTCGGTGTGGCGCTGGGTGGGAAGGTGCTGACCTTCGGCGGACTGGCCGGCGTCGGCGACCTGGTGGCGACGTGTGCGAGCCCGCAGAGCCGGAACCGGATGGTGGGGTTCGCCCTGGGGGAGGGGCAGTCGCTGGACGAGATCGTCGGCGGCATGCACATGGTGGCGGAGGGCGTGAAGAGCGCCGGCCCCCTGGTCGGCCTCGCCCGGGCCAACGGCGTCGAGATGCCGATCGCAGAACAGGTCCAGGCCATCGTGGAGGGCCGGTGCGCACCGGCGGATGCGCTCTTGAACCTGATGCGCCGGCCCTCCCGTCCCGAATGGGACGAGTCACTGCTGCGGGGGCTCCCCACGTGAGCGGGATCTTCCACAGCTTCGACAGCTTGCCCGAGGACAGTGACGAGGCGCGCCGGGAGGCCGCTCTCGACCACGTCAGGGAGATCCTCCTGATGCACGGTGCCACCGAGGAGGAGATCGACCGGGCCGTGGCGGAGGGCGTGATCGACCTCTTCGTCGCAGACCGCCTGCTCGTCCCCTCGCGACGCCGGTACACCAGGGTCGAGGTGTCGGAGCTGACCGGGGTCAGCGTCGACATGCTCGAGCGGTTCTGGCGCGCCCTGGGCTTCCCCGGGGTCGACGACGACGACCGTGCTTTCACGGACCTCGACCTCGAAGCTGTGCGCCTGTTCCAGGGCCTGCAGGCGCTGGGGGCGGCCGATGCCGAGACGGCGGTGCAGATGGCTCGCGTGATCGGCTCGTCCATGGCGCGCATCGCCGAGGCAGAGCTCGTGCCCGGGGACATGGTCAGTGCGGAGGTGGATCCCATCCTCTCGGCGGAGGCGTTCGCCGGCATTGCCGACGTGACGATCCCCGCCATGGCCAAGCTGCTCGAGTTCGTCTGGCGCAGGCAGGTGGCGGCCGGGATCCAGCGGAGCATGATGCTGCGCAGCCACGGACTGGCCCCGGGCCAGAGCCCGGTGATCGCCGTGGGGTTCGCCGACATGGTCGGCTTCACGCTCCTGAGCCAGCACCTGAGCGACGAAGAGCTCGCAGCCGTCGTTCGGCGCTTCGAGGAGATCTCCCACGACATCGTGACGAGCGCCGGGGGCCGGGTCGTGAAGATGATCGGCGACGAGGTCATGTTCGTGGTCGACAGCGTGGCCGCTGCGGCACGGATCGGGCTCAGCCTGGCGGACGCCTATGCCGACGACGACCTCCTGTCCGACGTGCGGGTGGGACTGGCCTGCGGACCGGTGCTCCTGCGCGACGGCGACTACTTCGGCCCGACCGTGAACCTGGCCCACCGGATCGTCAACATCGGGAACCCGGGAACCGTCTTGATGTCCGACGAGTTCCACACCGCACTCGCGCTGGAGGCCCCGGACGAGTTCACGGCCCAGGCGCTCCGGCCGCGCCTGTTGAAGGACCTGGGCCGCGTCCAGCTGTGGTGGTGCGGTCGGGCCGGCCAGGAGGCCGACGGTACCGGGGCGGCGGCCGACCGTCGCCGCAACGTGCGCTGGGAGCGCCTGTCGGAGGTCCTGCGTGACCTGGAGGAGCTGCGGGGTGTCGGCGAGCGCCTGCTCACCGCCAACCGGCCGCCCGGATCAGGCCTCGTGGAGTCTGGCCGTGGCGATGCCGAAGGGTCGTAGTTCGAACGACTCCTCGAACGGGCTCTCGGGGTAGCCCCGCAGGTCGACGAGCCATCCGGTGCGACCGGGAAACGACACGACCGTCGGGTGTGCGGTCGGATTGAAGACCCGGACCTCGAGGACTCCGGCCACGCGGTGGAGCGCGCTCACCTCGGCGCCGTGGACCACCAGCTCGCTCCCCGAGGCCGGCCGTGGGCCGCCGCCCAGGCTCAGGACGGCCTCCAGCGGCAGCAAGACGTCGTCGGCCAGTTTGTACGGGTCGTCGCAGTCGAGCGCCAGTGCGTAGCGCAGCTCCACAGGCTTGCCGCGCATCTGGAGCCCCTCCACGGGCGTGAGCGGGCCGGCGGGGAAGGGCCGGTAGGCTATGCCGAGCCGGGACAGCATCCCGGTCGAGCGCAGGACGGTCAGCGCCATGGTGTGCGCCACGTCGCCTTCTGTGTCGATCAGCTCGTACTCGCACACGCCCTCGTGGACCACCGTCAGCCGCCCGGCGCTGACGAACCGGTTGGCAGGCGCCGTGGGCAGCCCGAACTCGTCGGGCCGGCCTTCGGCCGTCAGCCCGCGCGTGACCACCGTGAAGGCACTCTCGGCCTGGGAGTGGCGCGCCGGTTCGGGGAGGGGCAGGTGGACGCGGAGGCGATGGTCGCCACTCGGGTTGACGAAGGCGGTCACCACGCGCACCGTGGCGTCGTCCGCCTGCACCTCGACGTCGGTGTGCACGTCGACCTGGTGGCCGCCGACCCGGGCCTGGGAGGAGCCGTCCACGTGATCCGGCCAGTCGTACGTGCTCGTGATGCGCACGCGGGCCCGGACCGGCCCGCGCTCGTCGACCCGGACGGTGACGCCGAGGGGCGTGTCGACGAACGTGTCCTGCCGGGGCGGGGAATAGTTGTACGAGTCGCCGAGGTCTCCGCCGTCCACGAGCCGGCCGTAGCCGGGAACGCCGTCCAGCGCGAAGGTCCCGGTCGCGGGGTCGACGTCGACGCGCACGAGCCCGTTGCCGATCGTGACCGAGGCGTCGCTCTCGCTGATCTCGACCGGGTGGGCGAGCGGGGCCGGCTCGAAGGCGGCCCATCCATACCCCGGCACCTCGCCGGTGCGGGCGAGGATCTTGCGCGTCGCCGGCTGCTCCATGCCCACGCGGACAACCGCGTCGGGCCGGGCCCCGAGCCTTGTGTAGACGTCCTGCTTGGCCTCCGCGATGGGGACGTCGGGCTTCTCCTCGGTTCCGACGGCGATGGTGATGTCGAAGCCATCGTCGGTGTCTTCGATCAGGACGTCGTGGATCCATGCGTCGTCGTCGATCCGCGGCCCCTGCATCATTCCCAGCACAGTGCGGACCGTGTCGGCATCGAGCACCATCGACCCGGGCAGCCCGGAGCGTTCCGACACCACCTGGACGTCGGCGGCGGCAGGACCGTCGGCGGGCACGATCAGCTCTACGACACCGGATCGGGCCCGTTGCGTCACGTTGAGCAGCGTGGGGCCGGCGTGAGACAGCGAGCGGGCCAGGCCCTTGACGGCACGGTCGGCCAGACCCGCAGCAATGGCGCGTGCCTCGGCGTAGCGGTGCAGCACGGCATCGACGACGTCGTCGACCGAGCAGGCACAGATTGAGTCGTGGGCAGAATTGCGGACCATCTCGAGCCAGGCCAGCTCCAGCAACCGGTCCGGGTAGTCGGCCGCCGGCTGGAACAGTGAGGCCAGTGGCTCGGCCCGCCGCTCCAATTCCCGCTCGGCGAGTGCGCCGCGGCGCTTGACGTCGACCCGGTTCGAGGTGACGCCCATCAGCATGTTGGCCCGGGCGCCCGAGCGGAGCTCGCCCTCCACCCTGGTCAGGTTCTCCCGCGGGGCATCGGCCAGATAGCGGGGGAACGAGGTGACCTCGAAGTCGAACTCGTCCTGCAGGTCGTTGGCCTCGGCCACGACCCGGCCGAGCCAGGGCTGGGGCATGAGGTGGTCGGACCCGTTCATGCACAGCAGGTCGCCCATGAGGAAGTCGGCCACCTCGGCCACGTTGTCACGCGTGCGGCGGATCAGCGCCTTGGCATCATCGGGGAGCGCGGCCCCGTTGCCGTAGCCGACGGGCAGGTACTCCGCCCGGACCGACGAGCCGTCGGGGGACTCCCAGATGAAAGCGTTCTTGGTCACCTGCGAGGGCACGCCCCGCCAGACGACGGCATCGTGGAAGCCGGCCAGCTGCAGGATCTGGGGCATCTGGGCAATGTGGCCGAACATGTCGGGGAGGTAGCCCAGCTCCATCACGCCCCCGAAGGCAGCCCCGCGGACCAGGCCCATCTGCAGGTTGCGCACGATCGTCTCGCCCGAGGCGAGGAATTCGTCCATCAGGATGTACCAGGGCCCCATGCTGACCCGTCCGGCTGCGGCCAGCGCCCGGAGCCGCGATTCGGCCTCGGGCCGCACCTCGAGGTAGTCGTCCACCACGGCCATCTGCCCGTCCAGCATGAAGTGGGGGTAGCTGGCGTCGCGCTCGAGCAGCGGGAGCAACGAGTCGATCAAGTCCACCAGAGCGAGGCGGAAGTCCTGGTAGGACTTGTACCATTCCCGGTCCCAGTGCGTGTGCGGAACGATGGCAATTCGGCGGGCGGTCATGACCGTCAGACTATGACCTGGGGTGGACGACGGTGAGAGCGCTCATTCCCGCGGGACGGTGGCCGCCGAGCCGCACCGCTGTGCCAGGAGCAACGTTGCCGGAGGTCTGGGCGGCCCGCTGGGCGGCCCGCCCCGCCGCTCCCGTGCTGTACGACGGATGGGACCGCACGCAGATGGTGGACGCGGCGACGCTCGACGGCCGCACCGCCGCCTTGGCCGCGGCCCTGGCCGAGAGGGGTGTCGCCCCTGGCGACCGGGTGCTGTGGTGCGCCCGGGCCACGCTCCCCGCTGTCGAGGCGCTGGTGGCCGTGGTCCGCAGCGGCGCCGTGTTGGTTCCGGTGAGCCCGTCGGCGACCAGCGCCGAGCTCGACCACGTCATCGCCGACGCCCGCCCGGCCCTGGCGGTCGTCGACCGGGCGTGGCCGGATGCCGGCGCCACCGGGCCGGCCCTCTCCGTCGTGCAGGTCGACGACTTCTCCCGTGCCGCCGCATCGCACGCCGGGCCAGTCACTCTTCCGGTCCGGAAGCCCGCTGACGACGCGCTGATCGTCTACACGTCGGGCACCACGGGCAAGCCCAAGGGTGCCGTCCACACGCACGGCTCCCTCCTGGCGGGAGTCACGGCGCTGCTGACGGCCTGGGCCTGGGAGCCCGAGGACCGCCTTGTGCTCGCGCTGCCGCTGTTCCACGTCCACGGGCTGTGCGCCGGCCTCTTCGGCACGCTGGCTGCCGGTGCCTCCGCCGCGGTGTTCGCCCGCTTCGACGAGGCGGCCGTCCTGGCGGCGGCGCCCGAGTCCTCGCTCTTCTTCGGTGTCCCGACCATGTACCACCGCCTGGTGGCCACGGGTGAGGCCGGCGCGCTGAGCGTGCTGCGGCTGTGCGTCTCGGGGTCCGCTCCGCTGGCGGCCGACCTCTGGCACCGGCTGGCCGAGGACGGTGTGGCCGTGCTCGAGCGCTACGGCATGACCGAGACCCTCCTGACCCTGTCCAACCCGCTGGTGGGCGAGCGTCGTCCCGGCTCGGTCGGGCTCCCGCTCCCCGGCGTGGAGGCCGCGCTCGACGCGGCCGATGACGGCGGTATCGGGGAACTGCTCGTGCGCGGCGCTTCCGTGTGCCGCGGCTACTGGGGCCGGGACCGGTTCGGCGCGGGAGACTGGTTCGCCACGGGCGACCTCGTGTCGGTGGCCGGCGACGGCTACGTGACGATCCGAGGCCGCCGTACCGAGCTGATCATCACCGGCGGGCACAACGTGTATCCCGCCGAAGTCGAGGCGGTGCTGGCCCGGCATCCCGGTGTCGTCGAGGTCGCCGTGGTGGGAGTGCCCTCGGCCGAGTGGGGCGAGACCGTCGTGGCCTACGTGGTGGGGGATCCCGACGTCGGCTCCCTCCGGGCCAGGGCCGCAGCCGAGCTGGCGCCGTTCAAGTGCCCGCGCGAGGTGCGCCTGATCGACGCCCTGCCGCGCAATGCGCTCGGCAAGGTGGTCCGGGGCGAGCTGCGCTGACCGGACCGACCCCGGGGCCGTCCCGGCGCCTGCGGTAGCGTGCTGGCATGGCAACCTTCCTCATGCTCTCGACGGTGGGGCCGGACGGGGCGGCGACCCTGACCGAGAACCCCGACCGGCTCAAGGCGGTGAATGCCGAGGTGGAGGCCATGGGCGTGCGCGTGGTGGCGCAATGGGCGCTGCTGGGGCAGTACGACTTCTGCACCGTGCTCGACGCCCCCGACGAGACCACCATGGCCCGGGTGTCCCTGGTCCTGGGCTCGCGCGGGACCCTCAAGACGCTCACGCTCTCGGCCATTCCGATCGACGACTACATCGAGGGCGTGCTGAAGGTCCAGAAGGGCTGAGGCCTCAGTGCCACCAGAAGCCCTGACGCGACCGCTCCCGGCGCACGTCGTCCCGTGAGAACAGCTCGCCCAGGACGCTGCCGTCCGACATGCGGCGGATGCGGTACCCGCCGTCGGTGACCTCGGCGATCTCGAAACCGCGCACCCACGTGCCCTGGAAGCGGTTGCGCACGTCCACCTTCGTCCCCGGTACGAGCGGCGACCGCGTCTGTGCCTCCGCTCCTCCCTCCCCGCCGCTGCTCACACCCCCATCGTACGAGGCTGCGCGCGCATGACCCGATGACCGTCTGCTCCCCCGACCTCAAGGAGGAGCGCCGTCTGCGCTCCCAGGGATTCGAGTCGGTCGCCGGCCTCGACGAGGTGGGCCGCGGCGCCTGGGCGGGACCCTTGACCGTCGGTGTCGCCGTCGTGCGCCCTCGCGTGCAGCTGCGGTCGATGCCGACGTGGCTGCGTGACTCCAAGATGCTCAGCGAGGCGCGCCGGGAGGAGATCTTCGACGCCGTCGGCTCATGGTGCCAGGCCTGGGCGGTGGGGCACGCCTCGCCGGCCGAGTGCGACGAGTGGGGGATGACCGAGGCACTCCGGGTGGCGGCGCGTCGCGCCCTGGCCGGGCTCGGCCAGTCGCCGCAGGCGGTTCTCGTCGACGGCCCCGTCGACCTGTTGCGCCACCCCGACGATCCCTTCGAGGGGACGGTGCGGCCGGTGGTCGACGGCGACGCCAAGTGTGCGTCGGTGGCGGCCGCCTCGGTGCTGGCCAAGGTGGTGCGGGACCGGCTCATGCGCCAGGAGGCGGACCACTTCCCGGCCTACGCCTTCGAGCGGAACAAGGGCTATCCCTCTCCGCTCCACCAGGCGGCGCTCCGGGGGTACGGACCGACGGCGATCCACCGCCGGAGCTGGGCTTTCGTACGTGACCTGCCGTGGTGCGGGCAGGGCCACATCGTGCGGTCAGACGACGGTGGCGATCTCGGCGAAGTGGCAGGCGACGGGATGCCCCTGTCCCCGGTCGACCAGGGCGGGCTCTTCGGTGGCGCAGATGTCCTGGGCCTTCCAGCAGCGGGTGCGGAAGCGGCAGCCCGAGGGAGGTGATTGCGGGCTCGGCACGTCGCCCTCCAGGACGATGTGCTTGCGGGCCCGCTCGGCTCTGGGGTCGGGGATCGGCACGGCCGAGAGCAGGGCCTGTGTGTAGGGGTGGGCCGGCCGCTCGTACACGTTCGTGCGGTCGCCGATCTCGACGATCTTGCCCAGGTACATGACGGCCACCCGGTCTGAGATGTGCCGGACCACCGAGAGGTCGTGTGCAATGAAGAGGAAGGCGACGCCCAGCTCCTGCTGCAGGTCGTCGAGCAGGTTGACCACGCCCGCCTGAATGGACACGTCGAGTGCCGACACCGGCTCGTCGAGGACGAGCAGCTTGGGCTGGAGCGCCAGGGCGCGGGCGATGCCGACGCGCTGGCGTTGCCCCCCGGAGAACTCGTTGGGGTAGCGGTTGGCGTGGTAGGGCTCGAGTCCGACCAGCTTCAGCATCTCGGCGACCCGGTGCTGTATGGCCGCCCGGTCGCCCGACCCGTGGATCTGCAGCGGTTCTGCAATGGCCTGGCCGATGGGGAGGCGCGGGTCGAGCGAGGCGAAGGGGTCCTGGAACACGACCTGGATGTCCCGGCGCATCCTCCGCAGGTCGGCCGTGCCGAGCTCGGTCAGCTCCGTGCCGTCGAACTTCACCGACCCCGACGTCGGCTTGGTCAGCTGCAACACGGAGCGTCCCGTGGTCGACTTGCCGCACCCCGACTCGCCGACCAGGCCGAGGGTCTCCCCGGGGAAGATGGAGAAGGAGACGCCCGAGACGGCATGCACCGCCCCGACCCGGCGCCGGATGAAGGTCCCGCCGCGTATCGGGAACTCCTTGACCAGATCGGTCACCTCCAGCAATGGCGGCGCCGTGGTCGTCGCTGCCCCCACCTGTCCGTCCTGGATTCCGGTCATGCGATCACGTTGTCCACGACCCCGTCGGAGAAGACCTGCCCGTGTTCGCCGCGGCTCACGGCTGCCGCGTAGTGACAGGCGGCGCGGTGCTCTCCTTCGGAGGAGGTCACCGAGGGCACCACAACGAGCTCGGGCTCGGTCTCGCGGCAGAGGTCGGTGGCGAGCGGGCAGCGGGGGGCGAACGGGCACCCCGCGCGGTCGCCGAGCATGGAGGGAGGCGACCCGGGGATCTGGCGCAGCCGCTCCGACCCGTCACCGTCGACCCGCGGCAGCGAGCCGAGCAACCCGAGCGTGTACGGCATGGAGGGACGGTAGAAGACGTCTTCCGCGGTACCGGTCTCGACGGCACGTCCGGCGTACATCACGAGGACGCGGTCGGCCAGCCCGGCGATGACCCCGAGGTCGTGGGTGATCAGCAGCAGTGCGGCCCCCGTCTCGGCCATCGCCGTCTTGAGGGAGTCCAGCACCTGGGCCTGGACGGTGACGTCGAGAGCGGTCGTGGGCTCGTCGGCCAGGATCACCGTCGGGTCGTTGGCCATGCCGATGGCGATGACCGCCCGCTGCCGCATGCCTCCGGAGAATTCGTGGGGGTAGTTGTCGACCCGTTCTGCGGGGTTGGGGATGCCGACCTTGGCCAGCAGTTCGATGGCGCGGGCGCGGGCGGCCTCCTTCGTCATGTCCTGGTGGGCCTGGATCGCCTCCACGATCTGCCATCCGATGGAGTAGACGGGATTGAGGGCCGTCATCGGATCCTGGAAGATCATGGAGATGCCGGTGCCCCGGACATTGGTCAGCTGCTTCTCCTTCAGCGCCAGGAGCTCTGTGTCATCGAAGCGGATGGAGCCCCGCACAGCGGCACCCTTCGGGAGCAACCCCATGGTGGCCAGCGCTGTGACCGACTTGCCGGACCCGGACTCGCCGACGATGCCCAGCACCTCACCGGGCGCGAGGGACAGGCTCACGCCGCGCACGGCGTGGACGACCCCGTCCTTGGTCGGGAAGTCGACCTCGAGCCCTTCGATCTGCAGAACAGGCTCGGACATCAGGCCCTCACCCGGCTCTTCTTGGGATCGAACGCCTCGCGCAGACCGTCGCCAATAAGGAAGATGGAGAGGATCAGGATGATCAGGAGGGCGACCGGAAAGACGAAGAGCCACCACTCTGTCGTGGCGGAGTCCTGGCCCTGGCTGACGAGCAGCCCCAGCGACACATTGGGTGGCTGGACGCCGAGCCCGAGGAACGAGAGGGTCGATTCGAGGATGATGCTCAGAGCGACCGTCAGCGTGGCGTTGACGATGATCGGCCCGATGGCGTTCGGCAGCATGTGCTTCACGATGATGCGCCGGTTGGTCGCCCCCAGCGCGCGTGACGCCTCCACGAAGTCCCGTTCGCGCAGCGACAGGAAGTCGGCCCGGACGAGACGGGCGACGTACGTCCACGAGAGCAGACCGATGATGAGGGCCAGACCCAACCAGTTGCTCGACTGCTTGGCCAGCTTGGACGAGAGGAGGATGAGGATGGCCAGGATGGGCACCACCAGGACCAGGTCGACGAACCGCATGAGGAGCGAGTCAACCCATCCCCGATAGAAGCCGGCGATGGCCCCGATGGTCACACCGATGAGCACCGCGATGGCGGCGACGGTGAGGGCGATCTCAATGTCCTTCTGCACCCCGGCCATGACCTGGGCCAGCATGTCGTTGCCGATGGAGTTGGTGCCGAAGGGGTTGGTCCACGACGGTGGGTCGTTGAGGTTGTTCGTGATGTCCGTGTAGTTGAACTGCCAGAAATGCCCGACGAGCACCGAGCCGAGACCCAGCAGAACGAAGATGCAGAGGCCCAACATCGCGAGTCGTTGGTGGACGAAACGCCCGAGGACGATGCGGAATTGCCCCTTCGCCTCCCCGCTGAGCCCATAGGTGTCGGACCCGGACAGCCCGAGGCCGGCTCCGGGCGAGGCCAGAGTGTGCATGCCGGCCTCGGCTTCGGCGACGTACTCCGGCGTCTGAATGACGAAATTCTCGCGGGCCTCATCAGGCATAGCGGATCCTCGGATCGAGGACGCCGTAGAGGATGTCGGCGAGCAGGTTGAACAGGATGACGAAGGTGGCCGTGACGAGGAGATAGGCGAGCATGATGTTGACGTCGAGGTTGGTGACGCCTGTGATGTACCACGTCCCGAGCCCCTGCCAGCCGAACACGTACTCGGTGAGGATGGCTCCGCCCAGCACGGCGGCGAAGTCGAGTGCGATCACGGTGGTGACGGGGATCAGCGCATTGCGCAGGACGTGGCGGACCAGGACCCGGCGGCGGCTCAGCCCCTTGGCTCGGGCCAGACGCACGTGGTCGGCGTCGAGGGTCTCAATCATGGACGAGCGCTGGTAGATGGCCCAGGCCGAGTAGGAGACCAGGATCAGCGTCAACGCGGGTAGCGCGGTGTGGCCGGCGTAGTCGGGCAATCGGCTGAAGAAGGAGCCCGAGAGCGTCGGGCTCTGCTCGCCGTCGGTGTAGAAGATGGTGCTCCCCGCATGTTGATTGATGGGGATGGCCACGAATTCCTTGAGGGCGAGGCCGAGCACGAAGACCGGCGTGGCCAAGAACACGAAGTTCGTCACCGTGATCACGTGGTCGGTCAACTTGTTCTGCCGGACGGCCGCCCAGACGCCGAGGCCCACGGCGAGGATGACGGCGATGACGGTGGCGACGACCACCATGCGCAGGGTCACGAAGAGGTGCGACCACAGCTGCGGGGCGACAGCCTGTCCCTTGGTGGTGTTGCCCAGGTTGCCCTGAATGGCGTTGGAGAACCAGATCCAGTAGCGCTGCCACAGCGGGTCGTTCAGGTGGAGCAGGTGCTCGCGGGCGACGATCGTCGAGTGCGGGGTGTGGGGGTTGGCCCGCAGGAGCGCCAAGGGGTCACCTGCGGTGCTGACCAGAAGGAAGACCAGGATCGTCGCGAAGAAGAGGACGACGATGCTGATCAAAAAGCGCCTAATGACGTAGGCGAACATGGTCGGATTCTACGTGTGGGATCGGAAGCGATGAGGGAGGGGCCGACCCACGGCCGACCCCTCCCTCCCGTTCAGCGACTCACTACGAGCTGAGAGACCAGTCTTCGGCGTTCCAGGTGACGCCCACGCTCGAGGTGTTGGGCAGGACGCCCTTCAGGTTGCTGGACCACGCGAAGAACTGCGGCTTCTGGTAGAGCGGCAGTGTGACCATGTTCTGCCAGAGGATCGCATCGGCCTTGTTGTAGTCCTCGATCTCCTGGGCGTTGCTCGGGGCGGACGACCCGGAGGCCATCAGCTTGTCGACGTCGGCGTTGGCGGCGTGGTTCCAGTTCTCGTCGCACTGACTGCCGTTGGTGTACGAGCAGTAGATGGGCTGGTTGCCCGAGACGAAGGGGGTCGTGACCCAGGCGAACTCGGCGATCTGGAACGTGCCGTTCGGGAGGTTGGTCCCGAAGAACGTGTTGGCGTCGTAGTTCTGAATGTTGATCTTGATCCCGATCGCCTTCATCTGGGCCTGGAACAGCTGCTCCGTCTGGGAGCGGATGGTGTTGCCCGACGTCGACTGAATGGTGAAGGTGAGGTCCTTGCCCTTCTGCGGGCCGTAGTCGGGCTGGAAGTAGCCGTCCGAGGCCTTCTTGAACCCAGCTTCCTTCATCAGGTTGATCGACTGCGACGTGCTGAAGGCGTAGCTGGTGCCCTTGTATCCCTTCTGGGTCGACACGAGCATCCGGCTGCCGAGCGGCGTGATGCCCTTCTCGATCTCGCCCACGGTGCGGGTGATGATCGACTGGCGGTTGACGCCGTGAGCGATCGCCTCACGCACCTGGAGCTTGGCCAGGTAGGGGTCGGCCTGGTTGAAGTCGAAGTGCTCGAACTCCAGCCCCGGGAGGGTCGCCGTCTTCGTTCCAGGGACCTGATTGGCCGTCTGGACGATGGACAGGTTCACGGTCGAGGGGTTGAAGATGTTGATCTCCTTGTTCTGGAGCGCGGGAACCAGCTGGCTGTCGTCCGAGAAGAACTGGAAGACGATCTTGTTCAGCTTGCCCGGCGTGCCCCAGTAGGACGGGTTGCGCGTCAGCACGAGCGACTGGTTCGCGTTGTAGCTGGTGATCGTGTACCAACTGCCCGAGATGGCCTGGGCGGGGCCGGCGAAGCCGGTGTTCCAGCCGACCGTCCGGGCGATGTGGGCCGGGACGATGTCGGTGTAGAGCGCCCGCCAGTCCGCGAAGGACGGCTTGAAGGTCACGGTGACAGTGCGGCCGTTGGGGCAGAGCCCGACGTTGCGGTTGGCCGTGCTGCCCGGGTCACAGGCGGCCCCCCCGGAGGGGTCGGAGCCGACCACGGACGCGATCTGGTTGTAGCCGGCGGTCGACGCGTCGTCGTAGGGCTGCGCGCCGACGTCGGTGTAGGTGGAGTTCCCGCTCTGGGCCTGCCAGTTGTAGATGAAGTCGTCAGCGGTGATCGGTGTGCCGTCGGACCACACGGCCTTGGGGTTGATCTTGTAGACGACTGTCTGGGGGTTGCTCCCGGTGACGGAAGCGCTCTCCAGGAGTTGGTCGTTCAGGACGGGCTGCAGCTTGTTGTTCACGATGAAGGCCTGGGGCCACACCATGTTCATGATCTCTTGGAGTACGAACTCCGAAGCGGCCGAGGTGTTGATGTTGAACCCGGCCAGGTTCTCGTCGAGCGCCATGGTGGCCGTCCCACCGGACGACGACGCCTTCGTTGCCGCGCCGCTCGTCGTCGGCGCGACGGCGATGAACGACACGGACAGCGCCGCGGCTGCCATGGCGGCGAACGCCGACCGCTTCAAATACCCCTTGAGTCCCATTGTGCTCCCTTGCTCATCGGTCGCCCCGGTGACGGCCGATAACCACGACTTCCGCACTGCCCGGTGCTGCAATGTCCACTGTCAATGTCGGAAGGTGGTCGCAAATGTAACGCAATTGCCACATTTTGTATGGTCAACTTCCCAAGGATTCCTGCAAATTTCGCGGCACTGTGTGTCTCGATCCGGGTATGCAGCGGGCGTTTGCACAGGAATCGTGCGCGCACATGAAATCTGACGCGTCAGACAGTACCTGAGTGTCAGCTGAGAGCTCCCTGCGTGATCTGTGAAACTGACCACTAAATTCACCTCGAGGCGATGGTCTATGTCCTTGCGGTAGCTGCGGCTCTCTCGAATGCGCTGACCAGCGTGTTCCAACGCATGGGTGTCGAAGACGCCCCTGAGGAGTCCACCATGCGCCTCAGCCTGATGGCCCATGCCATCCGCCGGGGCGTGTGGCTCCTGGGCTTCGGCTTCATGATTTGCGCGTTCTTGTTGCAGGCCTTCGCGCTGCACATCGGGCGGCTGTCGGTGGTCCAGCCGATCCTGACCATGGAGTTGCTGTTCCTGGTGGCCATCCTCGGGACCTATTTCCGCTTCTCCATCTCCATCCGGGAGTGGGTCGGCGCCGGGGCCATCGCCTTCGGCCTTTCGGGCTTCCTGTTCTTCGCCGACCCGGGTGGCGGAAACGAGGTGCCCACCAATCTCGGATGGATCGTCGTCGGTGGCGGCGCAACCGCCCTCATCATCGTCGCCGTGGTGGCCACCCGATGGGGACCACGCTGGTGGAAGGCGGCGATGTTCGGGACCGCGGCCGCCATCTCCTACGCGTTCACCGCGGCGCTGATCAAGGTGGTGAGCGACTACGCAGCAACCAACTGGCTGACCCTGTTCGTGCACTGGCAGACGTACGGGGTGATCGTCTTCGGCCTGCTCGGCCTCTTCCTGACCCAGAACGCCTTCCACGCCGGCCCGTTGGCCGCGTCCCAGTCGACCCTCGTCCTGGTCGATCCCCTCGCCAGTATCAGCATCGGCATCGCCCTCTTCGGCGATTCGTTGCGCACGTCGGGCCCCTATGGGCCACTCGAAGCCCTCTCGCTCCTCGTCATGTTCCTCGGCGCGGTGTTCCTTTCCAACTCGCCGTTGATCACCGGCATGAAGAGCGAGGGCAAGGGGGTCGAGTACGACGAGATGCTGTCGCGGCGCCTCAAGCACCCGCACCACGCCACGCAGGAAGCGGTCAGCGACGGCGGGCTGCCGCCCTTCTCGTCGGCCTGACGTTCAGAGGGCCGAGTCGGCGCCCCGAGCCCGCTCCACCACCATACGCACCATGGCGGCGAAGTGGTCTGGATGCGACAGATGCGCCCCATGCTGCGCGTTGGTGATCTCGTACACGACGGCACCGGGGACGTTGGCGCCGAGCCACTCGACCGTGCTGCGGTGGTGCGGCGCCGACTGCTCGCCACCGCGGCCGAAGACGGCGGGGACGTCGAGGGTGGTGACGTCGAAGGGCGGGCGCTCGGTTCGCATGTTGCGCAGATCGGCCACCAGAGCGGGGCCGTCGGCGCGGCGCGTCGCCCGGCCGCTCTCGGTCAGGCGGTCCCATGAACCTTCCCCGACCATGCGCTTGAAGAAGCGCTCCGCCTCGTCGCCGGGATCGTCGGAGAGGGGCGGCCACGGGGTGGCGCCCTGCCGGCGGTAACCCAGCCACGGCAGAGGCGGCTCGAACACTCCGACGGAGGCGAAGGCACGAGGCGACGCCAACGCAGCGCCGAGGACGACGTTGCCCCCGAGGCTGTGGCCGATGGCCACCACCGGGCCGCCCGTGTCGGCGCGCGCCGCGTCGGCGATGGCCAGCAGGTCGTCGATGTGGCCCCCGAGGTCGACGATCCCGCCGTCCCGGGAGCCCTGGTAGCCCCGCCGGTCGTAGGCGAGCGTGGCGAACTCGGGGAGCCGGCGCATGGCCAGCCGGAAGCTGTCACCCCGGTCGAGCGACCCGTGGACGAACACGACGGTCCCGGCTCCGCCACCCGGCCCGTCGCCGCCCGGCCCTCCCTCCCGTCCGCCGACCGGGACGCCGCCCGGGGCGGAGGACGGCCGCGTCGTCACGTGGAGGCCGGCCGGATAGCTCATGGGCAGGGCAGACGCTACCCGGACTGCCCATGAGACCCGATCGTCGCCGGTAGGGTTGGCCCATGACCCAGTTCGGCAGTGCGGGGGGCTCGTTCGGCCCCAATGCCTGGCTGGTCGACGACATGTACGACCGCTTCCTGGCCGACCCGGACTCGGTCAGCGAGAGCTGGCGGGAGTTCTTCGCCGACTACCGGCCCGCTCCCGTCCCGGCGCCTCAGCCCCAGGCCCAGACCCCGGCGACGGCAAGCGCACCGTCCCCGGCCGAGACCGCGGCCGCTGCGGCCCCGCAGGGAGCCGCCGTGCCGGCGGCCACCGCCCCGGCTCCGGCACCCTCGGTACCGGCGGGAAAGGAGGAGGCCACCCCGCTGCGCGGTGCGGCCTCGCGGATCGTCGCCAACATGGAGGCCAGCCTGGCCGTCCCCACGGCGACCAGCGTGCGGACCGTGCCGGCGCGGCTCCTCGAGGTCAACCGTCTCATCCTGAACAATCAGCTGGCGCGGACCACTGGGGCGAAGGTGAGTTTCACGCACATCATCGGCTACGCCGTGGTGCGCGCCCTGCTCGATGTGCCCGCACTCAACTCCGCCTTCGTGCCCGACGCCGACGGCAAGGGGAAGCCGGGTGTCATCCACCACAAGCATGTGGGGCTGGGTCTGGCGGTCGACCAGGAGAAGAGCGACGGGAGCCGGACGCTGCTCGTGCCGTGCATCAAGGATGCCGACACCCTCGACTTCCGCTCCTTCGTGCTGGCCTACGAGGACCTCGTCCGCAAGATCCACACCAACAGGATCGCCCCTGACGACTTCGCCGGTACGACCGTCTCGCTGACCAACCCCGGGACGCTCGGCACCGTGCAGTCCGTGCCGCGCCTCATGCCCGGGCAGGGCGCCATCATCGGTGTCGGGGCACTGGGCTACCCCGCCGGTTTCGAGGCGGCCGACCCCCGCGTCCTGGCCCAGTTGGGCCTCGGCAAGGTGGTCACACTCACGTCCACCTACGACCACCGCATCATTCAAGGAGCCGAGTCGGGCCTCTTCCTCGGCCGCGTCGCGGCACTCATCACGGGCGCCGACCGGTTCTACGACGACCTCTTCGAGTCGATGGGCGTGCCCTACGAGCCCGTCCGCTGGCAGGTGGACAGCAACGCCGGCGCCGGCAGCGAGGAGGGAGAGCACCAACGCCTGGTCAAGCAGGTGCACGTGCAGACGCTGATCAACATGTACCGGGTGCGCGGTCACCTCATCGCCCACCTGGACCCGCTCGATGCCGAGCCCCCGCACATCCATCCCGAGCTCGACCCGCTCACCTACGGGCTGACCATCTGGGACCTGCCGCGCCAGTTCGTCGCCGATGGCCTGGCCGGGCGCGACGTGGCCACGCTCGACGAGATCCTCCACGTCCTGCGCGACGCCTACTGCCGCACCCTGGCCATCGAGTACATGCACATTCAGGACCCCGAGCAGAAGCGCTGGATCCAGCAGCACGTCGAAGGCCATCCGAGCACCCTCAACCTGGACGAGCAGCGGCACATCCTCGGACGCCTCAACGCGGCGGAGGTGTTCGAGCGCTTCCTCCACACCCGCTACGTCGGGCAGAAGCGCTTCGGCCTGGAAGGCGCGGAGTCGACCATCGTCCTGCTCGACGCACTGCTCGACGCCGCCGCAGGCTCGGGCGTGGCCGAGGTCGTGATGGGGATGGCCCATCGTGGCCGCCTCAACGTGCTGGCCAACATCGTTGGCAAGTCGTACCGCGAAATCTTCGAGGAGTTCGAGGGCAACCTCGATCCCGAGTCGGTGCAGGGCTCCGGCGATGTGAAGTACCACAAGGGCGCCCGTGGTGTGTTCCACGGCAGCGCAGGAGAGGAGCTTCCCATCACACTGGCGTCCAACCCCTCGCATCTCGAGGCGGTGGATCCCGTTGTGGAGGGGATGACGCGGGCCAAGCAGGACAGGATCTCCCCGCCGACCGACGGGACGCCTGCTGCCGCGTTGGAGGGAGTCGACGGGTTCCCCTGCATGTCAGTCCTCGTGCACGGCGACGCCGCCTTCGCCGGGCAGGGCGTGGTGGCCGAGACGCTCAACCTGTCCGGGCTCTCCGGGTACCGGACCGGCGGCACCGTGCACGTCGTCATCAACAACCAACTCGGCTTCACGACTGCGCCCGCGTCGGCGCGGACGTCGGTGTACCCGACCGACGTGGCGAAAATGGTGCAGGCCCCGATCTTCCACGTGAACGGCGACGACCCCGAGGCGTGTGTGCGGGCGGCCCGGCTGGCCTTCACATTCCGACAGACCTTCCACAAGGACGTCGTCATCGACCTCGTCTGTTACCGCAAGCACGGGCACAACGAGGGCGACGACCCCAGCTACACCCAGCCGCTGATGTACCAGCGGATCGAGGCCAAGCGCTCGGTGCGCAAGCTCTACACCGAGTCCCTCGTGCGACGGGGCGACATCACGCTCGACGAGGCGGAGTCGGCACTCGACGACTTCAACGCGAGCCTGCAGGTCGTGCTCGACGAGGTCCGGGGCGAGCCCTCGCTGGCCCCGACCGAGCTGCCCACGCCAGAGCCCGGGCCGGGCGACCCGCCGTCCGCCGAGACCGGCGTCGCGCCCGATGTCCTGCGGGCCCTGTCCTCCGTGGTGCGATCGGTGCCGGACGGCTTCATGATCCACCCGAAGCTGGAGCGCCAATTCGTCCAGCGCGACCAGCTCGTGGCCGGCGGCGATGTCGATTGGGCGTTGGCCGAGGCCCTGGCCATCGGCTCGCTCATGTACGAGGGGGTCAACGTCCGCCTCACAGGCCAGGACACGCGCCGCGGCACCTTCAGTCATCGCCACGCCGTCCTCGTCGACTACTCCAACGGCGAGGAGTACGTTCCCCTGGCTCATATCCGCGACGGCCTCCACCGCATCGGCGCCGACGCACTGGAGCCCTCCGGACCCATGGGCAACTTCACCGTGCGCGACTCGCTGCTCTCGGAGTACGCCGCCGTCGGGTTCGAGTACGGCTACTCGGTCGAGGCGCCGGAGGCGCTGGTGGCCTGGGAGGCGCAGTTCGGTGACTTCGCCAACGGCGCCCAGATCATCATCGACAACTTCATGGTCGCCGCGGAGAACAAGTGGGGACAATTCGCCGGCCTCGTCCTGTTGCTGCCCCACGGGTACGAGGGCCAAGGCCCTGAGCACTCGTCGGCGCGCTACGAGCGCTTCCTGTCGCTCTCGGCGCGGGGCAACCTGCGGGTGACGATGCCCTCGACGTCCGCGCAGTACTTCCACCTGTTGCGCTCGCAGGCCAAGGCGACGCCGAAGCGCCCGCTCGTCGTGGTGACCCCCAAGTCGATGCTGCGGGCGCATGCCACACGCTCGACCTTCGCCGAGCTGGAGGCAGGCTCCTTCCAGCACGTCATCGACGACTCCTCGATCGAGGATCCCTCGGCGGTCCGGCGCATCGTGCTCTGCAGCGGGAAGATCGCCCACGAGGCGTTGCAGCACCGCGGCGACCTGGACCCCGCCGAGGCCTCCGGCGTGGCCGTCGTGCGGGTCGAGCAGCTGTATCCCTGGCCCCTCCCGTCCCTGACCGCCGTCTTCGAACGCTACGGCGAGGCGTCGGAGGTGGTGTGGCTCCAGGAGGAGCCCGAGAACATGGGAGCCTGGTTCTTCGTGCATGCCCGCCTCCACGCCTGTCTCCCCGAGCGCCTACGCCTGCGCCACGTGAGCCGGCCCGAATCGGCCAGCCCTGCGATCGGGAGCGCCGCCCTGCACCAGCTTGAGCAGGCCGATCTCTTGCGACGTGCCATTGGCTGAATCGCACCACGTCGTGGTGGACGGGTCCAACCTGGCCACTGAAGGACGAACGTTCCCCAGCCTCAAGCAACTCGACGAGGCCGTGCGCGCGTACGCCTCCGAGGACCCCGACGCCAGCATCATCGTCGTCGTCGACGCCACCTTCGAGCACCGGGTGGCGGACGCCGAGCGTGAAGAAGTGCGTCAGGCCATGCTCAATGGCGAGATCATCTCGCCGCCGGCCGGCGCCATCGGGCGCGGCGACGCGTTCGTGCTACGCATCGCGGAGCGCACCGGTGCGATGGTGTTGTCCAACGACTCCTTTCAGGAATTCCACGGGGAGCACCCCTGGCTCTTCGACGACGGTCGGCTGATCGGCGGCAAGCCGGTGCCCGGCGTGGGCTGGATCTTCACGCCCCGGCTGCCGATCCGCGGGCCCAAGAGCCGGGCCGCCACGGCCGAGGCCCGGGCAAAGAAGGACCCCGATTCGGCCCCGGCCAAGGCCGCCGAGCTGGCCAAGGCAGCAAAGAAGGCGGCGAAGAAGTCGTCCAAGGCGCGCAAGAGCGCCACGAAGCAGGTGCAGCCGGCGCCACCGGTCGACACGTCGTGGCCGATCACGCCCACCTCGCCGCCCCCGGGCCGGGCCAACGTCAACCCGGTGTTCTCGAGCGCCATCGACGAAGCGGTCGAGGAGGCGCTGCATCCGCCGACGCCCGCCAAGTCCCGGGGCTCGGCCAAGAAGCACGCGGCGGCCAAGAAGGCCGCGCCGGAGAGGCGGGCCAAGGCCAAGAAGGACCTGCCCGCCCGCGGCGGCACCGACGGCAAGGGCGACGCGCCGTCGGGCCATGGTGGTGGACGCCAGAAGCAGCGCTCGACACCGCCACCGGCGGTCAACGAGCCGTTGACGTTCATCAATTTCGTGGCCGCCTTCCCCGTGGGGAGCACGATTCAGGGTGAGGTGGTGTCGTTCACGTCGCACGGGGCCATGGTCGACGTCCCGCTACCGGCTGGCGGGGCCCTGCACTGCTACATCCCGCTGACCGCCATGGGCACACCACCGCCGACGAAGGCCCGGCAGGTGCTCAAGAAGGGCGAGGTGCGTTCCTTCGTCCTGGCTGGGTTGGACCCACCCCGCAGGGTGGCCGAACTGGCGATCCCGCCGGGCGCGCCGGATGCCAAGAAGGTGGTCCCCGCGGAGAAGGTGGCCCCCGCACCGTCCCCGGCGGCGAAGCGGGTACCGACGACGAAGGCGGCTCGGTCCACCAAGAAGGCGGCCGCCAAGAAGGCCGCGGCACCCGCGAAGAAGGCGGCGAAGAAGGCGGTGGCGGCTGTCGCCGCCAAGAAGGCGCCCAAGAAGGCCGCGGCGAAGAAGGCCGCCAAGGCCAAGAAGGTCCCGGCCAAGAAGGTCCCGGCCAAGAAGGTCCCGGCCAAGAAGGTCCCGGCCAAGAAGGCCGGGAAGCGGAGCGCCCGGTGAGTGAAAGGGACGGCGGGCACCCATGATGGAGCTTCCCCGGCCCGCCGACGTCCTGCCCCATCGCCCGCCCTTTCTCTTTGTCAGCGAGCTGACCGCGGTCGAGCCCGGCGTCTCCGCCCGAGGACGGTGGGAGCTCACGGGAGAAGAAGCGTTCTTCGGTGGTCACTTTCCCGGCCGTCCGACGCTCCCTGGGGTGCTGATGGTCGAATCGATGGCGCAGCTGGGGGGCATCGCCGTCCTCCTCGACGAGCGCTACGCCGGCAAGTTGCCGCTCTTTGGCGGCATCGAACGGGCCCGGTTCCGCCGCCAGGTGCTCCCCGGCGAGACCCTCGATCTCGAGGTGACCATGGACCGGTTGTCCGCCCGGGCGGGGAAGGGGCACGGAAGGGCGTCGGTGGACGGCCAGACCGCCTGCGAGGCCGATCTGCTTTTCGTCATCGTCGACGGAGGAGCGAACTGATGCGCTTGGCGACGTGGAACGTGAATTCACTGACGGCCCGTCTGCCACGGGTCACCGAGTGGATCGAGCAGCAACAGCCCGACGTGCTCTGCATGCAGGAGACCAAGCAGGCGGACGACAAGTTCCCCGAGGAGGCCTTCGCGGAACTGGGCTATGAGTCCCTCCACTACGGCGACGGGCGCTGGAACGGCGTGGCCATCGTCAGCAGGGTCGGGCTCGCCGGGGTGACCCGGGGCTTCGGCACCTCCGATGACGACGCAGGAAGGCGGATCGTGTCGGCGGAGTGCGCGGGAACCCGCGTCTTCTCCGTCTACGTGCCCAACGGGCGGGCTCTCGACAACGAGATGTACGAGGTCAAGTTGGCCTGGCTGGCCCGTCTCCGCGCCACACTCGATCAGTTGTGCCCCCCGGGCTCCTCCGTGGCGGTATGCGGCGACTTCAACGTGGCGCCCGACGACGGCGATGTCTGGGACCCGGCTGCCTTCGTGGGTGCCACCCACGTCAGCGAGCCCGAGCGCGCCGCGCTTCGCGGCGTCGAAGGCTGGGGCCTGGACGATGTGTTCCGCCGCTTCAACGACCCCGGGACCTTCACGTGGTGGGACTACCGGGCGGGTGACTTCCACCAGGGACGCGGGTTGCGCATCGACCTGATCCTCGTGAGCGATGACCTCGTGCAGCGGGCCACCGGGTCATTCAGAGATCGCGACGCCCGCAAGGGGCAGAAGCCCTCCGATCACGCTCCCGTCGTGGTGGACTTCGCCGACTCTTGAGGGCCGGATGACCCGAAGGTGCATGGCCTTCGCCAAGCAACGACCGTCGTCGCCCGGCCATGCACCTTCTCCACCGGTTCCCGAGAACGTCTGACCGTCGCCAAGAGCAGCCGCCGCTGCTCGGTCACACGTCGGAAGGGTCGGTGTGGGTCTCGCCTTTCGATCGGTCCTTACCGCAGGTCCAGCAGCAGGTCGCGCAACGGCACGCCGTCGCAGATGGCGATGATCTTCTCGAAATCCTCTTCACTCAGCGACTGCTGGACCTTGGACCAGCTGGTGGCTCCGTCGCGCATGTAGGCCATGAAGATCTCCCACACGGCCAGTCGCTTGCGCATCCGCTCCACCTCGAACTCGACCGAGGCGTAGTCGATGATGTCCGCCTCATCGACGACGTCGTCCTGTTCGGGGGTCACCGGTGGGGTGTGCAGGAGGTCCTGCCGCAGCCGCTCGAGGGCCTCATCCATCACCCGAGGATCCGAGGAGGGATGGCGGCTGTCCATTTCCATCTGCATCTGTCTCTCCTCGGTAAAGACCGTCCCCGGGTGTACCTGGTTGGGAGCACCCTCTTCGAATTGCATGCTGACAGCCCCATTTGGGGCGCTATAGAGCCGTTGGGACCTATTGGGGGTGCGGAGAAGGCTTTGTTGTCTCCGCGTTGGATCGTTGTCCGGCCGTTGTCCAAAGCGCCTTAGAGCAAGACCTCAATGACGGTCGGACCCGCCTCGGAGAAGCCGGCCGCCAACGCCGCCGTGAGGTCTTCGGCGTTCTCGACCCGGCGCGCCGGTACGCCCATGCCTCGCGCGAGGTCGCAGAAGTCGAGTTCGGGATCGGTGAGATCGAGCAACCGGCGGGCGAGCGGGCCGCCGGCGTCTGCCCCCACCCGGTGCAGTTCCATGTTGAGAATGGCGTAACTCCGGTTGGAGAGCACCAATGTCGTGACGTTCAGCCGCTCACGCGCTTGTGTCCAGAGCGCCTGAAGCGTGTACATGGCGCTGCCGTCCGCCTGCAGGCAGAGAACGGGACGCTCCGGAGCCGCCACCGCGGCGCCGGTCGCCATCGGCAGACCGATCCCGATGGCGCCGCCGGTGAGGGTCAGCCAGTCATGGCGCGGCGCGCCCGCCGTCGCGGCCGGAACGAAGAGGCCCGACGTGTTCCCCTCGTCGACGACGATGGAACCCTCCGGGAGGGTGGCACCGACCGCCGCCGCCAGCGTCTCCGCCGTGACCACGCCGGTGGGACGGTCCGGGCGGCCCGCGGGTGCCGGGAGGCCCCCGTCCTCGGGCGCGCCCACGGCGTCGGCCAGTGCTTCGAGCGCGCCGGCGGCATCCTCGCCCGGCCGGGCCAGGGTGTGCACCGTGCATCGAGGGGGAACCAGATCGCTCGCCTTGTCGGGGTAGGCGAAGAAGGACACCGGCGACTTGGCGTCGACCAGGACGAGATGCCGGACCCCGTCGAGCTGCGCCTGCGCCATCTCCGACAGGTAGGCCAACCGGTCGACCGCCGGGATGCCCGCCCCCCGTTCGAGGTTGGCCGGGAAGGTCTCGCTCAGCAGCGCCGCGCCGGTCGTCACGGCGACGCGGCTGGCCGCACGCAGACCGGGGGCCCGGAGTGCCCGGCCACCGAGCAGGAGCGCGGCGCGCTCGCCGCTCCGGAGAGCCTTGGCCACCTCGTCGATGGTCTCGCCGGCCACCGTGCTCGCCCGGGCACGTTGCCGGGGTGGACAGGGGCCGGTACCCGACTCGGACCACGACGCGTCGGCCGGCAGGACCAGGGTGGCCACGCAGCCCGGGGGCCCCAGGGCTGCGGCGACCGCATCGGCAGCGTCCGCTGCGACGTCGTCGGCCCTCGCCGTCGAGCGGTACCACCCCGACACGGGGCTGGCGATCGAAGCGATGTCGGACTCCAGCGGAGCGTCGTAACGCGTGTGGTACGTCGCATGGTCACCCACGATGTTGACGATCGGTGTCCGGGCCCGGCGGGCGTTGTGCAAGTTGGCCAAACCGTTGCCCAGGCCCGGGCCCAGGTGCAGCAGCGTCGCCGCCGGGCGATCCGCGACGCGGCCGTATCCGTCAGCGGCGCCGGTGACGACGCCCTCGAAGAGGCACAGCACGCCCCGCATGGCCGGCACGTCGTCGAGGGCGGCGACGAAGTGCATCTCGGAAGTCCCCGGATTGGCGAAGCACACGTCGACGCCGGCATCGACGAGGGTGGACAGAAGGGTGCGGGCCCCGTTCACGCGGATGCTCCGCTGCGCGCCAGGCCGAGCAGCCGGTCCGGGCCCAGGATGCCCCGGGGGTCGAAGGTCCGCTTGATGGACCGCATGAGCTCGAGTGACACCGGATCCCCCAACTCCAGGAAGTAGGGCTGTTTGGCCGTCCCGATGCCGTGTTCGCCCGAAATGGCGCCCCCGACCGACAGCGCCAGCTCGAAGCTCGAGTGCATCAGTGCGTGCCGTCGCTCGTCGTCGGGCTGGAACACGGTGATGTGGACGTTGCCGTCCCCGATGTGTCCGCAACCGGAAATCAGGGCGCCGTGCTCCTGCGCCAGCAGGGCCACCTGCTCCAGGTAGTCGGGGATGGAGGCCCGAGGCAGCACCGCGTCGATGAGGTCGTCGCACCCGGCGGCCTTGCCGACGAAGAACGCCCGCTCCCTGGCGGCGATCAGCTGCGCCCCCGACGTCGGGGGCAGTACGTACACGTCGAGCGCGCCCAACCCCTCGAGCTGCGTGGCGAGGCGCTCGACGTCCTCGTCGACCCGGCCGGCGTCCATGCCCTCCAGCACCACCACCAGATAGGCGAGCGTGCGGGCCTTGACCTCGTCAGGGACGCCGAGGTCGAGCCCCGCCGCCTGGGTGATGCCGCCCATGACCAGGATGTCGACGTACTCGAGGATGGAGGGGTTGATGCCGCTCTGCACGATGTGCGGCACCGCATGGGCCACCCCCGACAGGGTGGCGAACGGCGCCAGGACCGTCGACGACGCAGTGAAGCGGGGCTCGAGCTTCACGGTCACCTCGGTGGTGATGGCCAGGGTCCCTTCGGAGCCGATGAGCAGTTGGGTCAGGTCGTAGCCGCTCGAGCACTTGACGAATTTGCCGCCGGTGCGCAGGACGGTCCCGTCGGCCAGCACCACCTCGAGCCCGAGCACGTGATGGCGGGTAACCCCGTAACGGACGGCGCGCATGCCCCCGGCGTTGGTCGCCACGTTTCCACCCAGCGAGCCGCTCTGCTCGCCCGGCGACACCGGATAGATCAGTCCGAGCGGGGCCAGTTCGCCGTTGAGCTGTTCCAGTGTCACACCCGGCTGCACCACAGCGACCTGGTTCTCCGTGTCGATCTCGAGGATCCGCCTCATGCGGTCGAACGCGAGCAGGATGCCGTCGGCCACCGGGACCGCCGCACCCGAGAGTCCGGTACCGCTGCCGCGGGCGACCACCGGGACGCCACGCTCGTTGGCCACCTGCAGGATCTCGGACACCTCGCCGGTCGAATCCGGCAGCACGACAGCCAGCGGGACCACCGGCGTGCTCGTGAGCGCCTCGTCGTGTGTGTAGTCCGCGTGCACGGCCTCACCTGCGAGGACGTTGCCGTCGCCGACGGCCTTACGCAGCTGTTCCAGAAGTTCCGACATCGGGCGGCCCGACCTTACCGGCCCTTAGTGGTGGTCGTCTCCGCCCGCAGCGCCCGCAGCGCCCTCTGCGCTCTCTGCGCCCTCGTCCAACAGCCGGCGCAGTTCCGCGACGCGACGGGAAACCTCGGCCGCCTCCGTCGGTGCCGCCTCCTTCTCCAGCTCGGCGATGGACCGCTCGATCGCCGCCAGCCAGGGACTGGGGCCGCGGCCGGCCCGGGACCCCGACCCGGGACCGGCGTCGTCGTACCAACTGCACCACAGTTCCTCTTCGGAGCGGGTCAGCGCCACGTAGAGCAGCCGCCGCTCCTCGTCGATGGCGGCGGGGGTCTGCGCGGATGCGATGGGCATGAGGCCGGCGCCCAGGCCCAGGACGATCACCGTCGGCCACTGCAGGCCCTTGGCGCGGTGGAACGTGGTCAGCACGACGCGGTCCCGGTCGACCGGGGCCTCACGTTCCCGGAACCATTCGTCCGGGTCTGCGTCGTGCTTGTCGCCGTCTCCACGGAGGTCCGAGGCCGGGCCGAGGTCGGCGCCGGCGACGAGGTTGGGCACCCGCGCCTTGTCCAGGGCCGCCTGCACCACGGCCAGTTGCGCGTTGGTCCGGGTCAGCACGGCGATGCTGGACCACTGCCGCCCGGGCGTGCGAGACCGCTTGACCTGGGCGGCCACCCAGGACGCCTCGTCCTCCTCCGAGGCGTGCGACACCACCTTGGGGACCGGACCGTCCACGCGCGTCGTGCGGGGGAGGGCCACCTCACCGTCCGTCCCGAACGCGCCGCCCTCCCGCAGGACCGCCGTCGCCACGGCCACGACCTGCGGCGTGCAGCGATGGTTCTCGTCCAGGCGGATGACGGCGGTCCCCCGCAGAATGTCGGGCAGCCTGTCGAGCAGCGTGGGGTCGGCGCCGTTGAATCCGTAGACCGACTGGTTCGGGTCACCGACGACGAAGAGGTCTGGCTCGTCGGCCAGCATGGCGGTCAACAACCGGAACTGGGCCGGGTTGACGTCCTGCATCTCGTCGACGAACAGGTGCCGGGTGCGCCAGCGGATGGAGTCGGCGAACTCGGTGTCGCCGGCCAGCGCGTCGGCACAGGACACGATGAGATCGTCGAAGTCGAGGAGGCGCCGGCGGCTGCGTTCCGCCTCGTACTTGGCGAAGGCGTCCGCCACCTGCTCGGCGCGCATACCGCTTCGCCGACGGTGCCGGCGGGCCTCGGCCTCGTACTGCTCGGGCGTGACGAGCCGGGCCTTGGCCCATCCGATCTCGCCGTCGAGGGCGCGGGTCCGCCGGGCATCGCCGGTCGTCACCTCGGCCAGCAGGCGCCGACGGTCGGGCAGCAGCTGGGGGAGGGGTCGGCCCCGCAGCTCGCGGTGCTCGCGCAACAGGCCCAGCGCAGTGCGGTGGAAGGTGCCGGCCTTGACCCCTGACACCCCCAGCGACCAGAGGCGGGTCCGCAGCTCGTCGGCCGCCTTGCGGCTGAAGGTCGTCACAAGGGTGCGGTCCGGCTCGATCGACCCCTCACGCACCCGCCGCGCCACGCGCAGCGTGAGCACCCTCGTCTTGCCGGCACCGGCGCCGGCCACCACACAGAGGAGCGGCTTGTCCGACTCGATCGCCTCGCGTTGGGTCACGGTGAGGCGACTGGCGCCAGGGAGGCTGTCCCAGGTGTCGTTCTCCAAGCCCTCGAACGTCATGACCACACTCCGCACGGTACAGAGGGGGTGCGCGCAGCACCCGCCGGACCTGCGCCTATCGTGGCCGAACGGGGTGGCCGATGCCCCATCGGGAGGGTTGGGCCGTGGCCGAGCAGGTCCGTGAGTGCGAGGTGGTCGTCGTCGGTGCCGGCTATTCGGGCCTGGCCGCCGCCCGCCGCCTGGCCCGCGCCGGGGTCGACACGCTGGTGCTCGACGCCCGCCCGCGTGTCGGCGGCCGCTCCTTCACCGAGGTCAGTGGGGCCGGCTTCACCATCGACCGCGGCGGCCAGTGGATGGGGCCGACCCAGGACCACCTGGCCGCGCTGGCGGCCGAGCTCGGCGTCGCCACCTTCCCGACCTGGACGGAGGGGCAGGGGGTCGAGCTGCGGGACGGCGACCGGCACACCTACGTCGGGCTCGTCCCGACCTCGGACCCCGAGGGCGCGGCCGACGGGATCGCCTGCATGCTCGACCTCGACCTGGCGTCCTTCGACGTCCCCCTCGACGCACCCTGGAACGCCGCCGACGCCGCCGCGCTCGATGCGCAGACGCTCGCCACCTACTTCGACACCCATCTGACGTCCGCATCGGCGCGGGCCATCCTGGAGGTGGCGGTCAAGGCCATCTTCGGCACCGGACCGGGCGAGCTGTCGCTCCTCTTCGCCCTCTTCTACCTCCACTCCGGCGGCGGGCTGACCAATCTCGCCCGCACCACGGGTGGCGCCCAGGAGCGGCGCTTCGCCGGTGGGTCCCAGCAGCTGGCCGAGGGTATGGCGGCCGAGCTGGGGGAGCGTGTCCTCCTCGGCGCCCCGGTCGAAGAAGTCGCCTACGGTCCCGGCTACGTGACGGTCACCGCCCGCCCCGCCCCGCCCGTCGACGTCGTGCACGTGCGCGCCCGTCGCGCCATCTTCGCCATGGCACCGGCGCTCTGCGGCCGCCTCGACTACTCGCCGCCGCTCCCCGGCAACAGGGACCAGCTCTGCCAGCGGATGCCGATGGGCGCCGTCACCAAGGTCCATGTCATCTACGAGGAGCCCTTCTGGCGCGCCGACGGGCTCAACGGGCAGATCGTCGCCCCGGGGTCCGTCCTCGAGAGCGCGTTCGACAACTCGCCCGACGACGCGTCCCACGGCGCCATCGTCGGCTTCGTCGCCGGCGACGACTGCCGCCGCATGGAGGCGGCCGGTCCCGACGCCCGGCAAGCCGCGGTGCTCGACGACCTGGCGCGCGCCTTCGGCCCGCGGGCCCGCACGCCCGTCGAGGTCGTCGAGCAGCACTGGCCCGCCGAGCCCTACAGCCGCGGCGGCCCCGTCGCCGTCAGCGCGCCTGGAGCCCTCACCGCGCTGGGGCCCGCGCTGCGCGCGCCGGTGGGCCCGCTCCATTGGGCCGGGACGGAGACGGCGACGCAGTGGTGCGGGTATCTCGACGGCGCGCTGTCGTCCGGCATCCGCGCCGCCGACGAGGTGCTGCACGCGCTGGAGGGAGAGCCCGTTGGCCTCGACTGAGGAGCTCCTCGAGGCATACGCCGAGTGGCGCACGCGCAGCAACGGCAACCCGCGCCTGACCAACATGGTGCGCGGCTGGGACCGCGTGATCCACTTCACCACCACGGACACCGAGCAACGCTTCACCATGCGAGTGGAGATCCAGCAACTCTCTGATCTCGTGGTCGGCCACGTGGGGCAGCCCGACGTGGTGGTCACCGGGAGCAGCGAGGACTTCTGCGACATGTTCTGGGGTGACCTCAACCCTTCGGAGAAGTACATGTCGGGCGAGATCACGTTGCTGGGCTCGCAGCAGGACGTCATGCGGATCGACGCCATCTCCATGGTGGCCTTCCTCGATTCCTGAATCACCCACCGATGACCGACGCCGCGGCATCCCTCTCGTCCCGGGCCACCCTGCGCCGTGCGCTGGGCCTGCGCACGGTCGTCACCACCTCGACTGGTCTGGCGTTCGCCGCCCTGGAGTACCTGGCGGCTGCGGGCTTGGTGGTGTACGTGGCAGGCGACTCCGCCTGGATCCCGATCGTCGTCGCCGGAGCCCTCGCGCTGCTCGCCTACGGCTTCTTCGGCGAGCTCAACGGAATGTTCCCGACCGCGGCGGCCATCCGCCTCTACATGAAGCGCGCCATGGACGACCGGGTCGCCTTGACCATCACCTTCACCTACCTCACGACGATCATCCTCGTCATTGCATCCGACGCGTTCATCGTCGGCAGCGCGCTGGCGCATGCGTTCGGCGAGCCGGCGTGGGTGGCCTCCCTCTGGATCGTGGGCCTCCTCGGCGCCGCGGTGCTCTCGAACCTACGCGGCATCACCGTGGCCGGGCTCCTGCAGGACACGGCCACCACGCTGGTCATCGTCGCCACTCTCGTGATCGGCGTGCTGGCGCTGGTGCGCAGCGGACACGGTCTGCACACGCCGTTCCAGCCGCTGCACGGGCACCATCCCGGTGACTTCCTCGAAGCGGTGGCACTGGGCGTCTTCCTCTACAGCGCCTTCGAATGGGTCACGACCAGCGCGGAGGAGGTGCGCAAGCCGTCCTCCATCAATCGCGGGATGCTCATCGCCATCGGCATCCTGTGTGTCGTCTGTGCGGTGGCCACGGTTGCCATGAGCCACACGCTGTCCCATCACGAGTTGACCTCGGCCTACCCGCAGCTGTATCTCGGTGTCGCCGCGCTCGGCCACCCGGGGCTGTGGGTGATGGCGGCCGTGACTGCGATCACCGCACTCAACACCTTCAACGGAGGGTTCATCACCGCCTCGCGCTTCATCTACGGCACCGCTCGCGAAGGCTCGTTGCCCCGCCAGTTGGCACAGCTCAACTCGCGTGCCGTCCCCTGGGTGCCCGTGGTGGCGCTCGGCATACTCTCTGCCGTGGTGGCACTGCTCGTCGCCGCCACCCACGCCTGGCAGGTGCTCGTCGCCGTCGGAGCGGCCCTGGAGGGGATGATCTACGCCGTGGCGGGATTCTGCGCGCGCCGCCTGCGCTCCCGCGAGCCGGACCTGCCTCGTCCCTTCCGCGTGCGCGGTCTCGGTGTCCTGGGGCCACTCGGCATCGTCCTGTTCGGTGTGCTGGCTCTTCTCGCCTCGGTCTCGGTCCAGGGCAGGTTCGATCCCGCCCCCCTGGTGATCATCCTCGTCGCGGGAGCGTTGAGCGCGTGCTACGTGTTGCGTGTGCTCCCAGGCATGCGAGAACGCGAAGCAGCGCGGCAGGCGGCCCGGCCCCGGCGCCGCCCGGGCCGCTGAACCTGCTGATCGATCGATCGATCGATCGATGAGCTCGTCGCGCGCCGGGACCGGCCCTACGGGAGCCGGTGGGTGCGCAGCGAGCTGCGCCTGACGTGGCGAGCCCGCGCCAGGAGGACGAGCTCCTCGACGACCGCATCGAAGGGAAGTCCCTCGGCCTCCCACAGCATGGGGAACATGGAGATCGGGGTGAAGCCCGGCATCGTGTTCACCTCGTTGATGACGATCTCGTCGTTCTCACGCAGGAAGATGTCGATGCGGGCCAGCCCCTCCACCCGCAGCGCCCGGTAGGCCGCTTCCACGAGCTGTTGCGCGCGCTCCAGTTGCGTGTCCTTCAGGTCCGTCGGTGCGACGGTCTCGGCCACCCCCAGCACGTACTTGTCGTCGTAGTCGTAGAACTCCCGGCTTGCGAGGATCTCGCCCGCTTTCGTCACACGCACGTCCTCGTTGCCCAGCACGGCCAGCTCAAGCTCGCGGCCGGCGACGAACTCCTCCAGGATCACGTGGTCGTCGAACTCGAAGGCGGACAGCACGGCGTCACCCAACGCAGCCACGTCGGACGCTTTGGCGACACCGATGGAGGAGCCCAGATTGGCGGGCTTGACGAAGATCGGCAGGCCCAGCGCCTCGAGCGCATCCTCCATGACCTCGGTGCACCAGGCGGACCGCGCAACGAGCCTCCAGGCAGCCACTGGGAGGCCGTGGTCGCGCAGCACCGACTTGGCGATGCCCTTGTCCATGCAGATGGCCGAGGCGAGGACGCCGGCACCCACGTAGGGCACGCCCAGCGCTTCGAGGTGTCCCTGCAGGACGCCGTCTTCACCGAAGGGCCCGTGGAGGACGGGGAAGACCACGACATCGGGCCGCAGGCCGTCACCCAGGTAGCCGCGCACGACGCCAGCTTGCTGGCGGGCCAGGTCGTCGGGGGAGGGCAGCGCCTCGAGATCGGCCACGGTGCGCAGCACAGCGTCGGCGTCGACCCACCGTTTGTCGTGGGTCAGGCCGATCACTTTCACCGTGAAGCCGGCCTGCAGTGCGCTGGCCACGACGCGCCGCGCCGAGACGCACGACACCTCGTGCTCGGCGGATGGGCCGCCGTACACGACCGCCAGCACTCCGGGATCAGGCATCGACCGAGGCTATACAATCGGCCGCGAGCGTGATGCGTGCGATTCTCCATTTCTGAACTCGCAGCCCGGCTCGGTGGGGAGCAGGTCGGGCCCGATGTCACCGTCACGGGCGCGAGCATCGATACCAGGACGTTGCTGCCGGGGCAGCTCTACGTTCCCATCGTCGCCGACCGCGACGGCCACGAATTCATCAGTGCCGCGCTCGACGCGGGGGCCCCGGCCTACCTGACCGAGCAGTCGCCGGTCGGTGGCACCGCGGTCGTCGTCGCGGACACGGCGGTGTCGCTCCTCGACCTCGGCCACCTGGCGCGGGAGTGCATGGGTGGTGGCGTGGTCGGGATCACGGGCTCGGTCGGCAAGACGACGACCAAGGACCTGCTGCGTGCGTGTCTCGCGTCGTCCTTCCGGGTCGCTGCCAGCGAGCGGTCCTTCAACAATGAGCTCGGGCTCCCGCTGACGCTCCTCAACGCGGCGGACGATGTCGAGTGGGTGGTTCTCGAAATGGGCGCGCGGGGAGAGGGTCACATCACGCGCCTGACCGACGTCGGTCGCCCGGACGTCGGCATCGTGACGAGCGTGGCCATGGCCCACGTCGAGTACTTCGGCGACCTCGAAGGGGTGGCCCGGGCCAAGAGTGAGCTCGTCCGAGCGCTGCCCCCTGCGGGCGTGGCGGTGCTGAACGCCGATGACCCGCTGGTTGCCGGCATGGCCTCGATCAGCCCGTGTCCGGTGCTGCGCTTTGCGGTGGACACTCGGGCGGACGTGCGCGCGGAGCGGATCGTCCTCGACGAGGAGCTCAGACCGCGCTTCCGCATGGCAACACCGTGGGGCACCGCCGACGTTGCCCTCGCGCTGCATGGGATCCAGCAGGTCCCCAACGCCCTGGCCGCGTCCGCCGCGGCATTGTGGTGTGGATCGCCGATCGAGGGGGTGGTGGAGGCCCTCGGTGCGGCGGCCGGATCGCCGCTACGGATGGAGGTGCGGAGGATTCCGAACGGCCCTGTCCTGCTGGTCGACTGCTACAACGCCAACCCGGCGTCGACCGAGGCTGCGCTGCGCTCCATGGCGGCATTGCCCGACGGGCGCAAGGTCGCCCTCCTCGGGCTGATGGCCGAACTGGGATCGGACACCGAGGCCGAGCACACGCGAATGGCACGTCTGGCCGAGGACCTCGGGATCGAGGTTGTCGGCTACCAGACCGCGCTCTATGGGGCCGTCGAGGCGTCCAGCATCGACGACGCCGCGGCTCTTCTGCTCAGTCTGGGCCCGGGCGACGCAGCGCTCGTCAAGGGGAGCCGGGTGACGCGTCTCGAGGACGTGGTGCAGCGGTACACGGACGCGACGACGGGGTCCGGGACCGCCTACTCGCGCTCGTCCGAGAGGGAACGGGCCGACACGCCTTCGGGCGGCCCGGCACCGACGAGCACCCGGCGGGACAGCTCGCCGTAGAGCGATTCGGTGCGGGCCGAGGGCGAGCCGCCCGGGTCGAGCGCGTCAATGCGGCGCTGGCAGTCTCGCCACTCGAGGCGGAGACGGTCGGCGTCCCCTTCCGCGGCCGCGACCTGCATGGCCGCCCGGGACAGCGCCTCGCTGTAGGGCTCCACGAGCCGGGCCCTCTCCAGACCCCATCGGGCAAGGTCGAAGCGTCCCGTGTCGGAGGCGAGCGAGGCCATCAGGCAGGCGGCGTCGACGAGCAAGGCGGCGACGCGTCCACCGTGCCCTTCGGCCTCCCACCACGCGTAGCCCGACAGGGCGTTGGCCAACGGCTCTCCCTCGACCAGCTCCAGCGCGGCGCGGAAATAGGCGATCGCCACGTCGGGATCCGTCTGCGCCCGTCCCTCCGCCGCCAACGCCTCCACCCGGCGCACGTCCACGGTCACCCGGGGGGAGAGCTGGTACAGGCCGTGCCGTGAGCCGGCGGGAAAGAGGGGATCACCGTGCTCGTCGACCCCCAGGGCGCGGCGGGCTGCATAGGCCGTGTTGAACAACGTCTTCGCCGCCGCGTCGGCGTCGGAAGAGCCGAGCACTCGCGTGCGCAGGCGGTCACTCGTAATGACGTCGGGCTGGTGCAGGGCCAGATAGGCGACGAGCTCAGTCGCCCGCCGGGCGCGATTGGGCGGGAGGTCTTCGTGGAGCCCGTCGATCCGGGGCGTCATGGTCAGCAGCCGGACCTCGACGCACCCCTCCGCCAAGGCGTCCATCCCGATGGGCGGCACGGGCGTTTCCGCCGGCACGGGCGTCGGATCAGGCACCCGGGCGTCCTCGACGACGGGCGCAGCCACAAGTTCGGCGACCTGCTCGGCCGTCTCCGGTTGTTGGAGGTGGGGACGGACGACCAGTCCCATTGGATGCAGGGTGGCGGCATGCCGATCGACCAGCACGGTCAGGTCGCTCGCGGCCACCGGTTCCATCGTGATCACGGCACAGCGAGCGGCCACTGCGGGGGAAAGAGCGGCCGGGTCGCCGCAAAAGAGCAGCCGCCGGGCGACCTGCGGGTCGACGGTGGGCTCGGCGAGCAGCGCCTCGTCGTCCGGGTCCTCGGTGACCACGACGGTGTCCGACCAGGCCCACGATCCGACGGCGGCGCGCGCGGCGCGCCAGAGTGCCGGCGCCGCCTCACCGAGGACGGGCAGCACGTCCCCCGGTTCGAGGGGGACGAACCAGGATCCGTCGGCGTCGTCACCGACGGGAAGCACAATGGGGAGAAAGGGCGCGGAGGGCTCGAGATCCCGGAGGGCATCGTGGTCGATGTGCCACGCGTTCCCACCCTGCACCACGTCGAAGCGTTCGGGGGCATCGCCCCGGTGCGCTCCGCTGAGCCAGAAGGTCACGCCGGAGGGCGAGACGCAGATCGCCCGGACCCTCGGGCCGGGGCGACGGCCCTCGATGGAGAGGCCGAGCAGGCAATTGGCGGCCTCGAACGACTGGAGCGCCGGGGTGCCGGCAAAGCGCTGGAGCAGCGTGGCGGTGTCCAGCGCGCCCTCGGAGAGGACGGGCGGCGCGACCGGATCGCCGCCGAACCGCGGGCCGAGCCTGCGTCGGTGTGCGGCACGCCGGGCCAGCGCGGCGCAGGCAACGGAGCCGAGGCCGAGCGCGAGCAGCTCAGGAAGGTGGGCGGGCGCGTCGGGATGCGACGACCCGCGGACGGTGCCACTGCGCCCGTTGTCCCGGGGAGCGTGGGCCGCCTCGGGGGGCAGGCGGAGACGCCATCCCTCTCTGAGGTGATCGGGATCGACGAAGCGCATGCCGTCGCCGACGTGGCGGCCGAGGTTCAGCGCGGCCAGCGAGGTCCAGTCCGCTCCGTCGCCGAGGAGGTCATCGGCGATGCGCCACAGTGTGTCGCCGGGCTGCGCCGTGTACGTCCGCGCTGCCGTCCGTGAGGAGGTCGACGTCTGCGGGCCGGGCGCGTCCGGCGCGCCGGGCGCGTCCGGCCTTTCCGCCGTGCCGGCAGGGAGCGACACGCTGATGGAGGAGCCCGGCCCGGCGGTCGCCGGCGCGCTCGCACCCGCGTCGGCCGCGAGCGAGAGCGGGGTGCCCAGGCTCGTGAGGGCGAGCACGCCGAAGGCGATCCGCGCCGCCAGCCGGTCGAGAAGCGAACCGCCCATGCCGGAACGGACCTCGCCGCGGCGGACGTGGGCGACGACCGCCCGGAGCAGTTGGGCGCAGCAAGCCGCCCAAGCCACCCAGGCCACCAGCACGAGGAGGCACAACGCGGCCTGGGGCAGCGGGCGCCAGGTGTGTCCGAGACCTCCCCCCAGTGGATCGCCGACGATCAGGACCAGGACGGCGGGGACGGCGGTGAAGGCGAGGAGGGCGGCGCAGGCGGCGGCGGCGACGTCGAGTAGCCGCCGGGGCCAGGCGCGCCCGGGTGCGCTACCCACCGGCCGGGCCGATGGAGATGGTGTAGGTCAGCGCCACCGTCTCCGAGGCGGGCTCGGAGACGGTGGCGAAGCAGCTCCCGCTGGCGTCCGGCAGTGAGGCCTCCATGGCGGAGGTCCCGCCCGCGCTCTGATCCCCGCTCGTGCAGCTCACCTGCAGGCTGAGATACGTATCTCCCGACCAGACCACTGACACCTCCATGGCGCCGGTTCCGGTGAACCCGTACTTGTTGTCCGCGTCCAGCGGCGGATTGAGGTAGCCCTGGTCCTGCGTGCGGTCGGCCGCCACCTCTGCGCCCGAGCCCGGCACCGTCGTCGTGGTCGTCGCCGGTCCAGCGGTGGTCGTGGTGACGCTCGACGATGCAGGTGGGGGGACAGGTGCAGCCGCCGGACTCCCCGCGCCTGCCGTGTGCAGTGACGAGGCGACGTCGGCCGCGCTCGCCTGCGACGGCGCGTCGGTCGTCGTCGTGGTCGGCGTCGTCGTCGTCGTGGTCGGCCTCAACGAGGGCGCTCCCTCGTCCGGTCGTGCGCCGGACCGTGGGGAGATCCGGGAGGACGCCTGGGCCGAACCACCCGTCCGGTGCGCGGCGCGGGGGTTGCCGCCGGCGGTGGCGACCAGCAGCGCCATGAGGCCGAGCGACACGGCCAGAATGACCCACCAGTTGGGACGGCCGCGCACGGCCCGCGACCGCAGACCGCCCGTCGAGTCAGGTGTTCCGCCAAACACAGGCACACGATACGCACGCGTCACGCCTTCCGCACTCGGCGGTCAGGCGCAGAGACGGCGCTGGCCGCGGTCGCGTCGGGCGTAGAGCGCGCGCCTGTCGCGTCCGGTCAGGGCGGCCAGCTCGGCCATCGAATAGCCAAGGACGTGGTGGGCGTACAGCACCCGGACCTCGTCGGGCCGCATCCCCTCCTCGTGCAGATCGATGAGCATGCAGGCCAGCTCCTCCAGGTCGGTCTCCCGCCGGAACGTGGGGGAGCCCGGTTCGGCGATGTCGGGCCCGAGCTCGGCGGACCGACCGTCCAGCTCCTTGGAGCGGAAGAGCTGGCGCCGGACCCGGCAGCGGATGGCGGAGAGGAGGTCCCCGACCGCGTAGGGCCGGTCCTGACCCGACCACTCCTGCACCACGAGCCAGGTCGTCGAGACGAGCTCGCCGAAGAACTCCTCGCCGTCCCGCCACTCGCCCCCGCGCCCCCACTGGAGCTTCCTCGCCACACCGACCAGCCCAGGGACCAGGGCCTGGACCAGCATGCGGCCGAGGAACGCGTCGGCACCGGCCTCCCGGAGCAGGACCCTGACCAGGCGGGCGGCCTCCTCCCGCTGGCTCTTGCCGCTGGCGCGTCGCAGGTGCTCGACCAGGTCGCAGGGCGTGGGGCAGCGTGGCGGGCACCGGTCGGTCCCGAGGACGAGGAGGGACAGGCCGGCATCCCGGCCGGCGGCCGTGCGGAGGCACTGGACGGCGTCTCGGGATCGGCCGATCGACTTCCATTCGGCTGCCATCTGGTCGATGAGGGCGACACGGGGTCGTGTGGTGGTGGACATGCCGGGAGCGTCGTCCCCGGTCCTCCCCCGATCCCTCCCCCCGCAGCAACAGAGGACGGGGAATCCCGGGGCGGCTGCAATGGTCCTGGTCGGCAGTAGTGTGCCGCCGATGGACATCGACGAGTTCTACGAAGCGGACCCGCGCCGGCGGGCCTCGGCCGAGCTCGAGCTGGGCTCGGAATGGCTGGGGAAGGACGGCGTCCAGCACGAGCTGAACTACGTGGAGGACACCGGTGAGCTCTACGTGTTGCGCGAGCCGGCGCCCCACGTGCGCGAGGACCCGTTCGGAGGGATCCACGTGACGGATCCCGAGGGCTACGAGAACAAGATCACGGTGCACGTGATCGCCAAGGTCGCCACGGTCGAGGAGCTGCACAGGATCCTCGAGGGCTGGCCCGAGGCCATGCGCGAGCAGGGGGACCAGGGCACGCACTGGCTGGGCCAGCGCCTGCTCGCCGCCGGCGTCGCCGTCGGCCCGACCGGCGACCCCATTTCGGACAGCGAGGCCTAGGTCGGCGGCTCCAGGTCGAGCATCTTGGCCAGGAGCTGGGTGGCGATGTTGTCGGTGGCCATGTCGGCGTCGCCCTCCATGTCCTCCCGGTCGAAGACGAGATCCGAGAGCCGGTACATGACGACGGCGAAGCGGAAGCCCGAGAAGATCTCGTAGTAGAAGATGTCCCGCATGGGGCGGCCCATGAGTTCGGAGTAGCGCTCGATCGTGTCCTCGTGCGAACCGAACCCGGCCGGGCGGGGGACCCCGAGGCCCTCGGAGAATTGGCGGTCGAAGTAGAGCCACCAGCCCAGGTCCATTTCGGGCTGGGCCAGCGAGGCCATCTCCCAGTCGACCACGGCGGCCGCCTCGAAGTCGTCCCAGATGATGTTGCCGATCCGGCTGTCGCCCCAGCTGATCACCACGTCGCCGTCCTCGGCGGGCTTGTGTTCCACCAGCCACTGCCAGGTCGACTCGATCACCGGCACCTTCTCACCCTTGGTGGCCCAGTCCAGGAAGTCGCGGTAGTAGGAGAGCTGTTGCTCCAGGCCCGGCCGGCCCCGCTCGCCCATGCTCAGCCACTCGAGCCCGGTCGCCCGCCAGTCCGTGCGGTGGACGGCGGCCAGCGCGTCGATGCCGCTCCACCACATGCGCTCCTGCTGCTCGGGCGTGGCCTCGATCACCCAGCCGTCCATGGTGTAGGGGAGGTTGTCCGAGGGCACCAGCCCCTCGACGTGGTCCATGGAGAAGAAGGGCACGCCGAAGTACTGCGGATCCTCCTCGTACCAGCCGAGGCGGGGGAGGGGGACGCCGGAGCCACCGTCTGCCAGGGCGCGCATGGCCCGGTACTGCGTGGAGAACTCCGCGTCGAGGAAGAGCAGGTGCTTGGTCGGCGCCACTCGGACGACCAGGCGCTTCTCCTCACCGTCGCCGGAACGGGTGCGGCAGAGGATGGTCTCGTTGGAGAACCCGTTGGAGCCGGGGGCCTGGACGTCGAAGACCTCGGGCCCGGTCCCGTCGGCCGACTTGGTGGCGAGCCAACGCGAGAGGATGGAGGCCACCTGGTCGGGATCGCGCTGGCTGATGTCGGGCACAAAGCGGCACTCTACCGACCACCCGGCCCTGTCGCGGGAAGGCTCGGAACGGTCCGGGGACGGTTCGTGGTCGGGCGGGTAGCGTTTTCCCGCCGTGCTGATCGTGATCGACCTGTCCTCCGCCGCCGTCTCACTGCGCCGGCCCGACGAGTTCACCCGTTTCGCCGTGGCGGTGGAGGGCGAGGGCGACCTGGCCCTGGTGGTGCGGCAGTCGGGTCTCGGCCGGCTCGCCAACGACGGCGAGCATGTCGTGGTCGACCCCGCTGGCCTGCGGGCGCTGGCCGGGCCCGCAGCCGACGAGGCCTGGGACGAGGGCTTCGCCGGCATGTGCGCGTACGCCGCCGGAAAGGGCTGGGTGGAGCCGGACGGCGGCGTCCTCGCCCATATCGAGCCTGGCCAGGAGCCGGGCTGAGGCTGCCTGACGGCGCTGCGCCGTGCCGCCGGAACTGTCGCCGGCAGGCGGGCCGCCGCTACCCTTGGGTAACCGGTTGGGGGTCGGACCCCCTCTGATCCCTGGGAGGGACGCATGGCGATTCGGGACTACGACCGCTTGTTCATCGGCGGCGACTGGGTGGCCCCGGAAGGGACCGACACCATCTCGGTCATCTCACCGTCGACCGAGGAGGTCATCGCCCACGTGCCCGACGGGACCGAGGGCGACATCGACAAGGCGGTCGCCGCCGCCCGGACCGCCTTCGACCACGGGCCCTGGCCCCGCATGACGCCGGCCGAGCGGGGCGAGATCCTGGCCAAGGTGGCGGCGCAGATCATGGCCGAGATGGACGACATGGCCGCGATCATCACGCAGGAGATGGGCTCGCCGATCTCGTTCTCCGGACTGGGACAGGTCATGGCGCCGTCGATGATCTTCAACTACTACGCCGACCTGGCCGGCACGTACGCCTTCGACGAGGTGCGCGCCGGCATGCTGAACCCGCAGGTGCTGGTGACCAAGGAGCCGGTGGGTGTCGTGGGCGCCATCGCCCCGTGGAACGTGCCGCTCTTCATCGCGGCGGCCAAGCTGGCGCCTTCCCTGGCGGCCGGCTGCACCGTCGTCTACAAGCCCGCGCCGGAGACGCCCTTCGACGCGTTCCGGCTGGCCGAGATCTTCGCCGATGCCGGGCTGCCCAAGGGCGTCCTGTCGGTCGTGCCGGCGGGCCGCGAGGTGAGCGAGCACCTGGTCACGCACCCCGGTGTCGACAAGATCTCGTTCACGGGGTCCGGTGTCGGTGGGAAGCGCATCGGAGGCCTGTGCGGTGAGCGCTTGAAGCGCTGCACGCTCGAGCTCGGCGGCAAGTCGGCCGCCATCATCCTCGACGACGCCGACCTGGCGACGACGATCCCGACGCTGCTGCCGAACTCCATCATGAACAACGGGCAGGCCTGCATCGCCCAGACCCGCATTCTGGCGCCGCGTGCCCGCTACGCCGAAGTGGTCGACGCGGTCGTTTCTGGCGTGGCCGCCATGAAGGTGGGCGACCCGATGGACCCGGCCACCGAGGTCGGCCCGGTGGTGGCCGAGCGGCAACGGAGCCGGATCGAGGGGTATCTCGACAGCGGGCGCGAGGAGGGCGCGACGGTCGCGTTGGGCGGTGGTCGCCCGACCGGGTCCGACTTCGCCAAGGGCTGGTACGTGGAGCCGACGGTGTTCTCCGACGTCGACAACAAAATGAAGATCGCCCAGGAGGAGATCTTCGGCCCCGTCCTGGTGGTGATCCCCTACGACGGTGACGACAACGCCGTCGAGATCGCCAACGACTCGAACTACGGCCTGTGCGGGTCGGTCTGGACCGGCGACAACGATCGCGGCCTGGGTGTGGCGCGTCAGGTGCGCACCGGCACCTACATGCTCAATGCGCCCGTGCCGATCGACTTCTCCACGCCGTTCGGCGGCTACAAGGAGTCGGGTGTGGGGCGCGAGTTCGGGCCGGAGGGCCTGGAGGGCTTCCTCGAGGTGAAGTCGATCGCCCTGCCGGCCGGATACACGCCGGGGACGTAGGCCGGACCGGGACTCGGACTCGGCGGGAGCGGCGGGCTCCGGCGAGCGACAGGCGGCGGGCCGGTCGTGAGCACAGCACAGGCACCACGGGTGCCCGACCCGGCGACGACGACGACGTCGTCGTCGGTCCGGCGCGTGATGATCGGCAACTGGCCCATGTGGGTCGTGGGGCTGACCCTGTTCGTCGACGGGATGGACCAGTACATCGTCCGGGGCAGCAGCGACCAGATCAAGGCCGCCTTCGGCGTCGGCGACACGGCCATCGGGCTGCTGTTCTCCGCCTTCATCCTGGTCAACGGCATCATCACGATGCCTGCGGGTTACCTGGCCGACCGGTGGAACCGGACCCGGGCCATGGCCGTCACGATCGTGTTGTGGTCGGTCATCAGTGCCCTGGGGGGTCTGGTGCCCACGGCCGCCTTCGGACTGCTGGTTCTGATCCGGGCGTCGCTGGGCTTCGGCCAGGCGGTCACCGACCCGTCCGGCAGCAGCGTCATCGCGGACTACTACGGCACGGAGCGCCGCGGGAAGGCCTTCTCCATCCAGCAGTGCCTGAGCTATGTCGGCCTTGGGATGGGACTGGCCATCGGGGGCGCCGTCGGCCCGCTGTTCCACGGCCAGGGGTGGCGGGTCGCCTTCTTCGTCTCGCTCTTCCCGGGCCTTCTCGTCGCGTACTTCTGCTGGCGCCTGCCCGAGCCCCGACGCGGGTCGGCCGACCGGGCCCACGTGACGCACAGCGAGGAGATGGAGCTGGCAGGGGACGACAGTCCGCCGCTCTTCCCACAGGGGTTCCGGCACTTCCTCGGCGAGATGGCCGACGGGCTCCGCAAGGACGTCGGGACCATTCTCCGCATCCCCACGATGCGCTACGCGCTGGTGGGCGTGTCGACGGTCGGCTTCGTCGTCACGGCCGTCGCGACCTGGATGCCGGACTTCTACCAGAACCAGTTGCACCTCACGCAGCAGGCGTCGAACGGCACGTTCGGCGCGCTGGCCATCCTCGGCGGCATCCCGGGGACGATCATCGGCGGGCGCATCGCCGACAGATGGGTCAACCGTTTTCTCGGGGCGCGGGTCGTGATCCCCGCGGTGTGCATCGTGATCAGCGCGGCGCTGTTCATGGTGTCCTTCATCCCGATGGCGTTCGCCCTCGTCTTCGTCGTGCAGTTGCTGGGCTTCCTGGCGGCGACGGCGTGCGTCCCCGCGCTGCGCGCCGGCCTGTCCGACGCCGCTCCGGCGCATCTGCGCGGGGCGGGGTTCGGCGCCTTCAACCTGGCGTCGGTGGTCTTCGGCTCGGCCGCCGCTCCACTCGTGACCTCGGCCATCGCCGCCCAGTTCGGCGACAACTACCGCACGGCGTTCCTCATCATCCTCCCCATCGCCTTCCTCGGCGCCGGCTGCCTGCTGCTGGCGCGCAGCCACATCGAGACGGACGCGGCCGCGGTGTTCGAGGCGGTCGTCATGGCAATGGCGGCCCAACAGGCCGAGGAGGCGGCGTACGGCGCCCCGCCTGAAACGGGAGGCGACGACTCCGGCGGCGCTGACGGGACAGGCGGGACAGGCGGGACAGGCGGCACAGGCGACGCGGGGTCAGGCCCGGGTCACGAGGGCGTCGGGGAGACGTAGCCCGACAGCGGGGCGCCCTTGCCCTTGACGTCGGCGAACGCCTGGTTGTCGCCGACCTCGACCACGCTGTAGCCCGTACGGTCGCCGTCCCCATTGATCACGTCCGGAGCGGCATCGTTGCCGGTGGTCCCGATGACGACAGCCACGTGGACGGCGGTGACGGCGGAGGTGTCGAGCCCGTAGACGGCGACATCGCCCGGTTGGGGGGTGTAGCCCGATCCGAGCGGGTGCCAGGTGCCGTGGTCCGTGTACGGCCCCCCGCCTGAAACGGGAGGCGACGACTCCGGCGGCGCTGACGGGACAGGCGGGACAGGCGGGACAGGCGGCACAGGCGACGCGGGGTCAGGCCCGGGTCACGAGCGCGTCGGGGAGACGTAGCCCGACAGCGGGGCGCCCTTGCCCTTGACGTCGGCGAACGCCTGGTTGTCGCCGACCTCGACCACGCTGTAGCCCGTACGGTCGCCGTCCCCATTGATCACGTCCGGAGCGGCATCGTTGCCGGTGGTCCCGATGACGACAGCCACGTGGACGGCGGTGACGGCGGAGGTGTCGAGCCCGTAGACGGCGACATCGCCCGGTTGGGGGGTGTAGCCCGATCCGAGCGGGTGCCAGGTGCCGTGGTCCGTCCCCCAGACGTAGAAACTGGCGGAGTTCCCGTTGAGGTAGCCCGGTGCCAGCTGGTAGCTCACCTCCGCCCCGGCCTGCTTCCAGACCCAGGCGGCGAAGTCTGCGCACCACTCCTCGTCGAGGTTGTCGTTGCCGCAGTCATCGATGCCGGCTTCCCAGTAGGCGCTGAACTTGTTGCAATAGGTGTCCGACGGGTCGGTCTGGTATCCCACCTGGCCCCGGGCCGCGGCCACGATTCGGGCGCGCAGAGGGCTGAGGGGCGGCCCAGCGAGGGCGTGCCGGGCCACCAGGACTCCGGCGCCGAGCAGCACCAGGACCACCACCCCCGTGAAGAAACGGCGGTGGCGTCCCCGGGTGCGGCGGGGCGGCAGGGGCGGGGCCAACGGTCGAGTCGGGCTCAGGGGGGCAAAGGTAGCGAGCGCAGCCTGCCCCGAGGGCGCGGGCCGGTTCTGCGAGAATGCGGTTCCCGGCCACCCGCCACCGAGAGTGCGGTGTCGCCCGAGCTGACCGAGGAGGGATCGGCCCCATGCAGGACGACGAGAGCGCGGTCTCGCACACTCGTCTGGCCTATCTCCCCGCGCTCGACGGCATGCGGGCGTGCGCCGTCCTCGCCGTGATGATGTTCCACGGCGGGATCCCGCACATGGACGGCGGGTTCATGGGGGTCGACGCCTTCTTCGTCCTGTCAGGATTCCTTATCACGTCGCTCCTCATCGGGGAGTGGCGCCAGGCCCTGACGATCAAGCTCGGCGCGTTCTGGGCCCGCCGCGCCCGCCGCCTGCTGCCTGCGCTCTTGCTGATGATGCTGTTCGTCGCGTTCTTCGCGTCCGTCATCGTTCCGAAGGGCACGTACGGCGCGCTGCGCCTCGACGCGTGGGCCACCTTGCTCTATGTGAGCAACTGGCACTTCATTCTCGTCAACTCCAACTACTTCAACGAGACGTCGGCCTCTTCACCGCTGTTGCACACGTGGTCCCTGGCGGTCGAGGAGCAGTTCTACGTGATCTGGCCGCTGGTCGTGCTCGGCGTCATGCGGTTCACCCGCAGCCTGCGGGCACTGTTCGCGCTGTGCTGCGCGGCGGCGATCGCGTCCGCGCTCTGGATGTACCACGTGTACGACGGGGGCCTCAACACCAACCGCGCCTACCTGGGCACCGACACGCGCTCGCAGTGCCTGTTCATCGGCTGCGCGCTCGCGGTGGGCCTCGTCCTCGTGACCCAGCGCCACGAAGGCGGCCGCCTGGTGAAGGGGGAGTTGTGGCGCCCGGAGAGCCCCACCGGGGTGGCGCTGTGCGGCGCCCTGGGTGTCGTGGGGGCGGCCGGCGCAGTGGCGCTGTGGGTGCTGGCGACGTCAACGTCGACCTTCCCGTACCAGGGTGGGTTCTTCCTCATCGGGCTCTCGGTGGCTGCCGTGATCCTGGCCGCCGTGGCGGCGCCGCGCAGTGTGGTACCCCGGGTGCTGTCACTGGCTCCCGTGCGCTATGTGGGCCGGATCTCGTACGGGCTGTACATCTGGCACTGGCCCATCTTCATATGGCTCGACCACTCCCGGACCGGCCTCTACGGGTACGAGCTCTTCGGCTTCCGGGTGCTGGTCACCTTCGCCGTCTCGGTGGTCTCCTTCCACCTGATTGAGCGCCCGATCCGCATGGGGACGTTCGTCAGCCAGTGGCGGGCGTGGCTGGTCGTGCCCGCCGGCGTCGGCGCCGTGCTCGTGGCCGTGATCGCGGCGACCACCGGAACGTCCGCCGTCGCCAGCACTGCGCTGCCCGGTGGGATCGGCGACACGGGACCGGGGTCGACATCGTCCGCAGCCTCAGCCACGACGAGCACGACAGCGCCGCCCCTGTCGGCCAACGGCCCGCCGGTGAGGGTCCTCCTCTTCGGCGACTCGGTGGCGTTGACCCTGGGCGAGGGCCTGGGAGAACAGAATCTGCAGGACAAATACGACTACCAGCTGACCGACAAGGGGATCATCGGCTGCGGCGTGGTCGACGGCCCCCAGGTCGAACTCATGGGCACCCTTTACGACACGCCACAGGCTTGTGGCGGAGCGGGGGTCCAGCCGGGCGGAGCGGCAGCCAACGAGCCCTGGCAGCAGCAGTGGAAGGAGGCGATCAGCCAGGACACGCCCAACGTGGTCGTGCTGCTGGCAGGACGCTGGGAGGTGGTCGACCGGAACTACAACGGGACGTGGACCAACATCTTGCATCCGGCGTACGCCGCCTATGTCAAGAGCCAGCTGGAGCAGGCCTCCCAGCTGGTGACTGCGACCGGGGCACGCATGGTGTTCCTCACCGGGCCCTGCACTGACGAGGGGGAGCAGCCGGACGGCGCACCGTGGCCCGAGGACAATCCGGCACGTCTCGCCGTCTACAACAAGCTTGTCCGTGAGGTCGCCGCCGAGTACCCGACCACGGACTCGACGGTGGATCTCTTCAGCGCGGCCTGTCCGGGCGGCAGGTTCACGTCGACGATCCACGGGGTGACGGTGCGCTTCACCGACGGCGTGCACTTCACCGTGGCGGGAGGGCAGTACCTGGGACCGAAGATCATGCCGGCGATCGTGGCGGCCGGACGGGCGCAGATGGCGGGTGCCGCCCCGCCCGCCTCAACCGGCGGGTGACGCCGGCTCCGGGTTGACGTTCTGGGGCGTGGTGCTGGTACTGCCGCCGCTGTTGCCACTGCTGCCGCTGGGTGACTGTGGATTGACGTTCGGATTGACGCTGGCGACGACGCACTGCGCCTGCAACGACGGGAGGAGGTGCCCCTCGTCCACGGTGGCGCCCTCCGAGATCGTGGTCATGAGCGCATTCCAGGACCCGTCGTCGGAGTTGGCGTCGGCGGCCAGCGGGAGCGCGACGCGGAGTTGCTGATCGGCTTGCTTCTGTAGCTGGGCTGCCGTGGCGGGCGAGGTGCCGGGCCTGACGGCGCGCAGATAGTCCGAGATCGAGCGGTGCACGTGGACGCACGCCTGCTCTGCCAGGGCCTGCCCGTCCTGCGTGCTGCAGGCGCTCAGCGCCAGGCCCGCCGCGGCAGCCGCCGCCAGCGCCGCTACGACGCGGCCGGCTGCGGAGCGCCCGGCGCGCCGCACGTCAGCCCAGCCAGCGTTCGGCGGACTCGAGCAGGAACCGGCTCACGGCGAGAGCCCGGTCGAAGACGTCGCAGAGGAGCTCCTCGCCGCTGAGGACCCGGGCCAGCGAGACCGGGTGCCTCGCCACGATGCTGAGCCGGCGCTCCGACCCGTCGGTGGCATTGGCGAAGGAGTCGATGGCGGAGACCTCGAGCGGGAGCTCGATGCCCCCCACGCCCGCCAGGTCGATGGCCAGCCGAAGCAGGTCGGGCCCGCTCGGCAGGGGTGGAAGCGCCCAGGTGAAGGTGAGGGGGAAATGGAACTCGTCGGGCGGCTCCTCGTCCTCGGACAACAGGACGACTGCGTCCTCGAAGGAGAGGAGGACCCGGGGGTCGACGTCGAGGGCGAGATGCAGGTCGAGGGGGCCGCCGCACCCCTCCTCGGGGTGGAGGTCGACCTCCCAGACCTGGCGCAACGAATAGGTCTCGACGAAGTGCCGCTCGTCGTGGACATGGAACCCGTGATCGACGGAATGGTCCTTCAGGTCGGCCACGTATCCGGCAACGTCAATGGCAGCCACAGCTGGGAAAGCCTAATGGCCGTGGCCGGGCCGGCGGCCAGGTGGAGGGTCATCGGGCCCGGTCACCCGGTCGGGTCGACGCCGGACGGTATGGTTCGTCACCCGTGGACGACGTTCGGCTCCTGGAAGTGCTCGATGAGGCGGTCCACGCCGTGCGCGGCGCGCTCGACCTGTTGGAGGACTGGGGGCCGAGCGGAGGCAAGCCGGGTCAGTACCGGCTCGACCTGGCCGCCGACGCGGCAGCGCTGCCGGTGCTCCACGGGGCCGGCCTCGCCGTGCTCTCCGAGGAGTCGGGGGTCACGGGCGACGGATCGTCCGGGCTGCTCGCCGTGATCGACCCGATCGACGGCTCGACCAACGCCCATCGTCGTGTGCCGTTCTACTCAACCAGCATCTGCGTGCTCGACGCGGAAGGGCCGCTGGTCGGCGTGGTGACGAACCAGGCCACGGGCCGGCGTTATGCCGCCGTGCGCGGCGGGGGAGCAGAGAAGGACGGTGGAGGCATAGGCCCTTCGGGGTGCGAGGACCTCGGGCACGCCATTGTGGGGATCTCGGGGTTTCCGGGGCTGCACCCTGGCTGGGCGCAGTACCGGGCGCTCGGCGCAGCCTCTCTGGAGTGCTGCATGGTGGCCGAGGGCGCCCTCGACGCCTACCTCGTCGTCGGACGGAGCACCCTCTACAGCTGGGACTACCTGGCGGGACTGCTCGTCTGCCGCGAGGCCGGCGGGGCCGAGGGTGAGCGCGAGGGGAGGGACCTCATCGTGCGTGACGACTCCAGCAGGAGGCCAATCGTGGCAGCGACGCGGCGGTTGGCCGAGAGGCTCGCAACGGAGGAGGGCTTGTGAGAGACGACGGCGGAGTGGATCCAGCCGACGCCCTGCTGGCGCGCAAGACGTGGCGCACCCTGGAACCGCTGCACGGCATGGTGTACTTCGTGCCCGAGGCGGCAGAGGCCTACGCCCGTCTCGGCGTACACGGACAGGCGGGCTACTTCGCGTCGAGGGCGGCGCCCATGGGCGCGGTCACGGCCGATGTGGTCGTCTCGACCTTCTTCAACTTCAATCCCGAACTGGTGCATGCGGCGATCCCTGCGGTCTGGGAGGTGGCGACGCCGGTGGCGCTCGTCCGAGCCCGGTTCACAGCGGTCGACGCGGCGTTCCATCGCCTCCTGGGCGACGACGTTCTGGCGTCGGAGGAGATGCATCGGGCGGCCGAGTTGGCTCGACTGGCTGCCGAGGAGGCTGGACGACGGATTGAGGGTCGGCCACTGGCTGCGGCCCACGCCGATGTCGCCTGGCCCTCGGCGCCGCATTTGGTGCTCTGGCATGCCCAGTCGATCCTCCGCGAATTCCGCGGTGACGGCCACATCGCGCAGCTCGTGGTGCGGGGCTTGTCGGGCCTGGAGGCCCTGGTGACCCACGCGGCTTCGGGCGACGTGCCGGAGCACGTCCTGCGCGCGACCCGGGGCTGGCCCCGGGAAGCCTGGGACGGCGCGGTCGACTTGCTGCGGGTGCGCGGTTGGCTCGAGCAGGGCGATGAGCTCCGTTTCACCCCGTTGGGCGAGTCCCAGAGGCACGCGCTCGAAGACGGCACCGACGCGCTGGCGGCGGCGCCCTACGCGGTGCTGGGCGAAGAGCGTTGCGCCGAGCTGCGGGCCCTGGTCCGCCCGTGGAGCACGACGCTCGCCCGACAGCTGCCCTGACGGGACGGGCCGCTGGTCCGTGTCGGGCGCCCTCCTGACGGGGCGCGTCCGGGAATGGGCCAGAATGGCGCGGGCGCTCGGGCGCTTAGCTCAGTTGGTTAGAGCAGCTGGCTTACAACCAGCAGGTCGGGGGTTCGAGTCCCTCAGCGCCCACTGCGAGCGGTTACAGCGTCCACTGCTAGCGGCCGGTTCGCTCCCGGTGCGCGCACCCGGGCCAGCAGCAAGGCCGGCGCATGCCGTCCTCGAGCTCCTCCTTGGTGCGGCGGATGCGACGTTCCCGGGTCTTCTGCTGCTTGGCGTCCTCGACCCAGCAGATGAACTCGTTCCGGGCCAGCGGCGTGATGTCCTTCCACGCCTCGAGTGCCGTCGGGTTGGCGACCAGCGTGGTGCGCAGATCCGCCGGAAGCTTGTGCACCACCCCGCCGGGAAGTCGTTGGCCGCTCACGGATGTCACGGTAATCCTGTCAGCCGGGCCTCATGTGCTCGAAGTGCTTCGTCGCGACGTGTTCGGCTTTGTGCTTGGACGAATAGGGCCCGCGGATCCTCCGAACGGGCTCGGATTGGCGTTCGACGGGCCCGTCGGTGTCGCCGCACTGCTCGCAGAAGACCTCCCACTCCTCGGGATCCTCGGACGAGGAGACCCAGGCTCCGTCGGGTTTCTGCTGCCAGCCAGTTCTGGAGCGCCGGGCGTACGGAAAATGACCGTCGAAGTGCTTCTCGGGCTCGGACTCCTCGTCCCGATGCCCGATCCACCACGAGACAGGGAACGTGTTGAGGGCATTGAGGTCGCCACCCATCGTCATCGACCGCACCTCCTGCCAGGCTCTTTCTCTCGGTCAGCCTATTGCGACGCCGCCTTGAGGACCTGTCCCGGGCCAGGCGGCCTTTCAGCCCTCCTTGATCGCCGCCGGGTCAACGCCCAGGCCCCCGGCGGCGCTGCTCTCGTACACGGCAAGCGCGAACCGCAACACGTCCACCGCTTCTTCCGCACTCCACAACAGTGGACCCTCGCCGGTACGCAGCCAGCGCAACCAGTGGCGCCCAGAGTCCCGGAAGCTGCTCGCCCAGTCGTCGTCGAGAGCGTGGGAGGATCTCATTTCGCCGTCGACGTACATTTCGAGGCTCGGTTGTTGGATCCCTCGCCCGGTGCAGTGGTTCACGCGTGTGTAGCCCCGGCTGCCCGTGACCTCCCACCGCTCGTCGTTGGTGTAGTAGTCCGACCTGAGGTACATGTCGGGGGCCAACGTGATGTCCCACACGCCGCGGACCCCGTTTTGGTGCTCCCAGGTCACAGTGGTCGGCGCGTCGACCTGAATGGTCGGCATGACCTCGGTGGATCCCACCCACGCCCGCACTTCCTTCAACGGTCCGAAGAGCCAGAGCGCCGTGGCGAGCTTGTGCCACCCGTCGTCGAATACCAGGACGCCACGTCCGCGGCGCATCTGCTTGAACTGCCACTCGTAGCTCGACATGGGCACGTCCCAACCGCCCCGGCCGCTCCCCACCATCTTCATGTGGTAGCCGCTCACAGTCCCGATGGCGCCCGATTCGACGGTCTCCTTGAGCTTCCGCAACGGCTCGTAGAAGATGTAGTTCTCCATGACCCGGAGGACGCGGTCGTTGGTCCGGGCGGCCTCGAGCATCTGTCGTGCCTCGTCCAGATCGCTGCACATGGGCTTTTGCAGGTTCAGGTGCCACCCGTAGCCCAGCATCTCGCACACCCCCTCTGTGTGGAGGGGGATCGGCAGCAGGACCTCGGCGGCGTCGACCGCGACATTGCTCGACGCCAACTCCGCCGCAGTGGCGAACGTGCGTGCCCCGGGCCACTCGGCTTGTCGTTGGGCACGACGCTGGGGGTCGGGGTCGACGAGGGCAACCACCTCGACGTCCGGGTTGTCCACGTAGGCGCGAATGTTGAGGTCGAAGATACGGCCGAGGCCGACGACGGCGGCCCGTACCGGCCGGTCGTAGGGAACGAACGTCATGGGGTGCTTCCCCTCTTTCGTCATGATGGTGGGGGCGTCCGTTCTATCGCACACACCACGCAGCCCTGTTACCCGGGTGCGCCAGCCCCGTCGAGCTGCAGCAGCGCCTCGTGGATCGCACGCAGCAGATCGCGTCCGATGACGGCCTCCATGTCCGCTTCCAGAGCGGCGACGGTGTCGTCGATGATGCGCGCCGCCCTGCGGCCCCGAGGAGTCAGTTGCAAGAGGGTGCGGCGCCGGTCGTCGGAAGCGGGGTGGCGGGCCACATATCCCATGGTCACGAGAGTGTCGACGAGTTGGCTGATCGCCTGCTTGGAGATGCCCATCCGCGCGACCAGATCGCGGCCGCTCAGCCCGGGCTCAGTCTGGGCCAGGGCGCTGACGGCCCACACGCCTCGCTGGGGGAGGTCCCCGAAGCCCCCCTCCGCCAGCGAATCGGCGACGGGTGCCGCGTAGCGGCGAACGCTGCGGCGGAGGAGCCAGCTGAGCGCGTCGGGGTCGTGCGCCGGAGGCAGGCCGATGTCCGTCCGGGCGCGATCGAGGGGAAGGGTCACCCTGGCAATCGTAGGTCAAGTTTCGGGTCGGTCAACATTCTTGACTTCATGTGACGATGCTGCCACGCTGCACCCATGACGCGGCCCACGGGCAAGGGGAAGTGCACGGGACGTCACATCGGGATGCGGGCTCGACACGGGACGATCCTTGTCGCCGGGTGCGGCGCACTGTTCGCCAGCCTCGTGGTCGTGGCTTGTGGGGGAGCAGCCACTCCGCCGCTCGCCGGAACCGACACGGCGAAGGTCACCTGGCTCTGTCGTCCCGGATTGGCCGGTGACCCGTGTCTGTACCCGCGCAGCGCCAACTCCGTGGCGGCCGGCGGAGCCAAGACCGTGGTCCCTGCGACGACGGCGACTGCCCAGTCGGCCTTCGATTGCTTCTACGTGTATCCCACCGTCACCGCGTCCGCCGCCACCTCCAACGCCGCGGCGGCAGTGACCCCTGAGGTCGAGGGCGCGGCGGTATCGCAGGCCTCTCGCTTCTCGCAGGTGTGCAACGTGTGGGCGCCGACCTATCGTCAACGGACGAGCGCGTCGCTGGCCAAAGGCCTGGGCGATGATCCGGCAGCAGACGAGATCTCATACCAGAGCCTGCTCGAGGGTTGGAAGGCCTATCTGGCCGACGACAACCACGGTCGGCCCGTCGTGTTCATCGGACACTCGCAGGGGGCGGCCAACCTCATCCGGCTGCTCCGCTCGCAAGTCGACGACGACCCGGCACTGCGCGGTCGCATGGTGTCCGCCATCATTCTGGGGGGCAATGTCCAGGTCCCGGTCGGAAAGACGGTCGGTGGAACGTTCTCGCACATTCCCGCCTGTACGAAGGTGACCGAGACCGGTTGCGTCATCGCCTACTCGTCGTTCTCGTCCCAACCGCCGGCGGACTCGCTGTTCGGGCGGCCGGGCCAGGGTGTCAGCCTGCAGTCCGACCAGAAGGCGACACGGGGCCAGCAGGTCGTCTGCACCAACCCGGCGGCACTCGGCCACACGACCGCGGCCCCGTTGACCCCCTTCTTCGTCTCCTCCGCCAGTTCGACGGGGGAGCCGTGGGTGACCTACCCCGGCCTCTATACCGGCGCCTGTGAGAGCGCGGGCGGCGCCACCTGGCTCCAGATCGACAGCCGCGCCGGAGACACCCGGCCCATTGTGACGCCAACGCTCGGACCGACCTGGGGGCTCCACCTCGACGACGTCAATCTGGCCCTGGGCGACCTCGTCAACGACGTGGCGGCCCAGGAGGCCGCCTACTCGGCCCACCACGCGACGGGCTGACGCAGCCCGGGCGGGCGGCCGCCGGGCTATCCGCTGCGCGCGCCGCTCGGCTCCTCCTGCGGGAGCACCTGCTTGCGTTCGAGCAACCGGGCGGTCCGCTCGGCCACGTACGGGACGACGAGGAAGAGGAGCCACACGAACTTCGCCAGCTGGGGAGCCGTCCACGCCAGAGCGACGGAGAGGGCGACGATGCTGAGCACGAAGGCGACGCGCACCTGTGCCGTCCGTTCGTCGCTTGCGGACCGCGCTCCATCCTTGATCATGTTGTGGTGGGCGGCATAGAAGAAGATCCACTGCGTGGTCAGGCTGATGGCCACCAGGTTCAGCGCGAACAGCGTGATGGCCACCGGATTCGTGCCGTAGCGCCCGATCAGGTCCGATGTGAAGGGCATGAGGGTGAGCGCAAGGAGGAATCCGAAGTTGCGCCACGCCAGGCCCTCGCTGTGTCCCCGCATGCCCCGGAGGACGCGGTGATGCACCATCCAGAATTGTGCGATGACGAGGAAGGAGACCAGGTAGCTCGTGATCTCCGATGCGTCGGGATTGAGGGCGTGCCACAGTGCCCGCGCCGAGTCAGGGTGCTTCGTGAGCGCGTGTGTGATGGGCACTTGGAGCTGCAGGACGAGCAGCGTGAGCGCGATGGCGACCACACCATCGGTGAGGGCCAGCAGACGGTCGATGTCTGGCATGTCCTCGTCGTCGGCCCTGCCCTTGGTCGCCACCGTCAAGAGCTTGGCAGATGCGATTGCGCGAAACGGGTGATAGCGCTGCCGTATCGGCGTTCTCGCAGAAGCCCATGGTCTGGACGGTCATCAACGAGGCCTGCCCGTTCCACGTGCGTGGGAGAGGTGACGCCGTTTGGGCGGCCGTCAACTGGCTGGCCGCCTGGGTGGTGGCTCAGACATTCCTCTGGTGGACGCGATCACCACCAGGGCACGTTCCTGCTCTTGCCGACTTCTGCGTCGTGACCTTCGCTTCGACCACGTCCGCGTGGTTCATACCGGAAACGAAGGGGAAGACCCTCGAGGAGGTGCAGGAGACGCGGGCGGACCTCGCGGAGCTCCACCGGGCCATCCACTCCTGGAGGTGCTCAGACGAAGTCGGACCCTCCGTCGACGTTCACGCAGGCGCCGGTCACGTACCCGTTCCGACGAGACACCAGGTAGGCGGTGAGCGATGCCACCTCGTCGGGCAGACCGGCTCGGCCGAGATCGGCGGGCTGGTGGAACGTCTGCTCGATCCACCGCATGACGTCGTACGGATCGGACGGGTCCAGTCCCTCGGCGGCGAAGATGTCCCTCAGGTTCTCCGTGAAGCTCGCCGTCACAATTGAGCCGGGGCACACCGCGTTGACCAGGATGCCGTCGGGCGCCAGGGACTTGGACAGATTCTTGGCCACGCTCGTCACGGCGGCTTTCGACGCGGTGTAGGCCACCAGAATGGGGCTCTGCCGCTGCACGGAATGGGCCGAGAAGATGGCGACACGGGCCCATTCGGCGGCGCGCAACAACGGCAGCGCCTCGCGGACGCTGCGGACGGCGGACATGGTGCCGAGGGCGAACGCCTCGTCCCAGTCGGCATCGTCGAGATCTTCGAAGCGGCCCGCCCCGGGCCCGATGGTGTGCACCAGGACGTTCAGCGAGCCCCAGCGGTCGCCCACCTCGCGGAAGGCCGAGGCGATGGACGCAGGGTCGGTCATATCGACGCTGATGCCGACCGCCTCGGGACTGCCCAGGGACTGCAGGGCGGCGACCGTGTCGTCCAGGGCCTCGTGTCCGCGTGCCATGACGGCCACCCGCGCCCCGTCGGTCGCGAGGACCTCGGCCACCGACCGTCCCATCCCCTTGCTCCCTCCGGTGACCACAGCCGTCGCGCCGGCAAATCCCAGATCCACCTCAGAACACCTCCTTCGTTCCCGACGTCGTCATCGGCAGAATCGCTTGCTCACCGCGAGGCGTCGTGCCGCCAGTGTGGCCTGACGTTCCTCGGGGGTGACCCGCTGCGTTGCGGCGGGTACGGCGGCGCCGATGTCCGACGCCTTCACCAACGTCGTCGTGGGCACGGGAGCCGTCTCGGTACGGACGCAGCGCAAGATGATGGGGCCCGCACCGTGCCCCGCCGTGTCGAGCCAGTTGGCCACGCCCGGATCCTCGTGGGCGATCACCGTGCGCAGCATGCCATCGTCGTCCACCACTGCCTGGTGTCCGTTGAGGCTGCTCTGGTGGGACCCGTAGTCGATGGTCTCCCACCACGGGTTCCCGAGCGAGTAGCTCCAGTACAGGCCTTCCGGCGGAGCGACCTCCACCACGAGGGCCTCGTCGGGCGCCAGCTCCCAGGACCCGATGACCGGACGGTTCTCGGCCGCGGCGCCCATGGCCGTCCCATCGAGGGGCGGGAGGAATGTGTTCGGGGTCTCGGGCCGGGAGAACTGCAGGAAGAACTCGAGATTTGCGACAACGAAGTCGCCCAACGCGATCAACTGCCGGGCCACCACCGCACGCGGGTCCTCCGTCGGGCGCGCCGCCTTCTCGCTCTTCGCCCCGATCCGCTCGATCGAGAGTGAGGACGCCACCTCCGTGTCCCAGTCGTAGAAGAAATGCCTGATCACCAGCGCCGTGGCATTGTCGGCGATCTCCAGCCAGTTTCCCTCCTGGGGCTCGGCGGACAGGATCAGATCCACCTCCCCATTCGGGCCGAGGTCGAGCTCGTCCAGGAGGACGTTCGCCGATGACGCCATGCCGGCCATCGACTGCAGGCCGACATAGCGAGCCGACCCGCGGTTGCCCCAGAGGCGGTAGCTCTCGCCGCCCCGGAGTCCGGCGCCCGTGTAGATGCAGTCGGGACAATCCATGCCCCACTTGTAGATCGAGTCGACGCTCGAGGGCTTGATCGCGAGCACGGTGCCGGACTCCTCCCGCAGGGCGTTGTCCAATCCGATGCCCAGGAGGACGAGGAGGTGCCGGAAACCTGCTGCCATGTCCGCCGCGTTGTGGCGGCTGTCAGCGGCCAGCACGACGGTGGACGCCTGGCGCAGGGCGTCGAGCAGGTGGGACCACGCACGCCCCGACTCGAGATCGTCCGCGGTCGCATCGCCGGCGCGGGCCGCCTCCCCGACCGAGTGCGGCATCCAGGACGGATTCACGAAGGCGGACGTCACGCGGCGCCCTCCGCACGCGTGCAGACCAGTGACGAACTCCTCATGCGCGAACCCCCGGACCGAATAGGTTCGGCCATGCTTCCGCATGCCCGGAGGGTCGTCAAACCTCCGAGATCACCCGGAGGCGAGGACGTGGCGCGTAGCGTGTGCCCGGGAGGTGGCGCGGCGTGCCACAGCAGGTGGTCACAGGGCGGAGGCGACTGGACGACTCATGATCGAACAAGCCATTCCCACGCTGGTCCTCATCGGGATCGCCGCGGTCCTCGCTCCGATCGTGGCCGAATGGTCGCGTCGGTTCATCGCGGTCCCCGAGGTCGTGATTCAGATCATCTTCGGGATCGTCCTCGGCCCGTATGTGCTCAACATCGCCCATCCGAACAACATCGTGTCGGCGCTGGCCGACTTCGGACTCACCTATCTGATGTTCTTGGCCGGCACCGAGCTCGACCTGTCGACCATGCGCGAGGGGCATCTGGGGAGGGCGACCGGATCCTGGGGAGCATCGTTGTTCCTGGCGCTCGGCGTCGGCCTCGTCCTGCATGCCACGGGGCTCGTCCTCGACCACACGGTCGTGGCGCTCTGTCTGACCACGACGGCTCTGGGCACGCTCCTCCCGATACTCCACGACGCCGGTGTTCTCCGCACCCCGATCGGCCCCTCCATCCTCTCGGTGGGTGCGCTGGGCGAGTTCGGGCCCATCGTCGCCGTGGCGCTCCTGCTCACGAACCGTGACGCACGGATCACCTTCATCCTGCTCGCCCTCTTCGTCGGCGTCGCCGTGGTCGCCGCTCTCCTGGCCACGCAGGTCCACCCGCCCCGCTTCATCGCCCTCATGCGCAAGCACCTGCACTCGACGGCGCAGCTGCCCGTGCGGATCTCGGTCTTGCTCGTCGTCCTCCTCGTCTACCTGGCGGAGAAGCTCAGCCTCGATGTCCTGCTCGGAGCCTTCGCCGCCGGTGTCGTCGTCCGGCTGTTCATCAAGGGCGAGGACAGCGAGCCGATCACGAGCAAGCTCGAGGCAATCGGATTCGGCTTCCTCATCCCGATCTTCTTCATCGACAGCGGCATCAAGTTCGATCTCCACGCGCTGATTCATATGCCGAAGGTCCTGTTGCTGGTGCCGCTGTTCACCCTGATCTTCCTCTTGACCCGCAGCCTGCCCACATGGGTCTTCTTCCGGGGTGCCGTGACGAAAGTGGAGGCCCGCACCCTGGCCGTGTTGTCCGCCACGGGCCTGCCGCTCATCGTCGTCATCACGACGTTGGGCGTCAGCGAGCACCGGATGAAGCCACAGAACGCCGCCGCCCTGGTCGCTGCCGGCATGCTCTCGGTCCTGATCTACCCGTTGATCGGGCTCCACTGGCTCCAGAAGGGTTCGGGATCGACCAGCTCGCCGGATGTGTCCGAGCACACGGACGGCTGATGATCAGCTCGACCAGGCCCCCGAGACTGCAGTGACCCCGACGCAGCACCCTGGGCGCCGACGCCACGGTCAGGTGTCGTAGCCGCCCGTGAAGAAGCTCGGGATCGGCCGCGCCGGCGCCGTCCGGAAGAACGGGCGCACGTGGAGCTCCATGATCTGCTCCACGGTGGCGCCCGAAGTCGGATCGGGCAGGAGGTTGTGGTCCTCTGCGGCGTCCTCGGACAGGTCGAACAGCTGGCAGGGCGACAAGGCGTCCTCGTCGACGACCAGCTTGTAGCGCTCGGTCTCGAACGCGGCGAAGCCCCAGTTCTCGCTCACCGTCACCGTCCGCGCGGGGGCTACGGCCGGGTCGCGCACGCTGGCCAGCAGGGAACGGCCTTCGGAGAGTGCGACGTCGGGCGCACCGGCGATCTCCCGCACTGTCGCCGGCACATCGAGATGCTCGACCAGCGCGTCGACCACGTGCGGCGCACACCCGCTGGGCGGACGGACGATCAGCGGGACACGCACCGCCGGCTCGTAGAGGACGCACTTGGACATCATCCCGTGGTTGCCGCCCATTTCGCCGTGGTCGCTGGTGTAGATGATCCACGTGTCGTCGAGGACGCCCGTACGAGCCAGCGCATCGACGATGTCTCCGACAGCCTGGTCGATCACCGAGATGTCCGCCGCATACGACGTCCGCATGCCCCGGATGGCATCGTCGGTCATGGTCTCCGAGTCCGAGACCCACATGAACGCGTCCAGCAGTCCGCCGTAGCGACCAGTGCCCGCGGTATCCGGTCGCCGCGTCGAGCTGGGCATTGTGATGTCGACGCCGCGGTACCGCCGCACGGCCTCCGCCGGCGCGTCCCAAGGATCATGCGGCCCCGGGAACCCCACGAAGAGAAAGAAGGGGTCCTCACGGTCGTAGCGTTCGATCCACTCCACGGCCTGCTGGCCGTGCCAGGCGTCGACGTAGGACTCCAATGGGATGGGCGTCGGCGTGGAATCCCACATCGGCACGCACTTGGTCGCGTTCTGGCCATCTTCGTTCTCGCCCTGGTAGCTGCGGTCGGCGATGTGCTTCTTGTAGGCGTCGAGAAGGCCGCGACCGGCCAGATAGTCGGTGTAGCGGGTCGGAATCTTCCCGACGAACTTGTCACCCGTCTCGAAGACCTCCGCGAAACCCAGTGCCTCGAGCCGCTCGGCCATGTCGTCCATGTGGGCGACGGGGAGCCGCTCGTCGAGATACAGATGCGCCTTGCCCAGCAGGGCAGTGTGGTAGCCGGCCTCCCGCAAGGCCCAGGCATAGGTCGGGCTGTCCGCCGGGATCTCCGATGAGTTCGTGTAGACACCATGGTCGCGGACGTAGCGCTCCGTCATGAACGATGCGCGCGCTGGCATGCAGAGGGGGCCCTGGCACGAGACCCGCGAGTAGCGGACGCCCTGGGCGGCCAATGCGTCGAGTGACGGCGTCAGTGCGCTCGCGTCGCCCGCGCATCCCATCATGTCGGCCCTGTGTTGGTCCGACATCACCAGCACGATGTTGGGTGCGCCGTTCGCCATGACTCCTGCCTTCTCCGTCCGATCGAATGTTGGTATGGGTGGGTCGCTCAGGATCATCGCATGAAACCACGCGCGCGGCCGTTCCTGTGGATCAGGTGAATGAAGCGCGCCACTAACCTGTCGCCACCGCCGGAGCGACCCCTGGAGCCCACTGCATGCCCTTTGATCTGAAGAAGGTGTTGGACGATCGCAAGGGTGAGAACTTCACCCTCCACGCGAAGTACGTCAACCCGCAGCTTCCCCGGGTCCTCGGTCAGATCGAATTCGACCGTTTCTATGAGAAGGGAGAGGGCTGCTACCTCTTCGACGACAAGGGGGATCGGTATCTTGACCTCTTGTCGGGCTTCGGCGTCTTCGCTCTCGGGCGGAGCCACCCAACAATCGTTCGTGCGTTGCACGACGCCCTCGACGCCGACCTGCCCAACCTCGTGCAGATGGACTGCTCCCTCCTCTCGGGCGTCCTGGCCGAGGAGCTCGTCGCTCGGTCGCATGCCGGGATCGAGCGAGTGTTCTTCACCAACTCGGGAGCGGAGGCGGTGGAGAGCGCCATCAAGTTCGCTCGTGCCGCCACGAAGCGCACGCGCATCCTCTACTGCGACCACGCCTTCCACGGCCTCACCACGGGTGCGCTCGCCCTCAACGGTGGGCGTGAGTTCCGCAGCGGCTTCGGCCCCCTGCTCCCCGGCGCCGACATGATTCCCTTCGGCGACGCGTCCGCCCTGGCTCGCGAGCTCCGGCGGGGCGACGTGGCGGCGCTCATCGCAGAGCCGATCCAGGGGAAGGGGGTGAACCTGGCGCCCGACGAATTCTGGCAGGAGGCACAGTCGCTGTGCCGGCGCCACAAGGCGTTGATGATCCTCGACGAGGTGCAAGCCGGACTCGGGCGTTCGGGCACCTTCTTCTGTCACGAGCAGTTCGGCATCACCCCGGACATCATCACTGTGTCGAAGGCGCTGTCCGGGGGCTTCGTTCCCGTCGGGGCGATGCTCAGCACGGCGGCAGTGTCCGACGCCGTCTACAGCTCCATGGACAGGGCGGTGGTCCATTCCTCGACGTTCAGTACGAACCAGCTGGCGATGGTGGCGGGACTGGCCACGTTGGCCGCGTTCGACGACGAGGACATCCTTGACCGGGTCCAGCGCACGGGGAAGGCCTTCACCAAGGCTCTTGACCCACTGGTCGACCAGTACGAGTTCCTCCACGAGGTGCGGGGGAAGGGACTGATGATCGGGTTGGTCTTCGGCGAGCCCTCGACCCCCGGCCTGCGCCGCCGGTTCAAGATGGTCGAGGCGATCCGTCCCGCCCTCTTCTCGCAAATGGTCGTGACGCCGCTGTTCCACCGGCATCACATCCTCACGCAGGTGGCGGCCGACAACATGAACGTCATCAAGCTGCTGCCGCCGCTGATCGCGGGAGAGGAGGAGGTGGATCTCTTCGTGGATGCGCTGGACGACGTGCTGGCAAGTGCAGAGCGGGGCTCGAGCCTGATCTTCGAATTCGGCAAGACGATGGCCAAGGGCACGCTGCACCGGGCGCGGCTATGACGATGACCCTCTCATCTGGAGACCGGGTGCTCGTGACAGGGGCCAGCGGGTTCATCGGCTCGGCGGTGACACGCCAACTCCTCGCCCGTGACCAGGAGGTGATCGCGCTGGTGGAGCCGGGTGCCGATACAGCGAACCTCGAGGGCCTCGAGGTCAAGCAGGTGATCGGCGACCTGCGCAGCCCGGACAGCGTCCAGAGCGCGGTCAACGGCTGCCGGGCCGTATTCCACGTGGCGGCGTTGTACCGCTTCTGGGCGCGGGACCCCGATGCGTTCTACGCCATCAACGTCGACGGCACGCGGAACATCCTGAGGGCCGCTCAGGAGGCTGCCGTCGAACGGCTGGTGTACACCAGCACGGTCGGCACGCTGGGCCTCGAGGACGTCTCGGGCTCGCGCTCGGCTGACGAGCAGTCCTTTCCCGATGTGCGCCATCTGTACGGCTCCTACAAGCGGTCCAAGTACGTGGCCGAGCACGAGGTCTTGCGGGCGATCGCCGAAGGCTTGCCGGCGTCGCTCGTCCTGCCCACCTTTCCGGTCGGCCCGGGGGACCGGGCGCCGACGCCGACCGGCAAGCTCATCCTCGACTTCTTGAACGGTCGCATGCCCGCCTACGTCGACACGGTGTTGAACGTCGCGCACGTCGATGACCTCGCCGCCGGGCACGTCCTGGCACTCGAGAAGGGCCGGACGGGTCGGAGCTACATATTGGGCGGGGAGAACATGACGTTGGAGCAGGTCCTGGCGTCGCTGGCGCTCCTGACGGGACTCCCGGCCCCCTACGGCAAGGTCCCCAACTCGCTGGCCCTGGCCGTCGCCGCCGTCTCCGAGGTGGTCGAGGGGCGGATCCTGCGCCGGCATCCGTCCGTGCCGCTGGAAGCGGCGCGGATGTCGACCTCCCGGATGTCCTTCGACATCAGCCGGGCCCGTACGGAACTGGGGTATGCGCCCCGCCCTGCTGTCCAGGCGCTCGAGGCCTCCGCCCGCTGGTTCGTGGACATGGGCATGGTCCGAGAGAGCCGGGCGAGCAGGATCCACTGGTCTACCGGCCCCTGAACGCACCGCCGGCGGCGCGACCACAGGTCCCGTATCGGGCACACTGGTCGCCGTGGCTCCCCAGTTCATCTACACCATGCGCGGTCTGTCGCGCTTCTACCCACCCGATCGCGAGGTCCTCAAGGGTATCAACCTCTCCTTCTATCCGGGAGCGAAGATCGGCGTCATTGGTTCCAATGGCTCAGGCAAATCGTCACTCCTGCGGATCATGGCCGGCGAGGATGACGGATTCTCCGGTGAGGCCCGGCTGACTCCCGGATTCACGGTCGGGTACTTGGCCCAAGAACCGCAGCTCGACGAGTCCAAGGACGTCGCCGGCAACGTGGCCGACGGTGTCGGTGAGGCCAAGCGGTTGGTCGACCGGTACAACGAGGTGTGCGCCGCCTTCGGCGATCCCGATGCGGATATTGACGCGCTGCTCGTCGAGCAGGCCGACTTGCAGGCCAAGATCGACGCCGCCGGTGCCTGGGAGCTCGACCGCACCTTCGAGATCGCCATGGATGCCCTCCGCCTCCCCCCGGGGGACGCCGATGTCAGCACGCTCTCGGGCGGGGAGCGACGGCGCGTGGCGCTGTGTCGGCTACTCCTCTCAAAGCCCGACCTGCTCCTCCTGGACGAGCCGACCAACCACCTCGATGCGGAGTCCGTGGCCTGGCTGGAGCGGACGCTGCAGGTCTATCCCGGTACGGTCGTCGCCGTCACGCACGACCGCTACTTCCTCGACAATGTGGCGGGGTGGATTCTGGAGCTGGACCGGGGTGCGGGGATCCCGTGGGAGGGGAACTACTCCTCCTGGCTCGAGCAGAAGCAGGCCCGCCTCGCAGCCGAAGAGAAGGCCGACCGCTCGCGCCAGGCCTCGCTCGAACGTGAGCTCGAATGGATCCGGATGTCACCCCGTGCTCGGCAGAGCAAGGGGAAGGCCCGTATCACCGCCTACAACGAGCTCGTAACCGAGGCGGAGTCCGCCGAGCGTCGGGCCGACAGGGTCGAGTTGACCATCCCGCCCGGTCCACGCCTCGGGGATCAGGTCGTGGAGGCGGCCGGCGTCGTGAAGGCCTTCGGCGACCGTCTCTTGATGGACGGCTTGTCGTTCACCCTTCCTCCCGGCGGGATCGTCGGCGTCATCGGGCCCAATGGAGCCGGCAAGACGACTCTGTTCAGGATGATCGTGGGCGAGGAGCAACCTGACGCGGGCAGCCTGACGACCGGCGCGTCGGTCCAGCTGGCATACGTGGACCAATCGCGCGAGTCGCTGGCCCCGGACGCCACCGTCTACGAGGAGATCACCGGCGGCGTGGATCGGCTCGTCGTCGGCGGGCGCGAGCTGCACGGCAGGGCCTACGTCGCAGGATTCGGCTTCAAGGGGAGTGATCAGCAGAAGAAGGTGGGCCAGCTGTCCGGAGGCGAGCGCAACCGGGTGCTGTTGGCCAAGGTGCTGCGTAGCGGCGGCAACGTCCTCCTGCTCGACGAGCCGACCAACGATCTCGACGTGGACACGCTGCGGGCTCTCGAGGACGCGCTGTTGACGTTCCCCGGTTGCGCGGTCGTCATCAGCCACGACCGCTGGTTCCTCGACCGCATCGCCACGCACGTGCTCGCCTTCGAGGGGGAGTCCGAAGCCCGATGGTGGGAGGGGAACTTCAGCGACTACGAGGCGGATCGGCACAAGCGTCTCGGGGTCGACGCCGATCAGCCCCACCGCCTCCGTTACAAGCCGCTCGTGCGCGACTGAGCCGGAAGCGACTCGACCGGAAGGACCCACAGCCCGCTGACGTCCTCGTATGCCGTCGTGCACGGCGGCCCATCGGCCACCCACACCCGAGGCGTCCTGGTGCCGGTCGGCACGCGCACAATGCACGACGACCGCGTCCCGAACGTCTCGAGGTGCACACAGTTGGCTGCGTTGGGCCGCTCCTCGCCCTCGGGGTTCCGATGGTCGGCCAGGACGTGGCGAAACGCCTCGGCCAGCTCGTCGCCATCGGGCCCGACCTCGAGCGCCAGCCGCACCAGGTCGGTCTTGGGTGAGCTCTCGCCCAGCGCACGGTTCTCGAGCACGTGGATCCCCGGCGGCAGGGCGATCGCCACGCCTTCGCCTGATCCGGTGAAGTCGACGAAATAAAGCGAGTCGCGGTCCCCGACGAGGAGCCACGAGCCGTTGTAGTCGGCCGGATGGAACGCCGAGAGGAGCGCGGCGACCGCATCGGATGCGGTGGCGTGGCGGGCGAGCTCCAAGGGCAGCTCGCCCCGGGAGCGCTTGGACGGATCCTTGTCATCGCCGAGCGGTTGGTTGGTGAGCCCGGCGCAGACGCCGTACTCGTTGACCGCTAGCCAGGTGCCGCGGGACAGTTCGTCCCGGCCACCGATGATGCGCGGCGGTCCCTCGTCCAAGACCGTGACCGAAGTCGACGGTCGCTCCAGGAGTTCGTCACGGTTGGCGCCAACGAGCAGCGGCTCTGCGTCCACGACCCGCGACGCAACGACAAGGAGGCACACGGCAGTCACCCTACCGAGCCACCAGCGCGGACATTGTCCGTCGTCCTCTCGTCAAAAGCGACGGACTACCCTGCGCATCATGCCGACGCGGCCCACCGCCACCGCCACCACCCACGCGGTCTAAAGACAACGTGGTCGATCGCTGGCAGGAGAGTGACGTCCCCCGAGGGGCGGATTACGACCGGCGCTTCGAGGACCTGGCGGCCACCGGCATGGACATGCACGGTGAAGCGTCGCTTGTCGCCTCGTACGCGCCCACATCCGTCCTCGATGCGGGCTGTGGCACCGGCCGGGTGGCCATCGAGCTCGGCCGCCGTGGCTTCGAGGTCGTCGGGGTCGACATTGATGAGGCGATGCTCGACGCCGCCCGTGCCAAGGCGCCTGACCTCACGTGGGTCTGCGGTGATCTGGCCGACCCCGGACTCGACTTCGACGGCAAGACCTTTGACCTGGTGGTCATGGCCGGCAACGTCCTGATCTTCGTTCCGGTGGGTGCAGAGGGTCGGGTCATTGAGAATGCGGCTCGGTGGCTTCGGCCCGGGGGTCACCTCGTCACGGGTTACTCCATCCGGCCCGACACCCTCGGTCCCCGCCACCACGACACGCTGGCCGCCGAGTCCGGGCTCGTCCTGGAAGCCCGCTGGTCGACCTGGGACGGGCGACCCTTCGCGCGGGGCGACCGCTACGCCGTCGCCGTGCACCGGCGGGAGATCTGAGCCTGCTCGAGGGTCCCCACGCAACGGAGCAGCAACTCTGTGGCCCTCTGGTGCACTGAACGTGCAATGCAACCCCGTTTCGTTAGGCTTCCGCCATGGGAACTGAGGACCTCGACCCGATCGATCACCACATCATCGAGTTGCTCTCACAGAACGCCCGCCGGACGATGGCCGACATCGGTGAGCAGGTTTCGCTGTCCGCCTCCGCCGTCACGAGGCGTATCGAGCGGCTCGAGCGCACGGGGGTGATCGCCGGTTACACCGTCGTCGTCGACCACCGTAAGGCCGGTCGCCCGATCCAGGCCTTCACCGAGGTGCGGTTCGCCGGGACAGCCGACCTCCAGGAGATCAAGGAGACGGCGATGCAGCTCTCCGAGGTCCAAGCGGTGTTCACGACCGCGGGCGACCCGGATGCGCTCGTCTGGCTCCAGGTGCCCGACGTCGAGCGTCTCGGCCAGGTCATCGAGCAGCTCCGCCGACGCGGCCGCGTCACGGGCACCAAGACGCTCATCGTCCTCGATACGTGGTCCCGCCACCGCGCCCTCGAAGCGAACGGCCTCCCCGCTCAGTCGTAGTGACGAGGTCGAAGGCGGGGCGAGCAAAGGCGGCAGCGCCGACGGCGGCAGTGCTCGCAGCGTTCGCAGCGTTCGCACTCTCGTTCCTCGTGGCCGGATGCAGCCAGAGCCCGAACCCGTCGTCGTCGTCGTCGTCCGGCGCCAACACGACCACCGCCGCCGTTCCGAGCACCACCACGACCACCGGCCCGGCCGGAACGTGGTCCAAGCCGATAAAGGTCGCCGCCAACACCGACCTTTCCGTGGTCTCGTGCCCCGCGCCGTTCTCCTGCGTGATGGGCTCGGCCACTGGGCAGACGTACCGGCTGTTCCTCGAGAAGGTCGAGCGCGCTGGGCTCGCCGGTCCCGTCCCCCTCGCCCCAGGGCGACGCCTTCGTCTCGTGTGCTGGATCCGGCTTCTGCGCCGCCGCCCCGAACCTCAACCAGGTGTCCTTCCTGAGCGGGTCGTCCTGGCAGGCGCCCGCCACCATCTCGGCCGCCCAGGGCATCACCGCCATCGACTGCACCGGCCCGACCTTCTGCATCACCATCGACGGCGAAGGCAACTCGTTCGCCTACGACGGCAGCGGCTGGTCGGGCAACATCGGGGCCTGGGGCGCCGCCAACCAGATCTCGTGTGTGTCCCCGTCGTTCTGCATCGCCGCCGAGGGTGGCCCGTCGGTGTTCAACGGGCACACGTGGACCCAACCCGGCGACATCGACAGCCAGGGCCAGCTCAATTCGGTGTCCTGCGCCACGACCACGTTCTGCGTCATCGTCGACAGCAACGGCGATGTCCTGACCTGGAACGGAACCAGCTTCTCCAGCCCCGTGTCGATCGCCACCGAGCCGCCCCTGACGGGCACCAACGCGTCGGGCCTCACGTCGGTCTCGTGTCCCACCACGACGTTCTGCCGCGCCGTGGACTCGATCGGGCGGGTCTTCGCCTGGAACGGCACGACGTGGAGCGCCGGCACCCTGATCGACAACGGCCACGCCCTGACGAGCATCTCGTGTCCGACGGTGTCCTACTGCGTCGCCGTCGACCGCTCCGGCAACGCGTTCGTCTCCACCTGACTACCAGGGCGTGAGGACGGGCGGCTCGCCGCGTCCGATGATCCAGGCCAGGAGCTCGGCGGGGTCACTCCGTTCCGCCAGACGCGGCAGCTCCCGCGGCAGCCAGACCTCGACCAGTGCGGCTGGGAGCGGGACCGGCCCCAGTCCGAGATCGCCGTGATGCACCACGACCTCACGCCACCGTGACAGCGCAGCGTCGCGCGACGTCTCCACCACGCCCCTCGACGTGCGCGATGGCGCGTCCCACCCACCCGGGGAAAGGTCGGCCATCACCCGCTCGACGGCGCGGGAGGTTTCCTCCACGTCGCGCAACAGCTCGGCCGCCGGTCGGTCGGCGCCGTCTTCGATGTCGCCCGCCCGCTGCTCCAGTCCGCCTGGATACTGGTCACGCAGTTCACCCCGTGCCGCGCCCTCCAAACGCCACACCAGGCTGTCGCCATTGCGGGCGATGTGGGTGAGGACGTGACCCACGGTCCATCCCGGCAGAAGGCTCGGCCTGCGCGCCACGGCGTCATCCAATCCGGCGAGGTCCCGCAGCAATGCCGCCTGCGCTGCCCGGCACCCCTCGAGCAGCGCCGCCGGCCCGACCTCCGCGTCGTTCACGAGGGCGGGATGGTGGACTGCCCGTCGAGCATGTCGGCCATGACGGCGCGGATGAACTCGTCCGCCTCCTCGGTCATACCGCCGGCCACCCCGCCGTAGATGGCGCCGGAGCGTGGCGTCTCGTCCGCATGCTCCTTGGCATAGGCCACCGCATCGGCCAGGTCCGTCGCGAATTCGGGCACCACCTGTGGTTGGGTCTGGGGCCTGGTGACGGCCATGTGCAGCGCGTTGGGGTACTGCTGCCCGTTGAAGCGCCAGCCCCTCGTCCGCATGAAGTCGTTCACGTGGTAGATGTCGAACTCGTCGGACGTGAACGAGAACAGGAAGGTCGGCCGCCCGACCAGTCGCAGCTCCGGGTGGGATGTCACCGCCTCCTGCATGGCCACCGACGTCTCGAAGATCTCTTTGGCGTACTTGAGGTAGCCGGCGTGGCCGTACTGCACCATGGCGGCCCAGGTCGCGGCGATGAGGCCGCCCGAACGGGAGCCCTCCATGCCGGGTGACGTGTACTTCCCGCCGCTCCAGTCGGTCAGGTAGAAGTACTGCGCGTTGCGCAGGGCTTTGGAACGGAAGCTGAGCACCGAGGAGCCCTTGAAGGCGTACCCGTACTTGTGCGTGTCCGCCGACATGGAGGTCACGCCCGGTACGGAGTAGTCGAAGGGCGGTATGTCGTACCCGAGCTCACGACCGAAGGGCAGGATGAACCCGCCCAGGCACGAGTCGACGTGGAGCCCGACTCCACGCTCGAGGGCGACGTCGGACAGATCGCCGATCGGGTCGACCGTGCCGTAGCCGTAGTTGCACGCCGAGCCGATCAGGGCGACGGTCTGATCGTCGATGTGGTCGCGTACCCAGTCCACGTCGACCTGCGTCGTCACCGGATCGATCGGTGCCCGGCGCAACTCGACACCGAAGAGGTGACAGGCCTTGTCGAATGCAGGGTGGGCCGTCTCGGGCTTGATGACGTTCGGGCGCGTCACCCCACGGGTCTGGGCCGCGTGCTCGCGATAGGCGAGGATCGCATGGAGGATGCTGCCCGTTCCTCCCGTGGTGACGAGCCCGCAGGGGTCGTCACCGGCGGCGAGGGCCGCGTCGCCGGAGAAGAGGTCGAGGGTCATGGAGATGATCTCCGCCTCGAATTTCGTCGCGCTCGGGCACATGTCCCGCTGCAGGACGTTGACGTGGGCGAAGAGACCGAACGCCTCGGTCATGAAGTGGTAGTGGTCGTGGTCGCCGCAGTACATGGTGCCCGAGCACTTGCCCGTCTCCCAGAAGGCGTCCTCTTCCGTGGCCATGGTTCGGAGCTCCGAGAGCACCTCCTCGCGGCTCATGCCCTGGTCCGGGAGTACGCGATTGATGGCGAAGCGGTCAGCGTAGGGGTAGTCGCTCATCGGGGTGGTGCCTCCTTGGGGACATTGGCCCAGGGATGCTCGGGCCGTCCGATCCGAGACTATTCAATTGGGTCAATCTGGCGAATCAATTGGGTCAATCTGGCGAACACGCCGGTGGGCGATGATGGCGCCATGCGCCGACCCCAGGCCTTTGCGTCGCTGCACGGCTACCAACGTTCCTGGGCCAGCGCAGATCTGGTGGCCGGGCTCATGCTCCTGGTCATCGCGGTCCCCGAGCAACTGGCCACCTCCCGGTTGGCGGGCATGCCACCGATCACCGGCTTCTATGCCTTCGTGGCGGGGACGGTCGTCTTCGCGCTGCTCGGCTCCAACCCCCAGATGTCCGTCGGAGCCGACTCCACGATTGCTCCGCTCTTTGCCACAGGGGTATCCGCGCTCGCGCTGACGGGCTCCCCTCACTACGTCGAGTTGGTGGCGATCCTGGCCGTCATGGTCGGGTTGATGGTGATGCTCGTGGGCATCCTCCGGTTGGGGTGGATCGCAGAGTTCCTGTCGACGCCCATCGTGACCGGCTTTCTCTCCGGCGTGGCCGTGATCATCGTGATCCATCAGCTGCCCGACTTCCTGGGCTTGCCGACGACCACGGGATCGAACGGCCATCGCGTCGCGTCCATCTTCAACCATCTCGGCCAGGCGAACGGGTGGACCGTGGCTATCGGTGCGGGTGTGCTCGTTGTCATGTTTGTCAGCGCGCGGCTCGACCGCCGAATTCCTGGTGGGCTCATCGGCCTCGTGGGCTCCACGGCGCTCGTGGCCGCGCTGGGGCTGCAAGCACACGGAGTCGCCGTTCTCGGCACCGTCCACAGCGGGGCTCCGCACATCGGGCTGACCGGACTGTCTTTTTCGACGCTCGGGAGCCTGGCGCCTCTGGCCGCCGTGGTCGCTCTCGTCGTCGTGACGCAGACCGCGGCAACCACCCGGGCCTTTGCCGAACAGGGCGGCTACGACGTGGATGCCGGGCGGGACTTCGTCGGCGTGGGCGCCGGCAGCGTGATTGCGGGCCTGGCGGGCTCGTTCCCCGTCGATGCCAGCCCGCCTCGCACTGGAGCGGTCGCCACGGCGGGGGGTCGCACTCAGGCCGGAGCGTTGGGGGCCGCCCTCGTCGTCATCATTCTCATCCCCGTGGCGAACGTCCTTGAGGACGTGCCGTTGACCACCTTGGCCGCCGTCCTCATCTACGTGGCGATCCGGCTGTTCAAGCCGCGGGATCTGCGCGCTATCGCTCGCTTCGACCTCTTCGAGTTCGGTCTGACGTCGGTGACGCTCCTGACCGTGGTCCTCGTAGGCGTGGAGCAGGGGATCGCCGTCGCGGTCGGCCTGGCGATCTTGGACCGCGTGCGGCTCAGCGCGCGTCCACAACTGCATGTGCTCGGCCGCATCCCGGGGACCACGAGTTGGGCGCCGCTCACGATGGACCTCCCGGCGGCCGAGGTCCCCGGGGTCCTGGTCCTCCTGTTCGCCACGCCCCTCTGGTACGCCAACGCGGTGCACTTCCGAGACGAGGTGGCCGGTGCGCTCGAGCGGGCCCCGGGCACGCGGGTCCTGGTCCTCGACACGCTCGGCATGTCGGACCTGGACTTCACTGGCTCGCGGGCACTCGGCCACGTGCTCGATGCCTGCGCTCGCTCCCACGTGGCATTTGGCGTGGCACGGGCGGGCGAGCACCTCCACAACACCCTGCAACGCAGTGGGCTCGAGGAGCGGATCGGCGAGAGTCACTTCTTCCCGAGCGTCAATGAGGCAGTCACTGCCTTGGCGGACGATCCACAGTCGCCCACCTGAATCCGATCAGTCGGTACGCCGCCGCCCCGTGACCATGGTCCAGCGTGGGTCGGGGCGCGAGGTCATGACCCGGCCGGAGGGGCCGACGATGCTGAGCTCGACATTGGCGTTGCCGGTCATGGACCAGCCCTTCGAATGGACCCGGTGGTGGTGGAACTCGCACAAGAGCGCGAGATTCTCCAGGTCGGTGCGCCCGTCGGGTTTCCAGGGCACCACGTGGTGCACGTTGGTGAAGGTCCCGTTCGAACAACCCGGGAAGCGACATCGCCGATCCCGTCTGGCGACCTCGCGGCGCTGGGCATCGGTGGGCGAGCGCCGGGCCCGGCCCTCGTACATGGTGTGCCCGACCTCGTCGTCGAGCGCCACCACCGCGGTGGCGTCACAGGCCAGCCGCTTGACCGTGCGGGCATCGACCAGGCCGCCACGCTCGAGCTCAGCCACCAGCTCGGTGCCGTGGCCTGACTCGTCGACCAGCTCACAGAGGGGCACGTGGAGCACCACGAGGTGCGGGCTCGCCGTGGTGGCCCGGCTCGACGCGCCGGGGGTGGCCGAGCGGATCAGCCCCAAGAAGGCGTCACAGAGGCGCTGGTCCCACGGGGTGTCCCCCTCGGAGGGGATCGCCTTGGCCCGGGCCTCGAGACACGTCTTGGTCTCGGCATAGGACTCGGCGGGCAGCTGGAGCGACAGGGTCCCCAAGGCGTCGTTGCAGCGCAGGTAGCGCCGGTCATGCCCGGAGGGACCACCGTCCATGCCCGATCGCGACCGGAGCTGTCGGGCCCTCGTCCGGGCCACCTCGACCAGTTGGCGCACCGAGCAGACCCGGGCCTGCTCGCACAGCTCGGCGTCACTCGCCGCGCAGGCCACCTCGGCCAGGGCCCGCACCTTGTCCAAGCTGATGTCGCCCTCGCCCAGGGCGCCCACCAGGTGGGGCAGCTCGGCGGCCTTCTCGCCCACCCGGGTCAACGCCCGTGCCGTGGGGCCCGAGATCCCGAAGCGCTCGGCCGCCCAGGACTCGCTCGACGTGGCCCCCTCGTCAACAAAAGCGGCCCGCCGGCCGAGCTCGCCCAAGGAGGCGACGATGACGGCCTCGGCGGCCGCCTTTTGGCGAAAGGCCTCCTCGAGCATGGCCTCGAGCTCGACGGTCGACTTCGTGGCCACGGCACCGACCACGTCGGCGGCGCCGGCGTGGGTGCCGTGGCGAGAGGAAGGCGTCTTCGTCGCGGCCGTCATGCTCGGTGAACGGTCGCCTTCCGAGCCATGACGTCAATCCTCTGACAGAGTCCGCCGCCCCGCCGCCCCGCCGCCCCGCCGCCCCGCCGCCCCGCCGCCCCGCCGCCCCGCCGCCCCGCCGCCCCGCCGCCCCGGCCGGCCACCGCCCCGCCCGCCTGTCACCTAGTCGATCGACAGTTCGGCCCGCACCGGCCGGTGGTCCGAACCCGAGTGAGGGAAGACGACTCCCGCCACCGGTCGCAAAGCCCCCCGCACCAAGATGTGGTCGATCTGGCTGTGCGGCCGCCACGCCGGCCACGTCGGGCCCACGACCGCCCGCCGCCAGCCCGGCATGAACATCTTCACCAGTGGTCCCCACGTATTCATGTCGCCCGCCAGCACGGCATCCGGTCGAGCCGAAGAGCGGAGCTGCCGGCGCAGCTCGGCCCAGTTGCGGGGCGAGCCCATGTGCAGATGGGACATGTGGGTGCCAACCACCGAGATCGGATGTCCCTCGACCGTTAGGTCGACCACCAGCGCAGCTCGGGTCACACGGTCGGCGCGCAAGGTCGTCATCGGCAGCAACCGCGTGGCCTCAATCGCCAATTCCGGCCGCACCAGGATCGCGATCCCCCACGAACCCTGCTCGGCCTCCCGCCAGTGCGCCATGGCCTGCACCCGCGCCGACTGGGGGCGCACCCCGTCCATGTACAGCGGTTTGTTCTTGTCCCGCCATACCGGACGGGCCAGCCAGGACGGGGGAGCCCCAGGCTGCGGACGAATACGCCGCCCCGAGCCGAGCGTGTGCGTCACCACCTGGTAGCCGAGAGTGCGGGCCGCCTCGTCCGCCTGCCCACCGTCCCCGTCCCCGAGCGCCGTCCACGCCTCCTCGAGCACAACGACGTCAGCGTCCAGTGCGGCAATGGCGCCGAGGTAGTCGTAAGGCCGACCCCACCCGTCCATGCCGCAGTGCATGTTGTAGTTGGCGATGCTCAGCACGGCGACATGGTCACGATCACGATCAGCACGTCACCACGTCACCACGTCAGCACGTCGGCACGGTCGTCGGCACGGTCACGGTCCGCCCCGACGATAGGCGAGCGGGATCGCAACCGGTACGATCGTCGCGGTGCCGGCAGCGGGGGATGCGTATCTGACCCGGCGCCTGCAGCCCTTCACGACGACGATCTTCGCCACCATGTCGGAGCTCGCCCTCGAGACCGACTCGATCAATCTCGGCCAGGGCTTCCCCGATACGGACGGGCCCGAGGAGCTGCGCGAGATCGCCGTCGAGGCCATCCGCCAGGGTCGCAACCAGTACCCGCCCAGCCAGGGCGTCCCCGAGCTGCGCCACGCCATCGCCACCCACCAGAAGGCCTGGTACGGCCTCGAGGTCGACCCCGACACCGACGTCCTCGTCACCGTCGGCGCCACCGAGGCCATCGCCGCCACCATGCTGGCCCTGTGCGAACCCGACGACGAGATCGTCATGTTCGAGCCCACGTACGACTCCTATGCGGCCGGCGCGTCCATGGCCGGCGCCGTCCCCCGCCTCGTGCGCCTGCACCCGCCCGACTGGCACTTCGATCCCGACGAGCTGGCCGCCGCCGTGGGACCGAAGACCAGGATGATCCTGCTCAACTCGCCGCACAATCCGACCGGCAAGGTCTTCTCGCCCGAGGAATTGGGGCAGGTCGCCGCCCTGTGTACCGCCCACGACATCCTGGCGGTGACCGACGAGGTGTACGAGCACCTGGTCTTCGACGGTGCACACGTCCCGCTGGCAACGCTGCCCGGCATGGGGGAGCGCACCCTCACCATCTCCTCGGGCGGCAAGACCTTCTCCTTCACCGGGTGGAAGGTGGGCTGGGTGAGCGGCCCGGCGCCGCTCGTCGCCGCGGTGCGCGCCGCCAAGCAGTTCCTGACCTACACCAGCCCCGCGCCGTTCCAGGCCGCCATCGCCCACGGCCTGGCGTACCCACCCGACGTGATCGGGCAGCTGGCCGCCACCCTCCGGGCCCGCCGGGACCAGCTCTGCGACGGCCTGGCTGCGCTCGGGTACGAGGTGTTCCGGCCCGCCGCCACCTACTTCGCCACGACCGACATCGCGCCCGTGGCCCCCGGCCTGCGTGCGGAGGAGTTCTGTCTGGCCCTTCCCCGGACGTGCGGGGTGGTCGCCATCCCGAGCTCGGTCTTCTACGACCCCACCGATCCCGGAGCCGGCCGGACCCTCGTGCGTTGGGCCTTCTGCAAGCGCGCCGACGTCCTGGACGACGCGCTGGCCCGCTTAGCATCGTGGAGACCATGACGATCCCGATCACCTGGGTCGACGCCTTCAGCGAGGTGGCCTTCGGGGGCAACCCGGCCGCCGTGTGCCTGCTGCGCGAGCCGCTGAGCGACGAGCGGATGCAATCCATCGCCTTCGAGCTCGGCATCGCCGAGACGGCGTACCTCACGCCGTCGGACGACCCGACCACGTTCGGCCTGCGCTGGTTCTCGCCCGCGGTCGAGATCGACCTGTGCGGTCACGCCACCCTGGCCTCGGCGCACGCGCTGCGTGAGGCGGGCGTCGTCGACGGGGCGGCCCCGCTCACCTTCCACACGCGCAGCGGCCCGCTGCGCGCCGCCTACGACGGCGACATGATCGAGCTCGACTTCCCGGCCGACCCCGTCGTCCCCGGCCCGCTCCCCGCCGCGCTGGCCGAGCAGTGGCCGGGTGCCGTGGCGGCCGCCGGCAGCACCGGCAGCGGCTTCTTCACCTTCGTGGTGCTGTCCAGTCCGGACGCCGTGCGCGACTACGAGCCCGACCTGGCCGCCATCGCCGCCACCGGGGCCAAGGCACTGCTGCTGACCGCGGCCGCGGCGCCCGGGTCGGGCGCCGACTACGTCCTGCGCGTCTTCGGTCCGAACGTGGGGATCGACGAAGACCCCGGCACGGGGGCGGCCCAGTGCTCCGCCGGCCCCTACTGGGCGGCCGCGTTGGGGCGTGACCGCCTCGTCGCCCGCCAGCTCTCCCGGCGCGGCGCGACGCTGCACGTGCGGCCCAAGGACGAGCGGGTCCGCATCGGGGGGCATGCAACCACGGTGCTGACCGGAGAGCTGTGGTAGGGATGCGGTCGATGGTGACGGAGGACCTGCGCATCCTCGTGGAGGGCCACCGGCCGTCGTCACCACGCGAGGTGGCGGCCCAGGAGCGGTTCCTCATCGAGCTCGGCCGGCTCGACGCACCATGTGACGAGCATGCGGGCCCGATCCACGTCACGGCGTCGGGCATCGTCGTCGGGCGGCACGGCACGGTCCTGCACCGTCACAAGCGTCTCGGCATCTGGATGCAACCCGGCGGGCACATCGACGCCGGCGAGACCCCCGAGGTGGCGGCCTTGCGCGAGGCCACCGAGGAGCTCGGCCTGGCGGTGGCGCATCCGCCGGCGGGACCCCTCCTGCTCCATGTCGACGTCCACGAGGCGGCTCTCGGCCACACGCATCTCGACCTGCGCTACCTGTTGCTCGGCGCCGACGCGGACCCGCAGCCGCCGCCGGGCGAGAGCCCCGATGCCTGCTGGTGCAGTTGGGACGAGGCGCAGCAGATGGCCGACCCCGCCCTCGCCGACGCGCTGCCGCTGGCCCGCGCCGCGTACGAGGCCCTGGCGTGAGCGAAGACCTGCAGCACCTGCTGGCCGTGCAGGATCTCGACACCTCCATCATGCAGCTGCAGCACCGGCGCGACGCGCTCGTGGAGTCGTCGGGCCTCGGGGCCGTCGAACGGCAGCTGGCCTCGCTCGAGGCCGAGCGGGCCGACGCCGAGGCGCGGCGCGGCGTGCTGACCGCCACGCAGAAGGAGCTCGAGGAGCAGATCGCCGGCATCAGCGAGCGCCGTGGTGTGGTGGAGAAGCGGATGTACGCCGCCACCAGCTCCTCGGCTCGCGACCTGCAGGCCATGAACGACGAGGTGCGGCACCTGACCGAGCGCCGGGCCGAGCTCGAGGAGCTCGAGCTGGTGTCCATGCTGGAGCAGGACCCGATCGACGCCGAACTGGCGGCACTGCGCGAGCGGGCCGCGCCGCTCGAGGCCGAGGCGACCGAGCTCCGCCGCCAGGTGGCTGAGAGTCAGGTGGAGATCGACGCCGCCCTCGCCGAGGCGATCGGGTCCAGGGCGGTGGCGGCAGCGGAGCTGCCGACCGCATTGGCGGACCGTTACGAGACGCTGCGGGCGCGCTTGAAGGGCACGGGTGCGGCGCGCCTGGTGGGGAGCCATTGCGACGGCTGCCATCTCGAGCTGTCCTCGGTGGAAGTGGAGAAGATCCGCGCCCTCCCGCCGGACCAGGTGGCCACCTGCGAGCAGTGCGGCCGCATTCTCGTCCCGACCTGATCGTGCTGATCCTGGTCCGTCACGGCGAGTCGGTGGCCAACGCCCAGGGCCTGCTGCTCGGCCGCACCGACGCCGAGCTGACCGAGGCGGGGCGAGCGCAGGCCGAGGGTGCGCGGGCGTTGGTGCGCGGGCCGGTCGCCGAGGTGCGTTCGAGCCCGCTGCGGCGCGCGCTCGACACGGCCGAGTTGTTGGCGTTGGGGCCGCCCGTGGTGGTGGACGAGCAGTGGATCGAGGTCGACTACGGCGAGTTCGAGTGCCAGCCGCTCGGGGGGATCCCCGCCCAGGTGTGGCAGCGGTGGCGGCGCGACCGGGACTTCCGCCCGGACGGCGGCGAGACGCTGGCCGAGGTGGACCGGCGGGTGGCCGCCGCCTGCGAGGCGCTCTTCGCCGGCGACGGCGCCGGCGCCCGTCGGGCTGACGGGGACGTGGTGGTGGTGAGCCACGTGAGCCCGATCAAGGCGGCGGTGGCCTGGGCGCTCGGGACGGTCGACCTGTACTGGCGCCTCCACCTGCGGACGGCCTCGGTGACGCGGATCGGCTGGAACCGCGACGCTCCGATCCTGCACGGGTTCAACGAGGTCGTGGTGGCGCCCGGGCCGTACGGGACGCCACAATCAGCCCGTGTCTGACGACCCGCCGACGCCGACGCTGGCCGAGCTGCGCCCGCCACCGGGCTCGGTCGAGGAGCCCGTGCACCGCCGGACGATCACCATGGAGGTGTTCCGACGCGGCGACTACTTCGCCGTGGTCGGGACCCTGCACGACGAGCGTCCCTGGGCCAGTGGCGACTACTCGCCGCGCCAGCTCCACGTCATGGACCTTGGCCTCGTGGTGCGCCGCTCCGACATGATGATCGTCGACGCCGCCGCCGACATGCGGACGTTCCCCCACGCCGAGTGCACCGACATTGAGCCGAGCTTCCGCGACCTGATCGGCCTCTCGGTGGCGCGCGGCTACTCCGGCGCGGTGCAGGAGCGCTTCGGCCGCCAGCGCGGCTGCAGCCATCTGGAGTTCCTGGCCCGGGCCGTCGGGCCGGTCGTCATTCAGGGCATCACCTCCTCGGCCGCCTGGGAGGTGGAGCAGGGGGCGGGCGAGCACCCGATGCGCGAGGGCGGCTTCTCCTTCCTCACCGACACCTGTCACGTGTGGACCGAGGACGGCGCGGGCGCGCAGAAGATCGCCCTGGGGTGGCGGCCGGGGCTCCTCGGGTATCCAGCGCCGGCGGTCGACGAGGTGCGCCGGGCGCTGGCCGACGACGCCGGCGACGCCGGCGACAGGGCGGCCGACTAGGAGGTCGTGCTGACGGCGGGCCCGTGTCGCCCTGCCTCGGTGCAGGTGCAGAGGGCCTCGAGGATCAGCGACATCACACGCCGGGCCCCGCGGACCGGGACCCCCGACGTCGTGCGCAGTCGCTCCCAGGCCTCCCACGACGTCGTGGTGTCCATGGCGCCCAGATACTCCGCCCGGGCGCTCGACGGCAGGTCCGCCAGCTCGGGAGCGAAGGTGGCCTTGAGGTCCTCGAGGAACAGCTTGTCGGCGGCGGCCAGCGCCTCCCGCACGGGGGGCGAGGTCGGGGCGCGGCAGACCAGGGCCCGCCGGATGTCGGACGTCTCCTCGAAGAGGGCGGCCCTGTGGGCGATCGTCCGCTCAATGCGGGTCGTCCGCGACAGCCGGGGGGACAGCTGGGGCATGTCCACCCACTGCCGACGGAGCTGCAGCGCCGCCACGTACTGGTAGAGGTCGTCCATGTCGGTGAAGTGGTGGAACACCAGACGGAGGGAGACGCCGGCCCGACGGGCGACGGCCTTGGCCGTCGGGTCCTGCTCACCGGCCCGCAGCAGATCCATCAGGGCTTCGGCGACGTTGCGGCGGGTCCGCTGGCCGCGGGCCACCCGCCCGTCCCGGGCCGGTTCCTCCCGGGCGGCCAGCGCGGCCAGGTTCCGGGGCATCTGTTCCCGGTCGCCGCCGCCTCCCGCCAGACCTTCCGCCTCACCCGTTCCGCCCGTTGTCGCCTTGGAGCCGCTCACTCCGATTCCCCTTCCTGTCAGTGGGGAGAATCCAACGCGCGCTGGAGACTTGCGCTCTGCCGCCAAGTTGCATCGAATCAGCGCGCGTTGCATCCGGCCCTGGGCAGGGACGACGCTCGCTGCCCCGGGAGCTGCAACGGCTATGAAGCGTCGCGGTGGGTGGTGGCGCCGTTTCTCAACGGACGGACAACGTCGGGGACGAGCCGACCGGCCTCGAGCGTGACGGTGGTGTCGCAGCGGGCCGCCTCGTGGGCCCGGTGCGTGATCAACAGGATGCTGCGCTCGCCCGCGGCGGCCAGGACGCCGGCGAGGAGCCCGTCGGCCAGGGCGGGGTCGAGGCCGCTGGTGGGCTCGTCGAGGAGCAGGACGGGGCCCGGCGCCAGGAGGGCGCGCGCGACCGCCAGGCGACGGCGCTCGCCACCGGAGAGCGCGACCCCGTCCTCGCCGACCGGCGTGTCGAGGCCGTGGGGGAGTGTCGCCACCCAGGACTGCAGCCGGGCCGCCTCCAACGCAAGGGCGATCTCCTCGTCGGTGGCGTCGGGGCGCCCGAGGACGAGATTGGAGCGCACCGTGCCCGCGAACATCTGCGCCCGCTGGTCGGCCAGCGCGGCGGCAGCGCGCACGTCGCCCTGACGGAGCTCCCGCACGTCGGTGCCGTCGAGCGACAGCGTGCCGCCTTCGAGTGGCCAGTAGCGCAGCAGCGCGGTGACGAGGCTGGACTTGCCCGCGCCGCTCGAGCCGGTGACGGCGACGCGGCCGCCGGCGGGCACGCGCATGCTCACCGCGTCGAGGGCGCGGGGGAGTCCCGGGCCATAGCGGAGCGTGGCATCGGTGAAGGCAACGTCGGGCACGCCGGTCGGGGCCTCCGGCGGAGTGTCGGGGTCGGTCACCGGGACCGGCACATCCTCGAGCGCGAAGAGGCGCGTGGCGGCGGCCCGCACCTCCATCGAACGGGCCACCGCCAGGGGCACGCCCGGCACGGTCTCGAAGGTGGCCAACGCCGCGAGCGGGAGCACGGCCACCATGACCTGGCCGAGGTGGTGTCCGTGGACGGCGGCGACACCCGCCGCCAACACGCCGGTCACGGCGACGGCCAGGCACGTCTGTATCAGCAGTGCCGCTGCCGTCCCGAGGCGGGCGTGGCGCCCCGCCAACGCGTCGGAACGCCGTCCGAGGTCCTCCACCTCGGCGAGGAAGCGGCTGTCGGCGCCGAAGGCGAGGAGCTCGGGTGCCCCCGCCAGTGCGTCGACGACCTGGGCGGAGAGGGAGCCGGCCAGCGCCGCCACCTCTTCGTCGCCGCCCCGGCGCCAGGTGAGCAGCGCGGGCACGACCAACGCGACCAGGAGTGGAACCCCGAGGGCGAGGGCAGCCCACGGCAGGACGAGGCCGACGGCCACGGTGCCGATGGCGGCCGCACCGCACGCGATGGCGACCGGCAGCAGCGTGCGGAGGTAGAGGTCCTGCAGCGCATCGACGTCGTCGATGGCCCGGGACAGCAGGTCGCCGCTGCGCCAGCCGGCCAGCGCGGCCGGCACCCGGGGGGCGAGGCAGTCGTAGAGCCACAGCCGCCAGCGGGTCAGCGCACGCAACGCCGCGTCGTGGCCCACGAGCCGTTCGGCGTAGCGCAGCGGACCCCGGAGGAAGGCCAACACCTCGACCGCGGCGAGGATGCCGACGAGCGCGGACAGGCCGGGCCGCAGGGCGGCGCGGCCGACCACGTACCCCGAGCCCGCCAGGAGGCCGATGGTGGCTGCGGCGGCGGCCAGGCCGAGCAGCCCGGCCAGCGCCAACCGGCCGTACGGCGTGCCCGGCTCGGCCAAGACCCGCCGGAGCGGCCCGCGGGTGTGGCTCACGACGAGACCACCAGCGGGAGACCCGCCGGCGACGGCAGGGTCACCATCATGTCGAAGTGGGGGAGCAGGAGCGGCTCGTGCGCCGCCACCACGACCGTGCGTCCCGTCAGCCAGGGCTCGATTGCCGGTGCCAGCCGCGCCACGGTCGGCGGGTCCAGCGCGGCGGTGGGCTCGTCGAGCAGCAGGACCGGCGCCGGGCGCAGGAGGGCGCGGGCCAATGCGACGCGCTGGCGCTCGCCCGAACTCAGCGTGAGGCCGTCGTGGCCGACCGCCGTGTCGAGGCCGGCGGGCAGATTGGCCAGGAGGTCAGCCAGGCCCACCGCCTCGAGCACGCGCTGCAGCTCCGCGTCGGGCGCGTCGGGCACTCCGAGCCGCAGGTTCTCGGCCAGCGTCGCATTGAAGAGGTGGGGTCGTTGGGGCAGCCACGAGAAGTGGCTCCGCCACGTGGCGACCGCCTCCGCGCTGCAGAGGCGCCCATCGAAGGCCATGTCGCCGGCGTTCGGCTCGACGAAGCGCAACAAGGCGGCCAGCACTGTGGACTTGCCCGAGCCCGATGGTCCCGTGAGCGCGACGTGCGCGCCGGGTGGGACATGCAGGGTGACGCCGTCGAGTGCCGCATGCTCCCGGTGCTCGTAGCGGACGACGAGACCATTGATGCTCAGGCCCGCAACGGTCGCGGAGGGACTGCCGGCACTGGGTGCGCCGGCGTTCCCCGGCGACGCCGACGCCGGCGTCGGCGTCGTCAGGACGTCGACGACCCGCGCCGCTGCCGCTTGTCCCTCGGTGCTGGCGTGGAACTCGGCTCCGGCGCGACGCAGGGGGATGAAGATCTCGGGCGCGACGAGCAGGACCGCCATGGCGGTCTGCAGGCCGAGCTCGCCCCACAACAGGCGGAGTCCCAGCACCATGGCCACGAACCCGACGCCGAAGCCGGCGATCATGTCCATGGAGAGCGCGGACAGGAATGCGACGCGTAGCGTGCGCATGGTCGCCGTCCGCACGCCTTCGGTCGCCGCCTCCACCTCCCGGCGTCCCTGCGCCTCCCGGCCGAAGGCGCGCAGGGTCGGGAGCCCTTCGACGAGCTGCAGCACGCGGCCGGAGAGCGAGCCCAGCCGGCGCCACTGGCGCTCGGAGCGCCTCGTCGCCTCGCGACCGAAGGCGATCATCGTCACCGGCACCGCCAGGACCAGCGCGACCACGACGACGAAGGACAGCCAGTCCTGGGTGGCCACCCAGGCCAACAGGATCACCGGGATCACGGCCGCCGCGGCCGCCTGGGGCAGATACCGCGCGTAGTAGGTGTGGAGCGACCGCAGTCCCCGCGTCGCAGTGAGAGACAACTCGCCCGGGCGCTCCCCTCCCAACCAGCCCGGCCCCAGCGCCAGGGCGTGGCCCAGCAACTGGGCTCTGAGGGTCGCGACGACGCGGTCGGCGGCACGGAAGGCCGAGAGGTCGCCGACCCCGTGGAGACCGGCGCGGACGAGGATGGCGGCGCCGAGCACCATGATGGCCGGCGTCACCGAGCTCAGCGAGGCATGGTGCAGCAGCGACCGATCGACCACGGACGCCAGCGCCACGGCCTGCACCACCACGGCCACTGCGCTCACCACGGCGAGCGCCACGGCGACCCAGGCCACCCGCCGGAGTCCGGGCACCCGCTTCGCCAGGTCCGGGTCGACCAGGCGGGGCCGGCTCCGCGGCGGTTGTGCGATTACAGGCTGAATGTCGTGTCCTTCACCGAGACCGCTCGCCCGATGAGGCCGTCGGTGACGGCGAGGCGGGCGGTCCCCGCATCTTCGCAGGTGGCGGCCGTGCGAACCCCATCGGACAGGTCCGCCACGATGGCGGTGCGGACGGGGTCGAACCCACCGTCGCCCCCGTAGGTGACGGTGAAGGACACCACCGTCGCCGTGCGGGAGGTCGCGGGCGGTGCCTCGGCCACCGGCACCACCTCGGTGGCCGCCGCCGTCTCTGTCGCCATGTCCGCCAGCAGGAGGTCACCGGGACCGGAGGGTGGCGGCGTGGCCGACCAGACGGCGAGCCCGGGCTTGGAGAGCATGCCGGACACGGTCGTCACCAGGCCGTGCGCCGCCGGCTCGTCGCGCAGGCGCCGACCGAGCACCTGCAGCGACTGCAGCACGAAGTGGTTGAACGGTCCACCGGCGAACGCCATGCCTCCCGTCAGCGTGGGCGTGCCCGCGAGCCCGAGCCCGAGCTCGCGTTGTTGGACCCGGACGGCGGCGGGGAAGCAGGAATAGACCTCCGCCAGGTGGAGCTCGGCCAACGGCCGGCCGAGATGCTGTGCCGCGGCACGACCGAGCACCCCCATGGCGGGCCACCGTTCCAACCAGCGCCGGGCGGTCAGCGTGACCGCGGCCGACGAGTGCAGCGCCACGTGCGGGAAGAGCCATCGGTCGGGAGGCACCCCCGCCTCACGGGCCCGCTCGGCCGAGCAGATCAGCAGCGCCGAGGCCTGATTCACCGTCCATTGGCTGGAATGCCACCGGTTGTAGGGGTAGGCCAGCGGCCGGTTGTGCGGTCCCGGCGCCGCGATGTCCGCCGCGCCGCGTGGCTGGGGGAACGCCGCCTCGGGGTTGTCCACCGCCACTGCGTTGTAGCGCGCCCACAGTGCAGCGATCTCGTCGCGTTGGAGGTCCGCCGGAAGCCCTTCGGCGGCGCCCAACGCGTTCTCGATGAGCGCGTACTGCTGCACCGGCGGCCAGACGATGCCGGCCGCCAACTCCACCGGGGCGACGAAATCGGGTGGCCGGGTCAGCACCTCGTCGGGCGGCCGCTCCTCCTCGTCGACATCGACCCCGCCATCGCGTGCCCAGGCCCGGGCCTCGCCGCCGACCACGACCACGGTGCCGGCCCGCCCGGCCGCGACCGCGCACAGCGCGTGGTTGATCACCTCTTGTTGGGAGACGCCGATCTCGCACAGCAGCGTGCGCGCCTCGGGCGACCCGACGCGTCGGGCCACCGTGCGCCCCGGGTCGGTGAGCGACCAGGACCCCTGGGGTACCGCGATGCAATCGACACGGCCGAGCAGACCGCCGCCGCCGCCGCCGCCGCCGCCGCCGGCGTCAGCCGCCGCCGCCATCACCGCGTCGGTCATCAGGTCGACGACGGAGGCCGAGTGATCGGCGGCGCCGAGCCCGACCAGAACGGGCAGGCGCGGGTCGAGGAAGCGCATCGGTCCGGCCACGACGGCCGATGCTACGGTCCCGCCATGGCCAACGGAAAAGCGGGCAGGTGGGAGGCGGAACTCGGGGATTTCACGAAGGAATCCTTCGAGGCCGATGGCAAACGGCGTGACGTGTTCCGGATCGGGACGGGCCCCGCGGTGATCGTGATGAGCGAGATCCCGGGCATCACGCCGCTGGTCGCCCAGTTCGGACGCCGGGTCGCCGCAGCCGGGTGCACGGCCGTCCTCCCGGTGCTCTTCGGCGACCCGGGCCGCCCGCCGAGCGCCGGCTACATGTTCCAGTCCATCGGTCCGGCCTGCATCTCGCGCGAGTTCTCCGCCTTCGCCCTCAAGAAGACCAGTCCGATCACCGCGTGGCTACGCAAGCTCGCCGCGGCGGAGCACGAGCGCTGCGGCGGCCCCGGCGTCGGGGCGGTCGGCATGTGCTTCACCGGCGGCTTCGCCCTGGCGATGATGGTCGACGACATCGTGCTGGCACCCGTGCTGAGCCAGCCCTCGTTGCCGTTCCCTCTCTCGAAGAAGTTCAAGGCCGACATCGGGATCTCCGACAGCGACCTGGCCCGGGTCAAGGAGCGCACGGCGACGGGCACCTGCCTGCTCGGCCTGCGCTTCAGCAACGACCCGTTCTGCTTCGAACAGCGCTTCGAGACGCTGCGGCGCGAACTGGGCGACGCGTTCATCGCGGTCGAGATCGACTCGGCGCCCGGCAATCCCCACGGCCACCCGAAGCAGGCGCATTCCGTGCTGACCGAGCACCTGCAGGACGAGGAGGGGACGCCGACACGGGCGGCGCTCGACCAGACGCTGGCATTCTTCAGGGAGAAGCTCGGCGTGGGTACGGGGCCCGGCCGGCGGCCGGACGGCCTCGCCCCGTAGCCCACGAGGTCCGTCAGGCCGGCGCCTGCAGGATCTCCTCGCACGCCCGCTCGCCAGAGCGCACGGCCCCGTCCATGGAGCCGTAGGACGTCGACGCCGTCTCCGTGCCGGCCCAGTGCAGCCGTCCGACCGGCTCGCGCAGTCGCCGCCCGTACTGCGTCAACACGCCGGTGGGGAAGTGGCCCATGGAGCAGCCGCGCGTCCACTGCTCCGAGGCCCAGTTCTGCTCCAGCACCTCGAGCGGGGAGGCGGCCCGGGGCCCGAGGCGGCGGGTGAGCATGCGCACGAAGACGTCCCGTCGCTCCGCCACGTCCAGCGCGGCCAACGCACGGGCGCGGGGCCCGGCCGAGTACCCGGCCACCACGCCCTGGCCGTGGTCGGGCTGACAGGTGTCGAGCGTCACCTCAATGGCGTCGTCGGTGGCCACCGTGGCGCCCGACACCCCGTCGTGGCGCCAGAAGGGCGAGTCGTAGAGGGCGACCATCTTGAGCTCCGTGCCCGCCGGCACCTGATGGATCAACGAGCGCGTGATCCGCCGGCAGCACCGGGTCGAAACGGATCCCGGCCGCCAGGGCGCGCGGCAGTGCCAGGACGACGCGGCGCGCCGAGACGGTGCACCCGGCTCCGTGCACGGTCACCCGGTCCGGACCAGCGTCGACCGCCGTGACCGGCGTCCCGAGCACCACCGCCGAGCGGAGCTCGGCGGCCATGGCGTCGGGGACCTGTCCCACGCCTCCTTCGAACTGGGCGTCCTGGTAACCGCCGGCGATGTTCATCAGCGACTCGATACCCCCGGCCGAGCGCACCAGGAACAGCCAGTTGAGGAACGAGACCTCGGAGAGCTCGGCGGCGAAGCAGGCCCGCACCGTCGCCTCGACCAGGTCGCGGGCGAGCCGGGTCGGGACGTGCGCCGCACTGAGCCAGGCCCGCACCGACACGGCGTCCCACTCGGCGGCCCTGGGCGCGTCCCAGGGCGCATCGACGGGCACCTTCTTGGCCATGGCGTTCATGCGGGCGATGGCCTGGCCGGCGCTCAGGAGCGCGACCGGGCTGATGCGGGGGATGTCGCCGCGGTAGCGCCGCACCTTGCCCCCGGTGGCCAGCACGTTGTCGCCGTCGACGAAGGTCTTGAACGTGGAGACGCCCATCTCCTTGGTCAGCGCCTGCATCCGGTCGTGGCCCGGCCCCACGAAGCAGGCCCCCATGTCGACGGGCACGCCGTCGCGGCTGGTCCTGGTCCACACCCGCCCGCCGACACGGTCCCGGGCCTCGAGCACCACGACCGAGCGCCCGGCCTGGCTCAGGCGCCGGGCCGCCGTCAGGCCGGCCAGACCGGCGCCGACCACACAGACGTCGGCCTCCCTCGTGGCCCCAGCCGCTGCACCGGCAGTCGTGCTCATGGCTCCCTCCCCGGTCCCGTCGAAGGTAACATGCGTGCTGCCCGCATGTAAATGGTCCGGAGGAGGCGCGCGGTGGGCACCACAACGACGACGCCGGCCCGTCGGCCCCGGGAGACCCAGGCGGTCCGGTCCGCCCGCACCCGCGGGGCCCTGGTCGAGGCGGCGCGGGCGCTCTTCGCCACCCGGGGCTTCGCGGCCACCGGGCGCGACGAGATCGCCGAGCAGGCCGGCGTGACCCGGGGCGCGCTGTACCACCACTTCGGCTCCAAGACCGAGCTGGCCGCAGCCGTGGTCGAGCAGCTCGAGGGCGAGCTCGTGGAGCGTGTCGTGACGGCCGCGCGGGCCGGCACCGGTGTGCGGGACCAGCTGCACCGGGGCTGCCGTGCCTACATGGACGCCTGCGCCGACCCGACCATGGCGCGCATCCTCGCCGACGCCCCCGCGGTGCTCGGGATGGAGGCGTGCCGGGCGCTCGATGCGGTGGCCTGCGCCCCCCTGCTGGCCGAGGTCTTCGCCCGCGCCGAGGAGGAGGGCGTCGCCGTGCCCGGTGATGCGGAGGTGGCCGCCGCGCTGCTCCTGGGCTTCCTCAACGAGGCGGCCGGGCTCATTGCCGCGGCACCCGACGACCGGTCGCTGCGGGGGCGGGTCGTCGACACGGTGGACGAGTTCCTCTCGCGGCTCTTCGGCTGAAGGACCGCTGTCCGTTGAGCGGCGGCGACGCAGGTGGGAGGATTGGAACCGAGCGGTGGGGCCCGCCCTCCCGCCTGACCAGCCGAGGAGTCGCCATGTCCGATTTCGTCATGACCATTGCCGGGGACGCCGCTGCGACGGAGGGCACCTTCGGTGTGCGCAACCCCGCCACCGGCGAGGTCTTCGCCCAGGCGCCCGAGTGCACGCGCCAGCAGCTCGACGCCGCCTTCGACGCCGCGTCCAAGGCCGCCCGGGACTGGAAGGCCGACGAGGCGGCCCGGCGCGCCGTCCTCCTGCAGGCGGCCGACGTGTTGATGGCGTCGACGGCCGACCTGGCGCCGGTGCTGACGGCCGAGCAGGGCAAGCCGCTCAGCGACGCCGGCGTCGAGGTCTTCGCCTCGGCCATCTGGTGCCAGTACTTCGCCAACCTCGAGATGCCGGCGCAGGTGATTCAGGACGACGACACGGCCTACGTGGAGCTGGCCCGCCGGCCGCTCGGTGTCGTGGCGGCCATTACGCCGTGGAACTTCCCGCTGACGCTCGCCTTCTGGAAGATCGCCCCCGCGCTGCTGGCCGGCAACACGCTCGTGCTCAAGCCGTCGCCGTACACCCCGCTGTCGACGTTGAAGGTCGGCGAGATCCTGAAGGACGTGTTCCCTCCGGGCGTCGTCAACATCGTCAGCGGTGGCGACGACCTCGGCGCGTGGATGACCACCCACCCCGTGCCGCGCAAGATCAGCTTCACCGGTTCCGTCGAGACCGGCAAGTTGGTGGCGCTCTCCGCCGCGCCCGACCTCAAGCGCGTCACACTGGAGCTCGGCGGCAACGACCCGGCCATCGTGCTCGACGACGCCGACCCGGCCGAGGTGGCCACGGCGATCTTCGCCGGCGCCTTCAACAACAACGGGCAGGTGTGCTCGGCCATCAAGCGCGTCTACGTGCCCGAGTCCCTCTACGACGACGTGGTCGAGGGCCTGGCGGCGCATGCACGCAGCATCAAGGTCGGCGAGGGCACCGAGGACGGGGTGAAGCTGGGACCGATCAACAACGAGCCACAGTACGAACGGGTCAAGGAGCTGGTGGCCGACGCGCTGTCGCACGGCGCCACCGCGGTGACCGGCGGCAAGGCCATGGACCGCCCCGGCTACTTCTTCGAGCCGACCATCCTGACCGGCCTGACCGACGGGAGCCGCATCGTCGACGAGGAGCAGTTCGGTCCTGCGCTGCCGGTCGTGCCCTACCGCGACCTGGGCGACGCCATCGACCGTGCCAACGCCACCCACTTCGGGCTCTCGGGCTCGGTCTGGGGTGCCGACGCCGACCGGGCGGCCGATGTGGCGGCGCAGCTCGAATGCGGCACGGCATGGGTCAATACGCATCTCGCGCTGGCGCCGCAGCAGCCCTTCGGCGGCTTCAAGTGGAGCGGTATCGGTGTGGAGAACGGCCCGTGGGGCCTGGCCGAGTTCTCCGAGTTCCAGGTGGTGCACCGCTCCAAGGCGGCCAACGGCCTGAACGCCAACACGGCCATGCTGTTGTCCTGACGTCAGCCGGTCGTCGGGGCGGCGCGGCCCCGCGCCGCGACGGCGCGCCCCCTGTGCACCGCGGCGGTCACGGCCTGGCTCGATTCCGTGGACGCGGCCAGCAGGGCGTGGTTGGCGTTCCACGGGGCGGCCGTGTCGGCCAATACGGTCGCGGCCAGGCCGTTGCTTGCGTTGGTGGCGGCGGTGATCTGACACGGCCGGGTATCGCCGTCGCCGTGGCGTGGTCGGCCGTGGCGGCGATCCGGGACGCGGGCAGCACGAGCACGTAGACGCGGGGAGCGACATCGGCGCCCAGGTACGCCGTCAGGGCCGCTTGACCCGGCCCGAGCCCCTCGGACCCGTTGACCTTGGCGATGTCGACATTGAGGGCGTCGACCCGATCGGTGATGTCCGTGGCGGCCTGGACCTCGATGCCCGACAACGACGTGGCGGCGCCTCCGGCGGCTCCGGCTCCGTTCGGCAAACGTCATGGTTCTGTGAGGGGATCGGCCATTCCGGCAATTCGGGGTGCGGGAGGTGGAAGGCTTGGGGCATGAGCGCAGAAGCCGGGACGGTCGTCGTCGTGGAGGACGATCCGCACATCGCCGACCTGGTGGACCTCTACCTGCGCCGCGAGGGCTTCCGCGTCCTCCTGGCCGGCGACGGCGAGCAGGGCCTGGCGATCTCCGTCCGGGAGGACCCGTGCATCGTCATCCTCGACGTGGGCCTTCCGGGCGCACGTGACGGGTTCGACGTCTGCCGCGAGATCCGCACCCGCAGCACCGTGCCGGTCCTCTTCCTCACGGCGCGCGACGACGAGATGGACCGCGTCCTCGGACTGGAGCTCGGGGCCGACGACTATCTGGTCAAGCCGTTCTCGCCCCGTGAGCTGGTGGCACGGGTGCGGGCCATTCTGCGCCGCACCCGGGAGGGCCCGGCTCCGCAGGACGTGATCACTCTGGGCGAGGTGGAGGTGGACCTGCGCCGCCGCGAGGCGCGCCTGGCCGGAGAGGTCGTGGCCCTGACGACCCGCGAGTTCGACCTCCTGGCGTTCCTCGCCAACAACGTCGGGCTCGCCCTGACGCGCCAGCAACTGCTCGACGGCGTCTGGGGCACCGACTGGTACGGCGACGAACGGACCGTCGACGTCCACGTGGCCCAGCTGCGCAAGAAGCTCGGCCCCGATCTCCCACTGGCCACGGTGTGGGGCGTCGGCTACCGGTTCGGCTGACGATGCGCCGACGCCTGATGCTGGCCATGGTCGGCCTTGTCGCGGTGGTGCTGGTGATCGCCGGCGCGGGCAGCCTGATCCTCACCCGGAACGCGGCGCGCAACCAGGCGGAGCAGCAGTTGGTCAGCGAGGTCAACTCGCTGACCTCGTCCACGATCAGCTCGCAGTCGCTGGCCGTGTTGCGGGTGGTGCGCAAAACCCTCACGCTCGAGGACGCCGACGTCATTTCGATAGATCGCCAGGGCAACGTGCTGAAACCGCTGCCCGAGGGCCTCACCGAGCAGGACATCGATGTGGCGGCCGTGCAGGCGGGACAGACCACGTCGGGGCGGAAGGGCAATACGGTCTTCGCCGTCGCGCCGGTGACGCTTTCGCAGCGCGAGCTGAACACCTTGCGCGCCCGCAGCCGTCGGCACGTGGCCTTCGAGGGCACGGTCGCCGTGCTGCTCACCCGTGACGTGGGCGGCCTGGGCCCGAGCTGGGGCTACTTCATTGTGGCCGGGGGAGCGGCGCTGCTCGTGGCCGCCCTGGTCGCCTGGCAGATGTCGCGCCGCATGGCCAGGCCCCTGGTGGAGGCGATGGAGGCCACGGGCCGCATCGCGTCGGGCGAGCTGGAAAGCCGCGTCCCGGTCCGGCACGGGGACTATCCCGAGTTCGCCTCGCTGGCGGGGTCCATCAACGACATGGCCCAGAGCCTGGAGGACGGGCGCGCCCGGGAACGCCATCTCCTCCTGGCGGTCTCGCACGACCTGCGCACCCCGCTCACCTCCATCCGTGGCTTCGCCGAAGCCATTAAGGACGGGGCCATTGCGGACAGCGCGCAGGCGGCCGACGTCATCATCGCCGAGTCCCGCCGATTGGAGCGGCTCGTCGGGGACCTGCTCGATCTCACCAAGCTCGAGGCGCGGCAGCTGTCGATCGCGTTGCGCCCGACCGACGCCGCCGAAGTGGTGACGACGACGGCCGAAGGGTTCCGCCCCACCGCGGCGAAGAGTGGGATCGACATGGTGGTGGACGTGCCGACGGCCGGTGTCCCTGCACTGCCGGTCATGGCCGACCCCGACCGCTTGGCACAGCTGCTGGCCAACTTGTTGGAGAACGCCATGACCTACGCCCGCAGCGCCGTCACGGTGCGGTTGCACCGGGGCGGGGCGTCCGGAGGGTGCGTGATCACGGTCGACGACGACGGGCCCGGCATCGCAGAGGGCGACCTCACGCGGGTGTTCGAGCGCTTCTATCGAGCCGATCGGGGGCCGAATCGCCAGATGGGATCGGGCCTGGGTCTGGCGATCGTCGCGGAGCTGGCCACCGCCATGGGGGGCGCGGTGCGTGCCGAGTCACCGGTCAACGCCGACGGCGGGTCGCGCTTCGTGCTCACCCTCCAGCAATGGCAGGGCGCGCCGCCACTGCCGTCACGCGTCTGACGTCAGGGACGCACCTGAGCCGGAGCCGGGACGGTGCTACTGCCGGATGGCGCCGGCGCGATCGACCCCGACGGGGCGGACGGCGTGGAAACGATGACGAGGGCGCGGTAGGTGGCCGCGTAGGATCCCAGGCCCACCACGGCGGTGATGACGAACGCGGTCATGAGCTTGGCCCGCCGGAGGCGTGCAGGGGTCTGCTGCTGGGGGCGTGTGACGGCTGGCCGTGCATCATCGGTGAGTCCCATGGCCAAGAGGTCCACAGGTTGATGTCGGAACGGTCGCGGCGAACCTTGAGGCACCACCGCCTACGAGAAGGCCGTGCCCAGGGCTCTGAGCAGGGCGATCATCTCATTCCGACGGAGGAGCACTGTGGCATGCTTCCGAGCCGTGGCGAACGGGGATGGAGGGCTGCGCACCGTGATGACTGCACTGAGGACGACCGGTCGCCCACGGCCCGAGGCGGCGTGATGGGCGTGCTCAACGAGGCCGAGCAGGCCCAGTGGGAGGAGGACGGGTGGTGCATGGTGCGCGACCTGCTGCCGCCCGAGACCATTGCCGCCGCACGGGCCGTCCTTCCGGGCCTGGTGCCGACGGCGGAGGAGTTCGCAGACGACGTGGACCCCGCCCGCAACGAGCCCTTCCGGATCGACTCGCACCGCGTCATGCCCCGCTTCCCGTTCGAGGACGCGCCGCTCAACGACATCGTGGTGCACGACCGCATCATCGACCTGGCCGAACAGCTGCTCGGCATCGGCGACCTCCGGCTCTACCAGGCCATGGTGAGCGCAAAGTACGGCGAGGCGGCGCTGAGCGACGAGCAGCTCCTGCATGTCGACTTCGGCAACCACACGCTCGTGGTGCCCCGTCACGAGCCCGGCTACCAGCAGCTGGAGATGTTCGTCTACCTCAGCGACGTCACGCCGGAGACGGCGGCGACCCGGGTGGTGTCGCGCCGGCTGACGGCGGACATCCCGGTGGAGCGGACCTATCTGAGCCCGACGGAGTATGCGGATCTGTATGCGGCCGAGGTCCCGGCCACAGGCCCGGCCGGCAGCATCCTGGCCTACCGCCCCGACGTCTATCACCGCGGCGTGCGCATGACGGCGCCCCGGGGGGCCAGGTTCATGGTGCACGTCTCGTACAAACCAGCAGCCACCGACTGGCTGGGATCGCACGGATTGCCCAATGCCGGCGAGGACATGTCGTGGTATCGCTTCGTGTCCCAGGCCAGCGTGCGCCAGCTGACCGTTTTGGGTTTCCCGTCGCCGGGTCACCCCTACTGGACCGCCGAGACGCTGGCCGGTGTGGCCGCCCGCTATCCGATGCTCGATCTCTCGCCCTGGCGGGAGGCAGTCGCATGAGGACCGACGAACCGTGGTGGAAGTCCGGCGTCCTCTACCAGATCTACCCGCGCTCGTTCGCCGACAGCAACGCGGACGGAGTCGGCGACATCGCAGGCCTGACTGCACACCTCGACCACCTGGCGTGGCTCGGCGTGGACGGCATCTGGCTGTCGCCGGTCACCGTGTCGCCCAACGCCGACTGGGGCTACGACGTCTCGGACTTCTGCGCCATCGCTCCCGAATTCGGCACCATGGACGACTTCGAGCGGTTGGTGGCCGAGGCGGACCGGCGCGGCATCCACGTCCTCATGGACATCGTGCCCAACCACACGAGCGAGCAGCATCCCTGGTTCGTCGATGCCCGCTCGTCGCGCACGGCGGCCCACCGGGACTGGTACGTGTGGGCCGATGGGAAAGAAGACGGGCAGTTGCCGAACAACTGGATCAGCAGCTTCGGCGGTCCGGGCTGGACGCTCGACGAGACGACGGGGCAGTACTACTTCCACAACCATCTGGCCGAACAACCGGATCTGAACTGGTGGAACGAGGACGTGCGGGACACCTTCGACCAGATCTTCACCTTCTGGTCCGATCGGGGCGTCGGCGGGTTCCGCATCGACGTGTGCAACGTCATCATCAAGGATGCCGAACTCCGCGACAACCCGCCGGCCACGGAGGACGACGACTTCGAGACGCAGATGTTCGGGCAACGCAGCGTCTACAACGCCAATCGGCCCGAGGTCCACGAGGTGATCCGGCGCTGGCGCCGGTTGGCCGATCGTTACGACGAGCCCCGGCTCCTCATCGGCGAGACGCCCGTCCCGGTGGACAAGCTGGCGGAGTTCTACGGCGACGGAACCGACGAACTCGGGCTGGCCTTCAACTTCAACTTCATCAGCGCGCCGTTCCAGGCCGCCGCCATGCGGGCGATCGTCGAGGAGACCGAGGCGGCGCTCCCGCCCGGAGCGTGGCCGGCGTGGACAGGCTCCAACCACGACATGTTCCGCTTTCCCACCCGCTGGGCCGAGGACGACCCGTCCAGGGTCCGGCTGGCGATGCTCATGCTGCTGAGCCTGCGTGGCACGCCCGTGCTCTATCAGGGCGACGAGATCGGGATGGCCAACGTCGCGGTGGCACACGAGGACATGCGCGACCCCCTCGGGGTGCGCTTCTACCCGTACTACGAAGGGCGGGACGCCGGCCGGACGCCGATGCAGTGGAGCGACGGCCCCGGGGGCGGCTTCACCGACGCCGCCCGCCCGTGGCTGCCGCTGGGCGACCTGGCGGCGGCCAATGTGGCCCGGCAGCGAGAAGACCCGGGTTCCCTCCTGACGCTGTGCCGTGACCTCATCGCCTTCCGCCGCCGCCACCTGGAGTTCAGCACCGGGGACACCGAGTCACTGGATACGCCCGAGCAGGTATGGGCGTGGACGCGCGGCGAGCGCCACGTCGTGGTGCTCAACATGTCCTCCGAAGCGGCCGTCCTGTCCGGCGTCACCGGCACCGTGCAGGTCTGCACCGAGCGCGGACGCGAGGGCGAGGTCGTCGAGAGTGACCTTCGATTGGCGGCCTTCGAAGGGGTGATCCTCGAACGGCCCTAGGGTGCGGGACGGAGCGACGGCACGACGGAGGAACGGCACGGCATGGAACGTCTCAAGGACAAGGTCGCGATCGTCACCGGGGGCGGCGGTGGGATCGGAGGGGCAACCGCGCGCGGTGGCCCGCGAGGGGGCCTCGGTCCTCGTCGTCGACATCGACGAGTCGGCCGCCGACCGCGTCACCGCGGGGATCACGGAGTCGGGTGGCCGCGCCGTGGCGTTTCAGGCCGACCTGTCCGACGAGGCCCAGGTGGTGGCCACCGTCGCCGCCGCCACGTCGCAATTCGGCGGCTTGCACATCCTGCACAACAACGCGGCGCTCACGGACTCGGACTTCCTGAGCCGCGACACCGCGGTCACGGAGCTCTCCCTGGACGTCTGGCAGCGCGCCCTGGAGGTGAACCTCCAGAGTCAGATGCTGATGTGCAAGCACGCGGTGCCCGAGATGGTGGCGGCCGGCGGAGGTTCCATCATCAACATGTCGTCGGGCGCGTCGCTCAAGGGGGACCGGACCCGGACCGCCTACGGGGTCTCGAAGGCCGGCGTGAACGCGCTGTCGATGTACGTGGCCACGAGCCACGGGAAGCAGGGGATCCGGGTCAACACCATCCTGCCCGGCCTCATCATCACGGACGCGGTGCGCGCTCATTTGGACGAGAAGATGGTCGCCAACCTCGGGAAGGCCGTCCTGACGCGGTCAGTGGGCCAACCGGACGACATCGCGGACGTGGTGGTCTTCCTGGCCTCCGACGAGTCCCGCTACATCACGGGGCAGATGATCGCCGTGGACGGCGGCATGGGCGCCCACGTCGGGCTCGGGGAGGGCTGAGCAGAAGGGGAGAGTTGGCTCCCGCTACGTCGAGGGGCCGAGGATGTATTCGCCTGTCTCGGCGTGGTGGTACCAGCCGCTGGCGGCGTGCGTCCCGCCGTCGACGTGAAGGGTCTGGCCGGTGATGTAGCTCGACATGTCGCTGGCCAGGAAGATGGCGGCGCCCGCCATCTCGTCGACGTGGCCGGCCCGACCCATGGGCACCGTGAGGCCGAAGCGCCCGTTGGTGTCGGGCGCAATGGCGGCGATGCCCTCGGTCATGGTGATGTCGGGCGCCAACGCGTTGACCCGGATGCCGAGATGGGCCAACTCGAGCGCAGCCGTCTTCGTGTAATTGAGCACGCCCGCCTTGGCGGCAGCGTAGGCCGCGTAGCCGGGAGCGGCGCGCACGCCCTCGATGGAGCTGACGCTCATGATGCTCCCGCCGATCTTGTGCTCGACCATCACGCGGGCCACTCGCTGCGTGCACAGGATGACGTGCTTGAGGTTGGCGCGGTAGAGCGCGTCCCAGCCGTTCTCCGTCGTGTCGAGCAGTGGCGACGAGAAGACGCCGCCCGCGTTGTTGACGAGGATGCTGACCGGGCCGAGCTCGGCGACGGTGCGCTCGAGCGCGCGATCGACCTCGGACGAGTCGCGTACGTCGGTCGGCACCGAGAGGCCGCCGACTTCCTTCGCCGCGGCGGCGCACGTGTCGGGATCCTTCTCCCAGATGGCGACCTTCGCGCCGAAGGCGGCAAAGCCGTTCGCAATGCCGCGTCCGATTCCCGAGCCGCCGCCGGTGACGACGGCAATTCTGTCTGTCAAGAGAATTGCTGATGGGTCGAGAGGCACCCGACGACGTTACAGTAGGCACGTCACTGAACGAACGAGATCTGCGGGGACTGGCCCGGGGATGGATGGGGGTTTTCTGCGCATGCCGAGAATTGAGCCGATTCCGTTTGAGGAGATGACGCCGGAGGTTCGCAGCATCATCGAGGAAGGCGTCGCTGCGGGGACCTACGCCACACCCATTCCGCTACAGATCTTCGCCTACAAGACGTCGCAGATCATGATGGTCAACATGGCACGTCAGGGCTACGGGAAGAACACCCTGCTCGGCGGTCGCATCACGGAATTGTTGCGCATCCGTAGCGCACAGCTCGGCGAGTGCCAGCCCTGCAGCCAGTCGAGGAAGCACGACTCCATCTCGGACGAGGACGTGGCCTGCCTCATCGCTCCCGGCCACGGTGGCGACCTGACGGAACAGGAGCGGCTGGCCGTCGAGTTCCTCGACCTTCTCTCGGCCGACCACCACGCCATCGACGACGAGACCTACCGCAAGTTGGGCGAGCACTTCACGTCGGCACAGATCGTCGAGTTGGGATTCGCCTGTGCCAACGCCATGGGACTGCACCGCTTCCTGCACACCCTGGACCTCTACGGGACCGGTGAGCCGGTCATCCCCTACAGCCCCGACCAGGTCGACGCCGCCAAGCCGGACGAGCAGCTCCTGCAGGAATCGGCATGAGCCAGACGGTCCTCGTGACCGGCGCCACCGGATTGGCCGGCGCCAACATCTGCAAGCAGTTGACGGAGCGGGGTGACCACGTCCGGGCGCTCGCCCGCGAGACGGCGGACACCGCGCCGCTGGCGGCGCTCGGCGTCGAGGTGATCACAGGCGACGTCACCGATGCCGACGCCGTGGTGCGGGCGGCCACGGGGGCGGACTCCGCCATCCACTGCGCCGCGCTGCTGGGCGGGGCCAGCCAGAACCTGGCCGACTTCGAGGCCGTCAACATCAACGGCACGAAGAACGTCCTGGACGCGGCTGAGGCCGTCGACCTGAGACGTGTGGTGGCCGTCAGCACCGGCACCTTCTTCGACACCGCCGGAGGGCTCGACCGTGAGGACGCGCCCGTCACGAAGGAGCCGAGCTCGGATCCCTACACCATCACCAAGATGGCGGCCTTTCTCGATGCCATGTCCCGGGCCGAGAAGGGGAGGGATGTCGTCAGTACGCATCCAGGCGCCATCTTCGGGCCGTCGCCCGTGGTGAGCAACGCGCTGGGAATGACGAGCTTCAACCGGGTGCTGCTGTCGGCAGCCCGGGGACGCATTGAGCGCTACCTCAAGTTCCCAGTGAGTTGGGTCTACGGCGAGGACATCGCCCGCGGGTGCATTCTGGCCCTCGACAAGGGCGTGTCGGGCGAGCGCTACATGCTCGACGGCCGTCCCGAGGACGTGGTCAGCATCGCCAACGCCTGCAACCGGATGGGCCAGCTGGCGGGGCTCGACCACGAGGTCGTCGACGTCGAGGCCTCGGACGACCCTGAGCTGGCCCAGGTCTTCGGCCCCACGCTGGTGGCGATCGCGGAGAAGGCGGCCAAGGCCAAGCCCGACCGCCGGAAGCTCGAGGACTCGAAGACCTACAAGCGGCTCGGCTACAGCCCGATCAGCCTCGACGACGGGTTGGCGACGACGCTCGGGTGGTTCCGGGAGATCGGCAAGCTCCATTCGCGCTAGAGGCCGGATCGGCGGAAACGCCAACGAGCTTCGTGGCCGTCACCCCGGATTCCGGCAGACGAAGAAGTATTCGACTGCCAGCTTCGGAGTCACGACGGGCAGGCTGTGCCTGACCCTCATGTTGACGGCCTTCGTCAGCCGACGTACCGGCTGCGTCTGCGTCCGGTTGAGCGCTGTCGGGAATTGACGCTCAATGATGAAGTGTCGCTCGAGGCTGGAGCGGAACGCCGCCGGCGATTGCACGTTGGTGTAGGCCCCGTAGATGTGGGGCCGGCGGTGATCGAAGTTCCCGTACGTCACGACGAACCTCCCGTCCGGAGTGAGAAGGCTCGCGATCTCTCGAAACTTCTCCTCCTGGGTGCCACCGAGATACTCAAAGAGTCCCAGGGCGGCCACCAGGTCGAACGTGAGGCCATCGAAGGCGATCGGGTTCTCGACGATGTCGAGCTCGCGGAGGTACGGAGCAGGTCTGGCGATGAAGATATCGATGCCGAAATACTCGATGTCCGGCTCGAGCAGCCACTTGAGTGAAGAGCGGGCACAGCCAACGTCCAGCAACCTGCAGCGGCCCACCGGCGCGACGGCGTTGATGAGGCGAGCCGCCTTCTGCTGCCGGAAGTGAGGAGCTTCAAATTTGTGGTGCTGCCCGCTCCAGAAATCTCGGGTGGACTCGTTGAACACTTTGGGCTGTGTCACGACCCGACGCATCTCTCCGGGAAGTGATGTCGGCGGCGAGGCCCGCGTGGGTTCTCAATGGCGCCAAGCGACGACAGGGGATTCGCCAGGACGCCTCCCAGCGGAGGGAGGGAGAGCCGTGTGCCGATGTCGACCATGACAGAGGGCATTTCGCAGTCCAGTCCCGCCGGACTCCAGCGAACCTCGAGGGTCATTCTCCGCGAGCCACCCACGCGACCACTGCCTCGACGTTGAGCCCGTCGGGAACGCCCGCCTCTCTGTCGATGGTTCCCCGGACACGCTGCCGGTGTGCCCGGCTCGTCAACCAACTCGCCAGGTGCCCGTAGCACTGAAGCCGTTCGGCCGAGGTCAGGGGGGCGCGATGGATAGCCGTGACATAGCCCCAGAGGTACTCTCCGTAGAGGCGTGCCTCCGGATGCCGCCAGCGATTCGCACGCCGAGGATCCATGTTGGCGCAGCGCGAGCGCATCGAGGAGCAGGCTCGCTCGGCCTGCTGGGGATGATCGCGTCGAAAATAGAGCCAGTCCGGCACCTGGAGGAACGGACCGTGCAGGCTGAGCGCGGCAACGACCGGATTCTCGGCATGGTGGTAGCTGTCCTGGGGCAGGATCCGGCGCAGCGTGCTCGTGCGGATCACGGCGTAGATGTCGTCGCCTCCACTCCCGAAGATGACGCTCCGGAAGCGCTCGGGAGCCGTCGCGGCGCCCGTCGCGAGCGGGTAGGCCGGCGCGGCAAAGATGCGATCTGCTTCATCGATGTTGGCCGTCCAGGAGTGGGCGAGCACGGCGTCGGGTCGCTCGTCGAGCGCGTCGACACAACGTTCGAGAAGCTCTCGGGCGTACAAGTCATCGTATGACGCCCACTTGAAGAGCTCCCCTCGGGCTCGCTCGACGACGAAATTGTGATTCGGGGACGAGCCGATGTTCCGAGGCTGGCGGAAGTAGCGAACCCTCGCGTCCCTGCTCTCGTACTCCCGGCAGATCGCGGAGGTGTCGTCGGTCGAAGCGTTGTCCGAAATGATCAGCTCGAAGTCTCCGTAGCTCTGTCCGAGGAGCGCGTCGAGGGATTTGGAAAGGTACCGGCTTCCGTTATAGACGGGAAGCCCGATACTCAGTCGCGGCGGCGGTGTGTGCTCGGTTCGATCGGTCATGGTCATATGCCTGATGTCTGGAGGTGTTCGACGACATAGACCGTCGAAGACCCCTTAGCTGAGAGACGCATCGTCGGACCGTGATACGCGGATTCCGTGGCGAACCGTCATCCCAATGCTCGTACTGCATCCTCCAGTGACAAGGCTTGCTGGTCCCGTCGGGACAGGATGCTCACCGGGAGAGGCCACGGGATGTCCAATTCCGGGGTGTCGAAACGAATGGCAATGTCCTCCGAAGGATCGTGAGGCCGGTCGATGCGGTAGGAGACATCAGCGACATCTGTGAGAGCCTGGAATCCGTGAGCACATCCGCTGGGGATGTACAGCGACATCTGCCGGTCCCCATTGAGCTCGAAGCTCTCCCAATTGCGATAGGTGGGCGAGTCCGCCCGCAGGTCGACTATCACGTCGTAGACAGCTCCGTAGGAGCATCGCACCAGTTTCGTCTCCCCGGCGCCGCGCCGGACGTGAAGACCCCGCACCACACCGTGGACTGACCGCGAGAGACTGTCCTGAGCGAATCCGTTCGGATCGATTCCCGCTTCGCGGGCAAGCTGCGCGTCGAAGGTTCGGGAGAAGAATCCCCGTTCGTCCACGATCGGAGTAGGTTCGAAGAGCCACGCCCCGGCGATGCGTTCGACTCGGCGTACCTTCACGTGCCGTGCTCTTGGCTCCAGAGGTGCCGGGTCGACCGATGCACCTCACTGGATGTCACGTTGTTGCGCTTCCCTGGACCGGGTGCAGGTGGCGAGAGCTCCGGGATGTCACTTCCTGGTGTGGAGATGACCCGTTTGGGTCGGAATCGACGAGCGAGGCCAGGTCCCTGAATTGCCCTTCAAGTTCTCGTTGCTTGAAGCGCAGATTTGTCTCGAGGGTCGCGTGCACCTCGCTCGACCGATTCTGCAACTCTGTGAAACGCTCAATCAGCTGCGACCCGCTGACCGATCGAGCCGACATGGCGAACTCCGGGACGCCCATGTCGCTCATCAGGGCATCGTGCTTCAGCGAGTAACCCACCGAGATCGTTGGCTTGCAGAGCCGTAGCCCCGAGACGACGTTGTGATAGCGGGCTCCGACGACGAATCCGACTGGCTCAATTTCCTCCAGCAGATCACCCAGTGACGAAACGTGGTTCGCCACGACTTCTCCGGGTGGGAGACCAGGCCGGCGCATCGACACGTCCGCCATGACGGAGGCGATGACGGTGTCGTCCTTGGAGTCGTCTCCTGAAAGCAGCCGGACTGCGTAGCCGTGATCCACCAACCAACAGATGAACTGCGTCATGGCCTCGATGTAGTCGTCATGGATCTGTTGGCCGTCACGGCGGTCGTCGCTTCCGCCGAAGAACGACATGACGCCTACTCCGACGAGCCGTGGGTCACTGACTGCGGACCGAGGCGCCGGGAAGGAAAAGACCAGGTCGGTGTACACGGGATCGTGCTGGGCGAAGGCGCCGGACTGCTGCATGACCTCCCATGAGATTCTGTCTCGGTAGGAGCGGTAGTAGGCAAGGCGCGCAGCGCCGTTTCGCAGCCATCGGGTGGGGCGAGGCGTGATTTTGGTGGCCCCGACGGAGAGGAGCGCAACCCTGGAGCGCGCGAGCTTGCCGGACGCGCAGAGGAGGAACATGGCGTACGGCACGCCGGTTGCCCGCATGGGCAGCGAGTTCTCGAGTACTCCGGCGCCTGCGACCACGACGAGATCGTGCTGCCGCACCCACGAGAAGGTGCGCCAGATGTCGACAACCTTGCCGAGAGCCCAGATGAGCCTTGCCCCCAGCCGATTCGTTCGGCCCTCGTGAGCCGTGGACCAGTAGAGCGGGATGGCTGGGACGCCGTAGTGAGTGCTCATGCGCTCCGGCCCCATGCACATGGCGTCGACAACGGCTTCTGGATGGTCTCTTCGGATCCGGTTGAGCACGGCTTCGAATGACCCGTCATTGCCGAGGTTTCCGGAGCCCAAGAGGCCGAAGAATCCGACCCTGGGACCACCAGAGCGATTCTGTGTCCGAGAGCCGGGAGCAATGCGCAGGCTCATGGGGTCGCCCGGGACACGATCAGGATCCGGAGGCTGCCGGCACCGCACTGGGCTGCAGTCGCAGCATGTCGTCGATGACGCCCGCCGACAAGAGCTCTTGGATCCGCCGAAGTCGCACGAAGCTCGACGAGACGAAATCATCGTGGGTGAAGCCGTAGTCGGTGTACGCGCGCACGAGCTCGTCCACCCCGGCCGGCACGCTCCAACGAAGGTGCAGATCCGGCAAGACCGAGGTGAGCTTGGAGAAGTCAACGCGATAGTTCCGCAGATCGGGTCCGGCCTCGCTGGCGAACGTGACCTGGGACCCAGGGACTGCCTCACGGACGAGCTCGGCGATGTCGCGGACCTGCACGTTGTCCTCGGCCCGGCCGACATTGAAGGCTTCATCGTGCACCAGCTCGCGCGGTGCTTCGAGCATGGCGAGAAAGCTGCGACAGATGTCTTCGACGTGCACCAACGGCCGCCAGGGCGATCCATCGCTCTCCAGGCAGACCTTCCCGGTCGTCATCGCCACGGCGGTCAGGTTGTTCACGACAATATCCAGGCGCAGCCGGGGAGAGAATCCGTAGGCCGTTGCATTGCGGAGATAGGTGGGGCTGAACGAATCGTCGGCGAGCTCGGAGAGCTGCTTCTCGGCCATCGCCTTGGTCTCGCCGTAGGGTGTGACCGGGAAGAGCTCCGCCTCCTCGGTCACGGCCTCCGAGCCGGCCGAACCGTAGAGGCTGCATGACGATGCGAAGAGGAATCGCTCGACGCCGGAACGCTTGGCGGCCTGACCGAGCCGCACGGTCCCTTCCAGATTGATCGAATAGGTCGCGGCAGGGTTCAAGTGACCGACCGGGTCGTTGGACAACGCCGCCAAGCAGATGACGGCGTCGTATCCCGTGCAGTGCCGAGCCTCGACGTCCCTCAGGTCGATCCTGGCGCGGGAACTGGCGTCCTCTGGCCCGGGACCGAGATCGCAACCCTCATAGAGCCCGAGGTCGAGTCCGTCGACGGTGTGTCCGGCCGCGCGCAGGAACGGGACGAGAACCGCTCCGATGTAGCCGCGATCTCCTGCTACGAGGACCTTCATTGACACCCCTGCGATCGTCTCGAGGTCGGACGAGCTGCACGGCAGCCCGTTGCTCATTGGAGCGCGGCGTTCCTCCGCTGATACCGGGCGACCGGGGCTGCACCAGGTGTCGTGGGGTGTGGAAGGCCCACTCGCCCTCCGAGCTGAGATGACCAACGCCTCAGGGAAGCCGTCGCCCAGTTGTTCGTGCATTGTGTGTGCATTGTTCGTTTGTTGTGATTCCGGACTTCAGGATGCGCACGGGTCTGAAGCCGATCGACGTTGAGGGGGCAGTGCGAGTGCCTCGCTCGACCGTCCGGACTGTGGCAAGGTGGCGGGGCGGGGAACTTCTGATGACCAATCGTCACGGCGCACACGCGAGCAGAGCCAGAGCCATCGTCGGCTACGCCACCGCTGTAGCCCTCCTCGCCGGTGGTCTGACGGTCTTCGCCGTCTCGGGCCCGCCCACTCTCGAGACGTTGCCCGCGGCAGCATCGTCGGCGCCGGCGTCGCCGCCTGTCACCGTCTGCGCGAACGCATCCCTTCTGACGGGGCCTTCGTCGGCGCCGCCCGGTGCGGTCACGGTGGCGGCGGGGGACAACAGTGCGCAATTCGGCGGCGCGCTGCCGGCGAGCACGACCTATTGGTTCGCTCCCGGCACGCACACGCTCGGGTCGGGTGAGTTCGCCCAGATCGACGCCTCCAGCAACGACACCTTCATCGGGGGTCCCGGTGCCATCCTCAACGGCCAGGACGAGAACGACTTCGCCATCGCCGGCTCGGGCACCAATGTGACCATCGAGTACCTGACCATCGAGAATTTCACGGCGCCCGAGTCCCAGGGTGCGGTCAACCAGAATCTCTCCAGCGGGTGGACGGTCGAAAACTCCACCATCGAGAACAACCCCAACGGCGCCGGGGTCATGGTCGATTCCAACGGCGTGCTCAACGACGACTGCTTGACCGAGAACGGCCAGTACGGGTTCCAGACCTATTCGGGGTCGGACTCGGTCCCGGTCGCCAACTTGACCATCACGAACAACGAGATCTCCTATAACGACACGAAGAACTACGACACCGACGGGACCGGGACCTGCGGGTGCACCGGTGGGGCGAAGTTCTGGAACGACCTGGGTGCCACGGTGACGGGCAACTACATCCACGACAACGAGTCGGTGGGACTGTGGATGGACACCAACAACACCGGGTTCAACGTGAGCGACAACTACTTCTCGCACAACTGGGACGTGGCCATCCAATACGAGATCTCCTACGACGTCTCGATCACCGACAACACCTTCGTCGACAACGGGTGGATCGCCGGGCCCCACAATCCGGGGACCGGCGCCATCGAGATCAACAACGCGGGGAGCGACTCGCGGGTGGCCGGCGCCTACAACACCCAGTCGGTCATCTCGGGCAACGTCCTGACCGACAACTGGGGCGGCGTCGACATCTACGACGACTCGGGCCGTTTCTGCGGGACCCAGTCCGACAACACCTCGAACGACTACTGCACGCTCGTGAACCCGAGCGTCTACAGCGTGGCGTCGTGCACGAGCCATGACGTCGCAGGTGCCACCTCGAGCCAGAACCCCGACTACTACGACAATTGCCGCTGGAAGAGCCAGAACATCGTGGTGAGCGACAACACCTTCAACTTCACACCCTCGAACATCGGGTCCAGTTGCACGGCCGCCAACGGCTGCGGGTTCATCGGCCTCTATTCGGAGTGGGGCACCTACGCCCCCTACACCGGCTACGCCATCCCGCTTGCCCTGGTCAACAGCCAGAACGTCTCCTTCTCGAACAACACCTACAACGGGCCCTTCGTCTTCGACTCCATGTACCAGGGCGACACCGTGAGCTGGGCCCAGTGGAGCGGGGGCTACACCGACCCCAACTCCAATGCCGCCATCAAGCCCCAAGATGCCGGGTCGAGCTTCAACGGGTCCGTGACAAATCCGACGACGACGACCACGACGGGCGGCTCTGGGAACACCGGTTCAGGCTCGGGTGGAGGGACGGGGACGGGCGCGACGACGACCGCCCAACACGGCTATTGGCTGGTTGGCTCAGATGGGGGCATCTTCTCGTTCGGCGCCGCCCAATTCCACGGGTCGACGGGGTCGCTCGTACTGCAGCGACCTGTCGTCGGGATCTCCCCGACGAGCGACCGCGCCGGTTACTGGCTCGTGGCTTCAGACGGGGGAATCTTCGCCTTCGATACCGGTTTCTACGGCTCCATCCCCGGGCTCGGCCTCAAACCGGCGGGTTCCGGGCTCGGCAATAGTCTCAACGCCCCCATTGTGGGAATGGTGCCTTCGACGACGGGCCACGGGTACTTCATGGTCGCGTCGGACGGTGGAGTCTTCGCGTTCGGTGACGCCCATTTTGCCGGCAGCTGCCTGGGTATCGGGGGTTGTGTGGGCGCGGCGGTGGCCGTCGTGCCTGACGCGACAGGGAACGGCTATTGGGTCGTGACGAAAGCAGGGGCCGTGTACGGCTTCGGCGACGCCGGCTACTTCGGCGCCCCGGGCCCTCAGGGCTCACCCATGATCGCAGCCGTTGCGACGCCGGACGGTAGGGGGTACTACATCTTGGACGGGTCCGGGCAGGTGTTCGCCTATGGCGATGCCACCTACCTCGGAGCCACGCCCGCGGGCTCGGTCAATGGGCTCGATCCGGCGACCTCCATATTCGTCACCGGCGATGGGCGCGGCTATTGGATCACGACGGCCCTGGGCAAGGTGTACACGTTTGGTGACGCACCGAACGAAGGTGATGAGTCGGGCACCCACCTCAAGGGGCCGGTTATCGCAGCCACAGGCTGGTGAACACAGGCTGGGGTCGTTGTCGCGGGCGCCGACCCGGCGTTTTTTCAGCGAGCGTGTGAGGACTCTCTCGTCTCCAGAGACGGGGGAGTGAAGACCAAGGTCGACCCTGGTGGGGGAGAGCCAAAAAGCCGGGTGACCAGGTCCTCATCAAAGGCGGCGTCGTCTGCCACCCTGCGGAAATCGCGAATGGCGGTGCCCGTACAGCAGACGTCGACCAGCGGAGCCCCTCGATGTTCATGCAGGTCGGCAACATCGACGGTGCGGAAATCGAGGCTGAAGCGGGCTGCCCCCGACGTGTTCGGGATGGAGGCGTGCAGCTGGGCCCCAGAGAACAGCATGACGGCGCCAGGCGGTGGCACCACAATGAGATCGTGTGCTGGGGTGTAGTCCAGTGCTGCTGGCCGGGCTTGCTGCTCACCCGAGGTTTGCGAAGCGGTCTTCAAACGAGCGGTGTTGATCTGGTAGTAGTCGAATCCACTTGAGCTGTTCTCGACGGCTAGGCCGAACTTCGAAGGGTCAAATCGCATCGCGTTGTCCTCACGGACGTTGAGAACGGGAAGCCACCAATTGATCTGCTGAGCGGGTGCGCTGTACCAGACGTCGCGGTGCCACGGGAAGGCGTAGGCGATACCCGTTGTCAAGTGGCCAACGGGAAAGGATGTGCGAGGCTTCGGGACATCGTAGTGAGTGCCTTGCGCGCTGAAGCCTGCCTCCCGGATCACTCGGCGGACCAGCTCCTTCGATCTGGGGGAGTGGATGAACTGAGGCTTCCATGAGCCGAGAAGCCGTGCCATCTCCTCCTTGTCTATGAACTCGTGGGCATGCTCTGGATCGTAGGGATGGAAGAGATCGACGAGCTGATCCCGGGTGTGCTCCACGAGGTCCCTGACTGAGTTCAGCCTTGTGAGAATGATCACGTCTCCGCCGTAGATCCCCCGTCGCAGCAGCGGAGCGGGTAGGTCGGGGTCCACGAACACGGTCATCCTCCGGGTACCTCCGCAGAGACGCGTGTGGTCCGGCTGGCTCGGCGCTCAGCAGCCGCCGGCCACGTCACGGCCTCACCACGGACTTGGTGCAGATGAACGCTTCGGAATACGGGGCCCGACATTCCATTCCCCTCAGGCGGGCCAGGCCCAGAAAGACCTCGTCGTCCCACCAGTCGCGGCTCGCCTGCGACGGGAAACACTTGTGCAAGAGCTCGACCTTGCGATGGGCCATATCGGCGGTCAATGGGACGTACATCGAGGGTCGTCCGAGGTCTCCGTCCCACTTCGGGATCTCGTACGACAAGGAGAGCTGGTCCCGAAAGACCGTCGGCAGCACTTCCCCGATGGTGCGGTGGTCCTGGTGGGCATCGTGGCTCGACGGCGCAAGGATGAGGTCCGGTGTCCACGTGTGGGCCACCTCTTCCAAGATGTCCTTGACGCGATCCCAGGCCGCAGGGAGGCGACCTTCCGGTAGCTGGTGAAGGTCAACGAAGAGGTCGGCAGCCCCAGGCATGAAGGCGACCGCGGCATGTCGCGCCTCGGCGTGACGTTCTGCGGTCCCGGTGAGAACCAGGTATCGGACACGCAAACCAGGATGGCTCTCGGCCAGCGTGAGCAGGGTCCCACCGGCCCCGATCTCTATGTCATCCGGGTGCGCGCCGATCGCCAAGACCGCCAGGGACCTGTCTGCGGGCAGCTCGAAATTGAGGGAGAGCATGGACGAGGTCAGATCGTCAACGCTTGGGAGTCCGGTGCAGCGTGCCGGGGAGGGGTGGCACCGGCAGAGGCGTCGAAGCTCTGAGCCGGGAGGCCGGACCGCTCAGGGTCCCAGACCATCCAGGGGCAGTCGGCCCGGTGGTAGCGCTCATCGAGCTGTGCACGTTCCTTGACGGTGTCCGCCGGCGACCAGTATCCCTTGTACGGGTAGGCCATGACGCGCCCTCGACGAACCAGCCGGACGATTGCATCCTCGACCAGGTCCTCGTCTTCGTGGAGCTCGTCAAAGATCTCGGGGCGGAAGAGGAAGTATCCGCCGTTCTCCCAGTGCCGTAGATCCCGCATCGGCGTCACACCGGTGATGATGCCGTTGTCGGCGATATCCACCGCGTGATGGGACGACTGAGGCGGGACAGCAAGCAAACTGGCGACCGCATTGCTGGCAGAGAAACGCTCGACCATGTCGGGAAGCGGAACGTCTGTCAGGACGTCCGCGTAGTTCGCCATGAACATAGGCTCGTTCTCGACAAAGCGGCGGACTCGGCGGAGACGCTCCCCGATCTGCGAATTCAGACCGGTGTCGACCAGCGTGATCTGCCAATCTGCGATGTCGGTCCTGAACAGCCTCGGCTCATGGGTTCCCCGCTCGAGAACGAAATCGTTCGAGCGGGTCTCGTCGTAATTGAGGAAAAAGTCCTTCACCGCTGACGCGCCGTAGCCGAGGCAGAGCACGAAGTCGGTGTGCCCGAAGTGGGCGTAGTACCGCATGACATGCCAGACCAATGGGCGTTCACCGACGAGGGCCATGGGCTTGGGCCCGGTCGTGACGCCATCGCGCATCCGCATGCCGAGCCCGCCGCAGAAGAGAACAACCTTCATTTCGTCACCTCAGTCAGACGATCTCGAGTTCCGGAATCGGGAAGACCAAACGCGCCCCCCAAGACCGGACGTAGTCCAGTTGCATCGAAAGTTCCTCTCGCAGATTCCATGGAAGGACGAGCACGTAATCGGGTTGCGTCTCGGCCAGGCGCTCGGGAGCAAATATCGGGATGTGGGTGCCGGGCAGATGCTTTCCCTGCTTCACCGGGCTGCGGTCAACCGTGTACTGGAGGAGGTCCGCCCGAATGCCGCAATGATTCAGCAGGGTGTTCCCCTTTCCGGGTGCGCCATAGCCGGCAACCGACCGGCCTTCGTTCGCGGCGCCAATGAGGAATGCGAGCAAGTCACTCTTGATTTTCAGCACCTCGTTGGCAAAACCGGCATGCCCGGCCAGCGTGTGCAACCCAGCGGCGTCCTCATCATCGAGGAGTGCCTTCACCCGTGCCGTCGGCTCGCCGGGGTACTCCTCTGGACGGGCATAGACGCGCAGCGATCCGCCGTGGGTATCGAGCTCGTCGACATCGACGACGCGCAACCCTGCAGTGGCCAGTGCCCTCGAGGCGGTCAGCAGGGAGAGGTACGAGTAGTGCTCGTGGTAGATGGTGTCGAACTGACGCCGCTGCATCAGGCGAAGAAGGTGTGGGAATTCCAGGGACACGACGCCCGTGTCCTTCACCAGCGCCCGTAGACCGGCAGCGAAGTCCCGGATATCCGGGACGTGGGGGAACACGTTGTTCGCCACCACGAGGTCGGCCCGACCGTGATCCTCGGCGATAGTGGTACCGGTGGCCGATCCCAGGAACTGCACCACCGATTCGATGCCGCGGGATCGGGCGACCTCCGCCACGTTCTTTGCCGGTTCGATGCCCAGCACGGGAATGCCTTGGGCCAAGAAATGCTGAAGCAGGTATCCGTCATTGCTCGCAACCTCAATCACGAGGTCGCCGCTCGTGAGGTGAAGTCGATCCACCATGGAATCAGCGAATCTCTTGGCGTGGGCAACCCACGAATCCGAATATGACGAGAAGTAGGCGTAGTCGGTGAAAATCTCTTCACCGGACACGTATTCCGGTAGTTGCACGAGAAGGCAGGACGAGCACTGGCGCACGTGGAGCGGGTAGAAGACCTCAGCCTGGTCGAGCCGATCCGCAGGGACGTAGCTTTCGCAGAGAGGTGACATACCCAGGTCGACGAACGTCTGGGTGAGGCTTGCGCCGCAGATGCGGCATACACGTTGGGACGACATAACTCCCCGTTCCGACCGAGGGTGAACTAGGTGAGAAGAGATGCAGGCGTCGACCGTGATACGCCGGTCCGGGATCCCTCCGGAGGTTCTTCAGCTGGCGCTCTCACGGGGCCCCGCCCTGTCTTGACGGGTATCAGGGGTTCGAGGGGTCGCTCTCTAGGCATTGTCGTGGCGAGTCTCGAGATGCAACGCCAAGGTGGCCGGCTTCCCGGTCGAGAGGAGGCCACGGTGGGTCGTCACGGCTGTCGCTCGTGCGCCGGACAGTTTGGCGACCTGGTGCTCGACCTGGGCAACCAACCCGCCTGTGACTATTTCCCGCTTTTGCACGACCTCGATTCAGACCCTACCTACCCACTCCAGATGTGGTTGTGCGCCAATTGCGGTCTGGCCCAGCTCATCGGCGAGCCCATCGTCGCTGAAGAGGCACGTGGTTCTGAGCCGGAGGCTCTGGTCGCGCAGTCCGTCGACGCCGTCGAGCGTCTCGAAGCAAGCGGCCTGCTCTCCGCCCGCAAGCGGGTGGTCGAATTTGCCAGTCCGCACGGGGGCTCGTGGCTGGGCCCGCTGGTTGATCGGGGCTTGGCGCCGGCGGCCGATGGTGAGCCCGGTGACCTGGTCATCGACTCCTTCGGCATGATGCACGACCCCGATCAGGCCACGGCCTTGGCCATTCGGATGGCCCGGGTGGCCCCTGGGGGAATGCTCTTGCTCCAGTACCACTCCTTGGAGACGATTGTTCGCCTTGGGCAGTGGAATGCCCTCCGCCACGGGCATTTTGCGTACTACTCGACGAGCGCGCTGGTTGGGATGCTGGAGGCCAACGGATTCAGCCCCCAAACGGCCTGGCGCTTCGACCTCTACGGCGGCACGATTCTCCTGGCGGCCTGCCGGCAGTGCGATCCTCACCCCGAGGCCGATGAATCGGTTGCAGCGCTCTTGTCCGATGATTCCTGGCAGGGAGTTCGGGACCCGGTCGCAGTTGGGCGACTCCAGGATGAGGCGGAGGCCCACGCACGGGGACTCCGTGACTGGCTGGCGGCGCGACAAATCGATGGACGGAGCGTCCTCGGATACGGTGCCGCCTCGCGTGCGGTCGCGCTCCTGTGTCGGGCCAAGGTGGACAGGCAACTCCTCCCTGCCGTAGCTGATTCGTCAACGGCGAAGCACGGACTTCGCATGCCGGGTACGGACATTCCCATTGTCAACCCGGACTCGCTCTCACAGCACGGTCCGCATGACGTTCTCTTGTTCGTCCCCGATCTGCTTGCGGAGGTTCGCAGAGCGCACCCCGAGGTCGAAGAGGCCGGAGGCTCCTGGATAGACGCCGAAACATTGCGCAGATAGCCGAGCAGAACATCCTGCCTGAAAGTTCTGCCTCGACCAATGTTCGGGCCGTTCACCTACCTCCCGACCGGAGCCTCCATGACAGCGAGTATCTCCCGCAGGTGGTCGAGGCACCGTCCCCTGGTTGGCCCGATGCTGCCGATTGGCATGCTGAGCTGCTCGGCTATCTCCTTGTACGGGATATCGTCGTCTCCCATCAAGAGACCCAGCAGGCGCTGGCAGCGGGGCGAGAGCTGTTCCGCCGCCATTCGGATTGCGTGCACCTGTTCATCCCTGAGGAGGCCGACGTCAAGAGGGTCCGCCTTGTCGTCGGCCATGGAGTACACCAGGTCGTTCGCGGAGACGACGACCTGTCTGGTGGCGATTCTGAGGCTCTCGCGCCGCGAGGTGGTCGCCAGCCACGCCCCGAGGCGTTCGGGTTGTTCGATCCGATCGAGGTTCTCCACAAGTCGCAGCCATGTCGTTTGGCAGACTTCCGCAACATCGGCATCGCTCAAGCGGCAGCGCCTTGCGATGGCCGCCACCAACCCGCCAAAGCGACCGACGAGGGCCTCCCATGCCGAAGCCACCCCTTCGCGTGCCTGCGCGACGATCAGGACCAGGTCAGCATCATCTGTTGACGGCGCCGGCGCCTCTTTCGCTCCTACTGCACTGCCGCCGCGAGGATCCATTGTCTGATTGATCGCCGACACACTCACTCCACTCATCGCCAAGGTCTTTCGACCGTCAGTACGGGTCAGCCGATCGGTCCCCCGCCGCAATCGGTTATGTCACACCAATAGTCCCGAAGCGACGGGGACTCGTCATCCCCTCTATTGGGGAACCGTGGTCCCAGAATTGGGGAATCACTGATATGACGCAGACCGCCCGCTGTGTGCGGGGAGATCGTGGCCGGGTGGCAGAGGCGGCTGACCGGACGTGTACCACTGGCGTCACGGCTTTGACGCCAGGCCGGCGAGACGGGTGTCGCGGGCGGTCGGCGGAAGAAATACGCCGACGCCTACTGACCCTCGGAGCCTGCCGGTTTGGGCTCCCGCTCCTGTCGATAGGTGTTCAGGATTTGGGCAATGACCATCGGCACCGTGGCCAGAATGATGTAGAGGTCGAGTCCGATCGACCAATTGTCGACGTAGAGAAGATCCAGTCTGCGATACGCGTGGAACGACGGGTTGTCTCGTGCTTCGAGCTGCCAGAGTCCGGTGATACCTGGTTTGACGTCGTGCCGACGCAGCAGTTCGGAGTCGAATCGGGCGACCTCATGGGGCATGGCGGGACGAGGGCCCACCAGGCTCATCTTCCCTGTCAGGACGTTGAAAAGCTGGGGAAGCTCGTCGATGCTCAGTGCACGGACCACTGCGCCCACCCTCGTGACCCTTGGATCGTGTGCCGCCTTGAACAGGGGACCGTCGGTCCGCTCGTTGATCGCCTCGAGATCGGCCTTGTCGGAACCTGGTGCCATGGTTCGCAGCTTGTAGACCTCGAAGGGACGGCCGCCGAGGCCAACCCTTTCCTGCCGGTAGAGAGCAGGACCGCGATCTTCGAAGCGAATGGCAGCACCAGCCAGGAACAGGATCGGGGCGGTGATCAGCAGGCCGATTGCCGCTCCGAGGACGTCAACGAGCCGTTTTGCCGCGAGCTGCCACCTTGGGTGTCGTTGCGGTTCGACATAGATGAATGTCTCGCCGCTCATCGGAGACCATCTGACCCGGCGCGCTCGCAATCCGTAAAAGCCGGGCCAGACCTGTATGTGCAGCCCCTCCGCCGTTCCGAGCTCAATTGCGTCGCGTACCTCGGAGGCTGAGAGAGCGTTGGCGACGAGCAAAACGCCTGTCGCGTCCGTTTTCCGGGCGATTTCAGGAAGATCGACCAGCGTCCGTCCGTTGCAGAGATCTTGCCACTCCGCTCGGCGACGGGATGCTCCGATGACTCCTCGCACCTCGTAGCCGAGCTCAGGTTGTGTGTTCAACATGGTGGAGACCGCGATGGCGTCGTCGTTGGTCCCGATCATGATGAGCCCGCGTTGGTGACGGCCCATGGCGCGCTCGGAACGCAGCCAGTGGCCGAACATCACTCGGAGCGCTACCAGGGCAAGAATGCAAGATCCGACAGCGACGATGACCATGGCGTCGCTACGCCTCCAGTCGCCTCGGACGAGCTCGAGCGTGACTGCACCCAGCGCACCCGCAAAGACGATCCGGGCGACCTCCTGGCCGCGTTGCGCACACAGGCGCGATCGGTACAGTCTCAAGAGCTTCATTGCGATGATCGTCACGACCAGAGCCGCAACGACCGCGCCCCAACGACGATCTGGCGCGATGGACGGCATGGCGATCGTGCCGAGAACGAGCCACGCGCTGCCGGCGGCAATGACGTCGACAGTGAGAAGCCGTGCCTTCAGCCCGCTCCTCTTGAGCTGACCGACGGTCGCCTCGTCGGAGGTCTCCCCGTCGGGCGGAGCTTCCTCGGACGGGATCCGAAGAAGCTGTGCCTCTGTGACGTCATCGAGCGGCTCGACGGGAAGAGGGACAGCGAGCTCGTCGACGGTAGGGGCCCTCCAACTCGTGCTGAGTTCTGATGACACGTCTACTACCGTCCGAACGCCGAGATGTCGTATGTCGCCAATGGTTGCATTCGTTCGCTTTTCCCCTCAGAACCCTGTTCACCAGGAATGGATTCGCGGGATCGTGGGTTGGGGGGATCGTCGGATGTGTGCCTCATGTCCGAGGGCAGCGGCTCACCCGTGATACGTGGTCGTCCCTGGGAGGTCTGCTGGACCGGAGCGTTCCACTGCATTGCCTGGGACGGTTGGTAGCATTGATCTCGTTGCATTCGCCCGTCAGCGGGGAGCGCACGCGGTCGATTTCGACCGATTGAGGGGAACCCACATGGATCTTGGCGAGAGCCTTACGCTGCTTCCCGTTCAGGGAAACGCTCGGAGGGGGCAATGCGGCTCATGCGCGATGGCGCAGCAGGCGGCGGATCGGTTGAGCGCGCGCCCACCTGACTATGTCGACGATGACGTGGTCGTGATCAGCGGTCCCGAGTTCAAGGGGCTCGTCGTTCTGCCTCGCCTTCACATCGTCAACCTGGAAGCTCTCTCGACCAGTTGCCGCGCAAATGTCCTCGCCGCTCTCCAACGGGCCGCACGCGTCGTTCGAGAGGAGAACCCCTGGTCAGAGGCGCGCATATTCGTACTGACCGACCTGCCGGGATCGGAAGGCCATCTCTGCATTCGCGTGCTCCCCGGCGACGTGGACGATGCGACGGATTCCAGTTCGCGGTCGACGTGAGGGACCGCCGCCGAGTGTGACGAACAACGGACGGACAACCCGCCCCTTTCGACGAACAACGGATGGACAACCTGCGCTTCGACGAACAACGGACGGACAACAAGACGCGACTTGGTGTACGACCGACAACGGAGCGACAACAGATCCGAAATTTGGCTCAAGAAGTCTTCCGAGCGGACCGAAAGGCGCGGTTCTGCGCGCCGTATCCGCACGTGCGGCGCGCCACTGCGACTGACGGCGCAACATTCATTCACACGAGCCGGGTCTCGGCACGTGTCCTCGTCACACACCGATTGACCCTCTCAAGACCTGTCGATATCATCAGCGGCGCGGGTCGGCGTGATGATCTACGGACCAAATTGGCGTGGTCCATAGGGAGCAATGGTCGACCGATCCGTCTTGATGGGCGGTAGAGCGACGGTGACAATCACCAATGGTGACAATCCCCTCAGCGACGAGGGCGGACAGCGGGCATGACCGCGGTGCGACCCCGGCCTGAGGCATCGGGAATTCCCGCGCAGATCCTGGTTGCCGGCACTGACTTGCTGGCCGATGCATTGGCAAGCGCACTCGAGACATACGGATTTGCCACGATGAACATCGTGGCCAGCGCGCCCGGGATGGAAGATGGGATCGAGTGGCGGCCCGATCTCGTCCTCCTCGATGCCCGGTCCCTCGACATCCCTTCTGGCTCCGCCCTCATCGACGGGTTCCGTCAAGCGGGGCTGCAGGTCTGCGTGATTGACGCGGCGGACAGCGGGGACCGGTCGAATGCCTGGCTACGGGCCGGGTCCTCCGCTCTCATCGACAAGAGCGGTCCATTCGATTCGCTCTTCCGCACGATCACGGCCATCCTGCGGAGCCGCTTTCTGGAACAGACTGCGCCACGGTACTTGGACACATTGTCCTTGACACCGGTGGACGACCGCCGGCCGGAAGGTCGTGAGCTCTTTGCCGCGCTCACCGAGCGGGAGCAGGTCGTCCTGGCCGAGCTCATCGAAGGCCATTGCGCAGAAGACATCGCCAAAGCGGCGTTTGTGTCGATCTCCACTGTCCGGTCACAGATCAAGGCCATACTGCAGAAGCTCGGCGTGAGCTCCCAATTGGCCGCAGTGGCGATGGCTCGACGTGCCGGCTGGTCACTCGAGACCCCACTCGGGACGTCTCCTGATCCATCGAGCGGCCGGCGCAGTCAAGTCTCCTGACCGTCGCCGGTCGGGAGCAATCAGTGGCGAGATGCACCTGAGGAGGCGGTGACAGCCCTGCCAAACTGAGCGGCGGTGTATCTCGCCGCCATCCCGGCGCTCGTCTTGAGGTATGGCGCCACAGTGCAGCGGGTTCGTACCCGCACTCCCACGCAGGTCGATATGAAGGTTGCAGTCTTCGGTCTCGGGTACGTCGGCACCGTTTCCGCCGCTTGTCTGGCCGCGAACGGCCACGATGTCTGGGGCGTGGATCCTGACGAGTTGAAGGTCGCTGCCGTTGCGAGCGGTACCAGTCCGATCGTCGAGCCCGGCCTGCAGGCCCTTGTCGCGCAGGCGGTTGCGTCGGGCAAGCTCCACGCCAGCGTCCGCCCAGCGGATGCGCTGGACAACGCCGACGTCTCGCTCTTGTGTGTCGGCACTCCGTCTGCAACGAGCGGCGAGACCAACCTCGCCTACATCTATCGCGTTGTGGAAGAGCTCGCGCAGGTGCTGACGGACCCGGTCTCCCCACGCCCATTTCATACCGTCGTGATCCGTAGCACGGTCCCACCCGGCACGGTTGAGGATGTCAACGCCGTCCTGCAGTCCGCCTTCCATGATGGCGGGCCGGACGTGGGCGTTGCGATGTGTCCTGAGTTCCTCCGGGAAGGTACCGGAATAGCGGACTTCTTCGCACCGCCCTACACCGTCATCGGTGCGACAGATCTTCGAGCGATCGACGCGGTCTCACGTCTCTTCTCGTTTCTTGAGGCTCCCGTTCGAGTCGTGCACCCTCGTACCGCCGAGTCCCTCAAATATGCGTGCAATGCCTTTCACGCGACGAAGATCTCCTTCGCCAACGATATGGGGCGGATCTTCAGCCGTCTCGGGGTTGACAGCCGAGAAGTCATGGAATTGTTCTGCGAAGACACATTCCTCAATATCTCACCCAAATATCTCCGTCCGGGATTCGCCTTTGGCGGGTCATGCCTCCCGAAGGACATCCGTGCCCTGCTCTATCTGGCGCGCGCCGAGAGCGTCGACATCCCACTGTTGTCGGGCGTGCTGGCCAGCAATCGCCTGTCGATCGACGAAGCCATCGATCGTGTCGTGGCGGGTGCGGGCCATAGGGTCGCCATGCTCGGACTGAGCTTCAAGCCTGACAGTGACGATCTCCGCGAGAGTCCTTATGTCGACCTCGCGGAGACTCTGCTTGGCAAGGGCTACGAGGTACGCATCCACGATCCCGTCCTCAACCCATCATCGCTGGTCGGGGCAAACCGGCAGTACGTCGAATCGCGATTGCCCCACCTCAAGCGGATCCTCACCGATACCCCCGAGGAGGCGATTGCCGAGGCCGACATTGCGATCGTCTCGCACTCCACGAATCGAGTCGTCGAGGCGCTGCTCGCGTCCCCGCCGTTACGGGTTCTCGACCTCGACGGTCGCCTTGGGGCCGAACTCGAGGCTCTGGGCTGCTACGAGGGCTTTGCATGGTGATCCATGATCATCAGCAGAACTCGTCGGGGGCAGACGACAGAACGAGAGCCCGATCGAAGGCGAGCGGGGGATCGGTACCTTCTCGACGGCGAAGAAGGGTGCTCATCCTGGTGCAGAACCTTTCGGTGCCGTTCGATCGGCGTGTCTGGCTCGAATGCCAGTCGCTCGTCGCCGCCGGCTTCGAGGTCGCGGTCGTCTGTCCGAAGGCTCAGGGGGATCCGACCTGTTCGCGACTCAATGGGGTGGACCTCTACAAATACCGTCCCTATGCGCCGGGCGGTTCGAGCGGGTCTTACATCATTGAGTACGTGTATTCGTTCATTGCCACGCTTCTGCTGAGCCTCAGGGCGAGCTGGCGCGGCCGATTCACTGTTGTGCAGAGCTGCAACCCACCAGACCTGTTTTGGCCCATCGGAGTCCTATTCCGGCTTTTGCATCGATCTGCCTTCGTCTTCGACCATCACGATCTCTGCCCCGAGTTGTACGAATCTCGTTTTCCAGACGGAAACAAGCTGGTCTACCGGGCGCTGCGGTTGATGGAGCGTCGAACCATGCAGACAGCCGACCACGTGATCGCTACCAACGACTCATACCGTCAGATCGCCGTTGAACGAGACGGGATCCCGCAGACGTCCGTGACGGTGGTCCGGACGGGACCTGATCTGACTCGGCTCAGTCGTACCGCGGCGGAGCCTGGCCTCAGGCGTGCCCGGCCGCATCTTGCAGCGTACCTGGGTGTCATGGGGCCGCAGGATGGCGTGGACCTCGTATTGGAGGTCGCTGATCACGTGGTGCACCGACTCGGGCGCCGCGACATCAGCTTCACCCTCATTGGATCCGGCGATTGCTTCGATGAACTGGTCGAGCAAAGCCGCCGACTCCGCCTTACCGACTACGTCACGTTCACCGGCCGCGTCTCGGACGAGGATGTATCGGCGATTCTTTCCACCGCCGATGTGGGCATATCGCCTGACCCCAAGAATCCCCTGAATGACGTCTCCACCATGAACAAGACGATGGAATACATGGCGTTCGCACTTCCCGTTGTCGCGTTTGATCTGCGCGAGACCCGGATTTCGGCGTGCGATGCCGCCGTCTATGCGACTCCCAACGACGTCGCCGAATTCGCACAGCTGCTGGTGGAGCTGATCGATGATGAACCTCGGCGATTCACAATGGGCCTGGCGGGACGGGCTCGGATCGAACATGCCCTGGCATGGAAGCATCAGGCCCCTCGCTACGTCGAGGTCTACGAGAAACTGATGCAGGATCCTCAACATCGCATCTCGGTGGCGGCGGCGAGCTGACCAGTGTGTGGCATCGCCGGCGCATATCAGCAGGTTGATGGACGCTCCGCGGCGGAGCGTATGGGTCGATGCCTCGAGCATCGGGGGCCCGATGAAGAAGGTGCGTGTTCCTACTCTGACGGCCGAGTTGACGTTCACTTCGCCCATCGACGGCTTTCGATCATCGATCTCCAGCATGGGCAGCAGCCATTGGTCAAGGATTCGATCGTCCTCTGTTACAACGGGGAGCTCTACAACTTCCGAGAGCTGAGATCTGAACTCGCCGCGGGCGGCGCTCGGTTCTCGACGACATCAGACACCGAGGTCGTTCTGGAGGCGTGGCGGCGCTGGGGCCCGCAATGCTTGCGGCGGTTTCGCGGCATGTTCGCCTTCGCAGTGCTCGACAAGTGCTCGGGGTCTCTCTTTCTGGCCCGTGATCAATTCGGGATCAAGCCGCTGCACTTCATTCGCCGGAAGGACGGCGTCGTCTTCGCGTCCGAGCTCAAGGCTTTGGTGAACACCTTCGGTTCCGAGTTGGACATGCTTCCCAAGGCGTTGGTGGCATCGATGCTGTACTACTGGGTGCCCGACCAGATGTGCTCGGTGAAAGGCGTCGAAAAGCTCCAGCCGGGAACGTGGGCCGAGTTTCGTCCAGATGGCAGCTGTCGCATCGAACAATACTGGGATGTCGTCGAAGAGGCGTCTGCGGCTCAGGGGGCCCACTACGACCTCCAGGCGGTCGTAGAAGACTCGGTAAGGGCCCACCTGGTGGCCGATGTTCCGGTGTCGAGCTTCCTCTCTGGCGGCCTTGACTCGAGCATCGTCACGGTGCTGGCGAAGCAGGAGAATCCTCAGATTGACGCCTACACCATCACATTCCGCGCTCAGGACAATCGGCTGGAAGCCATGCCGGACGATGCTGTCTACGCGCGAAGGATTGCGCAGCGTCATGACATCGAGCTGCATGAGATAGAGATCCAGCCGGACGTCGTCGACTTGCTGCCTCGGATGGTGGACATCCTGGACGAGCCCATCGGCGACCCGGCGGCCATCAACACGCTGCTCATGTCGCAAGCAGCACGCGACGCCGGCGTCAAGGTGCTCTTGTCGGGTATGGGTGCGGATGAGCTGTTCGGGGGCTACCGCAAGCACGTGGCATGCGTGCTTGCGGGGCGTTACCGAGATCTTCCCAGATTCGTGCATCGTTCGACCAACGGTGTCGTGAAGCACCTTCCTTTGACGGCTGCGGGTCGCGGCCTTCGCTATTCCCGGTGGGCAAAGCGGTTCGTGACATTTGCTGAGTTGCCCGAAGAGGAAGCGTTTCGCAGGAGCTATAGCCTGTACGCTCCGGCCGAACTGGCAGCCTTCCTGAGTCCCGAAGTGCAGAAGGACGTCGACGAGGTCGTCGAGCAGCACCTGCAGGTCTACGAGGACAATCGGCTGTCGGACAGTGTCAATCGCATGTGTCTGGCCGATACCCGAATGTTCCTCCCGGGACTCAACCTTACGTATACGGACCGGGCCAGCATGGCTGCATCGACCGAAGTGCGCGTGCCCTTCGTGGATCCTGAGGTCTTTCGGGCCGCGTTCTCCCTGTCAGGCAAGGAAAAGGTTGCGGGGAATACCGGTAAGGTCGCATTGAAGCGCGTGGCCGAGGCATGGCTGCCGAAAGAGATCATCCACCGACCCAAGGCATCCTTTTCAGCTCCGCTCCGGGCATGGGTGACTCGCGACCTGAAGCACGTCATCGACGACTCCTTGCTCGCGGGGGAACTGGTCAGCACAGGGTTCTTACATCGGCCGGCCGTCTCCGCCCTGGTCGAAGAGCACAGATCGGGCCGTGAGGACCGGTCCAAGCAGATATGGCAGCTCCTGACTCTCGAAACGTGGTACCGCCAGACCCGCCGAGCGGGCGTCGGGCTGTGACGTGCACGGCCGGAAGGAAGACAGGTAACCGGTGAGGCAAGTCGCGCAGAACTATCGATCCGGAGCGCTCGAGGTGATTGACGCTCCTGTCCCTTCTTGCGGACCTGGCGGAGTGCTCGTTCGCTCGCTCTATTCCCTGATCTCGACCGGAACAGAGTTGATGAAGGTCGGGGAGTCAAAGCTGTCGTTGGTCGGCAAAGCGCGAGCACGGCCGGATCAGGTGAAGAAGGTGCTCGAGAACGTTCAGCAACAGGGCGCACTCACGACGTACAAGAAAGCCATGAACCGTTTGGACTCCTATTCGCCCTTGGGCTATTCGCTCGCCGGTGTCGTGCAGGAGGTGGGAAGAGGAGCGGAGGAGTTCTCCGTTGGCCAACTTGTCGCCTGCGCCGGGAATGAGTTCGCACTGCATGCCGAGCTCAACTGGGTCCCGACAAATCTCTGTGTCGCGGTGCCCGACGGCGTGTCGCCGCAGCTCGCTGCTTTCGCCACCGTGGGATCGATTGCGCTGCAGGGCGTTCGCCAGGGAAATGTCCAGATCGGGGATACAGCGTGCGTCATCGGGTTGGGTCTGGTCGGACAGCTGGTCGTCCAGCTGCTCGTGGCCTCAGGAGTCCAGGTGGTCGGCCTCGACCCTGACCCCGAACGCTGTCGGCTGGCCGAGAAATCAGGTGCTCTACTGTGCACCGCGCCGGACGACATGGGCTCTGTTGCGGTGGAACAGGCCTTGTCGAAGGCGTCGGGGGGGATTGGTGCCGATCGGGTCTTTCTCGTCGCGGGCGGATCATCCAATCAGCCGGTGGAATTGGCCGCTCGTCTGGCGCGCGATCGGGCGACCATCGTCGACATCGGCAAGTGCAAGCTCGATCTACCGTGGAACGAGTACTACGAAAAGGAACTGGAACTTCGGTTTTCTCGCTCGTATGGGCCTGGTCGGTACGACCCCAGATACGAGCTCGACGGCGTCGACTATCCGGCGGGCTACGTCCGCTGGACGGAGCGCCGGAATCTCCATTGCTTCGTGAACTCCGTGGCCCGAAAGGAAGTCGATCCTGAACCTCTCATTGCAGGCATCTTTTCCATCGAAGACGCACCCGACGTGTACGAGCAGCTCAGTTCCGGGGCATTGCAGGGTGTCGGCTTCCTCTTCGAATACGACGCACGGGACGAGGTCGAGCCGGAGGGCGCGAGTAGCAGTCAAGGCGCAGCGCCGGCGGGTCCTGGCCGCCAGAGCAGGGCGACGACCTCAGCTTCGACCCGAACCCGGTCCCGGGGACACAGCGGCGGCCTCCTAGGGATCGGGTTTGTCGGCGCCGGCAACTACGCGTCGTCCATGCTGCTGCCGCATCTCGTGAAGGAGCCCGGTGCCGAGTTGACCCGCGTTGCTACCCGACGTTCACTTTCGGCCGTCAACGCCCAGCGCAAGTTTCAGTTCCGTGATGCCGGCACTGACCTCGACGCCGTGCTCGAAGACCCCAACGTCGATGCAGTGTTCATCGTCACCCGGCACAGTTCACACGCAGACCTGACGTGTCGTGCGCTCGAAGCGGGCAAAGCGGTGTTCGTCGAGAAGCCATTGGCTCTCACGCATGGAGAACTGGAACGCATCCTCCAGACCGTGGACGAGACGGGCAACGACAGGGTGATGGTGGGATTCAACCGTCGATTCTCTCCGCTACTCGTGGAGATGCGGGCGCGATTCGGGCGATCAGCAGAACCGACCAATGCCCGCTATCTGGTCAACGCCGGACGTCTCGGATCTGACAGCTGGTATCGGGACAGCGAAGTTGAAGGTTCGCGGTTCGTGGGTGAGGGCGGGCACTTCATCGACACGATGAGTTGGTGGATCGGTAGCGATCCTGTTGCGGTCACGTCGATCGCTGCTGGCGGTCCGGACGAAGTGCAATTGAGCCTTCGCTACGCCAATGGCTCACTCGCGACGATCACCTATCTCACAAGTATGCATCGGCGTGTCCCCAAGGAGACCTTCGAGGTGTCGAGCGGTGGGCGGACTGCCCGGCTGGACAACTTTAAGCGAACCACGGTGTGGGCCGGACCGCGAACGCGGGTCCGCCGGCACCTCGGACCAGCCGACAAGGGTCAGTCCGCGGAAATCAAGGCCTTCTTGCAGGCGGTGAGGACCGATGGAGCGATGCCGATCTCTTTGGAGTCTCTCGTGGCCACGACGCGTGCAACCCTTGCGGCTGGAGCACCCGATGTCGCGTGCGGGACCTCTCAGCAGCTATGACCGCCTGGCATTCGCCGGTACAAGGCTTCTGCGTCGCCCGGTCATGAATGCCGCCGAGCGCGAGTGGCGCCTTCGTCGACTGTCGAAAATGTCGCCCTCTGAGGTGGGATGGCGCGTCTCGGAGCATGTGCGACGCAAGAGGTGGGCCTCCCAGCAGGTCGTGCCCGAATTCTCCTCCCAATCGTGGGTCCATCCCCCGTCGAAGCGCCAGGAAGCGCCTTGGGACTCAGCCCGGAACGGGTACTTTCGGCCCTTTGCTACCGAAGTACTGCGAGAGACGGTTCCCGACGACGCGCGTCGCGGCGTTATTGCAGCAGCCGATGAGATACTGGCCGGGCAGTGGCGGCTCCTCGGTTCGTTGCGCGAGGACATGAAGGACCCTGACTGGTTCTTCGACCCGGTGACCGGACGGCGAGCGCCTCAGATCGACTATTGCTTCACAGTCAACCACCGTTCCGAGGACGTTACGGGGAACGTGAAGCAGATCTGGGAACTTTCGCGTCTGCAGCACTTGACGGTGCTGGCGGCGGCCTTCAGCCTTTCCGGAGACGAGCGCTATGCCAGACGCGCCGCCTCCCATCTCCGTTCCTGGTGGGCTCAGAACCCATTCCTCTCAGGCGTCCATTGGACGAGCGGGATCGAGGCGGGGCTACGTCTGATCAGCTGGGTATGGGTGAGACGGCTGCTCGACGAATGGGACGGTGCCGCCGACCTCTTCGAGCGCAACGAGGTTGCCTGCGCCCAAATCTGGTGGCATCAGCACTACCTCGCCGCCTTTCGCAGTCGAGGCTCATCAGCCAACAATCACGTCATCGCCGAGGCTGCCGGTCTGCTGGTGGGGGCGCTTGCCTTTGACATGTTCCCCGAGAGTCAGCGCTGGGCTGGGGAAGCTGCCCGAATTCTCGAGCAGGAGCTGGAGAGGAACACCTTTCCAAGCGGCGTCAATCGAGAGATGGCATTCGAATACCACGGCTTCGTGTCCGAGCTGGCCGTGGTTGCGGCGGCGGAGGCGAGCTGGGCGGGACGGCCCCTGTCGCCCGAATTCTGGAGTCGCCTCTACCGCATGTTCGACGTCGTTGCGGCGACCGTGGATGTGAAGGTTCGTGCGCCGCGCTATGGCGATGGAGACAACGGGAGGGCCCTGGTCCTTGATCCTCCGACAGCTGAGCACTGGTCTGATCTCCTCGCAGTCGGCGAGGCTCTCTTCGACGCACCAAGCACGTGGCCCGAGGTGGAGTCGACGATGACGAGCACCGTTCTGGCGACCATGGCCGGCCAGCGTCCAGCGCAGGGTCCGTGCAGCCGACCGAGTCACTATGACGACGCCGGCCTCACCCTCTTGCGGAGTTCTCCGTCCGACGGAGAGGAGATCTGGTGCCGGTGTGATGCAGGTCCACATGGCTTCCTGTCGATCGCCGCCCATGCCCACGCCGATGCACTGGCTGTCGAAGTGCGGTACAACGGGGTGGATATCCTGGCCGATCCGGGAACCTACTGTTACCACGGAGAACCCTCGTGGCGAAGCTATTTTCGGTCGACCCTGGCCCACAACACCATCGAAGTCGGAGGACGGAATCAGTCGATTTCCGGCGGCCCGTTCCTTTGGTCGCAACAGGCCAGGAGCAAGGTGCTCGGGTTGCACAGGACCGCGGATGGACAGACCATCGGGTGGTCCGCAGACCATGACGGCTACCGCACGCTGAACCCCCCCCTGCGTCACGGCAGATCGGTTCGCCTGGAGAGCCGACTGCGCCAACTCGAGATCGTCGACGTTCTCGAGACCACCGGCGAGCACGGTCTCCGGATGGCGTTCCACTTTGGTCCCGACATCCATGTTCGGATGGTCGGGCAGAGTGCGGAGCTCATGTGGCCAGATGGGTCCTTGACGCGAACCGCCTCGCTCTGCTTGCCAGCCCAATTGTCGTGGTCGCTCCACAATGGTGAGACCGATCCCGTCCTCGGATGGTATTCCGCCAGTTTTGGCGCGAAGCAGCCGGTCTGGGCTCTCATCGGAGAGGGAAGGTGCGGTGGCACGGGTTTGGACACTCATGTGACCCTGCTCCAGTTCCATTCATGAGCACGCAAGCTCTCCGTCGACCGGAAAGTCCAGCCCGACTGCGTCAAAGTATCTGTTCCGCCCCGGCAAGCTCTTACAGAAGGTGAGGCAGCCGGTGAAGACGCGCTCATGGCGATGAAAGCGGGCACGACCCGCTCTCCGAGGTCGAACCATCTCAGCTCGTCTGGGAGGACCGGGACGGACACCCGGCTGCGTATGGCTCTGAATCTGCTGACGGATGACCCGACTCAGCCGTCCGGGGCCCATTGGTGCTGGACCCGGATCGTACCTGCAATGGCCAACCGGCTGCTCCCTGGCGAGGAGCTCCATCTGATGGTGAGCCCATCGGCGCGGCACTATTTCCCCGACGACGGAGATGCAGTTCGATGTCTGACCTTCCCATGGTCGAACGAGCATCGTCTCTTGCGCACGGCGAGCGAGCACCTCGTAACTCCCTTCCGGCTTCCTCTTCGTCACATTGACCTGCTGAGCACCGCCATCGCCCCCGCGGTGAAGTCCACGCGCTCGCTGGTGATCCACATGAAGACAATGCACGCGTTTACCGTCCCCGAGACGGTGGGTTTTGGTCCCCGCACGTACCGCCGTCTGAACTACCAGCGCTCCGCCCGCATCGCTGACGCCGTCATCGTCAATTCCAACAGCCTGCGAGCTGAAGTCGACCAATATCTCGAGGTTGATCCCCGGAAGATCAGCCTGATCTACGAGGCCGTCGACCACGACATCTTCAAGCCGGGTGACCGCGACCACGCTCGTGCCCATGTAGCTCCGTTTGGAGTCTCTCGGCCATTCGCGTTGTTCGTCTCGTCCCTGTGGCGCTACAAGAACGCCGATGGCTTACTGCGCGCGTGGAAGCTGATCCACCATGATCTCGCGGGACGGCAGCTCGTGATTCTCGGCGCCGAACGTGATCGAGAGTACTCGGCTGAACTCCACAAGCTCGCAGTCGAGCTTGGCATCGCCGGCGACGTCGTCTTTGCGGGCGGTGTGCCCAACGAGGAAACTGTCCACTTCTACCGTGCGGCCGATGTTTTGGTCTACCCCTCGTTCAACGAGACCTTCGGATTGCCGATCCTCGAGGCGATGGCGTGTGCGTGCCCGGTCGTCACGTCCAATCTCAGCTCCATGCCCGAGATCGCCGGTGGAGCGGCCATACTCACAAACCCCCACGATCCCAGCGCAATTGCCGAGTCCATCCTCGACGCGGTCGGCTCCGAAGTACCCCGACTTCGAACTGAAGGGCTCCGCCGGGCCCAGCAGTTCACCTGGGACGCAACCGCCGAAGCAACGTTGGACGCCTACCGGCAAGCCGCTGAACAGCGACGACGATAACGACTCCTACACCGGCTCCTCGGCCGATTCGCTCGACGACCGCCAGACCGAAGATTCTGGCGGAAGGGCCAGCAGATACCGAGTATTTTTCGCCAGCCTGTTTCGAACAACCTCCGCCGCAGATCGACCTGTCGCTCCCTCTTGCGATCGGCGCGTCCATGACTGCAGCAACATGATCGCAAGAGAGGAGAGGGCGACCATCACCAAGTACGCCGTAGCGGCGCCCGTGACACCGTAGGCTTCGGCCAAGACACTCACGGCCGCGACGGCAAAAGCCAACTTCGCCAGCTGGAGTACGAAGAGCGGCCGGACCCGCCTCGTCGCGGTCAAGGTGATGATCGGCCCGACCGCGAAGGCGGAGAGCACGACCGAGACGGCGAACAGTCGTGCACAGGGTGCGTATTTGACGAATTCAGGACCATAGAGCAGCTTCAGGAGGGTGGGCGCTGCCAGGAAGACGGCGACACCACATGCCAGGGATGCGGCAAGCCCGGCTCCGGTGACGAAGCGCGACACCTTGAGCATGCCGATCCAGCCGCGCTCGGCGTACTGCTTGGTTGCCTCAGGCAGGCCAAAGCTGCCGCTGGCATTGACCACCAGCGTCGTGGGACCGGCCACGAGCCCCTGTGCGGCCTTCAGGCCCCCGAGTGCCGCCGGACCCAGGATGACGCCCGCAAGGACGAGATAGAGCTGACTGGCGCCCCAACTGGCGGCGCGCTCGCTAGCCAACCACCGACTGGTGTGCCAACGAGACCACAAAAAGGTCGACCCTCCCCGAACAGAGGGTCGTACCGAGAACTGTCGGAGCCCGTAGAGGGCGGCAACTGCCGCTCCCATGCCCCAGGCCGCGACAACGGCGAAGACCGAATGCAGTCCGACGACGAAGATCGCCCCGAACGCCAACGCCTGGACGGCATTGAACAGAAGATCGTTCATCAGCGACTTTTTCGGCTCTCCCTGCATGAAGCCGATCCAGCGCCAGTAGTCCTGCAGATCGAGCACGACAATCCATGGAGCCACCGAGAGCAGTCCCACTCCGAACGTGGTTTGACCGACGACGAGGAGAGCTGAACCGACGGCGGCGATGATCCCTGCGGCCATCAGGCCGAGCGTCACATCTGCCGCAAAGCCACGCCGAACGAACTCCTCCTTCTCATCCCCGCGCATGTCTCCCATGATTGCCATGGGATCGGTAATCAATGACCGATGGAGCGTGGTGAGCAGGATCCAGACCGTGTAGGCCAGGGCGAAGGCGCCGAGTCCGGCGGGCCCGCTAATGCGCGCCACGACGATCCCGACCGCGAAATTCGAACCCGAGGCCACGCACTGGTCCGCCATTGTCAAGGTAGCCCGATGGGCAGCGGTGCCACGACGGGGCCAACGGCGTCTCAGGAGCGTGGCGGACATACCGTTACCGGTCTCGGTCTGCGCGAGCAAGGCACTCGCTAGCGTGCATACGCGTCATGGAGGGTTTTCGAACCAGGCGGCCTATGAGGAAAGCCTGCAAAGCACAGAGCGCAATGGCGTCGGGCAAATACAGGGCTCAAGGCCATTCCCAGGTCAGAGAGGTGTTGCCCTTGGGTTGGAGCGAGCCTCGGAGGCTCTGGACGTCCAGTCCCTGGCCACGAGGCGGTTCGTCCCGTTCCCGGATCGACTGCACCGATGGCCGTATCTTCTGGCGTCCTCCCACCTCCATATAACCGCCAACCCCAGATGCTCGCCCGGAAGGACAAAAACACCCGGTCCGGAGCCGGCACACAGAACCCGGGACCCGATCTCAGTGCTCAAAAGCGACCTCCATCAGCCTCTTGAAAGAACCGGGTCCACAGGCCGCTCCTCGCTGAAGGGACCAAGGATCTCCGTCGTCGTGGTTGCGGCTGAGCAGCTCTTCGCCTTCGGGTTAGCCCGTCTTCTTGGTGAGGACGATTGCCTGGAGGTCATCGGTGTCTCCGACGGTCAGACGGACGTACTCGAGCTCTGTGTCGTCAACTCCATCGACGTCGTCTTGATCGATCTGGAGCTCCTACGAGCCAACTGCATCGATGTGGTCCGGCTGCTTGCTTCGGAGTGCCCCGCCACGAGGACGCTGGTGTTGACATCGAATCCGGACTGGAGGGTACGCGCCGCCATGGTCGCGGGAGCCTCAGGGGTACTCTTGAAGGACACGTCCCCCGAAGCGACCAGGGCTGCGGTCGTTTCCGTCCACTTAGGTGATCAGATTCTTTGCAACGAGGCAGCCCGATGGGTCCTCGGAGAGGATCCTTCAGCGCATCTGACCCAACGGGAGTCGGATGTCCTGCAAATCATGGCGCAAGGCGCCAACAACGCGGAGATAGCTCGGCAGTTGCACCTGGGAGAGAAGACCGTACGCAACTACGTGAGCCGCCTCTATCGCAAGCTCGATCTCAACAATCGAGCTCAATTTGCCAGATACGTAGCCCACACCGACACTGCGCCCAGAACCGGCCGGACCGATTCGACCTTGGACTCCGAGGTCTCGGTGGAACCCACACCGCTTCAGACTGCAACAGATCGGCGATGAACGGTCCGCGCCGAGGGGATTTCACTCCGGTAGTCCGGTCGGGGACAGCAATCGGTGAGTCCGGGCGACGTCGTGAACATGATTCGCTCTTTGCCTCCGAAGGGACCGCGGAAGGGACCGCGACCGGCGTATCAGAGGTCGGCCCGGCGACTCCCTCATTGCACGTTCATGGCCCGCAATTGCGAAGCCGAGGAGGGGGCACCATTGTCTGAGCAAAGGTTGGATGTGCGGCGCGTGCTCTGGCTCCTGCGCACCCGGCGTTCGCTCGTCGCGGCCTGTGTTCTGGTCGGCGCCTTGGTCCCAGTGATCGCCATGCTCGGACGCCCGACGTCGTATGCTGCGACGTCCCTGGTTCTCGTGCCGACGCCGGCCAACAGTGGCTCATCGGGGGGATCGAGCGGAAGCTCAGCCAATACCAATATCACCGACAGTGCGATTGCGCAGTCCTCTGCAGTGCTCACTTCGGCCGCATCGCAGGTCGCCCCTCACATCACAGCGCAGGCGGCGCAGGACCGGGTGCGTGCGACCGCCGTCGCAACGAACCTGGTGCAGATTACGGCGACTGGCTCATCCCCCCATGCGGCCGAGGCGCTGGCCAACGCCGTTGCTGACAGGTTGGTCGTCTTCCTCACGTCGTCTGCTGTGTCCAACGGATCGAGTGTTCTCTCAGGGCTCGAAGCACAGGCAGCCGCGCTGACCGCGCAGGTGAACAAGTACGACCAGGAGATCCAATACGAACAAGGCGCCATTCAGTCGGCCAGCCCGAAATCAGCCGCGGCAGAAGCGGATACCCAGCTTCTGGGTTCATTGACGACCGCCCAGTCGAACACGTCGCTACAGCTTCAGAGCGTAAACAGCCAGATCGCGGCAGCGAAGCTCACGAACGCCGCGACGAACGGCGGCACCGAGGTCATTCAGCACGCCTCGTCTGCCACCCGTCCGTCCTTGCTCACGCGGCTCCTCCCAATCGCTCTTGGCGCAGTCTTCGGGTTCCTCGTCGGCGCTGCCTATGTTGTCTTGCGGCAACGGGGATCGAAACTCACGACCCGTGACGAGCTCGCCGCCGCCGCTGGTGTCCCTGTGGTGCTGTCCTCCGCCGTAGGGCATCTCAGCAGATCTTCGGACTGGCTCACGCTGCTGCGGGAACACGCGCCGTCGGAGACCGAGCTGTGGAACGTACGTAAAGTGCTCAGCTACTTGGATGTTCCTGAGGTCGGACGACGCGTGTTGACGATCATCACCCTGGCCGATGACAGCGCCAGTATGGCTGCGGTCGCACATTTCGCAGTGGCTTCCGCGGCCATGGACATTCCCACCTCGCTCGTGCTCACCTCGGATGACCCCGGATCACGCGGGCTCAGCGATGCGTGCGACCTTCTCACGGCGCGCAATGAGGCAGCACGACAGCAGCTTCGCTTGTGCAAGGGCTCGGCCCCAGTCGACGAGGCCGAAAGCGCGCTTACCGTCATTTCGATTGTGCTGAACTCCGATCAACCGAAGCTCCCCGCCTTTGTGGCGCGCGGCATGGTCTTCTTGGCTCTTTCGGCAGGATTTGTCAGTCAGGAGCAGCTAGCCAGAATTTTGATCGCCGTAGGGCAGGAGGGCCTCTCCGTCGAGGGTCTGTTCGTTACGAATCCGATGAGCGCCGACCGGACGCTCGGGTCGCTACCCAATACGAACGAGCAAGTCACCCGATTTCTACAGTCACGCTCGTTGGAGCCATGGACCGGAAATGCGGACGTCCGATGACGACGATGCGAGAGGGACCAGCATTTCCGGATCTGGGAGGCATCACAGACGAGACAGAGTCGATCGATGCTCCGTCGAACCCCTCCTCAGAACCGCAGCCGCCCGTCGTGCTCATCGGTCGGCTCGTCAGTCTTCGCTTTGTCCTGGGGGCCCTTCGCCGTCGTCGCAAAATCTGGCTGACTCTCGCCGCTGTGGGCCTCGCCGCGGGACTGGGCTATCACGTGGCCGTCCCTCGCAGTTACAACGCGCATGCGACCTTGTACCTTGCCCAAGCCCCGGGGTCCGACCCCGCGGCCGGCATGGCGAACGATATTGCGCTGTTGCAGACCACCGCGGTCGGGCGCCGCGCCGCCGATCTGCTGGGCGAGCCTTCCCTGAGCCCGTCAGCGCTGTTGGGCAAAGCACCCGGCGTCGCCGAAAGCGACAACGTACTCATCCTCAACGTCGCAGGGCCCTCGAAGAGCGAAGCCGTGCGAAGGGCGAACGACCTGGCAAAGGCATTTCTTGCATTTCGCGCCGAGAGGCTGCAACAGCAGACGGCCAGTGCGAACAAGGCGTTGGAGGAGCAGATCAGTTCGTTGGAGCAACAGATAAGCCAGCTGAGCGCCTCCATTAATGCCGCCGGATCGGCGGCGCAAGGCGATCAGATGACCACGCTCGTCGGCGAGCAGTCGTCGGACACGAGCGAGCTGGCCTCCCTCGAACAGACCGTTCAGCAGAACCAGATCGCGAGTATCGGGGTGACCCGGGGGAGCAGCATCGTCACCTTCGGAACGTTGGTCCCAGCTTCTTCCGCGAAGCTCTTCGGGCTCGACGGTATCGCAGGCCTCATCGGCGGCCTGGTAATCGGTGTCGCCTTTGTCGCCGTGCAGGCAGTCCTTTCGGACCGGCTCCGGCGTCGGGACGAGGTGGCGTCGCTGCTCGGGGCGCCGGTCGAGCTGAGCCTGGATCGAGTGCGCGTGCCGAAGCGGCATCGTGAGCGATGGATCAGGCAGTCAGCCCTGGAGTCCAAGGGGGAGGTGGGGGCGTTCGCCGGTTACCTGCGTCGATGCGGGGTTCGACAGGATGGCCGAAAGACCCTGCTCGTGGTCGCAATGGACGACCTGACGGTCCCAGCGGCTGCCCTGGCGCTCCTGGGCAAGCGCCTGGCCGACGAGGGCGAGTCCGTGCTGGTGGCGGATCTGACCGACGAAGGGCTCCTGGCCCGGGGTATCGAGGATCTCTGGATCGACCATCCATCACCCGGGGATCGGTCGAGGGGCCACTTGCAGGTGTTCACGCCATCCCCGGACGACATGAACGAAATCGTCGAACCACCCTGGGTTGCGACAACGGATGGCGTCACTCTCGTCCTGATGTTGACGAAGGTCGATCCTGCCAGGGGCGCATGGCATCTCAAATGGGCGAAACAGGCTGTTGTGACCGTGACCGCCGGTCGTTCGAGTGCCCAGCGGGTCAGTTCCACCGCGGTCCTGCTTCGAGCAGCCGGGATCAAGATCCGATCCGGAGTGCTGGTCGACGCCGATCCCGAGGACGAATCAATAGGTCTTCTCCAGCCGGAGTCCCCTCTGGTGGGGTTGCCCGCGGCTGACGGCGCCTTTTCCGCATGACCCGTCGGGCGGGCGACGCCTCCGGGACTCTGATACCGGCGCTTTCCCCAGAGCTGGCTCGTGACTGGGGGCTGCTGGCGGGGCCGAATCAGCGGTCCATGCGTCGGCGGATCGGCTGGGTGTGGGGGCTCCTCTTCTTCAACGTGATGACCTACGCGGCGGGTCCGACGAATCTGATCCCGCTTCCCCATCAGATCGGCAAGTCTCTGCCGGAACTGGCACTCGGAGTAGGCCTGCTCCTCGTTCTGACGGCAAACAAGAAGCTGTTGGTACGGCCCAATATTCTGCTCATGCTGCTTACAGCAATGTGCCTGCTGTCGGTGCTTATGAGCATCCGCGGCTATTTCGGGCTCGGCTCCATGGTCCGCTGGCTCAGATTCTCACTGTTCGTCGGCGCACTGTGGCTGACGACACCTTGGTGGGGACGCCGAGATTTCATGATCCTTCAGTTTCAACGGCGTGCGCTGATGGTCGTCATCGGGACCGTGATCGTCGGACTGGCAGTCTCGCCGACCAAGGCATTCGCGGGAGCCACGGGTGGACGGCTGGGCGGGATCGTCTGGCCTATCCAGCCGACTCAGGTGGCGCACTACTCTGCCGTCCTCGTCGGAATCACAGTCGTCTTGTGGCTCGCGGGAGCGTCGAAGTCCAGATGGACTGGCGCGGTCATCGTCGGGGCATTCGGCGTTCTGATCCTCACCCATTCCCGGATCGCACTGGTGGCGATGCTGGCGGGAGTCTTCGTCGGCGGTCTGAGCCTTTTGCTCAGCCGAAAACGAGTCCGGCGCGCCTTTACCGTCACGATCTTGGTAGCTGGGATCGGTGCGCTCAGTTTTGCTCCGGTCGTCACCGGGTGGTTTGCGCGGGGCGAGAACTCTCAGGCGCTCACGAACCTCACAGGTCGCACCAATGTCTGGTCAGCGGTCCTGTCCCAGCCGCGGACCGAGACCAATACCCTCCTCGGATACGGACTGTCGAATGACGGATTCGACGGAATACCCATCGACTCAAGCTGGCTCTCGACGTATCAAGACCAGGGCCTGGTCGGTGACGTCTTGGACGGATTGGTCTTGGTCACCCTTCTGATCGCCGCACTCATCAGTCCGCGTGGACCGGGCAAAGCTGTGGCGCTCTTTTTGATTGTCTACTGCGCAGTCGAATCGTTCACGCAGACAGGTCTCGGGCAGCCGTCGGCTGATCTGTTGGACCTGAGTGTCGCCATGTCACTCCTGATGCCGCCCCTGTTGTCCACCGCGGGCCCGAGGAACATGAAGGCCCCGGACACCTCGGTCTAACCTTTGTCCGAGCGCAACTGAACGACTCGTCTTCCGTTGAAAGAATGCGCGACCCGCCTCTTCAAGCGCACTTCTCTGGGAAGACTACGGTTTGAGTGCTACTCCGAACATCCCTTTCTTGCCGGCTTTCGGAGCGGTGAACCATTTCTCGACGCCGTGCGACGTGACGAAATCAACGAAGGCGGAATTGCCCTCGACATCATCCGATATCAAGAGTGCGCCGGACCGCATAAAGGGCCATGCCTTCTCGAACTCGTATTTCATCGTCTGAGGCGTATGGAGACTGTCATGAATGAATATGTCGATCGTCTTCATGGATGCACAGGTCGACGCCATCGTCCGCCTGCTCGAACCCCGTACGTAGGTCCAGTCCGGCCATGCGGCTTCATCCACCAATACCTTGGACTGTTCATGCCAGCCCGACATCATCGGCGGCAAATCGATGCTCCAAAGGCGACCCTCGCCGTCATCGGATTGAGCCATGGCCTCGAGAGCGAGCACGCTCGTCACGCCGCGAGCCACCCCAGTCTCAAGAACCCGCTTCGGATCAATGTGTCGCATGGCACACCACACGACATGCGCCAGGTCCGCATCGGCATCATGACCCTCGCCGACCTTGAGGCCCGCTGCATCCATGTGTCGCCCAAGGTCACTCCATGCTTCAACGAAGGCTCCTTCAAGAGGGCACGGCCACGCAACTCCGAGCAGCTCGTGGAGCTTCCTCACGGGTTCCGTCGTGGTCGCTGAGGGCTTCTGCCCTGCGACGGAAGGAAGATGCTCACAGAGAACGATCTCAACTCTGCCGCGGATCCGGTCCAATCCCTCCATCGGATGGGAGGCCAACACCAGGGCCGCTCGACCGACGTAACCCACTCGTTCCTGCAGGTTTGTGCCCGCCGTCATCGTTTGATCCGCCATTGCAAAATCATACCGGTTGCACTCTGCCAGTCATCAATCTCTGACCAGCCGTGCCGCGTCGGACAAGCGTGCAGCCGTTGAGATGGAGCGAGTCGCCGACCGTATGCGGAGAAGCTCCACGCAGGGTAGTTGTTCGGAACTTGTGATACCCCAAGGATGCGTGCATTGAACGCCCGGTGGGCAGCGCAATTCGGTGGTTCGCGTATCACCGCGAGGCTCGCGGCCCTCCCCATGAAGGACGCTCGTAAAAGGGCTTACTGTATCCATGCACGCTTCGAGACCGTCTTCGATGATGCCCTGGTGGTTCCGACACCGGCTGAAGGCACATTGGATGGTCTGGCTTCGCACGGTCTCTGCGCCGAAACACGCGTGAAGCGATGGAACCACCTTCGACAACGTCCACACTGGAAACGTCGGACCCGATGCCGACTGCGTCCACTGGATCATCCGGCGGACGCCGGCACCGGCACCGACGGCTGTGGCTCGCAGGCTTAGGAGCCCTTCTCGTTCTTGTTGCGGTCTTCGTCGGAGCGACCCTGTGGCTCACCGTCTACCCGGCAACAGACGAACCGACGCATGCCGACGGAATCCTGAGTCTGAATGGCAGTCAGGAGGAAGCCCGGGCTGCATTGGCAGTGTCTCTCGCGAAGCAGGGATACGCCCCGGTGCTCCTCTTTTCTCAGGGCGGACAGGGCACCGACACATCCTGCCCGAAGGTGCCTCGAGTGTCGGTGGTGTGCTTCGTTGACGTCAGCAACAACACGCGGGGTGAAGCCGAATGGGCGGGTCAATACGCAACTCATCACGAGTGGCGCAGCCTGTTGATCGTGCCGGGACGGTCCCAGGCAACCCGAGCTCGACTGTTGACCGAGCGGTGCTTCTCCGGACGGGTGACCGTCGTTCCCACTGCAGGCCCGCGGCCCGCTCTCTCGGACATCATTCACCAGTGGGGCGGTCTAATCGATGCCCTCTTTGTCCATCGAGGTTGTTGAACGGCCAGGATGCCGCAGCGCACGTCTGCTCGTACTCCAATGTCCGTAAAAGTGCTCCCTAACGCATTTGACGAGCCAACGACTCATTGTTGTTGGCCATCTCATTGACGATGTGCTCGGCAATCGCCAGAGAGGCTGTGGCTGCTGGGGATGGCGCATTCCTGACGAGGGTCACACGTTGCTGATGGTCAATGACAAAATCGTCGACGAGGCTTCCATCGCGGCGCACGGCCTGTGCGCGCACGCCAGATCCGGCACGAACCAGGTCAGACCGAGTGAGGCCAGGCACGTATGCTTGGGCGCGACGAACGAAGAGTGATTTGCTCACTGAACCGCCTATCTCCTGAGCGCCCATTCGCCAGTGTTGGCGCGCCATCTTGCGCATTCCCGGATAGCTGAATGTGCGCCACACATCTCGAGGTCGTACGTTCCGCCAGCGATACCCTTCCTGGGACATTGCCAGGACGGCGTTGGGTCCGACATGCACGTGGCCCCCGAGGCCTCGCGTGAAATGCACCCCCAGGAACGGGAAGCGGGGATCCGGAACCGGATAGACGAGACCGCGGATGAGATCTGAGCGCTCTGGTGCAATCTCGTAGTACTCCCCTCGAAAAGGGATGATCTCCGGATCCGAAGCGGCGCCAACCAACCGAGCGAGAAGCGACGACTGGAGGCCGGCGCACACCACAAGATGATCGAATACCAGTTCCCGCGCATCCGTGGCGACGTGAACGACGGGGGAGCGCACATCGACTCCCATGACCGGGTGCCCCAGAATCAGGTCTCCACCCCTCTCGACGATGTCGGCGGCGAGGTGCTCGGCAATGACGCGGAAGTCGACGACTGCCGTGTCTGGGATCAGCAATGCCGAGAGCCCCCGCACATGTGGCTCGCGATCGCGGAGCTCTGATGCGTCGATCACGCGTGATCCGGAAATACCGTTGGCCACAGCCCGATCGGCCAAATCGAAAAGACGTGGCATCTCATCGCTGCGAAGCGCAACGATAACCTTGCCGCATTCCTCGTACGGAAGTTGCTGTTCTGTGCAGTAGGCGCGCAAAAGGTCGCTACCGCGTCGACACAACGTGGCTTTGAGCGACCCAGGCCGGTAGTAGACGCCGGAATGCACGACGTTGCTGTTGTGGCCGGTCTGATGGGAAGCGACCGTCCACTCCTTGTCCATGACGGTCACTTCGGCGTTCATCGCCTGCTGCAGACGACGAGCCACAGAGAGTCCGACGATCCCGGCGCCGACGACGCCGATCCGAGTGGTTGCCATTGCGTGCTTGCTCATTGTGTTGACCTTGATCTTCCGAGCGGCCGCAATCCTCGAAGTGGCACGGGCGTTCCGGACTCCTCTGACTGAACTCCGACAGTGGTGCGCTGATGCATGAATCGAAGCCCCTCGCCATTATTTCGAGGCGGCCGTCAGCGTCGGCGCCCCATTCCGTTCCACCAGTGATCGTGACATTGTCACAGAGATGTCAGGGATGAAGTCCCAATCGCACTCGTCTGAGCTGGTCATTCGCAGGAAGCCGGTCGGACCCCATGGCGCGGCGCGAGGCGGCGGAGTCGACGGGGAGGGCGGGGCGCAGACCTACCGCCCAGGAGCGAGCTCCGTTTCGTCCCGCCCCCCCGTTGGAGTCTGTCGATCGAGGGATGACGGTGGACAGGGCCGTTCGAACCCTCTTTCACAACACAGCAACAACTGGACTGAGAGAGCGGCGATCCGACTTGACCTTCGAAGGGCGCGCCCCGGCCGGACTCTGCGGCGCCATGTGCCGAGCACGCCAGACGGCGAGGCATGCGGACGCGTCTCGCGGACATGTCCCGTGTCCGTCGGGTGGTTCTCGTTTCGGCGGCGGGAATGGGTGAACGGATCATCGAAGATTTCCCGGAGGGTTGCCTTCTCGCCAGCGCGGTGTCCAGAAAGTGACAGTTGCGCGAACGTCATGAGACCCACGGAGACGGTGGTGCCCAGATCATTTATTCTCCGCTAAAAGTGCAAGACGCTCCCTTGGAGGTCTCCTCCTCGGTTGACTGTCGAAAGCGGTGACATGGGTACCCGGGAGAACGAGTGACTCGCATCCGATCGATTGCCACCTACGTGGCTGCACTCGTAGTGATTGGCGGATTGAGTACGGCCGCGGCGTTCGGCGTTTCCGGATCTTCGTTGTTCAACATATCGCCGACGGTATCGAGCGCTTCGTTGAGCGCGCCGGCGTCGCCGCCTGTCACCGTCTGCGCGAACGCATCCCTTCTGACGGGGCCTTCGTCGGCGCCGCCCGGTGCGGTCACGGTGGCGGCGGGGGACAACAGTGCGCAATTCGGCGGCGCGCTGCCGGCGAGCACGACCTATTGGTTCGCTCCCGGCACGCACACGCTCGGGTCGGGTGAGTTCGCCCAGATCGACGCCTCCAGCAACGACACCTTCATCGGGGGTCCCGGTGCCATCCTCAACGGCCAGGACGAGAACGACTTCGCCATCGCCGGCTCGGGCACCAATGTGACCATCGAGTACCTGACCATCGAGAATTTCACGGCGCCCGAGTCCCAGGGTGCGGTCAACCAGAATCTCTCCAGCGGGTGGACGGTCGAAAACTCCACCATCGAGAACAACCCCAACGGCGCCGGGGTCATGGTCGATTCCAACGGCGTGCTCAACGACGACTGCTTGACCGAGAACGGCCAGTACGGGTTCCAGACCTATTCGGGGTCGGACTCGGTCCCGGTCGCCAACTTGACCATCACGAACAACGAGATCTCCTATAACGACACGAAGAACTACGACACCGACGGGACCGGGACCTGCGGGTGCACCGGTGGGGCGAAGTTCTGGAACGACCTGGGTGCCACGGTGACGGGCAACTACATCCACGACAACGAGTCGGTGGGACTGTGGATGGACACCAACAACACCGGGTTCAACGTGAGCGACAACTACTTCTCGCACAACTGGGACGTGGCCATCCAATACGAGATCTCCTACGACGTCTCGATCACCGACAACACCTTCGTCGACAACGGGTGGATCGCCGGGCCCCACAATCCGGGGACCGGCGCCATCGAGATCAACAACGCGGGGAGCGACTCGCGGGTGGCCGGCGCCTACAACACCCAGTCGGTCATCTCGGGCAACGTCCTGACCGACAACTGGGGCGGCGTCGACATCTACGACGACTCGGGCCGTTTCTGCGGGACCCAGTCCGACAACACCTCGAACGACTACTGCACGCTCGTGAACCCGAGCGTCTACAGCGTGGCGTCGTGCACGAGCCATGACGTCGCAGGTGCCACCTCGAGCCAGAACCCCGACTACTACGACAATTGCCGCTGGAAGAGCCAGAACATCGTGGTGAGCGACAACACCTTCAACTTCACACCCTCGAACATCGGGTCCAGTTGCACGGCCGCCAACGGCTGCGGGTTCATCGGCCTCTATTCGGAGTGGGGCACCTACGCCCCCTACACCGGCTACGCCATCCCGCTTGCCCTGGTCAACAGCCAGAACGTCTCCTTCTCGAACAACACCTACAACGGGCCCTTCGTCTTCGACTCCATGTACCAGGGCGACACCGTGAGCTGGGCCCAGTGGAGCGGGGGCTACACCGACCCCAACTCCAATGCCGCCATCAAGCCCCAAGATGCCGGGTCGAGCTTCAACGGGTCCGTGACAAATCCGACGACGACGACCACGACGGGCGGCTCTGGGAACACCGGTTCAGGCTCGGGTGGAGGGACGGCAGGCAGCGTGGTGACGATCTCGGCGTCTGCCTTGCCGGCCGTTGTGGGGCAACCGGTGACGCTCTCGGCGACTGTCGCCCCTTCCCAACCCGGCGGCGCCACACCCACCGGCATCGTGGCCTTTACGCTCGGTGACCCTGCGCCGACCAGAGGGGCCGGGAGGCTGCCTCCACTGAGCTGCACGGGAGGAGACTCGGTGACGCTGAACAACGGTGTCGCCACCTGTGCGCTCCCAGGCCTGGCTATGGCGCAATCACCCGTCTCCGTGCAGGCGACCTACGAGGGTTCGAGCGACTTCAGTGTCGCGAATGCGTCACCCTTTGCCGAGACTGTAAGCGCCGCTCCCTCTGCAGTGACGATCTCTTCGCGGACCAATCCCACCTTGACCGCACATGGCGCAAACTTCGCCGCCTTCGTGACGGCGGCGGCGCCGGGTGCCGGGCACCCCAGCGGGACGGCCACGTGGACGGTCACCAGCGCCGACGGCACGGCCGTCCCGTGCCGATCCGGCAATGACAACGTCAACAAGGTGACGGGTCGGACGACTTGCAACGTCGGACCGGGTGCGTTGTTGGCAAACTCGGGCCCTTATACCGTGACCGTGGCCTATCAGGGCGATGGGAGCTTCACCGCCGGCAGCGGGACGTTCACTCAGAACCTGAGCCCGGGGTCGTCGAGGATCAGGCTGAGCGTCATCTCGCCCAGCGCGTCCGGCGGTCCGGCGACGATCACGGCCACGGTCGTGGGTATTCCGAGGGCGTCGGGGACCCCCACGGGGGCGGTGACCTTCGCCATCGGCGGGTCCGGCGCTGTTTCCACCGTCGGATGTGACGGTGGAAACACGATCACGCTCTCAGGTGGCCAGGCGGCGTGCACTGTGACCTCGGCCCTGGTATCAAGCGGCTCCCCATACAGCGTCACCGCCTCATACGGGGGCGACGGGAACTTCGCTGGCAGCACGTCCCTCCCGAAGGCCATCCATGTCCCCCGATAGCAATCCGGGGACGCGACCAGGAAGACGGTGCGGTTGAGTGCTGGCGCGGCGCAACCCCGCGGGATCGATCGCAGGGTTGAGCCGGCCACCACCTCACCCCTTTGAACCGGGCGACAGCCCGGTCAAACCCTTGTGGTGGCGGGATGGTGGGCCATCCCGGTCAATTGTGAGGTCGGCAGGTCGGCCGCTGATACGGCGCGCTCGGGTTTGCCGCAGATCCAGTGGTTGACGGTGAGGCGGCCTGTAGGCGGGATTCAGCGAACAGAAGCGCCTATCAGGGAGAACAGGCTCAATGCAGCGTCTGTACTGCGACATTGTTGATCATCGTGGCGTGCAGATTGCTTTGAAATCATCGATTTGAGAACCGATGGAGGACCCGTTCCGGAGTCCGTCATCTTGGATCGTCGCTGCTGCGGTCTGCGTGGTTCATGTGGTTCATGGGAGTCCTCATCGACGGGATTCCGAGGGTCGCATCGGGGGCTCCGACGAAGGTGCCAGACCTGCGTGCGTGATCAGACGCCCGAGACCCGAGACCCGAGGATCGAGAAGAGGCTCACGACGACGAGCGAATGGCTCCGGATTGAAAAACTCGCGGCGGAAATGTCGTTTCGCCGCGTCGTCGCAGGTGCTCTGTGAACGAGATTGTCGAACTGTCACGAAACGCAAAGTGGTAGTCGATCTTGCCCAGGGGATCTGATACCACTGGATTCCGATGCACGCACGCAAGATCTTGGCGGGACTTGGCGCGCTGAGTGTCGCTGCAGCTGCAGCCGTCGTGCCACTGTCGGTCTCGAGCTCCGCAGCCACCGTCCCACTCCTCGGGAGCTACAACGGCGCCGCCAACCCGTCGGGCGCGTCGTCCTTCGCCGGCGAGACGGGCACCAGCGCCTCCATCTACAGCGACTACGCCGCCGGGCAGAACGAGTCGTGGACCGATTGGGACAACACCATCGCCTGGCTCATCCCCCAGTTGAAGGGAAAGCTGGGCTCCTCGCGCCTCGAACTGAGCGTGCCGCTGGCCAGCGGCGGGTACTCGAGCCAGGCCGCCGCTCTGGCCGCGTTCGCCGCCAACCCGGCCACCTTCGACGCCAACATGACGAGCCTGGCCCAGACCCTCGTCTCCAACGGGTTCTCCAACGCCATCATCCGGCTCATGTGGGAGCCCCAAGAGCTCGGCCTGTACTCCAACGACGACCTGACGTCGGCCGCCAACTACGCCGCCCTCTTCCGCGACGCCCACACGGCCATGGCCGCGGTCTCGGGGGCGAGCTTCCAGTGGGCCTGGTACTGGGAGGCCAACTTCGACTCGAACACCAACAACACGGCGTATCCGGGCAGCGCGTACGTCGACTACGTCACCAACGACTTCTACGACCAGTCCTGGGTGAGCAGCTGCGGCGTCCCCTACAACGGGACCGCCTTCAGCGCCACGCAGGAGAACTGCCTGTGGAACGCGCCCAACGGCTACGCCGCCACGCTCAAGAGCCTGACGAACTTCGCCACCCAGGCCGGCAAGCCCATCGGCATCGGGGAGTGGGGCGTCATCGACCGCGGCGACAACCACGGCGGCAACGACGACCCGACCTTCATCAACCTCTACACCGCCTGGATGAAGGCGAACAACGTGGCCTGGGCCTCCTACTTCAACTTCAACGACGGCGGCCTCAACAGCACGCTGTCGGCCTTCCCCAACTCACTAGCCGCCTACAAGGCGGACCTGAGCGGTGGTGGCGGTTCGACGACGACGACCACGCCGACCACGACCACGACGACGACGACCACCCAGCCCGGTCACAGTACGACGTCCACGACGTCCACGACGTCCACAACCACAACCACGACCACGTCGGCCGACGGCTCCAGCCCCGGGTCCTCCGGGAACGCCACCGTTCCGGTCGGCTCCCTTGCCGGTGGGTCGATCACCTTGTCCAAGTCGAGCGCCCTTGTCGGCGGCTCCGCCGTCAAGGTGTCGGGGTCGGGGTGGACGGTGAACGAGGATTCTTCGGTGACGATCGACGAGTGCGCCACTGCCTCCTATGCCGTTGCCTCGTGCGATGCGGCGAACCAGGTCGGCGCCACCTTGGGCACGCGTGCTCGGGTAGGCAAGTTCACCAACAGCGTGATCACCGTGGCGACCGGTGTCATCGACGCCGATAACGACGCGTGCGGGATGAGCGCGACCAGTTCCTGCTACATCGTCGTGCGAGGCGACGCCGGTGACTTCACCGCGAGCGCGCCTCTTGGCTTCTCCATCCCGACCCTCAATGCCAGGAAGTCGACTGCGGTACTGGGCAATTTCATCGACAGGCTTATCTCGAACGGGCTGCCCCGGGGCGACTCGGTGGTTGCCGAGGAATGTGACGCTCAAGTGAGCGTTCCGAGCACCATGGCCACGGACTGCGATCCCGCCACCACTGTCTCGGGCGTGGTGTCGCCGAGCGGCAGGGCGGTGTTCACCCCGAACGGGATCACCCTCAAGGAAGGTGCGGCCTATGCAGACAGTTCCGGCGGAACGTGCTCAGACGGTGATACCTGCGAGATCGTGCTGAGTGATACCGACGATCCCTCAGTCGTACTGAGCACGCCCTTCACCTTTGCCCCACTGCTCGCCAGTGCCCAGATGACGACCTCGGTGCCCGCCAGCATGAAGGACAGGCTTGCCGTCTCGAGCTTCCCGATAGGCGACACGGTCGCCGCCGAGGAGTGCGACGCCGCAGTGGATCCGGCTTCCACGGTCGCCACGAATTGTGATCCGGCCACCGGCACCTCGGCCACGGTCAGCAAAGGCGGGAAGGCGACGCTGGGCCTGACCGTCCTGTCGGCGTCGTCCTACGTCGAGTCCGGCTCCGGCTCGGTGCCGGCAGGCGGCGCAGCTGTACTGCTCGTCAGCGACAGCACGCTGGGGGAGTCGGTGGAAGTGCCCATCACGCTGGCCCCCTAGGAATCGACGAAGCCGTCAGGTGCCACCCCGGCAGATGACGGAGCCGGCCCGTAGGCGGGGTCCTGTGACGACCGAGCTGCTGACCGGGAAATGTCGAAGGCAGATCTCTGGCCTGGGAGTTTCGTTGCTCGTCATGTCACATCGTTGTTGACCGGGAACACCCATCGTCGTGGCGACTGATCGAGCACCGGGCCGGCGAGTTCGAGGGCGAGCCACTGGGCCGTATCCCGGCCGAAGGCCGACGGCACAGGCAACGTGACCGGGACTTCCGCCCCGAGGGCGGCGACACTCTGGCCGAGGTGTACCGGCGCACCGCCCTGGCCTGCGAGGAGGTAGGTCCGAGGTCAAACGGTACTCCTGTTGTGCGGAAATTGTGAACCCGCACAGCTCCTCCGTACATTCGCAGAAAATTTCGCCGCTCCACGTATCACGCCGGACGCCGAGGACCTCCTGATGCAGGATGACTGTGGAGAGTCGAGGCCGCGGTGGGGACCCAGGGCACCAAGCCTTGGCGCCCCAGGGTGGCGTTCGTCGGCTGATGTCTCCACAGAGACGGCGCCACGGATCCTTCTTGTCCGCTGGACTCTCGTGGTAAAGAGACGAGGCAAAGAAGTGGGGCGGTGGGCATGCTGATCTCGAGATTGCAGGGCGTCCGGATGGTGTCGCTGCGAGCCATGGTGCTCGGCGCTCTCCTCGCTTCACTGTTCCTCTTGGTAACGCCACAACGATCATCAGCCGCCACCACCGCCTCGGACAATTTCAACCGGGCGAACGGAAGCCTCGGTGCGAACTGGACCGACATGACCGTGGGGGGACTGGCGATCTCAGGTGACAACGTGATCGGCACCCAAGCCTCCGGAAACTCCGGTGACATCTACACGGGAGCGACCTTCGCCAGCGACCAGTCTTCCCAGGTTCAGGTCACCTCCACTCCGATCGGGGGTGGCCAGTGGATCGGTCCCGCGGTCAGAGCGCAGAACGGTGGTCAGAGTCTCTACGTCGGCATCTACTTCGGGAACAACGGCAGCCCGGTGCTGGACCTGTTCAAGCTGATCAATGGCAGCTGGACCCAACTCGGCTCGTCCTTCGCGTCGGGAACCCTGGCCGCCGGGACCGAATTGACCCTGAGCGTCACCGGCTCCACGCTCTCGTTCTCAGAGAACGGCGTCGTGGAGATCACTGCCACCGACACCAGCTTGACGGGAGGTGCCCCGGGCATCATGGCCTACGGCACCGCGACCGCCGGCGACTGGGTCGGCGCAAGCGCCAGCACCACCACCGGGGGCACCTTCTCCATCGGGGGCACCGTCTCGGGCCTTTCGGGCACAGTCAGCCTCGAGAACAACGGCGGGGACCTTCTGAACATCGCTGCCAACGGCACCTTCACCTTCGCTTCCCAGTTGGCGCAGGGCGCCTCCTACGCCGTCACCGTGTCGACCGAACCCTCCGGTCAGGTCTGCAGCGTCACCAACGGATCGGGCGTCGTGGGCTCGGCCAACGTCACCAATGTGTCGGTCACCTGTGCCACTCCGGGGGGGACGGGGTCCGGGCCTACCACCGCCTCGGACAACTTCAACCGGGCGAACGGAAGCCTCGGTGCGAACTGGACCGACATGACCGTGGGGGGACTGGCGATCTCAGGTGACAACGTGATCGGCACCCAAGCCTCCGGAAACTCCGGTGACATCTACACGGGAGCGACCTTCGCCAGCGACCAGTCTTCCCAGGTTCAGGTCACCTCCACTCCGATCGGGGGTGGCCAGTGGATCGGTCCCGCGGTCAGAGCGCAGAACGGTGGTCAGAGTCTCTACGTCGGCATCTACTTCGGGAACAACGGCAGCCCGGTGCTGGACCTGTTCAAGCTGATCAATGGCAGCTGGACCCAACTCGGCTCGTCCTTCGCGTCGGGAACCCTGGCCGCCGGGACCGAATTGACCCTGAGCGTCACCGGCTCCACGCTCTCGTTCTCAGAGAACGGCGTCGTGGAGATCACTGCCACCGACACCAGCTTGACGGGAGGTGCCCCGGGCATCATGGCCTACGGCACCGCGACCGCCGGCGACTGGGTCGGCGCAAGCGCCAGCACCACCACCGGGGGCACCTTCTCCATCGGGGGCACCGTCTCGGGCCTTTCGGGCACAGTCAGCCTCGAGAACAACGGCGGGGACCTTCTGAACATCGCTGCCAACGGCACCTTCACCTTCGCTTCCCAGTTGGCGCAGGGCGCCTCCTACGCCGTCACCGTGTCGACCGAACCCTCCGGTCAGGTCTGCAGCGTCACCAACGGATCGGGCGTCGTGGGCTCGGCCAACGTCACCAATGTGTCGGTCACCTGTGCCACTCCGGGGGGGACGGGGTCAGGGCCCTATTCGATCGGTGGCACCGTCTCGGGCCTCTCGGGGACGGCAATCCTCGAGGACAACGGCGGGAACGCCGTCAGCGTCAGCGCCAACGGCACCTTCACCTTCACCACCCTCCTCGCCGCGGGCACCGACTACGCCGTCACCGTGTCGACCGATCCGTCGGGCCAGGCGTGCACCGTGACCAACGGAACCGGCACCGTGGCTTCGGCCAACGTCACCAACGTGTCGGTCAGCTGTGGCAGCGGCGCATTCTCGATTCATTATGTGAGCACGGACGCCAACAACATCGAGTCCTACTCCTTCACGTCCGCCAACGACGGGGACGGCCCTCAGACCCTGCGCGTGCTGCTTCCCACCCATCCGGCAGCGGGGGTCGCTCACAATTTCCTCTACGTGCTTCCCGTCGAGGCGGGGTTGGGTGACGTATTCGGTGACGGGCTCGAGACGATGGCCGCGCTCGATGCCGAGGACCAGTACAACCTGACGATCGTGGAGCCGACCTTCGCCATCGATCCGTGGTATGCGAACAACCCGAATGATGCCAACCTGCAATACGAGACGTTCATGACAAACGAGCTCGAGCCGTGGGTGCAGGCCAATCTCTCCACCACCGGCACCGAACAGAATTGGCTGATCGGGTTCTCGAAGTCGGGCCTCGGGGCACAGGACCTCATCCTCAAGCACCCGAATCTGTTCCAGCTGGCCGCTTCGTGGGATTTCCCGGCCGACATGACGTCGTACGATCAATTGGGTACCGACCCCGCCGCAAACTACGGGACCGATGCGAACTACCAGGCGAACTACAACCTGACCAATGCGTTCCTCGCGACGTACAGCGCGCCGTTCCTCGCGAGCAACAGAATCTGGATCGGCGGTTACTACTACTACCAGTACGACGTCACCGACTACGACTCCCGCCTCACGTCGGAGGGGATCGCGCACACGTTGGGCCCGATGGTTTCGGAATCCCACACCTGGACCAGTGGCTGGGTGCCGGGGGCCTTGGCAGGGCTGTACGAGGACAGCACCCAGCTCGGGAGCAGCGCTCCCACCGACACGCTGACCTTCAACTCGGAAGGGGGGAGCGCGGTGGCAAATGTCAGCGGCGTCCAGGGCAGCACCGTCACCCTCCCGGCTGCCCCGACCCTTGCGGGCTACGCCTTCGCGGGCTGGTTCACCGCTGCGACCGGTGGGACGGCTGTGACCTCGCCCTACACATTGACAGCTTCGACCACCCTGTACGCACAGTGGACGACCCTGGTGCCCGTCACCGTGAACGTGTCGGGGAGCCAGAGTTACGGGGGGAGCTCGAGCTTCACCTATGCGACCACTCCCTCGGGGGTGAGTATCAACTCACTGAAATGCACGAAGGTGGGAACTTCGACCGCGATCAACTCGTCGTTGACGCCTGGGAGCTACACGATTCTCGGCTCCAGCTGTTCCGGGGGTGCGATTGCGGGTGACGTGCTTACCTTCGTCGGCACGGCAAACGGCTTCGTGGTCGCAAAGGGAGCGCAGACAGTCGAAATTCACCTCCACCGCGCCGACCAAGGCCCTGGTCGGTGGAACGACCTACACGGCCAAGGCATCGGCGACTTCGGGCCTCACGACGACCATCACCGTCGACTCTTCGGCGTCGGCGGTGTGCGCCGTCGCCGGGGGTGTCGTGAGCTTCCAGAAGGCGGGGACATGTCTCCTCGACGCCAATCAGGCCGGCAACGTCGACTACAACGCGGCCACCCAGGTCCAGCAGTCATTCGCCGTGAGCAGTGTGCCGGTTTTCGCGATCGATACGCCGCCGACCACCGCCACGGTGGGACACGTCTATACCTACACGTTCAGTGCCAACGGGACTCCGACCCCCACGTACTCCCTGAGCACGGCGGCTCCGACTTGGTTGTCGATCAACTCGACCACAGGTGTGTTGCAAGGGACTCCACCCTCGGGCACGAAGACCTTCAGCTACTCGGTGATCGCGACGAACTCCGCGGGCAAGGCGACGGCTGGATCCTTCAAAGTCCAGGTCAGCACATAGCGTTGGCCGTTGACCGTGCATGACGAGGCCATCGGTGATGGACATGCAACCTCGACTCTCGGACGGGAAGCAATAGGAATCGGAGAACCGGGCTGTTGCCGACCAGGCGGGTTGACGTGAGACGGCCTGTGGGCGGGACCAGGGACAATGCCCGCCCGCCGTTGTGAACCTTCACCTGTGCAATGCCGCACCGCTATGGATGCCACGGGTGGGGTGGTCGATCGTGCACCCCGGCGATGATGAGAATGAACCTCTGTGTGGCGATGGGGCTCAGCCCGTTGCTGGCACTGATGCAGAGTGTCGTCGTGCTTGTGGGCGATGCCTCGGTGCTGACGATGGTGGCCGTCCCGTTGCCGTTGGCGGTGAAGGTCACTCCGGTCGGGAGGGGAGACTGTGAACAGCCCCAGAAGTTCGCGTTGGTCACGGTCGGGGTTGGGGAGCCGGTGGCGATCACACTGAAGCTGCCTGGAGAGCCGGTCATGAAAGTAGCCGAGCTGCTGCTGATGATCGCCGGTGCGCGCTTGACGGCAGTCGGGTTGATCGCCACCGTGTAGCTTCGGGAGCCCGAGTAGGGACCGGTGCCCGTCGACGAGTCTGTGGCGGTCACCTCGAAAGTGAACATACCTGGTCCGGTCGGTGTGCCGGACAACACTCCGGTCGAAGAAAGTACTAACCCGGGGGGAACGGAGCCGCTCATGCCGTAGATGTAGGGACGCGTTCCGCCCACCGCGTTGATCGTGGATGTGTTGTAGGGGATGCCCGCTCTTCCAGCCGGTAGGAGGCATGGGCCGAGGTTGATGATCGCTTTGTTCACCGTGAGCACGTATGTCTTGGAACCGGTGTTGTGAGGCGGTCCGGCCGAATCGACGACGGTGACGATGAAGGTGAAGGTGCCACCGCCCGTCGGCGTGCCGGTGATGGCCCCGGTCGAAGCATTGAGGCTCAGCCCCGGCGGAAGACTGCCTCCGCTGACGCTGTAGGTGTAGGGAGCCGTGCCTCCCGAAGCCGTGATGTCAGTGCCGCAATTGTACGACTGCCCTACCGTAGCCGCCGGGAGCGCTGAGGGCTTCAAGGCGAGAGAGACCGTCAGCGTCTCCGCGGCGCCACCGCACCCGCTCACCGCCTTGTTGTTCACGTCGCCGCTGTAGCTGAATCCCCAGGTGTAGGTTCCCGCGTTCGCAGCTGTGTAGGAATTCGAGGTGTACGTGTTGTTGCCCGTCACCGTGCCCCCGCCACTCGTCGTGAAGACCGCTCTTCCCGTGCACAAGGGGTTCCTGTAGAGACTCCACGTGATCGTTCCCGTCGCGTTGTCGCCACCGGCCAGGGTGGCCCGGTCGGCGACCGAGCCCCCGGCGCTCACCGCTGGCGGGGTGGCCATCGTGGTGATGCTCGGGGTCACGGGCCCGACGACACTCGACTCACCGGCGTCCCCACAGGTATTCGACGTGGGGGCGTTGTTCGCGTCACCGCCGTAGTTTGCGATCCACCAGTACAGCCCCGGACTCGGCGGTGTCATGGCGGGCGATATGTAGGCGCCGTTTCCGTTCGTCACCATGGTGGTGACCTGGCCGACCTGGTTCGTGCACACTGCGGTCGAACTCGGACCGTACAAGGTGTAGGTGATGGTGCCCGTGGGGTCGTAGCCGCCACTGAGAGTGGCTGTGTCCGTCACGCTGCCGTTGGTCAGGACGGAAGCGGTGGTGTTGAGACCCGGTGTCGCCTGGTCGACGGTGAGCGACTCCTGGTTGCCCCCACAGGCGCTCACGGGGGCGTTCGCTGTGTCGCCCGAGTAGGTGATCGCCCACCTGTAGGTGCCGGCGACCATGGTGGTGAAGCTGTTCGGGGAGGCGTAGGTGCCATCGCCCGTCACGTTCACCGGGCTGCTGGTGAAGGACGCTGTCCCCGTGCAGCTCGCGTCGTTCGAGGCATAGAGGCGCCAGGTGATGGTGCCGCTCGGGTTGTAGCCCCCAGAAATGGTGGCTTGGTCGTTGGCAGAGCCGCCGACGGTGATGACAGCCGGGCTGGCGACGGTGGTGATGGTCGGGCCGACCGTGGTGGTCGAGCCCGAGAAGTGCGCGTTCGGGGCACTGGTCCACATTGTGCTTCCGTTGAAATACGCAGCCTCAACCTCGTAGAAGTAGGTCGTACCGGGCACAAGGATCGGGTCGTCGTCCGTGCATGACGTCGTCGGCAACGCCGCCGTATCCGATTGGCTGCATGCCCCGCCCGCGACGATCGTGAACGGTCCCCCCGCGGTGGTGCTCCGCAGGACCACGTATCCACCTCCCGCGGGTAACTCCGGAGAGGTCGCCCACGTGACGTGCAAGCTCGACGGCGTGGGATCACTGGTGCTGCCGATCCCTGGAGGTGCGAGTGTGACCGCCTGGGACCGCCCGGTCCCAGGCGCTGACGTCGTGAAGTACGCCACCGCCGCAGTACTCGAAGCGAAGAGAAGCGCGCACACAAGAAGGATCATCGGTCTGAGCAGGCGACCGATCCGGCCCCGTGTTGCTCGGGTCGAGGCGCCCGGAGCATGACGTCCTCGGCTCATGTGGACTTGCCTGTGAGCGTGAGGGTGACCGTGAACGTCAGGCCTTGACAAGTGCTCGGTGCCGACGGCGAGAGGGCGACCAGACCCGGAATGGATTGCGGGCCGCTCGTGCCGTCAGCGCTCACCGTGACGGGAGGTGCAAAGAGGTACGGCAACGACTGGGCGATGCTGACGTTGCTGTCGCCGCACAGAGCGACGTTGCTGGAGTGAACCGTTGCGCCTGTTTCGACGACGTCGAATGTGCCACCAGAAGGGCTGTTGTTCTGCAGTGTGAAATACACTGCACCCGTACCACCGGGGAGCAGATCGGCCGGCCCGGTTGTGGCGACGACGGAGGCGGTGATGGGCTCACCACCCCGGGCCTCACCCGCACCGGAGCCGGCAGCGGAGAAGTAGGCGAAGGCCCCCCCGCCCCCGAGGCCGACGGCAATGGCGCCCACCGCGGCGGCGATCGGGATGAGCGCCTGGCGCCTCCGGCGCGTTCGAGGTGCGTCGTTTTCGGTGGTGGGACCGGTACCGTCGGCGGGCGCGGCGCTCCCGTCTCTCGCCCCTGCTCCAGCAGCAAACCTTGTCGGAGGGTCAGTCTCTGCAGACGTGCCAGAACCATCGCCTCCGAGGCTGAAGGTCTCCGATTTCACGGCGTGGCGGGCGCGACGTTCGATCGACAGGAAGGACTCATGCTCCCAGTCGTGGCTTTCGTCGCGCTGATCTCTCGAGCGGTCATCCTTCATGACATGTGCGCCGAACGGAGCGTCGCCCTCGCGGTCGATGGGCATCGCACGGACCCGGTTCTCGCCGAGAGGGGTTCCGGACGGCAGGGGTGGTGGGGTCGGGGGAAGGCGCGGTGTCACCTGGCCCCACCTCTCCCCATGGTCGGCTGGTACGGGTCGGACGTCGGGAGTGTCCGGGGACTCACCGGTGTCGCCCCCCGTTCACGGCCCCGTCCACACGACGAAGGCAAGGCATAGAGGCAGGCGCTGAGGCGCTCAACGCGCACCTCGACGTGAGGGCTGAACTCCCGTGGGCCCATCGGCTTCCCGTCCTCTTTGCTGATGCTGTCGATCCGGTGCTTCACGGCCTGTGAGCCGGGTCGCACATGACGCGTGCGCGACCCGGCTCGAGGACCGGCCGAACGAGCTATGGCGTGAATTCTCGCTCGGCGCTCCACCTAGTTGGACGTGAACTTCAAGCTGACCGTCGCGCCTTGGCAGTTGTTCTGGTTGTTGCCGTCGTCGGTCATGGAGATCGACACACCCGAGGGCGAGTAGACCGTCGTCCCCTGAGAGACGTTGCCGACGGTGCCGGTCGTGCCAGGCGTGACCGAGTACATGCCGGTCGAACAAGCCTCGAGACCGCCGTTCTGATTGGCGGGAACGACAGTGAGTCCGGTGATCGCCGTCGTTACCGAATTGACGAAGACGCTCGAGGAGTTGTTGTTCGTGATGGCAAAGTCGACCGGCTGTGACGGACCGCCGGGGTACAGCGACGGGATCACGCCGCCCACCACGTTGACCTGGACCGCCGGGATGTCGGCGTTGCCGCTCTGCACCTGGGCGTTGGTGCCGTAGGCACCCGTATTGGTGGCGCTGGCAGGTCCGCAGTTGGTGACCACCTGCGCGAATCCGACGCCCGGAGTCGTGCAAGCGGGGAAATCACCTGCGATTCCTGGACCAGCCGTCGTGTCCACGTACACAGTCCCGGGGGTCGTGTCCGAACCGACCGACAGGTTGTTGACCGAGTTCGCGAGGGCAACGTTCAGACCACCAGCGTCGCCGCTGGGATCGAAGGTGATGCCATAGACGAACTCTTGATCGACGAAAGCGCCCTGGGACTTGAAGTTGAAGGTGATGGTCGTGAGTGATGGTGTGTCCGGACCAGCCGCCGCCGGGAAGTTGAAGTTCTCCGTATCACTGATTGGTCCGTCCACAGTGTTGTTGATGGAGAAGGTGATGGGCAGGTTGGTGATCGCGCCACCCCAGTTCCGCATGGCCACTTGAGTGCTGACGAGTTGCTGCGCGCCCGCATTGGCGAGCGTGATGTCGTTGCCGAACTCCGAGATCGAGGCACATCCGAAACATTGATCCTGGATATAGGGATCAGGACTGTTCGACGTGATCAGGCTCGAGTACCCCGCCCCAACTTGGGTGATGGTCAGGTTGCTCGTGAGCTTGCCCGTGTTCGCCGAACCAGTTCCAGCTCCGGTTGCCGCGAAGAACGCGAAGGCTGCAGTTGCGCTGAGGATGACGACGGCAGCGGTCCCGACGATCGCCCGCGTCCTACCCTTCTTGAATCGTTTCATTGTCGGTGCTCCTTCATTCGTTGAAATTGCTTTCGGGAGCACCGGTTTCGCCATTCGCTCCCCAGAAGCCCGGCGACCAACGTCGGCTTCTGGTTCAACGCATTTGCCCCTTGGAGTAGAGACCGTCCGACCCCGGTTTCCTGTGCGGCCGGGCGTATGGACAGAGCCCTGTCCGCCAATGCCGCAACATCTTGTTGATCTGTAAACGGTTGCGACAGCGACGACCACAGAGTGGTCAGTCGGGCATCACCTCCTCTTGCCGGTGGAGAATTCCTTCGTGGAGGGGGACGCTTCCGACTTTCCTCGAGGAGTGCGCGGTGCGTGGTGCGCGCTCGCTGAACCGAGCTCGTGCACCCTGCGCGTCTGCCGACGTAGTCGGCTCACGGGGAGCAGCGGGCGCGCCTGAGAGCAGCGGCGCGGCGGTTCGGGTGGTGCGGCCCCCGCCGCGGCCCGGTGAGAAAGCGCGAGAAGACCCAGGCGGGCCATGGAGCGATGGCCGAAGAGGACGCCGACTCGAACTGGGTGGGTCACCGCTCACCGCGTTTCGCGATGGGCAGTTCATAGGTTCGTCGGGTGAAGCTAGTACAGGACGATGCGTTCTGCCGGGGGGACGCCGTCCGCCACGCAGACCCGCGAACCCGAGACACGAGCTCTCACGACGTCGCGGCTCAGAGCTTGGCTGGTTGACGGTGAGCCGGCCTGTAGGCGGGATTCTGTCCAGCTCCCGAAGGAGCCTGGGTGGCCATCCATCTGAGCGGCCTACCTGGGGAGCGCCCTCTCTCGAGGACCGGGCGAGCAACCCGTCTCCCACGCTTGGCCTTGCTCCGGGTGGGGTTTACCGAGCCACCGAGGTCACCCTCGGTGCTGGTGCGCTCTTACCGCACCCTTTCACCCTTACCTGTGCGGGCCCGGAGGCCCGCCATCGGCGGTTTCCTTTCTGTGGCACTGTCCTGCGGGTCACCCCGACTGGCCGTTAGCCAGCACCCTGCTCTGTGGAGTCCCGACCTTCCTCGACACGATCTCGCGGTGCGACCCGTGCCGCGGCCACCTGGCCGACTCACCGTCGTCCGCAATAGTGCCACCACCTGGACAGTGAGGGTGACCAGACACCACGTCGGTAGGGTGTCCCCGATGTCCGGCGGCCCCCGTCAGCTCTTCGATCCCGAGGCTCCGCCCGAGGCCGCCGCCCCTGATCTCCAGACCGCGTCCGGCGGGGACGGGTCGGAGGACCGCCGAGGCGTCCACTCCATCGGCGGGGTCTACGAGCAGGTCGAGGGTGCGCTCAACCAGGCCTTTCCCCGCAACCGCCACCTCTGGGTCCGGGGGGAGATCGCGCACGTGTCTGACCACCGCTCGGGCCACCTCTACATGAGCCTGGTGGATCCCGAGGACGACCGGCCGCGGCGGGACCGGGGCCGGGCCGGAGTGCCCACGCTGAACGTGAAGTGCTGGCGCAGCTCGTGGGCCCCGTTGCGCCACGGCCTGGCCAAGCAGGGAATCGAGCTCACCGAGGGGATGGTCGTGGTCCTGCGGGGCGCGCTCGATCTCTACCGGGCCAAAGGTGAAATCAGCCTCGTGCTGGCCGAGGTCGACGTGACCGCACTGCTCGGCCAGCTGGCCGCCCGGCGGGCGCAGTTGCTGCAGACGCTCGATGCCGAGGGGTTGCTCCGCCGTAACGCCACGCTGCCCGTTCCGGAGGTGGCCCTGCATGTCGGCCTGGTCGCCAGCCCGGGTACTGAGGGCTGTCAGGACTTCCTCGGGCAGCTCACCGGCTCGGGCCTCGCATTCCGTGTGTCCCACGTGCGGGTCACCGTGCAGGGCCCCGGCGCACCGTCCTCCATCGCCCGGGCTGTGACCGCGCTCAGCCGGAGTGACTGTGACGTCATCGCGGTCGTGCGCGGCGGGGGAGCGCGGGCGGACCTGGCCGCATTCGAGAACGAGGCGGTCGTCCGTGCGATCGCGACCGCGACCAAGCCTGTCTACACGGGCATCGGGCACACAGGTGACGAGACGCTGGCCGACGTCGTCGCCGCGAGGTCCTGCATCACGCCGACCGAGTGCGGACAGCTGATCGCGGAGGCCGCCCGCACCTGGTGGGCGGAACGCGTGGCGGAACCGGCTGCGCTGCTGGCTCGCCGCGTCCCCACCTACCTCCAGGACGCGCAGTCCCGCGACACGCAAGCGCGTGGCCGTTTGACGGCGGCGGCGCGCCAGCAGCTGCGGGTCCACCGCGAGCGCCTGGCCCGGAAGGGATCGACGCTGGGTCGCGCCGCCCCGGACCGGCTGGCCGCCGGCGCGGCGCGGCTGAGCGCCCATGCCGCTCGCCTCGGACCGCTGAGCCTCGGCCATGTCGGACGCCAGGACGAGCGGGTGCAGTCGTGGCGCCGGTTGCTCGCCGCCTACGACGTGGACCGCCAGCTCGAGCGCGGCTACAGCCTGACGCTGACGCCCGACGGCCGCCTGCTGCGCAGCGCGGCGGGACTGGACAGGGAGCAGGAGATCGTGACCCGCTTCGCCGACGGTACGGTGCGGAGCCGGGTGCTGGGACGAGAGGCAGGAGGAGACGCATGACCGACGCTGACGAGGCGGTCCCGGTGGAGCAGTTGAGTTTCACGGAGGCGAGCCGTGAGCTCGATTCCATCGTGAACTTCTTCGAGCAGCGCGAGGTCGATGTCGACGTCCTGGTCGGACGGTTGGAACGGGCTACCGCCCTCATCGACGAGCTCGATCAGCGCCTGCGTCGGACCCAGGCCCAGGTTGAGGAGCTGGTCCCCCGGCTCGATGCGCTCGCCGGCAACGTCGCCGCCGAGGGAAAGGGGAGTGACGATGAATGACGGCGGCGCCGGAACGGCCGGTACCGGCAACCACGAGAACGACCGCCTGTACTTCCGTCAGCTGCTTTCCGGTCGCGACTTCGCCCGGGGCGACATGATGGCCCGGCAGATGGTCAACTTCGTCTACCTCATAGGCGACCGCGAGACCGGCGAGGCGATGGCGGTCGACCCCGCCTATGCGGTGCAGGATCTGCTCGACATCCTGGCGGCGGACGGCATGCGGCTGACCGGCGTGCTGGGGACCCACTTCCACCCGGATCACCTCGGCGGCCAAATGGGCGGGTGGTCGCTCGAAGGGATCAGCACGCTGCTCGAAAAGGTGCAGGTGCCGGTCCATGTCCAGGCCGAGGAGGTGCCCTGGGTGGAGCGCACGACCGGCGTCGGCGGGAGCGACCTCGTGGCGCACCACAGCGGTGACACGGTCCAGGTGGGGGGGATCGCAGTGGAGATGATCCACACGCCTGGGCACACACCGGGGAGCCAGTGCTTCCTCGTCGACGGCCGTCTTGTCGCCGGCGACACGCTCTTCCTCGAGGGCTGTGGTCGGACGGACTTCCCGGGTTCGGACCCCTTGGCCATGTACGAGTCGATTCACACCCGCCTGGCCCGTGTCCCCGACGAGGCCATCCTCTTTCCGGGCCACCTGTACTCGCAGGACCCGTCGCAGAGCATGGGCGAGACGCGACGCTGGAACTACGTGTTCCGGCCGCGCTCGGCGCAGGAGTGGATGGCGATGTTCGGCTCATGAGCGGCAACGAGGAACTGACCGCGGACAGCAGCGTCATCGTCGTCGGCGCGTCGCTGGCCGGCTGGCGAGCGGTCGAGACGCTGCGCTCCGAGGGATTCCACGGCTCCATCTCTCTCGTCGGGGACGAGCCGCACCTTCCCTACGACCGTCCGCCGCTGTCCAAGCAGGTGCTGGCCGGAACGTGGCCCCCCGAGAAGGCGGTGCTGGCGGACAAGCGACGTGCCGATGAACACCGGGTCAAGGAGGTGCTCGGCCGCCGCGCCGTCCGCCTCGACGCGGCGGCGAGAAAGATCGAGCTCCAGGACGGGACCGTCCTGCAGGGCGACGCCATCGTCGTCGCCACCGGGGCGCACCCACGTCAGCTGCCGGGAACGGAGGGGCTCGGTCAGCGCGACGGGTTGTTCACGCTCCGGACCCTCGACGACTCCCTGGCCCTCCGCGCCGCCGTCACGGCGGTGGACGCCGCCCGGGTCGTCGTCATCGGTGCCGGCTTCATCGGCGCCGAGGTGGCGTCCACCTGCGCGGACCTCGGGTGCCGCGTCACCGTCCTCGAGGCGCTGGACGTGCCGTTGCGCAACGTCCTGGGTTCCATGCTCGGGGCTCATTTTGCGGCGTTGCACGCGTCGCGCGATGTCGACCTGCGCACCGGAGTCGGCGTGCGGCGGGTCGGCCGGGCGGACGCCGGATCGTCGGGCCTCGTGGTGGAGCTCGACGGCGGCGAGACCTTCCAGGCCGATGTGGTCGTGGTGGGGATCGGTGTGCTGCCGGCGACGGACTGGCTCAAGGACTCGGGCCTCACGGTGGACAACGGGGTGGTCTGCGACGATCGCCTCTTTGCCGCCGACGGCATCGTGGCCGCGGGCGACGTCGCCCGCTGGGCCTGGAGACACGACGGCGACGAGGAGCAGATCAGGATCGAGCACTGGCAGGTGGCCGCGGAGGCCGGCGTCGCCGCGGCGCGCAGCGTCCTGGCCGGTCGGGCGGATGCGGCACCCTTCTCGCCGGTGCCGTACTTCTGGTCCGATCAATACGGCATTCGCCTCCAGGTGTTGGGGAGCCCGCACGGCAGCGACGACGTCCACATCGCCGAGGGCTCACCTGAGGAGGGGAAGTTCATTGCGCTCTTCGGCCGGGCCGACCGGTTGCGCGCCGTTGTCGCCATCGGAAAACCAAGGCAACTGATGGGTTTCCGGCCTCTCTTGCAGGAAGGCAGCAGCTGGAAGGACGCCCTCGCCCACACGCCGTAGCGCCGGCGTCGCGCCGATGAGACACGGTTCTCCCGAGAAATCGACTCCAATTAGGGCCACAAGGCCCTAACGAACCTGTCGCCCCCGGCGTACCTTGCGGACAGGTAGATCGCTGGGAAGGGGGTCGCTCGGGTTGGCGAGATCTCCTTCTGGGGCGGGTGGAAGCTCCCTCAGAAGGAGATACCCGAGAGCTCCGGAATGGTGCCCTCGGCCTTGGTGCGGGCGGCCAGCCACCGGTCTCGCAGGGCCAGCCGATCGACATCGTTCCCCCGGGGCTCCACCGTCCGTCGCGGCGAGAAGGTGTCGGCGAGCTCGGTTGTCGTGGCATAGGTGCCGACGGCCAATCCGGCGAGGAGTCCGGCTCCGAGCGTGGTCGCCTCCGGCACCGGCGAGATCTCGACAGCGCGCCCGATGGCGTCGGCCAGCGCCTGGACGAAGACAGCGTTGTCCGCCATGCCACCGTCGATGCGCAGCGCCCCGATCGGGAAGCCACTGTCGCGCTCGCTCGCCTCGACCAGGTCGGCACCGCGGTGCGCCACCCCCTCGAGCACGGCCCGGACGATCTCGGCGCGGCCTGAGCCCCGGGTCAGGCCGACCAGCGTCCCGCGTGCACCGAAGTCCCACACCGGGGTGCCCAGGCCGAGCAGTGCCGGGATGAACCAGACGTCACCCGCGCTCGCGCACCGGGCCGCCACCGTCTCCGACTCCTCGGAGGTGGCGATGATCCCGAGGTCGTCGCGCAGCCATTCGATGCACGTGCCGGCCGACAGCATGACCGCCTCGGTGCCCCAGGTCGGCTGGCCGTCGACACGGAAGGCGACGATCGGGAAGGTGCCCGCTTCGCCTCGCCCCAGGGCCCCGGGCGCGGTCCCGGGCCCCACGCACTGGTCGAGCATGCCGCCGGTCCCGAAGGTGGCCTTGGCCAGGCCGGGGAGCGTGCAGCCCTGGCCGACGAGGGAGGCTTGCTGATCACCGGCGATCCCGCAGATGGGCGGAGATCCCGGGAGGGCGCCGGCGACTCCCAGCGCGCCCGACGAGTCCACGATTGCCGGCAGCATCGACGCCGGGATCCGCAGCGTCTGTAGCAAGGACTCGTCCCATCCGATGGTGGCGTCGACCAGCGCAGTCACGGCGGCATTGGTCGCGTCGGTGACGTGCAGGGCATCGCTCCCGGCCGCCGCGCCGCCCGAGAGGGTCCAGGCCACCCAGCTGTCGACCGTCCCGAAACACAGCTCGCCCCGTTCCGCACGGGCGCGCTCCGGATCGACGTCGTCGAGAATCGCCATCACCTTTGTCGCCGATGCGTTCGGCGCCAGCCGGATCCCCTCGGACTGCAGGACCAGGCAGGTTCCGACCGTGCGCAGATCCTGCCAGCCGATACCCGGCGCGACGAGCCTTCCTGTGGCGCGTTCCCAGACGATGCTCGACGCCCGTTGGTTGGCGATCCCCACCCCCGCCACCGGGCCGCCCGCCGCGAGCGCGCTCAGTGCGACATCCATGATGGCGTCGGCCATGCGCGCCGCGTCGAACTCGACGAGACCCGGCGCCGGCGAGTCGGGCAACAGGGGCACCCGGTGCTCGTGGTCGACGGTGGCGTCGGGCCGCACGATGGCGGCGCGCACCGCCGAGGTCCCCACGTCGACGACCAGAATGCTGCCCCCGCCCGTGCTCATGCCCAGGGCGCCGGCCCGAACGGAGACGCGAGGCCGAACTTCCCCGGGTTCAGGATGCCGTTGGGATCGAAGGTGGCCTTGAGGCCGCCGAGCACCTCGAACCCGGAGCCCAGCGCCCGCGGCACGAAGCGCGAACGGTTGAGCCCGATGCCGTGGTGATGGCTGATGGCGGCCCCGTGCGCCAGGGTGGCGTCGGTCACGGTGTCCCAGGCCTGCCGGTAATAGCGCTCCCGCCATTCGGCGTCGCCCTCGGGCCCGCGCCCGCCGAAGGTGAAGTAGAGGCAGGCGCCGTCCGTGTAGGCGTGGGATTGGTGCGCGGACGCGGCCAGGGTGCCCTCCAACCCCTTCAGCGCGCCGATGACGTCGTCGAAGAGGCCGGGCAACGCTGACCACGGGCCGGATATCTCGGCCGTGTCGACGACGATGCCGCCCCGCCAGAGTGGTGCCAGCGCGGAGACGTCGTTGCGGTGCTCCAACCAGCGGTCGACCAGGCTGTCGTCGAGACGATGTGCTCCCGCCTCGGTCGTGCATTCGGCGTCCACGACCTCCAGCGTGCCCGCAAGAATGAGCGGGTCGGCCTCGTCGAGGACGAGCAGGACGTTGGTGTCGCCGTGTTCGAAATTGCGGTCGGATTCTGTCTCGTCATAGAGGCGGAGGACGGCCGGCGTTGCGCCGCGGCGGAGGATCATGCGACACGCCTCGAGGCCGGCGGTGAAGGTCGTGAACCCAAAGGCGCGCCGACCCTGCGCCGTCGGCAGCGGATGGACGCGCAGGCGGGCTTCGGTGATCACGCCGAGCGTCCCTTCGCTCCCGACGAAGAGCTGGGTCAGGTTCGGCCCGGTCGCGGCGCGCGGACCCCTGCCTTCGGTGTGGACGACGCGGCCGTCGGCGAGCACCACCTCCAGACCGATGACCATGTCCTCGATCTTCCCGTACCGGGTCGAGTACTGGCCCGCCCCGCGGCAGGCCAGCCACCCGCCCACGGTCGAGAGGTCCATGGATTGCGGCCAGTGGCCGAGGGTGTAGCCCGCACCGACCGCACCGAGTGCGGCTTCGAGGTCGGGTCCGAAGGTGCCGGCCCGGACGTCCGCCGTGAGCGAGGTCTCGTCCAACTGATGCAGGCCTTCGAGCGCCGTCATGTCGAGCGCCACGCCGCCGTGGACGGGGATGGATCCCCCGCAGACGCCGCTGCGTCCGGCGGCGGCCGTGACAGGCACCGAGGTCTCGTTGCAGGCGGAGAGCACGGCCGAAACCTGCTCGGTCGAGGTGGGGCGCACGACGACACCCGGGCGTTGGGGCACGCCACCCTCGGCGGCCCAGCCGATCGCCAGTGGCCACCAGTCCCGTCCCGCCTCGGCGCGCGCCTCCGCGTCGAGGACGATCTCGGCGCCGGTGGTGCCGAGGCGGTCGAGCAGCACGGGCGGCACCTCCACGACAGTGGCACCGAGACGATCGGCCACCTCGGCCCCGTCCGCGTCGATGGGGGTGACCGGAGTGGGCACGGTCATGGCAGGTCCAGCCCGGCTGTGAGCAACTCCTTCTGGCACACCTCGGTGAACCGGGCGACCTGCTCGCGCGCCTCCGCCTCGTCCCAGCCCATGTCGGGCGCAATGAGGTCCGCGACCGCCGTGGCCGCGTCCATCGTGGCCTGGGCTCGTTGGATCATGGCCCGCGTGCGCCGCGACAGCACGTCGTCGAGCGTGCCCGCCATCTCCTCGCGCGCCGCGTACAGCGCCTCGGCGCCCGTGTAGGGCAACCCGTCCACGATCGGCTCGAGCAGCTCGGGGCGTCCGTCGGCCAGGGCCAGCACGTCGCTCGACGCGGTCCCGTAGCGACCGACGAGGCGGGCATGCGGCTGGGCCAGCGTCACGGGGTCGCGGCCCCTGGTGGTGGCACCCATGAGTGGGAGCGTCTTGGTGATACAGCGCCGGCGGTGCGGGGACTCACCCAGGCGGGCCACGACGACGTCGACGGTGTCCTGCGCCATCTTGCGGTAGGTCGTCAGCTTGCCGCCGGTGACGGTGACCACCCCGTGGCTCGAGGTGGCCACGGTGTGGCGACGCGACAGGTCGGCGGTGCGCTCCGAGACGTGGCCACCCTTGGCGGCAGGCGCCAAGAGCGGGCGCAGGCCGGCCCAGACGCCGGTGACATCGGCCCGGGTGAGGTGCGAGGTGGTGATGGCGTTGGCGGCATCCAAGAGGTAGTCGACGTCCTCGGGGGTGCAGGCGGGATCGTCGAGCGGACCCGTGTAGTCCGTGTCGGTCGTACCCAGATAGACGAGATCCGTCTCGGGCCACGACACCACGAAGATGGAGCGCTTGTCCTTGGCAACAGGGATGACGGCGGCGATGTCGCACGGCAGCCGCGACGCCGGCACCGTCACGTGCACGCCCTTGGCGGGGCGGATGGCGTGCGGATCATGGCCCTCGTCGAGGGTCCGGACGGCGTCGGCCCAGACGCCTGAGGCGTTCACCACGATGCGCGCCCGGACCGGGAACTCCGACGTCTCGTCGTCGGGCCGCGCCCGCACCACGGCACCGTCCGCGTTCCCGTCGGCGCCGGTGGTGAGGCGGACGACCGGCGTGTAGTTGGCCATGACCGCCCCGAACTCGTAGGCGGCGGTGCGGGCCACGGTGAGGGTCAGCCGGGCGTCGTCGGCCCGGGCATCGAAGTAGAGGAAGCCGGCCACGAGGTGATCCGTGTTGAGCGAGGGGAGGTGAGCCAGCGCCTCCTGCTTCGTCACCTCGCGGTGGCGCTTGCCGATGCGCCAACCTCCCGTGAGGTCGTACAGCCACAGAGCGCTCGCATACGACCGCGCCACGGTCTTTGACACGACGCCGTCGCGGCCGAAGAGTGGAATGAGAAACGGGAGGGGGTTCACGAGGTGGGGCGCGTTGTCCAGCAGGCGCTGCCGTTCCGCCAGGTTCTCGTAGACTAGGCGGAACTCACGTTGCTGGAGGTAGCGGATACCGCCGTGAATCATCTTCGAGGACTTGGACGAGGTCCCCGAAGCGAAGTCGCCCTTCTCGACCAGAGCGGTCTTCAGGCCGCGGCTGGCGGCGTCGAGTGCAACGCCGGCTCCGGTGATCCCACCGCCGATGACCAGCACATCGAACTCTTCGTCGGCGAGGCGTCGCAACGCGTCGGCGCGGCGAAAGGGGTGCACCGATCAAGCCTGCCACATCCGCCGCGCCGCCGATCCGGGGCCGGGTCAGCTGCCGTCGGGGAAGCCGCCACGGTGGAGCGGCATCGGGTGGTGCGGCAGTGTCTGTGCACGCCGCACCCGCGCCCGCCAGTTGTCGGGATGCGGCACGAGGCCGGCCCCCAGGGGAGAGGAGGCGTACGTCCCGTCGCCCACGACGGTGTGCAGCGCGGCCCGCAGTTCGTCGACGTTCGTAAGGCCGTACTGCGGGCCCCACGACTCCTCGGTGGCCGCCAGGACCCGGCGGTATTTCTGCTGCGCCTTTTCTCCTTTCGACGTCAGCCGGACGACCTTGCCCCGACGCGCATCGGGGTCGGGCTCGGCGACGACGCAGCCGTGGCGCTCCAGCCAGCCGATGCACATGGCTTGTCCCTCCCGTGAGACCCCCGTGCACCGGGGAAGGTCGCCGACGCGTCTCCCAGGGGTTCCGAGCACGCGCAGCGTCGAGGCGCTGATGGGCAGCGAGATTCGGGACGCCGCCTCGAAGTCGAGCGTGAAGGCCAGCAGTACCCCGCTGAGGAGTGGCGAGAGCGCGCCATTCGTGGGCAGTCGCCGCGAGCCCGGGCCACCGTGGGGAGGGACAGCTTCGGACCTGCCGCCCTGGGTCGGGTGGACCACCGGGAGACAGGCCGGCGGAGCAAAGGGGAGGTCGTCGAAGATTGCTCTCAGTGCGCGCTCGAGTCGGTCGACGACGGAGGTACCAAGACGGTCCCGCCAGCGACCGTCCATGACGGGAGGGAGCTCCGCCCAGACCTCCTGCGCGCGGCGGGCGGCCTTTGTGGAGCGCACCGTGGCTCCATCCTGTGGCGGGTTCCGCAGCCGCTCGCCCGTCGGTGGCGTGAGAGAGACGTATCCCCAGCGCTGCAGGCCGTTCAACAGGAGCTGACCCGTTCGGGCGCGGGCGCGGAGATCACCCACCGTGATGCCGTCGTTGTCGACGTACTGCAGCACATTGGCCCACAGCGTGAACGACACCAGCCAGGGCGTGCCCCGTCCCGACTCGGATGCCTGCTGCCGGGTCGTCCGGTGGGCCAGGCGATGCTCCGCCTCGTTGTCGATCTCCATGGTGTGGGCGACCAGAGCCTGGGACAACAGGGTGGGGAGCGGGGGTGATGAAGACACCTCCCCCATTTTCGCCCGACGTAAGGTCGCCCTGTGCAGCCGGAGTCCGACGGCGAGGACCCCTGGACCTCCTTCCAGCGGACGGTGGTGGAGATCACCTGTCCCGATGGCGGATCGTTGCGGGTCCGATCGGCGCCGGAGCCCGAGGGGGCAGGCTGGCCGTGGCCGACGGCGGAGCCGGTGTACATCCTGACCGCCTGGGATCCCGGCCCCGAACGGCCCGGCTTGGAGCAGAATCGCCGGCGTCAGGCTGCGCTCGAGGCGGACCTGGGCGAGCTGGCCGTCTCCCTCATGGCGGCGGCCGGGGTTGATCCGGCGACCGGGCGGCGGGACGAAGGCGTGGCTCTGCGCGGCGCTGCGGAGTCAGCGATCCTGGCCCTGGGAGCCCGCTACGGCCAGGACGCCATCTTCGTCTGGACCCCCGCGGAGTGGGCCATCGTGGCCTGTCAGGGCGAACGCCGCCTGGGCAGCGGATGGGCCCTTGTGCCTCCTCGACCTGGAATTCCCTTCAGCTCGGCACTCGATGCGCCGATTTGATGCTGGGAGGCGGCGGGCCGTGGGCACGACGCTCCTTGTGGGGGGACTGATGGAGCAGTTTGACGAGAGTTGGGAAGACGGCGCACTCGAGGCGGAGCTGGAGCTCGAGCTGGAGCTGGATTCTGATCCGGAGGAGCTCTGGCGCAGCCTGATCGCGGACGAGACTGCCCCCCGGTACTGGTCCGAGAGCGTGTGGACCCAGGATGTCGACGATCTGTTCGAGGCCGGCGCGCGGCTGTTCGCGGACCGTGGCGCCGAGACGGAGCTCACGAACGAGCTCCGTCTCTCCGAGCTGTGGAGCCACTGCGAGGACGGGTGTCTCGCCATGGACGAGTTCTTCGAGCTCTCGGCCCTCATCACCCAGGTGCAGGGTCTCCCGGGCTCACTCTGCGTCGACTGCGACATGTTGGGCCGGCCCAACGTGAGCCCCAACTGGGCCTTGGCCACGACGACCCTGTGCCGCGCCCACCTGCGCTTCCGGCTGGGCCACGCACGGATCGACGGAGGAACCGGCCGCCAGTAGAACCGCCCCCGGCAGGGTGCGCCGGTGCAGAATGGCGGCGTGACGTTGGCCGCTCGTGTCTTCGCCTCCTCCTACCTCACCGGGACCTTCGTCTTGCGCTCAGGGCGCACGGCCGACCACTACTTCGACAAGTACCGCTTCGAGTCGGACCCCGCCCTTCTGCGCGAGATCGTGGAAGCCCTGGTGCCGCTCGTCCCTGCCGGGACCGAGGGCCTCGCCGGCTTGGAGCTCGGCGGTGTCCCGCTGGCGACCATGCTGTCCTCGGTGACGGGGCTTCCAGCGTATTTCGTGCGAAAGGAGCCCAAGAAGTACGGCACCGAACAGGTCTGCGAAGGCGGTGAGGTGGCGGGACGCCGTCTGGTCATCATCGAGGACGTCGTCACGACGGCAGGGCAGATCGTGCTGTCAGCGCAGGACCTCCGCTCGGAGGGGGCTGTGGTCGAGCACGCCGTCTGCGTCATCGACCGGGAGGGCGGGGGAGCCGACGTGACCGCGGCCGAGGGGATCAGCCTGCACGCACTCTTCACCATGCGTGAGCTGGAGTCGTTCGCTGGCTGACGGTGTGCGTCGTCGTGGTCGTCACCTCAGTGCTTGCGTACCCGCCAGACCTCCTCGTGCGGCCAACGTGACGCCCACCCGGCTGTCACGAAGTCATACCTGGTGGTGGCACCTTCTGGCGCGTAGACCTCGATGAGGTCTTCGACGTCGAGCCCGTGCTGTCGGAACAATTTGATCCAGTCTCCGTGGCTCAGATGGAACTCGACGGTCGGGTCGCCCGGCCACTCGAAGCGGTGCATGCCGAGCTGCGGTCGCAGCAATTCCCTGCCCGCGGGCAGCCCGTCGACGTCGGGCACGCACGCCGTCAGAAGGGTGCTGGTGCCGAGGAGCACCAGTTCGCCCCCCGGCCGCAGGAGCCGGGAAGCTTCCGGAATCCATCGATACGGATCGGACCAGATGACAGCGCCGTACTCGCTGATGACCAGATCGAACGACGCGCTGCGCAAAGGCACATGCTCGGCCGCCGCCCTGACGAGCGGAAAGGAGAGGTCGAACTCGTGCTGGAGCTGGCGCGCGTTGGACAGCTGCCCGGGCGTGGGGTCGAGGCCGACAGGCCGGGCGCCGGCACGGGCCAGCCACGCGGACACGTATGCGGTCCCGCACCCGAGCTCGAGCGCATCCAGGCCAACGACGCTCTGGGGCAGGATCCTGGTCCGGGTCTCGGGCACTGCGAAGATGCCCCAGCACGGCTCGTCGGCCGCCCACAGCCGCCGCCCGGTCGTCAGCTGGTCGGTCTGGCGGGCCTGCCACGCCGCGACGTTCCCGCCGAGGTAGTCGATCGGTTCGGCTGCCATCCCGGCAGGCTAGGGCCGCGGCATGCCGGGCCGGCGGTGCAGAGGGGTGGGGTCAGAGGGCGCGAGCCTCCTGGTGGCGGGGCATCCCAACAACGATTGTCAAAATCATCCGGGTGCCCGCTAGGGTGGCCGGCAATGCAGTCGCCCGACGCGTTGACCGATCTCTTCCGTGCCAACGGACGCAAGATCACGGCGCAGCGCCAGTGCATCTTCCAGGCCCTGGAGGGGGACGTGACCCATCCCTCGGCCGAACGGGTCCACGAGCGGGTACGCCACGAGATGCCCAACGTCTCGCTCAAGACCGTCTACCAGACGCTCAACGACCTGGCCGACCTCGGGGCTATCGCCGTGCTCGACGTCGGGACCGGCTCGGCGCGTTTCGACCCGAACGTCGAGACGACGCATCACCACCTCGTGTGCCGCTCCTGTGGCAAGGTGCGCGACGTGGCGGCGGACTTCCCGGGGCTCCGGGTGTCCCGACGGGAGGCCCAGGGCTTCGAGGTGGACAGCGCGGAGGTCGTCTTCCGCGGCCTGTGCGACGAATGCCAGGGATCGCAGCAGGACCAGCAGTAGCAACCAGAACCCATTGAGAGAGAAAGGGCACGACCAACCATGCCAGCATTGAAGGGCTCCAAGACCGAGGCCAACCTGAAGGAAGCGTTCGCCGGCGAGAGTCAGGCCAATCGGCGCTACCTGTACTTCGCGCAGAAGGCCGACGTCGAGGGCTACCCCGACGTGGCGGCGCTCTTCCGCTCCGTCGCCGAGGGTGAGACCGGCCACGCGTTCGGGCACTTCGACTTCCTCAGGGAAGTGGGCGACCCCGTGACCGGCGTCCCCGTCGGTGCCACCGAGGACAACCTGAAGTCGGCGATCGAGGGCGAGACCTACGAGTACACCGAGATGTACCCCGGCTTCGCCAAAACGGCGCGTGACGAGGGCTTCGAGGAGATCGCCGAGTGGCTCGAGACCTTGGCCAAGGCCGAGAAGTCGCACGCCGGCCGCTTCACGCAAGGGCTCGAGTCGGTCGCCTAGGACCGGCGGCCCCGTGACCGCCACATACGACCCGACAGATCCCGAATACTTCGACCCGGCGGCGCTCCGCCAGGAGTTGGACCGCGTCTTCGACCTCTGTCACGGGTGCAGGCTCTGCTTCAACCTGTGCCCGTCGTTCCCGACGCTGTTCGACTTCATCGACGCCAAGGATGGCGACGTGTCCGCGCTGACCGACGCCGAGCACCGCCAGGTCGTCGACGAGTGTTACCAATGCAAGCTCTGCTACGTGAAGTGCCCCTACGTGCCGCCGCACGAGTGGGAGCTCGATTTCCCACGCCTGATGAGCCGGGTGCACGCCGTGCGCCAGAAGCAGCTGGTTCCGGTCAAGGAGCGGGTCACCGACCAATTCCTGGGACGCACCGACGCGCTCGGCCGGGCTTCGGTGGTCGCCGCGCCTCTCGTCAACTGGGCGACCGGCACGCCGGGCTCGTGGACGCGCCGTGTCATTGAAAAGACGGCGGGCCTGGCGTCCGAACGGATCCTGCCGCCGTACGCCAAGCAGCGCTTCACGACATGGTTCAAGAAGCGGAGCCGGACGGCGGGAACGCCGAAGTCGGCGGGAGCCGTCTCGGTGTTTCCCACCTGCTTCGTGGAATACATGGAGCCGGCGGTGGGCCGGGCCATTGTCGAGGTCTACGAGCACAACGACGTGGACTGCAGCCTGCCCGAGGGAACCAAGTGCTGTGGCGCGCCGTGGCTGCACTCGGGCCGTGTCGACGAGTTCACCAAAGCGGCACAGCGCAACGTGGCGGCGCTGGCCGCGGAGGTGCGAGCCGGTCGCGACATCGTGGTGGCCCAGCCCACGTGCGCCTACGTGGTCAAGCGCGACTACCCGATGTATGCCAAGGGTGCCGACGCCGACCTCGTGGCGGCCCACACCTTCGATCCGGCCGAGTATCTGATGCGACGCCAGCGTGATGCCGACGACCCGTTCACCCTGCACGACGAATTCCCCGGTCGCGAGGACGGCTCCGTGCCCGATGCCGTGACCTACCACGTCGCCTGCCACCTGCAGGCGCAGAACGCCGGGCTGCGCAGCCGAGACCTGCTCAAAGTGGCGGGTGTGAAGTGCTCCCTCGTCCAGCGCTGTTCCGGGATCGACGGCACGTGGGGGTACCGGGCCGAGAACTACGAGCTGGCCCGCAAGGTGGCACGACCGCTGGGGCGCGAGATCGAGGCGGCCGGCAACGACACCGTGTGCGGTGACTGCCATCTGGCCAACGGCTCGATCCTGCAGGAGACCGGCACCCGGCCCGTGCACCCGATGCAATTGATGGCGCGTGCCTACGGCATCGCCGGCGGCGGGCAGGGCGACTCCCGGTGAGCGGCCGGGCCGGTGGCGGTGCGGCGACCAGGCTGACCCTGGCCGACGTGCTCGACCTACGGGCCTACGAGCGGGTGCGGGAGGACTACCGGGCCAAGATCATCGCCCGGAAGCGGGACAGGCGGGTCGCGCTCGGTCCCGTCATGACCCTGGTCTTCGAGTGCTTCGACACGGTCCGCTTCCAGGTCCAGGAGATGGCCCGGGCCGAGAAGATCATCAGCGACGAGGCGATCCAGGTCGAACTCGACATCTACAACCGGCTGCTGCCGGAGCCGGGGGAGCTGTCGGCCACCGTGTTCATCGAGCTGACCTCGGACGATGCCCTTCGGGACTGGCTGCCCCGCCTGGTGGGGATCGAGCGCGAGCTCGGGATCTCCGTCGACGGCGCCGTGGTGCGCAGCGTCCCCGAGGCCGAGCACGAAGCGGCCCTCACCAGGGAGACCGTGACGCCCGCCGTCCACTACGTCCGCTTCGGCTTCACCGAGGACCAGGTGGGCGCCTTTGTCGACGCCGATGAGGTGGCCCTGGTCGCCACCCACCCCGAGTACCAGGAGAGGACGGAGCTCTCACCGGGGGTGCGGCGGGAGCTGGTCGCGGATCTCCTTGGCACAACAAAGGCCCTTCCTCTTGGCTGACCAGGGACAATTCCGTGCGCGCGTCTTTACAGACGCACAGGACCTGCGCCATACTCGTCGTTCGCCGAATTCGGGGCTGCTGCAAGCGGTCGCCTGACAAAAAGGGCCTCCGAACAGGGCGAATCAAGTATCCGCCTTTTCATCCGTTATTGAGGAAGTGTTTCCCATGATCGCCACCACGTGGCGCAAGCAAGCCGCCTGCCGGGGTCTCGACGTCGAGGCGTTCTACCCCGTGACCGAGGACGAGGCCGACGCGGCCGAAGCCAAGGCTGTGTGCGCCGTCTGCCCGGTCCGCCAAGCGTGCCTGGAGCACGCCCTGGCCCACCGCGAGCGTGAGGGGATCTGGGGTGGCACGACCGAGCGGGAACGCCGGCGGATCGTGCGGCAGCGTCGCAAGTCGGCCTGAGTCGCAAGTCGGCCTGAGCGGACCGCCGGCCCGGCCTACTTCTTCTTGGCGGCCTTGTGGGCCGTCGTCGTGGTCGTCGTGGTCGGCTGCCCGAGCGTGCACGGCGAAGGATTCCACGGCTCCGGCTGCAGGTTCGTGTAGACGTCGGACGGGATCGTCGTCGTCGTTGTCGTGGTCGGCCCCGTCGGGGTGGTGGTGGTCGTGGCGCTCGACGAGGACCCCGTCACGGTGGGCGGCGATGCGGAGAGCTCCAGGTCGACCGTGGAACCGCTGAGGCTCGGGTCGGGCACCTGGGTGACGGACCCGCTGAGCACCGAGGCCAGCGTCTGCGCGGCTTGCGTGCCTGAGGGGCCGTAGAGGATCTCCGACGGGGCGCCCTCGCTCAGCTGGGTGGAGGCGTCGCCGATCTCGTTCACCTGGAAGCCCAGCGCGGTCAGCGCTGCTGCGGTGGTGTGCGCAATGCCGCTCACGGTCGACGCGTTCAGCACGTCCACGCCGACCAGGCTGTGGGCCTCCGTGGGGACGGTGGTCGTGGTCGTGCTGGTGGACTTCGACTTGCCGCCCTTGGCCGGTGTGGTCGTCGTGGTCGTGGTGGACCCGATGGCGTTGAACTGGTTGATCACGTTCTGCGCATAGGGCTGGGCCTCCTTCAGCGCAGCCGCCCCTCCCGACGAGGTGTAGGCCACCGTCGGCAGCGTCTCGGTGACGAGGTGCGACGACGACAGCCCCCGGAAGATGTCTGCGATGTGCAGGAGGTCACCCTGGGTCAGGGTGTCATCGATGGTGAGGTTGCCCACCGCCGCGCCGATGAAGGAGTTGATGGCGAGCGGATTGGTGATCGACGAGTTGACCTTGGCCAGGACGGCACGGAAGAACGCGTCCTGGCGCTGGATCCGGCTGAAATCCGACAGCCCGTCGTACTCCCAGTAGCCGTTCGCATTCTTGTAGTAGAGGTGGCGGCTGCGCACCAGCTGCAGCGCCGTGGTCCCGTTCACCACCTGGCATCCCGGGGTGGTCACGTCGAGGCCGGTGTACTGGTCTTTCACGGCTGTCGGGAAGTCCATGGTGATGCCACCCAGCGCGTTGACCATGCCCGAGAAGCCCTGAAACCCCACGGAGATGTAGTGGTTGATGGGGATTCCGAGGTCCTGCTCGATTGTCTGGACCAACAGGTCAGGCCCGCTGTCATAGGCGGCGTTGATGCGGTTCATGCCCGATATGCCGCTGTCGTCACCCGGGATGTCGACCCAGAGGTCGCGCGGGATGGACAGCACCGTCACGGTCTTGGCGGCGGGATCGAAGCGGGCCACCATCGTGACATCACTGCGTTGCCCGCCCGCGTCTGCCTCGTCGCCGAAGGCCCGGATCTGGGTGGCGTTGGAGACGAAGGCACGCGAGTCGGAGCCGACGAGCAGCAGGTTGAACGGCTGGGTCGGCGCCGCCGGAGCGGCGATGAGGTGCTTGGCGTGGATCTTCTTGATCTGGTTGAAGCGGTAGTTGGCGTAGACGTAGAGGCCCCCGATGCCGAGGCCGGCCAACACGATGACGATCGACAGGGCGTAGATCGTCCGGCGCCGCCAGCGATGCTGGCGTTTGCGCTCTTTCTTGCGCGTCGTCCGCAGCTCCGCCTGCAGGGCGGCCCGCGACGTGGCGTGCTCCTCGGCGGTGTCGGGAGGCCCGGGGTATTCGGGTTCGTCGGGAGTCAAGGATCAGAAAGTACCTGGCCGAGAGGTCCGGTAGCCTTCACCGGTGCATTTTGAACTCCCCGACGAGCTTTCGGAGCTCCGCGATTCGGTCCGGCGTCTCGCACAGGACAAGGTCAAGCCACGGGCGCGGGCCATCGACAAGGAGGCGGCCTACCCGACCGACCTGTTCGAGGCATTCCGAGACGCCGGGCTCCTCGGCCTGTGCATCCCGGTCGAATTCGGAGGCTCGGGCGCCGGCATCCTCGGGCTGGCCCTGGCCATTGAGGAAGTGGCCAAGTACTCGAACACGGCGGCGCTGATGCTGTTGCTGACCCGGCTGCCCACGGGGCCGGTCATGATCGCCGGCACGGAGGAGCAGAAGCAGCGCTACCTGCCTGGCATCTGCGACGGGACCCTCCGCGCCGCCTTCGGGCTCTCCGAGCCCCAGGCGGGCAGTGATGTCATGGGGATGCGGACCCGTGGGGTCCCCGACCAGGGCTCCGACGGCGGCTGGGTGCTCAACGGCACCAAGTGCTGGATGTCGGGGGTGCAAGAGGCGGACTGGTACACGGTCTTCGCCAAGACCAGCGACCCCAGCAGTCGGGCGCACGACTCCATCACGGCCTTCCTCGTCGAACGCTCCTGGGACGGCGTGGAGGTGGGCCGCACCGACCACAAAATGGGGGTCAAGGGGGTGGACACGGGTGAGCTCCTCCTCACGGACGTGCACGTCCCGGCCGAGAACGTGATCGGCGAGGTGGGCGGCTTCCGCCTGGCCATGCTGGGGCTCAACGCCATGCGCCCCATCGTGGCGGCACGCGGCATCGGGCTGGCTGAGGGCGCGCTCATGTACGCCACCGAGTACGTCCAGCAGCGGGCGGCCTTCGGCAAGACCATCGCCGACTTCCAGGGGATCCAGTGGGAGATCGCCAAGTGCGCCGTCGACATCGAGGCCGCCCGGCTCCTGACGTACCGAGCGGCTGTGCTGGCGGACGAGGGCAAATTCACCAAGGAGTACGTGCCGTACCTCTCCATGGCCAAGTACCACGCCACCGAATTGGCCGTACGGGCCTCGTCGCTGGCCGTGCAGCTCCTCGGCGCGGCCGGCTACATGGAGGACCATCCGACCGAGCAGTGGTACCGCGACGCCAAGCAGCTGACCATCGTGGAAGGCACATCGCAGGTACAGCTCGGCCTCATCGCCCGGGGCGTGCTGGACCGGGACCTGTGGTGGGACTGACCTGGCCCGAGGTCCTGGCCCGCCTGAGCCGGTGCGAGCCGCTCAGCGCGGCCGAGGCCGAGGAGACCCTGCAGATCGTCGTCGCGGGTGAGGCCACGCCGGCCCAGGTGGCGGCGTTCCTGGTCCTGCTCCACGCCAAGGGAGAGACGGCCGAAGAGGTCACCGGGCTGGCCCGGGCCATGGTGGACGCTGCCGTGCCGTGCCCGCTGGCCGACGAGGACTCCGCTGCGGCGGTCGACCTGGTCGGGACGGGGGGCGACCGGCTGTCGAGCATCAACGTGACCACGCTGGCCGCCTTCATCACGGCGGGGTGCGGCGTGCCGGTCTGTAAGCACGGCAACCGGGCCGCGTCCTCGTCGGTGGGCACTGCAGACGTGTTGGAGGCGCTCGGTGTGGCGATCGAGCTCGGTCCGGAGGGCGTGGCCCGATGCGTGCGTCACACGGGAATGGGCTTCTGCTTCGCGCAGCGCTTTCACCCGGCGATGCGCTTCATCGGCCCTGTCCGCAAGGAACTGGGTGTGCCGACGGTGTTCAACTTCCTCGGCCCACTGATCAACCCGGCCCGCACCAGGCGCCAGCTGGTGGGCGTCAGCGACCCTGCCATGGCGCCGATCATGGCGGGGGTGTTCGGGGCCACCGGGAGCCGCCATGCCCTGATCGTGCACGCCGACGACGGGCTCGACGAGTTGAGTGTCACGGCACCCACCCAGGTCCTGGAGGTGAGCGGCGACGGTACCGGCGCGTTCGAGGTGCGGGAGTGGAGGGTGGATCCACAGGAGCTCGGCCTCGCCCCCGCCACCATGGCGGACCTGCGGGGCGGCGACGCGGCCTTCAACGCCGGCGTGATCCGGTCCGTGCTCGAGGGGGAGCAGGGCGCCCGGCGCGACATCGGGATCCTGAACGCGGCCGCTGCACTCGTGGTGGCCGGGCGGGTCGACGACCTGCAAGGAGGGCTCGCTCTGGCGGCCGAGTCGATCGACAGCGGCAAGGCCGTCGGCGTCCTCGACGGGCTGATCGCTACTTCTCGAGAAGAGCTGCGCCGTCAACCGGGCTGACTCGCCAGCTGCGGCGGGGGGCGTGGGCCTCGGCAGTGAGTGCCGGCGAATCGGGTTCGCAGAGCGCGATCACGCATCCCCCGAAGCCACCGCCGCTCATGCGGGCGCCCAGGACGCCGGGTAGACCCAAGAGCTGCTCGACCAGTTCGTCCACGGCCGGCACCGAGACCCGGTACTCGCCGGCGAGGCTCCGGTGCCCCTCGGTCATGACCTCGCCCAGCCCGCTGAGGTTGCCCCGGGCGAGCAGCCGCTCGGCCTCTTCCACCCGGGCGCACTCGGTGATCACATGGCGCGCCCGCCGGCGCAGCACGGGATCGTGCAGCGCGCTCGAGATCGCCGAGCGTGCAGAGCCCGAGCGGCCTACCGAGGATGTGCGCCGCCCGCTCGCATTCGGCCCGCCGGTCGGCATAGGCGGTGGTGGCGAGGAGGCGGGGCGCCTCGCTGTGCACAATGACGAAGGCCGCCTCTTGGGGCACCGGCACGTGGCGCGTGTCGAGCGTGTCGAAGTCGATGCGCAGTGCGTGTCCGGCGGTGGCACCGGCGATGGCCAGGGGATCGAGCAGGCCGACATGCGCGCCGGCGCTGCGCTCGGCCTCCTGGCAGTCCCGCGCCAGGGCGAGGGGATCGGGGTCGTGGCCGAGAACGAGCAGCAACGCCACCGCGAAGGCCGCGCTCGACGACAGGCCGGCACCGACGGGGATCGTGCTGGTGACGCGGGCCGCCCCGCCGCACGGAGGCTGCTGCAGCCGCAGGAGTCCGGCCGCCAGGGCGGCGTCGGCGGGAACCGGCGCGGTGTCGCCAAGCATGATCTCAAAGGGCCGACCGGGAAACTGGTCCGAGTCGATCCCGAACAGGAAGCTGCCCGGCTTCGGCGTGAAGCGGACATCGGTGGTCAGCCCGATGGCCATGGGCAGCGAGAGTCCGGCGTTGTAATCGGTGTGGTCGCCGATGATGGTGACTCTTCCGGGGGCGCGGGCGGCAGGCACACCCCCAGCTTGGCGCAGGACGGGGGTCGGCTTGACCGTTGTGGGCGGCACGGGTCACGATCCTGCGATGGCCGACCGCAGTGGACCGCTGAGCGGAATCAAGATCATCGAGCTGGCGGGCATCGGGCCGGCGCCCTTCACCTGCATGATGCTCGCCGACGCCGGCGCGCAGGTGCTGCGCCTCGAGCGCGCGGCCCCGGGCGCGGTGGAGCGGGGCGAGGAGCTGCGGGCCTCGGGCGCGGGGCCGTACTGGGACCTGCTGAACCGGTCCCGCCCGTCCGTCGGCATCGATCTGAAGAATCCGGACGCCGTCGAGCTGGTGCTCGGGCTGGTGGCCGACGCCGACGGGTTCGTCGAGGGATTCCGGCCCGGGGTGGCCGAGCGTCTGGGCGTCGGGCCCGACGCCTGCCTGGCGCGCAACCCCCGGCTCGTCTACGGCCGCATGACCGGGTGGGGGCAGGACGGGCCGATGGCGCCCATGGCCGGACACGACATCGACTACATCGCCATCGGCGGGGCGCTGTGGTCCATGGGCCGGGCCGATTCCGCCCCCGTGCCACCGCTGAACCTGGTCGGCGACTTCGGCGGTGGCGGCATGCTGCTGGCGTTCGGCATGGTGGCCGCGCTGCTCGAGGCGGCCCGCTCCGGCGAGGGCCAGGTCGTCGACGCGGCCATGGTCGACGGGGCCGCCACCCTGATGACGATGATCCATTCGTTCCGCCTCAGCGGCCTGTGGAACGAGCAGCGTGGGGCAAACATGCTCGACACGGGAGCGCCCTTCTACGAGGTGTACGAGACGTCGGACGGGAAGTGGATGGCGGTCGGCGGCATCGAGCGACAGTTCTACGCCGCGTTGCTCGACGGGCTCGGGCTGGCCGGGGACGCATCGCTGCCGGACCAGCAGTCGCGCGCCGACTGGCCGGCCTTGAAGGATCGCTTCGCCGCCATCTTCAAGACGAAGACACGGGACGAGTGGACCGCCGTGTTCGACGGGACGGACGCGTGCGTGGCGCCCGTGCTCTCTCCGTGGGAGGCGCACGAGCACCCGCACAATGTGGCCCGCTCGACCTTCATTGAGGTCGACGGCGCCAGGCAGCCGGGGCCGTCGCCCCGCTTTTCCAGGACACCCTCCGCCGTGTCGCGGCCGCCGTCGCCGCCCGGGGCCGACACCGTCTCGGGGCTGGTGGAGTGGGGTGTGGACGAGGGTGTCGTGGCCAAGCTCCGCGACTCGGGGGCGCTCAGCTGAGCCCGGACGCGGGAGGAGGGCCCCTTGCGGAGCCCTCCTCCTTTCGCAGCGCCCCGGAAGGAGATCACATACCGAGGCTCATCCCTGCGACGTCGGTGATCCCGAGCCCTCCCAGGCTCCCCTCGAAGGGGGCTGAGCCGTAGCTGAAGATCCCGCCATCCGCCGCGGTGAACCAGTACCCGCCCCCGTCCGGGGTGGGCGTCATGCCGACGATGGGCTCGGTGAGCTTCAGGTTGCCCGTGGAGCCGTAGAACTGGGCATTGCCGTAGGCGAAGATCCCGCCGTCGGAAGCCACGAACCAGTAGCCCCCGCCGTCGGGCGTCGGCGCCATGCCCACGATCGGCTTGTTCAGGTGGAGGTTCCCGGTCGACCCGTAGAACTGGGCGTCGCCGTAGGCGAAGATCCCGCCGTCGGATGCCACCAGCCAGTACCCACGACCTGACGCCGTGGCCGCCATGCCCACGATCGGCTTGTTCAGGTGGAGGTTCCCGGTCGACCCGTAGAACTGGGCGTCGCCGTAGGCGAAGATCCCGCCGTCGGAGCCGACGAACCAGTAGCCCTTGCCGTCCGGCGTGGCCGCCATGCCCACGATCGGCTTGTTCAGATGCAGATTGCCGGTGGAGCCGTAGAACTGGGCGTCACCGCTGGCGTAGACGCCACCGTCGGAGCCGACCATCCAGTACCCGCCGCCATCCGGGGTGGGTGCCATGCCCACGATGGGCGCGTTGAGGTTGTAATTCATCGCGCCATCGAGGTACACGAGGTAGTTGTCGTTGCCGAAGCCCGTCAGCTCACCCTGCTGGCCGAACACGTAGTACCCGTCCTCGGGGTCGGTCGGGACGATGTTGTAGGCGATCGTCCCCGAGATGTCGGTGGTGTCGGTCGTGCAGTCGAACTGCACCGCCACGGCCTGCACCGGCGTCGGTCCTGACGTGAACACGTACTGGTCCACCTCCGCTGCGGCGGTGTCTTCCGTGCTCCCACCGGTTCCGATACCGCAGCTGCTGCCGTTGATGGAGACCGACATCGTGCCGTCGTCGTAGACGTTCCCCGCCGCCAGGGACGGTTCGAGCAGGAGGAAGGCCCCGCCGTCGGTGGAGTCGGCTCCCGCACCGAACGTCATGCAGAGCAGTCCATTGCTCTGGTTGCAGTTGTCACTGCTGGAGTACGCAGGAGCGGTGTTCGTGTAGGAGTACACCGTGGCCTCGCTCGTGGCGAGGTCCGTCACCGTGATGTTGCTCAGGGTGAGGGGCGCCACGCTCGACGACGGATGGACGTGGGCGCCGGATGCCGCTGTGGCGGGTGCCGGCGTGCCGTGCGGCCCGAACGATCCCACCGCCCCTGCGGTCGTCGCCGTGCTCAGTGCCAGCGCGGCGGCGACGGTGAACAGGGTCGCCGCCAACCCTGTCGCCCGACGCACTCGGCTTCCGAGTGCTCGGGAGGTGGTCCAATGGACGCTTCTCATGTCTGTTCCCCTTTGTTGTCCCGTCGGCCGATGCAGGTCCCCCCTGCGCAAGCCGCCCGCAGGGCTGCGGATTTCGCAGTCCCGTTTCCCCCGACCGAGCTCCGTCACGCGATGCGCGCGCCGTGCCTTGCCGGGTGCGTCACACGGTAGAGAGGTGCGGTAAAGCCACGGTCAAGGCGAACGATAACGGTGGTCTCAGGCCGCTGTCGGCACGATCGAGACGTGAACCGGTGGACTCCAGCAACCGACGCGCATGCGCAAGACGTCGGCGATCCCTGCACCGTCGCTGACGCCGGTGTCAGTGATGATGCTCTGCACGGCCCCTGCTTCCGACTCCGTCCTGTCGTGCAACTGATTGTGTCGATTCGTGTTCATGGTTCCTCCGTTGGTTTGCTCCGTTGCGCAGAGGTCTACAGACGGCGGGTAAATCGGGGGTAACGCCAGCGCGGCGCGGATTCGGTGCGACGAGGCAGCCGTTACCGAGTCGTTACCGGCGCGCCGTACGGTCCACCGGCAATGACTGCCGACGTCACCAATTCCGGTCCCATCGGTGCGGACCGTCAGCTATCGTGCGGAACACCTGAGGCGGGTCTGGTCGGCCGGAGTGTCATGAGTGTCCGGTTGGTTGTCGTCGAAACTCGGGGAGGCGAAAGGTGACGATGACTGCCCCGCTGAGCCGGGCGGCTGCTCGCCCCAAGGCCCAGCTGCAGTTGGCACGCCGGGCCACGCCCGTCCGGCTGCGGTTTGCCGCCGTCTCCATCGCCGTGCTGGCGCTGCTGACCGGGCTCGTCGGCGTGCTGGCGACGACGCAGCGCCAATCCGCCACGACGAGGGCCTGGCAGGGCGCCGAGCCACTCATGGTGACGGCGCAGGCGATCGACACGTCGTTGTCGGACGCGGACACGACCGCCGCCGCCTCGTTCCTGCAGGGGCGCGTTGCGTCCGCCGTCCTCCAGACCCAATACCAGGACGACCTCACGAGCGCCGCGGCGGACGTCGCGCAAGCGGCGAGGGAAGGCGGCAGCGACCCGGCGGTGACGGGGAGCCTGCAGGCACTGTCGACGGACCTGCCGCTCTACGCCGGCATCATCCAGGAGGCCGACTTCAACGAGCGCCAGGGGTTCTATCCGCTCGCCGCGGCGTATCTCGCCGAGGCCAACAACCTGATGCGGTCCTCGATCCTGCCGGCCGCCGCCCAGGTCTACGGGACAGAGGTCGACCGCTTGGCCAGCGACCAGACGACTGCAGTCTCGCCGTGGCTCGTTGCTTTGGCGGCCCTGTTCCTGGTCGCGCTGCTCGTCGCGCTCGTCATCGCCCAGCAGCGGCTCCGGCGCCACTTCCACCGCACATGGAACGTCGCCCTCGCCGCGGCGACCGTCATCGTCCTGTTGCTCGGAGTCTGGGCGACGGTGGCGCTCGCCACACAGAATTCCGGTGTGACCGATGCCCAGGCCAACGGTTCCCGACCCGTCTCAGCCTTCACTGACGCGCGCATCCTTGCGCTGCGCGCCCGGGCTGACGACGAGCTGACACTGCTGACCCGGGATTCCGATCCGTCCTATCAGACGGACTACCGCAGCACCGCCGCCGCCCTCGGCCGCCTCCTGGCCTCCGGCGGCGCCGCGGCCTCGGTCGATGCTGATCAGACAGCTCAGGCGAAAGCCGCGTTCGATTCCTACGCAACGCTGCATCGGCAGATCCGGGCCGACGATGGGAGCGGTGATCTGAGCGGGGCCGTCGCGCTGGCGTCGGGCACCGGCGCGGGCCGGCTCCCTGCGGTGTCGTCCCGATTGAACAGCGCCCTGTCCGAAGGGATTGACGGATCGCAGGCGACATTCGTCCGCGCCACGTCAGGGGCGGGGTCCGACCTCAACGGGCTCACATGGGGCTTCGTGCTCGGGGCGATCCTGGCGGCGATCCTCGTACTGGTCGGCTTCCAGCCCCGGATCGCGGAGTACCGATGAGGCGCGACTCGCTCGGGCCACGCCGACGTCTCCTGGGAGGGCTCGTCGCGGTGCTGGCTTCCGTCACGTTGGCGGCGTGCGGATCGGCGAGCCCGACCGGCTCTGCCACGACGAAGGCGGTCGACGTCCTTCCCAAGGGTGCGCAGATCGTGCACCCCTCGCCGCCCGCGACCTCACAATCGTGCGACGCCACGGCCAGCCTGGCGCCTCCAGCGACCATGCCGACTCCCGGTCAGATGCCCAAGGGCTCCTACATGGCACAGATTCAGGCCAGGGGCTACCTCAAGGTAGGGGTCGATCAGAACACCTACCTGTGGGGCTACCGCGACCCGGTCACCGGGCAGCTCTCCGGGTTCGACATCGACATGCTGCGCCAGATCAGTGACGCCATCTTCGGGTCGACCGATCCCAGGTACATCCATTTCGTCATCGTGCCCAACGCCGACCGGGTGCAGTATGTCGAGGAGGGAAAGGTGGACGTGGTGGCGGAGACCATGACCATCACCTGCGACCGCGAGAAGATGGTCGACTTCTCGACCGTGTACTACGAGGCCGGACAGAAGATCCTGGTGCCGACGAATTCGACGATCAACGGGCCACAGGATCTCGCTGGGAAGCGGGTCTGCGCCCCGGCCGGCTCGACCTCCCTGGAGAATCTGGTCGCTCACGGGATGCCGCGTATGCAACTGTGGGCCGCCAACGACACCACCGACTGCCTCGTCATGCTGCAGCAGGGACAGGTCGACGCCATCAGCACCGACGACGCCATCCTGCTCGGGTTGGCGGCACAGGATCCGAACACCAGGATCACGACGGCAGCCTTCAGCTCAGAGCCCTACGGCATGGCGATCAGCAAGTCCCACCCCGACTTCACCTCGTTCGTCAACGGCGTCCTGGCCCAGGTCCGGTCCGACGGCACCTGGACGCAGATCTACGACACCTACCTGCAGCCCGCCATCGGCGGAGCTGCGCCCGCTCCTCCGACGCCGACGTACCGGTGAGCACGGTGACGCGACTCACTGTCGAAGAAATTGACGAGCGGATCGGCGCTTTTCGCTCGGTGCTGGACCGGACCACGGCACGCCTGGTGGAGCTCGACGCCGACGTCACCCGTCGCCTGCTCGAGTCGTCGCACGATCTCCGTGGCGCGACGGCAGCGGCCTGGGTGGACGCCGCCCAGCGCCACGATGCCCTCTGGCAGGGCCAGCTCGCGCTCCAGCGCGTCCTCACGCGGATCACCGAGGAACGAGGGCCGCGGCGATCGGCTCCGCAGTGGGTGCTGGTCCGGATTGATGCCGTGCTCGACGGCGCATCGGTGGAGCTCCCGCGTCCGGGCGGGGACGGGCCTCTCCGCCTCACCGAGCACGCTGCCCCGACCTTCACCTGCTCCATCACGGAGGCGTTCGAGCAGATGTCGGCTGACTTCGACGTGGTGACGGAGCTCCTCGGCGCGGTGGCGCGGGCGTGGGGTGAGGACACCGACCGCTTGCACCAGCTCGTGGCACTGCTGACGCGCCTCGAGAGCGACCTGGAAGGGTCCGGAATCCGACGGCCCAACGACCTCGGCCTCCTGGCTCAGGCTCTCGCGTCCGCCCAGACGACGGCGCGGGAAGATCCCCTCGCGCTCCACACGGGCGGGGTCGCCCGGTTGGAGGCCAGGGCACAGCGGCTGCAGGAGATGATCGACGACGGGAACCGCGCCCGTCGGGCGGACAGGGAGAACCTCCTGGAGGCTGATCGCAGCATCGGAGCAGCCTCGGAGATGCTGGCGGCCGGCCGCAGACAGATCGACCTGTGGTCCGAGAAGATCGCCGTGCCCGACGGCACCTTCGATGCTCTCGACGCGCTGGCGCGCGATCTCGATCGTCTCCGGCTGGAGTGCGACCGGGCGCAGAGCCTGGGTATCGGTGCCTCGGCCGATGACCTGCGCCGCCGGGGCGCTCGGCTCCACGAGGAGGTCTCGCGCCTGGTCGCGGCCGAGGGTGCCCGGCTGGAACGGCGGGAGGAACTGCGGGGACTCCTGGGGGCCTATCGCGCCAAGGCGGGCGCAGTCGGTCTGGCGGAGAACAGCGAGATCGAGGCGCTCTGGCGCGCCGGCCAGGAGGAGCTCTACCAGGCGCCCTGCAGCGTCGAGGCGGCCGAGCTCCGCGTCACGGCGCTGCAGCAAGCCATCGTTCGCCTTGGAGGAGAAGGTCGTCATGACGTCGTGTGAACGCCCGGCATGCACGGGAGAGATCGAGTCGGGGTACTGCGACGTCTGCGGCTACCCGCCGGCGTCGTCCCCCGGCGCGGGAGCGGCAGCGGAACAGTCCGTCCCGGCCGGCAACGGGCACACGGGCGGCGACCATGGCGCGAGCGCCGGCGAATCCTGTCTCCGGCCGGGCTGCGGCGGGACGATGGACGGCGGGTACTGCGATCGTTGCGGCCTGGCCCCGCCGCGCGATTCGGAGAGAGTGTCGGCGGCGCCCGGCGCGCCGGCGCGCCCGGCGCTGCCGCTCCGCAGCCGGCGCCGGCCGTGCCACCGCCCGCCGTCAGCACGTCGACCGTGTCCCGGGGAACGAGCACCGTGCGGAGGCTGTCCACCACCACGGTGGCCGGCGGGCGCTCGGCGAGTGCCACGGGCTCCGGTGGAAGCCGCGGGAACCTGGGCGCCGGATTGGTCGAGATGCCGTCGGTGCCCTACCGGGACCCGCAGTCCGTCCTCCTCGTCAACCCGGAGGTTCCCGAGCGCAAGCGGTTCTGCGCCCACTGCGATCAGCCGGTCGGGCGCAGTCGTGGCTCGCGCCCGGCCCGCACCGAGGGCTTCTGCCCGCATGACGGGAGGGCGTACTCGTTCACGCCGAAATTGTGGCCGGGCGACCTGGTGGCGGGCCAGTACCTGGTGGCCGGCTGTATCGCGCACGGCGGACTGGGCTGGATCTATCTGGCCCAGGACAAGAACGTCTCGGACCGCTGGGTGGTCTTGAAGGGGCTGCTCGACGCAGGAGACGAATCCGCGATGGCGGCGGCAATCGCCGAACGCCGATTCTTGGCCGAGGTGGAGCATCCCAACATCGTCAAGATCTACAACTTCGTCGAGCACGACGACTTCGGCTACATCGTCATGGAGTACGTCGGAGGAGAATCGCTGCGCGAAGTCCGCACCCGCCACAGGGACGAGGAGGGGGAACCCCTTCCCGTCTCGCAGGCGATCGCCTACGTTCTCGAGATCCTCCCCGCCATCGGGTTCTTGCACCGCCGCGGGCTCCTCTTCTGCGACTTCAAGCCGGACAACGTGATCCAGACGGAGGAACAGCTCAAGCTGATCGACCTCGGTGGTGTCCGTTCCGCCGACGACGCGGAGAGCGACCTGTACGGCACCATCGGATACCAGGCGCCCGAGGTGCCCGAGCGAGGAGCCAGCATCGCGTCGGACCTCTACACCGTGGCACGGACGCTGGCGGTGCTCACGATCGACTTTGCCGGATTCCAGGACGAGAAGCGGTATGCCCGGCGGCTGCCCCCACGCAAGAACGTCCCGGTGTTCCAGCGCTACGAGTCGTTCCACCGGTTCCTGCAGAGGGCCACCGGGGCCGACCCGAGCACCCGGTTTCAGTCGGCCGCCGAAATGGCGGAGCAGCTTGTCGGGGTGTTGCGGCAGGTGGTGGCCATCGACGGAGGGAGCCCTGCTCCTGCGCCGAGCACCCTCTTCAGCTCCGAGCTGGGCGCGTCGCCGGAAGGGTGCCCGTGGCAGTTCCTCCCCGTGCCGGCGGTCGATCCGTCGGACCCGGCCTCCGGCGTGCTGGCGACCCTGGCGCTGGTCGGCGCCGATCAGCGCCAGTCCCTGATTGAGACCGTTCCCCGCTCACCGGAGCTCAGCCTCTTCATTGCCCGCTCGGCCATTGACGCCGGGGAGTTCGTCGCGGCGGCGCAGGAGCTCGAGTCGGAGGAGGCGCGCCAGAGTGGCTGGCGGGCCGCGTGGTGGCGGGGTGTGCTGAGCCTCGCCGAAGGTCGGCGTGCCGACGCGGCGTCGTTCTTCACCGCCGTCGACAGGGAGCTGCCCGGCGAGTTGGCCCCGAAGCTGGCGCTGGCCGCATGCTTCGAACAGGCGGCCACCGCGGACGTCACGCAGCAACTCCAGCACGCGGCGCGCTCGTACGGCTTGGTGGCGGCGACAGACCCGGGGTACGCCAGCGCGAGCTTCGGCTTGGCGCGCGTCTCCATGCTGCTGGGCGACAGGGAGGAGGCGGTCTCGGCTCTCCGGAGAGTGCCTCGTTCGTCGAGCGCCTCGGTGGCGGCCCAGATCACGTTGTGTCGCGTGCAGTGCGCCCCCCTGCAGGGCGAGATGCCACAGGTGGCGGATCTTGTCGCGACCTCCGAGGTCCTGGGCGGGCTCGACCTGGAGAACTCGGTCCGCCTGCCTCTGGTGCGCGATCTGCACCAGCAGGCACTCGCCCTGCTTCTCGACGCCAACGCCGGCCCCGACGACTCGGTCCTGCTCATGGGGGCCGGCTTCGACGAGCAGGACCAGCGCGCTGCGCTCGAGCGCGCCTTCCGGTCACTGGCCAAGCTCGCCGCCAGCGATGAAGAGCGCTATGCCCTGGTGGATCAGGCGAACGCCTGCCGACCGCGGACCCTGACATGAGGTCGGTGCCGTCATGAGCGCCGAGGTCGAGACGGACGCCGACGTCAGCGCGTGCCCGCAATGCCAGTCGCCGGTCTTCCACGACGAGCTCTTCTGCGAGGCATGCGGTCGCCGGGTGGGCGAGGAGGCACCGCCGGCCGCCGCTGTGCCGGCCGTGACGGCGACCGACCGGAACGAGCACGATGCCGGATCGATCGGCGGCGTCACGGACCGGGGTCGGCGTCGCCTACGCAACGAGGACGCCATGGCCATCGGAACAGTCGACGGCCGGCTCATCGCCGCCGTGTGCGACGGCGTGGCCTCGACCGCCAACCCTGACCAGGCGGCCCGGGAGGCAGCCGACGCCGCGTTCGCGACCTTGGAGCCGCTGCTGCACGCTCCCGTGTGGCCCGCGACCGAGGTGGAGGGGTTGCTCGAGCAGGCCTTCGCCGCGGCCCAGCGGGCGGTCATGGAGGTGCCCGACGACGAGCCCGATGGCAACGATCTCTCACCCTCGACGACCATGGTCGTGGCCGTCGCGGCGGAAGGTCGCATCACGATCGCCAACATCGGCGACAGCCGGGCCTACTGGCTGTCACCCGACCCGGGCCAGGCGCGGCTTCTGACCGTGGACGATTCCTGGGCGCAGGAGAGCATCGCCGAGGGCTCCGCGGTCGAGGTGGCGTACGCGCACCCCGAGGCGCACACGATCACACGATGGGTCGGAGCCGACGCGGACTCGGTCGTCCCCACCATCGTGACGTTGGACGTCACCGCGCCCGGGCTCCTGGTGCTCTGTACCGACGGGCTCTGGAACTACTTCGAAGACCCCGGGCGCCTCGGTGCGCTGGTCCCGGACCGGGACACGTCCTCGCCGATCGTCATCGCTCGATGCCTGACCGATGCCGCGCTCGCCGCCGGGGGTCAGGACAATGTCACTGTTGTCGTGGCGCCGGTCGGACCGACGGCCAGCGGACCCGGCCAGGGCCCGACGGAGGAGTAGGAACGCCATGCCCGAATTCCAGATCGAGTCGTTCCAGAACGAGTTCCTGCCCCAGGGCGGGCAGGTGATGCACGCCGTCGTCACGGTCTGCGCGTCGGGCACCGGTGCGGCGTCGGGTCCCGCCCAGCACGAGGAGAGGACCGAGCTCCTCATCGTCGACACATCGGGTTCCATGAACGGGAAGAAGCTGCGGTCGGCCAAGGCGGCAACGGCGGCTGCCATCGATTGCATCCCGACCGGCGTCCGTTTCGGTGTCATCACGGGCAACCACGAGGCCACCTTGGCGGTCGCGCTCGACGTCTCGACCCCGGAGTCGCGGCAACGCGCCAAAGAGGCGGTGAAGCAATTCGAGGCCGGGGGTGGGACGGCCATCGGGTCGTGGATACGGTTGGCGGCGACGGTCCTGGCCCAGTCGCCCGGCATCCGCCACGCCATCTTGCTGACGGACGGGAAGAACGAAAGCGAGGACCCCTGGATTCTCGACGAGGCCCTGGCCGAGGCGGAGGGCGCGTTGCAGTGCGACTGCCGCGGCGTGGGGGACAGCTGGGACGTCGGGGAGTTGCGCAAGGTCGCCACGGCATTGCGTGGGGATTACGACATCGTGGCCACACCGGAAGGGCTCGAGGCGGACTTCTCCGGGCTGATGCGAGCGTCGTTGCTGCGCCAGGTGGCGGAGGTGTCGCTGCGGGTGTGGACGCCGCAGGGCGCCGAAGTCGTGGCGCTCAAGCAGATGGATCCGCCACTCGACCTCACGGGAAGCCGTGCCGTGGTCGGGCCACTCGTCGGCGACTACACCACCGGTTCATGGGGCGACGAGTGTCGGGACTACTACCTGAGCGTCCGGGTGCCGCCGGGCGAGGTCGACGACAAGATGCTGGCGGCGCGGGTGACGCTCGTGGTCGGTGACGAGCCGGCCGGGCAGGCCCTGGTCACCGTGGAATGGACGGACGACGTCGCGAAGTCGACCCGCATGAACAAGCGTGTGGCCGAGGCGATCGGCGAAGGCGAATTGGCCGACGTCATTCAAGAGGGTGTCGACGCCTACCACGCCGGCGATGTGGAGACAGCGACCAACCGGTTCGGCCGAGCCGTGCGCCTGGCGAACGACTCGGGAAACGACGAAGCGATGGAGCGGTTGTCCAAGCTGGTCGAGATCGACGATCCGGTGACCGGTCGGGTGCGCCCCAAGGCAAAGGTGGAGAAGGTCGATGTGATGACGCTCGAGACGCGGTCGACCCGGACCTCGCGCACATCGCGTCCCGGCCCCGGGGAGGCGACGTGACGCATCAGTGCCCGAGCGGCCACGACTCCGAGACGGCGGACTACTGCAGCGTCTGCGGTGTCCCGCTTGCGGCGGCGACGACGGCGATGCCGGTTTCCCCGCCTGCCGCTGTGGCGGAGGGGGCCGATGACCGTTGTCCCAACTGCGGCTCGCCACCCGGGGCGGGCGCCACCTGCAGTGAGTGCGGCTACCCGAGGAGTGCCCCCGTCACCGAAGCGCCCTGGGTCGAGCAGAACTGGGAGGTCGTCGTGCGGCCGGACCGCGAGTACTACGAGATGCTCGAGCCCGACGGCATGGAGTTCCCCGAGGTGACTGCGTCCCATCGTTTCCCGCTCGTCGGTGACCTGGTGTCCATCGGGCGCCGCAGCAAGCGCAAAGCGACCCAGCCGGAGATCGACCTGTCCGGCTCAATGGAGGACACCGGCGTCTCCCACCGTCACGCGGTGCTGATGCGCCGGCCCGAGGGCGATTGGGCGCTCGTCGATCAGGAGTCGACGAACGGGACGTATCTCAACGCCGATCGGGAGCCCGTCGCAGCGAACCAGCCGATCCCTCTCTCCGACGGCGACAGGGTCCATGTCGGCGCGTGGACCACCTTGACCATGGAGCGCCGGGATGCCGGTCCGGCCGGGCACGCCGATCTGGACAGCCGTCCGTCCAAGGACACCCGCAATCTGGCCCGAGCCAACCGGCGGGTGGAGATCGACCTGCTCGGACCGCTTCGGCTGCGGGTCTCCGGTGAGGACGTCCCCATCGGCGCCCCGACCAAGCGGTCGGCCAAGCGATCCGTCCTGGCCCTGCTCGCCCTGCGGGTGGGCACCCCGGTGTCCGCGCTGGATCTCGAATGGGCGGTCTGGGGGGAGGAGGAGACGAAGACGGCGGTCAAGGCGCTCCAGGGCTATGTCGTGGATCTCCGCCAGGTGCTGCCCGAGGACACCATTGAGACCACGACGCCACTGGGCTACTGCCTGCGCGTCCCGAAGGACTCGATCGACGTCGGCCGCTTCGAGCGCCGGTGCGGGCGCGGTCGCGCCCTGCTCGCCTCGGGCCACCCCGGAGCAGCAGTGGCCGAGCTGACCCGGGCCCTGGAGCTGTGGCGGGGCGAGCCGCTGCTCGACCTCGCCAACGGGCCGGTCGGGACGACGGAGTCCGTCCGCCTCCACGAGCTCAAGGCGGAGGCCGAGGAGGATCAGTTCGAGGGCCGCCTTCAGCTCGGCGAGCACCACAGCCTCGTGGCCGACCTCTGGCCCGCCGTCGAGTCCGAGCCTCTCCGTCAGCGCCGATGGGCGCAGCTCATGCTGGCCCTGTACCGGTCCAACCGCCAGATCGAAGCCCTGCGCGCGTTCGAGCGCCTGCGCCTCGAGATCGGGGAGCGGCACGGGCTGGAGCCGTCGACCGAGCTGGTTGCACTCGATCAAGCGATCGCGACCAATCACGCGGATCTGCAGTGGACACCTCCCACGGAGGCCGTGGCGCCGACCACGTCGGTGACGACGGCGACCGCACGGCCCGCCTGAGCCCCTCGCTGGTCAGCGTCCCGAGCTGCTCGGAAGCACCGTCAAGGGCAGGCCCCGTAGGGGTCGATGGGTGAGTCCGCCGCCCCGGTGAGAACGTACGAGTTCGACGCCTCGTTCATGTAGGCCTGCGGGCAGGGGTCCGCGATGGCGATCACCGATGTGCCGGGGCAGGCCGCGGCCTGGTTCATGCAGGTCATCGCCTCCCGGCCCAGGGCATAGCCGGGGCACTCGAGTGTGAAGCCCTTGGCGGCATAGGCCTGCAGGTAGGCCAGCGCGGCGCCGCAGCCCCATGCCGTGGCCTGGCCGACCGGCGGTACCACGCTCGGATCACTCGGGGCGGGAGTGAGAACGGGAGCGGGGGCGGGCGTCACGGCGGCGGTCGGCGCGGGTGCCGGCGCTGGCGTCGGCGCTGGCGTCGGCGCGGCTGGGTTGGTGGTCGAGGTCGTCGGTGCCGGCGCCGGCGCGGGCGGAGGAGGAGGGGTGATCGGCTTCACGATGGTGGCGGCCATGGCCGCCGCTGCCTCCGTGAGTGCCGTTGCCGTGAGTGCCGTTGCCGCGCGTGTTGCCCGCTCGGCCCCGAGCGCTGTCCGCTGGGGATGCCGCGGGGTCTGTGAGGTGACGGGTGCCGACGTGACGAGTTGCGCGGCCGCGATGGTCACGACGGCGAAGAGGACGGACGCGAGCACCCGGCGCGGGCGCGTGCGGACAGCAGGGGACAAAACGGATTCTCCTGAGAGGGCGGCTCCCCGGTGGAGAGCGCGACGGGCGTTCCTCAGAGCCGTTACCCATCGCACCCCCGTTGAACGACACGGCGATGGGAAACTCCCGCAGAAACCCTCGGAGCGGCGGTCCAACGGGGGCTCGAGGAGGCGGGCGTTGTCGCCGACGCCCACCCTGAGAGCGTTCCCCGCGCCGCAATGGCGGTGAGAGGGATCCCTTCCACACTCTCATGGGTCGTGACTCTCATGGGTCGTGACTCTCATGGGTCGTGACTCTCATGGGTCGTGAAAGGCCCCGGAACGTCGGTTGCCGCCTCGCCGCCCCCGGAGGGCGCGGCGGCGCGCGTCAGATCGTGACGACGGGGCAGGTGATGGTGCGGGTGATGCCCTCGATCTGCTGCATGTCCTGGACCACCAGGCGGCCGAGGTCGTCCATGGAGGCCGCCTCCGCCCGTGCGATCACGTCGTAGGGACCGGTGACCCCGTCGGCCACCAGCACACCCTCCATGCCGCCGAGTTGCTGCGCCACCTGGGCCGCCTTGCCCACGTCGGTCTGAATCAGCACGTACGCATGGACGGTCACGGCACACCGTACATTGGCCTGGTGGCGATGTCCGCAAAGGTCGAGCAGTTCAAGGACATGGCCCGGCAGGCCCAGAAGGACCTGTTCGACCAGACCCACCCCGTCGGGCGCCTCTCGCTGGTCCAGTGCGCCATGCTCGGCGGCGACACGCTCGTCACGATCTCGCTGGCGGGGTCGTTGTTCTTCTCCATCTCGCCGACGGCGGCCGACCACAAGGTGCTGCTGTACCTGCTCTTCACCCTGGCCCCGTTCGCCATCGTGTCCCCGCTGCTGGGGCCGCTCATCGACCGCAGCCGCGGTGCGCGTCGCGCCATGGTGGTCTCGTCCGCCATCGGACGGGCCGTGCTCTGCCCTCTCATGGCGCTGCACATCCACAGCCTGCTCCTGTTCCCCCTGGCCTTCCTCGTCCTCGTGTGCTCGAAGCTCTACCTCGTCACCAAGGGCGCCCTGGTGCCCGAGATGGCCGCCCTGACTGCGCCCGACGAGGCGGGGGAGCAGGCGGGCTACGCCACCCTCAACGCGCGGCTGACGTTGCTCGGCACGCTGGCGGGCTTCGTCGTCTCGGTGCCCGCCGTGATCCTCTACAAGATCGGGAGCTCGCCTGCGGTGCTGATCCTGGCCACCATTGTGTTCGTTGCGGCCGCCGTGGCCGGCGCCCGCCTCCCGGTGTTGACCGGACGCCAGGCCGAGCGTCTGTGGAGCGACGAGGCGACCAAGGTGCGCGAGTACGGCGAGGCCGGGCGGGCGCACGATCGTGAACAGGACCTCCTGAAGCTGCAGCCGATGGCGCATCCCGAGGTGATGCTCGGCCTGACCGCCATGTGCATCGTGCGCGGGCTGCAGGGCTTCATGATCTTCATGCTCGCCTTCGGCCTGCGCCGCATGCACGGCGTCGGGCTCTACTGGTACGGCCTCGTGCTGGCCGGGAGCGGCGCAGGCGCCATCGTCGGCCTCGTCCTCGTCGGCCGGCTGCGCAAGCGCCTGAACGAGCAACAGCTGCTGCTCTCCTCGCTGTGGCTCATCGCGATCTCTGCCGCCGGGGTGGCCGTGTGGGGCACGTTGCTCGCGCAGGTCGTGCTGGCCTTCATGGTCGGGCTCTGCGGCGCGGTGGCCCAGCCCTCCTTCGACGCCATGACGCAGCGCCTGATCCCGTTGTCCGCGCAGGGGAGGGCCTTTGCCCGCTTCGGCATGCGGCAGCAGCTGGTCTGGGTGATCGGGTCGTTGATCCCGCTGATCATCGTGTTCACGTTGCCGCAGGGCGACGCCACCATCGCCGTGCTGGCGGCGCTCGGCGGGCTCACCTACGTGTCGGGCCGCCGCGCCGCGCGTGCGCCGCGCATAGTGCAGCGTGACTACCGCAACCTCGGGGACGTCGGCGAAGCGGGAGGCTGACGCCTCTCAGCCCAGGCGCTGCCCGAGCGTGTCAGCCTGGTCGGCGAGGGCCTGGGGGAGACGCTCGCCGAACTGGGCGTAGTACTCCTTGATCAAGGGCACCTCGGCCCGCCAGCCGTCGGTGTCGACCCGCAGGAGCTCTTCCATCTGCTCGCGGCTGATGTCGAGGCCCGTCGTGTCGATGGCGTCGGCCGTCGGGACGGCGCCGATGGGTGTCTCGACGGCCTCGGCCTTGTCCGTGACGCGGTTGAAGATCCACTCCAGCACGCGCGAGTTCTCGCCGTACCCGGGCCAGAGGAACTTCCCGTCGGCGCCCTTGCGGAACCAGTTGACGTAGAAGATCTTGGGCAGGGCGTCACGGTCCGGTGCTTCCGCGCCGATGCGCAGCCAGTGCGCGAAGTAGTCCGCCATGTTGTAGCCGCAGAACGGCAGCATGGCGAACGGGTCGCGGCGGAGATTGCCCACGGCACCGGCCTGGGCGGCCGTCGTCTCCGACGCCATGATGGAGCCGAGGAATACCCCGTGCTCCCAGTCGTGGGACTGGAAGACGAGCGGGACGACCGAGGCGCGGCGGCCACCGAAGAGGATGGCGCTGATCGGCACGCCCTTGGGGTCCTCCCACTCGGGCGCGATGGCCGGGTCCTGGCTGGCCGGTGCGGTGAAGCGGGCGTTGGGGTGGGCGGCGGTCGTGCCCGACTCGGGCGTCCAGTCGTCGCCCTTCCAGTCGGTCAGGTGGGCCGGGGGCTGCTCGGTCATGCCCTCCCACCAGATGTCGCCGTCGTCGGTCATGGCCGTGTTGGTGAAGATGCAGTTGCCGTCCAGCGTGAGGATGGCATTGGGGTTGGTGTGCGTGTTGGTGCCCGGCGCCACGCCGAAGAAGCCGGCCTCGGGGTTGATGGCGTAGAGGCGGCCGTCGGGGCCGAATTTCATCCAGCAGATGTCGTCGCCCACCGTCTCGACCTTCCATCCCTCAATGGAGGGGATGAGCATCGCGAGGTTGGTCTTGCCACAGGCCGACGGGAAGGCTCCGGTGACATAGCGGGTCTCGCCCTCGGGCGAGGTGAGCTTGAGGATGAGCATGTGCTCGGCCATCCAGCCGGCGTCGCGGGCCATGACCGAGGCGATGCGCAGCGCGAAGCACTTCTTCCCCAGCAGGGCGTTGCCGCCGTAGCCCGAGCCGAACGAGACGATCTCGCGGGTCTCGGGGAAATGGACGATGTACTTGTTGTCGGCGTTGCAGGGCCAGGCCACGTCCTCCTGGCCGGGCTCGAGCGGCGCACCGACCGAGTGCAGGCACGGCACGAACTCGCCGTCGCCCAGGACCTCGAGGGGGCCCGTGCCCATGCGGGTCATGATGCGCATGGAGACCGCCACGTAGGCCGAGTCGGTCAGCTCCACGCCGATGTGGGCGATGTCCGAGCCCAGGGGGCCCATGGAGAAGGGGACCACGTACATGGTGCGGCCCTTCATGCAGCCCTTGAAGAGCCCGTTCAGGGTCTGGCGCATCTCGGTGGGGTCACACCAGTTGTTGGTCGGTCCGGCGTCGATCTCCTCGGCCGAGCAGATGAACGTGCGGTCCTCGACGCGGGCGACGTCGGCCGGGTCCGAGTGCGACCAGTAGCTGTTGGGACGCTTGGCCTCCGACAGGTGCGTGAACGTGCCGGCATCGACGAGCTCCTGGCAGAGCCGGTCGTACTCGTCGGCCGAACCGTCACACCACTCGACTCGGTCCGGCGTCGTCAGGGCCGCGACTTCGTCGACCCAAGCGAGGAGTTTCGCGTTCTTTGTTGGCGGCATATCGGGGGGATCTGCTCCTTCGTCCGGCCTGTTTCGGTGGGGTCCAATGCTAGGCATGTGACGTGGGATCCCCCAAACCTGGGCACATGACACGTCCCGTCGACGAAGACGAGGTGCTCCAGCGTATCCGAGGCATGCTCGGAAACGGAATCGAGGCGTTCGGCCGGCGGGACGACGCCGCCCTGCTGGACCTGCCCGGTGCCCCGCCGCTGTTGGCGTCGGTCGACAGTGTCGTGGAGGGCGTCCACGTCGACCTCTCCCTCTGCAGCCCCGGTGATGCGGGATGGAAGGCGTTGATGGGCGCGTTGAGTGACCTGGCCGCCATGGGGGCGTCGCCCCTGGCCGCGCTGGTGGCGCTCTGCGTGCCCGGAGGGTCGGGCGAGGGTGCGCTGGCGCTGGGCGTCATGGAGGGCGTGGCCGAGGCGTCGGCCGCCACCCGCTGCCCGGTGGTCGGGGGGGACCTGTCGGGCGGGGGCGAGCTCGTCGTGGCGGTGACGGTCCTGGGGACCGTCGAGGAGGGCGGGCCAGCCCCCGTCGGGCGATCCGGGGCCCGGCCGGGCGACGTGGTGCTCGTCACCGGTCCCTGCGGCGGCTCGGCGGCGGGGCTCCGGGAGTTGCGTGCCGGCAACGGGAGCGGATCTTCCGACGCGGTGGCCGCCTACCGGCGGCCCGTGGCGCGCCTGCGGGAAGGCGCGTCGGCCCGCTCGGGCGGGGCTCACGCCATGATCGACGTCTCCGACGGGCTGGCGCTCGACCTGCACCGGCTGGCCGATGCGTCCGGGGTCGGGTTCGAGCTGGCCGCGGTCCCCGTGGCGGACGGGGCCACCGAGGACGAGGCGCTGGGCGGTGGCGAGGACTACGAGCTGATCGTCGCCCTGCGTCCCCGCGACGCGGGCGTCCTCGCGGCCCGCTTCGCGTCCGAGGGTCTCGGGCATCCCGTCGTCATCGGGACCATCGTCTCCGAGGTCGCTCGGCGAACGCTCCGGGGCCACCCGCTCGAACGGATGGGCTGGCAGCACCGGGTCGGATAGGCCGACGCGGGGAGGCCGAAGGCGGCCCCGTCCGGAGCGGCAACCCGTGGGACCCGTTCTCCCGGCCGACGCCGGGTGGGCCCGGGTACACCTAGCTCGAGGAGCTGGGCTGGTGCGTCCGGCGCAGGGGCTTGGTCACCTTGCCGGCCCGGATGCACGAGGTGCAGACGTGCAACCGCTTGGGTGCGCCGTCCACCAGGGCGCGCACCCGTTGCACGTTGGGGTTCCAGCGTCGCTTGGTGCGACGGTGGGAGTGGCTCACGTTCATGCCGAACGAGGGCTTCTTGCCACAGATATCGCACACTGCTGCCATTGGAGAACCTTCCTGGGGGGAGGCCGCGGTCGACGGACCACGCAGGCCTTCACGAACGGGTGAAGGTTAGCATCCCAAGCCATGACCTCCCCGGCGACGCTCGGCGCCGACGATCTCCGCGCCGTGATGGGGGGCTACCGGGACGCCCTGCGCATGCACCAGGCCGATATCAACCGTCTCAACGTCTACCCGGTGCCCGACGGGGACACGGGCACCAACATGGCCCTCACGCTCGAAGCGGTGGTCGACGAGCTCAAGGGCGTGGACGCCGGGGCCGGGCTGCCCGAGGTGTGCAAGGCCATCGGCCACGGGTCCCTCATGGGTGCCCGGGGGAACTCGGGCGTGATCCTCTCCCAGCTCCTGCGCGGCATGAGCGAGCAAATGGCCGCGGCCGGGGAGGGCGGCGTGGGCCCCGACGTCCTGGTGGACGCCCTCGGCCACGCCTCCGAGCTGGCCCGGCGGGCTGTCGTGCGGCCCGTCGAGGGCACGATCCTCACGGTGGCCTCCGCCGCCGCGGCGGGGGCGGGGGCGGGGTCCGATCTGGTCGGCGTGGTGGAGAGCGCCCGCGGGGAGGCGGCCGACGCCCTGGCCCGCACCCCGGAGATGCTGCCCGTCCTGGCGCAGGCCGGCGTGGTCGATGCCGGCGGCAGCGGCTTCCTCCTCCTGCTCGACGCCTTCCTGCTCGTCCTCGACGGCCGGCCCCTGCCCGAGCCCTCGGGGGTGGACGCCCCGGACCTGAGCGGCCTCAACGGCGCGGCGACGGCCGGCGGGCCGGGCCACGACGGGGTCGGCGGCGAGGCCCATTCGGTGGGGGACCTGCGCTACGAGGTCATGTACTTCCTGCACGCGCCCGACGATTCCATTGAGGCCTTCAAGGAGGTCTGGGCCGGCGTCGGTGACTCCATCGTCGTGGTCGGCGGGGACGGCCTCTGGAACTGCCACATCCACACCAACGACATCGGAGCCGCCATTGAGGCGGGCGTCGACGCCGGGCGACCGTACCGAATCAGGGTGACGGACCTCGACGATCAGATGGAAGAGGAGCGCTGGGTGCGCGAGAGCGTGGGCGCACCCGGGGCGGGCCCCAGCACCGAGGGCGCGGGGCCGCCGCCCACCACCAGCGTGGTGGCGGTCGTCTCGGGCGACGGCATCGGGCGCATCTTCCGCTCCCTCGGCGTGCACCACCTGGTGGTGGGTGGCCAGACGATGAACCCGGCCACGGCCGACCTGGTCAAGGCGGTCGAGTCCGTGGGATCCGACCAGGTGGTGATCCTGCCCAACAACAAGAACATCCGGCCCGTGGCCGACCAGGTGGACGCGCTGTGCGACAAGACGGTCCGGGTGGTGGCGACCGGCTCCATCGTCGAGGGCTTCGCCGCGCTGCTGGCGTACGACCCGGCCGCCGGGGCCGACGCCAACGTGGCCTCCATGTCCGAGTCGGCCGGCCGCGTCGTCCCGGCGGAGGTGACGCGGGCCGTGCGGGACACGACGACCGATGCCGGCGAGGTGCACAAGGGTGACTTCATCGGGGTCTCGCGTGACGGCGTGGTGGCCGTGTCCGACAACATCGTCGTGTGCACCCGCCTGCTGTTGAGCCGCCTGCTCAACCCGACGCACGAGCTCGTCACCCTCATTGAGGGGGAGGGCGCGCGCGTCGCCGACACGAGGCGCATAGAGGAGTGGCTCTCCGAGGAATTCCCCGACGTCGCGCTCGAGGTGCACCAGGGCGGCCAGCCTCTCTACCCGTACCTGTTGGGGATTGAGTAACGGCCGCACACTCAGCGACCTGAGCCTGCGGGACGTGTCCGTGCTCGAGTCGGTGTCCGAGCGCAAGGCCGGGCGGCTGGCCGAGTTCGGCGTGGAGTCGGTCCTCGACCTGCTGACCACCTACCCCCGCCGGTACATCGACCGCACCCGCCAGGCCGACGTGTCGGACCTGCAGGTCGGCGACGAGGCGGCCGTACTGGCCACGGTGCAGTCGGCCAGCGCCCGGCGGGCCCGCACGGGTCGGGCCGTGGTCGACGTCGTCGTGCGCGACGGCACCGGCCGGCTCAAGATCGTGTTCTTCAACCAGCCCTGGCGGGCCAAGCAGCTCGAGGCCGGCACCGAGGCGATCTTCTTCGGGAAGGTGACCGAGTACAGGGGCGCCCGTCAGCTGACCAACCCCGTGGTCGACGTGGTGGCCGGCGTGACGCCCGGGCGACGGACGCTGCGGATCCTGCCGGTGTACCCGGCCTCGGCCAAGGTGGGCCTGACGTCGTGGGAGATCGGCGAGTTCGTGACGGAGGCCCTCGAGCGCGCCGGCGAATTCGCGGACCCGCTCCCCGTGACGTGGCGCGACTCCATCGACCTGTGGGACCGCACGGACGCCTTCCGGGCCATCCACGCGCCCGAGTCGCTCGATGTGGTCGGGCCCGCCCGTCGGCGGCTGGTCTTCGACGAGCTCTTCCGCCTGCAGCTGGCCCTCGTGCTGCGACGACGGGCCTTCGAGGTCAACGCCCGCGCCCTGCACCACGCCGTCTCGCCCCGCGAGGTCACGGGAGGGGTGAGCGACACGCTGGTGGCGCGGTTCCTGGCCGGCCTGCCCTACGAGCTCACGAAGGCCCAGCGCCGCGCCCTGGCCGTGATCGTGGCCGACATGGCCGGGCCGTTCCCCATGCACCGCCTCTTGCAGGGCGACGTCGGCTCGGGCAAGACCGTCGTCGCGTTGGCGGCCCTGCTGGCCGCGGTGCAGAGCGGGCACCAGGGCGCCCTGATGGTGCCGACCGAAGTGCTGGCCGAACAGCACTTCTCGGCCGTGCGCGCCCTGCTGGGCGAGCTGGAGGGCCCCGGCGGCATGGGCGGTGGCGAGGTGCGCGTGGAGCTCTTGACCAGCCGGGTGAAGGGCAAGGCGCGCACGTCTGTGCTCGAAGGCCTGGCCTCGGGCGCCGTCGGCATCGTCGTGGGGACGCACGCGCTGCTGACCGAGGAGGTGGCGTTCGGATCGCTCGGTGCGGTGGTGATCGACGAGCAGCACCGCTTCGGCGTGGAGCAGCGGGCCACCCTGCGCGCCAAGGGCGCCGACGGTGACCCCGACCTGTTGGTGATGACCGCGACGCCGATCCCACGGACGGCGGCCATGGTGACCTTCGGCGACCTCGACCTGACCACGCTCGACGAGCTGCCGCCGGGCCGGCAGCCCGTGACGACCGAATGGCTCCCGGGCGACGCGCCCGGCGCGGACAGGCCGGCCTGGGACCGGGTGCGCAGCGAGGTGGCGCCCGGGCACCGGGCCTTCGTGGTCTGCCCCTTGGTCAGCGACTCGCTGCGGGTCGAGGCCAAGTCGGCCACCGAGGAGTTCGAGCGGCTGACGGCGGGGGAGCTGGCGGGGCTGCGCGTCGGCCTCATGCACGGCCAGATGGCGGCCGCCGCCCGCGAGGAGGTCATGGACCGCTTCCGGGCGGGCGAGCTCGACGTCCTGGTCGCCACCACCGTGATTGAGGTCGGCGTCGACGTCCCTGAGGCCACGGTCATGGTGGTCGAGAGCGCCGACCGCTTCGGCATCGCGCAGTTGCACCAGCTGCGCGGCCGGGTCGGCCGCGGCGGCACGCCGAGCTGGTGCTACCTGCTGGGCGGGGAGGACGGCAACGAGCGCCTGACGGCGGTGGCCGGGTCGACCGACGGCTTCGCCTTGGCCGAGGCGGACCTGCGCGTCCGCGGCGAGGGCACCCTCCTCGGGGCCCGGCAGAAGGGGCAGAGCGACCTGCGCCTGGCCTCGCTGAGCGACGCCGGCGACATGGAGCTCCTGGAGGAGGCGCGCCGCGTGGCCGAGACGATGGTGGAGGAGGACCCCCAACTGCAGGCGCACGCCGACCTGGCCGACGAGGTGGGGCTGCTGCTCAGCGCGGACGAGGAGGAATACCTCTTCAAGAGTTGACCGGGGTTGCCCGAGCCGGCCCGTCGCCCGAGCCGGCCCGCTGTCCGAGCCCGCTGTCCGAGCCGGCCCGCTGTCCGAGCCGACGCCGCACCGCTGCGCCGTAGGGTGAGCGCGATGCGGGTCATCGGAGGCCGGAGCCGTGGGCGTCGGCTGCCGGCCAAGCTGCCGGCCTCGGTCCGACCGACCTCGGACCGGGTGCGCGAGGCCATCTTCGACATCCTCGGCTCCCGGGGCGGCGTCGAGGGCCTCACCGTGGTCGACCTGTTCTGCGGCAGTGGCGCGCTCGGGGTCGAGGCGCTTTCCCGGGGGGCGGCGTCGTCCACCTTCGTCGACCTGAATCCCGACGCGTTGGCCGCCGTCCGCCAGAACCTTGCCGCGGTCGGGCTCGCCGAGGAGCCGGCGACGCTGGTGCGGGCCGCGCTCCCCGGGTGGTTGGCGTCCGCGGCGGCCGGGCCGTTCGACGTCGCCCTGTGCGATCCGCCCTACGACTTCGAGGAGTGGCCGGCACTGCTCGGCGCGCTGCGGGCGGACACCGTCGTCATGGAATCGGCGATGCCCATTGTGCTGCCCGAGGCCTGGGTGGTCGCGAGAGAGCGCCGGTACGGCGGTACGCTCGTGACCGTGGCTCATCGCAACGGTGACGGTTCGTGAAGGTCGGGCTTTTCCCGGGATCGTTCGACCCCTTCCACAACGGGCACCTCGAAATCGTCGAACGGGCCAGCCGTCTCTTCGACGAAGTCGTGGTCGCCGCCCTGCGCAACCCCCAGAAGAGCACGGCGCTCTTCGACCTCGAGGAGCGCCAGGAGATGTTGGAAGAGGTGGTGGCCCACCTCCCGTCCGTGCGGATCGTGTCGGTGGCGACGCTGCTGGTCAATGTCGCCCGGGACGTCGGCGCCTCGGCGATCGTGCGGGGGTTGCGTGCGGTCTCCGACTTCGAGGCCGAGATGCAGATGGCCCAGATGAACAACCACCTCTCGGGCGTCGAGACGATCTTCATCCCGACCAGCCCCGAATGGTCCTTCGTCGCCTCCAAGCTCGTCCGTGAGGTGGCCCGCTTCGGCGGTGACGTCTCCGCCTTCGTCCCCAAGGTCGTGGCGGAGCACCTGCAGGCGAAGTACGAGGGCCGGTCCCCGGGCGGTGACGAGGAGTGAGCGACCAGTTCCTCGACGTCGACGACGAGCCGCCGGTGGAAGAGGTCGGCATCGAGTCGATCCTGAACCAACTGCTGGACCTCATGGCCGTCGCCAAGTCGATGCCGCTGTCCTCCTCGGTCATGGTCTCGCGGGACGAGGTGACCTCGCTGGTGCACGCCGCCATCGAGTGCCTGCCCGACGAGCTGCGCCAGGCGCGCTGGCTGCTGCGCGAGCGCGAGGAGTTCATGGCGGAGCGCAACCGCGAGGCCGAGGCCCTCATGGAGGACGTGCGGGCCCAGGCCGAGCACATGGTGCAACGGACCGAGATCGTGCGCCAGGCCAACTCGGTGGCCCAGCGCATCCTCGACGACGCCAACGAAGAGGCCCGGACGCTGCGGCACCGGGCAGAGGACTTCGTCGACACGAAGCTGGCCGGCATGGAGATCGTCCTGGACCGGCTCACCCGGACGGTCCAGGCGGGACGGGCCAGGCTGGCCGCCCCGACCCTGGACACCACACCGGTCGACACCGCGGCGGGGACGGAGGAGGACGGCTTCTTCGACCAGGACCAGTCGTAGTGGTTCCGTCGCCATGAGCGCCGATCCCTTCGTGGTCCATGTGGCGCGGCTCCGCCGCGCACCCGGGCACCCCCTGCACGAGGTCAGGCGGGGCGAGGTGGCCCAGGCCGGCCCGATCGACGAGGCCGGGATCGACCCGGGGCGCAGCGTGGTGCCGGCGGGCGCCGAGATAGAGGTCGACGTGACACTGACCCCGTTCGAGGGCGGCATCGACGTCGCCGGGACGGTCTCGGCGCCCTGGACCGGCATCTGCCGGCGCTGTGCCGAGCCCGTCACGGGCGAGCTGCGCATTCCCGTGCACGAGCGCTTCGCCGATGCGGCGCTGGCGCGGGCATCCGACGAGGACCTCTACCCCATCGTGGACGACACCATCGACCTGGGGCCGCTGGCCCGCGACGCCGTGGTGCTCGAGCTGCCCATGGCACCGCTGTGCCGGGAGGACTGCGCCGGCCTCTGCCCCCAGTGCGGGGCCAACCGCAACGAGGGCGACTGTGGCTGCGTTGCCCCACGCGATCCCCGGTGGGCTAATCTCGACGTGCTCCGGTAGCCGGTCCTCCCCGGTCCGGCACCGTCCGAGAGCGCATCTGCGCCCGAATCGATCGTTGGAGTCCCGCCATGGCCGTCCCCAAGAAGAAGAAGTCCAAGGCCAAGGGCCGCAGTCACCTGGCCGGGGCCTGGCGCCTGGAGCGCCCGCCCCGCAGCGTGTGCCCCCACTGCCAGGCCTCCAAGACGCCCCACGTGGTCTGCCCCAGCTGCGGCTGGTACAAGGGACGCCAAGCGGTCGAGGTCGACTGACTTGAGTCGCCGGGGCGAGCGTCCCAGCCCCGAGACCCTGGCCACGCTGCCCGTGGCCGTCGATGCCATGGGCGGGGACCTGGCCCCCGGCGAGATCGTCGAAGGGGCCCGGCGGGCCTTCGAGGAACACGGCATCGGCATCGTCCTCGTGGGCCCACCCGCGCTGGTGGGCGACACCCGGGGCCTCGAGCTCCTGCCCTGCACCGAGGTCATCGGCATGGACGAGGACCCCGCCGGCGGCGTGCGCCGCAAGAAGGACTCCTCCCTGGTGCGGGCGGCCGAGCTCGTCCGCGACGGGAAGGCGGCCGCCATGGTGTCGGCCGGCAACACCGGCGCCACCATGGCCTCCGCCCTGCTGCGCATGGGCCGGCTGCCCGGCGTGGTGCGCCCCTGCATCGCCACCCCGCTGCCGCGGCTCGGCCGGACGCCGGCCGTGCTGGTCGACGCCGGTGCCAACGCCGAGTGCACGCCCGCCATGCTCGTGCAGTTCGCCCAGATGGGCGCCGCCTACGTGTCCGCCCGCTTCGGCACCCGCGCTCCCTCGGTGGGGTTGCTCTCCATCGGCGAGGAGCCGACCAAGGGCACACCCCTCGTCAAGGAGACCCACGGCCTGCTCGTCGAGGCGGCCCGGGTGGCCGCGGGGGGCGAGGACGGGTTCGAGTTCATCGGGAACCTCGAGGGCCGCGACCTCCTGCCTTCCCCGGCCGACGTCATCGTGACCGACGGGTTCACGGGGAACGTGGCGCTCAAGGCGCTGGAGGGGTCGCTGCGCTTCCTCTTCGACACCCTCCTGGGCGTGTTCTCGACCGACGAGGCCACCGCCGAGGCGGCGGGGGTCCTGCTCCCGCACCTCCTGCCCGTGGCCGCCGAATTCGAGCCCGAGAACACGGGCGGGGCCATGCTCCTCGGCACCGACGGGGTCTGCGTCATCAGCCACGGCTCCTCCAACGCAACCGCCATGATGAACGCCGTCCTCGTGGCGCACGAATGCGCGACGAGGGGGTTGGCGGACCACGTGGCGGCGGCCGTCCGAACGGTCGAACCGGCGTAAAATACCAGGTCAAGTGCCATAAACGGGCGGTTACGGCCCGGCGGGACGTACACTGTGCCCGTGCCAGCCGAAACCCACACCAATCAGGGCCCTCTTGACCGCAACGGGGTCTTCGAGCTGATCCGGGACCAGCTGGCCGACATCCTCGAGACGGACCCGTCGTCGATCACCGAGGGCGCCTCCTTCGTGGAGGACCTCGACGCCGACTCGCTGGCCCTGATTGAGCTGGTCGAAGCCCTGGAAGAGGAGCTGGGCGAACGAACGGTGGGGTTCCGCATCAACGACGAGGACCTCGAGGACCTGCGCACGGTCCGGGACGCAGTTGACTACGTCTACGCCAAGCTCGAGGCGGGTTGACTCCGGCGCTGAGGGTGCGGCCGCACTGGCCGAGCGACTTGGCCATTCCTTCGCCGACTTGAGCCTCCTTCAGCACGCCCTCGCCCACCGGAGCTGGTGCGGCGAGCAGGAAGGCGGCGCGCCCTCCAACGAGCGGCTCGAGTTCCTGGGCGACGCCGTCCTCGGCCTGATCGTGGCGGGCTACACCTTCGAGCGCTTTCCCGACTTCGCCGAGGGCAAGCTGGCCAAGGTCCGCTCCGCCGTGGTGAACGCCCGCGTCCTGGCCCAGGTGGCGGCCCGGCTCGGGGTCGGTGAGGTCCTCCTGTTGGGCCGGGGGGAAGAAGGATCAGGCGGCCGGGCCAAGGCCTCCATCCTGGCCGACGCCTTCGAGGCCATTCTCGGCGCGGTCTACCTCGACGCCGGCTGGGAGGCCTCCCGCGAGCTGGTCCTGCGCGAGCTGGGCGAGGCCATCGAGCGGGCCGGCGAGGAGCCCGACGACTTCGATCACAAGAGCCGCCTGCAGGAGAAGGCCGTGCGCGACGGCGAGGGGACGCCGCGCTACGTGGTGGTCGGGTCGGGGCCCGACCACGACCGGGTCTACATGGCCGAGGTCTTCCTGGGCGGGACGCGTTGGGGGGCGGGCGAAGGACGCTCGAAGAAGGATGCCGAACAGGAGGCCGCGCGAGCGGCCTGGGAGGGCCTCACCAGTGCCTGAGCTGCCCGAAGTCGAGACGCTGCGCCAAGACCTGTCCCGTGAGGTGGTGGGCCGCAAAATCAAGGCGGTCTCCGTCTCCAACGGCCGCTCCGTGCGCCGGCATGCCTCGGCCAAGCACTTCCGGGCCCTCCTGGAGGGCCACACCATCAAGTCCGTGGGGCGACTGGGGAAGTACCTGCTCCTGACGCTGGATACCGGGGACACGCTCGTCGTGCATCTCGGCATGAGCGGGCAGCTGCTGCGGGTCAAGTCGCCCAAGGACCCCAAGCCCAAGCACACCCACGTGGTGATCACGTTCACCCAGGGCGGCGAGCTGCGCTACGTGGACCCCCGCACCTTCGGGGAGATGTTCGTCTCCACCCCGCCCCTCAAGGCCGACGGGACCCCTTTGAGCCCGGTCTCGGGCACGGCGGGCGGCGACGGCGCCGCCATCCGCAAGGCGATCCCCGAGCTGGCCCACCTCGGGTTCGACCCCATCGAGGACCTGATGAGCTGGGACCGCTTCGGCGCCCTGCTGCACCAGCATCACGGCGGTGTGAAGGCGCTCCTGATGGACCAGAGCTTCACGGCGGGCATCGGGAACCTGTACTCCGACGAGATGCTCTACCAGGCCGGCCTGCGCTACGACCGGCCGGCCGACTCGCTGACCGCGACGGAGGTGCGCCGGCTCTACCGGGCAATTGTGGAGACGTTGGCCGACGCCATCAAGCACCGCGGCTCCTCGCTGGCCGACGAGCAATACCGCGACCTCTTCGGCGAGCTCGGCGACTTCCAGGGCTCGCACCAGGTCTACGACCGCGAGGGGGAGCCCTGCCGGCGCTGCCGCAACACCATCGTGCGCGTGAAGGCGGGCGGTCGCTCGACCTTCTTCTGCGAGCACTGCCAGGTGTGAGCCACCCGTCGCCCGTAGGCCTCCGGTAGGGTCGCCCCGATGTTCCTGAAGTCGCTCAGCATGAAGGGTTTCAAGTCCTTCGCCGACCCGACGGTGCTGGAGTTCGAGCCCGGGATCACCGTGGTCGTCGGCCCCAACGGAAGCGGGAAATCCAACGTCGTCGACGCCGTCACCTGGGTGCTCGGGGCCCAGGGCCCGCGCTCGCTGCGCTCGGCCAAAATGGAGGACGTCATCTTCGCCGGGACGTCGTCGCGGCCCCAGCTGGGCCGGGCCGAGGTGTCGCTCACCATCGACAACTCGTCGGGCAAGCTGCCGATTGAGCTGTCCGAGGTCACCATCACCCGGACGCTCTTCCGCTCGGGCGACAGCGAGTACGCCATCAACGGCGCGCCGTGCCGGCTGCTCGACATTCAGGAGCTCCTCAGCGACTCGGGCGTGGGCCGCACGCAGCACATGATCATCGGCCAGGGGCAGCTCGACACCGTGCTCAACGCCCGGCCCGAGGACCGGCGGGCCATCATCGAGGAGGCGGCCGGCGTGTTGAAGCACCGGCGCCGCCGGGAGCGGGCGGAGCGCCGGCTCGCCGGGACGGCCGAGAACCTGGAGCGCCTGGGCGATCTGGTGCGCGAGGTGCGGCGCCAGATCAGGCCCCTGGAGCGGCAGGCGGCGGCGGCCCGCTCGCACGACAGCGTGGCGACGGAGCTGCTGACGGTGCGGCGGTATCTCGCCGGGGCCGAGCAGTCCGACCTGAGCGCGCGCCGCCGGGCGGCGGTGCAGAACCTGGCCGTGTGCCGTGACGAGGAGACGGAGCTGCACGAGGCCCTCGAACAGCTCGACGCCGAGGCGACGTCGACCACCGCCGAGCTGTCGTCGCGCCGTGAGGAGGACCTGGCCAACGCGCTGGGGCGGGTGCAGGGACTGGTCGAGCGCGCCCGCGGGCTCTCCGGCGTGTTGCGCGAGCGCAGCCGTGGCGTGGTGGCCGCCCTCGATGCGGCCGCCGACGTCGACGTGGTCTCGACGCTCGAGGCCGAGGCGGCACGACTGGCCACCGAGCTGGTGGCGGCGGAGGCCGAGGAGGAGGCCGGCGGGGCGCCCGAGCGGGCCGAGCTCGACGCGGCGCTGGCCGCGCTGGACGACGAGGCGACGGGGTTGCGGACGCGCTGGGCCTCGGTGCTCGGCGACGACGCGCCGGACCAGGCCATCGCCCGGGTTCGCTCCCGCACGGAGTCCGCGGCCCGCGCCGCGGTGCGCGAGCAGGAGGACATGGATGCGCTCGGGGCGCGGCTGGGCGCGCTCGAGGAGCGGACGGCCGGCGCCGCGGTGCGGGCCGATCTCCTGGCCAGGCAGGCCGACGAGCTGGACGAGGCGACGGCTGCCCTCGAGGCCGAGCTGGCGGCCCGAAGCGCGGAGCTCGAGGCTGCGGTGCAGACCGCCGAGGCGGCCCAGGTGTCCGCCGACGAGGCCGAGGAGGCGCGCTACCGCACGGCTGCCCGGGCCGAGGCGCTGGAGCGCGCGCTGGCGGACCTGCAGGGCGCGGGCGGGCGCGAGCTGCTGCGCGACGTCGACGGCGTGGTCGGTTCACTGGTCGATCTGGTGGAGATCGACGACGGGTGGGACGCCGCCTTCGAGGCCGCCATCGGTGCCGGCGTCTCCGCGGTGGTGGTCGACGGCCGGCGCTCGGCGCAGGCCGCACTGGCCACCCTGCGCGAGGGCGGGGTCACGGGTGCCGTCCTGACGCCCCGGTCCACGTCGTCGCCGGCCATGGGCGACCTGCCCGCCGCGAGCAGCGCCGAGCCGGTGCGCCGCCACGTGCGGGTGCGCCACGGCGGCTCGGTCGCGGAGTCGGTGCTCGACACCCTGGTCGGCCGCGCCGTCCGCGTCGACGGGTGGGAGGAGGCCATCGACCTGTCGCTGGCCCGCGACGACCTGGTGGTCGTCACCCCCGAAGGCGATCGCTTCGCCGCCACGGGCTGGCGCGTGCGCTCGGCCACCAGCGTGGTCACGGCGGCCTCGGTCGAAGAGGCGCGCCGGCGCGCCGAGGAGGCGGCCGCGGCCGCCGAGCTGGCGCGGGCCCACCTGGCGGAGAGCCGCATCGTCCTGGGGCGCTGCCGTGACGCCCGCACGGCGGCCGAGCGGGCCAACGACCGCCACGCCACGGCTTGTGAGACCGGCCGGGCCGACCGGGAGCGCGCGGCCGAGGAGCAACGCCGGGTCGCCGGCGAGCTCGAGGAGGCCCGGTCCGCCATGGCGGCGGCGCACCAGCGCCTGGCCGACGTGACCGCCGAGCAGGCGCAGCTGGCCGGGTCGCTGCCCGAGCTGCAGGAGGCCCTCGAGGCCTGGGAGGCGCTGGAGGAGCGACGCGTCGGGCTCCGGGGGCGCCGGCAGGAGCTCGAGGTGCGCGTGGCCGGCGTGGTCGAGCGCCGGCGGGTCCTGGCCGAGCGCCAGGCCGAGGTGGAGCGACGCCTGCAGGGCCATGCGGAAGAGCGCGCAACCGCGGCGACGCGCCGGCGCCGGTTGGAGGCCGAGGGTGCGGCGCTCGCCCGGCTGGAGGTCCTCGTCCAGGGCGAGCACGAGCGGCTCGACGGCGTCTTCGAATCGTTGCGCCACGACTACCAGGATCAGGTCGACGCCGTGCGCGCCGGCGGGGAGAAGCTCGAGCGCCTGCGCCAGGACCGCCACACGACGGAGCAACGCCTCGAGGCGGTCCGTTCGCGGACCCGGACGCTCGACCTGGAGTCGAACGAGGTCGATCTGCGCCTGGAGGCACTGCACGAGCACATCGCGCGCGACCTCGGCGCCACCCCGGAGGAGCTGACGGGCCTCCCCGCGCCCGAGGCGCCGGAGGGCACCACGCTGCCGCAGCACGCCGAGGAGCTGGAGCGCAAGCTGTCGGCGCTGGGTCCGGTCAACCCGCTCGCGCTCGAGGAGCTCTCGACCCTGGAGGAGCGCCACAAGGAGCTCGAGGCACAGGTCGACGACGTACGTGGCGCGCGCCGCGAGTTGCACGAGGTGGTGCGCACGCTCGACCACGAGATCATGACATCGTTCGCCGCCGCCGCCGCCGACGTCAACGAGCACTTCTCGGCCCTCATCGCCATGCTCTTCCCGGGCGGCACGGGACGCCTCATGCTGCTCGAGCCCGACGACCTGCTCAACACGGGCGTCGAGATCGAGGTGCGCCCGGCCGGTCGCAACGTGCGCCGGGTCTCGCTCCTCTCGGGCGGCGAGCGCTCCATGGCGGCGCTGGCCTTCCTCTTCGCCGTCTTCCGGAGCCGTCCCTCGCCCTTCTACATGATGGACGAGGTCGAGGCCGCGCTCGACGACGTGAACCTCAGTCGTTTCCTGGCCCTGGTGCACGAATTCCGGGACGAGGCGCAGCTGCTCATCGTGAGCCACCAGAAGCGCACCATGGAGACGGGCGACGCGCTGTACGGCGTCACGATGGCGCCCGGCGGCTCGTCGCAGGTGGTCAGCCAGAAGGTGGAGAAGGAGAAAGAGCCGGCGTGACCGGCACGCTCGGCTTCGTCTTCATCGTCGTCGCTGTCATCTGTGTCATCGCCGGGGTGACCGCGGTCGCCCGGACGCGGCGGGCCACGCGGGAGGACGCCGCGTACGGGGACGACGACCAGGCGACCTACGCCGAGGAGGCAGCGGCGGTGGCGGCGGCCGAAGCGGCGGCCGCGGCGGCCGAGGGCAGCGGTGGCGATGACGAGCCGGAGGACCCGCACCCGTGACCGCCGTCGTGATCGTCATTGTCGTGGTGGCCGTGCTGGCCCTGGCCCTGGGCGCGGTCGCCCTGACCCGGTCGCGACGGCGTCCGCGCGGCACGACGACGGCCCCGCCCACAGCCCCGCCGAGCGCCCCGCCGTCACCGCCCCCGCAGGCGCCTCCGGCCACCCGGGCCGAGCCCGAGGTCGCACCGGTCGGTCCGCCCACGGGCGTGCCCGAGGTCGCCGGGGCCCCAGGGGCGCCACCGTCGTACAAGAGCCGCCTCGGCGGCGTGCGGGGGCTCTTCAGCGGCGCCGTGGCCGCACTGCGGTCGGGCCGGATCGACGAGGCGACCTGGGAATCGCTCGAGGAGGCTCTCATCCGGGCCGATGTCGGCGTGAGCACGACCAGCGCGCTCCTCGACGAACTGCGGGCCAGGGTGCAGACGAAGGAGATCAGCGGCGGCGACGACCTGGTCGCGGCTCTGGGCGCGTCGATCCGCCAGCTCCTCGACGGCGTCGGGTCGCGGGAGCTGCGCTTCGACGGGAAAGAGGGCCACCCCGACGTCTGGTTGTTCGTCGGCGTCAACGGCGTCGGCAAGACGACGACGATCGGCAAGCTGGCCCGGCGCCAGTCCGCGGCGGGACACTCGGTGCTCCTCGCCGCGGGCGACACGTTCCGCGCCGCCGCGGCCGACCAGCTCGCCATGTGGGCCGAGCGCACCGGCACCGAGATCGTGCGCGGCGCCGAGGGCGCCGACCCGAGTGCGATCGTGTTCGACGCCGTGCAGCGTGCCGCGGCCCGCAAGAACGACCTGGTGCTGGCCGACACGGCGGGACGCCTGCACACCAAGGTGAACCTGGTCGAGGAGCTGAAGAAGATCCGGCGCATCGCCGACCGGGACCCTGGCAACGTGACGGAGGTCCTGTTGGTCCTCGACGCCACCACGGGCCAGAACGGACTGACCCAGGCCCGGCAGTTCGCCGACGCCGTGGACGTGACCGGGATCGTGCTCACCAAGCTCGACGGGACGGCGAAGGGTGGCATCGTCGTGGCGGTCGAGCGCGAGCTCTCCGTGCCCGTCAAGCTGGTGGGGCTGGGCGAGGGCCCCGACGATCTGGTCGACTTCGATCCCGAGGCGTTCGTCGACGCCCTCCTGACGGCGGACTGAGGTGGACGCGTGAGCGACCTGATGGACGAGAGCAGCAACGGCGCCGACCCGGACCGGAGGCCCGAGCCACCAGCGCCTGCCGTGCCGGGAGGCCGTGGCCCCTTCGACCTGAACGACCAACAGAAGCGGATCCTCATTGCGATCCTCGTCGTCCACGTGATCCTGGCCCGCTTCACCCTGCGGGACCTGCGCCGCCGTCCGGACGAGGCGGTGCGGGGTCCGAAGCGCCTGTGGCGCCTGTGGGCCACCACGAACACGACGGGTTCGCTGGCGTACTGGCTCTTCGGGCGCCGGCGGGGCCCGACCGACTTCCGACGGTTCCGACCGTCTGAGCGTCTGACCCGGTCAGGACCGGTCAGGACCAGCGGATCCGGACGCCGTCTGAGAAGCGTCCCAGCACGGCGCGCTCGCCCTCGACGGCCAGGTCGTCCGCCGGGGCGCGGTTCCACAAGGCCAGGTAGAGATCGCCGGCCTTCCCGGTGACCGTGCACGCGGCGGCAACGTCGCGTTGGGCATGCGTCGTGGTCACGCCGCTGTCGTCCAGGCGGAGCAGCCAGGCGGCGTCGAGATCGGCACAGCGCACGGCCAAGGTGGTCGGCGGGTCGGCCCGTAGGCGCGTGCTGCGGCGGGGGACGAAGAGCATCAGGAGCTCGTCGACGCCGTCGGCGGCGAAGTCGGGTGCCCGGGGCGTGAGGGGGAGCCCGGCGGCCAGCTCGGCGTCGACCCGGTGGATCGCGGTCTCGTGCGCCTGACGCCGGGCCCACATGGCGCGCGGCGAGGGGGCGGGCAGGAAGGTCCAACACTGCAGGTCGTCGGGTGCGGCGGCCAGCGCGTCCGCGAGGTCGGTGCAGCCCTGCCCGAGCCAGCCGGCCAGCCCGGCGTCGGGTGGCCAGGTGCCCGCGACATCGTCGAGATCGGCGTCGACGGGCTCGGTCCTCCCTCGGACGAAGCCCGTCGCCCAGCGGTGCACCCCGCCCGTGTGCCGGGCCAGGTCGCGCACGACCCAGTCCGGACACGAGGGCACCGCGTCGTCGGGCTGCGCCCGTGCGACGGCGTCGGTCATCCGCTCGCCCTCGACCCGCAGTGCGTCGATGTGGGCGGCGATCTCCACCGGTGATCCTCAGTCGACCTTGAGGAGGTCGATCACGAAGACCAGCGTGTCGTTGGCGGCGATGCCCTGCGCCCCCTGGGGCGGCTTGGCGCCGTAGCCGAGGCTCGGCGGGATGATGAGCTCACGCCGGCCGCCCTCGTGCATGCCAGGCACTCCCTGGTCCCAGCCGGGAATGACCTGCCCCTCGCCGAGCGTGAAGGTGAAGGGCTGGCTCGTCCACGAGGACTGGATCACCTGCTTGGCCGAGTAGGTGGCCAGGACGTACTGCACGGTGACCTGGTCTCCCGGAGCGGCCTCCCGACCGTTGCCGACGATGAGATCGGCGCTCTCGAGACCCGATGGCGGCGCCCCGCCGGGGACGGTGACCGTCGGTGCCTGCCCGGCGGTGCCCGCAGGCGACAGGTCGGCCGCGGGGATGGTGCCGATCGTGGTCGTCTGTCCCGCCGCGTTCGTGGTGGTGGTCGTGGCGTCGGGGCCACTGCCCGTGTTGTAGGAGACCTTGGCGACGCTCGACGACTTGGACGGCGACGAGCTGCAGGCGGCAAGGCCGAGCGTGCCGGCGGCCGTCAGGGCCACCAGCGCCAGCGTCCGGCGCCGGGGGTTGAGGAGGAGCATGGGCCGAGACGGTAGCCGGTGGCCGCTGGGGTGTTCGGGCACCGACGACCCGGATGTGGGACCTCGCCGGCCGGCGGCCGTTCGAGCACGGGGAGCGACGGGCCGCCCCGCCGAACCGGTCCGTCAACCCGGCATGTGCACGAAGGACCTCGATACGGTGGGGAATGGCGCGCTTGACGCATTCCGACCTCGAGAGGGTGCTCGCGGTCGTGCAGAGCGTCAGTCAAGCCCGGAGTCCCGACGAGTTCTCGCGGGCGGCCGTCAAGGAGCTGGCCGGGCTGGTGCCGTCGGACGCCCTGGCCCTCAACGAGGTCGACCCCAGCGCCGGGCGGATGAGCTACGTCGCCGAGCCCGAGTCCTTCTCCGCGCCGGAGGATCTCCAGACCCTTCTGGTGGAGTTGGCCGACGAGCACCCTCTGATGCGCTACTACAGCATGACCGCAGACGGATCGGCCAAACGGATCAGCGACTTCTGGACGCGGGACGAGTACCACACGCGAGCTCGGTGTACCAGCAGGTCTACCGGCACCTCGGCATCGAATACCAGATGTCACTGGCGCTCCCCGCGCCACGGCCGGTTCTGTTGGCCATGGTGGCCGTGCGATCCGACAAGGACTTCTCCGAACGAGACCGCGCTGTGCTCAACATGTTGCGGCCGCACCTGGCCCAAGCCTGGTACAACGCGAAGGATCAGGACCGCCTGCGGTCCCTGCTGCGGGTGGCCACCGATGCCGCAGTCGACGGCGGTGCAAACGTGATCGTCCTCTCCGATCCGCCCTTCGAGCTGACGCCCGGAGCACTCACCGCGCTGTACCGGCATTTCGGGCGACCGACGGACGCGAGCCCGTTCCCGTTCAGGCTCGAGCGGTGGCTGGACCAACAGCGCTCGCTGGCCTCGGGGTCCGAGACCTTGGCCCTCCTCAAGCCGCTGCGAGCGGGCAGCCGCGGAGCCCGGGCGTCGCTCCGCTATCTCCCGGCGCAGGCGGATCACCCGGGCGCACTCCTGCTCCGAACGGAATCACCGGACCAACGTCAACCCGATTTCGAGACCCTGGGGCTGACGACCCGAGAAGCCGAAGTGGTCCGCTGCGTGGTCAGCGGCATGACCAATGCCGCCGTCGGCGAGAACCTGCACATGTCCGCGGCCACCGTGAAGAAGCACCTCGACAACATCTACGGGAAGCTCGGGGTGCGCGGACGGGGCCCCCTCACCGCGTTCGTGCTCGACATCTCGCACCGCTAGCCCAGGGCCGGCCCCTCGCCGCCACGGCGAGCCACGGGACGCAGCGGCCCAGGCCGCCGGCGCCACTAACCTGGGAAACCATGTTCGACGCCCTGTCCGACCGCCTGGAGCGGATCTCCACGCGACTGCGGGGCAAGGGGCGCATCAGCGACGAGGACCTCGACGAGGCGCTGAAGGAGATCCGTACGGCACTGCTCGAGGCCGATGTGGAGTTGAGCGTCGCCCGCCGCTTCTGTGACGGCATCCGGCTCCGCGTCAGCACCGAAGCGCTGGCCAAGAGCCTGACCCCCGGCCAGCAGGTGGTCCGGGCCGTGCACGAGGAGCTCATCGGCGTCCTGGGCGGCGACACGCTCAAGCTCACCTACGCCTCGCGGCCGCCGACCGTCGTGCTGATGGCCGGCCTGCAGGGCGCAGGGAAGACCACCACCTCCGCCAAGCTCGCCCTGTGGTGGAAGCAGCAGGGCCGCAACCCCCTTCTCGTGGGGGCCGACCTCCAGCGCCCGGCCGCCGTGGAACAGCTCCGCGTGCTCGGGGAGCAAGCGGGCGTCACGGTCTTCAGCGAGCCCACCGACCCCGTGTCCTGTGCCAAGGCGGGGCTCGAGGAGGCCCGTCGCCTCGGCCGTGACATCTGCATCATCGACACCGCCGGTCGCCTGGCCATCGACGCAGAGCTCATGGAGCAGATCCGTGACATCTCGGACGCCACGCAGCCGCACTACACGTTCCTCGTCATTGACGCCATGATCGGGCAGGACGCGGTGGCCACCGCCAAGGCGTTCCACGACACGCTCGAGCTCAGCGGCGTCATCCTGACCAAGCTCGACGGCGACGCCCGCGGTGGCGCCGCCCTGTCGGTCAAGGGCGTCGTGGGCAAGCCGATCGCGTTCGCCAGCACCGGCGAGCGGCTGGCGGACTTCGATCTGTTCCACCCGGACCGCATGGCCGACCGCATCCTCGGCATGGGCGACGTGCTGAGCCTGATTGAGCAGGCCGAGCGCACCATGGACACCGACGAGGTGACCAAGAGCGCCAACCGGCTCATGCAGGGCCAGTTCACCTTGGACGACTTCCTCTCCCAGCTGCGCCAGGTCAAGAAGATGGGGTCTCTCGGCGGTCTGATGCGCCTGATGCCGGGGATGTCCAAGGAGATGCGCCAGGCTGCAGGGCAGATCGACGACGGCGAGGTGGCCAAAGTCGAGGCCATCGTGTGCTCCATGACGCCCGCCGAGCGCAACGACACCGCCCTGCTCGACGGTTCCCGCCGCAGCCGGGTGGCCCGGGGGTCGGGCACCTCCATTCAGGACGTCAACACGCTTCTCAAGCAGTTCAAAGAGATGCAGAAGATGATGAAGGGGATGGCCTCGGGCAACATGCCCAACCTGCCGGGCATGCCCAACATGGCGGGCATGAGCGGTCGCGCCGCCCGCAAGCTGGCCCAACAGGGTGCAGCGGGCCTGCCCGCCCCACCGCCCGGAGCCGACTTCGACATGCTCTCCCAGCTCATGGACCAGGGCGGTGACCTGCCCTCGGGCTTCCCGGGCCTGCCGGCCCCGGCACCGGCCCGGCCCGTGGTGAGCGGCAACAAAGGCACCAAGAAGAAGAAGAAGGGTGGCCGGGTTACCCCACCGAAAGGCCGGTAGCCCCGCTATCTGCCAGAATGGACGGCCAAGACGTCCAGATCAGTGGAGGATTCAGTCCGTGGCAGTCAAGCTCCGCCTTGTGCGGATGGGTAAGAAGAAGCAGCCGACCTACCGGGTCGTTGCCGCTGACAGCCGATCGCCGCGTGACGGCCGGTTCCTCGAGATCGTCGGCACCTACGCCCCCCGGGGCTCGTCGACGGCCGAACCGGACGCCGTGATCAACATCGACAACGCCAAGGCGGTGAAGTGGCTGGTGAACGGGGCGCAGCCCACCGAGCGGGTGGAGCGACTCCTCAAGACGTCCGGGGCCTGGGACGAGTTCGCCGCGGCGAGGGCCAAGTGACCGACCTCTACGAAGCGGGCGACATCAACCAGTCCGAGGTCGCCGACGACGACGACGTGGACGACTTCGACGACGAGGTCGGCGCGGGCAACGAGGCCGGTGACGCAGACGGCGGGACTGCGCTGGCCGTCTTGACGTACCTGGCGCGGTCGCTCTCGAACGACCCCGACTCCGTCGTCATCGACACCGAGGAGCGTCGCGGCGGGCTGCGCCTGAACCTCCACGTGGCCCCCGACGACATGGGACGGGTGATCGGGCGACGTGGGCGCACCGCGCAGGCCATCCGGACACTGGTGAACGTGGCGGGCGCCAAGGACGGCGTCCAGGCCAGCGTCGACATCGTCGACGACTGATCTGCTCAAAGTCGGCCGGGTCGCCAAGGCCCACGGCCTGCGCGGCGAGGTGGTGGTCCAGCTCTGGACCGACCAGACCCGGCGCGTCGATCCCGGATCGGAGCTGACCTCCGCCCGCGGCACGCTGCGAGTCGTGTGGGCGACGCCATTCGGGCCGGACCGCTACATCGTCCAGTTCGAGGGCGTGCTCGACCGCGACGCCGCCGACGGCTTGCGGGGGTTGGAGCTCATGGCCGAACCGCTCGACGATGTGGACGACGTGCTGTGGGTGCACGAGCTCGTCGGCGCCACCGTGCGGAACGCTGACGGAACGGCGCTCGGCGTCGTTGCCTCCGTCGAGGCCAACCCGGCCAGCGACCTGATGGTGCTCGAATCGGGAGGTTTGATCCCGGTGCGCTTCGTCACCGCCCACGACCCGACGGCGCGGACGGTCGACGTCGACATCCCCGAAGGGCTCCTCGAGCTGTGATGCGACCGACGTGAGGATCGACGTCTTCACGATCTTTCCCGAGGTGGTCACCACCTATTGCGGGACGTCGATTCTGGGCCGGGCCGCGGCATCAGGTGCGCTCGACGTGCGCGTCCACGACCTGCGTGACGGGGCGCAGGACGCACACCGCTCGGTCGATGACAGCCCGTTCGGCGGGGGAGCGGGCATGGTGCTGAGCCCGGAACCCGTCTTTCGGTCCGTCGAGTCGGTGCCCGACGCTCCGCGGCCCCTGTTCCTCCTCGCGCCCGCGGGTCGGCCCTTCGACCAGGACCTCGCGGTGGAGCTGGCGACGCGGGGCGAGGGAGGGTTCTCGCTGCTGTGTGGCCGCTACGAAGGGGTCGACCAACGGGTCGCCGACCATCTGGTGGACGGCGAGCTGTCCGTGGGTGACTTCGTGCTCGCGGGCGGCGAGCTGGCCGCGCTCGTCGTGGTCGAGGCGGTCGCCCGACTGCTGCCGGACGTGCTCGGGAACGACGAGTCCGCCCGGGACGAGAGCTTCGCCGAAGGGCTCCTCGAATACCCCCACTACACCCGGCCGGCCGAGTTCAGAGGCTGGGCGGTCCCGGACGTGCTCCGGTCCGGGGACCATGCGGCCGTGGCGGCCTGGCGCCGCCGGGAGGCCCTCCTGCGGACGGCCCAACGTCGCCCGGATCTGATTGCGCGCCTGGTCAGGGCCTCCGCGCTCAGTGCCGGCGACGTGCGGGCCCTGGCCGAGCACGGCTACGATGTTCCGTCCGGCACTGAGCCGGTGTGACCGAAGGACGCCTCTCATGCACCCCACCGAAACGATCGACCGCGACAGCCTGCGCGGCGACATCCCCGACTTCCGCCCCGGCGACACCGTCAAGGTCCACGTGCGGGTCGTGGAAGGGAACCGTGAGCGGGTGCAGGTCTTCCAGGGCGCCGTCATGCGGCGCCAGGGTGGCGGGGTCCAAGAGACGTTCACCGTGCGCAAGGTGAGCTTCGGAGTCGGCGTCGAGCGGACCTTTCCGGTGCACTCGCCGACGATCGCCAAGATCGAGGTCACGACGCTGGGCGACGTCCGCCGAGCCAAGCTGTACTACCTGCGCGACCGGCACGGGAAGGCCGCCAAAATCAAGGAGCGCCGGATCCCGCGGGGCAAGGCCGTGGCCGACGCGGTGGTCGAGGACGAGGTCGAGGCGGACGTCGAGGAGTTCGAAGAGGTCGACGTCGTGGACGCGGTCGACGACGTCGACGTCGCCGACGAGGTCGATGCCGGTGAGGCCGAGGTCGACGATGCCGTCGAGGAGGACGCGGACGCGTAGGGCGGTCGCGGCATGAGCGAGGAAGATCTCGAGCGCTACGAATCCGAGATCGAGCTCGGGCTCGTCCAGGAGTATCGGGCCGTCCTTCCCGTCTTCACCTACGTGATCGAGACCGAGCGCCGCTTCTATCTCGCCAACGAGGTGTCCCTCACGGTGCGGTCGGACACGACGCCGGCCTGCATCGAGTTGGAGATCCGCGACGCCTGGGTGTGGGACATGTACCGCCCGGCACGGTTCGTCCCCGAGGTGCGTGTGGTCACGTTCCGTGACGTGAACATCGAACGGCTGCCCGAACAGGAGCTCTGACGCACGGAGCGCGGCAGGGACCGTTCTCCCTGCAGTGGGGAGCAGCGACGATCGCCGCGGGGCACTCGGAGGTTTCGGAGAGCGCCGGGCCGCAGCGCACTACCGCGCACTCGGCTACGCCGTGCTGGAGCGGAACTGGCGCTGCCGGTCGGGCGAGATCGACCTGATCTGCGCCCGCGGCACGACTCTGGTCGTCTGCGAGGTCAAGACCAGGACCGGGCTCGTACACGGTCATCCGTTCGAAGCGGTGACCGTGTCGAAGCAGCGGCGCCTGCGGCGCCTGGCGGCGGCGTACCTGTGGCAGCAGAGGAGGCACTGGGCCGCGGTCCGCTTCGACGTGGTCAGTGTCCTGGACGGGAGCCTCGAGGTCGTCGAAGGTGCGTTCTGAGGCGGCGCGGCATAGGGTCCGTGCCCATGGAGACACTGATCGTCGAGCGCAAGGACGGTGTCGTGACCGTCACGATGAACCGCCCCGAGCGCAAGAACGCCGCCAACGGAAAGATGCTGACCGAGCTGCGCACCACCTTCGAGGAGGTGGAGGACAACCCAGATGACAGGGCGATGGTCCTGACGGGGGCCGGAGGCGCCTTCTGTTCGGGCGCCGACCTCTCGGACCCCAGCGGCCCCGCCACCGATCCGACACGCTCCGGGTTGGCCCGCATGCGGCGCCTGGGCGATGTCGCCCTGGCCCTGCACCACATCTCCAAGCCGACCATCGCCAAGGTGGACGGGTTTGCGGTCGGTGCCGGGTTGTCGTTGGCCCTCGGCTGCGACCTGGTCGTCTGCAGCGAGCGGGCCAAGCTCTCCATGATCTTCGCCAAGCGGGGCCTGGCGCTCGACAACGGGGCATCGTGGTTGCTGCCCCGTCTCGTCGGGCTGGCCCGGGCCAAGGAGATCGCACTCTTCGGGGGCATGTGGAGTGGGGAAGAAGCCGCCGCCATCGGGCTGGTCAACCGGGCGCTGCCGGTCGAGGAGCTCGACGGCTTCGTGGACGGCTGGGCCACGACGCTGGCCGGCGGTCCGCCCCTGGCGCTGTCGATGACCAAGACCCTGCTGGCCGCCTCATCCATGGCCTCCATGGAGCAGGCGGTGGAGGACGAGGCCCGGTGCCAGGCCCTGAACTTCTCGACCCAGGACACCCAGGAGGCGATGGCCGCCTTTGCGCAGAAGCGGGAGCCCGTCTTCACCGGCCGCTAATAGACTGCGTTTCGTGCTGAATGGCGTCCAAGGAATGGTCGGAGACACTGCATTGGTGACCAAGGCCATTGAGGGCGCACACCATCCCGGAAGGATCCGGGCCCGGGGTGAGGAATGGCTCGCCATCCCTCTCGACCCCGACGCCACGATCCCCATCGGGACCGACGTCGTCGTCGCTGACGTCGAGCGTGGGTTGCTCGTCGTCTACGCCGCCGACAGCTAGCAGAGAGGCACCCGCATGTTCGCATCGGCCGGAGAAGTGTTGGGGGTCGTCATCGTCGCCGTACTGGCCGGAGTCGGGCTCGGCGCCTTGTTCCTCTCGCGCTTCGTGAAGATCGTCCAGCAGGGGAGCGTCGGCGTCGTCAAGCGACTGGGCGAGTTCAAGTCGGTCGACCAGCCCGGCATGCGGATCCTGGTGCCCTTCGTCGACAAGATGGAGAAGATCGACGTGCGCGAGTTCCCGATGACAGGGGACCAGCAAGCCGTGATCACCAAGGACAATGTGTCGCTCCAGGTCAGTGCCACCATCTTCTGCCAGGTGATCGACGTGAAGTCCGCACTCTTCGAAATCAACGACTACCAGCTCGCGGTGGACCAACTCTCGCGCACCGCGCTGCGTGCCGTCTTCGGTGAGCTGTCGCTGGACCAGGCCTTGAGCGAGCGCGAGACGATCAACAGCCGCATGCAGGACCACATGGCCGACGCCACTGCCAAATGGGGCGTCCGCCTCAACCGGATCGAGATCCTCGACATCACGCCCCCGATGAACGTCGTGCAGGCGATGTCCGAGCAGAAGGAAGCCGAGCAGCACAAGCGCGCCGCCATTCTGAAATCGGAGGGCGAGCAGCAGGCCGCCGTCAACTCGGCCGGCGGGCGCAAGCAGGCGGCCGTCCTCGAGGCCGAAGGCGCCAAACAGTCAGCCATCCTGCGCGCCGAGGCGCAGATGAAGGTGCTCGAGCTCCAAGCCGAAGGCGAGAAGAAGGCGCTCGAGCTGCGCGGTGAAGGCGAGGCGTCCCGCCTGACCTCCATCGACACCGCGACGATCAACCCGCATACCCTCGCCGTGTTGCAGCTGAAGGCGCTCCAGGACATTGCGTCGTCCGAGAACGCCAAGATCGTGGTGCCCTACGAGGCCACCAGCCTCATGGGAGCAGCCGAGGTGCTGTTGTCGACATTGCGCAACGAGAACCTGGGCGACGCCGGCGCCAACGGCTCCACGCCGCCGGTGGCCACGCCCGCCCGGCCTCCGACCGGGGAGCTGCCGCCCCAGTAGGAGCGTTCAGGCCCAGCCCAGCTCGCGGAGCCGCGCCTCGCCGAGACCGAAGTGGTGGCCGACCTCGTGGAGCAGGGTCACGCGCACGCGGCCGGCCAACTCGTCGGGCGTGCGAGCGGACCGGCAGATCGTGGCCAGGAACAGCGTGATCTGATCCGGGCGCGCCCCGGCGTAGGTGCCGCGCTTGGTCAGGGGAATCCCCTCGTACAGCCCGTAGAGGCGGCCCGGCGGGCTCTCGTCATCGATGATGATGGCCACGTTCTCCATGTCGGCACGCAGTTCGTCGGGAATGGCGCGGAGCGCATCGGCGACGAGCGCCTCGAACGCGTCGACGTCGATCGGATCCATGGTCGCCACCTTGCCAGCAATTCGTCGCCCGGCGCCCGACGGTCCTTCACCCGGGCCGGGAGACTGGTGGCGACGGTGAGGCTGCCGATAGCGTGCCGAGCCATGCCTGACCCCGGCGCACCGATGACGGACTTCCTCGACGAGAGCTTTTCCATCCCCGCCCGCCTCGGTGTCGTGGCCGACGTGCAGGACGGGGAGTTCCGGCTGACGTTGCGTCCCCGGGCGGAGCTCCTGCGCCATGGCGCGCTCCGGGCCAGCATGGTGGCCTTCCTGATCGACGTGGCAGCCGGAGTCATTCTCGACGACGACCCCGCCACGTGGATGCTGACCTCGGACATGTCGGTGCGGATGCGTCCCGTGCCGGCACCCGACTTCGTCTCCACCCGGACGACCGTCCTGCGACGGGGCCGACGATCGGCCACCGCAACCGTGGATGTCGTGACGGGGGACGGCGCGCAGGTGGCCACCGGCGCCATCGGGTTCGCCCGCGTGCCGCGTCGCGATGCGGATCCGGTCAAGCCCCCGGCGTCACCGGGCCGCATGTCGACGATGTTCGACGGATCGCGGACGCTCGACCGTCCGCTCCGGGACGAGGCGGGCATCGTGGTGCTCGATGCCGTTGCGGGGGCGCTCGAGATGCCCGTGACCCCTGAGCTCCGTAATCCTGCCGGGACCCTGCAGGGCGCCATGGTGGCGCTCTTCGCCGAGGCCGCGGCCGAGGAGCTGGCATCCGCCCGCTTCGGCACCGCCGCCGTCGTGACCGAGCTCGACCTGCGCTACCTGGCCCAGACTGCCGACGGACCCGTCCGCTCGGAGTGCGCCGTGCTCGGAGACGGTCCGGATGCGCCCATTCAGGTGAAGCTCTCCGACTCGTCGCACGGCCGGCTGACGACGCTCGTCTATGCCCGGACCGCAACCCTTCCCGCCTGAGCCATCCGCTGCCGGGCTGGGACCGGAGGACTCCCGGGACCCCGTCGAGACCGCCGTCAGTCGCCGACCGGTTGGTCGATCGGCACTGCCCGCACGTGAAAGCCGCCGGTGCGCGGTTCGGGAGCGCGGGAGTCCGGCGAATCAGGTTCCTGTGTCTCGACGTCGCCGCGGGGGCTGCGGGCTGATCCCCGATGACCTTGACGTGCGCCGCCGATGCCACTGGCGTCCCGACCCGCGCCGACGACGCAGCGAGGTGTTCGAGCTGCCGCTTCTCCTTGCGTCGGCGGAGTGGGCCCCCTCGTGACGTCGGCACGTCGCCCTGCCCCATGCTCCGAGCCTAGGGGGTGGGACCGCCACGGCCGTGGTATTTCCCGGAGGAATCCGGCCGAGGCCCGGCGCGCCCTACGTTGGAGGGATGGAACGACGGGTGGTCCTGGTGCACGGGGCCTGGCACGGGGCCTGGGCCTGGGAGCGGGTGCTCGCCCTGCTCGGCTCCGCAGGGATTGCCTGCACGGCGATCGACCTCCCGGGCCACGGGGAGGACGCCGGTCCACTCGGTGACCTCCATGCCGACGCGGCCCGCGTGCGCGAGGTGATCGAGGGAGGCGACGACGACGTGGTGCTCGTCGGCCACTCCTACGGGGGAGCCGTCATCACCGAGGCGGGGGCCCTCGACAAGGTCCGCCACCTTGTCTACATCGCAGCCTTCGCCCTCGAGGCCGGCGAGTCGTGCGTCAGCGCAGCGACTGCTGACGGCGAGGCCGGCCACATTTCCCACGACGGCCGGCCCAACCTGGGGGACGCATTCAGAATGAGCCCCGACGAATTGATCAGCCTCGATCCTGCGAGCGCGGCCGAGTGTCTCTACAACGACTGCGACCCCGAGGCTGTCGCCTGGGCGTTGGCGCGCCTCGGCCCGCAGCCACTCGTCACCTTGCAGGGGACGCCTCGGGCCGTGGCCTGGCACACCACACCTTCCACGTACGCCGTCTGCACGCATGACATGGCGGTGCACCCCGACCTCCAGCGCATCATGGCCACGCGGTGCGGTTCGGTCGTGGAGTGGGCGACGGATCATTCACCTTTCCTCTGCCGACCCGACCTCGTGGCAGCCCTGTTGGCGCGGCTCGCGTCCGATTGACCGGCCTGGCCCAGCCGCACGACCGTGCCGAGTCGTGGCGTCCGAGCTGATTGAATCGCGCTCGTGGCTGCGGACAGGCTGAACGCCGGAGACCGGGCGGGCCCGTACGAGCTCGTGCTCGACGCCGGCATGGGTGCGGCGCTGGCGCTGGCGACCGGCGACAGCAATCAGCGCTACGTGGAGGGCACAGCTCTCCCTCCGACCCTTCTCGCCACTCAGGCCTACCGAGCCCAATTCGCCGCGATGCTCGAGCTGGTCCCCGAACCCGTCTTCGCCGCGGCGCGGAGCGGTGTACACGGGCAACACGACCTCCTCCTCCACCGACCCGTGGTGCCCGGTGAGAAGCTCTGCACGGTCGTCGAGACCCACAGCGCCCGGGCCGCAGGCGACAACCTTCGGATCACGTTCCTCCACATCACCACCGACAGCAACGCACAACTCGTCGCCGAGCAGTGGTGGACCACCGTCCTCCTCGGGACCACCGCGAACTCGGCGGGGCCGGGCCTGCCCGACTACGCGATCGCCGAGGTCGACCGGCGGAGCCTCATGGCGGAGGAGGTCGTCCCCGTCGACCTGGAGATGGCGCGCCGCTACGCCGACGTCTCGGGCGACTTCTCTGACCACCACTTCGACGTCGAGGCGGCCCGGCGCAGCGGCTACGAGAGCCCGTTCCTCCATGGCCTGTGCACCATGGCGCTCTGTGCGAGGGTCGTGGTCGAGAACATGTGCGGCGGGGAGCCCTCCCGGCTCAGGCGCCTGGCCGTCCGGTTTGCCTCCCCGGCCTTCCTCGACCGTGACCTGACGGTTCGGATCCACCCGCGGGGCGAGGGTCGCTGCGCATTCGAGGCGACCAGTGGTGGCGACACCGCCATTCGCAACGGGTTCGCCGAGGTGCGGTCGCTCCGGTAGCGCGGAGCGGCTCAGCCGGAACCCGGCCCGTCCCTCTCCGTGGCCTCGTCGCGGGGAACTCCCCGATGACGACCTCGCCCGAGAGTGGTGGCGGAAAGTCCGGCAGCGACGAAGCACACCGCACCCAGGAGGATGAGCGGGAAGGTCCAGTGGATGCTGTTGGTGTAGCCCTGGCAACCGGTCGCCACACCGTCGCAGCCGTCACGGCGCACGAGCAACATCACGGTGATGATGCTCCCGGCCAGGACCGTCAAGGTCCCCGCCAGGACCAAACAGAGCGGCAGACGCTCCCTCATGGAGGGGAACGCTACCCCGGGACTACCACGCCAGGGAGCCCTCGTTCTCGGAGAAGGTCCCCGTCGGCCCGTCCGAACCGATGGTCGCCAGGCGCACGATCACCTCCGCGCCGTCCTCCACGGGCTGGCCGGCGCTGCTGAAGGGGGTGAGGTCGGTGGCGGTGAAGCCGGGCTCGACCGCGTTGAACTTGATGTCGGGAAATGCCTTGGCGTACTGGACGGTGAGCATCGAGACGGCGGCCTTGCTGGCGCCGTAGATGATGGACGGGAAGTGGAACTGGCGCCGTTCCGGGTTGGTGACGGCCCAGAACGAGCCCAGTGCGCTCGAGACGTTGACCACGACGGGGATCTCGGACTTTTGCAGCAGCGGGAGCGCGGCCTGGGTGACGCGGATGACACCGACCGCGTTCGTATCGAAGACCTGCAGAGCGACGGGCCCGCTGACGTCGCCGGTCCAGCTCACCCCCGCATTGTTGACCAGGACGTCCAGTCGGCCTTCGTGTTCGTCGATGACCCGCACGGCCTGCTCCACCGATTCGTCGTCGGTCACATCGAGCTGCACGAATCGGCCGCCGAGCTCACGTGCCGCCGCCTCTCCGCGACCCACGTCGCGGGCTCCGACGTAGACGGTGTGCCCTTCGGCGATGAGGCGACGGGCGGTCTCGTACCCGAGTCCCTTGTTGGCACCGGTGATGAGGGTCACGGTCACGTCTCGTCCTCCCTTGTCGGTGGCGGACCCGGTCGTTCAGATCCTGACGCCGACCCTACGGGCCGGAACTGCCGTCCGGGCCGAGGCGTGGACGGCAGTCCCCGTCAGACCCCTCGGATCAGCCCGTCGATCAACGGCGTGAACGAATGGAGCGACGCGCTCGGGTAGTCGGGATCGAATGACCGCATATCCCACTCGTCCACGAACATCACGGCCGTGGGGTACCAGGGTTCACTCTCGAATTGCTCTTCTGGGGTCCGTCGACCCATGAAGGGTCGCATCCCAATGCCGGGCAGCGAATGCTGCGTGGTGACGAACGACCTCGACGAGCTCGGATCGGATGTGCGGTCGGAGGAGCTCGGCGGCGACCTCACCGTGGCCGGCGTCGCCGAAGATCTTGCCGATGTCGTGGCACAACGCGGCCAGGACGAGCTCGTCATCGGCTCCCGCCCGCAGCGCTCGTGTGGCCACTTGGAGCGCGTGGTCGAGCTCGCTGATCTCTCCACCGTCGGACACGTCGGCCAGGCTCAGCAGGCAACGCCGGACGCTGTCCGCTCTTCTGCCCTCGCGGTCGAGCCGTTCCACGGGGTGATCTTAGGATCCGCCTCTGCGCCACCTTCGTCGTGGATACGTGAGAAGTTAGTAAGCGGCTGTGGGGCACATCGGCTGCGCAGGGATGCTGCAGCGGGGACGGGGAGCGGGTTCAGAATGCGACTGACGTCGGCGCCATGGAAGGTCGGCTGGCTCGCCCCACTGACTGTCGCCGCCGTTCTCTGGAGCCCGGGACCCGGCGCTGCCGCAGGGGCTGCGGGCGCTCGCAACAGCTCCGCCGTCGCGAGTGAGGAGGCGGGGATCTCCGGCTGGAAGCAGGTCGGGAGCTCTGTCGAGAACACGCTCGGAGCCGGCGAGGGCGTGGCCACGGTGCAGGAGCGAGGACAGAGAGCCGGCGAGCTGTACAGGGGGATCCAGTCCGTGCCGCCCAACCTCTCGGCTCAGGGCTGGACCCACATCGGCGATCCGGACTCGCTCGACGGCTCGGTCTTCGACGCCTATCAAGGTCCCAGCTCCGGGAATTCGAAGATGTTCCTCGTCACGACGCCCGCGGGCAAGAGCCTGGAGTATGTCCACACGCTGGTGCCGGGTGAGCTGTACAACAACTCCTTCGACGCCATCTCTCCTGACGGCCAATGGATGATTGCCGGCGAGTGGGGCACCATGCGTCATCTGCAGATCTATCCGACCCCATGGCTCAACCACGCCACCTCGCCTGACGGCGGATCGCTCCGACTGGCCGGGTACATCAAGCTCGATCACAAGGTGAACGACATTCAGGGGTGTGATTTCGTGACTCCCGTGAGGCTGATCTGTGCGTCCGATGATGATTCACGAACCCTCTTCCCGAACGAGAAGCCGCTGCTGGAGGTCACCTTGCCCACGTCGCTGCACGGCACCAGCGTGAGCGGGCACGTCGTCGATCTGGGGGCGATCCCGCAACAGAGCAGCTGTTCGGGCACGTTCGAAGCGGAGGGGGTCGACTTCGACGTCGCCACCGGCATTCTCCGGGTGGAGATCATTCAGCCGGCGGCGTGCATTCTCAAGACGACGGTCTTCGAGTACAAGCAGGTCGGGCACCACCGATAGGCCCATTCTCGGAGCGGCCGGAGCCGACGAACCGTGACAACACCCGAAGATGGCGACCGTTCACCACGGTGCAACACGCCGCCGTCCATTCGGCAGTCCTGACCGGCGCCACCGCCAGCGCGGTCTCCGTCGAGGTCCACGTGTCCAACGGCCTGCCCGGCTTCACCATCGTGGGCCTGCCCGACGCTGCCGTGCGTGAGTCCCGTGACCGGGTGCGTGCCGCCATCCTCTCCAGCGGCCTGCCGTGGCCACTCCGGAGAACGGTGGTGAACCTGGCCCCGTCCGGCCTGCGCAAGGGGGGCGCCGGGCTCGACCTCCCCATCGCCGTGGGCCTGCTCGTCGCCGCCGGCGAGCTGAGCCCCGCCTGCACCGAGAGCCTCTCCTTCTGCGGCGAGCTCGGGCTGAACGGCTCGCTCCGGCACATTCCGGGCATGATCGCCCTCGCCGACGCGGCGGCGCCGTCCGGCCTTGTCGTCCCGCTGTGCGACGTCCGCGAGGCCGCCCTGGTGCGCGGCGCGGCCGTCCGGGGTGCGGCCACGCTGGGCCAGCTCGTGGCCGTCCTGCGGGGCCAGGCGAGCTGGCCCGTCCTCCCGCCCCGGGTCGGGGCGGGACACACCCCCGACCCGCCCGACCTGTCGGACGTGCGGGGCCAGGCCCTGGGCCGCCGGGCTGTCGAGGTCGCGGCGGCCGGCCGGCACCACCTGCTCATGATCGGGCCACCGGGGTCGGGCAAGACGATGCTGGCCGAGCGCCTGGTAGGGCTGCTCCCGCCGCTCACTCCCGACGAGGCCCTGGCGGTCACGCGCATCCACTCGGCCGCCGGCTGTGCCCTGCCCGACGGCGCGTTACTCGAACGGCCTCCGTTCCGGGCGCCCGCATCACCGGGCCTCCATCGTCTCCCTGGTCGGCGGGGGCAGTTGGTCCCTCCGGCCCGGCGAGATCAGCCTGGCCACCAACGGCATCCTGTTCCTCGACGAACTCGGCGAGTTCCCGGTGGCTGCACTGGAGGCGTTGCGCCAGCCACTCGAAGAGGGTGTGATCCGGGTGAGCCGCGCCGGTGGGACGGTGGCGTTCCCTGCCGCCTTCCTGCTGGTCGCCGCCATGAACCCGTGCCCCTGCGGGGAGGGCGTGTACGAGGGGGCGTGCAGTTGCAGCTCCGTGGCCCGAGCCCGCTACCGGCGACGGATCTCGGCGCCGCTGCTCGACCGCTTCGATCTCGTCGTGCCGCTCAGCCGCCCCGATCCCGATGAGCTCCTCTCGGCCACGCCCGGCGAGCCGTCCGCGCCGGCCGCCCGGCGCGTGGCCGCGGCGCGTGCCGTCGCGAGCGAACGGGACGGCGAGCCGGCGATGGACCAGGACGCCGCCGACCTGCTCGCGTCCAAGCTGCGCGCCGGCGGTCTGAGTGCCCGCGGGCTGCAGAAGGTGACGCGGGTTGCCCGCACGGTGGCCGACCTCGACGGTGCAGATGTCGTGTCGTTCGCCCACGCGTCCGAGGCCCTGTCGCTGCGTGCGGGCGGCGCTGTGGTGGCGGCATGAGCGCCGACGGCGGGCCGGAGCTCCCGCAGGAGGCCTATGCGGTTGCCCTGGCCTCCCTGCCGTCGACGGGTCCCGCCCGCCTGCGCACGATGCTGGCCGTGGAGAGCCCGGCACAGGCGTGGGAGCGCGCCACTGCGGACGCGGGGGGATCCGTGCGCGAGGTGGCCAGGGCATGGCAGCGGCACAGCGCCCTCGGCATTCAGGTGCTCCTGGCCGGAAAGCCGCCTTATCCCGAGCGGCTCGCCGACGACCCGCGGGCCCCCGCCGTGCTCTTCTGCCTCGGCGACCCGGCCGCGCTCGCGGCCTTCCCCACGGTGGCGCTGGTGGGCACCCGTGCGCCGACGCGCTACGGCATCGGCGTCGCCGCACAGTTCGGCGCCGATCTCTCGGCCGCGGGTGTCAGTGTCGTGTCCGGTCTCGCCCTGGGCATCGACGGTGCGGCGCACGAAGGTGCGTGCGGTGCCGGCGCGCCACCCGTGGCCGTGGTGGCGGGTGGTCTCGACCACGCGTATCCGCGGCGGCACGAGCGGTTATGGGAGCGGGTGGCGTCCCAGGGCGTGATCGTCTCGGAGTCCCCGGCGGGTGTCCCGACCGAGAAGTGGCGCTTCCCGGTCCGCAACCGGCTGCTGGCCGCCCTGAGCGACGTCGTGGTCGTCGTGGAGAGCCGCCACCACGGAGGATCGCGCCACACCGTGGAGGCCGCCGTGGACAGGGGCGTACCGGTCGGGGCGGTGCCGGGGTCCATCCGCAGCGCGACGTCCGAGGGCACGAACGCGCTCCTCGCCGACGGCGCATTTCCCGTGTGCTCGTCGGGCGACATCCTCATTGCACTGACCCTCCTCGGGGCCGCGGTCGCCGTGCCCCGGGAGGTCGACGGACGGGTGCCGGCGGCCGCCCGATCGGCCCCGACCCCGGCCATGGCCCCCGAGAGGGACCGGCAGGTCTACGACGCCTTGAGCATGGACCCGACGCCGCTGGACGAGCTGGCCCGGGTGACCGGGCTCGAACTGGCCGAGCTGTGCGGCGGCCTGGAGCGATTGGCCCAGGCCGGCCTGGCCCGCGACGCCGGGGGATGGTGGGAGCGGGCCTGAGTTCCCCGTCCGGGCACCCGCCGACCGGGCGCGGCCGGCTTTGGACTCGACGCCTACGCTCCCAAGCGTTGAGTCGGGTACTCCACCCGCGAGTCCCAAGACACCCATTGGCTGGGAGAAGGCTGGCTCTTCACTCGTGAGCCCGGAAACTCCCGCTAGGTGGCATTGGCGAAGGTCACCACGGTGGCGGCCGACGAGACGGGCAGGTAGTTGGTGCCACCGGCCTTGGTGGCGGTCACGTTGCATGTGCCGGCCGACGTCGAGGTGAGCTTGTAAGGGGTGGCCGCGCTGATGGCACACCCCGTCGCCGTGCCGTTCGTGACCGTGTACGTGACCGCGCCGGTGCCCGAGCCTCCCGATGTCGTGAGGCGGAGGGCGGTGCCGTAGGTGCCGGAGGTGGATGTGACCGTGAGCGTGGCCTGGGTGGCCTTGAAGGTCACCACGGTGGCGGCCGACGAGACGGGCAGGTAGTTGGTGTCACCGGCCTTGGTGGCGGTCACTTTGCATGTGCCGGCCGACGTCGAGGTGAGCTCGTAAGGGGTGGCCGCGCTGATGGAACACCCCGTCGCCGTGCCGTTCTTGACGGTGTACGTGACCGCGCCGGTGCCCGAGCCCCCGGATGTCGTGAGGGGGAGGGCGGTGCCGTAGGTGCCGGAGGTGGACGTGACCGTGAGCGCGGCCTGGGTGATCTTGAAGGTCACCACGGTGGCGGCCGACGAGACGGGCAGGTAGTTGGTGCCACCGGCCTTGGTGGCGGTCACGTTGCATGTGCCGGCCGACGCCGAGGTGAGCTCGTAAGGGGTGGCCGCGCTGATGGCACACCCCGTCGCCGTGCCGTTCGTGACCGTGTACGTGACCGCACCGGTGCCCGAGCCTCCTGATGTCGTGAGGCGGAGGGCGGTGCCGTAGGTGCCGGAGGTGGATGTGACCGTGAGCGTGGCCTGGGTGATCTTGAAGGTCACCACGGTGGCGGCCGACGAGACGGGCAGGTAGTTGGTGTCACCGGCCTTGGTGGCGGTCACTTTGCATGTGCCGGCCGACGTCGAGGTGAGCTCGTAAGGGGTGGCCGCGCTGATGGCACACCCCGTCGCCGTGCCGTTCTTGACGGTGTACGTGACCGCACCGGTGCCCGAGCCCCCGGAGGTCGTGAGGGGGAGGGCGGTGCCGTAGGTGCCGGAGGTGGACGTGACCGTGAGCGTGGCCTGGGTGGCCTCGGTGACAGTGAAGCTCGTCGAGGCGGTGGAGCCGGCGTAGTTGCCGTCGCCGCTATAGGTGGCCGTGACCGGGTAGGTGCCCGCGGGTAGTACGGCGGTGGAACACGACGTCGAGCCCGACGACACCGAGTTCGAGCACAGCGTGGACCCGCTCGATGTAAAGCTCACCGTGCCCGTGGCACCGGAGGGCAGGCCCGCGGCCGACAACGAGACGGTGTTGCCGTAGGCGGTCGAGGTCGGGTTGGCCGAGGCGCTGAATGTGGTCGACCCCTCGGTGACAGTGAAGCTCGTCGAGGCGGTGGAGCCGGCGTAGTTGCCGTCGCCGCTATAGGTGGCCGTGACCGGGTAGGTGCCCGCGGGTAGTACGGCGGTGGAACACGACGTCGAGCCCGACGACACCGAGTTCGAGCACAGCGTGGACCCGCTCGATGTAAAGCTCACCGTGCCCGTGGCACCGGAGGGCAGGCCCGCGGCCGACAACGAGACGGTGTTGCCGTAGGCGGTCGAGGTCGGGTTGGCCGAGGCGCTGAAGCTCGGCGCTTGGTTGACGGTGTCGTACGCACCGATGTCACACATCGGCGTCTTGCGAGAAACGCCCCGCTGGTCCGTTCCCGCACAGAGCGTGCCGATGCTCACCGTCGTCGGGTTCGGGATCGCGTCGATAGCAGGGCTTCCAGGCAAAAGGGCCATTGTCTCGGTCGGACCGCCGTTGTTCGCGAGCGTCCCGAGGTCGGGGCTCTGCCCGACGACGTCATGGCTGGCGGTAGAGAAGCCACAGCTCGCAGCGGCGTCGTCTTCGAGGTTGTAGCCGTCATCGGTGATTGCCGTTCCGGCACAGTTCGCACCGTTTGTCGCGACGATGGTCCCGGCGATTGAGACGGAGCCGGGGTACGTGTCGGAGTAGTTGTAGATCCCGCCCCCGCCGGAGGTGCCGCTGATGGTGCTGCTCACGATTATCAAAGAGCTCTCGTAGTTGTAGATCCCGCCGCCCGAGCCGCCGGCGGTGTTGCCACTGATGGTGCTCGTGGTGACCGTCATCGTGGTCAAGTTGAGGTAGATCCCGCCGCCTTCGGAGGCGGCATAGTTGCCGCTGATGGTGCTGTCCGTGACCGTCGGCGCGCCGCCGTCATCGTTGTAGATGCCGCCGCCGATGTAACCGGAGGTGTTGTTGCTGATGGTGCTGCCGGTAACCGTCACCGTGGTGTCGTTGTAGATCCCGCCGCCGTAGGAGCCGGCGCTGTTGTTGCTGATGGTGCTGTCGGTGACCGCCATCGGACCCTCGCCTTGGAAGATCCCGCCGCCCTGAGTGCCGGCGCTGTTGTTGCTGATGGTGCTGCCGGTGACCGTCACCGAGTTGCCCGGATAGTTGAAGATCCCGCCGCCGATGCAGGTTTGGTCCACAGTGCACCCTTGGGCGTCTGTGGCGGTGTTGTTGCTGATGGTGCTGCCGGTAACCGTCAGCGAGCCGTCGTTGAGGATCCCGCCGCCGCCCCAGCCACCACTGGCGGTGTTGTTGCTGATGGTGCTGCCGGTAACCGTCACCGAGCCGAAGTTCAGGATCCCGCCGCCGCCCCAGGCGGCATTTCCGTCAGTGATCATGAGGTTGCCGATCGCGACAGTGGCGCCCGAGGAGATCGTGAGAACGGAATTCGTGACGCTGTTGTCGACGCTGCCGCCATCGAGCGTGGGCGCGGTGAAGCCGTTTGCAGCCTGGCCGGTGATGGTCAGGTTCGTGCTGATAGTTGTGGTGCCGGTACAGGTGCCGAACACCTCCAGGGCGTCGCCTGTCGTCGCGCCCGCAACCGCGTCCTGTAGAGAGCCGTAAGCGGTGTTGGCGGTCGCGTCGACCACCGAGCACGTCGTTGCGGCTCCGACGGCAGGCGTGAACGACGCCGCTGCACTGATCACAGTGGCCGGCAGAGCTGCCACAATCGCCGCAGCACCGACCACTCGACCCATTCGTCGCGACAACGTGACGACGCCGTAGCCCCGAACGGGGGACCGACTGCTCACTCGACACCTGCAATGGGGGTTGCCACCCACTCATTACTCATCTACGTTGACGGAGAGGCGAGAGTCTCCCCTGATACTCGGCAATCAATCACGCAGGCGAGTCGCGTCGGGAGCCCGGGGGTCCTCGAGATGGAGCTTGCGCCAGCGGGGGGCGTCCCGGGGCGTGATCGTCTCGGAGTCCCCGGTGGGTGTCCCCGGCCGAGAAATGGCGCTTCCCGGTCCGCAACCGGCTGCTGGCCGCCCGATCGGCCTCGACCCCGCTGGACGAGCCGGCCCGGGTGACCGGGCTCGAACTGGCCGAATTGTGCGGCGGCCTGGAGCGATAGGCCAGGCCGGCCTGGCCCGCGACGCCGGGGGATGGTGGGAGCGGGCCTGAGCCGCCCGCACCGTCGGGAGCGCCCGGGCGCCCTAACCTGCCTCGCCGTGGAAGGACGGTTTCTCCAGGCCGCTGACGTGGACGGCTTGCGCGCCCAGGCGGCCGAGGCGGCGGCAGGGGGTGTCGCGGCCGTGTTCCTGTGCGAGGGCGCCCTGGGGGACCCGATCGTCCTGGCGGCAGGCCTCGCCCCCCTCGTCCCCGATGTGCTGCTCGGTGCCCGGGTCTCGTTGCGCGACGGCGACCGCCATCCGGCCATGCTCGCCCGTGACGTCACCAGTCTCGACCTCGCCTCGGGAGGCCGCAGCGTGCTGTGCTTCGCCCCTCCCTTCACCGAATCCCTGGCCGAGGCCGTTGCCCTGTGCCGGGCCCTGTGGCAGGCGGGAGAGGTGGTCAGCGCCGGCCCGCATTTCCCCGTCCGGGCACCCGCCGACCGGGCGCGGCCGGCTGGGGAGCGCAGCCCGCTGATCGCGTTCGACCTCACCGGCGGCGAGGGGTTGCCCGAGGCAGTCGCCGGTTCCGCCGACCTCCTGCTGCAACCCACGTCGGGGCCGATCGGCGCCTGCCGCCTGGAGCCGGCGTGACCGACGTGACCCTGGCCCAGGAGCGGGGGGACACGGCGTCGGCCACGACCGCGGTCACGGGACGTCATCTCCCCGCCCTCAACGGCCTGCGCGGCGCCGCGGTCATCGGCGTCGTGGCGTACCACCTCCAGATCGGTTGGGCCCAGGGGGGGTACCTCGGCGTCGACCTCTTCTTCGTGCTGTCCGGGTTCCTGATCACGACGCTCCTCTTGGAGGAGTGGGTCGAGCACGGCCGCATCAACCTGGCCGCCTTCTGGGGACGCCGGGCCCGCCGCCTGCTTCCCGCGCTCTTCCTCGTGGTGGCGGCGCTGGCGCTCTACCTCATCTGCAACGCGCTCTTCGGCGGCCCCGGGGCCAACGGGCTCATCGACCTCTCGGGATTGCGCGGCGATGCCATCGCCACGCTGCTGTACGTCAACAACTGGCACCTGATTTACGCGCACCAGTCGTACTTCGCCCAGTTCTCCACGCCGTCGCCGTTGCAGCACACCTGGTCCTTGGCGATCGAAGAGCAGTTCTACCTGGTATGGCCGCTCGTGCTCCTGGTGCTGCTGCGCTTCGGCCGGAGGGGCTGGCGCCGGCTGGGCGTGACGGTCACCGTCGTTCTCGGTGTGGGCTCCTCCGTGCTGATGGCGATGTTGTTCAACGGCGGAGATCCGTCGCGCATCTACTACGGCACGGACACGCGCCTGTTCGATCTCATGGCAGGCGCCACGCTGGCGTTCCTGGCCGCAGCACGGGGACAGCCGGGCGCTCGGGCGCGCCGGACGCTCCATTGGGTGGGGCCGGCCGCGGCGGTCGTCCTGGGCGTGTTCTGGGTGCGGGCGGGGACGCCCGGAGGCCTGCCCACGAACTTCATGTTCCGGGGAGGGTTCCTACTCTGCGCCGCGCTTGGAGCCCTGGTGGTGGCCGACGCGCGCCTTGTCGAGCGCGGCTGGTTCGCCCGTGCCCTGTCGTTGCGCCCGCTGCACTTCGTCGGGACCATCTCCTACGGGGTCTACCTGTGGCACTGGCCGGTCATCGTCTACCTCAACGGCGCCAGGACCGGCCTGTCGACCTGGCCCCTCAACCTGCTGCGCATCGGCGTCACGCTGGTCGTCTCGACGGCCAGCTACTACCTGGTCGAGCGACCGATCCGGTTGGCCAGGTTCCGTGGTGGCTTCCGGGTGTGGGCGGCGCCACTGGCCGGCGTCGTCACCGCGGTCATCATCGTCATCGCCACGATCCCGGCCGTGGCCGATCCCTCCTCGGTGGCGGGCACCACGCACCTGGCGTCCTCGGGCTCCACCCAGACGGTCCCCGGCGCCGGCGGCTACGCCGGCCAGCAGCCCATCCGGCTGACGTCCGCACCGTCGCCGGCCGATCCTCTCCGTGTGATGGTCATCGGCGACTCCGTGATGCAGGACGCCTCCTTCGGCATCACCGCGTCGCTCCAGGCCACCGGCGAGGCCACGGTGGACACCCGGACCATTCTCGGGTTCGGGCTCACCACCGCAACCAACTGGCCCACCTCCATCCCCAATCTCATACGCCAGACCAGGGCGCAGGTGATCGTCGCCTCGTGGAGCTGGGACCAGTACGGGCCGACGACGCCCAACGCCCTGCACCAGCCGGTGCAGTACACGAACCTGCTGCGCCGGGCCGTGGCGACCATGCTGACGCCGGGGAACGGCGTCGAGGGGGTCATCTTCACCGAGTTCCCCCAATCGGGAGACCTGGCCGCGGCGAACCCGGCCGACACGCCCAGCTACAACAGGGAGCGTCGGGCAGGCGTCAGGGCCTGGAACGACATCGCCGCGAAGATGACCACAGACTTCCCGGGCCGGGTCATGTACTTCCCGCTGGCCGATTCCGTCTTGTTGGACGGCAAGTACTCGGCATGGCTCCCGCCCGAGGGCGACCCGCACGCGCCGAGCAGCCAGTGGACGCGCGTGCGCAAGCTCGACAAGGTCCACCTGTGCCCCGAGGGCAGCGCCCGCTACGCCGCCGCCCTGTTGGCCGACATGACATCGGTGTTCGGGCTGTCCCCCGTCGACGGTGATTGGTCGCAGGGGGCCTGGACCACGGACCCGGAATTCAACAATCCGCCGGGTGGCTGCCCCGACGACCATCCGCCCGGCTAGCCCGCCGGCACACGAACCGGCGTTACGAGCAGGTGGTGCTGGTGGTCGTCCGCTCCGCGGTGGCCGCCGACTTCGCACTGGCCCAGTTGGTCCCGATGTTGGCCACGACCTCGTACCAGTAGTGGCCGGCGGCGAGCACGCCGCTGGTCCATGAGGTGGTCGAGACAGTCGCCTGCAGGGTGTAGGTCCCGGTGGCCGAGGTCGTGGACTGGTAGATGCCGTAGGTGGTGGCGTGGGTGATGGCGGCCCAGCCGACGATCACGGTCCTGGCGCTGGCCGGGCTGCTGCAGGCGGATGTCGCCGTCGGCGCCGTCGGCAGGGCCTGTGCCTTCGCCTCGCCCGAGTTGACCGTGGCCACGTGTACCGTCCAGTTCGGCGTCGCCCACGCCGTCCCCGACGAGACGAGGAGACTCAGGGCGCAGATGATGCCGACAGCGACGAGAAGAGCGCCACGGCACATGCGTGGGCTCTCCTCGTCGCTGTCGCTCGGTCCCCTTGAGGCAAAGGGGGCGATTAGCTGGTCCAGCCGCCGGTGGCCGGGCTCGTCGTCGAGGTGGCTGCGCCACCGGTCGCCGTGATGCCGGTCAGGGCGGGCATGGAGAAGAAGGTGTTGGCACACGCCGCCGGCGACGTCGACGACATGAGGGCGTCGTTGGTGAGCGTGACCACGAGCGGGTTGTTCGACGCCCCGCTGGCCCCCACCGTCAGCGGGGTCGTGAGGGTGTGCGAGCTGCCGCTGGTCCCCGTGGCGTAGTTCCAGGTGACGCCGCTCGTGGTGCTGCTGCACCCGGTCTGGGCGGTCGTGAGCGCGCTCGTCGTGAAGCCGCCGGCCTGGGTGCTGCTCGTCGGGAGGTTCACCGCCGTGATGGTCACCGGATAGGAGTTCGTGTTGGCGATGGTCACCACCACGTCGCCCGTCCCGCCCGGGAACAGCACGTTGCCCGGCGCCGGCGTGGCCACCGCGGTGATGCTCAGGTTGGCGATGGTGGCGGACTGCCCCTCTCCGGACGACCCGGCGTTGAGGCCCACGACCCAGTTGGTCGCCGCATAGGCTCCGGCAGCGACCGCCAGGCATCCGCACACGGCCGAGACGACCTTCATCCGAACCGACCAGCGACCTGCCTTGCCTCTGAGTGCCTCCACGATCATGGTCCTCTCTCCGCCTCACGGGCGGGTTCGTTGCTTCGTGATCCAACGGGGATTTCGGAGGCGCGCCGAGGCCCCTTGAGGAACGCTGAGGTATCTGGACACCGGGCCGGACGGCAACCCGGAGAGGTTGTCCACAGCGCGGCGCCGTAGTGGTGCGCCGCTGCTCCCATGGGGGTTTTTGCCGCGAAAGAGACTCAGTCCTGGGCGGATCCACGCCGATACGGAGAGGGATGCCACCCCCCGTTCTGCGCGAGCGCCTGTCCAGCTACATGCCCTTCGTCGTCGTGGCCGTGGTGGGACAGCTCAGCGTGGGCTGGCCTCCCGGACCGGTCGACCGCGCGGCGTATCTGGTCAGCAATCTGCTGCTGCTGCTGATCCTCGTCCTCATCCTCGCCCGCCGCGGCATGCCGCCCCGGACCTTCGTCGTCGGTGCGGCCCTGTACATGTCGTCGGTGGCCCTCTTGATGGTGGCCTCGGGCGGCATGGGCAACGGCCTGGGTGTCCTGCTGTTCATGCCGGTGGTGGGCATCGCTCTCTACGGCAAGCGCTGGGAGTCGATCGTCTCTGTCGCATTCATCGTGGCCGCCATCATCGGGGCGACCATCGCCTCGTCGGCCACCGTGGACCCGGCTGCCCTCGCGCGCCGGCTGATCCTCACGACCGCCATCGCCGCCATGCTGTCCGTCGCCATCCACCTGCTGCGCCGTCGGCTGGTCGAGGCGAACGCCCACACCGAGCGGCTGCTCCGGCACGAGGAGGCGCTGAATGACGCGGTCTGCCAGCTCGTCCAGCTGTCGGAGCCGCCGCAGATCACCGCCCTGGGCGCGCAACTCGCCATGGGCATCGCGTCGCCGCCCGGCTCCGAAGTCCTCCGGGCGACCTACTTCCGGATCGAAGACGGCATGGTGGTCGTCCAGGCCCAGCTGCACGACCTCGACGAGGACGTGGCCGGGCGCTGGCCGGTGGAGGAGCACCCCGGCTTGCGAGAGGCGGTGACCTCGCGCCAGCCCGTCACCGCCAAGGTCGACCGCGACAAGGCGGGACCGACCCTGCAGCCGCTGTTCGACGCCTCCGGCATCACCTCTGGCGTCTGGGTCCCCGTCTGCCCCGACGGGGAGGTGCACGGCGTCCTGGCCGTCGCCACCGGGGGCGAGACCTTCCCCAAGGAGTGCGTCGACCGCTGCGTCGCCCTGGGCCACTTCCTGGAGCTGGCCCTGTCCAACTGGGCCGCCCACCGCACACTCGAGGAGCAGGCCACCGTGGAGGAGCGCCGGCGCATCGCCCGCGAGCTGCACGACGGTCTGGCGCACGAGCTGGCCTTCATCGCCAGCAAGACCCGCGGCGCGGCGGCCGGGACGACCGCGCCCCCCGACGCCCGCGCCCTCGCCGGAGCCGCCGACCGGGCCCTCGACGAGGCCCGCCGGGCCATCACCGTGCTCTCGGTCTCGCAGCCCCAGTCCCTCGACGACGCCATCTCGCAGACCGTGGAGGACCTCGGGTCGCGACTCGGCGTGGCTTGGGATCTCCAGCTGGCCGACGACGTCGAGGTCCCCGGCGAGGTCAGGGAGAACCTGCTGCGGATCGTCCGGGAGGCCATCACGAACGCTGCCAGCCACGGCGCCTCGGCGCACGTCCGCGTCAGTCTCGAGCGCGATGAGCAGCTGCGACTGGTGATCGAGGATGACGGATGCGGGTTCGACCCGGCGCAGGGGCCCTCTTCCGGAGGCTTCGGTCTCCAGAGCATGCAGGAGCGGGCGGCGTCGGTTGGCGGCGTCCTGAGCGTCGATTCGGTGCCCGAGCACGGAACGCGTGTCGCGGTGGCTTTCCGATGACCCCGCCCATCACCGTGCTGCTGGCCGATGACCACGCCCGGACGCGGGCCCTGGTGCGTGACGCGCTGGAGCGCACCGGGGACTTCCACGTTTGCGTGGAGGCGGCTGACGCCGCCGGCGCCGTGGAGGGAGCCAAGCGCGAGCGGCCCGACGTCTGCCTGCTCGACATCAACATGCCGGGCAACGGCATTGCCGCCGCCACACAGATCAGCGGGGCCCTGCCGGACACCTCGGTCGTCATGCTCACCGTGTCGCGCCAGGACGAGGACCTGTTCGACGCGCTGCGTGCCGGCGCGTCCGGCTATCTGCTCAAGGGTCTCGACGAGGCCACCATCGGCGACGCCCTCCAGCGCGTGCTGGCCGGCGAGGCGACGCTCCCGGGGACCCTGGTCGCCCGACTCGTCGACGAGTTCCGTGACCGCGAGCACCGGCGGGTCGCCATGCCCGACGGCCAGGCGGCCCGTCTGACCGGGCGCGAGTGGGACGTCCTCGAACTGATGCGCAAGGGCGCCGGGACCGCCGAGATCTCGGAACGCCTGTTCGTCTCGCCGACCACGGTCCGTACCCACGTCTCGTCGATCCTCCGCAAGCTGGGCGTGCCGACCCGGGAAGCCGCCATCCGGCTGCTCGACGGTGAGGCACCGCCGGAGCGGTGGCTGCGTCCGGGGGACCCCGGAACCCGCGACACGGGAGGCCCACGGCGTCGGTCCTAAGCTGACGCCCGTGACCGACACCCGTATCGAAAGCGACAGCATGGGGGAGATCGAGGTCCCCGCCGACCGCTACTGGGGAGCCCAGACCCAGCGCTCACTGCACCACTTCGACATCGGGGCGGAGACGATGCCCACGCCGTTGATCAGGGCGTTCGGGATCCTCAAGGGCGCGTCGGCTGCTGTGAACCGCGACCTCGGGAAATTGGACGAGGCCTTGGCCGGCCTCATCGAACAGGCGGCGGGCGAGGTGGCCAAGGGCGATCTCGACGACCAGTTCCCGCTGCGCATCTGGCAGACCGGCAGTGGCACGCAGACCAACATGAACGCGAACGAGGTCATCTCCAACCGGGCCATCGAGCTCGCCGGGGGAGTCATGGGCTCCAAGAGCCCCGTGCATCCCAACGACCACGTGAACATGTCGCAGTCGTCCAACGACACGTTCCCCACCGCCATGCACATCGCGGTGGCTGAGGAGATCGTGTTCCGGCTGCTCCGCTCGGTGGCGGCCCTGCGAGACGCGCTGCATGTCCGGGCGGAGGAGTTCAGGGACGTCACCAAGATCGGACGCACCCATCTGATGGACGCCGTGCCGCTCACCCTCGGGCAGGAGTTCTCCGGGTACGTGGCCCAGCTGACCGCCGACATCGAGCGCATCGAGCAGACGCTCCCGGGACTCTACGAGCTGGCTGCCGGAGGCACCGCGGTCGGCACAGGGCTGAACACCCACCCCGAATTCGGCGAGCGGGTGGCGCGCCAGATCGCCGAGGTGACGGGCCTGCCGTTCGTCACCGCGCCCAACAAGTTCGCCGCGCTGGCCGCCCACGACGCGCTGGTCTTCACCCACGGTGCGCTCCGCACCCTGGCCGTCTCGCTCATGAAGATCGCCGACGACATCCGGTGGCTGGGGTCGGGGCCGCGCAGCGGCCTCGGTGAGCTGGCACTCCCCGAGAACGAGCCGGGATCGTCCATCATGCCGGGCAAGGTCAACCCGACCCAGAGCGAGGCCATGATCATGGTGGGGATCCAGGTGTTGGGCAACGACATGGCGGTGGCGACCGCCGGCAGCCGGGGCAACCTCGAGCTCAACGTCTGCAAGCCGGTCATCGCCCACAACGTGCTGCAGTCGGTCGCGCTGATGACCGACTCCTGCCGGGCCTTCCGGGAGTTCTGCGTGGAGGGCCTGCAGCCCGACTATGAGCAGATCGACCAGCACCTGCGCAGTTCGCTGATGCTGGTGACGGCGCTGAATCCGATCATCGGCTACGACAATGCGGCCAAGGTCGCCAAGAAGGCCCACAAGGAGCGCAAGACGCTCCGGGAGGCCGCGCTCGAGTTGGAGCTGTTGACGGGGGAGGAGTTCGACTCCGCCGTGCGTCCCGAGGACATGACGCACCCGTGAGGGAGCCCGTGCTCAGCCACGCCGACGTCGATACCGAGCTCGACGCGCAGCAGCTGCACTGGACCCGCGAGGGCGACGCGCTGGTGACGACGGTCAAGCTGCACGACTTCGCCGCCGCGCTGGCCTTCGTCAACGCGGTCGGCGCCGCCGCCGAGGCAGCCAACCACCACCCCGACATCGACATCCGTTGGAACACCGTGCGGCTGGTCCTGACGACGCACGACTCGGGCGGGATCACGCTGCTGGACCTGGCGCTGGCCGGGGTCATCGACCGCCTGCGCCCGGACATCCGGGCCGACGACGAGTCCTAGGGGGAAGCCGGCTCCAGCAGCGCGGCCCGCAGGCGCTCGACCAGGCCGGGTCGCGCGCCGAGCCCGCCGACGTACGCGGCGACCGATCCGTACTGTTCCTGCAGGTGGTCGAGGAGCTGCTCCATCTGCACCGGGTCGGCCGAGAAGACACCGTCGATGTTCTCAATGGTCTCCCGGCCCTCGGGATACTTCGCAATCAGCTTGGCCCGCAGCCGCAGCATGGCGGCTCCGCTGAGGGCGTAGTCGGCGACCACGGTGGGCTCGTCCACGCCCAGCAGGGAGAGGACGACCGCCGACAGGACGCCGGTGCGGTCCTTGCCGGCGGTGCAGTGGAACACCGCCGGCAGCGCGTCGGGGGCAGCCAGAACGTCGAGAGCCGCCAGGATCTGCCCGCCGGCGTCGCGCACGATCTCCAGGTACTGCGTCCCGAGCAGGCCCGGCCGGCGGTCGAAGTCCTGTGCGTCGGGGAGCTCGTCGATGAAGGGGAAGTGGTGGAACGCCACCGGGTGGGCCTCCACGTCGAACCGTCCCCGCTCCAGCTCCGACCCCGAGCGCAGGTCGATCACCGTGCGGATGCCCAGCCGGCGCAGCACCGCCAGGTCGGTCTCGGTCAGCTCGCCCAGGCCGTCGGCCCGGAAGAGCGTGCGCCAGCGCGTCCGCGTGCCGTCACCAGCCTGGTAGCCGCCCAGGTCGCGGAAGTTCACCGCGCCCTCCAGCGCGATGATCCGGTCCAGGGTCTCCTCCACGTCAGTACACCTCCTCGGTTCTCGTCCTGCAGTCTGCACGCCCGGACCAGCGGTCGGAGCACGTCCGCGAACGGCAGGTGAACAAAGGACCGTCAGGCCACGGGCATGTCCCACAGCGGGAACCACCGGGCCAGGTCGGCCTCCACCGGCAGGTCGGCGCCCACCATGGTCCGGATACGCAACTCGAGCTCGGTGTCCCGGCGTTCCTTCTCCGCGTCAACGGGGGCGAAGGGGTAGAAGGTGCCGCGCTTGAAGAGGTAGATGAGCCGGAAGGGCCGGGCATCGCCGGCGGCGTCAGGTCCGGGAACGAAGCCGAAGGCCGAGACGAGGAGCTGGGGCCCCCAGCCGTTGTCCTGCAGTGTCGAGTTGGCCATGTGGATCTTCGTGACCAGCTCTTCGAGGTCGGAGTCGTCGAGCAGCAGCCAGCCGTAATCGAACTTGTCCTGCGCGTAGCTGAAGCCGTCGCCGACCAGCTCGGCGATCTCTTTCTGCGCGTCGGCGGCCGCCTGACCAGGGGGCGGCTTCCAACACACGCCGGCGTGGCCCGACGTGACCAGGCCGCCGGCGCTCTGCAAGGTCAGCGCCGCCGTCGGCAGTGCGAACAGCGCGTCGAGATTGGCCCGGACCGGCTTGGTGCGGCCGAGGATCGTATCGAAGAGGCCCACCCGCAGCGTCCGACCGTCAGACGGTGCCGTTGGCCGGGCCGGCCTGCCCGAGCTGGCGCTCCAGCGAGTCCAGCTGGGCCAGACGCTTCTCGAGCGTCGGGTGCGTCCGGAACAGGTTGCCGAAGCTGAAGCCGCCGCCCTGGCCCTGGGCCGCGCCGTTGGCCACGGCCGGGGTGAAGAAGAAGGCGTTGAAGGGCTCGGCGGCGCGCAGGTCCTTGGTCGGGATGCGTCCCATCTCCCCGGTGATCTTGACCAGTGCCGAGGCCAGGAGGGAAGGCCGTCCGATGAGCAGCGCGCCGGAGCGGTCGGCCGCCAGCTCGCGATACCGGGACAGCGCCATCGTCAGCAGGAAGCTCACGAAGTAGACCACGACGGACACGAGGAGGACGAGCATCTCAATGCCGGCCTGGTTCTGGTTGTTGTTGCCGCCCCGGCCGCCCCCGCCGAAGATGTCCGAGTAGAACAGCACGCGGGTCAGCAGGCCGGCGATCATCCCGAGGCCGCTGGCGATCGTCATGACCGCGACGTCGCGGTGGGCCACATGCGACAGCTCGTGCGAGAGCACCGCCTCGACCTCGGGCTCCTCGAGCCGGCGCAGCAGCCCCGAGGTCACGCAGACGACGGAGGACTTGGGGCTGCGTCCGGTGGCGAAGGCGTTGGGGATGTCGGTCGTGGCGATGGCCACCCGGGGCTTGGGCATGTCGGCGAGGGCGCACAGCCGGTCGACGACGCCGTGCAGCTCGGGAGCCTGCTCGGGCGTCACCTCCTTGGCGTGCATGGCGTACATGGCGATCTTGGCGCTGAACCAGTACTGGCAGAAGATCAGTGCAACCGCGATGACCAGCACGAAGGCGTAGGACAGGCCCACTGCAATGAGGATCCCGACCACCAGGCCGTAGAGGAGGACGAGGAAGAACCCCGTCATGAACATGCGGTAGGTGAGGCCCCGGTCCGACTTGATGTTCCGTGAGATTGCCATCAGGCGCCCTCTCCTCCCGTACCCGCTTGCTCTGCCGGCTCCGCCGGTGCCGAGGGCAGCGCGGCTGTATCGCCGGCACCGCCGCCCGTCCCCAGCTCGGCCTTCAACGCCGCCAGCTCGTTGTCCACCTGGGACGTGGCCGACACCTTGTCGAGCTCCTTCTGGATGTCGTCGACCGGGTGGGACAGGTCGTCGAGCGCCCCCGACGCCAGCAGCTCGTCGATGGCGCCGGCACGCGCCTGCATGCTGGCGATCTTGTCCTGGGCCCGCTGCATGGTCGCCCCGGCGCTGCGCGTCGAGTCGGAGATCCCCGATACCGCCTCGCCCACCTTGGTCTGCGCCTCGGCCGCCGTGTAGGAGGCCTTCATCGTCTCCTTCTGGGTGCGGAAGCGCTCGACGCGGATCTGGAGCTCCTGGGAGGTCTGGACGAGCTTCTGCTCCTGCTCGCTGATCTGGTCGTGCTGGGTCTTCAGCTCGGCCAGCTGCTCGCCCAGCGCCGCCCGGCGCGAGAGCGCCTCGCGGGCGAGGTCCTCGTTGCCCTGCGCCAGGGCGGCCTTGGCCTGGCCCTGCAACTTGTCGGCCTGCTTCTGCAACCCCTGGGCCTGCAGCTCGATCCTCTTGCGCGCCGTGGCCACGTCCGCCACGCCCCTGCGCACCTTCTGCAGCTGCTCGAGCTGCTTCTCGTAGGAGAGGTCCAAGGTGTCCCGCGGGTCCTCCATCTTGTCCAGGGCCTTGTTCGCCTTGGACCGGAAGATGTCAGCGACCCGACTGAAAAAACCTGCCATGGACACCGAGCATAAGGCCCAGCGGGGGAGGGGGGACACCGGGCGGCCCTGCCCAGGCACGCCGCTAAGGTCACCCCGTGCCCGATCGCCTGTGCCTGCTCAGCGTCCACGCGCACCCCGACGACGAGGCCTCCAAGGGTGCCCCGACCGTGGCCCGCTACCACGCAGAGGGGGTCCACACCGTCCTGGTCTGCTGTACCGGCGGCGAGGAGGGGGACATCCTCAACCCGGCCATGGACACCCCCGAGGTGCGGGCCGACATCGGCCGGGTCCGCAGGGCCGAGCTCAAGGCCGCCACCGACATCATCGGCTACGACGACACGGTGCTGCTGGGCTACCGGGACTCGGGCATGCCCGACACGGAGGCCAACGCCCGCCCGGACTCCTTCGCGCAGGCGCCCCTCGACGAGGCGGTCGAGCGCCTCGTGACCGCGATCCGCCGGGAACGGCCCCAGGTCATCATCACCTACGGCGACGACCAGAGCGAGTACCCGCATCCGGACCATCTGCGGGTGCACGAGATCTCCGTTCTGGCCTTCGACTCCGCCGGAGATCCGGACGCGTTCCCGGAGGCCGGACCGCCGTTCACGCCGGCCAAGCTGTACTACTCGGTGTGGTCGGGGGAGCGCTTCCGCCAGATCCACGAGAAGTTCGAGGAGCTCGGCCTCGAGTCGCCCTTCGACGACAAGTGGCTGACCCGCATGACGAGGACGGAGCCGTTCACGACGACCATCGACGTCACCGGGTTCACCCACGTGCGCGCGGAGGCGCTGAAGGCGCACGCGACGCAGGTCGACCCGACCTCGAAGTTCTGGTTCGGTCTGCCGCCCGAGGTGATGCGCGACATCCACCCGGTGGACGAGTTCCGTCTCGCGCAGAGCCGCGTCGGCCCGACCGACGTGACCGAGGACGACCTCTTTGCCGGGGTGCGCGCCGGCTCCTGAGGCCGGTCAGGCGACGGGGCCGAGGAAGCTCCAATTGATGACGCCTGCGCTCTGCAGCAGCACGAGCGCCACCGCAGTCGCCACGGCACCGAGCAGCACGATCGTCACGAGTGGCTTCCACACCCCGCGCCGCGGCGGCCGGGCCGCCTGACGACGCGCCGCCCGTGGCTGCACCGGTGCGGTCACGGGCGCGACCGCACCGGCCGCCTCGGCCGCCTCGGCGCCGGGCGGGTGGCGGCCCCAGCACGACGGCGCCCGGCCCGACGGCGGTTGCCACCGGTGCCGGCGTGGCCTCTGTCACCGGCGTGGCCTCAGTCACCGGCGCGGCGGTTCCGCTGCCGGCAACGGCGCTGCCCTCGGTGGCATCACGCATCACGGTCTCGAGGTCCTCGAGCGTCCAGCCCTTCACCATGAGGGGCGTCACCGAGCCGCCGCCCCGCAGGGTGAGGACCACGCAGCCCGGGCGCTCTTCGATCTCCCACTGCGAGATCCGTTCCCAGGTCATGTGCTGCTCGCTCCGGCCCGGCCGACGGATGGCGATCCCGTCCGGCGAGAGCGCGATGTCGAAGACGTCGGCCTTGCGCTTGCGCTGCCTCGAGAAGATCGAGACGCCCCGGATCGTCGTGGTGGTCGAGGCGGTCACCGGGCTCGGCTCAGCCTCCGGCCCGCGCCAGTTCGCGCAGTGGCCGGTACCCGATGAGGATCGCCCCGGCTTCGTCGAGCGAGCGGCGGAACCAGTCCTCGTCGCAAATGATGCGGTAGTCGTCGACCCTGGCCTCCCAGTCGTCGGTGGCCAGCGAGCGCAGCTCCGCGCTGTCGACCGCCGGATGGAGGTGGAGCTCGGTGACGCCGGGACGCAGGGTGGCGATGTCGCGCTCGAAGATCTCCCGTGACCCCACGCCCGGAACGAAGCGGAAGTGGTCGGTGAAGACGGCTCCTTCGTCGGCGGCCACGGCACGGGCAGGAAAGCCGAGATAGCGCTCCATGTTGGCGCTCACCATGCGCAGGGGCAGGCCGAACTCGAGTGCCAGTTCCAGGTAGACGTCGAAGAACTCGGGGCGGAGCTGCAGCGTGCCCATGTGCGCATCGAGGTGGCTCACGTCGAAGCCCCACAGGATCGCCCGCTCGATCTGCGCCCGGCACTCGCGGCGGACCTCGTCGAGGTCGGCGTGGTCCCACACGTCCTCCATCGTGCGAGGGAACCCGCCGTCGCCGCCCAGGAGCGATGGCGCGTAGGTGATGGGCCCCCACCGGTACAGCTCGTACTCGGCGTTGACGGTGAGGTGGACGCCGATGTCCTCGCCGCGGTAGCGGCTGCTGGCCTCGCGGGCCCACGGGCAGGGCACCATGAGGGTGGCGCTGGTGACTGTCCCCGTGGCCAGGCAGTCGAAGACTCCGACGTTGGCGGAATGGCACGAGCCCAGGTCGTCGGCGTTGATGATGACCAGCTTGGACGCGCCGTCGTACCCGAGCCGCTGGGCCAGGTTCGGCTCAGCCATGGTTGCTCGGCTCCTGGGCCTCGGCCGCCCGTGACACGGCGGCGTCCTGGGCGCGGGCGTCGGAGGCGATCTGCTCCTGGAAGGCCTCCATGCGCGCGGTCAGATCCGCGTCGCTCTGGGCCAGGATCCGTACTGCCAGCAGGCCGGCGTTGCGGGCACCGTTCACCGCCATGGTCGCCACGGGGACGCCCTTCGGCATCTGCACAATGGAGAGCAGGCTGTCGAGGCCGTCGAGCTGGGACAGCGCGACGGGGACCCCGACGACGGGGAGCGTCGTGACCGACGCCAGCATCCCGGGCAGGTGGGCGGCACCGCCGGCCCCGGCGATCAGCACCCGCAGGCCACGGGCGGCGGCGTCCGACCCGAAGGCCAGCATGTCGCGCGGCGTGCGGTGCGCGGAGACGACGCGCACCTCGTGGGCCACGCCGAATTCGCCGAGCACGTCGACCGCTCCCTGCATGACCGGCAGGTCCGAGGCGCTCCCCATCACGACGGCGACGAGCGCTCCGGTGCCGCTCACCGGTCGGCCTGCCGTCTGTCGACGCCCACCGGTAGGTCGATACCGTCGGGCACGGGTGTGCCCAGAGCCACTGCGGCCGACCAGGCCCGGGTGCGCACCTCGCCGGCGTCGTCGCCGCAGACCGTCACGTGCCCCAGTTTGCGTCCCGGCCGGGCGTGCTTGCCATAGAGGTGGACGTGGGCGCCCTCGACGGCCAGGCCACGGCCGAGGAGCTCGGCGGGATCGGCCCCGTCGCGGCCGCCGAAGACGTTGACGCTGGCCACCTGGGGATGCTGGGGCGCCGTCGACCCCAGCGGCAGGTCGAGCACCGCCCGCACGTGATTTTCGAACTGCGACGTGACCGCGCCCTCCATCGTCCAGTGGCCCGAGTTGTGGGGCGCGTCGCCACCTCGTTGACCAGGAGCCGGCCGCCCGTCCAGAACAGCTCCACGGCCATGACGCCGACGCCGCCGGCGATCTCGGCCACCTTCTGGCCCAGGGCCGATGCTGCTTCGAGCACGTCGGGCCGGAGACGACCCGGCACCAGGACCTCCCGGCAGACCCCTCCCACCTGTGCCGTCTCGACCGCCGGCCAGGCGGCGGAGGCACCGGAGGGACGCCGGGCCACCACGACGGCCAACTCGGCTTGGAGGGGGAGCATCTCCTCCACGACCACCTGACCGGCTACGCCCTCCAGCACACGGGCCGCCTCCGCCCCGTCGGCCACGGGCCACACGCCCTTGCCGTCGTAGCCCCCGCGGGCGGATTTGAGCATGACGGGCCACCCGTGGGTGGACGCGAAGGACTCGACGGCGTCGAGCGCGCCGGGCCCCTTCTCGACCACCAGGTAGGCGGGAACCGGTACGCCGGCCTGGTCGAGCACGGTCCGCATGTGGGCCTTGTCGACGGCGAACTCCAGGGTCTCGGCGCCCGGCCGGATCACGACCCCCTCGGCGGCGAGCCCGGCGACCAGGTCGAGATCGACCTGCTCGTGGTCGAAGGTCAGGACGTCGCAGCGCGCGGCGAAGGAGCGCAGATCGGTGGCCACGAAGGGCGATCCGAGGACGACCTCGCTCGCCACGCCGCAGGCGGCGTCGTCGGGGTGTTCGGCCAGGACGGCCATGGACAGGCCGAGCGTGCTGGCCGCCTCACCCGCCATGCGCGCCAGCTGGCCGGCGCCGATGAAGCCGATCGGGTGGGTGCTCAGCTCGCTCGCCCCCGTCCGGGGATTCGCCTAGACAGTGGGGCGGACACAACCGGCAGACTACGCGAGGAGTACCACGGACATGGCAAAGCCGCTGCGTATCGGGAGCATGGTGGAGACCGACAAGCCGCTGTCCGACACGGTGGCCCAGCTGCAGCGCTACCAAGAGGCGGGCCTGGACCACGCCTTCGCTTCCCAGATCTTCGGCCCCGATGCGCTCACGCTGCTGGCCGTGGCCGGCTCCCAGGTACCCGGCATCGACCTGGGGACAGGAGTCGTGCCGGTGTACCCGCGCCACCCGATGATGCTGGCCCAGCAGGCCCTCACCGTGCAGTTGGCCACGGGCAACCGGCTCCTCCTCGGCATCGGCCTGTCGCACCAGGTCGTGGTCGAGGGCATGTGGGGCATGAGCTTCGAACGTCCGGCCGCCTACATGAAGGAGTACCTGGCCGCACTGATGCCGCTGCTGCACGGCGAGACCGTGCGCATGGAGGGCGAGCGATTGACCACCAACGCCTTTGCCCCCCTCGACATCACCGGTGTCGAGCCGCCCCCCGTGCTCGTGGCTGCCCTGGGCGCCACCATGCTCACGTTGGCCGGGCGTGTCGCCGACGGCACCGTCACCTGGATGACCGGCACGGCCACGGTCGGGGGTCACATCGCCCCGACCATCACCGCGGCAGCCGAGGCGGCGGGACGACCGGCTCCGCGGATTGTCGTGTCGCTCCCGATCAGCGTCACCAACGACGTCGATGCGGCCAAGGCACGCATGAACGAGGCCTTCTCCATCTACCCCAATCTGCCGTCCTACAAGGCCATGCTGGACAAGGAAGGGGCGGAGGCGGCAGCTGATATCGGCTTCATCGGCGACGAGCAGGCGGTCGCCGCGTCCATCTCCCGGCTGGCCGACGCCGGCGCGACCGACTTCGTGGCCGCCATCGTCGGCGACGCCGAAGAGCGCGCCCGAGGGCTTGCGTTACTCGGAGAGATCGCCCGGTCCTGACGCCGGGCCGCCGGCGCCGGGCGGTTCAGGACGACAGCTTCGTGTACTTGAACTCGTTGAGATCGGGCATCGTCTCGAACAGATCGAGCACGCCCTGCACGGTCCGCGTCGCCAGGGCCACGTCGCCCGCCGGGCGGCTCATCAGGCGCACGAACACCGCGGAGTCCTTCACGACGAAGGTCGGCACACCGAAGATCTCCAACTCTCCGACCGCGTGCTCATGGGCACGCCTGATCTCCTGCACCGGTCCGCCCGAAGCGACCTCCGCCAGCACCTTGTCGCCGGGCACACCGGCACGTTCGAGCACCGACGAGACCACGTCCGGCTTGCGGATGTCGAGGCCATCGTCGTGCCGGGCGGCGAACAGCGCGACGTGGGCGTCCAGGAACTGGTCGGGGTACTGATCCCGCACGACCACGCCGGCGGCGAGCGCCAGCAGGTCGCCGGCCTTCTCGGGGTCGTCCCAGACGGGCGTGCCACCCTCGGCGACGTGCGCCTGGCTCAACGAGAAGGGGAGGAAGGTGACATCCCAGTCCGCGCCGCCGGCCAAGGCGACGGCGAGATGCTCATGGGCGTTGCGGGCGAAGGGACAGCGATAGTCCCAGGTCACGGCAAATGAACTCATAGCTTCTTCAACACGACCTCGGTGGGGTGCATTCCCCGACCGCTCCGGCGCCGCCGGCCGCGGCGGCCCACGCTGCCGGGTGTGACGACGTCGACGATCGGGCGCAGGCCGAGCCCGAGCACCGAGCCGATGACGGCACCCCCGATCACGTCCGTGGGGTGATGGGCGCGCAGATGGACCCGACTGGCCGCCACGGCCGCGGCGAACCCGACGTTGGCGGCCGTCCCGGCCTCCGAGTCCCCGAGGACGAACGCCGTGCAGAACGCAGCAAGGGTGTGGCCGCTCGGGAAGCTGCTGCTGGTGGGGGTGCGCACGCTGGCGTCGAGGTGATCCTCCGGGCGCTGGCGCTCGACGGCGGCCTTCACCACGCGACTGACGAGGAGCGACGAGAACCCTGCTGCCGCCAGGGCGACGACCGCCCGGCGCCGGTCCGGGCCCCGCCGGCGCGCCTTGAGGCCGGCCAGCACGACCCAGATGAGTCCGTAGTCGGCCAGGTTGGACACGACGGCAGCGACGCGGTCGATCTCCGGACGGCCCCGAAGCGGCTCGAAGGCGGCGTCGACCGTCTCGTCGATGCTGCTCAATTGCGCATTCGTCATCGTCATGCGGCGAACGCCGGGCAGGACGCCTTGAAGTGGCAGTGATTGCACAGCGGGCCGACGTGAGGGCGGAAGTCCTCGGCGTCACAGGCCCGCTCAATGGCCGACCAGACGGCCACGGCCCGCCGGCGCTGGCCGCGGATGGTCTGCTCCGACGGCACAGATGAGATGGCGACGGGCTGGCGCAGATAGAGCAGCCGGACCTCGGACGGGGCGCGGCCGAGCAGGCTCTCGCAGAGCAACGCATAGGTCTGGACCCCGCCCAGGCTGCCGCGCTCGAACCGCTCCGACGGCGCCCGGCCGGTCTTGTAGTCCACGACGATGAGGCGGCCGTCGGCGGTCAGGTCCAGGCGGTCGATGATGCCGCGCAGGCGCATGCCGTCCACCACGGTCTCGACGCCCAGTTCGATTCCCACGGCTCGGGCCTCGTTCGGGTCCTCCAGGCGGAAGTAGTTGTCGACCAGCGTGCGGGCGTCCGCCAGGAATGCGTCCGCTTCGTCGCGCTCGAGCGCGAGCTCGACGTATTCCTCATCGTCCTGGACCTCGTCCCAGCAGCGGTCGAGCTCGGACTGTGCTGCGGCCGGGGTGCGCGCTCCGGGGGAGTGGTTCCAGAAGAGGCCCTCCAGTGCGGCGTGCACCAGTGTGCCCTTCACCGCGTGGGGCGACGGGGGCTCGGGCCGGTGCTCGATCTGGGAGAAGCGGAAGGCGAGCGGGCAATTGGTGAAGGCCACGACCTTGGACGGGCTCAACGTGCGTGGGAGGTCGAGCGCCATGCAGTCAGGATACGGCGGGGTAGCGACGCGCCGGCACATCCTCCGGAGAAGGTAGAAAGGAAGCGATGCCCATCGGCCCTCTCCATCGCCCACGTGGCTGACCTGCGGCGCAACACCCGCTGGGCCGGCCTGCGCCCGGGCGATCCCGTGCAGGTCGACGGGACCCGCCTGCGCGGTGCCTCCTGGGAGTTCGTCGCCCATGTGACCAATGGCGAGACGGACGAGGTCTGGGTCGAGGTCGTCGGGGGCCGGGCGGGTGATCGTGCCGTCCGGTCGTTCCGGCCGGACCAGCTCTACGCGCCGAAAGCCCGGCCGGGCCGCGACCCCTCGCTGGCGGACGCGCCTGGACTCCCCCTCGGCTGAGCTGGCTCACATGGACCGCCCCGGCATCCCGACGCTGACGACGCCGCGTCTCGTCCTGCGGCCCTTCGTGCTGGACGACCTCGAGGAGCTGGCTCCCATTCATGCCGAGGAGTCGTTCTGGTGGTACCCGCTCCGCGCCGGAATGACGAAGGACGAGACGGCAGGGTTCCTCGAACGGGTCACGGCGCGCTACGAGAGCGACGGCTTCGGGATCGAGGCCCTACTGGACCGCGACAGCGGGTCGATGATCGGCTGGGCGGGGCTCGCCGTGCCGCACTTCCTGCCCGAGATCCTGCCAGCGGTCGAGGTCGGGTGGCGCCTGGCCCCGGCCTGGCGGGGTCGGGGCCTGGCTACCGAGGCCGGAGCCGCCGCGGTGGAGTTCGGCTTCACGACCGGCGGCCTCGATCGCATCGTCAGCATCTACGAGCCGGAGAACGTGGCGTCCGGCCGCGTCATGGAGCATCTCGGGTTCACGCATGCCCTCTCCACCACGGGCCAGCGCGGCGAGGAGATGGCGGTACTCGAGCTGCGGCGGGAGCAGTGGCTCGAGCGCCGTGGGTGACATCGCGCGGCAGACGGAGGTCGAGCCCCGCGGTGATGGTCACTACACGGGCATGGTGCACGAGGACTGGGAGATCTGGGGCCCCTGCGGAGGGTACGTCGCCGCGCTGGCGTTGCGTGCCGCCGGCGCGGAGAGCCACCTCGAACGGCCGGCCAGCTTCTTCTGTCATTACCTCTCCGTCGCGTCTTTCGCTCCGGTCGACCTCGTCGTGACCCCGCTACGGGCGGGCCGCACCGTCCACGCCCAGCGGGTCGCCATGAGCCAGGAGGGTCGGTCGGTGCTCGAGGCGATGGTCTGGTCCGTCGGCGTTGTCGATGGCCTCGAGCACGAGGACGTCGACCCGCCCGACGTGCCCGACCCGGAAGGTCTGCCGACCTGGGCCGAGCTCCGGCCGGACAACGACCGGCCCGTCATGCGTTTCTGGGAGAACTTCGACCAGCGCCCGCTCCAGCAGTCGGCCGCGTGGCCTCCGACCGGACCGCTGCCGCCGACGTGGCGCACTTGGGTGCGGGCGCAGCCGGCGGCCACCTTCGAAGATCGTTGGGTGGACGCGGCGCGCTCGCTGATTGTGCTCGACGTGGGGAGCTGGCCCGCCGGGTCGCGGCCGCACGCCTATCGCGAGCCGCCGTTCATTGCCCCGAGCCTGGACCTCTATGCCTCGTTCCAGTATCCGGGCCACTCGTCGGACTGGTTGCTTCTCGACGCGCATTCGCCCGTTGCTCACGGTGGCCTGCTGTCGTGGACCGGGAGGGTGTGGTCGCGGGAGCGCCGACTCCTGGCCAGCGGCGGCGGCCAGGCGGTGTTCCGGCACACGTAGCGACACCGCGTGCGTTCCGCTCGGCGCGTCGCGATGCATGCATCCGCGGTGCAACAACCCGTGCCGTCGTCGGGCGCACCTCCCGAGTTTCGTACACCCACACTGCGCTCCGCGCGCTCGAAGTCCGAGCCCGTCGTCGCTCGGAGCGGTGCTTGCGCGCTCAGACACCCGGCAGATCGCGCATACGCCGTTCGGCGTATATGGAGCGAATTCTGCTTGAAATCAGCTTCTTCGACCCTTAGGGTCCAAACGATTGGCGAGAATGATCAGGCGTCAGTGCGACAACGTTGCGTCGTCGCACTGAGGGGGCACCGTAAGGGCCGGTAGGTAGTGGCCGGAAGGGGTACGTCGTGCGGTGCTTCACGATGTGGCGGCATGTCGGGCAGGCGGGCACCAGTCCCACGAACAGGGTGACGTTGAGCCCGGTAGGGACGCCGGTCGGCAACTACTCGGCGACGGTCACGACCAAGGTGGCGGCGAGGTAGGACGGGTTCCTCCTCCAGGTGGGCACACGACGTCGCAGGCGGTCGGCGTCACGGTGCGGTGAGGGCTGCAACCTCCACGCAGTCCTCATCGCACCGGTGCTCACTCTGCCGAGTAGCCGTCCATCCGGGCCAGGATGCGCAACATGACCTCGTCGGCCCCGGCGCCGATGGAGTCGAGCCGCGTGTCGTGGAAGTAGCGCGAGGTCCAGTGCTCGTCCATGTAGCCGATGCCACCGTGGAATTGGACGGCGACGTCGGCCACCTCTCGCTGCAGCCGCGAGCCCAGCAGCTTGCCGATCGTCGCGTACCGGGTGGCGTCCTCGCCGCGCACGACCGCATCGGCGGTCGTGCGGGCGTACTCCTTCAACACGTCGTGGCGGGCCGACAACTCGGCCAGCACGAACTGCAGGTGCTGGTTGGCCAGCAAGGGGGCACCGAAGGCCCGGCGCTCGCGCAGGTAGTCCTTCGTCCGCTCCAGGGCGAGGGCGATGGATCCCACTTGCTTGTAGAAGGTCATGAGTCGCTCGGCCTGGAACTGCACCATCTGCTGTTGGAAGCCCCGCCCGATTTCGCCGATCGTGTTGGCGACCGGCACGCGCACGTCGGTGAACGACAATTCGGCGGTGTCGCTGGACCACATGCCGAGTTTCTCGAGCTTGCGCGACACGGCGACACCGGGGACGTCGGTCGGCACCACGATGAGCGACATGCCGTGGGAGCCGGGGTCGTCCGAGGTCCGGGCCAGGAGGCAGAGCCAGTCGGCCTGTGTGCCGTTCGTGATGTACAGCTTGGCGCCGTTGATGACCCACTCGTCCCCGTCGCGCACGGCCCGGGTTCGGATTCCGGCCACATCGCTCCCGGCGTCGGGCTCGGTCACCGCAATGGATGTGACGACCTCACCGCGGATCGCCGGTGCGAGATACCGCTCCTTGAGAGCGGCCGACCCGTAACGGGCCAGTGCCGGTGTCGCCATCGACATCTGCACGGCCATGGCCATGGGGACGCCCCCGCAGCTGATCCGTCCCATCTCCTCGCCGGCAATGAGGGTATAGGTGTGGTCCGCGCCCATGCCGCCGTAGGCCTCGTCGTACTCCAGCCCGAGCAGGCCCACCGAGGCCAGCTTGGGGAACAGGTCGTGGGCCGGGAAGGTGCGGGCGGCCTCCCATTCGTCCACGTGAGGCTCGATCTCCCGCTCGAAGAGGTCCCGCAGTGTCTTGCGGAAGAGCTGGTGTTCGTCGCTCTCGATCACCGGCGAACGATACCACCGGCCTTTTTCAGCCCATCGGTGGGGTCCCCCTACACTGCGCACTCGTGACGGACGTGTTGGTCGACGTGCAGCAGGACCACGGGATCCGGACGCTGACGCTCGATTCTCCCGCCAACCGCAACGCCCTCTCGGAGCGCCTCTTGGCGCAGTTGGAGCAGGCGTTGCGTGACGCAACCGGAGACCCCGACGTCCGGGCCGTCGTGCTGACGGGGGCGGGGACGGTGTTCTGCTCGGGCGCGGACCTGTCCGAGCGGGGGTCCGCGGCCCCCAACCGCATGCCGGCCATTCTCACGTCCATCGTCGAGAGCGCGGTGCCCGTGATCGTCCGTGTCAACGGCCATGCACGCGCCGGCGGCCTCGGCCTCATCGCGGCCGCCGACATGGCGGTGGCCGCCGAGGCGGCCACGTTCGCCTTCACCGAGGTCCGGGTCGGCGTGGCGCCGGCCATGATCTTGGTGCCGGCGCTGCGTGTGGTCGACCGTCGCTTCCTCGCCCGGGCCACCCTGACCGGTGCGCGCTTCAGTGCGTCGGAGGCCGCCGCGGTGGGACTGCTCAGCGCGGTCACGACCGACGAGCCCGCGCTGGACGCCTGGGTGGCGGCGCAGACGCTGGCGCTGCGCCAGGCCGCCCCGGGCGCGGTCCGGGCCACCAAGGAGCTGCTGCGTTCGCTCTCCGCCCAGTCGTGGGCCGACGGGCTGGCGGCGGCGGCGGTCACGTCGGCCGAGCTCTTCGCCGGGGCGGAGGCGGCCGAAGGGATGGAGGCGTTCCTGCAGAAGCGCCGGCCCTCATGGGACACCACCACATGAGCGCGCCCATCCGGTCCCGGCTGGCCGTCACAGGTGACGAGTTCCTCGACAACGCCGCTGCCATGCGGGCGCTGCTGGACGAGGTCCGGGCGCGGCACGAGAACGTCCTCGCCGGCGGCGGCGAGCAGTACGTGGCGCGCCACCTCGCGCGCGGCAAGATGCTGGTGCGCCAACGCCTGGAGGCGTTGGTCGACCCGGGCACGCCGGTGCTCGAGCTCTGCCCGCTCGCGGGGCTGCACACCGGCGACCCCGTCGGGGGCGGCGTCGTGGTGGCCCTCGCCGAAGTGGCTCATACCCAGTGCCTCGTCATCGCCAACGACCCGACCGTGCGCGGCGGGACCACGAGCCCGACCACCATCCGCAAGCTTCTGCGCGCCATGGACGTGGCCGAGGAGAACCGCCTCCCGCTACTGCTCCTCGTCGAATCCGGAGGCGCGGACCTGCCCCGCCAGGCCGACGTCTTCGTCCCGGGGGGCGAGCAGTTCCGGCGGCTGACCCAACTCTCGGCCCAGGGCATCCCGACGGTCTGTGTCGTCTTCGGGTCGTCGACCGCCGGGGGCGCCTATCTCCCGGGCATGAGCGACTACACGGTCATGGTGGAGGACCGGGCCCGTGTCTTCCTCGGTGGGCCGCCGCTCGTCAAGATGGCCATCGGCGAGGAGGCCGACGAAGAGGAGCTCGGCGGTGCCCGCATGCACGCGGAGATCTCGGGCCTGTGCGACTACCTGGCCCGGGGCGAGCCGGAGGCGATCCGCCTGGCCCGTGGCATCGTGGCGCATCTCCACTGGTCCCGTCTCGGCCCCGCTCCGGTCGATCCACCTGACGCGCCGCTCTACCCGGCCGAGGAGCTGCTCGGCATCGCCCCGGTGGATGTGCGGGTGCCTTTCGACGTGCGCGAGATCATCGCCCGCGTCGTCGACGGCTCCCGTTTCGAGGAATTCAAGGAGTTGTACGGGGCCCAACTGGTGTGCGGGTGGGCATCCATCGGCGGCTACCCGATCGGGGTGGTGGCCAACAACGGCATCCTCTTCTCACCCGAGGCGCAGAAAGGGGCCCAGTTCATTGCGCTGTGCAATCGCTCCGACACGCCGATCCTGTTCGTGCAGAACATCACGGGTTTCATGGTGGGGACGCGCTACGAGCAGGGCGGGATCATCAAGGATGGCGCCAAGCTGATCAATGCCGTGTCGAACTCGACCGTGCCCCACCTCACGCTCATGGTCGGCGCCAGTTACGGGGCGGGGAACTACGCCATGGCCGGACGGGCCTACGACCCGCGCTTCGTCTTCACCTGGCCGAACCACCGCATCGCGGTCATGGGCCCCAAGCAGCTGGCGGGCGTGCTCTCCATTGTGCGGCGCAACGCGGCCGCCGCAGCCGGACGAGCCTTCGACGAGGCCGCCGACGAGGAGCTGCGCCAGGCCACCGAGAGCCAGATCGAGGAGGAGTCGACGGCGCAGTACGCCACGGGGCGCCTGTGGGACGACGGCATCATCGACCCACGTGACACGCGGACCGTGCTGGCCATCGCCCTGACGGCGGTGCACTCGGCCCCGGTACGGGGGACGGCGGTGTTCGGGGTGGTCCGGCACTGATGATCCGGCGTCTGCTGGTGGCCAACCGGGGCGAGATCGCGCGCCGTCTCATCCGTGGCGCACACGACGCCGGCTGCGAAGCCGTCGCCGTCTACGCGGCCGACGACGCGGCCAGCCCGCATGTCGGGGAGGCCGATGCGGCGGTGCTGTTGCCGGGCCCGTCGCTCGCCGAGACCTACCTCTCCGCCGCCGCGCTGGTCGGGGCGGCGGAGACGGCGGGGGCGGATGCCCTGCATCCGGGCTACGGCTTCCTCTCCGAGAACCCCGTCCTCCCCGAGGCCTGTGCGGCCGCGGGCATCGTCTGGGTCGGGCCCTCGCCCGACGCCATGCGCGTGATGGGGCATAAGGCCCGGGCCAAGGACCTCGTTGCCGGCGCCGGCGTGCCGATCCTGCCCAGTGCCGTCGTGGCGCCCGGTGCGGATGACGCCGCGCTCCGTGCTGCCGCGACGGGCGTGGGCTACCCGCTGCTCGTCAAGGCGTCCGCCGGCGGGGGGGGCCGGGGTATGCGTCTTGTCAGCGCGGCCGACGGACTGGCCGACGCCGTCGCCCGGGCCCAGCGCGAGGCGGTCGCCGCGTTCGGATCGGACGAGGTCTTCATCGAGCGCTATCTCGAGGCCCCCCGCCACGTCGAGGTCCAGGTGATCGGTGACGCCCACGGCACCGTCCTGCACCTCTTGGACCGGGAGTGCTCGGTGCAGCGCCGGCACCAGAAGGTCGTCGAGGAGGCACCGGCCGTCCAGGTGCCCGCCGCCGTCCGCCAGCAGATGTGGGACGCCGCCGTCGCCGTGGCCCGCGCCGTCGACTACGTGGGGGTCGGGACCGTCGAGTACCTGGTCGACGGCAGTGACTTCTTCTTCTTGGAGATGAACACCCGCCTGCAGGTCGAGCACGGGGTGACCGAGCTCGTCACGGGCCTTGACCTCGTGGGCCTGCAGCTGGTGGTGGCGGCCGGACGGCCTCTGCCGCTGGCCCAGTCCGAGGTGGGGGCCGACGGGCACGCCGTGGAGGTCCGACTCTGCGCCGAAAGCCCCCGTGAGGACTACCGGCCGACGCCGGGCACCGCGACGTACGTGCGCTGGCCGCAAGGCCCAGGGTTGCGGACCGACACCGCCATCGAGTCCGGCACCGTCGTGAGTGCGGCCTACGACTCCCTGGTGGCGAAGCTGATGGCGCACGGGCGCGACCGGGCCGCCGCCGTGGCCCAGCTGGCGCGGGCGCTGCGTGCTCTCGAGCTGGACGGGCTCGAGACCAACAGGGACCTGCTCGGCGCGGTGCTCGACGACGCCGCGTTCCGAGGCGGCGAGGCGGACGTCCACTATCTGGACCGCCGCCCCGACCTGCGCGACGCGGCGTTGCCCGACGGGGCGCGGCGGCGCCACGCCGCGGCGGCTGCCTTCTGTCTGACCGGCCGGCGTGCGGCCGCGAGCCTCGTCCCGATTCCCGTCGCCGGGTGGCGCAACGTCGGCCGCGCCCAGCACGCGGACGCCCTCACGGACGCCACCGGCACGCTGGAGGTGCGCGTCGTCGACCTCCACGAGGCGGCCCGGGTCCTGGTCGAGGACGAGTGGCACGACGTGGGAATGGCACAGGTGCACGACGGCACCGTCGACCTGCTGACGCCCGACGGGCTGCGGCGCCGCTACGAGGTGCGGCTGTCGGCCCACCGGGCCGACGTCAACGGACCGGAGGGCCAGTCCAGCTTCGGCTTGCGTTCCGGCGATGATGTCGACGAGCGCGGTGGCGTCGCGGGCGAGTGTCGGGCCCCGCTCCCGGGCGCCGTCACCAAGGTGCTCGTGGCCGAGGGCGACGCGGTGGCTGAAGGGGAGGGCCTGGTGGTGCTCGAGGCGATGAAGATGGAGCACACCCTCCGGGCCAACGGTGCCGGAAGGGTGGCCCAGGTGCATTGCGCGCCCGGGCAGCAGGTCGACGTGCACGATCTCCTGGTCACGGTGGAGCCGGCATGAGCGTGGGCGCCGGCGGCCCCGACATCCTGCGCATCGGGAACTGCAGCGGGTTCTTCGGGGACCGCACGGGTGCCGCCCGGGAGATGGTCGAGGGCGGCCCGCTCGACGTGCTGACCGGTGACTGGCTGGCCGAGCTGACGATGTACATCCTCCACAAGACCCAGGAACGCAGCGGCGGCTACGCCCGCACCTTCCTGCGCGAGCTCGAGGAGGTGCTGCCGACCTGTATCGAACGGGGCATCACCGTCGTCTCCAACGCCGGAGGGTTGCAGCCAGAGGCGTTGGCGGCGGCAGTGGGGGAGCTGGCCCGCCGGCAGGGGCTCGACGTGCACGTGGCCTCGGTCTCGGGGGACGACCTCACACCCCACCTGCCAGCCCTACGGGCGCAGGGCGAGAGGTTCGTCAACCTCGACACGGGGGAGGTCCTGCCGGCTGATGCGCCGGTCGTGACGGCCAACGCCTATCTGCGGGCCCGGCCGATCGCCGACGCGTTGGCTGCCGGTGCGCAGGTGGTGGTCACGGGACGCGTGACCGATGCCGCGCTCGTGGTCGGGCCTGCGCTGCATGCGTTCGGCTGGGCCGACAGCGACGTCGATGCCATCGCCGGCGCTGTGGTGGCGGGCCACGTCATTGAGTGCGGGGCGCAATGTTGCGGTGGGAACTACGCCTTCTTCGAGGAGGTGCCGGACCGGGCACGCATCGGGTTCCCGCTGGCCGAGCTGCACGCCGACGGGTCGTCGGTGATCACCAAGCATCACGGCACGGGCGGCATGGTGACGGTGGGCACGGTGACGGCCCAATTGCTCTACGAAATCGGCAGCCCGCGCTACCTCAGCCCCGACGCCGTGCCGCGGTTCGACACCATCGACCTGTGGCAGGAGGGTCCCGACCGGGTGCACATCGCGCCGGTGCGCGGCGAGGCGCCGCCCGCCACGTTGAAGGTCACGGCCAATCTCCATGCCGGTTGGCGCAACGCCATGACGCTGGCCCTGACCGGCGCCCAGCCCGTTGCGAAGGCCCGCTTCGCGGCGGAGGCGGTGTGGGCCGGCATCCCCGGGGGGCGCGACGGCTACGCCGAGACGGCGGAAGACCTCTCGGGGGATCTCACCGGGACCGGCATGGCGTACCTGCGCCTCGCCGTGCGCGGTGACGACGAGCAGGCCGTGGGGCGCGCCTTCTCGGGCGCTGTCGTCGAGACGAGCCTGTCGAGTTACCCCGGCACGTTCTTCACCTCGGCCCCCTCGGGGGCGCAGGGCGTCGCCCGGTACTGGCCGACGACGGTGCAGGCCGCCGCGGTGACGCCGCGCATCGAGTGCGACGGTCGGTCGATTCCGGCCTCGCCTCTTGCCGTGTTCGACAACGGGGCCGCCGCGCGACCTGTCGCCGGTTCGACGGACGCGTCACCTGACCGCAGTGCAGCGCAGGCGGGGGACACCGTCGTGGTCCCGCTGTGGGTGCTCGTCGGGGCACGCTCTGGCGACAAGGGCGGGGACGCCAATGTCGGCATCTGGGCCGACGACGACGCCGTCGCGGACTGGCTGCAGCACGCGTTCACCACGGCGCTGCTCAAGGAGCTGTTGCCCGAGGTGGAGCCGTACCCCGTGAGCCGGTACCCGTTGCCGAACCTGCGGGCGGTGAACTTCGTCGTCCATGGCCTCCTCGGCTGGGGCGTGGCGTCCAACCTCCGTCTGGACACGCAGGCGAAGGGTCTCGGTGAGTTGCTGCGCTCGCGCCCGGTCGAGGTGCCGGGTGCGCTCGTGGCGAGCGGGCCGGCCGCAGCGAGGCTCGCCGCCGGCTGACGGGCTGCCCTGGGGGATCCGGGCCCCGGGGGACCGGTCCCGGGCATCTGGCAGGATGGCGCCCGTGGAGTCGGTCGCCCGTGTGGTCGCGCTGGTCGCGGGCATCGCCATCGTCCTCATCACGGCGTGGAGCGTGTTCACCGCGCTGGTCGTCCCGCGCGTGACGTCCTCGCCGGCCATGCGCATGCTGGCCCGGGCCCTCGGTGGCTCGGCGCGCCGGATCGCCCCGAAGCTTCCGGATTACGAGGCGCGCGATCGTGTCCTGTCGTTCGTCGGTCCGGCGGCGATGGTGCTCCTCTTCATGATCTGGCTCTGCTTCATCGTCCTCGGGGTGGCGCTGATCGAGTGGGACGCGGCCGGCGTCGACTTCGCGACGGCGCTGGGCATCTCGGGGTCGTCGGTCTTCACCCTCGGCATCGTCTCCTCGGGCCATGCGGGACCGAGGGTGGTCGAGGTCGTTGCCGCGGGCATCGGCCTGCTCGTCGTGGCTCTCGAGATCGCCTACCTGCCGACGCTCTACACCCAGTTCTCGACCCGCGAGACCGAGGTCACGCTGTTGGAGGCCCGGAGCGGGAACCCGGCCTGGGGCCCCGAGATCCTGGCCCGCCATCACTGGCTGGACACCATGGACGAGCTGCCGCCGCTCTACTCGGACTGGGAGCGCTGGGCTGCCGCAGTGTCGGAGAGCCACGCCAACTACCCCGGATTGCTCTGGTTCCGCTCGCCTGTCTCGACCCGCAGTTGGCTCGTCGGCCTGGTGGCCATGATGGACTCAGCCGCGCTGTACCACGCGGTGAGCCCGTCGCAGACGCCGCGCCAGGCCCGTCTCTGCCTCTCCATGGGGATCAACTGCCTGCGGTCGATGGCGCGGGCCCTCCGCATCCCCTACGACGACGACCCCCTCCCGACGGCAACCATCCGCCTGTCCCGCGCCGAGTTCGACGAAGGCTTCCGCCGGCTCGAATCGGTCAACTTCCCGGCTGAACGGACAGCGGACGATGCGTGGCGGAACTTCCAGGGCTGGCGCGTCAACTACGAGCCCATCGTCGACGCGCTCACGGCCATCATCGTCCCGCCGCCCGCACCCTGGTTCGTCGTGCGCCCGGCGCTCGGCATGGCCAAGTTCCCGCTGGTGCTGAACCGCACCCCGGACGAGCCGGAGGGCGCTCAGGGATTCGGCGTCAACAAGACCTTCAAGACGCCGTCGGCCCGCGAGTCGAACAACTCGTAGGCCTCGGGGGCCTGGCTCAGGTCCATCCGGTGCGTGAACGTCTCGGCCAGACCCGCCAGCCGGCCTGACTGCAGCAATGGCACGAGGGAGCGCCACGTCCCGGGGATCGGGGCGAAGACGGCGCGCAGGGTGAGACTCTTCAAGAACACGATCCCCATGGGGAAGGGGAGCTCCATGTTGAGGTTCACCCCGACGACCGAGACGGTGCCGCCCGTGGCAGCGCAGGAGACGGCGTCCAGGACTGTGGCGTCCGCCCCCACCGCCTCGATCACGCTCTCGGCACCCCTCCCGCCGGTTGCTTCCAGGACCTGGAGCGATCCCGGTGCGACCCGCGCGTCAATGGGCTCGGCCCCGAGGCGCTCGGCCCGCGCCAGTCGTTCGGGCACCATGTCCACCGCCAAAATGCGTGCCGGCCCGAAGAGCGACGCGCACTGCAGCGCCATGATCCCGACCGGCCCGAGCCCGACGACGACGACGGTGGAGCCCGGCTGGATGTTCGCCCGCAGCGCGCCGAGGTAGCCCGTCGGGAGGATGTCGGTGAGGAGCACGGCCTCTTCGTCGGCGACGCCGTCGGGAATGGGGAGGGCGAAGAGGTCGGCGAACGGCACGGCCATGGCCTCGGCCTGACCACCCGGCAGGTCGGGCACCGTCCCGAACGCCGTGGCCTTGTCGGCGAGGCAGACGTTGGGTTGTCCGGCCAGGCAGGCCGTGCAGACGCCGCACCCGATGACCCCGGAGACCAGGACGCGGTCGCCTGCCCGCAGGCTGCGCACGTGGGGCCCGGCCTCCAGCACGGTCCCGATGGCTTCATGGCCGAGCCGGATGCCCGTGCCCGTCGGCGCATCGTGGTACAGGTGCAGATCGGATCCGCAGATGGCGGTGCGCTCCACGGTGACGATCACACCCTCGGGCCCGGGCAGCACCGGGTCGGGGACGTTCTCGACCTTGACGTTGCGCGGCCCTTCGAGGACGGTTGCTCGCATCTCCGCACGCTACCCGCAGGAGTACACTTCGACGGGTTGAATTGCGGCCCACACCCTGCGCCCGCTGCACGCCCGGAGAGCCATGCCTCGGACACTCGAACCAAGTACGACCGTCGTGGTCGACGAGGACATCGACGCCTTCTTCGACGTCGAGGACCTGTGGGCCGTCATCGTGTGGAACGACGACGTCACGACCTTCCAGACCGTGATTCAGGCCTTCGTGGAGATCTTCGGTCACACGGTCGAGCGGGCCGACAAGTTGGCCTGGCAGATTCACCGCAGTGGCAAGGCGGTGGCCGCCGTACGCCCCAAGGACGAGGCGGAAGCTGCCGTGCACGCGCTGCACCTGCGCAAGATCTCCGCCACCCTGAGCCGGGCCTGACGCCGTAGACACCGGCGGCCCCCCGGGGGACATCCCTGCCCCGCCCGGCCCACCCACCGGCCCTCAGCGGGCCGACCACGTCCATCACGCCGACGCCCCTCCCTCGCCGGCACCCGTCCGACCCGTCCGACCCGTCCGACGCGTCACGACCCCCGCGGTCGACGACCCAAGGACTTTGTGCATATACTTTGAGCAATCACTTAAAAAGGAGCCACGGATGGCCAAGCCGGGACCGTCGAGCAGCGTGCTGGGGAGGGACTCGACCCGTTCGGCCGGCACCCGCACGAAGCTGATCGACGCCGCTGTTGAGACGCTCAAGGCCGAGGGGTACGCCGGGGCGAGCGCACGGGCGATCGCGGAGCGTGCCGGGTTGAACCAGGGCCTGGTCTTCTACCACTTCGGTTCCGTCGCCAGCCTCCTCCTGGCCGCCCTCGATGCGGTCAGTGCGATCCGCATGGAGCAGTACGGCGCCGCACTGGAACGGGTTGCGTCACCCACCGGGCTGGTCGAGGTGGCGACCGACATCTTCAAGGAGGATCTCGACGCCGGCCACGTCGCCGTCCTCGTCGAAATGATCGCCGGCGCGTCGTCCACGCCCGGACTGGGGGCCGAGGTGTCCGCCCGGCTCGGGCCCTGGTTCAGCTTCGCCGAACAGGCCGTGACGACCACGCTGGGACCGCCGCTCGACTCCGTCGTGCCGCCCGGTGACGTGGCGTACGCCATCGTCGCCCTCTATCTCGGACTCGAGATGCTGACCCACCTCGACGGCGATCGCGCCCGTGCGCTCGGCCTCTTCGCCCACGCCAAGAACCTGGCCGCCCTCCTTCAGGCCCTCGCCCCCGCGCCGACGACGGGACAGGCGGGACGGCCATGACCGGCGCGGTTCCCTCCTCACTCCTTGGAAGCGCCGGCCCGACGGACACCGGGCTCGACGTGGTCACGGGGGCCTTCAGCTACTCGGGCGCCGTCCTGGCCCGCGAGCTCCTCCGGGGCGGCCGGCAGGTGCGGACGCTCACCGGGCACCCCGGTCGCGCCCCGGCCGGTTCGACGATCGAGGTCCACCCGCTCGACTTCGACGATCAGCTGGGCCTGGTGGCGTCGCTCTCCGGCGCCACGACGCTCTACAACACGTACTGGGTGCGCTTCCCCCATGGCGCCATCGACCACGAGCGGGCGGTAGCCAACTCGCGGACGCTGTTCCATGCCGCCAAGCGGGCGGGCGTCCAGCGGATCGTGCACGTGAGCATCACCCACCCCAGCAGCACGTCGCCGTACCCGTACTTCCGGGGCAAGGCCATGGTGGAGCGCGCGCTCGCCGAATGCGACGTCTCCTACGCCATTGTGCGCCCGGCCATCCTCTTCGGCGGCGACGGTGTCCTCCTGAACAACATCGCGTGGCTGCTCCGCCGCCTGCCCGTCTTCGCCGTCGGCGGCAATGGGGAGTACCGCATCCGGGGGATCCACGTCGAGGACCTGGCGCACCTCTGCCTGGCCAAGGCGGCCGAGTCGGACGACAGCGTCACCGACGCCGTCGGTCCGGAGCGACCGACGTTCAACGAGCTCGTGGCCAACATCAAGGGCGTCGTCGGGAGTCGCGCCCGCATCGTCCACGTGCCGGGCGCCACCATGCCGCTCCTGGCCCGTGCCCTGGGGCTCGTGCTGCACGACGTGCTGCTCACGACCGAGGAATTCCAGGCCATGGCGGCAGGCCTGGCCGACACGGACGGCCCCGCCACCGGCGCCACGAGGCTGTCGGCCTGGCTGGCCGGACAGGGGGACACCTTCGGACGGCACTACGCCAACGAGATCGAGCGCCACTTCGACCTCGGGGCGACCCGGTGTTGACGAGCGCCGCTCCGGCCCGCCCGGTTCGGGAACGACGCAGGACGGCCGCCAGGACCGCCGCCGGCGTCGCGGCGATCGTGACCTTGAACCTCGCCGTGACGGTCATCGTCTTCGGCGTGCTCGTGACCACGGGGGTCTACGGATCGAGAATGGCCTGGCTCTGCGGCGTCGCGCTGCCCTTGCTGGCGCTCACCATGGTGCTGTCCTGGTTGTCGGTGCCGCCTCCCGCACGGGCCGCCCTTCGAACCCGGCCGGCGACGGGCTCGCGCCGACAGAGGATCGCGCGGGGCGTCTTCCTCACGGCACTGTCGCTGTTCGGCCTTCCCTTGGTCCTGGCGCTCCTGTTGCTCGCCGCCCTCGCGCTGGTCGGCGTGTTCCATGGCCTGAGCCTCCTGCTCTGACAGCGCTCCGGCACTCCGGCTGACTCGGCGCGCGCCGGCATGGTCGCCGAGGTCAGGCCAGGCGCGCCGTCAGGCGTGCCTTCACCTCGGGCCACTCCTCGGCCAGGATGGAGAAGCGGGCGGAGGCCCGCACGGTGTCGTCGGACGCCGGCCGGTCCGCCCGCAGGATTCCGTCGAGCTTGCCGCCGATGCGCTCGATGGCGGCGCGTGACCGCTTGTTGCGCACATCGGTCTGCAGCCCGACCCGATGGACCCGCCAGACCTCGAAGGCGTGCGTCATCATCAGCAACTTGGCCTCGGTGTTGACCGGGGTGCGCTGGGCCGGCCCGGCCAACCAGGTGTACCCGATGTCCACCGCGTCGGGGACACCGTGGCGCTGATGGGTCGCGCCGGGCGGCCACCGCCAGAACCCGAGGTCGTAGAACCGCGTTGCCCCCACGATCAGGTCCGATCCGTTGGGCCCTGCGCCCCGTCCGCGGCGCACGGTGACGAAGGCGACGTGCGTCCCCGCCGCCACGTTGTCGAGGGCGTCGCGCACGTAGGTGGTCATCTCTTCCAGCCCGTCCGGCGTGACGGTCCACTGGTAGTTGGTGCGATCGAGCGCGGCCGCCTCCACCAGGGCGGGGACGTGCGCCTCGTTCAGCGGCTCGAGCCGGACGAATCTCCCCTCGAGGGTGAACGGCTCAAGCATGCACGGCGGGGACGGCGTCCTCGGGTGCCCCGGCGCGCACCCTGGCCGCCCGCAGCCGGCGGCCCACTCGGCGCACCCGTCGGGACCACGAAGTCGCTCTGGCGCACCAGCACCAGCCCGCAGACCGCGCCGACCAGCGCCACCACGGCGCCGATCTCCATGAGGTGGTTCAACGCGACCGAGAAACCCACGTGGTACGCCTGCAGCAACGCGGTGCGCGCCCCGGCGATCGGGATGGCCGACGCCGCCTGGCGCACCTCGCCGGACGACATGGCGCCCTGCAGCTGGGCGCCGCCGCGGCGCAGCACCGCGGGCCCGAAGGGCGACTTCGACAGCGCCGCGGTGGTGTGCGCCACGATCTGGCTCTGGAACACCGCGCCGAGCACGGCGATGCCGGTGGCGATGCCCACCTGACGGAAGGTGTTGTTGGCCCCCGACGCCATGCCGCTGCGCTGGGGCTGGACGACGGAGACGGCGCCCGACGCGAGAACCGGGTTGACGATCCCGACGCCGAACCCGCTCACGATGAAGCCGGGCAGCAGCACGGTCCATGTCGAGTCCGGATGGGTCGTGGCCATGAGCAGGAGTCCCCCCGTGACGAAGAGCATCCCGATGCCGAGCAGGAAGCGCGACTGCACCCGCACGGTGAGGCGCCCGGCGAAGAAGGAGGTGAAGAAGATGACCAGGGTCATGGGCAGGAAGCGGATGCCGGCGGCCAGCGGGCCATAGCCCAGGTTGTCCTGGATGTAGAGGGTCAGGTACAAGAACATGGCGAAGATGGACGCCGCCAGGCAGAAGGCCACCGACGAGAGGCCCACGAAGGCGGGGATCTTGAACAGCCCGAGGTCGAGCATCGGGTCTGCCGCATAGCGCTCGTTGACGAAGAAGCCCACCATGAGCACGCCGGCGCCGACGAGCAGGCCGATGGTGGTGACGCTGCCCCAGCCGAAGTCGTTGCCCCGCACGAGGGCGAACACGAGCAGGAACAGGCTCACGGAGAAGGTGACGAAGCCCACCCAGTCGATCCGGCGCGCCCGCAGGTCCTCCGACTTGGCGATCTGGGTGAACGTGATGAGGACGGCGATGGCACCGATGGGCACGTTCACGAAGAAGATCCAGCGCCAACCGATGCCGCTCGTGATGGCGCCACCGATCAGCGGGCCGATGGCGACGGCGCCGCCGATCACCGCGCCGTAGATGCCGAAGGCCGTCCCGCGGTCGCGACCCGTGAAGGCGGCAGCGATCAGGGCCAGCGAGGTGGCGAACATGATGGCGCCCCCGACGCCCTGCACGGCGCGGGCCAGGTTGAGCATGAGTGGTGTGGTCGAGAGACCGCAGACCAGTGACGCCAGTGAGAAGACGACCAACCCGAGGGCGAAGATCTTTCGCCGCCCGTAGATGTCGCCGGCCACGCCGGCGGTCAGCAGGAACGCGGCCAGCGTCAGCGAGTAGGCGTCCACGACCCACTGCAGGTCCGAGAAGCTCGCGTGCAGCGACGACTGGATGTCGGGCAGCGCCACGTTCACGACCGTGATGTCCAACAGGAGCATGAACGTCGCCGTGCAGACGGCGATCAGGGTCCACCATTTGCGGTCGAGAGCGGGCATTGGCGGAGTGTATCGACCTGGGGTTCTTGCTCGTACAATGAGGTGTGATCGTCGGATCAGCCCTGACCATCGAAATCGGTGACCGCACCCTGCTGTCGGACGCCTCCTTCGTGGTCGGTGCCGGCGAGAAGGTAGGCCTGGTGGGGCGCAACGGGACGGGGAAATCGTCCTTCATCTCGGTGCTGGTGGGGGAGACCTCGCCCCAGCTGCGCCACCGGGGCAACGTCCGCCTCTTGGGGTCCTTCGGGTACCTGCCCCAGGCCCCGGTGCCGGGCGGCCTGGGCCTCGAGCCGACCGGTTTCTCGCACATCCTCTCGGCCCGCGGCCTCGACGTCCTCGATGACGCCCTGGGCACCGCCCGCGGGGCCATGGCCGACGAGCCGACCGAGGAGAACATCGAGCTGTTCACGGACCTCCAGGAGCAATTCCAGTCCAACGGGGGGTACGAGGCCGAATCGGTCATGTCCCGCCTGGCCGACGGCCTCGGCCTCCGCCAGGAGCTCCTCTTGGAGGACATCGACTCGCTGTCCGGAGGCCAGCGCCGTCGCGTCGACCTCATGCGCGTGCTCTTCCAGGAGCCGGACCTCATGATCCTCGACGAGCCGACCAACCACCTCGACCGCTCCGCCAAGCGCTGGTTGCTCGATGAGCTGGCGCGCTTCAACGGCGCGCTCCTCGTCGTCAGTCACGACCTCCGGCTGCTCGATCAGTCCATTACCAAGGTGCTCAACATCGCGAACCAGCGGCTGACGGAGTGGAAGGGGAACTACTCCAAGTTCGAGGCGGCCAAGGAGGCCGACCAGTCCCAGCGCGAGCGCGCCTCGGAGCTCGAGGGCCGGGAGATCAAGCGGCTGTCATCGCTGGCCGACTCCATGCGGGCGAGCACCGAGAAGCGGGCCCGCAAGGCCAAGCAGCTGGACCGGAGGGTCGAGCGGATGGAGGCGGACCGCACCCAGGTCGAGAAGCGCGATCGGGCCAGCAAGTTCTCGCTCCCGACGCCGCCGCGGTCCGGCGGCGTCCCGCTCGAGGTCGCCAAGCTGGGCATCCGTTACGGCAGCAACGAGGTGCTCTCGGAGGTCACGTTCCATGCCGGGCGTGGTGATCACATTGTGATCATCGGCCGCAACGGCGCCGGGAAGTCCTCGCTGCTGCGCTGCCTGGCCGGTGCGCAGGAGCCCTCGAACGGTGTCATCGAGTTCGGCGTCCACGTGGAGCTGGGCTACTTCGCCCAGGAGCACGAGCAGATCGACCCCGATCAGACCGCGCTCGACAACGTCAGCGACGCGGTGCTGAAGGCCGAGCGCGATCGGCGCGCCCTGTTGGGCTCGTTCGGGCTGCCGTCGAAGGCGGCCGACCAGCTGCCGGGCACCCTCTCGGGCGGGGAGCGGGCCAAGCTCGGGCTGGCGATGCTCTCGGCGGGGGAGGCCAACCTCCTGCTGCTCGACGAGCCGACCAACAACCTCGATCCCTCGTCCATCACCGCCGTCGGCGCCATGCTCGGCGCCTGGCCGGGCACCATCGTGGCCGTCAGCCACGAGCGCGGCTTCGTCGAGGCTCTCCGTCCGACCTATTGCCTGCGACTCCCCGAGGAGCGCTTCACCCACTGGCGCGAGGAGTACCTCGACGACGTCGAGATGCGCTGACCGGAGGTTCTCGCTACTTCATCCAGATCTGCGCGGGCCAGAGCACGCCCTCGTCGAAGGCGATGGCCTTCGAGTGCTGCAGCGTGGTGGGGTTGGCGAAGTTCTGCACGTTGGGGTTGGCCGCGAGGCACCACGTGTCGCGGGCGAGCCAGATGTAGGGGATGTCCTGGGCCAGGTACTCGTTGATCTGCTGGTAGGCCTTGATCCGATCCGCCTTGTCGCCCGTCTCTCTGCCCGCCGTCAGGGCCGTCTGAATCCTGGGGTCGTTGTTGCGGGCCATGTTCAAGGGCAGGGGCGGCCCGACGGTCGTCGTGCTCCACCACACGTAGTTGAGGTCCGGGTCGACCGCGCCGAACTGGCGCCACAGCGTGGCCTCGTACGTCCCCGCCAGCGCGTCGTTGATGATCGTCGCCTGGGCCAGGATGGTGATGGTGACCTTCATGCCGGCCGTCTGCCAGGCCTGCTGCAGGAACTGGGCGGCCGCCAGGGTCTCGGGGTCGCTCGTCGAATTGAGCGTGAAGGCAGGCTGGCTGCCCGTCTGTTGCTGCACCTGCTTGACCAGCTTGGCGGCTTGCGTGGGGTTGTACTTCGGGTACGCGGTCTTGGAGTAGTACTCGCTCCCCGGCAGGAAGAGCCCGTTCATGGGGGCGTCGATGCCCTTGTCGATCACCTTGGTGAACTGGGCCTGGTTGACGCTCATGGCCATGGCCTGGCGCAGCGTCTTGTTGTTGAACGGGGCCTTGGAGGTGTTCAACATGATGCACTGCACCGTGGGCTGCCCCACGATCTGCCCGCTGTTGTCGTAGTAGGCGTACTTCTTGTTGCCCTTGAACTGCAGGAGGTTGTCGGGTGAGTTGGAGTGCATGATGTCGATTTCGCCGGTCTCGAGCGCGTCGGCGCGTGAGCCGTCGTTGACGATCGGCTTGTAGGTGATGGAGTTGAGGTAGGGGTACCCCTTGCGCCAGTAGTGCGGATTCCTGGTGGCGGTCATGTGGCTGTTGGGGACCCAATCCTGGAAGACGAAGGGTCCGGTGCCGATCGGGTTCGAGGTGCCGCCGTCGGCGCTGTTGAGCATGGACGGCGCGGCGATGTAGCCCGTCTGGGCCTGGGCCAGGTAGTAGGGGAACGGGGCCCAGGGCGCCTTGAGGTTGATGGTGACCGACAGGGGCCCCGTCACGGTTGCGCTGCTGAAATCGGCGAAGGCCGGCCCGGTCAGGACGCCGCTCGCGGTGTTCTCGATGTTGAGATGCAGCGCGGCGGCATCGAGCGGCGTGCCGTCGTGGAAGACGATGTTCGGGCGCAGCGTGATGGTGAACGACGTGAAGTCCTCGTTCGAGGTGATCGATTCCGCCAGGTACGGCTCCACGCCGCCGGCGGCGTTCACGATGGCGAGCGGGTCGAAGACCGTACGGCCGTAGAGGAAGCCGCCCTCGTCCCAGCGCGCCGGTGGAGGGATTGAAGCCGCTCTCCTCGGTGTCGATGCCGAAGGTGAGGGAGCCACCGCGCACCGGTCTGGCGGTGGAGACCCCGTTCAACCCCGGCCCGTTGGTCTGGGCGGCGCCCGCTTCGCCCTCGAGCGCGCCGAGGGCGGCCGCTCCGGCGCCCAGTGCGAGTCCACCGGCTATGAACGACCGGCGATCAAATGACTGCGTCATCGCAAACCCCCCAGGTCTCGATCCCCACTGCGTACGGCTCTGTCGCGGCGCAGGTTACAACTTCGTGACCGTTTGAGGGTGGCGGACGATTGGGGGGTCGCCGGCGGCGTATGGCAACCTTGGCCACGACGGCGCACGACCAACGAGGGAGGCAGGAATGACGATCGCAGTGGGTGACCGGGTACCCGAGGTGAAGGTGTTCACGTTCGGCGACAAGGGGCCCGAGGCGACCACGTCGGCCGAGGTCCTGGGCCAGGGCAAGGTCGTGCTCTTCGGTGTCCCGGGGGCGTTCACGCCGACCTGCTCGGACCATCATCTCCCCGGGTTCGTGCTGCGGGCCGAGGAGCTCCGGGCCAAGGGTGCCGACAGCGTGGTGTGCGTGTCGGTCAACGACCCCTTCGTCATGGGCGCGTGGGGCCAGGACCAGAACGTCGGCGATACCGTCGTGATGCTGGCCGACGGCAATGGCGAGCTGGCCGACGCGCTGGGTCTCGTCATGGACGGCAGCGGCTTCGGCCTCGGCTCCCGCGTGCAGCGCTTCGCCGCCATCATCGACGACGGTGTGGTCAGCTGGCTCGCCGTCGAGCCCGGCCCGGGCCTGAACGTCAGCTCGGCCGAGGACGTGCTCGCCGCGCTCTGAGCCCCGTCGCGGCCGCCCGCGACGCCTGCCCCTGACGTCCGCGGCCGGTGCCCCGCAGCACCGTGCCGCGGCCATCCGTTGACTCGCCCCACAGGACGTTTGCGACCAAACAGCCGTGTCCGAGTCACACAGGGTTGCAGCGGGGTGGCGGCGTGCTGCCGCCGTTCCAATTGTCATCGCGTAGTGCAAATTCCTTCGACCGCTTGGGCAAGATCCTCCCCGCAAGGCTGCATGGCGGGAATTAACAGGGGAATTGCAATGCGCAGGCTGGTGGGAGCGCGTCGGAACGCTCGACGCGCGGGCATGTGCAGCGCGACCGCGGCGGCGGTGGTCGCGCTGGTGATGGTGGCAGCACCCGACACGGGTCCGCTGGCCGGCGCGTCGCGTCCGGCCGCGGCGCCCGGGACCAGCCTCGGGAGCAGCGCGGGCGGGCGCCAGGCGACCTCCGCACTCGGGACGCCGACGTCGGCGACCACGTCCTCGGCAGCCGCCGCCGGCTCCACGCGTCTCGCCCGCGGGGCCGGACCCCAGGCAGGGTCCGGCACGACCCCGCCATCGACGACCACGTCGACGGCTGCCTCCGGCGGCGCCTCGCGCCGGATCGGGCTCGCCTCGGGCCGCACCGCCGCGCCCGAGAAGCTCTACGGCAAACAGCCGGGCTCCGGCTCGACGTCGACGACCCTGTCGGCGGGCGCCTCGGCCTGCCAGGGGACCACGCCGCTGGGCCTGCCGGGCACGTGGAACTGCACGTTCGACGACGAGTTCAACGGGACCACGCTGAACACGAACACCTGGGTGCCCCAGCAGACCGCGGCCAGTGGCTATGTCAACGGGGCGACGGCGTGCTACGTCGACAGCCCCGACACCATTTCGGTCTCGGGCGGGTACCTGAACCTCACGGCGCGCCAGGTGGCGCCCTTCACGTGCCAGGACGGCAGCAACTCCTTCACCACGAGCTACGAGGCGGGCATGGTGTCGACCTCGGGCCTCTTCGACCAGACCTACGGCGCGTACGAGGTCAACGCCAAGCTCCCGGCATCGGTCATTCAGGGGCTGCAGGAGACGTTCTGGCTCTACCCGCAGACATTGACCTACGGGCCGTGGCCGGACTCGGGCGAGATCGACTTCGCCGAGTTCTACAGCGACTACCCCGGCCTCGACGTGCCCTACGTCCATTACGCGCAGTCGTCGACCGATCCCAACGCCACCGCGTACGACTGTCTCATCGACCAGAACGCCTTCAACACGTACGGCGTCGACTGGACGCCGACCTCCATCACCGTGCTCTCCAACGGCACGCCCTGCCTGGTCGACACGCCCTCGACGGGGAGTGAGCCCTTCGACCAGCCCTTCTTCATCGCCCTGACCCAGGCCCTCGGCGTCGGCACGAACGCCTTCACGCCCGGGGTGACGGAGTTGCCGGCCACGACCCAGATCGACTGGGTGCGGGCCTGGCAGCCTGCGTCCTAGGGGAGGCCACCCCGCCGCACCGAGCCGGCCCGGTCCCGCCCGGCGTCCCGGCCCCGCCCTTGACATGCAACCCTTCGGCTGCTTAAGTGGAGATATGCAACCAAAAGGTTGCATGAGCACAGAGCGGATCAAGAGCAAATGGACGGTGCGATGCACGAGATGGATGCGGTCTTCCGGGCGCTGGGCGACCCGGCCCGGCGGCGTCTGCTGGACAGGCTCAACGAGCGCAACGGGCTGACCCTCGGGGAGCTCAGTGCGGGCATGGGCATGACCCGGCAGTCGGTCTCCAAGCACCTCGACGTGTTGGAGGAGGCCGCACTGGTGGCCACCTCGCGCCGGGGGAGGGAGAAGCTGCACTACCTCAACGCCGCCCCGATCAACGACATCGCCGACCGCTGGATCCACCGCTACGACCGGGCGCGGGCAGAGGCCCTCGCCGATCTCAAGACGGCACTGGAGGCCACCCCCATGGAGCAGAAGAGCAACGAGACCACCTTCGTGTACTCGACCTACATCGAGGCCACGCCCGAGCGCGTGTGGCAGGGTCTGACCGATCCCGCCTTCACGGAGCGCTACTGGCGGCACCCACGTTCGGGCGGCGTCGCCTACCGGACGGACTGGCAGAAGGGCTCCTCCTACGACGTCGCCTACGACGAGGTGGGACCTCGTGATCAGCGACGCCGAGCAGGTGGTCCTCGAGTCCGATCCCTACCGGCGCCTCGCCTACACGTGGCACACGTTCACGCCGGAGTGGGCGGCCGCGCACGGCATTGAGGAGGGGACGGCCGCCGCGTGGCGGGCGGAGGGCCGTTCAAAGGTCGCCTTCGACCTCGAGGAGGCGGGGGAGGGCGTGGTGAAGCTGACCGTCGTGCACGACGGCTTCGCGCCCGGCAGCGCCGTGCTCGAGGGCGTCCGCGGCGGCTGGCCCGCGGTCCTGTCGAGCCTCAAGACGCTCCTCGAGACCGGCGATCCGCTGCCGGCGACCTAGGTTCGGCCGGGAAGGGCCGGCGGGAGCCGCACAGGGCGGGTCCCGTCCAAGACCGAGGTCAACCCCCTTGCCAGGGGCCAGCTCTCAGAGTAGGATACTCAGTATGCTACTTCGAAACGAGCGTTCATGAGCGTCCGCCACGCCCTCTTGGCCCTGCTGAGCGAGGGGCCGAAGTACGGGCTGCAACTGCGCCAGGAATTCGAGGCACGGACCGGTGAGGTCTGGCCGCTGAACGTCGGGCAGGTGTACACGACCCTGCAGCGCTTGGAGCGTGACGGGTTGGTCGAGTCCGACGACCCGGTGGAGGAAGGCCCGCAGAAGGGCTTCCACATCACCCGGGAGGGGGCGGACGAGCTCGATCAGTGGCTGCGCACCCCGCCGGACTTCTCGTCCCCGCCCCGCGACGAGCTGGTGATCAAGGTGCTGGTCGCCCTGGGTCTCCCCGGGGTCGACGTGCACGAGGTGGTCCAGGTGCACCGGCGCTACCTCGTGGAGCTGATGCAGCAGTGGACACGTCTCAAGGAGGACGAATCGCGCCTCGACATCAACTTCGCGCTGGTGGTCGACGCCGAGCTCTTCCGCCTCGACTCGCTGATCCGGTGGCTGGACACGGCCGACGGACGTCTGAAGAGAGCGGCGGCGGGCGAAGACGCGCCGGCCCCCCCGTCGTTCCCCCTCCCCAAGGCCCGGCGCAAGGTGGGAGCCCCCGAATGAGCTACCTCGAGCTACGCGACATCTCCAAGGTCTACGGGGAGGGGGCCACCGAGGTCCAGGCGCTCCACCGGATCGACCTCTCCGTCGAGTCCGGCTCCCTGGTGGCGGTGATGGGCGCCAGCGGGTCGGGCAAGAGCACGTTGCTGACCATCGCCGGCAGCCTGGAGGACGCCACGAGCGGCGAGGTCTACGTCGGCGGTCGTGCGCTGTCATCGCTGTCTCGCAACGCCAAGGCGCAGCTGCGGCGCCAGTCCATCGGGTACGTCTTCCAGGACTACAACCTGCTGGCCGGGTTGAGCGCGCTGGAGAACGTGTCCCTGCCGCTCGAGCTCGACGGCGTGGCCGCCCGCAAGGCACAGGCGACGGCGATCGGGACGCTCGAGGAGTTCGGGTTGCGGGACCGGGCCGCGCACTACCCCGACCAGCTGTCGGGTGGCGAGCGCCAGCGGGTGGCCATTGCGCGGGCCGTGGTCGGGGGACGCCAGCTCCTGCTGGCCGACGAGCCCTCCGGCGCACTGGACTCGACCAACGCCGAGAGCGTCATGCGCCTGATCCTGGCGGCGTGCCGTCGCGGCCTGGCGGCGGTCGTGGTCACCCACGACGCGCAATTGGCCTCGTGGGCCGACCGCGTCATCTTCCTGCGTGACGGGCGCATCGTCGATCAGACGCTGCCGGTGGACAGTCCCGAAGCGTTCCTGGCCGACGTCCCCAACCGATGAGCATCGACGTCCTCGAACGGCCGTCGCTCGACGCGGCGCCGCGGCCGGGCAGCGGCGGAGTCCCCGCCCGCCGGGCCATGCTGCGCTGGTCCTGGCGGCTCTTCAGGCGGGAGTGGCGCCAGCAGTTCCTGATCCTGCTCCTCATCGTTGTTGCCGTGGCGGCCACCGTCGTCGGCTCGGCCGTGGCGGTCAACACACCGCCGCCGGCCAACGCCGGGTTCGGCACCGCCCACGATCTCGCGACGTTCAACCTGACGCCCACGGCCAAGTCGGGGAACGAGAGCCCGGCCTACGTGGCCGCACAGACCGCCCTGCTGGAGCAGCGCTTCGGCCGGGTGCAGATCATCGACAACCAGACCTTCAGCGTCCCCGGCTCGACCCAGACGTACCAGCTCCGGTCCCAGGACCCGCACGGCCCCTACGGCGGGCCGATGCTCCAGCTGCTCTCGGGGCACTATCCGACCGGGTCGAATCAGATCGCGCTCACGCCCAAACTGGCCTCCGAGCTCAACCTGAGCGTCGGCGACGCCTGGCCCCTGGGCGGCAAGACCGTCGTCGGCATTGTGCAGAACCCCCAGAGCCTCCTGGACGAGTTCGCGCTGGTGGCGCCGGGGCAGGTGGCGCACCCGACCCAGGTGAACGTCCTCTTCGACGCCTCGCCGTCGGCGGCCAAGAACCTCCCCACGTACGTCACCACGCCCGGGGCGAACAACAACATCATCAACCCGGAGACCATCATCCTGGCGCTGGCCACCGTGGGCATGCTCCTGATCGCCCTGGTGTCGATCGGCGGGTTCACCGTGCTGGCCCAGCGGCGCATGCGCTCCCTCGGCATGGTCGAGTCCATGGGGGCGACCGACCGCAACGTCCGGCTCGTCCTGGAGGCCAACGGCGTCCTCGTGGGGTTCGTCGGCGCCGTCGTGGGCTTCGCCCTGGGCCTGGGCCTCTGGGTCGCCTACCGACCGCACAACGAGCAGAGCGCGCATCATGTCATCGGCACGTTCGCGCTGCCCTGGGGCGTGATCGTGCCGGCCATGGTGCTGGCGGTCGTGGCAACGTTCTTCGCGGCCGGCTACCCGGCGCGCGCCATCACCCGCGTGCCGATCGTCAGTGCGCTCGCCGGGCGGCCCGCACCACCCCGCCAGATCCACCGCTCGCTGATTCCCGGCGTGGTGGCGCTGGTCGTCGGCTTCGTCATGTTCTCGCTGTCCGGCGCCGCGGGGAACGGAGGCGGCGTCATCTGGCTGGTCCCGGGTCTGATCGCGTTGATCGTCGGGATCATCCTGGTGTCGCCGTTCTTCCTCGCCCTGCTGGCCCGGGTCGGGAGCCGCTCGCCGATCGCCATCCGCCTGCCGTTGCGCGACATGGCGCGCTACCGCGCCCGCTCGGGCTCCGCCCTGTCCGCCATCAGTCTCGGCATCATGATCGCCGTCATCATCTGTGCCGTCGCCGTCGCCCGCTATTCCAACGTCTTCGACTACGTGGGGCAGAACATGGCGGCCAACACGCTCAACGTGTACAGCCCGCCCGCCGCCGGTAGCGAGCTCATCACGCCCGGGCAGAACGGGCCCCAGGCGGAGACCGCCCCGGCGCCACCGAGCCTGTCGGCCCAGACGGCGACCGCGCGTGCCATCGCGGCGGCCGTCGGGGCCAAGGACATGGTCGAGCTGATCAATCCCGCGGTGGGCCTGCAGAACCCGAGTGGGTCGGGCCGGCAGTGGGACGGCCCGATCTACGTGGCGACGCCGGCGCTCCTGCGGGCCTACGGCATCGACCCCTCGTCCATCCCCTCCGACGTCGACATCCTGAGTGCGCGGCCCGGTCTGGCCGGCTCGGGCGTGCAGCTGACCTTCGGCGGGGGTGGCAAGGGCGGCGACGGCTTCCAGGGACTCGGGGCCGGCGGCAACGGTGAGAACGAGTGCACACCCAACCAGTGCCTGGCCCATCCCGTGGTCCAGGAGGAGAGCCGGCTCCCCGTCGGCACGTCGTCGCCGAACACGGTGATCACGGAGAGCGCGCTGCGCAGGCTGCACGTCGCAAGCCAGGACAGCCTCGAGGGCTGGACGATCGTGGCCGGCAGCCCGATCACGCAGGTCCAGCTGACCAGCGCCAACTCGCTGGCCGCCGCCGGTGACCTGAGCATCGAGTCGAAGAACGACGCGCCGACGTCGGCCGAGATCGTGAACTGGGCCACCGTCTTCGGCATCGCCCTGGCGCTCGGGGTCCTCGCCATGAGCGTGGGGCTCATCCGGAGCGAGACGGCGAACGAGCTGCGCACGCTCACGGCCACCGGCGCCAGCTCGCGCACGCGGCGCGGCCTGACGGCCGTGACGGCGGGGGGCCTCGCCTTCCTCGGTGCGCTGCTCGGCACGCTGGCCGCGTACGTCGGCCTCTTCGGATGGTTCCGCTCCAACGCGTTGGAAGGCGGCGTCTCGGACATCATCGACCACGTGCCCTGGGGCAATCTCTTCTTCATTGTGATCGCCATGCCGGTGGCCGCCGTCCTCATCGGCTGGGTCCTGGCCGGGCGGGAGCCCCGTGGCATCGGCACCCGGCCGGTGGAATAGGCCGGGTGATCAGCAGCGCCGCCGGATGCAAGGCCGTTGGCTCGTCCATGTCCTGTTGCTCGCGACGTTTGCGGCCTCCCTGGCCACCGTCACCCTCATCACCGAGGGCACGCCGCACCTCGTCGTGGGCCTGGCCTTCGTCGCCCTGGTGGTCGTGCATGTGGCGCAGCGACGCCACACGGTCGTGCGACTGCTCGGGAGCCTCGTCCGGGTGCACTCGTGGGCGGCACGCCGGAGCCGGCAGGCCTGGTCCGACACCGTCCTGGCCCTCCTGACCGTCAACGTGCTGGTGTCGGGAACCTGGGACCTGCTCACGGGCACGCAGGTCATCCTCCATCCCCGGTCGGTGGGCATCCCCTTCCGCGACATCGGGTGGCACGTCCTCTCGGCCCTCGTCCTGCTGGCCTTCCTGTGCGTGCACGTGGCCCGGCGCCGGGGCCGGATCCGCCGCTCCGTCGTCCGCTGAACCCGCGTCAGGGCTCGGCCGTCACCCCGAAGCGCTCGGTGTAGAAAGCGAGGGCGCGGCGCCGCTCGGCGCCGTCGAGGCCGAACTCGGCCAGGTCGTAGGCGACCGCTCCGAAGCGACCGCGCGGGTGCGTGCCCATGAACGACGCCATCGATTCGGTGGCGCGCCGGTCCAGGGGCTGGCCGGCCAGGTCGTAAACCCGTCCGACCATGGCGAGATCGTCGGCCATGAACTCGTCGAAGCGCACGTCGATGGTGCGATCGGCCGGCAGGGCGTCGCGCTCCTCGGTGCAGCGGCGCAGCATGCGTTCGAGCCGGTCGGCCCAGTAGGCGCCCATGCCCTCGACGTCGACCCGGTCCCGGGTGAGGCGCGCCGTGTAGGCGATCATCGTCACCATGGATGCCGTGACCGATACGGGGTCGCGGTGGGTCACCACGAACGTGGCGTCGGGGAAGGTGTCGACCAGCGCCGGGAACTGCTCGAGGTGCTGGGGCGTCTTGAGCACCCAGCGGGTGCCCCCGCGGAGCCACTGCAGGACCTTGAGGACGGTGCGCAGGTAGGCGTAGGTCGGGCGTTGATCGCGCGCGAGGTAGGCATCGCGCCAGGACGGCATGGGGGCGGTCGTCTCGAAGAGCATGGTGGAGAAGTCGATGGCGAGGAGCTGGATCTCCTCGTGGGTGTGCTCGACCGTCATCTCGTGCATGCGTTTGAAGTAAGGCAGGGCCGTGTTGAGGAAGGAGAGGGCCACCTCCGTGCGCCCCAGGCGGGGGTCGGCGTCGCCGGGAGCCGGGACCTCGTGCGGGGGGAGGACCGGTTCGAGGCTCTCCCAGTAGGGGAGTGATCGCAGGGCGGGGTCGGCCGACATGAGGTTGTGCAGATGTGTGGTGCCGGTCCGCGGCAGCCCGCAGATGATGATCGGGGCCACGATGTGCTCGTCGAGGATCTCGGGGTGCCGCCGCAGGAGATCCGCTATCAGCAGCCGGTTCTTCAACAGGCCGAGGATGAAGACGTGCTGCTGCATGATGCCGGCACCGTTGAAGCCGCCTTCATCGCGCATGGCGGCGCACAGGACCTCGAGCCGCTCCACGAAGTCGTCGGCCCCGAAGTCCTGCAGGCCGGTCTCGGTGCGTGCCGTCGCCATGAGCCCGGCCGCATCGAGGGTCAGCTGCGACCCGGCGTCTTCCATGAAGTCGAGGATGGCGCGCACCTCGTCGCTGTAGTGCGGCTCGGCCAGGTCGTCGATGTGGACGGCGGCCGGCCGCGCACTCATACGGTGTCCACCGGAAGGACCTCGACTTGGGGCTGCTCGGGCGTCTCGGCGGGGAGGAACCAGCGGAACCAGATGCGACCCGATGTGTGCCCGGCGGTGGAGACCCAGTTGGAGTGGGTCGGCCGCCGGGCGGACACGACGATGATCCAGGAGCCGTCGGGCTCGTACTGGACCTCGGAGCCGTTGATGGTCACGCGCTCGTAGTCGTAGTTGTAGGTGTGGAGCAGGCGGTTCCACAGGCACATGTTCCAGAAGACGCACTCGGGCGAGCGCCCGCGGATGACCAGGGCCTCGTCCTCGGCCAACTCGTAGGCACCCATGGCGTAGGCGGCGTCCCCCGCCGCCCACCCGAAGGTGGTGGTCGGCACCGGGTAGGGAGGATCGATGGCGTTGGGCGTGCCGAGCGGGATGGGCACGATGCTCGATTGCTCGCGGACCCACGTCGTGGCGGCTCGGAAGCGTCGGGCCAGGTCGGCGTCGTCCTGACGGTAGGTCTCGGGCGGGTCGTCGGCCTCGATGTGCCAGACGGCGCGGGTTCCCGTCCGCGGGTCGTCGAGGTAGTCCCGGGTGATGGCGGCGACGGCATCGTCCTCGAGGCGGATCCAGAGGATGCCGGGCTCACCGGGGTCATCCGGCGAGATGACGATGTGGATCGCCCCTTCCGCGTCCCGCTCGACGCCCTCGCTGTTGGCTGACCCGACGATGCGGGTGGAGTAGTGCCCGTCGTCGGGGCCCCCGTAGACCGTGAGCGACATGTAGACGGCGTCACCGGGCTCGAGCCTGACCCGGTAGGTCCGGGTGGGATCGATCGGCGCGTAGCAGTAGAAGGCGTCGGCATTGTCGCCGCCCCACTTCTTGTACGGCCCCACGATCTCGACGAAGCGGGGGCGGGCCCGGTCGGCCCACACGTTCACCTCGGCCGCAACCTGCAGGATGGAGAGCACCCATTTGTGCGCTTCGAGGAGGGTCTCAGGATCGTCGGCGAGCTGCTCGACCATGTGCTCATGCGTGGCGCTCACGGTCTGGAGCAATTCCTTGAACGCGGTCTCGGTCTCTGTCGTCATGCATCCCCCGTCTCGACGTGGCGCCGATCATAGGGAGCATCCGGCGTGGTGGGGGAGCCGGCCGGTCCCGGCCCTACCCGGCCTGGTGAGGAACGACCGCGTGAGGTGCGGCCGCAGGCCGGGCCTCCTGGCGCTGGTGCTCCCAGCGGGCCACGGTCCAGGTCAGCCCGGCGATCCCGGCGAACCAGACGAGGTTGCCCAACGGAAGCACGCTCCAGGCGGCCATCGCGCACAGCATGCAGATGGCGAGGCGACGGAGCCGGGCATCGCAGCCGGTGCAGGCGAGCAGTGGCAGCGCCCACAGGACATACCAGGGCTGCGGGTTGGTGGCGCAGACGGCCATCACGCCGAGGCCCAGGGCAAGGGCGCCGACCCAGCTCGCTCGCCGCGGGAGCAGCAGGACGATGGCCAAGGCCAGGGCGATGCCACCGAGCTGGATCACGTTGGCCAGACTCGACGAGGTGGTGCCGGCCAGGTTGAGCAGCGAGAACGAGCTGGCCACGGTGGCCACCGAGGCCGAATGCAGCCAGCTGAACCCATCACCTCCGCAGGCCAGGCCGGCGGCCAGGAGCGCAGCGAGGGTCAGGGCGAGCCCACCCGCCAAAGAGCCGGCCCGGCGACGCCAGGAGCCCCGCACGTACCACCAGGCGATCGTCAACACCGCGAGTGCGGCCGGCGCCTTGACCGTCACGGCGAGCGCGGCCAGACACAGCGCCCACCACGGCCGCTCGGCCAGCGCCAGGGCGACGCCGGCCACGATGAGGCTGATCATCACGGCGTCGTTGTGAATGCCGGCCACGAAGACCACGAGCACAGCGGGATTCGCCACGCCCGCGACCACTGCCTCGACGGGGTTGATGCCGCGCCCCGCGGCAGCCCGGGCGACACCCCACGCGCACAGCAGCAGGCTCGCGATGACGGCCAGGCGCCATCCCTCGACGGCAATCCACGGATGCCCGCCCGCGCCCCTGGCGAACAGCGCAGAGAGATCGACCGCTCCGGGCCCGTAGATCGACGGGCCGGTGAGGTACCGGGGATCGACGGCCGCCACCCACGGCGAGTGATGCCCGAGGAGGTGCACCGGGCTGGCCGCACCGAGGCCGGACGCCACCAGCTTCCCCTGCGCCACGTAGACCCACACGTCCTGGCTGGCGAACGGGGCGGCGAGGAGCAGGGGGACGGTCCATGCAGCCAGGACCCACCAGAGGCGTCGCCACCGGAGGGTCGCATCGGTTCGCACGGCACGCCACAGGCTGAGCCAGGCGAGACCCAGCAGCACGAGTCCGGCGACGGCCGCCCCAAGGAGCAGCAGGTGCCCCGACGCGATCCCGGGCCCGCTGTTGGCCGGACCGGCCCACGCCGGCAGGCCCGGACCCTCCCAACCGGGTGCGTGACCGGAGGCCGCCAGGGGCCAGCTGCCTCCGGCGTGCGGTCCGTAGGGCGACGCGGGGAGATCGCTCGCCAGCGCCAAGAGGCCCGAGCCGAGCGCCCCCAGCGCGGCGATGCCCACGAGGCCACGCCGCCGTCGGCTCCGTTCGGGCGCGGCCGCACGCACGGATGCGACCAGGTCCGATTCCAGCGAGCCGACGCTCACCGAGGAATTATCGGCGTTCCCGGTCCGATCTGAAGGGATTCATCCGCCCGCCTCCGGGCCGCCAGCTGATTGCGCCATCCACAGAAAGGTCAGGTACGGCACCACCATCGTTCCGTCGACGAAGGCATCCCGCAATGTGGACTCGACGTCCATGAGCAATTGCCTCCGCTCGGCCGCCGGCAGGGTGAGGACGTAGGAATGACTACTCAGGTCGACAAGCCAATGCTCCACGTCGACCCGCCTCTCCCACTCGAAGGTCGACTGGGTCGGGGCGTGAAAGTCCTGACTGCTCGCAACGGCGTCGGCGCACCAGTCCACATTGCGTTGGTTCCTGGACAGACCGTCGCATCGCATCTCGAGGAGTGAGTAGTACTCGTCGAACCACGCTTCGGCATCGGCCCAAGGTTGGTTCCACCAGGCGGCCCACCATCCGCCGTGCTTGAGCACGCGGGCCGCTTCGCGGGTACCACCCTCCTGGTCCACCCAGTGCCAGCTCTGCGCGAACGTGAGCAGATCAACACACCGGGAGCGCAGCGGGATTGCAACGGCATCGGCCACGACCGCCCGGAGCCCGAAGCTGCGAGCGACTGCCCGACCGAGCATGGCGCGATCGGGGTCGAGTGCGATGACGACCGCCCCTCGCTCGACAAGCTCGCGGGTCGCTATCCCGGTCCCGGCTCCTCCGTCCACCACCGTCTTCGCCGCCCAGGAGCCGCAGAGTGATGCAACCGAGTCGTAGAGGGCGCTCGGATAGGAAGGCCGTCCGATGTCGTAGGCCTCTGATGCGGAATCGAACAACCCCACCTCCGCCATCGTTGCACTCGGACCCCCAGCGAGCTGGCGCTGCCGTCGTGGGACCCCTTTGTGGGTCTACGACCAGCTGCCGCTACGTGGTCCGCTTGGCACGGATTGCGAGGGCTCGCTTCGGACAGTCCCGGGCCGCCCGTTTCGCCAACGCGACGAGCTCGCCCTCCAGCGGCCCATCGCGAACGATCGGGTATCCCCATTCGTCGAGCCCGATCACCTCGGGCAGGATCTCGGCACAGTACCCGTACGCGTCGCACGCGACCGGGTCGATGGTGAGACGCACCTCCTTCACCCACCCAATCCGATCGGCCGCGGAAAGGGGAGGACGGAGGGCCTGCGCGACGAGGAGCACGGATCCCCACGGCCGTGGGCTGCCACGTCGGCGGCAAAGACGGAAAGGGCGCTCCGCACGAGGGCGACCGCACCGTCGGGGTGACGGCAGGCTCCTCGTCCGTTCACCTGGCGGAGACGGCGTTCGAGCCTCGACGGAAGTCCGTGGTCACTTTGGCCGCGGACCAGCCGTGTCAAGTCGTCTGCGATCGCCGGCAATCCGAACGCGCACGGGCCGCACTGACCGGCGCTCTCACCGGCGAGGTAGCGAGCGATACGGGCTGACTCGGCGAGGCCGCAGGACGTCTCACCCAGGGCCACGATCACACCCACGCCGGCCGTGGCGCCAATGGCACGCAATGGAATGGAGGCATAGGGGGTCCAGAAATGCTCGGGTCCGACCCACGTTCCTCCGTATCCTCCGACCAGGAGTGCCTGTATGGGCTCGACGGGGCGGCCCCTCTCGGCGATGTCCCACAGAGGGGTGCCCTTGTCCACCTCGACGACCCCGGAATGGGTCACGGCGCCGCTCAGGGTCACGAGGCAGGTGCCGGGATCCTCGGGCATCCCGCGGGCCCGAAAGGGAGCGGCGCCGTAACGGGCGATGAGGGCGATGTGGGCCAGGGTCTCGGTGTTGTGCACGAGGGCCGGACGTTTTCCTATGCGCAGGGGAATGCCTTTGTCCGGACGGAAGACCGGGGCCGAGCGCGCCGTCTCGATCCAGTTGACCAACGCCGATTCTTCTCCGGCGATGAAGCGATCGGGGGGCAGGACGATCTCCTCGCGCACCCTGGCGTAACGGTGTGCCCTCCGCTCCTGCATGGCATGACGCACTGCTGCGGCGACGGCAACGCGGCGGCTGGGCACACAGATCACGACACGATCACTCCCGCACAAGGTGGCGAGGTATTGGGCCCCGTCGAGCACCAGGTGAGGAGCGTGGGTCAAGAGCAGCTGGTCCTTGCTGCTCGCCGGCTCCCCTTCCATCGCATTGACGACGACGACGCCGCCCCGGCCGCCCGACCGGGAGACCGCCAACTTCATGGAGGTGGGAAATGCGCCCCCACCGCGACCCGTGAGGCCCGACTCCTCCAGGCTGGCGACGAGGCTGTGTTGCCAGGAGTTGCTCTGGCCGCGCGCGACATTGAGTGGGCCATGGGCGTCGAGATGCCCTCGCAGGTCAGACGGCTGGCCCAGGAGGTGGTGGACGCTCTGCAGCGGTGGCGCCGGCGTGGAACTAGGGGACATTCCGACGTCCTCCCGTGCTTGACGCCACCCGGCGTGCGTAGGGAACCGGCTGGGAGGGTAGTGGGGGCCCCAGCGTCGATCGCCTGGCAGTGGTGCGGAGGCGCCAGACCAGTGAGGCGCCCACGGCTATCACACACACTGCGCCGAGGACGACGACCCACTGTTCCCCCGCGTCCGTCCCGAGGCCGAAGGTGTGCGCGAGAGCGATTGGCCAAGACGCGTAGGCCAGCCAGTGGATGCCACGCCAGGTGCCCGGTCGCAGGCGAGCCCGCAGGAGGCTGGACACGAACACGGCGATCATCAGATCGAGTGCGACGGTCCCCAGCCCGACCCAGAATCGGCTGTACGGAGAGGCGAACGGCACGATGACCGCGAGCCACCCGATAGTGACATAGGTATCGAGGACGCTCGTCAGCACGTGCAGGGCCAAGAACACCACGGCCATGATCGAAATGCGCCGGTGGATCTCCTGCTGTGCAAACCCCGGCCAATTTCTCGCCCGGGAACGGCTCGTGGTGACGAGTCCGAGGACCATGGTGAGCGTGAGCAGAACGAGGGCGACGATGCCGCTGGCCCTGGTGGCGTACCAGAGATCGGTCGAGTTCATGGCCGCTCTTCTTCGGGCCAGCCGCCAAGGGTGAAGACCTGGCCGTCGTGGCGCACAAGGCGGGCCGCCTGTCCGAAGCGGCGAAGGCGCTCAATGGCCCGGTCGCCCCAGACCACGGCTGCGGTCGAGAGCGCGTTGGCGTCGACGCAGCTCGCGCCCACTGCTGACACGAGTCGCCAGTAGGGATTCGAACTGCACCCCGTGGCGGGGTCCACGATGTGATGCACGCGGGCAGTTCCCATCTGCCAGGACCTGACTTCCGTGCTGGAGCTGGCCAGCCCGCCGCGCCTGATCGCGACGACCTGGTCGACGTCGTCCGGGCCGGTGGCAGAGTCCACGGCAATTCCGATGGCCCATCCCTCAGGAGGTGGCTGGCCCGCGACGGCGACATCGCCCCCGACACTGACGAGCACTCCCGACCCCAGCGCCTCGGCGACACGAACCGCAGCCCGGTCGGCGAGAAGCGCCTTGGCCGATGACCCGAGGTCGAGGCGGACATCTTCGGGAATGCGCGCCGTGCGCCGAGCGTGGTCAAGATGAAGGTGTCTGAATCCCGGAACGGGACCGAGGTCAGCCAGGCGCAGCGGTCGAGACTCGATCTCTTCGAAGTGCCGGTCGTAGCCGAGTGTCGCGATCGCCGAGCCGACGGTCGGGTCCACGGCTCCGTGCGTTTTCTCTGCGACCTCGTACGCGACACTGAGTGCCTCGAAGAGCAGCGGGGACACTTCGACGGTCCGTCCAGCGTGGGCGTGGAAGGCGGAGAGCTCCGAGTCGGTACGGAACCGGCTGCAGGTGAGATCCATGGCTTCCACCTCGGCCCGCAACAGGCGTTCCGCCTCGGCCGCCCGCGCCGCAACCGTGACGACGACCGTGGCAGTCGTCCCGAGGGCCCGGAAGGATCGCTCGGTGGTGGCGGTACCGGGTGGTGCCATCAGCAACGCTGTCATCGTCTTGTGCCACCGGACGTCGCGACCGGGCGGGTCGTCGTGGTCGTCGGTGGCGCAATGGTCGTCGTTGTGGGAGGCAGGGTGGTCGTCGTCGTGGGCGACGAAGAGTCTGCACCGAAGTCCGGCGAGGTGGGTGTCGTCGTGGGCGGCGAGGCGGTTGTCGTCGTTGTCGTCGGAGCCAAGGTCGTGGAGGTGGTCGGGGCCTGTGGCGGCGCACTGGACGCGGACGCGCCCGGGTGCTCCTTGGCGACAACGATGCCGAGGACGACGGTTGCGCCCGTGGCCGCAACGGCCGCCAATCGGGTGAGGAAGCGGAGGGACGCCGCGGCGCGCCGTCGGCTGTCGGGCGAGTGAACTGGTCGTGTCGATCTCATCCGGGTCTTCCTTGAGTCGGCGTTCGCAGATACAAACAGGCTTCGATACGTCCAGCCTTGTGTCCCACTGTGGCCGGACTGTGAACCATCCTGGGCTCTGGGGCGAGGTCATTCAGCCCCGGGATGGAGGGTCCGACGTCCGCGCCGCGCCGCGGCCCGTGGCCGCACGAAGGCGCCCCGGGGCCTGCTGTGGCGTCTCGCTTTTCGCTCATCGCTCCGGACAGGGTACGGATCCAACCTGACGGAAGGATGACAAACAGCGCCTGCGAGCTGGGACGTTGTCGCCCTAGCCTGAGCCCCATGTCACACGTCCGTTTCACGGGTCGATGAGGATTCTGGTGGCCGAGGACGATGCCGCCCTGCGGTCGGTTCTCGAACGTGGCCTGCGGGAGAACGGGTACGTCGTCGACGCCGTTGCAGACGGTGCAGCTGCGCTGCGCCACCTGCGCGCGTACGAGTACGACGTGGCCGTACTCGATTGGCGCATGCCCGAACGTTCGGGAATAGAAGTCGTGGCGGAGGCGAGGTCGCAAGGGAACCGAACACCCATGCTGATGCTCACTGCCCGCGACACCCCAGCCGACCGGGTCGCGGGCCTCAACGAGGGCGCTGACGACTATCTCGTGAAGCCGTTTGACTTTGCCGAGCTCGTCGCTCGCGTGCAGGCGCTGCAGCGCCGACCACCCCTCGTCGTCGGGCCGGTGCTTGTGTGCGGAACCCTGTCCTTCGATCCGGCCACTCGGGAAACGACGGATTCGGGAAAGCCGCTTCCCCTGACCACCATCGAGTCCGCGCTGGTGGAACTCCTCCTCCGCAGGAGCCCCAACGTTCTGACCCGCCAGAGCATCGCGGTGCAGGTCTGGGACAACGAGGCCGATGCCGTTGGATCGAACACGATTGACGTCCACATCGGCCGGCTCCGCGCCAAGTTGGATCGGAGCAGCGCTCGCATCGAGACCGTCCGCGGAATTGGGTACAGAATGATCGAGACGTGAAAGCGCAACGCAAGCATCGGCAACACGCGCTCCGCGTCGCAGGGGCGACCACTCTGATCGTCCTCGGCTTCTATGTCGTGGCTGTTGTCGTGCTCAACGAGGTCGTGACCCATCACTTGACTGCGACAGCGGACGATCGCCTTCGGGATCGTCTCGACGACGCCCGTCAGCAGATGTCCGCACCGCAGGGGAGTCCGGCCAAGGATGATGACGATACGGATGTCGACGATGCTCCGCAGTTTCTGTGGTCGATCACTCGCTCCGGGAAAGCCACGGCCCTCACCTCGACGGCTCCACCCCTGCCGCAGCACCACTGGGACGCGAACCCTGTCACACTCGCGGTCGGAACATCCAACGTCCGTTTCGACACGTTGCGGGTGCGGGGCACGTTGTTGGTGGCCGGTCAGAGCGCCGCCTCCATCTCCAACGCTCAGTCGGTGCTCCTCGTTGCCGAACTTGTCTTCGGGGGCATTCTGGCGGTCGTCGTGTTCGGCGGAGCCACGGTGGTCGGTCTGCGGGCGTCGGCGCCTTCCGAACTCGTCCGACGACGTCAGGCGGAGTTCACCGCCGATGCGTCGCATGAGCTGCGTACCCCTATCTCGGTGATCGAGGCGGAAGTAGGCCTTGCGCTCGACCGACCGCGTGAACCCGCTGAGTATCGCGAAGTTCTCCAGCGGGTCGGTCGAGAGAGCAATCGGCTGCGGCGGATCGTCGAGGACCTGCTCTGGTTGGCCCGGGCGGACGATGAGACGCCCCTCGCCGACGGTACCAGTCTGACTGACGTCGGCACGGTCGTGGAGGGGAGTGTCGTGCGCTTGGGTGTGCTGGCGGCAGCACAGGGGGTTGAGCTGTCCTTCAAGCGGGTGGGGAGCGGCGCGCTGCTCGTTCAGGCGCAGTCGGCCCTCATTGACCGACTCGCGGGAGTGCTCATCGACAACGCGGTCAAATTCGCCGGTCGCGGTGGTCGCGTCGAGGTGAGTGTCAAGGACGACGGGACTCGCGTGGACCTGCGGGTGGATGATTCCGGTCCGGGCATCCCCGAAAGCCAGCGAGAGGCCGTGTTCGACCGATTTCATCGGGCCACCATGACGGTGACCGGTACTGGGCTCGGCCTGGCCATCGCAGATTCGGTCGTTCGCTCAACCCATGGTGAATGGACCATCGGCACTGCCGACCTGGGAGGTGCTCGCCTCGAGGTGTCATGGCGGAAGTCGCAGGCACGCAAGGCGAGACTCACGCCGAGGGACGAGACCTTTGACGAGCCCAAGGCTTGAGACCTGGGCCTTCCAATGGGCGTCAGGGTCTACGCAGGGGCACCGGCCATGACGGCGATAACGCCCGCCACCCCCGCGGCCAGCAACGCGGGGACGACCGACCGTCGGAACCCGAGAAGCCACGCCGCGGCGAGAGCAAGGATTCCCAGCTGCCACAGGTGCGCCAATTCGCGGCCGAGCGGTATGGCAGACCCGGCGATGGCCCCGATCACCGCTGCACCTGCGCCAGTCAGGAACGCCTGCATCCTTGTGTCAGCCCGGAGTCGATCGAAGTGCGCGGCGCCACCGATGACGAACACGAAGGACGGTGCGAAGGCGATGAGAGCTGCGAGCAGCCCGCCGGCGATTCCACCGGCTGCGTAGCCGACGACAGCAACCGTCTGGACGACGGGTCCCGGTGTGATCTGGCCGAGGGCTACCGCGTTGAGAAACTGGGTGCCCGTCATCCAGTGATACGTGACCACGGCGTCATGTTGCATCAGGGGGATGATCACAAAGCCGCCGCCATAGGACAGTGCCCCGACCTTCAGTGCGACCCAGCACAAGGCTGCGATACCTCCCACCATCGGGGCCGTCGCCGTCGGGAGGAGAAAGAGCACGGACGTGACGGATCCATTCTTGAGTCCACCCGAAGCTGTGATCTCAACGACCCCGCAGGCTATGAGGACGACCACGAGATACGGACCGATCGTGGCCGCAGAAGCGCCTCCGATCGCGAAGTAACAAGCCCATCGGACCCTTCGTGCCCGTGCGTCGCCCGCTCTTCGCCAGCTGGCCGGCAGGAGTGTCAACGCGGCGTTGAGGGCAACGGCCGGAACCGCGGCGCCGGCACCCGCTGCGGCTCCGAGAACCCACAGCGGAGGATGCGCGGCCAGAAACACCACCGAGAGGGCGAGGATGATCGTGAGTCCGGGGACAATGAAGCAGATGCCGCCCAAGAGCCCGCCCAGACGCCCCCGCAGTCGCCAAGCGCAGAAGATGGCCAGCTGGGTCGAGGCGGGACCAGGGAGCAGGTTCGTCGCCGCAATCCCGTCCTCGAATTCCTGTGCGCTCAACCATGGACGGTCCTCGACACAAAGTGTGCGCAACAGCGCGATGTGCGCGGGGGGACCTCCGAAGCCGATGATCCCGATGCGGCTCCACTCGCGGGCGATGGTGGAGAGGGGAACGTTGTGTTCGACGAAGTCGGTCATGGTCGGCGCTGTGCCGCCGTTCGCGTTGATGGCACGTCGTGAGCGATCGTTCGGTCTTCAGGGGCCTTCAGCCCGCAGCGTTGCTGGCTGGTGTGATGCCGTCCCAGGGTAGTGAGTCGGCCCCGCAGGCCGACACGTACCAATGGCGCTGAGGTGCTATCCGGCGGTGTTGTAGTTGTGCACCCCGCTGAATGTGACGCTCGTCGGGGGTGAGATCCCGACTTCTCGAGAGACCGGGACGATCTTCTCCTGGGCGAACTTCTCGAAACCCTCGCGAGTCGTCCAAATATCGGTGATCTCGACCCCTTCATCAGTCGCGACCACGTAGTGGAACAACAGGCCGGGGGCGATGTGCGGGCCCTCGGCGGTCATTCCCAGCTTCGAGGCGGCCTGATCGTATTGATCGACCGTGGCACCGGTGAACTTCTGCTGGACGACGACGGCCATGGCGGACCCCTTTGGTGAGTAAGTGCGGCCAGGCTACACAGGGATTGAGGTCGAGGCGCCGGTAGTCCCCTCAGGGCGAAAACACCAAAACCCGGGGATGGTGGACTACGCGGCCCCGATGCCCTGGCCGATCAGGACCACACCAAAAATCAGGAACAGGACCGCCATGACTGTCGCATTGTTCTGGGCCAGCCACGCCTTCCATCCGTCCAGAACACCAGAGGACCGATCCCCGAGGAATATCGTCACCAGAATCGGTGCGACCACGCCCAAGACTGCGACCAGCACGTAGATGGCAATTGCCCCAATCTGCTGGGCCGATGAGGCGGCAACCGATGCGATTGTGGCGGCGGCAGCGAGCGACACGACGACGTTCTTCGGATTCACGGAGCCGAGCGCCAGACCAGTTCCGACTGACCGGCCGGGGCTGAATCCGGCGATGCCATCCATCCAGGTCGGCATCGTCCCTTCCTCACCATCGCGAGGACGACCGCGAAATTTTCGGACGGCTGCCACGAGGAGATAGGCGCCGATGGCGAGTTTGAGCACGGCGATCCAGGTCGAGTGCCCGGAGCCGGGAGAGAGGTCGACCGCTTCCGCGAGGGCAACGAAGGCGACGAGAACCACAGCGACGCCGACAGTGAATCCGATCAGAAAGCAAGACGCATTGACCAGGGGTCGCTTCGTGAAGAGCAAGAGAATCACGGGGATCACGTTGATCGGTGAGATGGTCACCACCAACGCAAGGGGAAGTATCTCCCCAACGACGACCTTCACCAACAGCTCCTCTCACACGTGTGCGGGAGAAGTTAGTGGCTCCAAGGAAGACCGAAAACACTGTCCGATGCGGATCCGACGGGATTGCACGGGGTGGGGGGTCGCACGACCTCGTGGTTGCGCAGTGCCAGGGTGACGCACTTGAATCTCTCGAGTCGGAGAACGGGGGCCGATGGATGGGCGGTCACGATCATGCATTTCGAGGAGGACGGGCTCGTCAGGGAATGGATCGGAGCCGACAAGCTCGGCTTGTCCATTCAGCTTGGTGTCCTTGAAAGCCCGTGGCCGGGCTCGGTCGGCTCTAGTGGATGAGGACCTTGAGCGCGTCGTGCTCCGCCGCATGACCGAAGACATCGTACGCCTCGAGCATCTGGTCGAACGAGAACTCGTGGGTCACGAATTTCTCGGCAGGCAGCTTGTGCTCGGCCACGAGCTTCAGCAGCATCCCGAGTGTGTTCGTGTTGACCAGGCCCATGGAGATATCGATATTCCGGATCCACAATTCGTTGAGCGCGAGGTCGACCGACTTGCCGTGCACGCCGATGTTCGCGACGTTGCCGCCCGGGCGCACAATGACCGTTGCCATGGTGAACGTCTCGGGAACGCCGACCGCCTCGATTGCGACATCGACACCCAAGCCGTCCGTCAGTGCGAGAACCTGGTCTTTCCAGTCGGCATCCCCCGAGTTGACCGTGTTGGTGGCGCCGAAATCGGTGGCCCGGGCGAGACGCGAGGTGTCGACATCGATTGCGATCACCTTCGACGGACCGTAGAGCCGCGCTGTCATGACGGCCGAGAGCCCTACTGGACCGGAGCCGATGACGGCCACGACATCGCCAGGGGCGACGTGCCCGTACTGGACACCGATCTCGAATCCAGTGGGCAAGATGTCCGAAAGCAGGATCCCCTCCGCATCGGTGACGCCCTCCGGCACCTTATAGACCGAGTTCTCTGCGAAGGGAACCCTGACGTATTCGGCCTGGGTCCCGTCGATCATGTAACCAAAGATCCAGCCGATTCCTGCTATCCCCTCAGGATCGAGACAGTGGCTGTAAAGGCCCTTGCGGCAGTTTGAGCATTTTCCGCACGAACTGACGCACGCCAGGATGACACGGTCACCGACGGCGAGCTGGGTGACTCCCTCCCCGACTTCGGTGATCACGCCGATTCCTTCGTGCCCCAAAATACGGCCAACCTCCACCTCGGGGACATCGCCCTTGAGAATGTGAAGGTCGGTGCCACAGATTGTCGTCGCCACCATCTTCACGATCACGTCGGTCGGTTGTTCGATTTTCGGATCCGGCACCTCGTCCCAGGCCTTCTTGCCTGGACCCCTGTAGATCAAACCCTTCATGATGGACCTCCCAGGGTCGTGAGTCCGAGTGCGCATTGAACTCGGGAAACGGCACAGCGTGCGATGATGACGTCGTTACGTCCAACCGTAGGAGTTGGTCGGCTCGTTCACTACGGAGGAAGGTCCCTTCTTTGTGAGCGACTAGTTCCCAGTGTGGGCCGCCGCCGCCGGCGGAAGAAGACACTGAGCCAAGAAGTCCTCCAAACGCGATGTATCTCTGATGATCGAGACCCCGTCGATGGGATCCCTGCTGATCTTGAGCGAAGGGCAAAAGACACTTGTATCGCCGCAAAAGAAGTGCGGCGAGCCGAGGACGCCACGGCGCTCTCCTTCGTGCCAGTCGGCCAGGACGCCGGTGCGATCGGATTCGTCGGGCTGGGCGACACCAAGAGTATGCGCAATGTGCTCGAGTGTGATGCTGTCTGAGACGTCCTGACCCTTCTCGAAGAGGGCGTCTCGGAGTGCGAAGCTGACCAGCTCGCCAACGTGGGGACCTGACCGATAGGCCCGATTGACCAACGCGAGGGCATCGAGCGTCGAGCTGGGAAACCGGTCGATGTCGAAATGACGGAACAGCCCCGGGGCGACCTGCTCTCGAAGCTCGTTCACATGGGCCAGGGTGTCTGACGCGTCGAGCGGGGTCCCGTTGACCAACTCGAGCGGCCAGGCTCGGACCCAGATCGGCACATCAGCGCGACCCGCACGCGCACGCTGTGTGTGAATCGTCTGCAGCCCGACGTGGGCAAACGGACACCAGATGTCGGCGAAGACCTCTATGACCGCACCTGACGTGGTGCGCAGGACTTCACCAGCCCGATTCGAATGCGCGCTCCTCCTCATGCCAGACCTGGTGAAGATCGTCGAAGGCAGATATTGCACCGATCCTCGGGAGGCGTTTCGGACCATGTTCTCAGCCGCGCCCCGTACTCGATCGCCCTTCCACATATCGCCACCGGGGCGAGATCCCACGGGACCATGTGCCAGACTCCGTCTCCGTTCGGTGGACGGACTCCGTAAGGCTCCGCCTCCTCAGACATGGAGAGCACCGTACGTCGCTCGGTGCGCCCGTTCGTAGGGACGAAAGTCCTTGCGGTATCGACGAAGGTCCTAACGATCCGTCATGTGCTCCGTCATGGTCGTTGCAGTTGCGGCCACGCTCAATCGCGATATCTCGACGAGTCGGCTGAACCGAGCACCGGAGAGGTTCCGGTCAAGCGAGCCCCCGGGCCTCTTCGAGCCGGTGTTTCCAAGCGATCGCCAACGCGAGGGCTGCCACATATCCCACCAGGATCAGCCAATGGCTGAGTGCCAGGGTTTGACCGTCGAGTGCGGCCAGGGCCAGAGCGACCTGGTGGTAGTTCGGCATCAGGTGTGCAATGAACTGGAGCGAGCCAGGCATTTCGTCAACCGGGTTGAACAGACCCCCGAAGTAGCCGAGCACGAACATGAGCCCGGTGACCACGGGAAACGCAGCTTCGGGCGCGACCAGGAAACCGATGAAGACACCCAGCACGGCGAAGGGCAGGGAGGTGGCCCACAGCAGGAGGGTCAGCCCCACCCATGTCGTCGCACCCAGCCGGACGTCACCGAAGCCAGCACCGACCGCCTCGACCAAGATGATCACGGGAAGCACCACGAACATGCTGGCGATGACCTTGGTGGCGACGTACGACCAGGCCGGAATCGGGGTGACGCGCAGCTGGCGCGCCCATCCGGACGCTCGTTCCATCGAGAGCCGGGTTCCACCTGCGTTGAGGGCGGCCACCAACGCCCCGAAGGAGCACATGGAGACCATCAGGTAGACGCGCCAGGGCACCGTGCCGTCGACCACCTTGCCTGCAGTGTGGTCGCCGAGGAAGAGGATGTAGAAGATCACCGGGAAGCCGATCGTGATCGCCAGAAACTTCCAGCTCCGCAACAGGCGCCCCACCTCGAATCGGCAGAAGGCCAAGAGTGGCGTGAACCGTCTCCGCCAGCCGTCGCGTGGTGGGGGGTCGGCCGTGTCTCGCACACTCCGGTGATCCGGCAGGGCCTGCGGAGCGACAGGGAGACTCATGACCCGTCGTCCTGAGCGACGGCTCCGTTTGACGTGATGGTCGTGGGAGTGACCGCGCGGGCCGCAGCGGGGGCGCCACATCCCGTGAGGGCCACGAATGCCTGCTCGAGCCCAGCACCGGTGATCTCGAGGTCACGGAACTGCACTCCACGTCCCACCAGGTCGCGGATGGTGGCGTCAGCATCAAGGGAGTCGATAGAGACGCCTGTACCGCAGACGCTCACCTCGGTGACGCCGTCGAGGTCGGAGAGCTCGGGACGGTCGGGCTGTTCGGTGACGAAGCGGAGCCGGCGCGTGGCCACAGCTGCCTTGAGCGTGGCCCCCGGCCCGTCTGCCACGACTCTTCCATGGTTGAGTACGACGACGCGGTCGGCGATCTCGTCAGCCTCTGCCAGGTGGTGCGTGGCAAAGAGCACCGTACGGCCCTCGTTCCCGAAGTCGCGCATCATTCGCCAGAAGCCCTGGCGGGATTCCACGTCCATAGCCGACGTCGGCTCGTCGAGGAAGACGATTTCGGGGTCGCCTGCAATTGCGATGGCGAAACGGACACGCTGCGCCTGTCCGCCCGAGAGCCGGTCCGTCCGTTGCCTCAGGAGGGAACCGATATCCGCGCGCTGGACGATCTGGTCAAGGGGCGCGGGCCGTCGGTAGAGGCGCCGGACGAGGCCGAGGGCCTCATCGACGCGAACACCGGGCGGGAGGCCGATACCGGACCCGGACTGGAGCATCGCTCCCACGCGGCCGTCGGCCACGGCCTGGCGCGGGTCGCTCCCGAGAACCTCGATCCGACCCTCCTGCGGTCGAAGGAGTCCGAGAAGTGCCGAGATCGTGGTCGATTTGCCGGCTCCATTCGGCCCGAGAAGTGCGAGCACTTCGCCCTGGAGCACCTCCAAGTCCAGCCGGTCCAGCGCGATTCGGGAGCCGTAACGATGCGTGACGTCCTGGAAGGAAAGGGCGGTCGGGCGCGGCCGCTCGAGGGCCGTGGCGTCGGGCGGTGCTGCTACAAGGGAAGACAAGACGTTCTCCGACGGCTCAGGCCGTGTTCGTGGTGCGTGAGATCAGAATCGTACAACGGCCAAACCACAGCCGGCATTCGCCAAAAGAGTGATTGGCGAAGGAGCAGCAGAGCGTCCTGTCCACGACTCCTCTAGAAGAACCCGAGAGGCTTGGTGCCGTAGCTGACCAGCAGGTTCTTGGTTTGCGAGTAGTGCTCGAGCATCATCTGGTGGTTCTCACGACCGACTCCGGAGATCTTGTATCCGCCAAAGGCGGCACCAGCCGGGTAGAGGTGGTAGCAGTTCGTCCACACCCGGCCCGCTTTGATAGCGCGGCCCATGCGATAGGCGAGGTTCCCATTGCGGGTCCATACGCCTGCACCGAGCCCGTACGGTGTGTCATTGGCGATCCTGACCGCGTCCGCCTCATTGGCGAATGTCGTGACGGCCAGCACCGGACCAAAGATCTCCTCCTGGAAGACCCGCATCCCGTTATGACCCTCGAGCACCGTGGGCTCGTAGTAGTAGCCACCCTCGAGCTCACCGCCCAGATGAGCTTTCTTGCCTCCGATGAGACACGTGGCTCCCTCCTGCCACCCGATCTCGACATACGACTCGATCTTCTCCATCTGCTGAACCGAGACCTGGGGGCCGATCATGGTTGAAGGGTCGAGTGGGTTTCCCTGTCGGATCACTGCGATCCGTGCCAGGCAGCGTTCCATGAAGCGGTCGTAGATCGACTCGTGAATCAGTGCCCTGGACGGGCAGGTGCACACCTCTCCCTTGTTGAAGGCGTAGAGAACGAGTCCCTCGATGGCCTTGTCCAGGTATTCGTCATCGGCGTCCATCACGTCGGCGAAGAAGATGTTGGGTGATTTGCCGCCGAGCTCCACGGTCGAAGGGATCAGGTTCTCGGCTGCGTATTGCATGATCAAGCGTCCGGTCGTCGTTTCTCCCGTAAAGGCGATCTTGGCGATGCGTGGACTCGACGCCAGTGCCTTGCCGATTTCACCTCCGGGTCCCGTGACGATGTTCACAACACCAGGAGGGACAACGTCTTGAATAACCTCAGCCAGCTTGAGGATCGACCATGGAGTCGGCGAGGCCGGCTTGACCACGGTGCAGTTCCCGGCGGCCAGAGCCGGTGCGATCTTCCATGCCGCCATCAGTAGGGGGAAATTGAAGGGGATGATCTGCCCCACGACGCCGAGCGGCTCGTGGAAGTGGTATGCGACCGTGTCCTTGTCGATCTCGGTCGAGCGACCCTCGAGCGATCTGGTGGCCCCCGCGAAGTAACGAAAGTGATCGACGGCGAGAGGAATGTCGGCGGCCAGGGTCTCACGCACCGGCTTGCCGTTCTCCCACGTCTCGGCCACGGCCAGCATCTCGAGGTTTGCTTCGATTGCGTCGGCAATGGCGTTGAGCACGGCGGCCCGTTCGGCCAGCGAGGTTTCGCCCCACGCATCCTTGGCGGCGTGGGCGGCATCGAGCGCAAGTTCGACGTCTTCGACGGTCGAGCGCGCGACTTCGCAGAAGGGCTGGCCGTTGACCGGGCTCACGTTCACCATGTACTGACCTTTGACGGGAGCAACCCAATTGCCACCGATGAAGTTGTTGTACCGCGGTTGCACCTCTACCAGGCTGCCCGGCCGACCCGGAGCCACGAAGACCTCCGTCGTGCCGGCTGTTGCTGTGGTGGTGGGTTCCTGAGTCAGGGTCACTTTTCCTCCTCGATGGATCGCATGCCCTGACGATGAGACCACCTCGAGCCTCACTCACGATGGCTCAGATGGCGGAATATCGTCCAAAACGACGGTACGACGAGGGCGTGATTGCAGCTAGGGAGGAAGGTCCTCGTAGGCGTGGGACCTTCGGCCTCACGTTGCGAGGCGGGCGCGGTCCGGAGCCTCACGCGGCGACTTCGCGCCGCCGCCCTGGGCCATGGCGCCGGCGTACACAGCCACACTCAGTAGTGCCAGGCAAGCCATGTCCCACCACAGTGGGAGAACTCCACGTCCGCCGACGAGGACGTCCTTGAAGGGGCCGACTCCGCCCAGGATGGCGCCGCGGCCAAAATTGCCGAGGTACGAGATGATCGAAAGACTCCCCAGATAGGGAAAGAGCCACCACGCAGAAGCCCAATCGATCCGTGGCGGCTCGAAGTCCAGGTGAAATGAGCGAGCCAAGCCCATGAGGCCATAACCGAGGAAGAGGGCGATCATCAGCGTGGAAATCGTCTGCCAGCCGGACCAGTAGGCGATGAAGGTGGCGAAGACGAAGGACAGGGGGGCGAGAAGGCGGGCCGCAGGGAGGCGGTAGGGCCGAATGAGGTCTGGCCGGGTACGCCGGAGAGAGCCCAGCGCGAGCGGGGCGCCCGCGTACATGAGCACCACTGCACCGGTCACGACGCTCACGAGCTTGTTCCAGCTCGGGAAGGGCAGCAGAAAGAGCAGACCGATTGCTCCGGACATCACCACGCCCCAGAGTGGGACATCGGTGCGCTCGTCCTCGACCAGAAAGAGCTTGGGCACGTAGCCGTCCTTGCTCAGCCCGAAACTGAGCCTCGACGCTCCGGTCAGGTAGACCAGCGCTGTGCCGCTTGGGGAAACAACGGCGTCGACACGCATGATCCAGGCCAACCAGACCAATCCGATCAGGCTGGCGAGCGCAAAGAAGGGAGCTCTCGAAAGCTGCGGATCCGCTGCGAGCTCGGTCCAGCTGCTGTAGTGCGCCAGCAGGGACGGAGGCAGTGCCGCAATGAAGGCCAACTGGACAACGACGTAGATGGCCGTGCAGACCAGGAAGGCGCCGAACACGGCTCGAGGAAGGTCTCGTTGGGGATGGGTGCTCTCGCCACCGACCTGGAGTGCACCCTCGAATCCCATCAGGGCGAAGGCGATGCCGCCAGCCGTAATGGCGCTGAGAATCGCGTGGATGGGGCCGGACCCGCCATGGACGAAGAACCCGCCTGCCGCGGTGAAGTTGTGGATGTGGAAGCCAGCCACGATCAGCGCCAGTGCGGTCAGGGTGGGGATTGCGAGCTTGAACACTGTGACGACCGAATTGGTCCGAGTCAGAAGTCGAATACCCAGCAGATTCAATGTGACGAAGACGCCCATGAGCATGACAGCCACCAAGTAGCCCGTGGCAGTGAGGGTGCCGGTGCCCGATTGGTAGAGGCCCCTGGCCCAGGAGTTGGTCGACAGGTACTCGATCGCAGCGAGCACCTCGATCGGAGCGATCGTCGCCGCCTGCACATAGGCGAACCAGCCGAAGGTCGCTCCGGCCAGACTCCCGAACGCGTGGTGGGCAAAGCGGCCGGGGCCTCCACTCTCGGGGAACATGGCGCCCAGCTCCGCGTAGACGAGGGCCATCGGAGCCAGAAAGACTGCAGCGAGAATCCAGCCCACGAGGGCCGCGGGCCCCGCGATGGTGAGGGCGACAAAGGCGCCAAAGAGCCAACCCGAGCCAAGCGTTGTCCCGGCCGAGAACCAGAGCAGGCCGAAGAAGCCCACGTCGCGGCGAAGCCCTTCGTCTGTCCGCTCTGACACGAGGCGCTACCAATCCTGGTCAGCGCCGGAGTGTGCCGTCACTGTCGGGAGAGATTCCCGCTCTTGGCCTCGGAGCGTGAAAGGAATGAGGTGTGAAAGTGAGGTCAAGAGCCGGCGCCATGTATTCGTCTCGTCACTTCCGTTGAGTCCTCGCCAGGCCGAGCTCACGGATGACCGGGCCGGCCATCGCCACGGCAAAGCGGAACGCGCCAGAGCTGTACGTCTTGCAGCCGGGGACGACGCCTACCGCGTTGCCGACCTGATTCGGGCAGAAATGAATCCCATCCGGCGAACGAACCACGTTGGTCCTGACACCGGCGATCGTCGGTCCGGTGCAGGGCTCGAAGGAGAGACAGGGCAACGTCGAGACGAAGGACTGATGCGGCCCTTCGACCGCTCTTCCCGCGTCGACGTAGGTCACATGAGCGGGATGCTTGACCGCCAGAGCGGCGAAAGCCCGGTTGAGAGCGTCCCACCTGGAATCATGGGAGGTCCACTCGGACCGGGTGATCGGTGTGCCGATCAGAAAGACGTGCGCCCCCAATCCGAGAAAGACGTTGATTGCCGTCGAAATCGCTGAGCAATAGAGCGTCACCGCGGCCGGCGAGCCGAATATGCAGCCCTTCATGCACGCCGTGAACGTGTTGCCGATGAATTCGAACACCACTGCCTGGGGATGTTCGGTACGGGCATACCTGTCCATTTTGGAGATCCAATCGCAGGCCGCAGTGCCGCCATAGGCGAAGTCGGTGACCTTGGCCTCGCCACCTGCCTGTACGAGAAAATTGAAATAGGGCTCCGACTGCACGGCAAGGGAGTCACCGAAGAGGCCAACCTGAATCGTGCGCCTGTGGGACGCCGCAGATGAAGCTGGCACAATCACGACCAGAGTCAAGGCAATCCCGATACAAGCGAGAAGGACCCGCATCTGTGATCGTGGATACATGATCTTCGTGACGACTCAGGTCGCAGAGACAAAGCGATCGTGATCGAACGATTGAGTCGGATCGATGATCCGTCCGTCTCGCATTCTGATGATGCGGTCAGCATGTGCCGCGACATCCGCCGCGTGGGTCACCATCACGATGGTCATACCAGAGGAACCGAGTTGTTCGATCAGATCGAGGAACCGGCTGGTGGATGCCGAGTCGAGGCTCCCGGTCGGCTCGTCGGCCAAGAGGATCTGAGGATCGTTCGCCAGAGCACGGGCAATGGCCACCCGCTGGCGCTCCCCGCCGGACAGTTCCGTGGGCAGGCGGCTTTCGCAACCCGCGAGGTCAACCTGGGCCAGGAGCTGGGCGGCTCGGAGCTTGCGTTGACGAGTCGACAGATCGGTGCCGAACATGGGCATCTCCACGTTGGCGAGGGCGCTGAGTTGAGGCAGGAGATTGTGGAACTGGAAGACGAGCCCCACCTCGTGACGCCGGTAACGGCTGAGATCGCGAATCTGTGCCAGGTCTTGACCGGCCACGATGACCGAACCTGAGGAAGGGGAGTCGATAGCTGCCAGGAGGTGGAGGAGTGTCGACTTGCCGCAGCCCGACGGCCCGGTGATCGCCACCGTTTCGCCGTAGGCGACGGCCAGATCCACCCCGGCGAGTGCGTTGACATGACCGGGAAAGACCCGTGTCACGCCCTGCACCTGCACGGCAAGCGGCTCCTCACTCATAGCTGAGTGCTTTGAGGGGAGAGAGAAGGGCGGCGCGGGTGGTCGGGTAGAGGGCGCCCAAGAAGGTCATGACGAGGGCGGTGAACAGCGCGCGCCAAAATGCCCCCTCCGTGAAGTTCGGGTGCAAGATGCCCTTCAGTGACGGCAGTTGTGCGATCAGTGCCGTGACGACAAAGGAGAGGGCAACGCCGACGCAGGCGCCGAGGATGGCCAGCAGGAGGCTTTCGCTCAGCAGCAAGACGACAGTACGGCGGCGGGTCCAGCCGAAGGCCCTGAGAAGCCCGAATTCACGGGTCCGCTCGAAAAGGGAGAGCAACATGGTGTTGCCCACGATGATGGCGCCGATGAGGATGGCCAGCACAGTGCTGCCGTTGACTGCCGCTTGCAGGTACACGAGGTTGGTGTCTGCTCTCCCGAACTGGTTGGCAGTTCGGATGGTGGTGAGCTGGGGCTGGTCATAGGCGATCTTGGCCGCCACGCTTGCGACGGAGTAGCCGGGCTGGACCTTGACGAAGGCCAGGGTCACGATCCCGGGAAGGCGGTTGTAGCCCTGAATGGCCGGGAGCGGGAACATCGCCCCGGCGTCGCCGAAAGCGTTGCCGGTGGAGTAGATGCCGACGACCGTGTTCAGAGTGCCGTTGGCGTGGAAATGGTCGCCGACATGCAGCCCGAGGTTGGCTGCCGCCGTCCACCCCAGCATCACCTCGTGGTCGCTGGTGGCGGAATAACTCCGTCCGGCAACGATCTTCACGCCGAAGGCGGCCAGATCGCTGGGTTGGATCCCGATCTCAATGAACACGGGATTGTCCGCGTTGATGTGCTCTGTCTCCACCAGGACGCCGACGGCGCTCTGGACACCCGGCGTATGGACGATGCCGGCGAGCTCGTTTCGGTCGATCGTGCTCGTCAGCGTGCTCGATGCACCCTTCTGAGCCACTGTGAAATCGGCTTTGCCGACCGAGATGATCGCGGCGGCCGATTGCTCGAGCCCGCTGCTCGTCACGTCGAGCGCCACAACGGTCATTACGGCGACGGCGACCGCCAGGAGCAACCCGAGCGACCGAGCCTTCTTCTTCCACAGGTTGCGCAAAATGAGATCGAAGAAGGTCATGGGGGCAGGTCGGCGGGTGAACGTCGAAATGAGAGCTTGGAGTCAGGCCTTGGCAGTCGACGTGTCCAACGCACGGTCCCGAAGGATGTCCGCGAGAGTGAAGGCTGTCTCGTCCATGTAGTACGGACTGAGTGAGGGTCGGCGCGTTCGGTGCGGGCTGAGGACTGCCCGGCGACTTCGGCTTCGATTCATCACTGCCTCCTCTCGAGACGGCGAATTCCGTCTGTCTCCATTGGACTGCACCGGGGATCCGGTCCGTAGACCCAAAAGCCCCCCCAAAGGGGGACCTAAGTCCTTTCTCAGCGTGGGCTCATTTCCCAACCAGCTCGAAGAACGCCACCGTGCAGCGTGATCGGGACGTTTGTCCCTAAGACAGCGGCGGCTCCTGATGTCATCATGCGAACCCGGGCGGTATTCCGTCGTACGAGGTATCCGGAAGGGACGGACAGTGGTCATCACGTCTTCGGCGAAGGACAGGGTCAGCGCCGTCGCACAATCCGCCATGATGGCCATTGAAGTCAGCGGAGTATCGAAACGCTTCGGGTCGAACCAGGCTTTGGAGGATGTCTCCCTGTCGGCGGAGCCGGGCACCGTCCTGGCGCTCCTTGGTCCGAACGGGGCAGGCAAGACGACCCTCATCCGGATCCTGACCACACTCGTCCAGCCCGATTCGGGCGTCGCCAAGGTGGCTGGGCGTGACGTGCGGAAAGAGGCCAAGGCCATTCGGTCGATCATCGGGTTGGCGGGACAATTCGCGTCGGTCGACGAACTCTTGACCGGCCGGGAGAATCTGGAACTTGTCGGCCTCCTGTATCACCTTGAGCGGTCCGACTATCGGCAGCGCGCTCAAGACGCGCTGGAGCGTATGACTCTGACCGGAGCGGCCGACAGGCCGGTCAAGACCTATTCGGGTGGCATGCGACGCCGGCTCGACCTCGCCGCGAGCCTCATCGGACGACCGCCCATCCTCCTGCTCGACGAGCCCACCACGGGTTTGGACCCTCGGACGAGAAATGACCTCTGGTCCTTCATCGAAGACCTCGTTGACGAAGGCTCGACGGTGCTTCTGACGACGCAGTACATGGAGGAGGCCGAGTATCTCGCCGATCAAATCGTGCTGCTTGACACCGGCCGCGTGGTCGCTCGTGGAACCGCCGATCAATTGAAGGACCGGATCGGCGGCGACATGTTGGAGGTGCAGATCGCCGACGGGGCCGACCTCGAGCGCTCGGTCCGACTTGTCGAGACGTTCGGTGACGGCGAAGTGCAGGTAGATCGTGACCTCAAGAAGATCGGCGTTCGGGTGAATGGCAGGGTCGACGCTCTCCTCCGTGCAGGCCGCGAGCTCGAGGACAACGGGGTGGCCCTTGACGATCTGAGGATTCGCCGCCCTTCACTCGATGACGTGTTCCTCTCCTTCACCGGGCCACCGACGACGGGGGCCACGACGGCTGCAGCAGGATCCTCAGTTCCGGAGGCAGGAGGATGAGCGAGGTCGCCGCGCAGCGACTGAGCGTGCAGCCCGCCTCAGTGAGCCTGCGCCTGTCCGCCCGGGACTTCTTCGGGATGACGAAGCGCAACCTCCTGCGAATCGTCCGAACTCCGCAACTGCTGGTCCTCTCCGTGGTCCAGCCCACCATCATTCTGCTGCTGTTCCGCTACGTGCTGGGGGGGGCGATTCACATTCCTGGCCTGGACTACGTGGACTACGTGGTTCCCGCCATCTTCCTCGAGGCGGTGCTCATCGGGGGAATGACCACGGCTCTCAGCTTGGCGCAGGACCTTCAATCCGGAATGGTTGATCGGTTCCGGAGCCTGCCTATGGCGCGTTCAGCGTTCTTGGCCGGCCGGACGCTGGCGGACCTGTGCCGCAGTGTCCTGGCGCTGTGCTTCATGGTCGGACTCGGCCTTCTCGTGGGCTTCCGGTTCCACAGCTCCGTCGGCGCATGCCTTGTCGGAATCGCATTGATCATCCTCTTCGGCTACGCCTTCATCTGGATGTACGCCGCCGTGGGACTTGCCGTCCGCGATCCTCAGACGGCCCAGATCGCCGCGATTCTCCCGATGTTCATCCTGTTCTTTGCCAGCTCCGCCGTCGTTCCCGTGGCCACGATGCCCGGCTGGCTCCAACCTTTCGCGCGGAATCAACCCGCCAGCGTGGTCATCGATTCGGTTCGCGCCCTCTTCGAAGGCGGACCGCTTGCCTCGCAGCTCTGGCAGGCCATCGCATGGTGCCTGGGGATTTTGGTGGTCTTCTTCGTGATCTCACTCAACCTCTATCGCCGGGCCACGGCGTAAGCACTACTCGAACCGTCTGCTCTGCGTGGGTTACGACGAAAGGGGCGTTGGTGGACAACGGACCCGAAGAGCCAATGAACAGGTTCGTCCGATGGTTGAACAATCCCTGCAAGGACGAGCCGACGGGGCTGCAGCAGAACGAGCACTGGAAGGTGACTGTATGGGCCCTCCGGGTGGGTTACGTCGGACTGGCGATCGCCGTCGTGGGTGTTCTCGCGATCTCGTTTGGATTCACATCCTGGATCCTCGCCGCAGGGGTGTCCATCTGGGTCGCCGCTGTCGCTGTGACGCTGATTGGGTTCTTCTGGACCAGGCATGATCTCCCGGAGCCACGGCCCGGGTACTGGTCGATGCGGTTCATGCTCATCCGCGACACATTCCATTCCCGGTCGTTAGATCAGTGACTGATCCCCACGTGCAGAACCATCGCTGAGCGGCTCTCGTGGATGGTGAATCCGGGACCTTCGTCCCTATTCGCGAAACACCTTGGGCCTCTCTACAACTGCGGGAAGGGGGCGTAATTTCGACTTATGAGCGAGTCCTCGGAGAGTCTGGATTCGCTCCAGCTCTTCACTGCGGGCGACGCGAAGCAAGCCCAGGCCTCGGTGGGGTACCGGTGACTCCCTGGAGGCGTCGGCGGCGCGACACTTTCGAGCACGACTGCGTGCAGCTGGTCGGAGAGGCTGGCGCCTTCCTCGAAGGACGCCTCGTCGAATGGCTCGAGGATCACAAGCTGCCTGTCCCGACCTGGGCCTGGACGAACCTGTTGGCCCACGGCGCAATCGACCAGCTGCGAAGCGTGCGAGGCGAGCCGCGTGTGGACCTGGACAAGCGGGACAAGCATCCTGAATGGCGGGAGGGGCGAGCCCACCTGGCTCGCCTCATGCTCGAGGCCTCCCGTGGTTGCGAGCGGGTGCTGCGGCTTCAACAAGCTGCAGCCCTCGGCCCCCTCGAGCTCATCCTGGCCGCTCAGCCTGAGCCGGGCATTGCGAGCGCCGAGGGCTGGGTACGCCAGGTCCAGGCCATGCTCGGGCTTCAACTGGACGCCTCGTGGGACATGGAGTTCGACCAAGAACCAAAGACTGGAGAATGACCGTCGAGCATCGTGGGTGAAACAGCCGGGCGAACCCGAACTCATGCTGTTGTGGCAGGTCAGAGCGATGCGTGCACGGAGGCGGATGGCGTCGACTGTCGGCGTCCACGGGATCTTCGCGGGATGGAAGTGCCGAAGTCCCCTTGTGACGTCTCGACTGTGGAGTCAGAAGTTCCCTTTGGCGAAAGGACCTCCTTCGCCCTCAGGAGGGACCGAAGTCCCTAGTTCGGGGCACCGCCACGATCAAAGATCAAGAGATGCGCATGATGATGCTTGCTCGCCGATCATCGGCCGTGGCGTCCGCACCGCCTTCAGGCCTTCAACCGAATAGCCGCCGAAGCGACCATTCGTGAGTTTGCTCCCGCCAGAAGGCAAGTCGCGCTGGAACCGCTCGCCCGTGGGCGGGCCGTCCCAAAAGCCGAGTCGCTCCAATCGGTCCAGGGCCCTCCGTGGCGGGCTGTGGGGCGCCGCCTTCCTGGCCGTGATCATCGTGATGTTGCTGTCCTCGCACGCATCGACGAGTTCCTCTCCCGAGTCGATCTCCTATTCGACCTTGCTGGACAAGGCCAGCTCGAATGCTGTCAAGAGCGTGTCTGTGAACCAGAGCAGTGGAGTGATCGACGGCACCCTCACGGACGGCAAGTCGTTCACTGCGCAGGGCCCGCCCGGGGGCATGCCTGGCGCCGACATCGCCCTCTTGAACGAGCACCACGTCGCCCGGAATTATGTCTCGACCGCATCGAGCATCTGGCCGACGCTCATCACGTGGGGGATTCTGATCGGGCTTTTCGTCGTCTTCTGGGTCTGGATAGGAAGGCGTAGTCGGGCCCAGATGGCAGGGCTCACCAACCTGGGCAAGAGCGGCGCCAAGGTGCACGACACGGAACGCCCGTCCACCACGTTCGCGGACATCGCAGGCTACGACGAGGTCAAGCAGGAGATCACCGAACTCGTGCAATTTCTGAGGCAGCCGGATCGGTTCAAGGGTATCGGCGCCCGCATACCCAAGGGCGTGCTTCTCGTGGGGCCGCCGGGAACGGGCAAGACGCTGGTGGCCCGGGCGATTGCCGGTGAGGCGGGGGTACCCTTCCTCTCCATCACCGGCTCCGAGTTCATGGAGATGTTCGTCGGCGTCGGCGCGGCCCGTGTGCGCGATCTCTTCCGTTCGGCCCGTCAAGACAAGCCCGCCATCATCTTCATCGACGAGATCGACGCCATCGGCAGGAAGCGAGGAACGGGCCTCGGGGGCGGCAACGACGAACGGGAGCAGACGCTCAACCAGATCCTCTCGGAGATGGACGGCTTCGAGCCGGACGAGGGCATCATTGTGGTGGCGGCGACCAACCGGCCCGACGTCCTCGACCCCGCTTTGCTCCGCGCCGGGCGCTTCGACCGCCAGGTCGTCGTGCCTCTCCCGACGCTCGAGGAGCGCCTGGCCATCCTGCAGGTGCACTGCAAGGGCAAGCGGGTGGGTGCTCGGGCCGATCTCGAGACGATTGCCAAGGGAACTCCGGGCATGAGTGGAGCGGACCTGGAGAACCTGGTGAACGAGGCTGCCCTGATCGCCGTGCGCCGCGGAGGGAGGGAGGTTGAAAAGCCCGACCTCGAGGCCGCTCTTGACCGCGTCCTCCTGGGCCTCAAGCGCACATCGCTGGTCCTCACCCAAGAGGAGAAGCGAATTGTGTCCTACCACGAGTCAGGGCACGCGCTCTTGGCGGAGCTCCTTCCCAACGCGGACCCGGTCCACAAGGTGACCATTCTGCCCACCGGGATGGCCCTGGGTGCCACCCAGCAGCTTCCCGATGAGGAGCGCCAACTCCAACAGCGCCCTTACCTCGACGACGCGCTGGCGGTGCGCCTGGGTGGTCGCGCTGCCGAAGAACTTGTGTTCGACGTTCCTTCGACCGGGGCCCAGGACGATCTCACGTCGGCAACTGATCTGGCTGGGCGCATGGTGCGCGAGTGGGGGATGTCGGAGCGGATCGGGGAGATGGCCTGGGGATCGCACGGGCCCGTGTTCCTGGGTGAGGACCTCATACACACCCGCGACTACTCCGATGAGACCGCCCGGCTGATCGACGAGGAGATCTCGCGGATCCTCGACGAGCAGGCGCAGCGCGCAGCCCGAGTCCTTGCCGCGCACCGGGAGGCTCTTGACGCACTGGCACAGGCCCTGATGGCGCAGGAGAGCCTCGACGGGGACGAGGTTCGTCGCATCGTGGAGGGTGCGGAGAGCGGCGTCGTGAGCCAGCTCCCGGCCGTCAGCGCATAACCCTCGAAATGGAACAGCCGAACTCGTTCTCCGAGTGGGCGGGCGAGCGCAAGGGAGCGGCGCAGGGCTTCGCCTTACCCGTACCGTCGAGCCTCCGGTCGAAGGCCCCGGAGCGGGAGCGCGCTCGGAAATCGCAGAAGCAACTCGGAGCGCGTCCGTCCTGAATCCCATCGGCCACGACCGTCGTGGCCTGGACATCTGACGAGAGCGGCCGACCAGGATCGAACTGGCATCATCAGCTAGGACGGTCGGAAAAGCGTCTTTTCGTGAACCCTTGTGAACGAAAATTGCGGGTCAAAGAACTGGACGTACTGGCTTGAACCGGCCTGATCGACGGCGCCCGCGGGATATTCGCGGGATAAAACGACCCTGACTCGTGGTTCCGGGGCTTATCGATCAAGGCGCTGGCGTAGCTCGTGTTGCCTTGTAGAACGTCATGGATTACAATGCATGTATGCCAGCGTCAACGAATGCCAGGGTTTCGCACCGCGGTCAGACCAGCCTGCCAGCCGACCTCCGACACCGTTGGGGCATCGACGAGGGGGGCGAAATCGGATTCATTGACCTCGGCAATGCCGCTTTGATCATCCCGGGAGGGGTGCAAGCAGCCAGGGATGAATTGCGACGAGTCCTTCGGGGGCGCTATTCCACGGGTCTGGCTTCTCTCGCCGACCCTGATCTCGCCGACCAGTAACGGACATTGCCCCGCCGATCCCGCGCCGTCGTCCTTGACGACAGGCTGCTGATCGAAGAGCTGCTGGTAGGTCTTCAAAGGAACTCTGCGGAGTTCTATACGACGAGCTACTGGTACTACCGCGCCTGCCGTGCGGCTGTGCTTGGTGCTGGTGGACACCTCTCGGGCCCTTTCGGCGATCTCGGTGAGGACCTGCAGCGGGAAGCGATCATGAGTTTGCTTGAATTACGCGAGGACATTCTTCTGCCAGATCCTCGGATGACTGTGCCGACAATGGCCCGGTTCGCAGGTAGCTATCCGCATCTCAACTTGTTGAACCTTGAGGCCCTCGCAACCGGACAACTCCTAGGTGCGACACTTTGGCTATCGCCCGAGAGCACTAACGGCGTCTTGCCTGAGATCCTCGATCAAGAAGGAATCGCCTGGCGCACAGTCGCCCACTGATTGATCTGCGTTCGACATTGGCCTTCCCGGTCGGCACCTGATTGGTCTTAGTAGGCGGCTACTTCGACCTCAGTCACCACTGGCATGTGTGAACGTAGCGGCAGAGGCTGGGTCTATACTTGGTAAAGCAGTAGGATTACCAAGTGGGAGGTCTCGAAGTGGCTACCGCAGAGAAATTCAAGGTTTCGTCATCAGGGCAAATGAGTCTTCCTGCTGCCGTTCGGCGGCGATGGCACCTCGAGAAGGGCGGCAGGGTGGATGTTCTCGACCTGGGTTTTGGAGTCCTGACCCTTCCTGCCGGGTACCGCGGTCGTCTGGTCGACGAGCTTCTTCCGGCTGAGGCGCACTACCGGGCCGTCGCTGCTGAGGATGATCCCGATCTGCGCAGCTGATGGTCCTGCTCGACGACCATCTGCTCCGCGACTGGCTCGCTGGGCCCGATGCAGCGCTCAGGCGCGCCATCCGGCGAGACAGCTTGGCGACGACGAATCTCTTCTATGCTCGTCTGTGCAAGAGCGCGGCTGGTCAGCTGGGTGGAGCCTTGCTTGGCGGTTGGGAGCCCGAAGAGCGCGGCGCCCTCATTGCCGCTTTAGTGGCGTTGCCTGACGAGTTCGAGGTTGTTCCAATGCGCATCTTGGCCTGGAGGATGGGTCAACTCATCGTGGAGCATCGTGGATTATCAACTCTCGGTTCAGAAGCCATCGCCGCAGCCGAGTACCTAGGCGCCAGGGTGCTCGTGTCATCGCGGGATGAAAGTCCCGGCATCCGCGACACATGCTGGTCGTTGCGGCTGCGCCACGCGACGCTCGCCCGATAATCCCATCGCCAGGTGCAGTTGCCTCATTCTGAGACTCTCCGCGTCGCAACCAGCATCAGTGATCGTTGGCGGCTACCACGACCTCAGAACCGTGTTCGCAAGCGCTGGTTCTCGAGTCGACTTTGTACACTGGGCAAAGTGCCTTAGAGGAAACCTCACAAACAGGCTAGATCCCAGCCATCACCTCATGCTCGGTCAGTGGAGATCGGACTCGTAGGAATTGACCCTGCAGCTAACCAGCACACCCAATATAAGGACGGTGACATTGCGCGTTTGGAATTTGCTCCTAAGTCGCCGGTGTTTAACGGACTCGGCCACCCGAGAGTTAGACGGCGAAGTCTGAATCTTGATGTGCATACCCATGACTAGACCACCCTCGCGGTGTCGGTACTCATGGCTGAATTAATAGACCTCATTTGTTGCCTTGCACGATTGATTATCACGATGGGTGACACAAATGGTTCAACTCAAGCGCAATGCCCGCTGGATCAGGTAAGGGAACTCCTCACCACCGACCGATGCCGACTCTGAGAACCGTGCCCGCAGGCCAGAATCAGTTCGCAAAATGCTCTGACCGATGGGGAGGCGCCGCCTACCCGCTTGGCGAGCACGGCCCGCGGGATATTCGCGGGATGCCGGACCAAGCGCCGAAGGCGGGCGAACACCCACACCAACGCTGAACTGCACCGATGAAGAGAGCGGCCGACCAGGATCGAACTGGCATCATCAGCTTGGAAGGCTGAGGTTCTACCATTGAACTACGGCCGCGAATCGGGGAGCAGTCTAAAGCCTCTACTCTCGACCGGGTGGACGCACTCTACGATCGGGTTGGCGGCGAGCCGTTCTTCGTCGACCTGGTAAACCACTTCTACCTCGGTGTCGCCGGGGACCCCCTGCTCCGGCCGCTCTATCCCGACGACCTCGAGGAGTCGTCGCGCCATCTCGCGCTCTTCCTGATGCAGTACTGGGGTGGACCGGGGACCTACGGCGAGGAGCGGGGCCACCCCCGCCTGCGCATGCGGCACGCCCCCTTCGTGATCGGCCCGGCAGAACGCGAGGCCTGGTTGCGACACATGCTTGCCGCCTTGACCGAGCTGGAGTCGAGCGCACGGATCACTGCGGCAGACGCGCTGGAGCTCCGCGACTATCTCGAGATGGCGGCCAACTCGCTCGTCAACGCGCCGTAGCCGCAGCCCGCAGCCGTCGCTCAGTCCTTGAAGTCGGGCGTCCGCCCCTCCTTCCGGGCCGCCACGGACTCCTCGAAGTTGCGCGTCGTGATGCGGACGAAGAGCTGCGACGTGCCCTCCGCATCCATGTGGGACTGCAGGCTGCTGGCGTCGAGGCTGTTCCACAGCTGGCGCTTCGTCAACTCGACGCCGGCACGACCCCAGCCGTTGACCCGGTCCGCGAGCGCGAAGCAGGCCGGCAGGAGCTCCGCCTGCGGAACGACGCGCGAGACCAGCCCGATCCGGTCCGCCTCACCGGCATCGACGTCGCGGCCGGTGAGCATGATTTCGGCCGCTCGGGAGTGCCCCACGGAGCGGGGGAGCAGGAAGCTCAGTCCGAGCTCGGCGGCCGTGAGGCCGTTGTTGATGCCCGCAGCCCGGAAGTAGGCCTCGTCTGCGGCAATCCTGATGTCGGCGGCCAGGGCGAGGCAGAACCCGCCTCCGATGGCCGCCCCGTTGACGGCGGCGATGACGGGTTGGTGGAGGCGGCGGATGGTGGAGATGACGTCGTCGAGCAGCTCCATGGAGCGCAGTGCGATCGTCGGCAGCGTCAGTCCGTCCATGTTGGGCATGGTGCCGGGGTTCTCGTGATCCGCCCCTGAGCAGAAGCCGCGCCCGGCGCCTGTGATCACCACCACCCGGACGGTGTTGTCGTTCCCGATTTCACGCAGCGCGTCCCGGAAGGGGATCATGACGTCGAACGCCATGGCGTTCATGCGCTCCGGCCGGTTGAGCGTGACGACGGCGACCTGGGGGTGGGGCCGGGTGATTTCGGTGAAGGACATGCGCGGCATCGTAGAGCGCACCGGCATGTCGTTCGAGGTTGCGCGCGGCGGCATGCGGCATCCGCAACCCGACGATGGCTAACCGTGCTCCCTGGGTGGCATCAAGGCGCCCGGGGGACTCTCCTTGCGGGCGATCCAGCGCAGGCGGGCGGCCCGGGCGTCCCAGTCATAGACGACGGCGGTTCCCGCGATGAAGTCGTTGAGGGCGCGCCGGTCCCGCTGGTACACAATGCCCAGGAATCCGATGCCCAGCGTGAGGAACAGCGTGATACCCAGGCCCACCGTCCGGAACACCGCCTGGCGGCCGCTGATGGGACCACCCTGCTTGGTCACCACCTGGAGCCCCAGGATCGCCATGCCGAGCGTCTTTCCGCTGACGGCCCACTGGTAGGTGAAGTAGAGGAATTCCCAGAGCGTCAGCACTATGAACGCCGCCAGCTGATGGTTGCTCAGGGTGAACGAGTGCCCGGTGATCAGCTTGAGTGCGGCGTTGAGGAGTGCCACGCCGAGCGTGTAGATGCCCCACGACGCACCGACGTCGGCGGCGAATGCGGCCAGGCGGCTGACGGCGCCGGCGTAATTGCCCTGGCGGCCGATCGTGAGCGCCGGCGAGGGGACGGGGACGGTCGTCACGGCCCGGAGATCGCCTTCGGTGCGACGAGGAGCGGCGGCCCCAGGGGCCACTCGGCGACCCTCTTGCGGCGCCCGATGAGCCTGTTGCCCCACCGGAGGATGAAGTCGTCCAGCCCGACCCCCTGGGCCCGGATGACATCGAGCACCTCGGTCAGGATCCCGGTCGTCGATCGGGCGATGATGGAGCCGAGCTCGGTCTGCTCCACCAACGAGTCGATGTCGATCTTGTTCACGATGGCATTGATGTCGACGCGCTCGATGATCTGCTGCACGTCGACCCTGTCGATGATCTTCTGCACGTCCACGCGCTCGACGATCTGGTCGACATCGACCCGCTCAATGATCTTTTCGACATCGACCTTGTCCAGGATGGCGTCGATATTGATGGCGTCGACGATCAGCGGAACGATGTGCTCGGCCAGGGACTGCGCCAGCTGCTCCACCTTGCTGCCGATCGGGTTGGGGCTCATCGGGCCCGGACGCTCTGTGACATTTCAGTGATCTTCTCATCCCCGGCCGCTGCAGGTGCGGTATCGATCGGGTACGGTCGGCTCGCCGGGGCATACAGAAGCTGAGGAGGCACTGTGGAGTTCGAGCGCTACGACGATGGGGTCCCCTCGTGGGTGGACCTGGGCAGCACCGACCTCCCCGGGTCGAGGCAGTTCTACGGGGCGCTCTTCGGGTGGAATTGCCCCGAGGGTCCGCCCGAGGCCGGCGGGTACTCGGTCTGCGACCTGGGCGGGAAGAGCGTGGCGGGCCTCGGTCCGCTCATGAATCCCGCCATGCCACCGGTCTGGATGACCTATGTCAACGTCGACAGCGCCGACGCCACGGTGGCCAAGGTGGCGGACAACGGCGGCACGGTGTTCATGCCCCCGATGGATGTCATGGATGCCGGTCGCATGGCGATCTTCGCCGACCCGGTCGGTGCGGTCATCGGCCTGTGGCAGCCCGGCGGGCACACCGGGGCCCAGGTGGCCAACGAGCCCGGCACGTACTGCTGGAGCGAGCTGATCACCACCGACCTCGAGGCCTCCAAGGCGTTCTACGGGGCGGTGTTCGGATGGGGTGCAGCCGACCAGGGGTCGGCGGGCGGCGGGCCCGCCTACACCGAATGGCAGCTTGCGGGGCGCTCCATCGGCGGCATGATGCTGAAGACGCCCGAGATGCCGGCGGAGATGCCGCCGTCGTGGGGCGTCTACTTCGCCGTGGCCGACACCGATGCCACGGTGGCGAAGGCGCAGGAGCTCGGCGCCAGCCTCTTCATGGGGCCCATGGACATCGAGCCGGGCCGGTTCGCCGTCCTCGCCGACAACGTCGGCGCGGTGTTCAACGTCCTGCAACTCAAGGGATAGCCCCCACCCGATGGAACGGCGCCGGCTGGGACGGACGGGTCACGAGAGCAGCGTGGCCGTCTTGGGGGGTGCCGCCTGTTGGGCGGCCAGCGTGGGGGAAGCGGGGGAGTGGCTCCAGCTCGCCCTGGACCACGGGGTGAACCACCTCGACATCGCCCCGCAGTACGGGGCGGCCGAGTCCGTCGTGGGACCACACCTGGCGGCGCACAGGGAGGAGCTCTTCATCGCGGGCAAGACGCTGCGGGCCAACCCCGACGGCGTCACCGACCAGTTCGACACGACACGCCGCCTCCTCAACGCGGAGGTCCTCGACCTCTACCAGGCCCACGCAGTGACGTCGCTCGCCGAGCTCGACCGGCGCTCCGCCGCGTTGGAGCGCATCCTGTCCCTGCGCGACGCCGGCCACACCCGGTTCGCCGGGATCACGGGTCACGACATGGAGGTGCCACGGGCCCACCTCGAGGCGCTCCGACGCTTCGACCTCGACACCGTGATGTTCCCGGTCTATCCCGCTCTGTGGTCCCGGCCCGAGTACCGGGAACCGGCCGAGGAGCTGCTCGCCCTGTGTGCCGAGCGCGACGTGGGTGTCATGGTGATCAAGGCGGCGGCGCGGCGACCCTGGTCCGACGGCCGCCCGATGGGCGACGCCGTGGCAGGGGGCGAGGCCACGAAAGAGCGTTGGGCCGACTCGTGGTACGAGCCGCAGGCCGGCGACGACGGCCTCGACCGCGGCATCCACTTCGCCCTCTCCACGCCCGGTGTCCAGGCCTTCTGCACGCCGGGAGACATCGCGCTGCTGCCCCGGGTACTGGCCTCGGCCGAGCGCTACGTGCCGTTGAGCGAAGAAGAGCGCAGCGCCGCAGTCGACGTCATGGCGGCCGAGGAGCTCATCTTCCCCATGCCCCGCTGAGGCGGGACGCTCAGGCCGCCTGCAGCGCGGCCACGACGGGCCCGAAGGCGTCGTCATCGCGCCCGTCCGGCGGCGGCGACACCACGATGCCCTGACCCAGCCCGTCGAAGCGCTCACGCAGCAGGCCGGGAAGCTCGTCGAAGGTCCCGGACGGAACGAGCGTGTCGAGCACCTCGTCGGAGAGCACGGCGGCCAGGTCGTCCCAGCGGTCGTGCCGGATGAGCTCGCGCAGGCGGGGCCCGAGCTCGGTCCAGCCGTAGAGCTCGAGGGTGGGCGCGTAGGCGGGCGTCGAGTAGAGAAAGGCCAGGAGCCGACGCTGGCGTTCCCGCTCAGCCAGCACATCGGCGACGGTGGCCCCGGTGATGACCGAGGTCCCGATGACGGTCTCGAAACCCGCTTCGTCGAGATCCCGTCCTGCGTCCCGCGCCCCTTCGGCGAGAGCGGGGAGACAGGTCTCGCGCAGGTAGCGCGGGTTCGAGTTGGTCGGATGGCTGACGAAGCCGTCGGCCACGGCGCCCGCCAGGGCGCACGCTCTGCGCTGGACACCGCCGAGGTAGATCGCCGGCGCCGGCGTCGCCGCGTCCGGACCCGGGTTGAAGTACGGCTGCATCCGCGTCACCCGGTAGTGCGGGCTCTCGTAGGCGGGCGCCCCACCGGAGGCGAACGATGCGAAGGCGGCGCGTACGGCGCCGACGTAGTCGCCCAGCCGGCCGATGGGATCGTCGCCGAACGGCACGCCGTAGCGGTCCTCGATGTTCTGGCGCACCTGGGTGCCGAGGCCGAGCTCGAAGCGGCCGCCGCTCAACTTGGCGAGGTCCCAGGCGGCGTAGGCGAGGAGTGTCGGGCTGCGTGCGAACGCGAGGGTCACGCTGGTACGGACGGTGATCCGCTCGGTGTGCTCGACGGCGAGGAGGGCGACCGCCATGGAGTCGTGCACCGTCTCGGCGACGTGGAGCCCGTCGTACCCGAGCCGCTCCACGCGCTGCGCATGGGCAACGGCCTCGGGCAGGCTGAGACGCGGGTCCATGCCCGCGTAGACCTTCACTCCGGTGTGCCGTCGAGACCCGTGGTCTGGGCGCGGCCCCGGGCGACGATCTTCTCGCGCTCTGTGGTCAGGCGCGACTGGTCGAAGCGGTCCGCCATCCACGCCCGCGACCACTTGGCCTCGGCGACGAATGCCTCGCGGCCACTGAGCGCGCCGATCTCGTCGTAGCCGCGCCGGAGCTCCGTGAGGTACTCCGAGGGGATGGACGCAATGGTGGCCGCCACCTCGCGCGCGCGCTCCAACAGCGATGCGTGCGGGACCACCTCCACGACCAGGCCCCAGTCGCGGGCCGTCTCGGCGTCGATGTAGTCGCCGGTCAGGCTCATGCGGCGGGCGCGGTCGAGGCCGACGAGCTGCGGGAGCCGGATGGTCATGCCGCCGCCGGGCATCACGCCCACCCGTGCGTGCGTGTCGGCGAAGCGGGCCCGATCCGATGCGATCAGGAAGTCGCAGCACATGGCCAGCTCCAACCCACCAGTGACCGTCGGACCGTTGATGGCGCCGATGACCGGGGTGTCGTGGGGCGGCATCATGCCGGAGCGCTGTGCGGGACGGCGCTGCCGTTCCTTCTGCACCTCCCGCAGTTCGGTGGCCAGCGACTTGAGGTCCATCCCTGCGCAGAAAGCCGGATCGGCGCCGGTGAGGACGATGCAGCCCACGTCGTCCCGGGTGTCGAGGCCGGTGATGGTCTCGTCGAGCTGCGCGTGCAGCTCGGCCGAAATGGCGTTGCGCGCCTCCGGGCGGTTGAGCGTGACCGTGGCCACCCGATCGTCGACCTCCGCGAGCACCAGCATCAGCGTTCCCTCCCCATCTCTCGGACTGTCATGATCGGCCGTCGGACCGCCCCGGCACCAATCCCTCGCAGGTGATGACGCGGCGGGTGGCGGTCGCGCCCGACACCGGGGCAGTCTCGCAGAGCCGGGAGGCGCTGTCTCCCTACTGGTGGCCGGCCCACTCCGTGCAGAGCAGCGCAAAGCAGTCGACATCGTGCTGCGCATCGTCGATGCGCTCCCATCCTCGCAGCGCCGCCTCGCGGTCGAAGCCAGCGGCCACGGCGGTGCGGGCCGATGCCAGGTTCCAGGGCTCCACGAAGAGGTGCAGGCGCGGGATGTGCAGTTCGTCGAAGGCGAACGAGACGACGGCCCGCAATGCGTGCGCCGCCAGACCCTGCCCTCGCGCTCCGGCAACGAGCCAGTAGCCGATGGAGGCGCGTCCACTCTCGATCTCCCGCAGCCAGAGGCCGATCGATCCGAGACCCGTCTTGGGCTCGGTGTCCGACGCAATGACGAAGGAGTAGCCGTCGCCCTCGGTGCCGCGCGCATGCTGGCGCTCTATGAAGGCCCGGCCGGCGTCGCTGGTGTAGCGACGCGGCACGGACGAGATGGAGGGGATCAGGGGATCGTCGGACGCCTGGCGCACGAGTCCGAGGTCGGAGGCCGCATAGGGACGGAGCACCACCGGCGGGGCGACCAGTGTCGGGACGTGCAAGGGAGGCGTGAAGGCCGCGAGGTCGAACGCGCTCATCGCAGGGCGAAATACCCGGGAACGAGGTGGTGCGGCGTGTCGAGGTATCCCTTGGCCTCGGGGAGCCCGCCGAAACGGCCATGGCTCCAGCGCACCTCAATGTGGCCCACCACCGTGTGCATCTCGTTCGAGGTGCGGTCGCGCACGACCGCCTCCCAGCCCACCCGGGGCTGACCGCCCGCCTGGCCCTCCATGGAGATGGCGATCAGCTGGAAGTGCTGGCGCCAGTCCCACGAGGTGGCGATGCGGAGGCGCAGGGAGCGCCCGGCCGCGGAGCCCAGCACGAAGTAGGGCGCGCTCCCGATGCGGAGGAGGCGCCAGAGCATGGCCTCACCGGTGCCGCCCCGGTCGTCCATGGCCGCCTCCCAGCGGCGCACCGACGCACCGGCAACGGTGCGCGACAGGTCGGAGTAGCGGTCCTTGGCCCCGGGTGGCCAGCCCGCGCGGAGCCACTGGCCGAGCGCGTCGCGCTGCGCCACGGTCAGGTCGACGGCGCGCCGCGGCAGATCCTGCACTGCGGGTGGTACGGGCCGGTGGTGCGACCGCTCGGCGCCGGGCGCCGCGGCGGCCGGCGTCTCCCCGAGTCCGGGGAGCGCAACCGCCGCCGGCGGGTGTCCGGGTCGTCCCGTCGGGAACGACGGCGCGCGAGGGGAGGGCGCGGCTGCCTCGGCGGCATGCTGTGCCGCCTGACGGACGCAGTCGTAGAGGTCCTGGTACTCGGCCGGCGCCACCTCGGCGTACCAATCGCCGCCGCCGGGACCGACGTCCCGCGCCCCGTGGGTGCCCCGGGCCGTCCCTCCGAAGAGCAGGGCATCGAAGACGCTCGCCGGTGACACGTTGAAGAGGATCTTGGAGAGGTACTTGCAGCTCACCAGGTACACGTGATCGACCCGGAGGTCGATCGGCGCCACCTCGTCGCCCGGCGCGCGGCCGGTGCCCTTCCACTCAATGATCTGGGGCAAACGGCTCCGCAGGCCGTCGGCGGCGGCCAGAAAGGCCTGGCCGTTCGCCCAGGCGGCATGGAACTCGGCGTCGTAGGCGCCCCCGGCCCTGAGGCGTTCGAGGCGTTCCCACATCTCGGGCGACAGGCTGTGCATCACCCCGGTGTGCGACTGCACCGCATCGTCGATGCCGGCCAGCCCCAACATGCCGAGGCCCGTGCCGAGCTCTGTCACCGTGGTCCGGTCGCTCGGCATCCTCGCATCCTCCCACTGACGGCGCCCCGTCGGTCCGACCGTGGCGGGAACCGCTCTCCGCTGCCCTTACCGTCTCTTTACCGGGGTTGCCTAACGTCCCGACCGAAAGGGCCGACCCGCTCCGACAGCCGGGTCGCAATGGGAGGGAGCACCAGATGTCCGCAACCGAGAGCACTGCCACCGGCATCCTTGTCAGGACGAAGATCTTCCCCCTGGCATTCCTCCTCCTGCTCTTCAAGACCAATGTCACGATCGACGGCGCCACCTCCGTCCTGCGGTGGGGTGACCACTTCTTCACCGTCCCACCGGGGGCGCATGACGTGCGGGTCTCGTTCCGGTATCTGTTCTCCAGCGACATGGGCAAGGCGAGCCTCAGCGTCGACGTCGTCCCCGGCCGGACGACAACGGTGCTGTACCGGTCGCCGTTCCTGGTGTTCCTGGGCGGATCGATGAAGGTCGTCGGGTCGTGAACGGACCGGAGGAGGAGTACGGAGCCGACCACGGCACGGCCGCAGCGACGACCTCACGACCGGTCCCGTCGCCGTCCCCGGACCAGGGGAGTTACCCCCGGTTGAGCCCTCCCGTGGAGCCCCTCCCGATCCTGGCCATCCTGCCCGAGCGCCGGCGGCAGCGACGGTGGACCGTCTTGCTGCGCGCCGTCCTGGCCCTTCCCCTGGCGTTGGTCGTCCTCGTGGTCGACATCGCCACCTTCGTCTGTGTGGTGCTCGGATGGTTCGCCGCCCTCGCCACGGGACGCACCCCGGGATTCGTGCGGACGATGGTGACGATGCTGCTGCGGCTGGTGCTCAGGCTCGAGGCGTACACCTACCTCCTGACCGACCGCTTTCCGCCCTTCGCGGCGCGAGACGTTCCGGGGTCCGGCACGAGCCTCCTGGTGCCACCCGCCACCAAGCTGAACCGTGCCGCCGTCCTCTTCCGGCTGGTCCTGGTGATCCCCGCCAGCATTGCGCTGCGCATCACCGGGCTCGGGCTCCAGGTCGTCGCGGTCGTCATGTGGTTCGTCGTCTTGATCACCGGATGGCTGCCGAAGCCGGTCCACGAGGCGTACCAGGTCTTCATTCGTTACGAGCTCCGCTTCATCGGGTACCTCTCCCTCCTCGTCCCGACCTACCCCGGCGAGTTGTTCGGCGATCTGCCCGTGCCGGCAGCGGCGCTCGTCCCCGGAGCGGTTGCCCCCGAACCCATCGCCGGCGGACCGGATCAGGAGGCGCCGCCGGCACCGCCGTGGATGCTGATCCTGGGCATGGGGGCCAAGCGCCTCCTCGTGGTGTGCATCGTGCTCGGCGTGGCCGCGGCCGCCGGCCTGGGGCTGCTCGAGGCCTCCATCGGCAACCACGAGAATCTGGTGCAGGTCAACAACCAACTGGTCACGAACCTCAACGGGTTTGCCACGACGGCGAAGGACTGCCAGTCCGTCTCCTGTCTGGAGCAGGCCGATGGTGCCCTCTCCCGGCAGCTCGGCTCGTTCGTCAGCGCCCTCGAGAGCTCGAACGGCGGTGGGGTGAGCCAGAGCACCATCGACGAGATGACTGCTGCGGCGCAGAACGCCCAGCGGGTGTCGGCCGCGTTGTCCGAGGCCGCGCCAACGGAGTCCGCCTACCAGGCCCTGGTGAAGAAGCTGGAGGTGGAGCAGGTCTTCACCCGGCTGGCCCGGGCCCAGCAGGACTTCGTCCAAGCGGTGAACGCGGCCCGGTTCGGTTAGCGCACCACGAACACCTAGTCAGCGAACAGGGGCGTGAGCTGCAGCTCGAGTGGCCCCACCGTCGCCTCCGGGGCGAGGTGGAGCTCGGTGCTCTCGTACACGTCGACGGCGATGCCGGTGCGGGCGATGAAGGCGAACACGGCGTCGCCCCAGCGCTCGTCGCGCAGGGCCTGGCGCAGCGCGGCGCGCTCACCGGGCGGCAGGTCCCGGCCCGGCGTCATGGCCACCAGCTGGTTGGCCAGCACCCAGTTCAGCGTCTCGAGGTTCTCGGCGACGAAGACGCGCGGCGGGTCGTCACGCACGACGGCGCAGGCGACGACGGTGCCCATGGTCAGGCGCCGCCCATGCTCAGGCGCCGCCCATGCTCAGACGGCTCCCGGCGTCACGTCGGCGGCGGTCCAGAAGCCGACGCGGGGGGAGCGGCCGCGGCCGCGGGCGTAGGCCTTGAGTCGGGCAGGGGCATCCGGTGACGACAGATCCACGGCGTCGAAGATGCCGCCGGGGCCCGGTGCCCGCAGCGCGCGGTCGGCCTCGGTGCCCGGCCGTGGCAACTGGGTGGTGAGCACCACGAAGGGCGCGTGGCCGCCCGCCGCCAGCACGTGGGCCCGGCCGAGGGCCCGCCACACCGTCTCGGAGCGGGCCATGCCGCCCCGGTAGGCCGAGTTCGGCCCGGCGACGTCGAAGTACCACGTCCGGCCGGCGGCGTCGGTGGCCGTGAAGTCGACGGCGAGGCCGAGCCCGCGCAGGCGGCGGTTGGCCCGCAGGTCGGTGAAGCCGGCCGCTTCCAGCGCGGCCCGGGCCACCGTCGTGGCCGAGGCACCGTCGCCGGCTGCTGCGCTCGGCGGGGCGGCGCCCGCCGCCGGACCGCCCGCCGGCGGGGCCTCCTCGGCCAGTCGGGCCCGGGACAGCTCGACATAGGCGGGGTCGAGGTCGTACCCCACGGCGTCGCGTCCGCAGCGGAGCGCCGCCACGAGGGTGGAGCCGGAGCCGGCGAACGGGTCGACGACGAGATCGCCTCGATACGTGTAGAGCTCCATGAGGCGCTGCGGCAGCTCCACGGGGAAGGGGGCGGGGTGGCGCACCCGCACCGCGCTCTCCGGTGGGATGTCCCACACGTCGAGCGTCAGCGCCATGAAGTCGTCGGCCCCGACGCTGCTCTCGTGGGGCAGGCCGTCGCGGCGGCGCTCCTTGGGGCTGCGGGCCCGCCCGAAGCGCCCCTTGCTGGCCACGACGACGCGCTCGGTCACATCGCGGAGGACCGGGTTGGCGGCGGAGCGGAAGGAGCCCCAGGCGCACGAGCCGCTGGCCCCCTCGCCCTTCTGCCACACGATCTCGCCCCGGGGGAGGAGGTGCAGGTCGTCCTGCAGGATCGTCATCACGTCGGCCGCCAGGCTGCGATACGGCTTGCGCCCGAGGTTGGCCACGTTGACGGCGATGCGGCCGCCGGGTTCGAGCACCCGCTTGCACTCGGCGAACACCTCGCGCAGCAGCGTCAGGTACTCGATGTAGGAGCCGGGCACGCCCTCGCGGTCGAGCTCCTCCTCGTACTGCTTGCCGGCGAAGTAGGGGGGTGAGGTGACGACGAGGGCCACCGAGTCGTCCGCCACGGCCTCCATCCGGCGGGCGTCACCGCACAGGCACGAGACGCCGGGCTCGTGCGGGGTGACGTGCTCGTCGGCGCTGAGCTCCGGCGCCTCGAAGCGGGCGTAGAACGCGTCCGCCACGTGCGACTCGCGGCGCCCGACGCCGAAATTGGAGGTGGCGGTGCGACGGCGGGGTGGCATGGGAGGTCGGCCCGAACCCTATCGGCCGGCCCGCGACGGGATCGGGATCGCGGGGAGTGGGCGGGACATGGTGGACACCCTACGGAACTGCTGTGACAGGCGCCTACATCTCGTAGACGACGAAGGAGGTGGGCCGGCCGACCAGGTCGTAGAGGGAGCGGGCCCGGCCGTTGTACTGCTGGGTGTGCCAGTAGAGGGGATCGGCTCCGCGCTCGGTGCCGGCCGCCTTGACGGCCAGCAACAGGGCGCGCCCGACGTCGGCGCCCCGGGCCGCCGGGTCCACGAAGAGGTCCTCGAGGTAGCACTTGGGCCGTCGGGACCAGGTCGAGGCGTGCACGACGCAGTTGGCCATCCCGACGGCGCGGCCGGTGTCGTCCGACGCCAGCAGCCCGAACATGCCCTCCTCGCCGGCGCAGAGCCGCTCGAACGTGCTCTGGGTGGTCAGGTCGTCCAGCTCGGCCCGGTAGAAGGCCAGATAGCCGGCCCACAGCGCGGACCAGCCGTCCCAATCGTCGGTGTGCAGTGTCCGGATGGTGCTCACCCCGCCAGCTTCGCACCGACCGCCACCGGGGGCCGGGATCGGTCCGCCGGACGAGGGGCCCCGCCGACGGGGAGGCAGCCCGGCGCTCCGGCCCGCGGCTACTTCGGAGCGCCCCGTGGGCGCCCGGGACGGCGGCCCTCGAACTTCTCGCGGACCTGGGCCCGGCGGGCCTGGATCTCGCGGTGGGTCAGGCCCTCGGTCGACGCATCGAGGCCGAAGCCCGCCTTGATCCCCGTGATGTCCGGCGACCAGTTCTCGGCCTGCTCGAGGCCGAGCTGGGCCATGATGCGCTCGCCGTGCTTGGCCGCGAAGAGCAGTGCGATGCCCTCGATCTCGGCGAACAGGTCGAGATCGGGCGCCAGCGTGGCGATGGCGCCGTCGAGGAACATCAGGTTCTTGACGAAGAGCATCAGCTCCTTGGGCAGGCGGGCGCCGATCCCGAGCAGCGTCTTGATGGAGTGCTGCATCTCTGCCACCAGCTCGTCCGCACTCAGCGCCGTCGGGTCCACCGGGGGCCGGTCCAGCCCGAGCACGTCGATGACGTGGTGGACGTCGAGGTCACCGGGGAACGCACCCAGCTCGCGCAGCGCGGCGACCTGGGCCGGGATGTCGGCGTTCGACGCGCCCACCACGAGCGCGAGCAGCGCCAGCCGCTTGGCCTCGGTCAGCCGCCCGGTGATGCCGAAGTCCAGCAGCGCAGTCTTGCCCGACGGCAGCACGAAGAGGTTCCCCCCGTGCAGGTCGCCGTGGAAGATGCCGTAGAACAGCGCGCCCTCCAGGAAGCCGATCATGCCCGCCCGGACGACGGCCTCGGTGTCGATGCCGGCCGCCCGCATCCCCACGACGTCGCCGAAGTGGAAGCCGTCCAGCCGCTCCATGACCAGCATGCGGCGCGTCACCAGCGTCGGGTGGGGCCGCGGCACGACGAAGTCGCGCTGGTCGAGCGCGGCGAAGGTGGAGGCGACATCGAGCATGTTCTCCGCCTCCAGGCGGAAGTCGAGCTCCTCGACGATGGTCTCCGCGAAGAGCTCCACCAGCGCGGGCGGGTTGGCCAGCGCGGCGACGGGGATGCGGCCGACCAGCAGCGGCGCCAGCCACGCCATCACGGCGAGGTCCTGGTGCACCCGGGCCGACACCGACGGCCGCTGGACCTTGACCACGACCGCCGTCCCGTCGAGCAGCGTGGCGGCGTGCACCTGGGCGATGGAGGCCGCGGCCAGCGGCGTGCGCTCCACCGAGGCGAAGGCGGACGCCAGCGGGCCGCCGAGCTCCTCGGTTAGCACCCGCTCGACGACGGGCCACGGCTCGGGCGTGACCTGGTCGCGGCACCACTTGAATTCGGCGACGAGCTCCGGCGGGAAGACGCCGTCACCCGAGGCGATGATCTGGCCCAGCTTGATGTAGGTCGGGCCGAGCCGCTCGGCCGCCCTGCGCAGGCGCCGGGAGATGCCGGCGATCGACTCCGTGCCACCGCGTCGGCGCTCCTTCAGGTACCACAGGCCCAAGGCGGGGCCGACGGCGCGCAGCGTGGTGCCCATGCGCCGCACCGGCGGCAGTGTCCGGCGCCGGGTGAGCTGGGGGAGCGACGCGGCCAGCCGGCTCCGCGTGCGGTCGAGGCCGCGGCGCCAGGTCAGCGCGTCGGGGTCGATGCGCCACGGGCCGTCGTCGCTGAAGGTGCCGAACGCGGTGTCCGGCGGGGGATCGCTGCCGGGAGAGATCGGGTCGGGCGCCACAGGTTCAGCCTATGGGTGGGCCCGGCGGGCTCAGGGCTGGACGAGGCCCGACTGGAAGGCGAAGACCACGGCCTGCACGCGGTCGCGCACGCCGAGCTTGGCCAGCAGGCGGCCGACGTGGGACTTGACGGTGGCCTCGGAGACGTACAGGCGCTCGGCGATCTCGGCGTTGGACAGGCCGTCGGCCACGGCGAGCAGCACCTCGCGCTCGCGCTCGGTCAGGCTGGCCAGGGCCGGGTTCTCGGTGGCGTCACCCGCGTCGGTGTCGGCCTCGCCGTCGGCACCGAGGTCGGGCAGCGAGTGGGCGTACTCCTCCAGCAGGCGGCGGGTGATGCGAGGCGACACCACGGCGTCGCCGCGGGCCACGGTGCGGATGGCCGCCACGAGCTCCGCCGGCGGGACGTCCTTGAGGAGGAAGCCGCTGGCGCCCGCCCGCAGCGCGTTGAAGGCGTACTCGTCGAGGTCGAAGGTGGTCAGGATGAGCACGCGGGTGGACTGGCCGGCGTCCGACGCCGTGATGGCGCGGGTGGCCTCAATGCCGTCGAGCACCGGCATGCGCACGTCCATCAGCACGACGTCGGGCCGGTAGAGCTCCACGAGGCGGACGGCCTCGGCCCCGTCGGGCGCCTCGCCGACGATCTCCACGCCCTCCTCGGCCTCCAGGATCATGCGGAAGCCCTTGCGCAGGAGCGCCTGGTCGTCCGCCAGGACGACGCGGATGCTCATACCGGTGCCGGCGCCTTGCAGTCGCGTAGCAGCGCCTCGACCTCCCAGCCGCCGGAGGGGCGCGGGCCGGCCGTGAGCGTCCCGCCGAACGCGGTGGCCCGCTCGGCCATGCCGGCCAGGCCGTGGCCGCCGCCGGGTGCCCCGGCCGGCGTCGCGCCGGCGCACCGGCCGTCGTCGGTGACCCGCACGGCCACGTCGGGGTCGGCGAAGGCCAGCTCCACCTCCACGGAGTGCGCCGCCTCGGCGTGCTTCAAGGAGTTGGTCAGGGCCTCCTGCACCACCCGGTAGACCGTCAGTCCGGCCGCCCCGGAGACCTCGAAGGGCACGCCCACGCGGCGGACCGAGACGTCGAGCCCCGTGCCCCGCACCCGCTCGACCAACGCCGGCAGCTCCCCGAGCCCCGGCTGGGGCGCGTAGGGGGGACGACCGTCGGTGGTACCGGCGGCGTTGCGGCCGGCTCCGGCGCCGGGGGCGGCCGCCGGCTCGTCGCGCAGCACGCCGAGCATCCGGCGCATGTCGGTCAGTGCCTGGCGGCCGGTGCTCGAGACCTCGTGGACCGCCTCGGCCGCCCGCTCCGGGTCGGTCGCCTGGGCCAGGGAGGCGGCGTCGGCCAGGGTGACCATCACCTGGATGTTGTGCGACACCACGTCGTGCATCTCGCGTGCAATGCGGGCGCGTTCGGCCGCGGCGGCCAGCGAAGCCTGCTGGTCGCGCTCGACCTCCAACCGCTCGGCGCGCTCGGCCAGCCAGTCGAGCTGGCTGCGCAGCGCGCGCACCACCACCCCGGCCAGGAGTGCGGTGAAGACCAGCCCGGTGAGGAAGACGATGGACTGCACGTTGTTCCGCACCGGCTCCCAGCGCAGGGTGGCCATGACCACGCCGGCCTCCAGGACGACGACCGCCACGGCGACGAGGGGCCACTCGGACTCGAGGGCGACGGTGTAGAGCGCGACGAGGAGTGCCACGTCGGCCAGGGAGGGGCCGGAGACGAGCCACTGGACGAAGGCCACCGCGGCGATGACGACGAACACGGCCATCGGCGCGCGGCGCCGGAAGACCAGCGGGAAGGTGAGGGCGCCCACGAACCAGAGGTTCGAGCGCAGGGCGTCGTGCTGCACGACCCAGCCCGAGCACAGCACGAACAGCGCCAGCGCCAGGCCGAGGTCGACCAGGGTCGCGTTGCGGCGGTCGAAGGCGCGCAGCCCCGCCCAGAGGCGCCAGGGCCCGTCGTCCCGTCGGTCGTGCGCCCGACCGGCGGCCGCGCCGGCCTGCGCGGTCCGGGGCCGGAGCCACGCGGGGTAGAGGTGACGTGAGCTGAGGGCCATCGGATCCTTCGTTCCCGGGCGGGACGACCATGGTACTGCCGCCTGAACTGGGCTTCTGGTCGGGAACCGCCCCGCTCGCACCGTCCCAGCCTCCCCGGTGGGGGCAGGGCGGGCGTCATCCCCAGGAATGAAACGCCGGTGGGCGGATCATTCCTCCGGGCGATTCAGCCGGATCGCTCTGGGTCGTACCGTCGCGACTGCGAAGCCGACGGGCGGCGCGAGGCAGCGGGTCGTGGTCCGCCCCGAGCACACTGCGCACCTCGCGTCGCTCGTGGGACGCTCGGCCCCAGCGAGCCTGGTCAGCCGCCGGCGCGGGCGGCGGCCTCCCGGCAGGCCTCGAGGTCGTCGAAGGCGCGGGCCACGTCCTCGGGGGTGAAGGCGAAGAACAGGGCGGCCACCGCGTCCGCACCGGCCTCGGCGTAGCGCTCGACCCATTCGGGCGTGAGCTGGTTGAAGTAGGGACAGACCGTGATGCGGACGTCGTTGCGGCTGCGGCCGACGGCGTCGAGCTCCTTGTCCAACTCGGCCAGGCCGGTCGCCAGCTCCTCGGGTGACCGGTTGAAGGTGTGCCAGCCCTGGCCGTGGAGGGCCACGCGGCGCAGGGCGGCCGCCGTCTCGCCCCCGATGTGGACGGGGGGCGGCTGCTGCACCGGCTTGGGGTACATCTCGCAGGCGGGAAGGTCGTAGACCTGGCCGTGGAAGGAGGAGGTGTCGTCGAGCCACAGCGTGCGTAGCACCTGGAGGTACTCGTCGGTGCGGCGGCCCCTTTGTGTCCATGGCACGTTGAGCGCGTCGAACTCCTCCTTGAGCCACCCCACGCCGATGCCGAGGTCCACCCGTCCGGCGGAGAGCCAGTCGAGCGTGCTGACTTCCTTGGCGGTGTAGACGGGGTTGCGCTGGGGGAGGAGCAGCATCGCCGTCCCGAGGCGGACCGTGGACGTCCGCGCCGCCAGGTAGGTGAGCGTGACCATGGGCTCGAGGAGCCCGCTTCCCGGCGGGGCAGGGATGCGGCCGTCCTCGGCGTAGGGGTACTGGCTGTCGTACTGCTCGAACAGCACGACGTGCTCGCCCACCCAGATGGTCCCGACGCCGCGCTCCTCGGCCCCGTGCGCCACGGCGTCGAGCAGCTCCGGCGTCGTCATGGGGCTGGCGGTGGGCATCCACAGGTCGAACTTCACGTCACGCTCCCAGTCCTCGGCACACGAACGAGCACATTTCGTCGGCCGCCTGCTCGGCCGGGATCGGCTCGGGCTCGCCCGCCCGCACCGACAGCGCGCCGTAGATCAGCTGACCCACGAGCACGACGGCCCGCTCGGGGTCGAGGTCGGTCCGGAAGTCGCCGGTGGCCATGCCCGCCACCACGAGCTCCTCGAGCACCCGGATCATGTCGAGCCCGATCATCATGAGCGCGCCGCCCACGGCCTCCGACCCGGCTGCCGTGGTGGTCGATTGCGTGGCCATGGCCAGGCGGAAGAAGGCGGGGCTCTCGTCGACGCGCTCGAGCGCCCCCAGGATCAGCCGGCGCAGGCGGTCCACCGGCGGGGCGCCATCGTCGGCCACGACGGCGATCGTGTCCTGCAGCCGGTCGTACATGGACTGCACACAGGCGCGCAGGAGCTCGTCGCGGTTGGCGAAGTAGACGTACACGGTCGAGCGGGCGACGCCGGCCTCGGCGGCGATCTCGTCCATGGAGACGTCGGTGGTGCCGCGCTCGCCGAAGAGACGGCGGGCCGTGTCGACCAGCTGGTCGCGGCGGAAGTCCCGGATGACATCCTTGAGCGCATCGGGGGCGCGCCGCGCCATCAATCCCTCTCCCGCATCAGTGGTGCGGCCGGCTCAGGAGCCGACGCGTGCGGACGGGGTGAATGCCACCGGGATGTGCTTGACGCCATTGATGAATTGGGACTGTAGGCGCTGCACCTCGCCGTCCTGGCGAATGTCGGGCATGCGGTCGAGCAGGTGCTCGTACATGACCCGGATCTCCATGCGGGCCAGGTTCGTCCCGAGGCAGAAGTGGGGCCCGCCGCCGCCGAAGGCGATGTGGGGGTTGGGGTCCCGGCCGATGTCGAACGTGTCGGGGTCGGTGAAGACGTCCTCGTCCCGGTTGGCCGAGGCGTGGAAGAAGACGACCTTGTCTCCCGAGGCGATCTTGGTCCCGCTGAGCTCGGTGTCCGCCATGGCGGTGCGGCGGAAGTTCATGACGGGGGTGACGAAGCGCAGCATCTCGTCGACGGCGGTGGGCAGCAGGCTGCGGTCGGCCAGCAGGCGCTGCCACTGGTCGGGGTGCTGGAAGAAGGCGTGCATGGCGCCGGACATGAGGTTGCGCGTGGTCTCGTTGCCGGCGACGGTGAGGAGGAGGAAGAACAGCTCGAGCTCCATGTCGCTGAGCCGCTCCCCGTCGATCTCGACCGTGGTGAGCGCGCTCATCAGGTCGGCGTGGGGGTCGATCCGCTTCTTGGCGAAGAGCTCGGAGGCGTAGGCGTAGAGCTCCATGGCGGAGGTCATGGCCAGCTCGGCTTGGTCCTGGTACTCGGGGTCCTCGTTGCCCACCATCCGGTTGGACCACTCGAACATGCGGTGGCGGTCTTCCTGGGGCACGCCGAGGAGCTCGGCGATGACCTGGAGGGGGAGCTCGGCCGAGATGTCGGTGACGAAGTCCGCCCGGCCCGTCTCGATCACCTCGTCGATGATGGAGTCGGTGGCGCGGTGGATGCTCTCCTCGAGGTCGCGCACCATGCGGGGCGTGAAGCCCTTGTTGACGAGGCGCCGGTAGCGGGTGTGGAGGGGCGGGTCCATGTTGAGCATCATCAGGCCCTGCTGGGCGATCTCGTCCTCGGCCAGCTCAAAGGGCATGGTGCCCCGGGCGGCGGAGCTGAAGCGCTCGTAGTCCCGGTTGACCGTGACGCAGTCGTCGTAGCGCATGACGGCCCAGAACCCGGGCCCGCCGGGCTCGTCCTGCCAGTGGACCGGGTCGTGCCGGCGCAGGTAGGCCAGCCAGGCGTGGGGGACACCGGCCACGTAGGACCGCGAGTCGGAGAGGTCGACGGGGGCGACATCCAGGGTGCTCATGGAGAGACAGCTCCTCTGATCAATCGGACACTGTGTCCGATAGTCAAGATGGTAAGTCCGGCAGGGCTGCGATGTCAACGTCGTCGCCCACGTACGGCGACTGAGTCTCGACAAGAGGTTGAGGCTTGGTCGCGTGGCCGCCAGGAGCTTCTGGGCGGAGCACAGCCCCAGGAGGGCCTATGAGGGCGGGGGGTCGGCCTGCGCCGACGGCACGACAGCGATCGACTTCGTCGGGTCTTCGGGGTCGAGGATCACCCGGACCCGGGTATCGGCATCGGGCGGCTCGCCCGGCACGGCGGCCACGATGGCGACCTCGTCGGCCGGGGGAGCGAAGACGGCCTGAAGCCCCCGGGCGATTCCGGTCCCGATGCCGCCGATGGCGGAGCCCTTGCGCCAGCGATCGAAGCCCTCGGGGGCGTCGTCTTCGGTCACCGGTTCCTCGGCGTCTCCTTCCGACGGGTCGCCGGACGCGGTCGGCTCGTGCTCACTGTCCGGTCCCATGCGTCAATCCTCGCAGGGTTCGGGTGGCGCGTGACGGTCGGGACATCTTGCCGCCGCGCCAGTGGGTCGGAACGACGGTGCGGGGTAGTGACGCCGTGCTGGGTGCGCCACTGGGCGCGCTGATTGCATGCGGCGAGGTCCGGGCCCGTGCGGTTCGGAAAGGAGGCGGTGCGACGCCCAAAAGAACTTGCACCGTTGATGTCAAAGACACGCCGTATTCGGCGCGAATGTGCGTGACCGCGAGAGCGAGCAAAGCGACGACGCCTCCGCTCGGAAGCCACGCCGAGTTGCTTGAGCCGCATTCGCACAAGCGACACACAACAAAATGTTTCCGGTGTCGTGACAATGCACGAACTACGCACGTGATCTTCGAAGAAGTACCAGGGAAAACGGGGATGTACGTCGCATGTATCACGGCGTGGAGACCGAGAGTTGCGTTGCTCTTGCGGTGCAAGACGGTTGACTCGTCACCACGTAAATGCTTTCCTGTCGTCTATTGGCGAACTGAGTGGTTTGGCGACCGCTCATTGAGATCAGGCGCAGGCGGTTATAGATGGCGACTCCTCCACACGATGGATCGGCGCGTGGCGCGACGTCCATGGACGACGTCCATGCGCTGCCGTCACGCCCCGAGTCCTTCGGGCGACCGGTCGTTCTTGCCGTAGACGAGACCGTTCCAGCGCGGCACCGGTCCCGCAGGAATCGCGGTGCGCACGGCCCCACTCCGCAGGTCCCCGAGGAGCGGATGGGCTTCTTTGCGAGCACGGTGCTCGCAGTCGTCAGCCTCGTGTTCGTCGCGGTCGTCGCTCTCGGTTCGATGCTCGCCTCCGCGGCGATCCTTCACCTGATCTCCCCTGATCGCCGCTTCGACACCTTCCGCGCCTTTCACGAGCCCCTGGTGATCGGCGTGCTCTTGGTCTCGGTGTGCTCTGGCTCCTCCCGCCGTACCCGTGGGCAACGCAGCCCGCGCAGGGCGAGCCGAAGCAGCGACGTCATTTTCGATCGAAGGCGGCCGCCTGATGGCGCCCTTCGACGCACAGGTGTTGCGGTTCGTACAGGTGGGGTTTCCCCGCCCCGTCTGGCCGCAGCAGGAAGGACCGGGTTCGGTCCTTGTCAGCAGCAGAGGTGTTGCGGTTCTGGCAGGCGGGGCACACCCGCCCCGCCTGACCGCATCAAAGGGGAGCGATGTTGCTCCTTCGCAGCACCCGAGAACCGCCGGTTCTCGGTTCCTTGGGCGACGTGTTGATCCACAGGCCGAGCTTGGTCGCCGGGCCTGTGGGGAGCGAATGGCGAAACCTGCGCCCATACACAGCAATCAACTCAACCCAAGGAGCACAAACAGATGAATATGAAGCGATTCATGAACAAGAAGGTGGTGGCTATCGGCCTCGCCGCGGGGATGACCCTCGGTGCTGCCGGTGCGGCCTTCGCCTACTTCACCTCGACGGGTACGGGTAACGGGACGGCCACCGCAGGTTCCGCCAGCCAGTGGAACGTATCGGTGACAGGTGACAACACCAGCCTGACCTCGTCCCGGTGGCGACCATCGGAACCGGCCCGTCCGACACCGAGAGCTACACGATCACGAACACGTCCGCTGGTCAGCAGAATCTGGCGCAGGCCGTGGTCTCCATCAGCTCGGTGACGCCGGACCGGTCAATGGTCCGAACCTCTGCACCGCCGCCGACTTCACGCTCGGCGGGAATGCAGTTGGCACGTCGTTTACGCAGACGATTCAGGCGTGAACGAGGCCGGTACGAGCCCTGGGCCCGCCGGTTCGTACACCAACACGGTCGCCTCCAGCTCGTGGACAACGGGCAGAACCAGGACCAGTGCCAGGGTGCCGTCGTGCACCTGAAGGTCGTCGCCAGCTAGGCGAGTCCTGATGGGACGAAGGGCTTCAGCCCTTTGGCCCACAACTCGGTCGGAAGGCCGGGTCACGGATTTGTCCTCCGTGGCCCGGCTGACCGCCGGGTGAGGCCAGCGAGGGATTTCAGGGCGGAATCTGAGATCCCTCGGTGGGCTTGCCCATCGCAGCGAGAACGAGGAATTGATGAAATCAGAGCGGTTCAAGAGGACGAAGGCGGCAATGGCATCCGTTGCCATCGCGCTCGTCGTTGCCGCCCTTGCATTCGGCGTCTCTTCATCCGTTCTCGGTCCCAAGTCCGCCATCGCCCGACACCTGGGCTTCGACCTGACTTCTGGCACTTCGAGCTTCACCATCACGAGCAGCATCTACCCCTCGCCCGCCTGCTCGGGCTCGCCAGCCCTCCTCTACCCGGCGACAACCCGCTGCATGGTTTTCAGCGTCCACAACAACTTGAAGGCGACCATCTCGGTTCAGAGCATTTCGACCGCTCTGGACACCACGAACTTCTCGGCTCCTCCCGCCGACTGCGCGGGGACCAACCTGACCCTTCCGACCTTCTCGGGATCCTTCAACGTGCCAGGGGGAGGGGACGCCACCAGCCCGGGCGTGCCCATCGAGCTGAAAGACAACGGTGCGCCTCAGAACGACTGCGAGAACTACACCTACAACTTCGTTTACAGCGGCAACGCCATCTACACCGAGGTCTATGGCACTACGACAGGTCTGGCGTCGAGTCAGAACCCGTCGAACGCGGGCCAGAGCGTGACCTACACGGCCACGGTGACCGCGTCGGCCACGGCCAGCCAGGACCCGGTTCCCTCGAGCCCGACGGGGACCGTGACTTTCCAAGACAACGGGACAACGATCTGCAATGCAGTGCCAGTCACCTCGACGGGTACCACCACGGCGACGGCTCAGTGCACGGTGAACTACGCCACGACTGCAGGCAGCCCGCACCCGATCACGGCCTCCTACACCGACACCGACGGAAACTTCACGAACTCCAACGGGTCGGTCTCCCAGGTGGTCAACTCCCCGACCATTGTCACCACCTCGAGCCTCACCAGCACGCCCAACCCGTCGACCTTCGGCTCCTCGGTGAGCTTCACCGACACCGTCTCGGCCTCGTCGGGCACGCCCGCCGGTTCGGTGACCTTCTACAGCTGCACCACCTCGGCCTGCACGACCAAGACCGCTCTCGGGGCCTCGGTGACGCTCAGCGCCGGCAAGGCCACCTTCTCGAGCTCCAACCTGGCGGTGGGCACCAACTACGTCGAGGCCCTCTACGCCGCCTCGGGCAACTACGCCGCCAGCACCTCGAACGTGGTCTCCCAGGTGGTCAACGCGCTCGGCACCACCTCGAGCCTCACCAGCACGCCCAACCCGTCGACCTTCGGCTCCTCGGTGAGCTTCACCGACACCGTCTCGGCCTCGTCGGGCACGCCCGCCGGCACGGTGACCTTCTACAGCTGCACCACCTCGGCCTGCACGACCAAGACCGCTCTCGGGGCCTCGGTGACGCTCAGCGCCGGCAAGGCCACCTTCTCGAGCTCCAACCTGGCGGTGGGCACCAACTACGTCGAGGCCCTCTACGCCGCCTCGGGCAACTACGCCGCTAGCACCTCGAACGTGGTCTCCCAGGTGGTCAACGCGCTCGGCACCACCTCGAGCCTCACCAGCACGCCCAACCCGTCGACCTTCGGCTCCTCGGTGAGCTTCACCGACACCGTCTCGGCCTCGTCGGGCACGCCCGCCGGCACGGTGACCTTCTACAGCTGCACCACCTCGGCCTGCACGACCAAGACCGCGCTCGGGGCCTCGGTGACGCTCAGCGCCGGCAAGGCCACCTTCTCGAGCTCCAACCTGGCGGTGGGCACCAACTACGTCGAGGCCCTCTACGCCGCCTCGGGCAACTACGCCGCTAGCACCTCGAACGTGGTCTCCCAGGTGGTCAACGCGCTGGGCACCACCTCGAGCCTCACCAGCACGCCCAACCCGTCGACCTTCGGCTCCTCGGTGAGCTTCACCGACACCGTCTCGGCCTCGTCGGGCACGCCCGCTGGCACGGTGACCTTCTACAGCTGCACCACCTCGGCCTGCACGACCAAGACCTCGCTCGGGGCCTCGGTGACGCTCAGCGCCGGCAAGGCCACCTTCTCGAGCTCCAACCTGGCCGTGGGCACCAACTACGTCGAGGCCCTCTACGCCGCCTCGGGCAACTACGCCGCCTAGCACCTCGAACGTGGTCTCCCAGGTGGTCAACGCGCTCGGCACCACCTCGAGCCTCACCAGCACGCCCAACCCGTCGACCTTCGGCTCCTCGGTGAGCTTCACCGACACCGTCTCGGCCTCGTCGGGCACGCCGCGCTGGCACGGTGACCTTCTACAGCTGCACCACCTCGGCCTGCACGACCAAGACCTCGCTCGGGGCCTCGGTGACGCTCAGCGCCGGCAAGGCCACCTTCTCGAGCTCCAACCTGGCCGTGGGCACCAACTACGTCGAGGCCCTCTACGCCGCCTCGGGCAACTACGCCGCCTCCACCTCGAACGTGGTCTCCCAGGTGGTCAACGCGCTCGGCACCACCTCGAGCCTCACCAGCACGCCCAACCCGTCGACCTTCGGCTCCTCGGTGAGCTTCACCGACACCGTCTCGGCCTCGTCGGGCACGCCCGCTGGCACGGTGACCTTCTACAGCTGCACCACCTCGGCCTGCACGACCAAGACCTCGCTCGGGGCCTCGGTGACGCTCAGCGCCGGCAAGGCCACCTTCTCGAGCTCCAACCTGGCCGTGGGCACCAACTACGTCGAGGCCCTCTACGCCGCCTCGGGCAACTACGCCGCTAGCACCTCGAACGTGGTCTCCCAGGTGGTCATAAACGTGCCGGCCGTCTGCCCGAATGGCGGGTACAGCGACTACATCACGGGAACGTCGCCACCGCAGTTCCTCTATGGCACCAACGGCAACGACTACATCTCTGCCTTTGGCGGCACATTCTGGATCCAGGGGTTCTCCGGCAACGACTGCATCACGGTCGGCGACGGCAACGATGACATCTACGACGGCAACGGGACGAACGGTGTCCTCGGCGGCAACGGATCGGACGACGTCTTCCTGGGCGACGGGAACAACATGGTCAGCCTCGGGAACGGAACCGATTGGGTCCAGTTGGGCAACGGCAACGACGCCGTGACACTCGGCAACGGTTGGGACAGCGCCGTCATCGTCGGGAACGGGAACGACAGCGTGAGCATCGGCAGCGGGTCCTCCAACGAGGTCTATCTCGGAAGTGGCGCCGACACGGTAACCATCCAGAGCCAGGGCTCAGGCGACACCATCAATGGAGGTGGCGGGAACGAGATCGTCTCCCTCGGCTCAGGGATCAACAACACCTACAACGGACAGGCACACCACACCAACGTTTGCCACCTGCCGACACCACCGTCCAGCTACCACGGCTCGGCTGCCGCCTACTACCACGACACCATCACCAACTGCACGGTGGTGACGCCATGAAGCGGTGGACCCGTGTAGCCATCGGTGCGATAGCCGCCTTGACGGTAGGAATCGGAGGAGGCGCAGCCTTTGCCTACTTCACAAGCTCCGGACGCGGATCAGGGGCGGCCAGTGTGGGGACCCCTTCGCCGGTGACCGTTCTCCAGGCGACTGGCACTGTCACGAACAAGCTCTACCCGGGCACGACCGGCGACCTCCTCTTGACGCTGGACAACCCCAACCCTTACGCGGTCACTATCACGAGCGTTGGCAGCAGCGGGGCGGTTACAGGGTCCGGCGGCGTCGGCACCTGCACGGTTACCGGTGTGTCAGTTGTCACCCAGAGCGGGCTCAACGTAACAGTGGCCTCGGGGAGCTCGGTCAGCGTGGTCATCCCGGGGGCCGCAGAAATGGGTTCGACCTCCGATAGTGGCTGTCAGGGCGCTACCTTCCAGGCACCCATCACGATCACGGTGCACCAGGGATGAGTACGACTCCGCGTCACGCCGCGAGTAGAGCACGAACAAGCTGGGCTGCCAAGGCTTTGCTGGTCGTCGCCGGGTTCGTCCTGGCCGGCGCGGGCGCCGCTATGGCGTTCTTTGTGATCAACGTGATCGACCCTGTTGGCAACGACGCGTTGGCTCAGGCCACGCAGCTCTCGCCGCCCACCTCGCCGGTGGCAGCCTCCGACGCCGGTACCACCGCGGTCAATGTCAGCTGGACCAACCCTGCAGTCCAGGTTCCCACTGCGAGCTACGAAGTCACGGCGACTCCCGGTGGCGCGTTCTGCATGACGAGCCTGAACTCTTGCCAAGTGGCCGGGCTTTCTCCGGGGACGGCCTACACGTTTTCTGTGAACGCATTCCTCGACACCTGGGTCTCCTCCTCAGTCTCGACGTCATTCACGACTCTCGGGGTGACGACGACGTCCCTTCCAAACGGCACCTATGGAACGGCCTATTCGAGAACCCTGGCCGCCACCGGAGGCAGCGGCACATATATCCACTGGGCCCTGACTTCAGGCACTCTGCCTTCTTGGGCAACTTTGAACCCCTCGACAGGAGCGATTTCGGGGACTCCCACAGCGCCGGGGACGACTACGGGCCTGGTATTCACAGTGACGGACTCAAACTCCTTCACCGCCTCGTCCTCTCCACTCACGCTGACGGTGGGCAAGGACACGACGACGGCCACCGTTTCTGAGACCCCGACCAGCGTCACCTATGGCAACGAGGGAGCCTCGGTGTTCACTGCCACGGTGACGACGGGGAATCACGAGGTCCTCCCGGGCACCGAGTCGGCCACCATCAACGTGGGCTCGACCAGCTGCACCGCCTCCTTGGCTCCCGGCGGCAACGGCGCATCGGGCACCTGCTCCATCGCCAGCACGGCTCTCGCGGCGTCGGGTACCGCCTACACGGTCACCTTCACTTACGGCGGTGACACCGACCTGTCCGCCTCCTCGACCGCGACGGCCGCCACGGGCCTGACGGTGGGCAAGGACACGACGACGGCCACCGTTTCTGAGACCCCGACCAGCGTCACCTATGGCAACGAGGGAGCCTCGGTGTTCACTGCCACGGTGACGACGAATCACCACGAGGTCCTCCCGGGCACCGAGTCGGCCACCATCAACGTGGGCTCGACCAGCTGCACCGCCTCCTTGGCTCCCGGCGGCAACGGCGCATCGGGCACCTGCTCCATCGCCAGCACGGCTCTCGCGGCGTCGGGTACCGCCTACACGGTCACCTTCACTTACGGCGGTGACACCGACCTGTCCGCCTCCTCGACCGCGACGGCCGCCACGGGCCTGACGGTGGGCAAGGACACGACGACGGCCACCGTTTCTGAGACCCCGACCAGCGTCACCTATGGCAACGAGGGAGCCTCGGTGTTCACCGTTGGAGTCAGCACTGGACACGGCGAGGCGGTGCCGAATGGGGACAGCTTCACGGTCAACGCCGGGAGCGCCTCGTGCTCGGTGACGCTGCCGGCAACGACATGCTCAATCGGGAACACGTCCCTGTCGGTCTCCGGCGGCGCCTACGCCGTGAGCGCCACCTTCAACGGTGACACCGACTTGTCCACATCGACAGGCAACGCCGCCACGGGCCTGACGGTGGGCAAGGACACGACGACTGCCACCGTTTCTGAGACCCCGACCAGCGTCACCTATGGCAACGAGGGAGCCTCGGTGTTCACTGCCACGGTGACGACGGGGAATCACGAGGTCCTCCCGGGCACCGAGTCGGCCACCATCAACGTGGGCTCGACCAGCTGCACCGCCTCCTTGGCTCCCGGCGGCAACGGCGCATCGGGCACCTGCTCCATCGCCAGCACGGCTCTCGCGGCGTCAGGTACCGCCTACACGGTCACCTTCACTTACGGCGGTGACACCGACCTGTCCGCCTCCTCGACCGCGACGGCCGCCACGGGCCTGACGGTGGGCAAGGACACGACGACGGCCACCGTTTCTGAGACCCCGACCAGCGTCACCTATGGCAACGAGGGAGCCTCGGTGTTCACTGCCACGGTGACGACGGGGAATCACGAGGTCCTCCCGGGCACCGAGTCGGCCACCATCAACGTGGGCTCGACCAGCTGCACCGCCTCCTTGGCTCCCGGCGGCAACGGCGCATCGGGCACCTGCTCCATCGCCAGCACGGCTCTCGCGGCGTCAGGTACCGCCTACACGGTCACCTTCACTTACGGCGGTGACACCGACCTGTCCGCCTCCTCGACCGCGACGGCCGCCACGGGCCTGACGGTGGGCAAGGACACGACGACGGCCACCGTTTCTGAGACCCCGACCAGCGTCACCTATGGCAACGAGGGAGCCTCGGTGTTCACTGCCACGGTGACGACGAATCACCACGAGGTCCTCCCGGGCACCGAGTCGGCCACCATCAACGTGGGCTCGACCAGCTGCACCGCCTCCTTGGCTCCCGGCGGCAACGGCGCATCGGGCACCTGCTCCATCGCCAGCACGGCTCTCGCGGCGTCGGGTACCGCCTACACGGTCACCTTCACTTACGGCGGTGACACCGACCTGTCCGCCTCCTCGACCGCGACGGCCGCCACGGGCCTGACGGTGGGCAAGGACACGACGACGGCCACCGTTTCTGAGACCCCGACCAGCGTCACCTATGGCAACGAGGGAGCCTCGGTGTTCACTGCCACGGTGACGACGAATCACCACGAGGTCCTCCCGGGCACCGAGTCGGCCACCATCAACGTGGGCTCGACCAGCTGCACCGCCTCCTTGGCTCCCGGCGGCAACGGCGCATCGGGCACCTGCTCCATCGCCAGCACGGCTCTCGCGGCGTCGGGTACCGCCTACACGGTCACCTTCACTTACGGCGGTGACACCGACCTGTCCGCCTCCTCGACCGCGACGGCCGCCACGGGCCTGACGGTGGGCAAGGACACGACGACGGCCACCGTTTCTGAGACCCCGACCAGCGTCACCTATGGCAACGAGGGAGCCTCGGTGTTCACCGTTGGAGTCAGCACTGGACACGGCGAGGCGGTGCCGAATGGGGACAGCTTCACGGTCAACGCCGGGAGCGCCTCGTGCTCGGTGACGCTGCCGGCAACGACATGCTCAATCGGGAACACGTCCCTGTCGGTCTCCGGCGGCGCCTACGCCGTGAGCGCCACCTTCAACGGTGACACCGACTTGTCCACATCGACAGGCAACGCCGCCACGGGCCTGACGGTGGGCAAGGACACGACGACGGCCACCGTTTCTGAGACCCCGACCAGCGTCACCTATGGCAACGAGGGAGCCTCGGTGTTCACTGCCACGGTGACGACGGGGAATCACGAGGTCCTCCCGGGCACCGAGTCGGCCACCATCAACGTGGGCTCGACCAGCTGCACCGCCTCCTTGGCTCCCGGCGGCAACGGCGCATCGGGCACCTGCTCCATCGCCAGCACGGCTCTCGCGGCGTCAGGTACCGCCTACACGGTCACCTTCACTTACGGCGGTGACACCGACCTGTCCGCCTCCTCGACCGCGACGGCCGCCACGGGCCTGACGGTCACCCAGGCGAGCCAGACGATTACCATCACGTCAACAAATCCGTCTCCAGTTACAGTGGGTGGGGCAACCTATACGCCTACTGCGAGTGCAAGCTCTGGTCTCACAGTGACCATTGCTATTGATGGGACGAGCACTGGTTGCACACTTTCGAGCGGAGTCGTGAGATTTGTATCGCCGGGAACGTGTGTTATCGACTTCACACAGGCGGGGAACACCGACTACAGCGTGGCAGCGGAGTTGCAGCAGTCAATTACGGTCAACCCATTCACTCAGACGGTGTATGCCACCTCGAGCGTCGAGCGCGGCGGTCTCGGCCGCACTCTGCCCGGCCGGTGACTTCGCACTCGGGGGCGGTGGGTATGACAGCACGACGACCGATCACCAGGGTGAGCTGGCGCCGACGGTGGATCCGACGCTCACCACGGCCTTGTCAACGAGTGGTTCGACAACGACACTGCACTTCTCGGCCTTGGTGAGCGCCATGTCGTCGGGTGACAGCATCGTGATTACCAGTGGAACCCACACCCAGACGTTCACGACGTCCGCCGCAGCCGCGATCGGTGCGACCAGCGTGTCGGTAACGTCGCAGACTGCCAACTTCGCGTACCCGACCGGATCGGACGTCAACGACACGACCCACGTCGCGGAGTCTGCCCCTCCGACCTCGGGCAGCGGTACGGCAACGGGCGAGTCTCAGGGCTTCTACGCCACGAACACCGACGGTTCGGCTGAGACGGCCTACGTCATTTGCGGTCCCAGCACGCTGAGCACTGAGACGGTGTACACGACTTCGAGCGTCAGCACGGCGGTCTCGGCCGCACTCTGCCCGGTCGGTGACTTCGCACTCGGGGGCGGTGGCTATGAAAACGACAGCGACCCTCACCTGGCAGAGGTAGGCCCGACGGTGGATCCGACGCTCACCACGGCCTTGTCAACGAGTGGTTCGACAACGACACTGCACTTCTCGGCCTTGGTGAGCGCCATGTCGTCGGGTGACAGCATCGTGATTACCAGTGGAACCCACACCCAGACGTTCACGACGTCCGCCGCAGCCGCGATCGGTGCGACCAGCGTGTCGGTAACGTCGCAGACTGCCAACTTCGCGTACCCGACCGGATCGGACGTCAACGACACGACCCACGTCGCGGAGTCTGCCCCTCCGACCTCGGGCAGCGGTACGGCAACGGGCGAGTCTCAGGGCTTCTACGCCAAGAACACCGACGGTTCGGCTGAGACGGCCTACGTCATTTGCGGACCCAGCACGCTGAGCACTGAGACGGCGTACGCGACTTCGAGCGTCAGCACGGCGGTCTCGGCCGCACTCTGCCCGGTCGGTGACTTCGCACTCGGGGGCGGTGGGTATGACAGCTCGACTAATGCTCACACCGGCGAGGTAGGCCCGACGGTGGATCCGACGCTCACCACGGCCTTGTCAACGAGTGGTTCGACAACGACACTGCACTTCTCGGCCTTGGTGAGCGCCATGTCGTCGGGTGACAGCATCGTGATTACCAGTGGAACCCACACCCAGACGTTCACGACGTCCGCCGCAGCCGCGATCGGTGCGACCAGCGTGTCGGTAACGTCGCAGACTGCCAACTTCGCGTACCCGACCGGATCGGACGTCAACGACACGACCCACGTCGCGGAGTCTGCCCCTCCGACCTCGGGCAGCGGTACGGCAACGGGCGAGTCTCAGGGCTTCTACGCCACGAACGACGATAGTTTGGCTGAAACGGCCTACGTGATCTGCGCCTCCTAGTGGTGGATCCAGATCGAGGAAGCATCAAAATCGGCTGAGACATTCCTCAAGCCGATGGCCCTGAGCCGGGGAAGAAGTTGCTCAGTGTCGTCTCTCCAGAGTGTGCAGTCGAACCAGTTGAGCAAGATGCAGCACAGCGCCACACGCATGCGCTACCGGGAACGCCGCGTGGGTCGCAATCTCGAGCTATATCGCTGACCGATATCTGTTGCGCCGGCGCTGCGGAGGTTCGAGCGCACTCCAGATCACTAGAACCATGCTGGTGATCGCGTGCGACGAGGTGGTGGGTCTGACCGGAACAACGCCGGTGCGCCGCGCGTCAGGCAGTCTGCAGATACCTGGCGGTGTTCTCGCTCAGGGAGCTCACGAGCGTGTCGAAGGCACTGCTGAATTCCTTTTCATTCTCGGCTTCGCTCATGGCCAGGAAGAGGGCCTGAAGTCCTCGATCTGCGCCGGCGAAATCGGCGGCGGAGCGGACGATGGCGACCACCTCGGCGCGACGCTCCTCGAACGTCCGTGGATCGTCATCGCCGAACATCTCGGACAGATTCATGATGGGTCGAACCCTCTCCTGGAGCCGCCTGTCTGCGTGAACGGCGCGACTCCCTCTGATAGTTCGTAAATCGACTCAGATCGAGGGGAAGAGAAGGGAAAAGCCGGAGTCGCGGGGGAAATTGTGGATTCGTTGTGCTACGGCGTTGAGGGCTCGACCAGGCCGGAACGTGCATCCGCAACGTCGACAACCGTCGCATCTGTCTGCTCGGCATTGTCCACGGATTGGGCGGAAGAGGCTTGATGAAGCGACCTCACAAGCGGCCCTGCCGCCAACGCGATGCCAATACCAACAAGTACAACCTGCCAGAGCCACGTGACCGGGGGATGAGTAAAGGGATCACTTGACACCGGCCAGAAGGTCAGGGCCGTCACTACCGCGGCGGCCCACATTGCAGTATTCCACCCAAGTCGATGCCTTAGGACACTGCGAACGATCAGCAACAGTCCCACGACAATCACAACGACGGGAACCCAGCGTCTGGCATCCTGCCCCCAGAATTGGCGCCACACGATGATGCTCGGTTCGCTGTACACCAGGGTCACCATGGCCACCCACGCCACGACGGTCTCTCGAATGCGGCCGCCTACTACGTCAAGCAGCACGAGCGCCACCGCCAGAGGCATGTAGTAGTACGAGAAGATCGTGTCCTCGAAGACCAGCCGGAGGCTCAGCGAGAGTGCCACCAGAGAGATCAGCACAGCCGGTTGAAGTACCGATGGCCCCAACTTCCTCACGGCGTACCACGACAGCGCCACCGCCAGCACGAGGGGTGGGAGGCGAGAGCCGAGAAACAACGTCGCTCCGGTCCGGATATGTGCCTCCCAGGCGATGGTCCCTCCTATTCCGCCAACGTTCCCCGTGCCAAGAAAAATAGGACGAACCGCGGCCCCTGATGTCACTACGACGAGCGGCAGAGCGAGCACGGCTGCGGTCACTGCTCCACCGATGAGGAACGGAAGTTTGCGCGCTGCAGGAGCAACGACGAAGAGAGGAATGGCAACGAGCAGGGCATACTGCTGGGTGAGAATCGCCAGCACGACGAGGACACCCGCTGCGACCCACTGACTCCGCAGCGCACACGCCATCGCTGCCAACCCGAAAGCCATGGCAACGACATCTTGCGGGTGTGCGTACATCTCGATGCAATACCAGAGCGGAGGAAGGCAGGCCACGATGACAACAGCTGTGGGCTCCCAGCCAGTGCGCCCCCGCCCGGCAGCCCGCAGCAGCATGATGACGCTCACCATCAAGAAGAGCCACGCCAAGTACCCGATGCGAAGCGTGGGAAAGACTGCCCCTGCGTGCTCGGACCACTGCACCATGCCGACGACTGCTTTGTCGCAGTTGTGTCCCAACGCAGATCCGGTCGGGAAGGCGGCGCTGCTTCCGATGCGAGTGACGAATCCGGCTGCGCCGGCGATCAGCGGGTAGACCGGAGCCGCCAGGCTGGCAACACTCGCGGGGTGTGGAGGGTACATGCAGACGAATTGGCCATGCGACACGGCCCAGGTGGGGTAGATGATCAGGTAGGCGTCACCGACTGCCGTCCCACCTGGGACCAGGATTCCGGCAATGAAGATGCCGGTGGCGACACACCATCCGAGGACGCAGGCCCAGCCCGCCAGTGGTCGCGTAAACCACGATCGTTTGACCTGTGCGGATTCGGCGTCGGAATCGGAAGTGAGGCTCGTCATGATCTCGATGAGGTCAATTTCCCTGCGAAGGAATCAAAAGTGACCTGGTGAGAGTATCTGAACGCGAGCGGCGAAATGGTGATCCCGTGCCGCGCCCGGCTGTGCTGTCTCGGCTCGGATTGGTGGATTGGTTGGTGGATGGGTTGGTGGGTGCCGCCGAGGCCGTGGGTCATGTCCCCAGGGCTGGCGGCCCAACATGGACCTCGGTTAATGGAGGATTGCGCAAGAGCCGGCTTCCGCGTCGTGGCTTGGTCTACGGTCCAACCTGAGCCGTTCTGTCGCCACTAGCGTGAGGCGATGATCGACGCATCACGCTACTGACGGGTCTGCATGCTGGGGATTCTGATCGTGGGCTGTGGCGTTCTGGGGCTAGCCATCGGATCGTTCCTGAATGTCGTGATCTACAGGGTGCCGAGGAACGAATCCGTGGTTTCTCCGCGCTCTTCCTGCCCATCTTGTGGAGCCCTTATACGGGAGAGGGACAACATCCCCGTGCTTTCCTGGCTCTTACTGCGCGGTCGTTGCCGCGACTGCCAGGCACCGATCTCGGCGAGGTACCCGCTGGTCGAGTTGGCGTGCGCAGCGCTGTTCGCCGGGACCGCCGCCCGTTTCGGCTTCCGTTGGGATCTCCCGGCCTTTCTGGTGCTCTTCGCCGGACTGCTCGCACTCTCCTGCATCGATATGGAGCAGTTGATCCTTCCCAAGAGGATCGTCTACCCGCTGACGCTCTTGGTGGCAGCCCTCTTGTTGCTTGCAGCGGGTGCGACCGGCATGTGGCACAGCTACCTCGTCGGCGCCCTCTGTGCGGCAGGGTGGTTCGGTGTGTTCTTCGCAATGAACCTGGCGAGCCCGCGCGTGCTGGGATTCGGAGACGTGAGGCTGGCGTTGGTCCTCGGGCTCTCTTTGGGATGGCTCGGGTTCGGATACGTACTGCTGGGTTTCTTCGCGGCGAACCTGATCGGCGCTGTGGTGGGAATCACCTTGATCGCCACCAAGCACATGGAGCGACAGAGCCGGATGCCGTACGGCATCTATCTGGCTCTGGGCTGTGCGGTGGCAGTGTTCGCTGGTCCTGAACTCCTTCGACCCTTCAGCCACTACTCGTTCTAGGAGGCTCGCCGATGAGCGACCGCGTTATCGGATGATCTCCATACGCAAGCCTTGCTCGTCCCACTCCGGGTCAGTTGGAATGCGGACCCCCGCCTTGGCGAAGATCCTCCTGGCTGTCCAGAGGATTGCGCCGGCGTCAAGGAGGTGCGCTGCAGTCGCTCCCGGAACCTCGGCATCGATGATCCGCAACGCGCCCGGCATCTTCTGCTCGAGGAGGGCTCGCCGCTCCGCCCTTCCTTTCTCCGAATGCTTCGCCCATCTCATTGGGACGTCCTCGTTCAGCTGGTAGAAGCTGAGATCCGCGTTCACCTCGTAGATCACCCGCTGGCGATACGGCGCCATTTCGGTTGCCACCTCCTGGTACCGGGGGAGCAAGGTGCGGGTGATCGCATCGAGTTGATCTGGGAGGAGATTGATGCCGTCCGGCGTCTCCGTATGCGCCGGTGCGCTCTTCACGGCCGATCCTCGACGTCCGAGGAGGGCCCGCGCCTCCCGGTCGCAAGTCCGGCCGCCCGTCGTGGCCTGTTCGAGCCCTCCGACGGGTGCGTTCAGAGCGATGACCGAGTATGAGGGGCGCTGGTCGACGACATCGATGAAGGTATCGAGCCGTACCGGGTCCTCAGGGGCGAAGATCGTGCCATGGAGCTTGGCGCCCGCCACCAACCAGCCGCCGCGGCACGGGGTGACGCCGGCGACCACCGAGTAGGGCAGGTTGGGGCCGCGACTCGCCGGACCGTCTGCTGTCATGCAGTCGAGAGCATCGCACCATGGTGGCTCAACATGCGATCGAGCTCCTTGGGATGCGCGGAAGTGGCCATGGCGTCATCGTACGTGATCACGTCTGACCGGATCAGGTGGACGAGGCTCGCCTCCAGAGTGCACATGCCTTCCTGCTGGTTCGTCGTGATGACGTTCAGGAGCTGGTTGGTCTTGCCCTCCCGGATGAGGTTCCGCACCGGGTTGTTGGCAATCAGGATCTCGAAAGCAGCCACCATGCCGCCGCCGATCCGTGGCACGAGCCGCTGGGCGATGACGGCTCCGAGAGAGGCCGCGAGCTGTACCCGGATCTGCTCCTGACGGAAGGCTGGGAACACATCGATGATTCGGTCGATCGCCTGCGCTGCGTCATTGGTGTGCAGGGTCGAGAACACGAGGTGCCCGGTCTCCGCCAGCGTCAGCGCGAGCTGAATGGACTCCAGGTCGCGCATCTCACCCACGAGCAGGACATCGGGGTCCTCGCGGAGCGCAGACCGAAGGGCTCGCTCGAAGGACGGACTGTCCAGCCCGATCTCGCGTTGGTTGATGGCCGAGAGACCGTGGTGATGGACATACTCCACGGGGTCTTCGATGGTCAGGATGTGGAGCGAGCGCGTCTCGTTAATTCTGGCGATGATCGATGCAAGGGTCGTCGATTTACCCGAACCTGTAGGCCCGGTCATCAGCACGAGTCCGCGGGGGAGTGTGGCCATCCATTCCGCGATGGGTGGCAGGCCGAGTTCTTCGAAGCTCGGGATATCCGACGGGATCATCCTCAGCGCCAGCGCAAGTTCGCCCTTTTGGTGGAAGGCGCTCCCACGCAGTCTGGCCTTGTCGCCCCACGTCAACGAAAAGTCGACATCCTGATGCTCTTCGAGGATGGCCTCCTGCTGTGGAGTCAGCATCGCATGGATGATCTCTGCGATCTCGGGGCCCGTGAGCTTCGGCTGGTCCTCGAGTGGCCGAAGGCCTCCGTCAGCTCGAACCCGGGGTGGGGATCCGCTCACCAGCAGCAGGTCGGATCCCTTGCGATCCCAGAGCACCTGGAGCCAAGGATCGATCCGTTCGTTGTAGGAAAAGCTCACAGTGTCACTTCCGTCTCGTTCGAGTAGGTGACGCTCGGGTGAATGCCAAAGCGCCCGGCCCAGGGCGGGCCGGGCGCTTTGGATCACATCTTTGTGAATTATAGCTGCCCAGACTCGGACATCCATCGGCGGTGGTGTACACCGTCGCCGATCCGTTGGTGCCAATCTGGACGTCGACCGTGTTGTTGGTCGTGTCGAGGCTGAACGTGTAGCCGTCCGGAGTCGGCCACGTCTGCAGGTAGGTCCCGGTAAGCACGGTGGAACTCGCCGGGTAGCTGCCGTAGTACGCCTGGTAGGCGTCGGCTGCTGTTTCAATCGTCTTGCCATCCGTGGTGCAAGCAGCAGACTTGCTCTGACCGGTTACTCCGGTGAGGGAGAAAACCACGATCGCAGCAAGGATGCCGAGCACAACGATAACAATGAGCAGTTCAATCAACGTGAAGCCGGATTCATTGGCCTCTGCTGACTGCCTGCGCTCCATAATGTCGCGATAACGCTTGAACACTGCGCCATACCGCCTTTCTTGGTCGGGCTTGCCTTTGCCCGTCTCTATGCACTGGAAGAGAGCCCGGACGGACTCTCCTTTTTCGCCACGATGCCATTTCCTGGCGACTCGCCATGGTATCTGTTTATCGGACGATTTTTCAAGCAAATAAGTACTATTTGACCTGGTGAATTGACCGTTTGTTGCGTGTTGATCAGGCCCTACTGTTAACGAAAGGGCACATTCGATTCATCGGCCTTTTGCGCATCCGTCTTTAGCCCTTTTTGGAGCTGACGGTCAGGCAGTTGAGGTCCGCTCGAGTGGCCTTTCGGCACCGAGCGCGCCACAAGATGGCCGGTGTCAGCCCGAAATATTGACCTGCCGGTAGATCCCGTACATGGCCGAGACGAGGGCGACAGCCACGAAGCCGACAATGAGTCCCATGAAGATGATGATGGCGGGCTCGAACAAGCTGGTGAAATGCTTGACCTTGATTTCAAGCTCGCGGTGATAGAATGCCGCGGCCGTCGTGAGCTGCTTATCGAGCGTTCCCGTCTCCTCTCCGACTCTGAACATCTGGCGAGCAGCAGCGGGAAAAAGTCCGGTTTCGGCGAGTGGCGTTGAGAGGCCCTTCCCTTCCATCATCTGCTCCCGGATGTGATTGAGCCCACCGGTGTAGACGGAGTTGTTGGAGGCCTCGGCCGTAACGGCCATTCCGCGAGGAAGGTCGACGCCGGCAGTGACGAGAGATGCCAGAACGCGGCACACTCGCTCGACGATGGCCGCCTGCAGGAGGCTTCCTGCCACGGGAAGCTTCAAGATCACAGAGTCGAGCCACGCCCCGGCCTTGCCTGGAGCGCCGTAAGGCGACGAAGGAAACGACCGCCACGATGATGATGGCCGCGATGGCCCACCACCAGTGACTGATGAAGGCCGAAATACTCAGCAACATTCGGGTGGGAAGCGGGAGTTCGCGTTGAGCGACCCGAAGAACGTTCGGAATTTCGGCAGTACGAAGGTGGCGAGGACGACGACGGTCACCACAGCCATGACCGCTACCACGGCAGGGTAGATGAGCGCGGAAGTCACGGCGGACCGAGCTTCGATATCGGTTTCCAGATAGGTGGCGAGTTCCAGGAGCACGGTGTCCAGGGTTCCGGTCAACTCCGCGGATTCGAGAACCGCCACGTAGTAACGAGGAAATGCCTCAGGGTGCGACGCTGCGGCCGAGGCGAAGGTGTCGCCTGCCTGGAGCTCGGCGACCATGTCGACGAGGACAGACTTGAGCAACTTGTCGGTCGTCTCCTCAGAGATCAACTCGAGGGCCTCCATAATGGGGATGCCGGCCTCGACGAAGACGCTCAGCTGCCGGGAGAAATGCATGATCTCCTTGCGCTTCACGGTCTTCTTCGTGATCTCGAACTTGAGGATGTTCCTCCGCTCCTTGACGGTGATCGGCTGCAGTCCGCGCTGAATCAACATGAGGTGCGCAGCACTCACCGAAGGAGCTTTCTCGGTTCCACTGACCTTCTTGCCGCTCTCGTCGAGAGCGTCATAGCGGTAGCTTTCCAAAGTGGTCATGACTGTCTCCTCAATTTCACGACGCGTAAATGCTTCGAATGACTTCGGACACCGTTGTGATGTCCCGTGCGACCAGATCTATTGCCTCGGTGCGAAGCGACCGCATTCCCTGTTGTTCGGCCAATCTTCGAAGTTCGTCTTGGGTGGCCCACCCGACGACCAAGCGCTTGATTTCAGGGGTGATCCGCAATAGCTCGTAGACACCGATTCGCTCTTGATAGCCGGTCCCGCTGCAAAATTGCATCCTTGGCCACGAACAAATTCCCGTTTCTCGGGGCCGCCGCTCTCCTCGTAGAAGGCGTGGTCGGCATCCGTCGGGGTGTACGGAGCCTTGCAGGATGGACAGATACGACGAACGAGCCGCTGGCCGACGATGCCGATGACTGACGAAGCCACGAGGAAGGACTCGATGCCCATGTCGAGAAAGCGGTGGAGGGCGGATACCGAGTCCGTTGCGTGCAACGACGAGAGAACCAGGTGGCCCGTCAAGGCGGACTGCACCGCGATGCGAGCGGTCTCGACGTCTCGGATCTCACCGACGAGGATCACGTCAGGATCCTGGCGCAGAATTGAGCGAAGACCGTGGCAAATGTCAGTCCGGCTTGCTCGTTTGTCTGGATCTGATTGATGCTGGGGAAGACATACTCGACGGGGTCTTCGATCGTCATTACGTTGCGAGATTCGTCGGCGATCTCCGTGAGTGTCGCGTAGAGCGTTGTCGTCTTGCCGCTCCCAGTCGGCCCGGCGCACAAGACCATCCCGAACGGGGCTCGTACGAAGCCGGAATAGGTGTCGGCCGCATTCTTGGGCATGCCCAGCTCGCTCAGGCGGAGGACGGAACGTGTGCGGTCGAGGATCCGCATGACGCACTTCTCCCCCCAGATGGTTGCGACGGTGGCGACGCGGACGTCCACCTCCTTGCCGTCGATCTCCGTGCGGAGCTGGCCGTCTTGTGGACGGCGCCGCTCCACGATGTTCATTCCCGCCATGATCTTGATGCGACTGATGAGTCCGACGGCCATCGAAGAGGGAAGTGTCAATACCTCTTTCAATGCGCCATCGATCCGGAACCGAACCCGGATCGACAGTTCAGACGGCTCGATGTGGACGTCCGATGCTCGGTCTCGCATCGCCTGCGTCAGAATCCGTCCGACGACTTGTACGACCGGAGCATCCTCCTCCACGACGTCCGGCGTGAGTGGCAGTGTCTCGACTGGCCTCCTCCGGGTGACCTCGACCGCTTCGAAAGCCTGGACGAGGTAGTCGAGGCCACCCAGGGCCCGGTAGTTGTTCTCGATGGCGCGACGGATCTCCGAGAGCGGCGCCAGCATGACGTGGACCGTTGTCCTGCTCGTCTTTCGAGCGATCTCATGAGCTTGTCGGACGGTTGATCCGCCATTGCGACGTGGAGACCAACCTCATCCAAGGTCATAGGGATGAGGAGATGCTCTCGGGCCATCGAGTCAGGGATCAGATCAAGCGCCTGTTGCTCCGGCGATGTTTGCCTCAGGTCGGCGATGGCCATCCCATAGAGTTCGGCTCGGGCCCTGAGGAGATCCTGCTCACTCAGAAGGCCCATTCTGAGCAGGGCTTCTCCCACGTCAGCCTCCGAATCAGGGTCGCGAGCGAAGGCTTCCTCAATCTGGTTGTCGATCACCAAGTTGCGTTCGATCAGCAGTGCGCAAACCTGCATGCGTCTCGGTCCACCTCCCTTGGCGGGGACATGACCGATGAGCCGTTCGATGACGGCTCTGAGCTGGATGCTTTCAGGCCTTGGCCCGAAGGCTTGCGCTTCTTGTGATTGCCGCGGCTACTCAGGACCATGATCGAGCGCTCTCGTCGGAATCAGTCATTGGGGCGCGGCCTCCCGGTTGACGTGCCGCCCATGGCGACAAAAGGACACTCTCAATTCGCCAAATCCGCATTGTGCACTCCGGGGTGAACCGCCTCCACCCAGCCATAATCGTAGCTTCCCTGGTCGGACAAATTTCCATGGGCTGCGTCGTCGCCTCCCTCATGACATATCGGGTGGTTGTGAGATTTCTGAAGGCCCGAATTTTGTCAACCCCAGCTGAAATGCCCATTTCCTGTGGCGGCTCGACACCATTCGGCCAGGCTCGACGCAAAGGAGCGCGGGGCTCCTTTAGGAATACGAGAACTCGTCTGCGGGCTGGACGTAGGGGAGGGCTGGCTCGTAGTTGCTGCCCGAATAGGGGGGATTGGGAAGTCCAAGGATCGGGAAGTAGGTCCCCGCCGTCCCGCCCATATTCGGTACCGTCACCACAAGTTGGTTGGTTGTGACAGGTTGGACGGTCACCATCGAATTGCCTCCGCCACTTACGCATTTGGCGTCGTAGTAGGGGGCCTGATTGCTTGGTGCGGATACGGGCAAAAGCCCACGGTCATGTTGGGGATGAAGTTGTACCCGTTGATGGTCAGAGTCCCGCCTGGTGCCACGGGTGTTGTGGGCGAGACGCTCGTGATGATGGGCACCTGCACGGTGTAGTTGAATTCGACATTGGAATTCGTCGCACTCTTCACGTTGTTGACTTCAACCACGACGTAGTACGCAGCCGGTCCGCTCACCGGCGGGGACAGTGCACTGACAGATTCGTATGGCGACCCGGTCTCGGGCAGCGACACCACCACGCCACTGGTCGCGTTGCTCGGGCTGGACTGGCAAGTTCCTCCCACGACGGGGCAGAAGTTGACCAATACCGTGTCCGTGACGGTGGGCGCCCAGAAGTTCGTCCCGAGGACCGTTACGGTGCTCTAGCCCGTGATCGATCCGCTGGTCACCGATCCCGATAGTCCGGCCACAGTCGGCGTCGGTACGGTGGGGGTGTTGTAGGAGAAGACCGCCGAGAAGGCACTGGTGCCGCCGGGGGTAGTCACCGTCACGAAGTAGGTGGTGCCGGAGAGCACGGTGGGTGACGTCACTTGGAGGCAGTTGAACGGAGCGCAGTTCGATGGGGGGTTGGAGACCAGGGTTGCGGAGACGGGCGGGTTGTATCCTTGTTGGTTAGACGGATTTACCGGATTTCCGCCCGATTCCTGGAGAAAGCTGACGGTTGCGCCGCTGGTGAAATTTGAGCCGGTAATCGTGACCGTCGTGCCTCCGCTTGATTGCCCACCGGTTGGGCTGACGGCCGAGACGACAGGAACCAATGGATTCCACTGCCAGCTGAGCTGCGTCATGCTCTCTCCGCAATAGCCGCCTGGGCTGATCGGCGTGCACTGCTGAGGTCCGAGGCTCGGGGCTACTCCGGTTTGGTTGTCCCCGAAGGCGATGACGGCTTGCAGCAGGGGTGTGGCGGCACAGGTCGTCGCCGTCACTGACCCGCTGACGCAGGCCGAATACGTGATTGTGCGGGTCTCTGCGCTGAAGGGCTGCCACACCATCGTGCAATAGACGGAGATCATGCTCTGTTCGTTGCTGACCTGATACGTTACCTGGAAGGCACCGATTTCGGCGAGGCGGAGTCGAGTAAAGCATAGGTGTCGAAGGTGTAGCGGGTGTCCTGGATGGCAAGGTTGACTGCATTCGTCGCCGCAGACTCCACGTTTCGCTCGTTTGAGAAGGCATTGGAGTCGTGGAGGCTGGTCCCCACGAAGGTCAGCAGTCCTGTGACGATGAGGCTCACGGCCATGAGGAAGACCAGAGCAAAGACCAGGATGGCACCGGATTCGTCGGCTTCGTGTGTGCTTTGCGTCGTGGCGCGATGGCGCACCAGTTGGATCGGGCGCGATTCACAGCCCGCTCGAAGCATTGGCGAAATGTCATTGGATGGTCTCTTGCTGTGTGCCCGAGGTCAGGCCGGTCGACGCCGTGGTGATCGTCGGAGTCCCCCTCCTCGAATCGCCGTAGTAGAAGGTCGCGGTCGAGGAATCGGCCGGGATGGTGACAGAGCCGATGTTTGTACCACCCGAAGTGACGGCGAACACTCCCCTGTTAGAACTGCTCGAGAGGGTCACCGTGGGCGCCGTCGCCGTGGTGATCGGCGTCCCCGCTGCATTCTCGAGGGTCACTGTGATCGGACCGAGCGTCGCTGTGGTGCCCGTCCCACCAGTGACAGGCGCCGAGGTGATGGCAAGCTGGTTCGGCCCGATGGTCTCCTGCTGACTGCCCGATGTCAGTCCGGTGTGGGCGGCGGTGACCGTCGGGGTGCCAGTTGTGCTGTACCCGTAGTAGAAGTTCGCCGACGATGTGCCACTCCCGATGGTGATGGTCGCCGTGTGAGTCCCAGCGGCGTTCTGCGTCTGGGAGAAGCTGGCGTTGGTCGGCGTCGTCGAGGTCAGGGTCACCGTCTCACCGCCCGCCGGAGCATTGACGGCATTGCCGAACTGGTCTTGCAGTTGGACGGTGATCGGGCCCAGGTTGGCGTTGGTCGAGGCGACACCTGAAACCGCGCCGGTGATGAAGCTGAGCTGACTGGCGGCCCCCGCCGTGATGGTCTCCTGCTGGGTGGCCGAGGGAGTGAGTCCGGTCGCCGCCGCGGTGATGGTCGGGGTCCCGTCATTGGTGTCGCCGTAGTAGGCGGTCACGGACTGGGTGTTGGCCGGCAGGTTCACGCTGGTGACCGTGCCCCCACCCGAGGTGGCGGCGAACGTGCCCGTGCCGGTGTCGGTGGTGGAGAGGTTGACCGTGGTGGCGGTGGTCTTGGTCGTGATGTTGTTGAAGGCGTCCTCGAGGGTCACCGTGAAGGCGTTGATGGCCGAGTTGCTCGCCGTCCCGCTGAAGGCGGCCGACGTGATGGCGAGGTGCGTCGCGGTGCCGCCCGTGATCGTCTCTTGCTGGGTGCCCGAGGGGTTCAGGCCCGTCGCCGCCGCGGTGATGGTCGGGGTCCCCGCCAGCGTGTCGCCGTAGTAGGCGGTCACCGAGGCGGTGTTGACCGGCAGGGTGACGCTGGTGACGGTGGCCCCGCCCGAGGTGGCGGCGAACTTGCCCGTGCCTGTGGCCGTGGTCGAGAGGTTCACCGTCGTGGCGGTGGCCTTGGTCGTGGCGTTGCCATAGGTGTCCTCGAGGGTCACCGTGAAGGCGTTGGTGGGCGACGAGCTCGCCCCGGCGCTGAAGGCGGTGGAGGTGATGGCCAGCTGGGTCCCGGTCAGCGCCGTGATGCCCTCGGCCTGGGTGCCCGCGGTCACGCCGGTGGCCCCGGCGGTGATGGTCGGGGCTCCCGACTTGGTGTCTCCGTAGTAGAAGCTGGCGGTCGAGTTGCCGGCCGCGATGTTCACGGAGGTCACACCCGCCCCACCCGAGGTAGCGGCGAACTTGGCGCCCCCCGAGGAGCTCGACAGATTGACGGTCAGCCCCGTCGTGGTGACGTTGCCGTAGGCGTCCTGCTCTTGGACGGTGATCGGGCCCAAGGTGGCGCTCGTCGATGCCGGGCCCGACTTGGCCGTGGTGGTGAAGATCAACTGCGCCGCTGCCCCCGCAGTAATCGTTTCTTGTTGCGTGGCCGAGGGGCTGAGCCCGGTCGCGGCCGCGGTGATGGTCGGGGACCCGGACATTGAGTGTCGCCGTAGTACGCAGTCACCGACTGCGTGTTGGCCGGCAGGTTCACGCTGGCGACAGTGGCCCCACCCGAGGTGGCGGCGAAGGTGCCCGTGCCGGTGTCGGTGGTGGAGAGGTTGACCGTGGTGGCGGTGGTCTTGGTCGTGATGTTGTTGAAGGCGTCCTCGAGGCTCACCGTGAAGGCGTTGGTCGCCAAGTTGCTCGCCGTCCCGCTGAAGGCGTTCGAGGTGACGGCCAGATGGGTCGCGGTCCCGCCCGTGATCGTCTCTTGCTGGGTGCCCGAGGGGTTCAGGCCCGTCGCCGCCGCGGTGATGGTCGGGGTCCCCGATTTGGTGTCGCCGTAGTAGGCGGTCACCGACTGCGTGTTGGCCGGCAGGGTGACGCTGGTGACGGTCGCCCCGCCCGAGGTGGCGGCGAACTTGCCCGTGCCTGTGGCCGTCGTCGACAGGTTGACCGTGGTGGTCGCGCCCGTCGTGGTGACGTTGCCGAAGGCGTCCTCGAGGGTCACGGTGAAGGCGTTGGTGGGCGACGAACTGGCGCCGCCGCTGAACGCGGTCGAGGTGATGGCCAGCTGGGTCGCGGTGCCGGCAGTAATCGTTTCTTGCTGCGTGGCTGAGGGGCTGAGCCCGGTCGCCGCGGCGGTGATGGTCGGGGTCCCGTCATTGGTGTCGCCGTAGTAGGCGGTCACCGATTGGGTGTTGGCCGGCAGGTTCACGCTGGCGACCGTGCCCCCGCCCGAGGTGGCGGCAAACTTGCCCGTGCCGGTGTCGGTGGTGGAGAGGTTGACCGTGGTGGCGGTGGTCTTGGTCGTGATGTTGTTGAAGGCGTCCTCGAGGCTCACCGTGAAGGCGTTGGTGGCCGAGTTGCTCGCCGTCCCACTGAAGGCGTTCGAGGTGATGGCCAGGTGCGTGGCAGTCCCCGCAGTAATCGTTTCTTGTTGCGTGGCCGAGGGGCTGAGCCCGGTCGCCGCGGCGGTGATGGTCGGGGTCCCCGGTTTGGTGTCGCCGTAGTAGGCGGTCACCGACTGGGTGTTGGCCGGCAGGTTGACGCTGGTGACCGTGCCTCCGCCCGAGGTGGCGGCGAACGTGCCCGTGCCGGTGTCGGTGGTGGAGAGGTTCACCGTGGTGGCGGTGGTCTTGGTCGTGATGTTGTTGAAGGCGTCCTCGAGGGTCACGGTGAAGGCATTGGTGGCCGACGAGCTCGCCGTCCCACTGAACGCGTTCGAGGTGATGGCCAGATGGGTCGCGGTCCCGCCTGTGATCGTCTCTTGCTGGGTGCCCGAGGGGTTCAGGCCCGTTGCCGCGGCGGTGATGGTCGGGGTCCCCGATTTGGTGTCGCCGTAGTAGGCGGTCACCGACTGGGTGTTGGCCGGCAGGTTCACGCTGGTGACCGTGGCCCCACCCGAGGTGGCGGCAAAGGCGCCCGTCCCGGTGGCCGTGGTCGAGAGGTTGACCGTGGTGGCGGTGGCCTTGGTCGTGACGTTGCCATAGGCGTCCTCGAGGGTCACGGTGAAGGCGTTGGTGGGCGACGAACTGGCGCCGCCGCTGAACGCGGTCGAGGTGATGGCCAGCTGGGTCGCGGTGCCGGCAGTAATCGTTTCTTGCTGCGTGGCTGAGGGGCTGAGCCCGGTCGCCGCGGCGGTGATGGTCGGGGTCCCGTCATTGGTGTCGCCGTAGTAGGCGGTCACCGATTGGGTGTTGGCCGGCAGGTTCACGCTGGCGACTGTGCCCCCGCCCGAGGTGGCGGCAAACTTGCCCGTGCCGGTGTCGGTGGTGGAGAGGTTGACCGTGGTGGCGGTGGTCTTGGTCGTGATGTTGTTGAAGGCGTCCTCGAGGCTCACCGTGAAGGCGTTGGTGGCCGAGTTGCTCGCCGTCCCACTGAAGGCGTTCGAGGTGATGGCCAGGTGCGTGGCAGTCCCCGCAGTAATCGTTTCTTGTTGCGTGGCCGAGGGGCTGAGCCCGGTCGCCGCGGCGGTGATGGTCGGAGTCCCGTCATTGGTGTCGCCGTAGTAGAAGGTGGCGGTCGAGTTCCCGGCCGCGATGTTGACGGAAGTCACACCCGTCCCGCCCGAAGTGGCGGCGAACTTGCCCGTACCCGTGTCGGTGGTTGAGAGGTTGACCGTGATAGCTGTCGTGCTGACGTTGCCGTAGGCGTCCTGCTCTTGAACGGTGATCGGGCCCAAGGTGGCGCTCGTCGATGCCGTGCCCGTCTTCGGGGTGGTGGTGAAGACCAACTGCGCCGCCGCCCCGGCCGTGATGGTCTCCTGCTGGGTGGCCGAGGGGCTGAGCCCGGTCGCCGCCGCGGTGATGGTGGGGGTCCCGTCGTTGGTGTCGCCGTAATACGCGGTCACCGACTGGGTGTTGGCCAGCAGGTTCACGCTGGTGACCGTGCCCCCACCCGAGGTGGCGGCGAACGTGCCCGTGCCCGTGTCGGTGGTGGAGAGGTTGACCGTGGTGGCGCTGCTACTCGTTGTGGCGTTGTTGAAGGCATCCTCGAGGGTCACCGTGAACGCGTTGGTGGCCGACGAGTTGGCCGCACCGCTGAAGGCCGTCGAAGTGATGACTAAATGCGTTCCGACACCCGGAGTGATGGTCTCCTGCTGGGTGGCCGAGGGGCTGAGCCCGGTCGCCGCGGCGGTGATGGTCGGGGTCCCGAGCTTGGCGTCGCCGTAGTAAGCGGTCACCGACTGCGTGTTGGCCGGCAGGTTCACGCTGGTCACGGTCGACCCACCCGAGGTGGCAGCGAACTCGTGAGTGCCGGTCGAGTTCGAGGTCAGGTTCACCGTGGTGGCGGTGGTCTTGGTCGTGATGTTGTTGAAGGCGTCTTCGAGGCTCACCGTGAACGCGTTGGTCGCCGAGGAGCTCGCCCCGGCGCTGAAGGCGGCCGACGTGATGGCGAGGTGCGTCGCGGTGCCGCCCGTGATCGTCTCTTGCTGGGTGCCCGAGGGGTTCAGGCCCGTCGCCGCCGCGGTGATGGTCGGGGTCCCAGCCAGCGTGTCGCCGTAGTAGGCGGTCACCGAGGCGGTGTTGACCGGCAGGGTGACGCTGGTGACGGTGGCCCCGCCCGAGGTAGCGGCGAACTTGCCCGTGCCTGTGGCCGTGGTCGAGAGGTTCACCGTCGTGGCGGTGGCCTTGGTCGTGGCGTTGCCATAGGTGTCCTCGAGGGTCACCGTGAAGGCGTTGGTGGGCGACGAGCTCGCCCCGGCGCTGAAGGCGGTGGAGGTGATGGCCAGCTGGGTCCCGGTCAGCGCCGTGATGCCCTCGGCCTGGGTGCCCGCGGTCACGCCGGTGGCCCCGGCGGTGATGGTCGGGGCTCCCGACTTGGTGTCTCCGTAGTAGAAGCTGGCGGTCGAGTTGCCGGCCGCGATGTTCACGGAGGTCACACCCGCCCCACCCGAGGTAGCGGCGAACACGCCGGCACTCGAGGAGCTCGACAGGTTGACGGTCAGCCCCGTCGTGCTGACATTTCCGAAGGCGTCCTGCTCTTGGACGGTGATCGGGCCCAAGGTGGCGCTCGTCGATGCCGGGCCCGACTTGGCCGTGGTGGTGAAGATCAACTGCGCCGCTGCCCCCGCAGTGATCGTCTCTTGTTGCGTGGCCGAGGGGCTGAGCCCGGTCGCGGCCGCGGTGATGGTCGGGGTCCCGGACAGAGTGTCGCCGTAGTACGCGGTCACCGACTGCGTGTTGGCCGGCAGGTTCACGCTGGCGACAGTGGCCCCACCCGAGGTGGCGGAGAACTCGTGGGTGCCGGTCGAGTTCGAGGTCAGGTTCACCGTGGTGGCGGTGGTCTTGGTCGTGAAGTTGTTGAAGGCGTCCTCGAGGGTCACCGTGAAGGCGTTGGTGGCTGACGAGCTCGCCCCACCACTGAAGGCGGTCGAGGTGATGACCAGGTGAGTGGCGGTGCCGCCGGTGATTGTCTCGATTTGACTCCCGGGGTTGAGCCCGATCGTCGTCGCGGTGATGGTGGGGGTGCCGGCCAGCGTGTCGCCGTAGTAGGCGGTTACCGACTGCGTGTTTGCCGGCAGGTTCACGCTGGTGACGGTGGCCCCGCCCGAGGTGGCAGCGAACTTGCCCGTCGTCGTGGCCGTGGTCGAGAGGTTGACCGTGAAGGCGGTCCCGGACGTGGTGACGTTGCCGAAGGCGTCCTCGACGCTCACGGTGAAGGCATTGGTGGCCGAGGAGCTCGCCCCGCCGCTGAAGGTGCTGACTCCGAGCTTGGATCCCGCGAGGGCCGTGATGTTCTCTTGCTGGGTGGCCGAGGTCAGGCCCGTCACGACCGGCGTGACGATCGGATGACCCGCCTGGGTGTCGCCGTACCAGAAGGTGGCCGTCGAGTTGCCACCGGGAATGACGACCGAGGTGATCGCGGGTCCGCCTGAGCTGGCGGCAAAGGTGGCACCGGTCGAGCTCGAAGTCAGATTGACCGTGGTCGGGCTGCCACTCGAGGCGACATTGCCGTAGGCGTCCTGCTCTTGGACGGTGATCGGCCCCAACGTGGCACTGCTCGACGCCGGTCCAGAAACTGCAGTCGTGGTGAAGACCAGCTTGGCGGGAGACCCCGCCGTGATGGTCTCCCGCTGGGTACCCGACGGCGTGAGTCCGGTGGCCGCTGCCGTGATGGTCGGCGTCCCAGGGGCCTCGTCGCCATAGAAGGCTGTCACCGAGGCAGTGTTGGCCGGCAGACTGACGTACGTCACGTTCGCTCCACCCGAGGTGGCGGAGAACTCGTGGGTGCCGGTCGAGTTCGAGCTCAGATTGATCGTGGTGGCGGTGGTCTTGGTCGTGGCGTTGCCAAAGGCGTCCTCGAGCGTCACCGTGAAGGCGTTGGTGGCCGACGAATTCGCGGCCCCGCTGAAGGGAGCCGAGGTGATAGCCAGCTGGGTTCCGGTGCCAGCGGTGATCGTCTCTTGCTGGGTATCTGAGCTGAGCCCGTTCGCCGCGGCGGTGATGGTCGGGGTCCCGGCATTGGTGTCGCCGTAGTAGGCGGTCACGGATTGCGTGTTGGCCGGCAGCCTCACGCTGGTCACAGCCTGCGTACTCCCCGACGTTGCGGCGAACTCGTACGTCCCGGTCGAGTTCGACGAAAGGTTGACCGTGATGGCGGTGCCGCTCGTCGTGGCGTTGCCGAAGGCGTCCTCGAGGGTCACCGTGAATGCGTTGGTGGCCGACATGCTGGCCTTGCCACTGAAGGGGGCCGACGTGATGGCCAGCTGGGTTCCGGTGCCGGCCGTGATGGTCTCCTGCTGCATGACCGACAAACCTGTCGAGCTCGCCGTGATGGTCGGGGTCCCAACGTTGGTGTCGCCGTAGTAGAAGCTCGCAGAGCTCGAGCCGCCAGGGATGGTCACGCTGGTCACGCCGGACGATGCGCCCTGCGTCGTACCGAAGATCGGCGTTCCGGCAGAGTTGGAGCTGAGGTTGATGGTCAAGCCAACTGTCGTCGGGGTGCCGTTGGCTGCCTGCTCCTGAACGGTGATCAGCCCCAGCGAAGCAACGGCAGAGGTGCTGCCGCTGACCGGGCTCGTCGTGAAGACCAGCTTGGTCGGACCCCCGGTAATGGTCTCCTGCTGGGTGGCACTCGTCAGCCCGCTTGCCGCGGCCTTGATGGTCGGGGTCCCGGTCTTGGTGTCACCGTAGAAGGCAGTGACTGACTGGGTACTGGCTGGTATGGAGACAGTTGTCGTGCTCGCCCCGCCCGACGTGGCAGCGAACTTGCCCGTAGTCGAGCCCGTAACCGAGAGGGTGACCGTGGTGGCGGTGGTCTTGGTCGTGGGGTTGCCGAAGGTGTCCTCGAGGGTAACCGTGAAGGAGTTGGTGGCCGACGAGCTCGCCGCTCCGGTGAAGGCGGGCGATGTGATGGCCAATTGTGTCGCGGCCCCACCCGAGATCGTCTCTTGCTGTTGTCCCGCGAGCAAGCCGGATGTGACGGGCGGGGTCGCGGTGATGGTGGGGGACCCTGCGACGGTGTCGCCGTAGTAGAAGGTCGCCGATGCGGAGGCGGCCGGAATCGTCACGGAAGTCACCGCTGTGCCGCCTGAAGTCAGTGAGAAGGTTCCAGCCGACGAACTCGAGGACAGGGAGACAACCTCTGCGGCCGTCGTGGGAATGGGGTTGCCGAAGGCGTCTTGTATCTGAACGGTGATCGGACCCGATGTCGCGCTTGCGGACGCGGTGCCCGAGATCGCGGTCGTGGTGAAAGCGAGCTTCTGTGCCGGGTTGGCAGTGACCGAGAAGAAGACGCCGGAGGTGGGTTGAAGGAGTGAGTCGACCGCCTGAATTTCGTAGGTCCCCGCCTTGTTGACGCTGCAGTCGGAGAACTGCACGATGCCATAGGACTCAACGCCAGAGCATGTGTTCGAAAGGGTCCCACCCGTGGGCGCCTGCAGGAGGTTGAGGGTGACCGAGGAGAAGTCGCTGGACACGATGTCGCCCTGCTGGTCCTCGACCGCGACCTCGGGCTGCGGGGTAAAGGGAGTCTGGGCCGAGCCGCCGGAGGGCTGCTGGAGCCATACGAGTTGGTACGCAGCTCCGGCACCCGTTGGCGACGCAGGTGCAGCCGGACTCGAGATCACCGTGGTGACTGTCGTCGGGGGAAGGTTGACATTGGGCGAGGTCGAGGTGACGGTGAGCGTGTACTCCTGCGGTGCTCCGGGGATGCAGGTGTTCGGACCCTGATAGGTCGGAGAGGGGCCTTGGAAATTCGTACCGTTCCACCACCCCACCGTGTAGGTCACCTGAAAGGATCCAGCAAGACTCGGGAATTGGGGGGTGAAGGTCGATGGGCAGGAGAAGGGGTCCTTCGCCCCGCTCGAGAACTGTTGCACTCCTTGTTGAACGTCGGCGATCGCCGTGTTGGTGGCAAACCTCATCGAGGAATCAAGCGACGCAAGATGGCGGTGTTGAGCGGACGCGGTGATCGATGTTGCGAATCCGGCCAGCAGTGCGACGCCGGCGATGGCCACCACCACGAGCGCGCAGAGCACCTCGACCAGGGTGTCACCCTGCTCGGAGGAGGTACGGGCCCGGAGTTTGCTCGGACCGGTACGCCATTGGTCGATGGTGCGCCGCACTACCGCGGTGAGTCGTCTCACAGGAGCACTCCTAGGAACACTGCTTGGTATCCGCCGCTCAGCATCGTGATGGTCACGTTCTGGGCAGTCGACGAGTTCCCCTCGGGGGCGGTCAACATCAGGGCACCCGTCTTGTCGAGCTGAGCGTTCGCCTGGCACCCCACCGACAGGACGTTCGTCGCGAACTGGGAGGACGGACTCCCGGTGACCGTGATCGGGGTGTCGTAGGTCGTCGGCTTGGTCGTGATATTCGACACGGTGGTGTTCTGGTTCGCGGCGGTCGGGGTCGGTCCTGTGTACGAGAAGAGGCCGTTGTTGCTCGGGTCTGCCGTGTCGTAGCACGAGTTGCCATAGAACGAGGTCGGGGAGTTGGGAAGGATGCTCCAGGGCACGCTTGCGTTGGTGTACAGATTGAACTCGCCGGAGTCGGTCGACTCGGCGTCCCCGGTCACGAGGGTCCAGTTGGTGGCTGCGGCGCCGGCCGCAGTCGTGACCTCGATGTTCGTGAACGTCAACGTGGTCGTGCAGCCGTTCCCGCCGTTACAGCCTGCAAAGTTCCCCAGATTCGGAGCCGGCCTCGACGAAATAGCCGGATAGCCCTGGATGCCCTGGTAGAAGCCGTTGTTGCCGAGATAGGGCTCACTGTTGCCTCCCTGGTTGGGAAGGTCGAAGGTCGGGACCTGTTGCGGTGCGACCGTCTGCGTGGTGCCGCTGACGCTGAGACAGAACTGCAGGATGTCCGGAGAGTTGGCAATGGAGAACTGCATGGGCGTGCAGGTCGAGGAGGGGCTGGTGAACGTCTTCAGGTATGCGGTCTGGGTGGCCGTACTGGCGCCCGAGGCCGAGAAATCGGCGAAGCACAGGATCTGGGAGTACTGACCCGAACCCGCATTGGCAAGGTTGCAATTCGGCAGATTCTGGCCCCCTCCGCCTTGTGGCGGTGTGCCGTTTGAAGCGCTGGCCGTCGGAATGCCGCTCAGCGAATAGGAAAATCCGCTTGCGGGAGCCTTGACCGAGAGGGTGACGCCGTAAAGGCCCTGCGTGGACGTCCAGCCCTGATCGGTCTTGTAGCTGAATCCGGTCGGATTGAGGGCCACGGTGAGGCTACCGACATTGTGTCCGATGATGCGGGTGCTCGTCGGGGTGGCCGAAGCTCCGGACGTGCAGATCACTCGGCGCAAGGAGGTGGTCGTGCCCATCGTGCTCTGGACGTAGGAGACCACGGTTTGATACGCACCAAGCGAGTTCTGAGCCCATTCCAGGCCGATGAGTTGCTGTCCGGTCGAAGTTGACCCACAGGCTGGTGTGGTGTCCGTCTGGATCTGCTGCGCGCTCTGCACGTCCTTGTTGAAGGTGGACGCGGCCACCAGTTCGTCGTTGGAGTCGCTGATCCGGTTTGATGTGCCTCCCTGCAACTGCAGGACGGAGACCAGGCCCACCGAGATCCCACCGATGACGATCGGCAGGATTGCAATCGTGATGATCAGCTCAATCAGCGTGAAACCCGCCTCAGCCTCACCCTCGAGACGCCGGCGCATGGCTCGCCGTGCATTTGCGATGGGATGCATCGAGTAACGGCGATTCTCTTTCATGCCCCGACGCCAAACGCAGTCATGGCGCGCGCGTTGAACCGCAGAGAGTGCAAACCTCGAAATCGCAATCGCCAAGTCGCCAAGATCACTCCAATGAGCGGACCGCCTCCGCCTCATCCACCTGCGAAAACACTACTCCCTGCCAAACAGGAAAAGAACAGCGTCCAACACACGTCGATGAGCCAATGATCACTTGTCGGCGGGTTGTCGTTCCGTCCGAACCCGTGAACAGGGCGAACTGGGACAATTGTTCGTCCGTAGTGATTGGCATCAGGAGTATTTGTGCAGGTTTTGTGGCCGTCCATTGGTGCGCGACGCCCGCGTTCATCCCCAGTTCACATGCTGGCGCTGCGCAGATGCCCATGCGTCATCGCGCGTGGACGGCCTCCGGCACCCACAAGGGAGGCGATTTTGAGTCAGTCGGCCAAGGCGCGTCGTACGTCCCAGAGGTGGTGGCACACCTCGTGCGCGTTGCGCCGGACGACGTCGAAGGCGCCGATGGTTCCGAATTCGGGGTGGGGCGTGGTGACGTCGTGTGGTGCTTCGAGTGCAGCAGTGCGCCACGCGTCCGCCGCCGTGATCAGGGCGATCAGGCCCACCACCGGGGACAGGTCGTCGTAGGAGCGCACCTCCGCGATCTCGTTCTCGTCCCACATGGGGACCCCGAATGAGGGATCGGCGCTGATTGTCCACAAGCGCTCGGTGCCGAATCGCAGGACATCGACCGTGTGCCACACGTAGCGGCTGGCAGACCACAGGCCCGGCTCCACGGCCTCCGTCGGGTCGATGCGCGAGAGCACGCCGCCGAAGACGGCGATGTCGCTCACGCACCGGCCCACCAGCGCTTGGAAACGCTCCTCGCCCCAGTCGAAGCCGCACTCGGCGCAGAGCCGCTCGGGCGAATCCTTGGCGCCGGGTTGGGCAGAAGTGCACGGACGGTCACTTTTTACGCTCTGAGCTGGGCTCTCTGCGCTGGGGGTTGCCCATGTGCCAGGCCGAGCACACGTCGCAGCGATAGACGTTCAGCTCGACCCCCGATTCCTGGCGCCGGATCAGGGCAGCGGTCAGCGCGTCGGCCTGGGTGGCGTAGGCGGACTTCGGGAGGCCATCGGCACGCCAATGCGAGCCCAGGCTGGACGTTCGACGTGACTCGTCGGTCTGAGGCCTCTGATCTCGGCGGGCGTTGTTGCGGCGCGGCACCCGGCCATTCTGGTGGCTGGGCTGGGTGACAGCGGGAAGGTGACGGTCCTGCCCCCGAGAGGCCCCGACGCGCACTGAATCCGACGAGGGGAAGGGGGTCGAACCCGGCGCGCCGGGACAGGAAAAACCCTACCGGCCTGCGCCTGGGACGCGGCAGCGCCAAGGCCCCCGACCCGGGCCATCGGATCGCTGGTCCCGGCGATCCCGGGCGGTCTGCCACCATTTGGCCATGGCAAAAACCGTGATTGTGAAGCTCACCGACGACATGGACGGCGGGGATGCCGACGAGACCGTCCATTTCGCCCTCGACGGCAAGAGCTACGAGGTGGATCTGAGCTCTGCCAACGCCTCCAAGCTTCGGGAGGCCTTCAGGCCCTACATCGAGAAGGGGCGATCCAGCAGCGGGGGCCGCCCCCGCCCGAGGCTGAGCGCTTCATCCGAAGACGTAACCCTCTACTCGAGGTTGAGCAACGAGGAGAAGGCGCGGTTCCGCTCCTGGTCAGACATGCCGACGGCACGCCGGATCAGCGACGCCAGGGTCAAGAGCTGGGTTGCCGCGGGCAAGCCCTGAGGGTTGGGGTCCTGATTCGACGGCCGGCCTGAGGGTCGGGACGTCGGGAGCCGGACCCCTCTAGGCCCAGGTCAGCACCCCGTAGGTGTTGCAGAGGCCCAAGAGGTCGATGAGCAGGAACGCCGAGACGACGGCGATCACGAAGGGCGCCTTCCACCGCCGGCCCCCCTGGCGCACGACGGGCGGCATGTACCAGAGCGGCAGCGCCGAGCCCATGTGGGCCAGGTGGATCCCGATCGGCACCGCACCCTCGGCGATCGGCGCGTCGGGGTCGGCGGCCAGCGCCAACGCGGTGAGATCGGCGTCGGTCAGGACTTCGTCGGGATCCCCGTTCTCCAGCGCCATACGGGCCAAGCTACCCGGCCAGAGCCTTGGGCCGGCGCGAGTGCAACTCCTCGGAGGTGATGGAGATGTCCGATGAAGAGGCAGGAACCGGTGCGCGCGACCAGTTCGCACCGTCGGATGGGGCTGCGACCGGAAACCCGAGGGCTCCAGGCTGGTATCCCGACCGCGCCAGCCCCAACGACCAGGCGTACTGGGACGGTCAGGACTGGACGGCCAGGCGACGGTGGACGACCGGGAAGGGATGGCTGGTCGTAGGCGATGCCCCGGAGGTGGCGGTGACGAGCGGCGCCAGCCCGCTGCCACTCGGGTCTCGCTTGTCGGGCAATCCCTACGCCTCGGCACCCTCGCGCAGGACCACGTCGACGGGCCTCACGTTCAATCTGGGCGTGCTCCTGCTCCTCGCCTGCGGAGTCGCCCTGATGTACGGGTCCGTGGGCGCCTGGGTGCACGTACACGGGAGCGTCGGTTTCGCCGGGTTCTCGGTGTCGCTCAATGGCACCGATGCCGGGATCTCCACCCTGATCGGTCTCAACGGCTGGGTGACGTTCATCGGCGGCATCCTCGTCGTCGCTCCTTTGGCAACGTCTGTCATGATTATGGCAGTGTCTAGCGATTGATGCTCTTCGCGGCGCTCCTGGTTTCGCCCGGCTTCGCCGCCGAAGTGGCGCGGCGGCCGCAATCGGGAGTTCCGCCGGCAACGTTACACGATTACGCGCCCTGTGATCGCGGCCTTCGGCGACAGCCTCTCGGCGGGGCTGGGCGTCGCGCCGGGTCTAAGCTATCCCGACGATTTGCGGCGCTTGATCGACGCCGCGGTATCGGTACCGTGTCGTCAACCTCGGCGTCAGCGGCGACACAACGACCGATGGCCTTGTGCGGCTGCCCTCGGTTCTCGCTTTGCATCCGGCGCTGATCGTTCTGGAGTTCGGCGCCAACGACGGGTTGCGCGGACTGCCTGTGGCGTCGGCTCGTAAGAACCTGGCCGACATGATCCAGTCCCTGCAAAAAGCCGGCTCGCAGGTCCTGCTGGCGGGCATGACGCTCCCACGCAACTACGGTCCGGAGTACATTCACTCTTTTGAGCAAATGTACGTTGATCTCGCTAAACAATTTAAGCTGGCCAGGATTCCCTTTCTCCTCGAAGGGGTGGGGGGAAATCCCGCGCTGACCCAGCCCGACGGCCTGCATCCGACCGCCGCCGGCACCCAGATCGTGGCCCGCGCTGTAATGCGATATCTACAGCCTTTTCTGCAACATTGAACCTTTTTTGGTATCCGGTAACTTTCCGTTATCTATTTGTGACGTTTTCCTTTAAATTAGAAATCGACAGGTAATGAGCGCTCCCATCCACGCAGATACCGCCGTTTTGGAACCGACACCCGTAAAGCCCCGTAAACGTAAGGTAGCGCGGGTTTTCTGGCCGACACGGGCTTGGCTTCCAGATTGACTCTGACCACCATTCTGACCACGGCGGGGTACGCGGTCAGCGGTGCCGCGACTGCCGCGGAAGCCATCGGCAAGCTGGACGAGAGCGAATATCAGCTTGTTCTGGCGGACCTGCGGGCGGAGTCCGCCGAAGCCGGGGCCCGGTTGCTCGCTTACGCCCGGCAAAAGGAATATCGTCCCGCCACCGCCCTGATCTCTTCGGATATGAGCGAGACGAGCAGGTCTTCCGTCGAAGATGGTTCGGACGAGCGGGTCGTGCGCATCAGCAATGAGAACGTCTCGTACCTGCTGGCCAGCGTCGCCGAATTGATCAGCCAGCGCGCCGACCGCAGAATCCGCCTGGCCGTTCGCAAAGCCAGCTAAACCGGCGGCGAGGACGGCGAGAAGTTGCTCCGCCTTGGGCTGGAGACCTGCCGAAGCAAGGCGGCGGGCGTCTTTCTGAGCCTGTTTCGTAAATACGAGCTGCCAGGGCGTCACCAGCCCGGTTCTTTCTCACATTGATCAATCGGCGTGGCAAGCCCTTCAGCGAAGGATTCACGCATGCCGGGCACTGAGAGAAGATACAAGGTTTCCGGGATCGCGTTCCAGTCTTCTTCTCCGACCAGCACCGCGTTAGAGCGCGGTCCGGTGATCAGCACAGGATCGTGACCGCTGGCCGCCTGGTCAAGCAGACGATATAGCTTCTCGCGGGCTTCGCTGGCATTCATGCTGGCCATACGATCAGCGTACGCGTTCCGTGCACCTGACCCTGGAGGCGCTGGCGCGCGTCTGGCCCGAGCTCGCCGACATCCCGCCGAGGCTGGCGCGCCGGCTCGAAGCCGACGCCAAATATGCGGTCTATCTCGACCGCCAGGAGGCCGATATCGAGCGCCACCGCCGCAGCGAGGCTTTGGCGATCCCCGCCGACCTCGACTACGCCAGCCTTTCGGGCCTCTCCAACGAATTGAAGGCGAAATTCCTCGCCGCGCGCCCGGCGAGCCTCGGCCAGGCCGGACGCATCGAGGGCGCGACGCCCGCCGCGCTGGCGCTGATCGCCGCCCATGCGCGCCGCCGCGGGCGCGAACGCGTCGATGCGTAGCCCGCGCCCTCACCCGAACGCTGCGGCTCAGGCGCGGGCGCCGGCCGCGCGACGCGCCCACCGGTCGCGCTGCAAGGCGCCGCGATCCGCCGGTGAGGGCGCGTCGCTGTTTCACGTGAAACACCCCACCCCGGACGCCGACCGCGCCCGCGCGCTGGCGCTCGTTCCGGTTTCGCCCGAAGCCGAGGCGCGGCTGGCGATCTACGTCGACCTGCTCGCCCGCTGGCGCACGGTCACCAATCTGATTTCCGCGGCGAGCTTCGCCGAAGTGTGGACCCGCCACATCGCCAATTCGGCCCAGCTCCTGCCGCTCGCGCCGAAGGCAAAGCGCTGGGTCGACCTCGGCTCGGGGGCCGGCTTTCCCGGCATGGTGATCGCCATCCTGCTCGCCGAGGTCGCCGGCGCGCGCGTCGACTGCATCGACAGCGACCGGCGCAAATGCGCGTTCTTGCGCGAAGTCGCGCGCGCGACCGGCGCGCCGGCCGAGATTCACGCCGAGCGGGTCGAAGCCATCGCCCCGGAAAGCCTGCTGCCTGTGGACGCGGTCGTCGCCCGCGCCTTCGCCCCCTTGCCGCGACTGGTCGAATTGGCCAATGTGTGGATCATGCACGGCGCGGTCGGGGTTTTTCCGCGCGGACGCTCGGCCGAGACGCAGCTCGAGGCCCTTCCCGCCGCGCCTGATCTGACGATCGACATCATCGCCAGCAAGCTCGACCCCGAAGCGGCAATTCTTCGGGCGCGCAGCCGTTTGAAGGCCCGTTCATGACCGACGCCTTGCCGACCGTCAACGAAGCCGCCGAGGCCAAGCCGGCGGCGCTGCCGCGCATTCTCGTGCTCGCCAATCAGAAAGGCGGCGTCGGCAAGACGACGACGGCGATCAATCTCGGCACCGCCCTGGCGGCGATCGGCGAACGCGCGCTGATCATCGATCTCGATCCGCAGGGCAACGCCTCGACCGGCCTCGGCATCGACCGCAAGTCGCGCATCGCTTCGACCTACGACGTGCTGATCGGCGAGCGCACGCATCGCCGAAGTCGTCACGCCGACCGCGGTGCCGCGGCTGATGATCGCGCCCTCGACCATGGATCTGCTCGGCGTCGAGCTCGAAATCGCCGGCGATTCCGACCGTTCCTACAAGCTCAAGAACGCGCTGAAGACCTTCTTCGCCCGCGACAACGGCGACGAACCGATCACCTACGTCCTGATCGATTGCCCGCCGTCGCTGAACCTGCTGACGATCAACGCGCTGGCCGCCAGCGACGCGGTGCTGGTGCCGCTGCAGTGCGAGTTCTTCGCCCTCGAAGGCCTGTCGCAATTGCTCAAGACCGTCGACCAGGTGCGCCGCTCGCTCAATCCCGGCGCTCACCATCCACGGCATCGTGCTGACGATGTTCGACCCGCGCAATTCGCTCGCCAGCCAGGTCGTCGCCGACGTGCGCGCCTTCATGGGCGACAAGGTCTACGACACCGTCATTCCGCGCAACGTGCGCGTCTCGGAAGCGCCCTCGCACGGCAAGCCGGTGCTGCTCTACGACCTCAAATGCGCCGGCAGCCAGGCCTATCTCAAGCTCGCTTCCGAAGTCATTCAACGCGAAGGCCGCTGGCGCGCCGCCTGAGACGCGCGCCGCGCGATGGAGAATTCAATGGCCGACGAAGCCGCCCGCCACGCCGATCACCGCCCGCGCCTCGGCCGCGGCCTCGCCGCGCTGATCGGCGACGCCAGCGAAGAGCCGGCCGCCGGGCGCGGCGCGCCGCGCAAGGCGCCGATCGAATTCCTGCGGCCCAACCCGCGCAACCCGCGCAAGGCGTTCCGCGAGGACGAGCTCGACGAGCTCGCCGCCTCGATCCGCGAGCGCGGCGTCATCCAGCCGGTGATCGTCCGGCCGGTTCCCCGCGTCGCCGACGCCTACGAGATCATCGCCGGCGAGCGGCGCTGGCGCGCGGCGCAACGCGCCGGCCTGCACGAGATGCCGATCGTCGTCATCGACGTCAGCGATCGCGAGGCGCTCGAACTGGCGATCGTCGAGAACGTCCAGCGCGCCGATCTCAACGCGCTCGAGGAGGCCAACGGCTACGCCCAGCTCGGCGCCGACTACAAATATTCGCACGCCGACATCGCCCGCATCGTCGGCAAGAGCCGCAGCCATGTCGCCAATACGCTGCGGCTGATCGGCCTGCCCGAGCACAGCCGCGCCTTGCTCGCCGACGGCAAGATCACCGCCGGCCACGCGCGCGCCCTGCTCGCGCTCGCCGATCCCGACGCCGTCGCCGACCGCATTGTCGCGCGGGGCTTGAGCGTGCGCGACGTCGAGCGGCTGGCCGAACGCGCCGACCATACGCCGCGCCCTCGCCTCGCCAAATCCGCGACGCCGATCGACGCCGACACGCGCGCGCTCGAAGAGAAGCTCGGCCTGGCGCTGGGAACGCAGGTGACGATTCGCCATTCCGGCGAGGCGGGCGAACTCAAGATCGCCTTCCGCGATTTCGACCAGCTCGACGATTTCTGCCGGCGGCTGAGCCAGCCGCCGCGCTGAGGCGCGTCGCCTCGATCGCTATTCTACGTCTTCTGTACGTTTTATTTCGCGCTGGGCTCTGAGCCCCGACGCCAGCGCCCACAGCGCCCTGAGCGCGACCGCCTCGGCGAGCCGCGGATAGCGCCGCACCCGTCCGGCGAGCGCGGCGACCGCCGGCAGGCGCCGCGCCGCCGCCGCCGCCGACCACCGCTCCGCCTGTTTCGCCAACGCGGCGCGACCCGCCGGCGACACGCGCAGATTCTGTCCCTGCGCCGCCGTCTCGAAGCTCTTGCCGGCCTCCATCTCCAACCGCAGCCGGTGCAGCAGCGTCAGCCGCTGCGCGAGGCGCGTGACCAGAAAGCCGGGATCGCCGCCGTCGGCGAAAAAGCGCCCGGCGCCCGCCTCGAGCCCCGCCATATCGCCGACCAGCGCGGCGTCGAGCGTCGCGTCGAGCGTCGAGGGCGCAGCCTCGGCGACGATCGCCTCGACGTCCTCGATCTCGATGCGTTGCTTGCCGCGCGCGTAAAGAATGAGCTTGCCGATCTCGCCGCGCGTGGCGCCGCGGTCCGAGCCCATGAGCCCGACCAGATAGTCGCGCGCTTCCGCGGCGATGGTCATGCCGGCGGCGCGCGCCTCCGCCTCGATCAGCGGCCCCAGCGTGCGCCTGTCGTCAGGATAGCATTCGATCGACACTGCGTTGTCCGCTTTCTCGAATGCGCCGCGTAGCGCCGTTCCGCGTTTCAGCGATCCGGCCTCGACGACGATCGTGCAATCGACCGGCGGCCGCGCGAACAGGGGCGTCAGCGCCGGCAGCAGATCGCGCCCCTGCGCTTCGATCCACACCGCGCGCGCGCCGCCGAACATCGACACCGCATAGACCTCGTCGGCGAGCGCGCCAGGATCGCGCGCAACTGCGTCGCCGTCGAGACGCGTCAGCAGCAGCGGATCGGCGGCGCCCTGCAGCGCTGCGCCGACCAGCGCCTTGACGCGCTCGTGAACAAGCCCTTCGTCGGATCCGTGAACGAGGAAGAAACGCATGTCGCGCGGCGGCCGCTTGACGAAGGCGTCCGCCGTCATGTTGCTGATCGTCGTCACCGCTTCGCCCTTGCGCGCCTCTTGCCGAAGCGGTCTAGCACATTCCCGCGCCGCCCTCGCCGTTCGCGACGCCCGCTGGCGCGGCCTCCTCACGGTGAGCGCTTTTGCCGATTCCGCGTCATGCGCGGGCTTGACCCGCGCATCCAAGCAAAGACGTAGGCGCGCTACCACGACCGTCGCCGCCTGGGCGCCCGGATCAAGTCCGGGCGCGACGCAGAGATGTTAACTGAGGAGCCCGCGTCAGCTTGTCTCGAAGAGCTTGCCCTGAGCAACGCGAAAGGATGAGGAGGCCGCCCGCTTGCGGTCATTTTTCCTCGCGCCGCTTTTCCCCGGCGACGAAATCGTCTAGCAAGCGTCGCATCCCAAACAATGCGACGGCGCGTCATGGCGACTTACAAGCTCTTCCTTCTCCCCGGCGACGGCATCGGCCCCGAAGTGATGGCCGAAGCCGAGAAGGTCGCGAGCGCCTGCGCGCGCCTCGGCCTGGCCCGGTTCGAAACCGAGAAGGGCCTGGTCGGCGGCTGCGCCTACGACGCGCACGGCGCGGCGATCTCCGAGGTCGACATGGCGCGCGCCCAGGCCGCCGACGCGGTGCTGCTGGCCGCGGTCGGCGGGCCGAAATGGGCGGACGTCCCCTATGAGGCGCGGCCGGAGGCGGGCCTGCTGCGCCTGCGCAAGGACCTCGCGCTCTACGCCAATCTGCGTCCGGCGATCTGCTATCCGGCGCTCGCCGACGCGTCGTCGCTGAAGCGCGACGTGGTCGAGGGGCTCGACATCATGATCGTGCGCGAGCTGACCGGCGGCGTCTATTTCGGCGAACCGAAGCAGATCCTCGATCTCGGCAACGGCCAGAAGCGCGCCATCGACACCCAGGTCTACGACACGTTCGAAATCGAGCGCATCGCCCGCGTCGCTTTCGATCTCGCGCGCAAGCGCCGCAACAAGGTGACCTCGTCCGAGAAGCACAATGTGATGAAGTCCGGCGTGCTGTGGAAGGAGGTCGTCGTCGCGCTGCACAAGCGCGAATTCGCCGACGTCGAGCTCGAGCACCAGCTCGCCGACGCGCTCGGCATGCAGCTCGTGCGCTGGCCGAAGCAGTTCGACGTCATCGTCACCGACAATTTGTTCGGCGACATGCTGTCCGACGTCGCCTCGATGCTGACCGGCTCGCTCGGCATGCTGCCGTCGGCCTCGCTCGGCGACCTCGACCCGCAGACCGGCAAGCGCAAGGCGCTCTACGAGCCGGTGCACGGCTCGGCGCCCGACATCGCCGGCAAGGGCCTCGCCAATCCGATCGCGATGATCGGCTCGCTCGGCATGGCGTTGCGCTATTCCTTCGGTCTCGGCGAAGTCGCCGACCGGCTCGACGCCGCGATCGCCAGCGTGCTGGCGAACGGCCTGCGCACTGCCCGACATCCGCTCCGAGGGCAGCCGCGTCGTGTCGACCGGCGAGATGGGCGACGCGATCGTCGCCGCCTTCGAGCGCGGCGCGTAAGCGCTCAATCGAACGGCGTGCGGCAGGCCGCCGCGGCGCGCCGGTCCGGGCTTCAGCACCTCGGCGAAACCGGCCTCGCGCCCCGCCTTGGTCAGGCTCAATCGCTCGATCACGCAGGCGAGCGCCGCCTCGTCGACCGTCGCGCCCGACGCAGCGCAGACGACGCCCCTGCAGCCCGCCGACCGCGCGGCGCGAGCCGGAACGCCGCACAGCCGCGGTCGCCGCCGCCCGCGAGCGTCAGCGCCGCCCATTCGATCGGCCCCGAGGCGCTGGCGAGCGTCTCCGTCGCGCCGAGCCGCTCGACCGCGGCGCCGCCGGCGGCCGCCGTCTCCGCCGCCGCGACGAACAGGCTGACCGCCGCCCGTCGCCCGCCGTCGCGCCACGCCTCGACCCGCAAACGCCGCCCCGTCGCCGTCGAGTCGGCCGACGCCAAGCGCGTCGCTGCGGCCGGGGCCGGCGCGATCGAGACGGGTTTCGTGGCTGATCTGCTCCGCCGCGACGCCGTCGAACGCCAGCGCCGGCGCGGCCGAGAGATCGACGACCTCGCTTGGCGGCGACGCCGCCGACGACGCTGGCGCCGCGCTTTCGGCCGGCGGCCGCAACGGCGCCAGCGACGCGACGCCGACCATCGCCAGCGCCGCCGCCGAAGCCGAAGACGAGACGGCGCCGCCAGCCGTAACCGCGCCGCGGCGGCCCGACTTCGTCCGTCCAATAGGGGTCGAACGGCCCGAGGCCGTGCGCCGTTCCGCCGCTCATGTCGAATTCGCGCCCTGCTCGGGCTCTCCCGCGCATCGAGCCTAGCGCCGAGCGAGTCGGCAAACGGTTACGGCGCCCGCCATTCCTGTCGGCAGCGTCAACACGCTGTTAACGTCCGCTCCTGTCGCAGAACCTCGCGCGGAATTGCGCGCCGCGCCGCACAGCGTCGTTGACAGCGCCGCGGCGTCGCGCCCATTTTGCCGACCCCGTTCCGGAGTGCGCCGCTCATGACCGTAAACCCCGCCATCGCCAAGCTCGTTCCCGACGCGCAGCGCTGGCGCCGCCATCTCCACGCCCATCCCGAGCTTCTCTACGACCTCGATCAGACCGCCGCCTTCGTCGCCGAGCGGCTGCGCGAATTCGGCTGCGACGAAGTTCGCACCGGCGTCGGTCGCAGCGGCGTCGTCGGCGTCATCAAGGGCCGCAGGGGCGCAAGCGGGCGCGCGATCGGCCTGCGCGCCGACATGGACGCGCTGCCGATCGAGGAGACGACCAACCTGCCCTATCGCTCGACCGTTCCCGGCCGCATGCACGCCTGCGGCCACGACGGCCATACCGCGATCATGCTCGGCGCGGCGCGCTATCTCGCCGCCACCCGCGACTTCGTCGGTTCGGCGGTCGTCATCTTCCAGCCGGCCGAAGAAGGCGGCGGCGGCGCCAAGGCGATGCTCGACGACGGACTGATGGAAGATTTCGCCATCGAGGAAGTCTACGCGCCTGCACAACGCGCCCAAACTCCCGGTCGGCGAAATCTCGCTCCGCAAGGGCGCGGCGATGGCGTCCGCCGACTTCTTCGTCGTCAAGCTCGAAGGCAAGGGCGGCCACGCCGCCTTTCCGCACAATTGCATCGACGTCATCGTCGCCGGCGCGCAGATCGTCACGGCGCTGCAGACGATCGTCTCGCGCAACGTCGACCCGCTCGATTCCTGCGTCGTCTCGGTGGCGCGCTTCACCGCCGGCGACATCGACAACATCCTGCCGCAGACCGCCGAGCTCGAAGGCACGGTGCGCACCCTGTCGCCGGCGGTGCGCGACTTCGTCGAGCGGCGCTTTCGCGAGATCGTCGCCGGCATCGCCGCCGCCTCCGGCGTCGCCTTCGCGCTCGACTACCGCCGCAACTATCCGGTGACGATCAACCCGGCCGAAGCAGACCGACTTCGCCGCCGGCGTCGCGCGCGAAGTCGTCGGAGCCGACAAAGTGCAAACCGACGAGCCGCCGGTGATGGGCGCCGAGGATTTCTCGTTCATGCTCGAAGCGCGGCCGGGCGCCTTCGTCTGGCTCGGCAACGGCGACACCGCCGGCCTGCATCATCCCGGCTACGATTTCAACGACGCCGCGCTGCCTTACGGCATCGCCTATTTCGCGCGCATCGTCGAAACCGCGCTCGCCGCCTAGCCGCCGCTGATCGCAGTCAGGATGTAGACGTCGGCCCCGGCCGCCACGGTCGCGTCGAGTTTGGCGCGCGCGCCGTCGACGAATACGTTGACATGGCGACGCACCGCCGGCGACGAATCGCACAGCCGATCGCGCATGCCCGGCCAACGCGCGTCGAGCGCGTCGATCAATTCGTTCACGCTGCCGGGCGGAAGTTCGACGACGCGCGGCGCGCCGGGAAACAGCGCCGTCAGCGACGCCGGCAGGCGCACGAGCGCCGGCCTGCGGTCGTCGCGCGAAATCCTCACCCGTCGAGCGCCAACGTTTCCACCGACGAGATCGCCGGCAGGTTTTCGGCGATCCGCGTCCAGGTTTCGCCTTCGTCGGCGCTGGCGTAGACCGCTCCGTTGCCGGCGCCGAAATAGACGCCGGCCGGGTCGAGCGCGTCGGTCGCCATCGCCTGGCGCAGCACGCCGAAATAGGCGTCGCCTTGCGGCAACCCTGCGCTCCGCCCCCGCCAATGCGCGCCGGCGTCGGTCGTCTTCCACACCGTCGGCCTGCCCTCGGGCGCAAACCGGCCCTGCTCCGCGCCGTTGAGCGGAAAGAGGAACAAAGCCTCGGGATCGCGCGGATGCGCGGCGGCGGGAAAGCCGAACGTCGACGGCAATCCCTTCTCCATGCTGACCCAGCTCTCGCCGCCATCGTCGCTGCGGTACATGCCGCAGTGGTTCTGTTGATAGAGCCGGTTGCCGCGCCCCGGCGCCTTGACCAGGCAATGCACGCACTGGCCGAATTCGGGATAGCGCTGGCCCTCGGGCAGGAAGTCGGCGCGCGTCCCCTTGTTGCGCGGCGCCCACGTCGCCCCGCCGTCGCCGCTGTAGAATACGCCCGCCGCCGAAATCGCGACCCAGATCCGCTGCGGGTCGTCGGGATCGACCACGATCGAATGGAGGATCAGGCCGGCCCCGCCCGGCTGCCACTCCGGACGCGTCGGGTGGTCGCGCAGGCCCTGCACCGGCGCAAAGCTCTCGCCGCCGTCGTCACTGACGAACAGGCCCGCCGGCTCGACTCCAGCGTAAAGGCGGCCGTGGCGCGAGCGCGACGCTCCACGCCGCCTTGACCGGCGTCTCGCCCGCCGCATAGGCGAGGCCGCGGCTCGAATGCGTCCAGCGCGCGCCGCCGTCGGTCGACTTCCACACCGCCGGACCGAACCATTCATTGCCGCCGGCGCCGTAGATCGCGCCGTCGCGCGGATCGCCGACGACGTGATGGATCGGCCAGGTTTCGCAGAAGGGCCGGCGACACGCCACGATCGGCGCCGTTCGTCGCTTTCGAGGATGAAGACGCCCTTCTTCGAGCCGACGAGCAGCTTGACCTTGCGCGGCATCGCAATGCCTCCAGCGTTCTCCCGACCTGAGAATTGGCGCAAGCGCGCAGGCGGTCAAGCCGCCTAAGCTTCGAGCTCTTCGCGTAAAATTTCGAGCGCGAGCCATTCGTCCTCGGCGCGCTCGAGTTCGCGCGCGCTTCTCGGCGTAGGCGCGCGTCGCGCGGTCGAAGCCGGCCGGATCGCGGCCGTGCAGATCGACGTCGGCGAGCTTCCCTCCAGCGCGGCGATCTCGTCGCGCAGCGCCGCGATCCGCCCCGGCAGCAATTCGAGCGCGCGCTTCTGGTTGAACGACAGCTTGCGTTTCGCCGCCGGCCGATCCGCCGCCTCGCGCGCCGGCGCCTTCTCCGCCTTCGGCGCCTCGGCGACGCGCGCGCCGGAAAGGCCGTAGCCGCGCTGCGCGACAAGGTCGGAATAGCCGCCGGCGTATTCGCGCCAGCGTCCGTCGCCCTCCGCCGCGACCACCGAAGTCGCGATGCGGTCGAGGAAGTCGCGATCGTGGCTGACGATCAGGATCGTGCCGGAATAGTCGCCGAGCAGTTCCTGCAACAGTTCGAGCGTCTCGAGGTCGAGATCGTTGGTCGGCTCGTCGAGCACCATCAGGTTCGACGGCTGCGCCAGCGCGCGCGCCAGCGTCAGCCGGCCGCGCTCGCCGCCCGACAGCTTGCCGATCGGCGTGCGCGCCTGCTCCGGCGCAAACAGGAAGTCCTTCATGTAGCCGACGACGTGCTTGCGCTCGCCGTTGACCAGCACATAGTCCGAGCCGCCGCCGGTCAGCGCGTCGGACAGCGTCGTCGTCGGCTCGAGCGACGCGCGCCGCTGGTCGAGCTTGGCCATCGCGACGTTGGCGCCGAGCCGCACTTCGCCGGAGTCGGGCGCGAGCGCGCCGGACAGCAGCTCGATCAGCGTCGTCTTGCCCGCGCCGTTGGCGCCGACGACGCCGACCCGGTCGCCGCGCATCACCCGGGTCGAGAAATCCTTGACCACCGGCCGGCCGCCGTAGCTCTTGCCGATCTTCTCCGCCTCGATCACCAAGGCGCCCGAGCTCCTCGTGTCCTGCGCCGCCATCGTCGCGACGCCCTCGACCCGCCGCGCCTCGCGCCGCTCGCGCCGCATCGTCGCCAGCTCGCCGACCCGGCGCATGTTGCGCTTGCGCCGCGCCGTGACGCCGTAGCGCATCCAGTGCTCCTCCTCGACGATGCGGCGGTCGAGCTTGTGGCGCGCGAGCTCCTCCTCCTCGAGTAGCGCGTCGCGCCACGCCTCGAAGGCGGCGAAACCCTGGTCGAGGCGGCGCGTGCGGCCGCGGTCGAGCCAACGGTCGAGCGGGTCAGGTCGGCGAGCAGGCGGCGGTCATGGCTGACGACGGCGAAGGCGGCGCGCGATTCGGCCAGCGTCTTCTCCAGCCATTCGATCGCGATGAGGTCGAGATGGTTGGTCGGCTCGTCGAGCAGCATGATGTCCGGATCGGCGGCGAGCACGCGAACGATCGCGGCCCGCCGCGCTTCGCCGCCGGAAGCTTCGCCGGATCGGCCTTCGGATCGACGCCGAGGTCGTCCATCAGCGCGCGGGCGCGATAGGAGTCGTCGGCCTCGCCGAGGCCGGACAGGACGAAATCGAGCGTCGTCGCGTGGCCGCTGAGATCCGGCTCCTGCGGCAGATAGCGCAGGCGCGCGTTGGGTTGGACGAAGCGCGTTCCCGCGTCCGGCGTCGCTTCGCCCGCGGCGATGCGCAGCAGCGTCGACTTGCCCGAGCCGTTGCGGCCGACCAGCGCGATGCGCTCGCCCGGCGCGATCGACAATTCCGCGCCGTCGAGCAGCGGCGCGCCGCCGAGCGTCAGGCGGATGTCTCGCAATTGCAATTGGGGCGGCATAGAAGCATGCTCGGCGCGGCGAGGGCGGGCGCAACGCATAGTGCGCCGCGCCGGAAAGGGAAAGTCCATGGCCGATTCGACGCCCGCGATCGTCTTCGCCGAGCTCGCCGCCCGGCGCGCCGTCGCTGCTCGCCCGCTCGATCCCCGATCTCTTCGCCGCCAATCCGGCTCGCTTCGAGCGCTTTCACGCGGTCCTCGGCGACCTGCTCTACGATTTTTCCAAGCAGCGGATCGACGCCGAGACGCTGCGCCTGCTGCTCACGCTCGCCGAGGCGGCCGACGTCGCCGCCAAGCGCGACGCGATGTTCCGCGGCGAACTCGTCAATTCGACCGAGCGGCGCGCGGCGCTGCACAGCGCGCTGCGCGATCTTTCCGGCGCGCCGGTCCTGGTCGACGGCGTCGACGTCGCGCCGGAGATCAAGGCCGAACGCGACAAGATGCTCGCCTTCGCCGCCGACGTGCGCGAGGGCCGGGTGCGCGGCGCGCTACGGCCAGCCGATGACCAACGTGGTCAACATCGGCATCGGCGGCTCCGACCTCGGTCCGGCGATGGCGGCGCGCGCGCTGTCGCCGTTCGCGCAAGCCGGTCTGCGCGCCCATTTCGTCTCCAACGTCGACGGCGCCGACATCGCCGACACGCTGCACGGGCTCGAGCCGGCGCGCACCCTGTTCATCGTCTCCTCCAAGACCTTCACCACCCAGGAGACGATGACCAACGCGCAAACCGCGCGCGCCTGGATCGTCGCCGCGCTCGGCGAAGGCGCGGTCGCCGACCATTTCGCCGCGGTGTCGACGCGGCTCGACAAGGTCGCCGAATTCGGCGTCGAGGCGACGCGGGTGTTCGGCTTCTGGGACTGGGTCGGCGGCCGCTATTCGATCTGGTCGAGCATCGGCCTGCCGCTGGCGATCGCCGTCGGACCGGAACACTATCTCGAATTCCTGCGCGGCGGCGCCGAGGTCGACGCGCACTTCCGCGAGGCGCCGCCGGCGCGCAACATTCCCCTGCTGATGGGGCTCGTCAGCGTGTGGAACCGCGACGCGCTCGGCTACGCCTCGCAGGCGGTCATCCCCTATGACCAGCGCCTGGCGCGCTTCCCCGCCTATCTCCAGCAATTGCAGATGGAGAGCAACGGCAAGAGCGTGCGCCGCGACGGCAGCGCCGGTCGAACGCGCGACCGGGCCGATCGTCTGGGGCGAGCCCGGCACCAACGGCCAGCACGCCTTCTTCCAGCTGTTGCACCAGGGCACGGAAATCGTTGCCGCTCGACTTCCTCGTCGCCGCCAATCCGACCGGCGCCGACGCGCATCACCACGACCTGCTGCTCGCCAATTGCTTCGCCCAGGGCGAGGCGCTGATGCGCGGCCGCACGCGCGCCGAGGCCGAGGCGATCACCGCCAGGCAGGGCGCGAGCGCCGCCGAGGCGGCGCGGCTCGCCCCGCACAAGACCTTTTCCGGCAGCCGGCCGTCGTCGACCCTGCTCTACGCGCAGCTCGACCCGCGCACGCTCGGGCGACTGATCGCGCTCTACGAGCACAAGGTGTTCGTCGAGGCGGCGATCTGGGACATCAACCCGTTCGACCAGTGGGGCGTCGAACTCGGCAAGGAGCTCGCCTCGAGGCTCGCGCCGATCGTCGCCGACGCCAAGCGCCGCCCTCGACCCCGACCGCCGGCTGATCGCGCATATGCGACCGCCGGGCTGATCGCGCCTAGTGCGGGGGCCTCGCGGCGGCAGTAGGGCTGCGCGCCTCAGCGCGCATCCCGCCGCGTCGCCGCCTTCAGCCATTTGCGCGTCGCCGCGTCGACCAGCGGCGACAGTTTGGCGCGCGTCGCGGCATGATAGGCGTCGAGCCAGGCGATCTCTTCGCGGTTCATCAGCTTCTTTTCGACCAGCCTGAGGTCGATCGGCGCGAACGAGATCGTCTCGAAGCCGAGCGTCGGCCGGTCGGCGCCGGCGACCGCGCGCTCGCGCGACGACGACGAGATTCTCGATGCGGATGCCGAACCGCTCCGCCGCGTAATAGCCGGGCTCGTTGGAGAGGATCATGCCCGGTTCGAGCGCGGTCGAATCGGTCTTCGACAGCCGCTGCGGCCCCTCGTGAACCGAGAGATAGACGCCGACGCCGTGGCCGGTTCCGTGGTCGAAATCGAGCCCGGCGCGCCACAACGCTTCGCGCGCCAGCGTGTCGAGCTGGCCGCCGGTCGTCCCGCGCGGAAAGATCGCGCGCGCGATGGCGATGTGGCCCTTGAGGACGCGGGTGAAGCGGTCGCGCAGCTCGGCGGTCGGCCGGCCGACGCCGATCGTGCGGGTGACGTCGGTGGTGCCGTCCTCGTACTGGCCGCCGCTGTCGATGAGGAACAAGCCCTCGGCCGATCTTCAGATTCGACGCCTCGCTGACGCGGTAATGGGCGATCGCCGCGTGCGGGCCGGCGGCGGCGATGGTGGGAAAGGACACGTCCTTCAGCGCCCCGGTTTCGCGGCGAAAGGTTTCCAGCGCCGCCGCCGCGTCGATCTCGGTCAGACCGCCCTTCGGCGCTTCGGCGTCGAACCAGGCGAGAAAGCGCGACAACGCCGCGCCGTCGCGCACATGCGCG
>CAWDOU010000012.1:0-179505 GCA_963804055.1 uncultured Acidimicrobiaceae bacterium | reverse complement strand
CCACCAAGTACTCGGGCTCGATCACGTGGCTGAGTGGCCTGCCACCCGCCATCCCCTTCATCGTCCTCTTCGTGGCACTGTGCGTCACGCCCAAGGCGAAGCTGGCCGAACGCCGGGGTCGTGACCACGCTCCCCGTCAAGAAGTCCTGGTATGCGCCGTGGCGGGTCCGGGGTGTCACGTTCGCCATCGGGCTCGTCGTCCTGTGCCTGATCCCGAACCTGGTCGGGGACCATCTGGCCATCTGGGCCAGCTTCCTGGCCGACGCCATCCTGTTGCTGTCGCTGGGGCTGCTCGTCGCGCGTGTCGGGGCAGATCTCGCTGTGCCACCTCGCCTTTGCGGCGGTCGGCGGCCGCCTTCGCGCACTTCACCGACAGCTACCACCTCCCGTGGCTGCTGGCGCTGCTGCTGGCCATGCTCATCGCGGTGCCGGTTGGGGCGATCGTGGCGATCCCGGCCATCCGGCTGTCGGGCCTGTTCCTCGCCCTGGCGACACTGGGCTTCGGGATCCTGCTCCAGTACCTCTTCTATTCGACGAACCTCATGTTCGGACTGACGACGTCGGGCATACCGGCGCCCCGACCCGACGTCAGTATCTTCGGCCTGTCGCTCGCATCGGACAAGGGCTTCTCTGGTCCTGTTACTCGCGGCGGTCCTCGGCGCACCGCGGTGATCATGGTGGTCCAGCGCAGCCGTCTCGGGCGTCTCCTGGGCGCGCTGTCGGACTCACCGCTGGCGCTCGAGACGCAGGGCGCCACGACCAACGTGATCAAGGTTCTTGTCTTCTGCCTCTCCGCTGCGTTCGCCAGCCTGGCCGGCGCCCTGATCGCCATTGAGTTCCACTACGCGGTCGGGGCCGACTACGACCCCTTCCTCTCGCTGGTGTACGTCGCGCTGGTCGTCATCGCCGTCGGGAAAGCCGTGGTCCGCGTTGCTCGCCGCTCTCGGCGTGTCGATCATTCCCGGGTACTACACCTCCAACAACGTCACGACGTACCTCCAGATCTTCTTCGGCGTCATGGCCGCGGCCTATGCCGTCTTCCAGAGGCAGGACGGCGACCGTGCCGGCTCCGCGTCCGTCAGCTCCTCGACCGTCTGGGCGGCCGCCGGCCGGAGGAGGCAGTGACCACGGAGCAGGTCCGACGCGCCGTGGCGGAGGCCGCCACGGCCGAAGCCGACGCCGCCCGCCAGGACGCCCGCCTCGCCGGCGTCGGCACGGTCGGCGCGGTGGGCGCCGTCGCCTCGGCCGACGATGTGGCGGCCGACCAGCGCCCGGGAGAGACCATCGGGCTGGAGGTCCAGAGGCTCTCCGTCCGCTTCGGGGGCGTGAGCGCCGTGCAGAACGTCACCCTGGTGGCGCCGATGGGGTCGATCACCGGCCTGGTCGGGCCCGACAGGCCGGGAAGACAACGACGTTCAACGCGTGTTCAGGGTTGGTCAAGCCGAGCGACGGCGAGATCATGCTGCACGGACGAAAGGTCACGTCACTGGGGCCGGCCGGGCGGTCCCGCTTGGGTCTCGGTCGGTCCTTTCAGCGGGTCGAGTTGTTCTCCTCTCTCACGGTGCGTGAGAACGTCGCCCTGGGCCGGGAGGCTTCGCTGGCCGGAGCCGAATCCGCCCGCCAGCTGGTAAGCAGCACTGCGCAGACGCGCCACGGTGCGCAGAGCCGTCGAGGACGCGATTGCTCTGACCGGCATCGGACCGTTGGCGGACCTCCAGGCCGGGTTGCTCCCGACCGGTCAGCGCCGGATGGTCGAGCTGGCAGCGCGTGCTCGCCGGACCGTTCGACCTCCTGTTGCTCGACGAACCATCCTCAGGGCTCGACGCCAGCGAGACGAGACGCTTCGGAGAGATTTTGTCGGGGGCGGTCGCGGAGCGTGGCGTCGGCATCCTGCTGGTCGAGCACGACATGGCGCTGGTGCGCCAGGTCTGCCAGAACATCTACGTGCTCGACTTCGGGCAGATGGTCTTCGAGGGTACGGCGGCCGAGATGCTGGCCAGCCCGGTGGTACGAAACGCCTACCTCGGTGCAGAGGTCGGCGTGGGAGCGAGCGATGCTTGAGCTCGAGGGGATCACGGCCGGCTACGGCGAGACGGTGGTCCTGCGCGACGTCTCCCTCTCGGTTCCCGACTCGGGTGTCGTGGCGCTCCTCGGTCCCAACGGCGCGGGAAAGACGACGACCCTGCGCGCCGCCTCGGGCCTGATCAAGCCGATCAGTGGCAGGGTGCTGCTCGACGGGGAGGACGTGACGGGACTGAAGCCCTATGCCATGGCGCGACGTGGTCTCTGCCACATGCCCGAGGGGCACGGCATCTTCCCCTCGCTCACCGTCAAAGAGAACATCGTCTTGAACTCGCCGAAGGGCAAGGAGAAGGAGAGCCTGGTCAAGGCGGGCGATCAGTTCCCTGTCTTGGCGGCGCGCCTCGGACAACAGGCGGGCAGCCTCAGCGGCGGCGAGCAGCAGATGCTCGCCCTGGTCCGGACCTATCTCACCGATCCGAGGATCGTCGTGGTCGACGAGGCGTCACTCGGGCTTTCGCCGCTCTTGGTGGACCAGGTGTTCGACACGTTGAGGCAGATCGTGGCCGGGGGAACAGCACTGCTGCTCGTCGAGCAGTACGTGACCCGGGCGCTCGAGCTCGCCGACACCGCGTACATCATGAACCGCGGCCACGTCGTCCACTCGGGTCCGGCGTCCGAGCTGCAGGGGGAAGAGGTGTTCGAGCGGTACCTCGGCATTGAGGTCGGCCCTTAGAGCGCTGAGCCCGTCGGTGGCGAGGGCGGTCAGGGCGACGACGAGTCGCCGCCGCTGGAGCAGTCCGAGCAGTTCGTCGACGGAGGCAACCAGTGAGGCCAGGCGTCGCCGGTTGGCGATCGACCGCTCCCAGGCATGGAGGTCGTCGTTGACGACGATGCTGAGTTCCCTCCCGCCCGGTCAGCCGGAGGGACACGCGGCGACGGTCGGAGGGGTCGGGCGATCGGCTCAGCCAACCCGCAGCTTCCAGCCGATCGAGGGTCAGTGTCATGCCCCCCGAGGCACGGCGCAGCACCTGGCACAAGGTGGACGGGTGCAGACCCCCTCCGGTGAGCGGCGGATGACGGCGAGGACGAGATAGTCACCGAAGGCCAACCCGTGGGCAGCCGTCACCGACTCGAGTTGCTGCCCGGCGACCAGCTGGAGCGCCACCAGCCGCGCCATCAGGCCGGACTCGCCGGCCCTCGTCCACCTGTCCGGTCGCATGGTCGCGGCACTGGCGAGGTCGACGGCTGGTGCGGCGGGTGATGCTGACGGAGGCGTGGGTGTGGGCGTCACTCGGTGATTCCGAAGCGCTCCAGGCCGTAGACGGCGATCGCATTGCCGCGGACGAGTTGGTAGACCTCGCCGGCGTCGAGGCCGGCCTTGGAGGAGAGCTCCCAGGCCCGGCGGTAGTCCGGCCACGAACCGTTGGAGTGCGGGAAGTCGCACTCGAAGAGGATGTGCTCCATGCCGACCTCCTCGCGGCTGCGCAGCCCGTGCAGGTCGTCGAAGATGCAGCCGAAGACCCTGCCGCGGAGATATGTCGACGGTGGCTCGGGCAGGTCGACCTCGCCCACGGCCTCGTGCCACACGCCGTCCATGCGCTCGTACTGGAAGGGCATCCAGCCGACCTGGCTCTCCGCGTAGGCGAGCTTGAGGGCGGGGAAGCGCTCGAGCGTGCGGCTGTAGACCCAGTCGCACACCGAGCCCTGCGCGTTGTGGGCGTTGAGCGACATGGACACCGCCAACGGGGCGTCGGCGGAGGTGGTCGGCATCGACGAGGAAGACCCGATGTGCATGGAGATGGTCGTGTCCGTCTCCTCGCAGGCCGCCCAGAGCACGTCCCAGTCGCCGGTGTAGAGCGACGAGAAGCCGAGCTTGGACGGGTTCTCGCTGAAGGCGATGGCGTGACTTCCCTTGGCGGCGCAGCGCCGGACCTCGGCGGCCGCCGCCTCGGGGTCCCACAGCGGGATGAGTGTGAGCGGGACCAGGCGGCCGCGTGCGGCCCCGCCGCACCACTCGTCGATCATCCAGTCGTTGTAGATCTGCAGACAGAGGAGCGCGAGCGCCTTGTCGGGCCGCTCGGCGAAACCCTGGCCGGCGAAGCGCGGGAACGTGTTCGGGTAGTTGATCCCGACCTGCTGATGGTTCTCGTCCATGTCGCGCAGGCGGGCCGCCTGGTCGTAGGCGCCCAGGCGGAAGTCCTCGTAGATGGCCGGCACGTTCTTGTGCCACTCGAGCGGCATTCCGCCGGACGCGTGGAGGCGATTGGTGCCCATGACGAGGTCGTCGAAGACCCAGACGTCGGTCCACGTGCCGTCCTCGACGCCGCGCTCCATCGTGAGCAGGCCGCCCTTGAACTGTGTCCTCGTCTTCTCGCGCACGCAACGGGGACCTTGCTGGCGCAGTGAGGCCGGGAGCTCGCGCTGCCACAGGTCGCGGGGTTCGAGGATGTGGTCGTCGACCGAGATGATGAGGGGGAAGTCCTCCTCGGCCGGTGTGGCGGTTGTGGTGGTGGTCGGGACGGGCATGGAGCGGCTCCGCGAGTCAGGCCCGGCATGATGCGACCGGACGGACTCACAATAGTTTTTTGCAAAGATACTTTGTGCGGCGTAATCTTGGCGACCGTGGCCGAGAACGCCCCTACGCCGCCTCCGTCCCCCAAGATCGAGGGCCTCGAGCCCACCTTCCGCCATCTGGACGATGCCGAGGTGCCCTGGCAGGCGATCAAGTCTCAGCGCAACGCCGACGGCTCCGTCGCCCACGTGTGGGAGAAGTGGCTGGCCTTCTCGCCCGACCCCCAGTACCTGACGATCTACGCCCGCTACGACCCCGGCATGGTGGTCCGCCGGCACGGCCACTTCTCGCCGCACGTCGTCTTCGTTCTGGAGGGCGAGGTCAGCTTCGGCGAGCGCCGCTGTCCGGCCGGGACCCACATTGAGCTGCCGCTCGGCGCCGCCTTCGGCCCGGTGGTGGCCGGCCCCGAGGGTGCGGTGATGTTCGAGGTGATGATGGGTGACCCGCGCAGCTGGGGTGACGAGCCCGAGGCCTACGACGCGGCGCTGGCGGCGCAGGGCGCCATGGGCCTGCCCGATCCCCCGCTCGAGTTCCCCGGGTGGCTGGAGGACCTCCGCACGCACTGGGCCGCTGCAGAGACCGGTCCGGCGGGCGGGGACTGAGCTTCCGGCTCGATCCGCCGGTACGGCTCCGGTCCCGGCCCCACTACTCGCCCGCGACCTATAAGGCCGTAGATCTCTGAAGAACTGCCTTCGGAGTAGGGATCTCGCCCCGGAAGACCGGCGGACGCACCGGGCCGGCGGGCGCAAGCTGCCGGACCTCCGCCGAGGCATCCGGGTGGACCGGCGGGAGGAAGACACGTCTCCACCCGTCGACCTCCCAGAGGTTCCGCTGGGTATGGCGATCGTCCGGGTTGTCAACGTCCCGAGCCAATTGCCCTCCGGTGGCGCGGCGGCGAGGATGTCGGCGCGTGAAGAGGAACCGATTTGCCGGAGAGCCGTTCGACGACAGCGACGAGGTGATCGCGGCCGCCCTGGCCGAGGTCAGCGTCCCGGCCTTGCTCTGCTCACTGGTGCACATGACCGGCGACCTGTCGTGGGTGCGGGGCGATATACAGCCGAATGTCGGGATGTCACTGGACATTCAGGGTGCGATGTCGGAAGAGGACATGGCGGAGGTGCGTCGTCGCGCCCTTCCCGCGATCGCCGCCTACCGCGACGGCGGGTGCGTTCCGGTCGATCTTTCCCGGGATGCATTGCTCGAGATGATGAGCTTCCTCGGGCGACGTCCCGTCGAGGGCCGACTGGCGGGCCTGCTCCTGGACGACCTGCAGTTCGAGGGCGGGGACAGCGGCGAGGTCACGTGGGGTGACAGCGTGTCCGCAGATCAGAAGGCCGCGTCACCGGTCGTGGTCATCGGCTGTGGCATGGGCGGGATCCTGGCCGGCATCCGCCTCAAGCAGGCGGGACTGCCCTTCACCATCGTCGACAAGAACGCAGGGCCCGGAGGCACCTGGTGGGAGAACCGGTACCCCGGAGCCCGCGTGGATGTCGGGAGTCACCAGTACTGCTTCTCCTTCGAGCCGGCCGCATTCTGGAGCGAGTACTACTGCCAACAGCCGGAGCTGTGCGCCTACTTCGGTGCGATCGTCGACAAGTACGACCTGTTGCCGCACTGCCGCTTCGAGACTGCGGTGACCGACTTGGAATGGCAGGAGGACCGGTCGATGTGGCGGGTGGGTCTGCGCGACGCCGATGACGCACCAGGCGAGCTACAGGCGCGTTTCGTCGTCAGCGCCGTCGGTTCCCTCAATCTGCCCAGGCTGCCCGAGATCCCGGGCATGGACACCTTTGCCGGACCGTCGTTCCACTCGGCGCGCTGGCCCGACCATCTGGACCTGCAGGGGACCAGGTTCGCTCTCGTGGGCGCCGGCGCCAGTGGCTTCCAGATCGGACCCGCCATCGCCGACGATGTCGAGCAGCTGACCATCTTCCAGCGCACCGCCCAGTGGATCCTGCCCAACCGCCTCTACCACACCCCCGTGCCGGACGGTGATGCGTGGGCGCTGCGGCACCTGCCCTTCTACGGACGGTGGTACCGGTTCGTGATGACCTTCGCCGGCATTGCAGCCGGCATGGAGATGTACCGGATCGACCCCGAGCACGAGGATCCGACCCACCAATCGATCAACGCCCTCAACGCCAAGCGGGCCATGGGGTTGGTGGCTTCAATGCGATCGATCGTCGGTGACGACCCGGAACTCCTGGAGAAGGTCGTGCCGGACTACCCGGCCACGGGCAAGCGCATCCTGCAGGACGACGGCACCTGGCTGCGGACGCTGCAACGGCCGAACGTGGAGCTGGTCCGGACCGGTATCGAGCGGGTGGTGTCCGACGGCATCGTCACGACGGACGGCGAGCACCATCCGGCCGACGTCATCTGCTACGCCACGGGGTTCCGCCACAACGAGTTCCTGGCCTCCATGCACGTGACCGGCCGCCACGGAATTTCGCTGCATGACCAGTGGGGGGACGAACCCACGGCGTACCTCGGCATCACGATGCCGAACTTCCCGAACCTCTTCTGCATCTACGGCCCGGGGACGAACCTGGCGTTCGGGGCCAGCCTCTTCTACCACTCCGAGTTCCAGGTCCACTACGCCCTGGAGGCCATGCGCGAGACGTTGGCGTCAGGCGCGTCGTGGTGCGAGGTGCGTGCGGAGGCGCACGACGACTATGCCGATCGCTATCAGCACGAAATCGGCCAACTGGTGTGGTCCCATCCCGCCATCACGCACAGCCACTACAAGAACAGCCAGGGCAAGGTCTTCACGCTTTCTCCGTGGCCGCTCGACCACTACTGGGAGTGGACCCGGCACATCGACCGCTCGCACTACCAATTCGGCGGAGCATGAAGAGATCGGTGGACTGCTACACCTCGCGTCCTGCGCGTTCCCAGTAGGGGTCGCGCAGTCGGCGCTTGAAGAGCTTGCCGTTCGGGTCCCGGGGCATGGCCTCGGTGAAGTCGATGCTGCGCGGGCACTTGTACCTGGCCAGCTGGCTTGCGCAATGGGCCAGCAGCTCCTCGGCTAGCTCCTGTGACGCCACGTGGCCGGGAGCCGGTTCGACCACGGCCTTCACCTGCTCGCCCCACTCCTGGTCCGGGATGCCGAAGACGGCGGCATCGCCGACGGCGGGGTGCGAGAGCAGCGCCGCCTCGACCTCGGCCGGGTAGATGTTGACGCCACCGGAGATGATCATGTCGATCTTGCGGTCGCGGAGGTACAAGAAGCCGTCCTCGTCGAGCTCGCCCATGTCGCCGACGGTGAAGTAGTCGCCGTGTCGGTTGGCGGTCGTCTTGCCGTCGTCGCCCTTGTAGCGGAAGTCGCCGCCCATGAGCTTCATGTAGACGGTGCCGACCGTGCCCGTGGGGACCTCGTTGCCCTCGTCGTCGAGCACCTTGACGTCGGCGCCCTGCCACGGGCGGCCCACGGTGCCCGGGTGGCTGAGCCAGTCCTGCGGCGTGGCGAGGGTGCCGCCGCCCTCGGTGGCGCCGTAGAACTCGTAGATCACCGGGCCGAGCCACTCGAACAGCCGCCGCTTGAGGTCGACGGGGCAGGGCGCGGCGGCGTGGATCACCTGACGGAGGGACGAGACGTCGTAGCCGGCGCGGACGTCCTCGGGGAGCTGCATGAGCCGGTGCAGCTGCGTGGGCACCATGGCCGTGTCGGTGACCCGGTAGCGCTCGATGAGCCGCAGAGCCTCCTCGGCGTCCCACTTCTCCATGAGCACCACGGGGTGCTCGAAGTGCGCCGAGAAGTAGCCGAAGGAGAGCGGGGACATGTGGTACATCGGCGACGTCACGAGGTGCACGGCGTCGCCGCCCGGCTCGATGTCGTAACGCAGCAGGTTGCCGCTGAAGACCTGCACCCAGGTCTCGGGGTCGAACGAGGGGAGGGTGCGCTGGACCGCCTTCGGGCGCCCGGTGGTGCCCGAGGTGTACTGCATGAACTGCCCGGCGACCCGGTCCGCCGGCGGCCCCTGCGGGCGGCCGGCCAGCACGGACTCGAGGGGAGCGAAGCCGGGGATGGCATCGGCCGCACCCACGGCGATGCGCCCCGCTTCGGGCACACCGGCGCCGGCGGCGGCTGCGCCCGCCACGGCGGCGTACCGCCCGTCCGCCACCAGCGCCTTGGCACCGGCGTCGCCGAGGATGTACGAGACCTCGGCGGCGGTCAGGTTGCTGTTCAACGGGACGAAGTTCCACCCCGCTTGGAACAGGGCCATGAGCACCACGAGGACCTCGGCCCGGTTGGGGAGCAACATCGCCACCGGATCGCCCGGCTGCAGCCCGCGCTCCCGCAGGGCGTGCACCAGCTGATTGGCCTGGCCGTGGACTTCGCCGGCCGTCCATGCCCGGCCGTCGGGGTCGATGACGGCGAGGTGGTCGGGCTCGGCCGTGGCGGCGGCCCAGAAGCCCCGCGGTGCGGCCGGCGGGTGCGCTGCCGTCACCGCGGCAGCCCCAGCACGTGCTCGCCCACGATGTTCTTGTTGATCTCCGTCGTCCCGCCTGCGATGGAGGCCTGGCGCACGGCGAGGAGGTTCTCACCCCAGCGGTCCGACCGCACGAGCGTGTCCATGCCGATCAGGTCCACGGCCAGCGCCGCCAGCTCCTGGTCGCAGTGGGCCCACGACAGCTTGGCCAGCGAGCCGCCCGCACCGGCCGCCGCGGGGTCCGACAGCGACCTCTCGGTCAAGAAGCGCATGCACCGGATGTCGGCGTAGATGCCGGCAAGGCGCTGGCGCGCCACCGGGTCGCCGAGGCCCTCCTTGGCCCGGGGGTCGGCCAGCAGCTCGTCGAGCCGGGCGGCCAGTGAGAGGTGCAGCCGGGCCACGCCGGCGCGTTCGAAGCTCAGCGTGGTCATGGCGACCGACCAGCCCGCATGGAGCGGCCCGAGCATGGCGGCGCGGGGGATGCGGGCATCGGTGAAGAAGAGCTCGGCGAAGGTCTGCCCGCCCGTGATGGTCGTCAGCGGCCGGGCCTCAATGCCGGGTGTGCGCAGATCGACGAGGAAGCAGGTGATGCCGGCGTGCTTCTTGGCCGTCGGGTCCGTGCGCACGTAGAGCTGGCACCAGTCGGCGTAGTGCCCGAGCGAGTTCCACGTCTTCTGCCCGTTGATCACGAAGTCGTCGCCGTCCTCGATCGCGGCCGTGCGCAGTGAGGCCAGGTCCGACCCGGCGTCGGGCTCCGACATGCCCTGCGACCAGATCTCGTCGCCGCGCAGCATCGGCTGGAGGAAGCGCTCCTGCTGCTCCGGTGTGCCGAAGTGCATGATGGCCGGCGCGATGTTGGAGACGCCGATCACGTTGACCGGACCGGGCGCCCCGAGCCGGTTCGTCTCCTCCAGGTAAGCCAGCTGTTCGGGGACGTCGGCCCCACGCCCGCCGTGCTCGACCGGCCACGACGGGGCCGCCCACCCGCCGTCGGCCAGCGTCCTGTTCCAGGCCCGCAGGACCTCGAGGGACTCACCCTCTCCCTGATGGCGCCCCGCCGCCACCACCTCGGGCGTGAGGTGATCCTCCAGCCAGGAGCGCAGCTCGGCCCGGAATGCCGCGGTGTCCGGCCCCTCCTCCGTCGCCTCCATGGTCCGGATTGTGGTCCAGCACCCCCATTTGGGCCAACCGGCCAGGTCAGGACCTGATCCCGACCGGTGTCACGTCGACCCGGCACAATGCCCTTGTGGTCGCCGTCGAAATCAAGCCGAGAGACTCGTATTTCGCGAAGACCTGCCCCCAGCGCGTCCAACTCGACGTCCTGCAGCCCTGCGAGCCTCTCCCCGACCCGCCGTTCCTGCAGATGCTCTACCGGGCCGGCAGCGCGCACGAGGACGACACCTTCGCCAATCTCTTCGAGGGGGTGGACGGCGCGGTCGTCATTGACGCCGAGGACCTCGACGCCCGGGAGTGGCAGACCATGCAGGCCATGCAGGCGGGGGCACTGGTCATTGCGGGTGGGCGGCTCCCGGTCGACCACGAGGCACACAGGGTCGGCCAACCCGATCTGCTCGTGCGTCACGGTGAGGGCTATCTGCCCGTCGAGGTCAAGTCGCACAAGGCGCTCGAGCGGGTGCGCAAGGAGGGGACCGGTACCGCGCTCGTCTCCGACGTGACGGCGCCCTTCCTCGACGCCGCGACGGTGGACCCCGAGCACGCGGCGCGCAAGCACGTCGGCGACCTGATGCAACTGGCCCACTACCGCGCCCTGCTCGACGCGGCGGGTATCGGCTCACCCGAGTGCTTCGCCGCCGGGGTCTGCGGTTCGGAGGGTGTGATTGTCTGGCACGATCTCGCCGACGACAACCTTCCCGGTCCCGAGTACGTCGGCGGCGGTTCAACCGGGCTCATGAGTGCCATGGCGCGCTACGAGCTCGAATTCGCCCACCGGCTCGGGATCCTGCACGCGGCCGAGGACCACCTGGACGACGCTGCCTCGGCGTTGCTGGCCGAGCCCATCGTCTGTGAACAGTGCGACATGTGCCGGTGGCGGGAGTGGTGCGGCGACCAGCTGGAGGACGTCGCCGACCTGAGCCTGATTGCAGGTGTCGGCGCCGGCCGCCGGGGCCTGTACAAGGCGCATGGGATCGGCTCCCTGCACGATCTCGCGGGGCTGGACTGGCGGACGGCCGAGCTCGTCCGGGCCAGGGTCGACGTCGAAGGGCTCGTGGCGAAGGCGTCGGGCCGGCCGGGAGCGACGTCGCTCGGGGATCTCATCGCCAGCCGGCCCAAGCAGGTCGAGGCGCTGTCGTCGCTCGGCTTCCACACGGTGGCCGACCTCGAGACGCTCGACGCCCGCACGCTCGCCGTGTGCGGGGCGGGTGCGTCGAACGCTGCCGTGCAGATTGAGCTGGCCCGAGCCCGCGTCGGAGGGTCGCCGGCGTACCGCAGGCGCGACGTCAATGCGGTCGTGGTCCCGCGGGCCGACATCGAGGTCGACGTGGACATGGAGAACACGAACGACGGCTGCTACCTCTGGGGCGCGCTGGTCAGCGACCGACGTACCGGCGCTCCGGAGCCCCGGTACGTGGCGTTCGCGTCCTGGGATCCAGACATCGAGGCGGGCGAGCTCATCCGCGTTCGAGGCATTCTGGTCGTGGCTCGGGGAGGAGCGGGTCCGTGCGGCCACCGAGGGCGCGACCCTCCGGGCCTACTGCTACAGCAGGAGCGCCGAGCAGGGGCAGATGCGGCGACTCGCCGACCGGGTCGGCCGCCGCCCGGCGCGACGAGGTGGACGAGTTCGTGGCTTCCGACGAGTGGGTCGACCTCCTTGAGGTCATGAAGGCCCAGCTGATCACCGGACGCAGCATGAGCCTGAAGGAAACGGCGCCGCTGGCCGGGTTCGAGTGGCGGGGTGATGACGGCGGCGGCACCCAGGCGATCGTCAAATTCGAACTGGCTACCGACGAGGAGTCGGGCCCGGCGGCACGGGAGGCGGCGCAGCACTGGCTCCTCGAGTACAACGAGGACGACGTCCGTGCGACGGCGGCACTGCGCGAGTGGCTCGACGGCTCGGCGCGGGAGCTGCCCTCCATCGATTCCGCGACGGGCGGCGCCTGACCGACCCGCTGATCTGCCCGGAGAAGACGGGCTACGCTCGAGAGGACGTCCGACGGGTTCCCGTCGGAATGCGCGAAACCCGGTCCTCGTGGAGCGCTCCGCCTTTGGCAAGGAGGCCCGCGAGTGAGACGGCAGTTCCGCATCTCTCCTCCTCCTCTTCAGTGTCGGTCGGCCTGACATGGCAGCCGATCGGCGTGCTCGCATCGTGGCTCGCCTCGTGGCCGAAGGGGGAAGTCCGTCAGCGCCGGGCCCGCTGTGCAAGGTGGCGGCCGAGGTCATCGACGTGAGTGGGGCAGGGGTGATGGTGCTGCACGATGGCGTCCCTCAGGCCTCCTTGTGCTCCAGCGGACCCACTTCGGCTCTGATCGAAGAGCTGCAGTACACCCTCGGCGAAGGGCCCTGCGTCGATGCGTACCGGACCGGATCCGTGATCCTCGAGCCGCATCTGACGGCACCGGCCATGTTGCGGTGGCCGGCCTTCACACCCGAGGCGCTCGCTGCGGGGGCAATGGCCGTGTTCGGGTTTCCCGTACGAATCGGCGCGGTGCGGATCGGGGCCCTCAACGTCTTCCAGGATCGACCGGGCCCGTTGCGTGACGAGCAACACGCGGATGCCCTGGTGATGGCGGACGTGATCGCCCGGACCATCCTCGCGGTCCAAGCTCGAGCCGAGCCGGGGGAAACTGCTCTCGAGCTGAACGCCGACATTCACAGCGTGGTGCACCAGGCCGCCGGGATGGTGTCCGTGCAGCTCGACATGAGCGTTGGTGACGCTCTGGTGCGCCTGCGCGCCTACGCATTCGGGATGGATCAGTCGATCACCGAGGCTGCCCGCGACGTCGTCTCCCGGAAGCTCGATTTCGCCACGTTGGATGGACGATGAGCGCGCGCAGTGTGTTCAAATACAGAGAGACGAAGCGCGTCGCCCGCCTGCCCAGACCCCGCACCGCCGACGACCCCGAAATCCGGGAGTGCCCTTGCTAGACGAGAACCTGCTGATCCGTACGTTGGTCGAATTGGCCGACAACCTGGTCGAGGATTTCGACGTCGTCGAGCTGCTCAGTCACCTCGCCGGCCGCTGTGTCGAGGTGCTCGACGTCGATGCAGCCGGGGTGATGCTGGCCCCGCCGAGTGGCGCACTGCAGGTCGTGGCGTCGTCTTCGGAGGCGATGCGGGTGCTCGAGCTCTACGAGCTCCAGTCCGACCAGGGACCCTGCCTCGATTGCTACGCCACGGGCAACGCAGTGGTCAACGTCGACCTGGCTGCAGCGGGCTCGCGGTGGCCCGATTTCGCTCCACAAGCGGTGGACGCCGGGTTCCGCTCCGTGCACGCTCTCCCTCTTCGTCTGCGCGGCATCACCATCGGTGCCCTCAACCTCTTTCGGGTCGATGCGGGGACTCTCGGGGCGGTCGCGGAAACGGCCGCCCAGGGACTCGCGGACATCGCCACCATCGCCATCATTCAGCATCGGGATGCGATGGACGCGCAGAACCTGAACGCGCAGCTCAGCGAGGCTCTCAACAGCCGCATCACGATCGAACAGGCGAAAGGCAAGATCAGCCAGGCGGCGAACGTCGACATGGAGCTCGCCTTTCAGAGGCTGCGTTCCCACGCGCGCAGTCACAACCTCCATCTTTCCGAGCTTGCTGCAGACGTTGCCGCGGGCACTCTCGATCCCAAAAGCCTCGATCCTCTTCGCTGACCTCGCCGATCCTGTCGGCTGACATGAGTCGGGCGCCGGCGCTACAGGACGAGGTGCTCCTTCGTCTCCGGATTCCGCATGTTCTCTTCGATGCGCCGCTTCTGCTCCTCCGGCGACTCGTCGGTCCGGAGGAGGAAGGGAGAGACGATCAGGCCGAGGAGGACGCAGGCGGCAGCGATGTAGAGAGCGAGCTGGTAGCCGAGGGTCAGGGAGTGGATGGCGGCGTGGCCACTGGCGACCAGTGACTTGGTCCGGTTGGCCGCGATGGTGCTGAGAAACGCCAGCCCGATGGCGCCCGCCATCTGCTGGGAGACGTTGACGACGCCCGAGCCGAGGCCGGCGTCCTCGTTGGGGATCTCGGACATGCCGATCTGCAGGAGCGGCATGAAAGCGAGTCCTGCGCCCGCTCCCAAGAGAAGGAAGGCGAAGAAGATCTGGGGGAAGTAGCTGGCGTGTTGGCCCGCCGAGCCGAACAGCAGCAGGCCGAGGGTCGCCATGGCCATCCCCGGGTACATCACGACCTTGGCTCCGTAGCGGTCCACGATCTTCGCCGTGATGCCTGTCGACAGCGCCGCCATGACCAGTGCCTGAGGCAGGAAGGCCAGCCCCGTCTTGACCGGGCTGTAGCCGAGGACGTGCTCGAAGTAGAGGGCGCCTATGAAGAAGGTCGAGAACATGCCCGTGATGAGGAGGCCTCGGATGACGGCGGAGCCGGTCAGCGTGCGCAGCTTCAGAATGCGCAGGGGCATGATCGGATTGGCCAGGCGCGACTCGAGCACGAAGAAGGCGAGCAGCAGGGCGACGGCGAGGCCGATCGTCCCCAACGTGTGCGCCGAGGCCCAGCCGTAGGTCGTCGCGGTGACCACCCCGTAGATGGCGACCATCACCGACACGGTGATGAGTGCGGAGCCCACCCAGTCGACGCCCTGTCTGATGCCCAGTCCGACGTTCTCCACAATGAGGAAGCGGCCGAGGATCAGCGTGGCGATGCCGATCGGCACATTCACGAAGAAGATCCAGTGCCAACTCAGGAACTGGGTCAACACGCCGCCGGCGAGGAGCCCGATGGAGCCGCCTCCGACGGCGACGAACACGTAGGCGCTCATCGCCTTGCCGCGCTCGAGCGGGCTCGGGAATTCGGTGACGATGATGGCCACGATCACCGAGGAGGACAGCGCCCCGCCGATGCCCTGCACGAAACGGGCCCCGATGAGCAGGCCCTGGCTGTCGGCCGACCCGCAAGCGATGGACGCCAGCATGAAGAGCGCCACGCCGGCGAGGAAGACCTTCTTGCGGCCGACGAGGTCGCCGAGGCGGCCGGCCAGGAGCAGGAAGCTGCCGAACGAAATGAGGTAGGCGTCGACCACCCAGGTCAGGCCGGACTGGCTGAAGCCCAGGCTCTTCTGAATGTCCGGCAGGGCCACGTTGACGATGGAGCCGTCGAGCGCGTTCATGAACATGGCCAGGCAGACCACGACGAGGGCTATCCAGCGGCGGCGGTCGCCCGCTGCGCTCTGGTCCTCGGGAATGGTCCCTAATTCTTGGATAGTCATGATTTCGGGACTATCCTATAGGGGTGATCGATAAGGCCGTGCAGGTAGGCTGAGAGCCGTGAGCCCTCGAGCCGCCGCCCGCCCCGCCACGGGGACGATCGTGCTCCTGACCAGGCTGGCCCGGGCCGTCTACCTGCGCAGTTCCGTCGACCTGGTGGGCATGAACCTCCGCAACATGGTGGTCCTCGCCTACCTGCGCGACCATCCCGGCTCCTCCCAGCAGGTCATGACCGAGATGCTCTCCATGGACTCCAACACCGGGGTCCTCGTCCTCAACGACCTCGAGGACCTGGAGTACGTGGAGCGGCGGCGTGACCCGGCCGACCGGCGGCGGCATCTCGTCGACATCACCGACGCCGGCCTCGAGGCGCTCGAGGAGGCCGAGTTGGCGCAGGGGAGCATCGAGGACGAGATCCTGAGCGGGCTGAACGACGCGGAGCGGGCCGAGTTCCGTGCGCTGCTCGTGAAGGCGTTGAAGGACCACGATCCTCCGGCCGGGGCCTGATTCTCACGTCGTCCCGTTCGACGGCCTGAGACGGAGGCGGGGGAGCGTGATGGCTGATCATGGGTTGGAATCTGAGTTCTGCGTGGCCGGCGTCGACGTCGCGGAGCGGCGTGGTCTCGATCTCGTCGTAATGAGTGGTGACCGGCGGATCCTGGCTCGTGCCGCCCGCCTCACCGTGAGGGATCTCGTCGTGCTGGTGGCCGAACATAACCCCGTGGCCGTGTGTATCGACTCTCCTTCTGGCTGGGCGCTGGCGGGACAGAGCCGACGAGCGGAGCGCGACCTTCGCGCCCTGGGTATCTCGGCCTATGCCTGCCCGACGGATCCCGGGGACCATCCCTTCTACGGGTGGATGCGCGTCGGCTTCGAAATCTTCGAAGCTCTCGCCTCTCGTTACCCGCTCTACCGCGGTGGCCCGCTGGCGGGCACGGCCGCCGAGGTCTACCCAGCAGCGACCGCGACGATGCTCGGTGGCCGTGCACGCGCCACCCACGAATCGAAGCGTTCCTTCCGACGCGACGTCTTGGATGCGAACGGCGTCGACCTGCCTCCGACGACCATTGACCAGGTGGATGCCGCTCTGGCCGCTTTGACGGGCGTTGTGGCGCTCGAGGGAGCGTCGACAAGTGTCGGCGACCCCGAGGAGGGTGTCGTCCTATTGCCGTCGCGCAACCCGTCTGCTCTGCCTGTGCCGCCTCTATCGGAACAACCACACCGGCGGGATCACAAGGTTGCCGTACCAGTGACCGTGACGCAGAAGTGCCTCTGTGGCTGTGGCGCCCTCGTGCGGCGCCGCTTCCTCCCCGGTCACGACGCCAAACTGAAATCGCGACTGCGACGCGCCGCCGCTCTTGGTGACGAAAGCGCTGCGCACGAACTCAACCGGCTCGGCTGGGGCGAGACGGGCTGAACCTTGGAACACGAGCGTGCTACTGCACTCAGTGCGCGCGATGCTGATCCGATGACTTCACGATTGGCGACCGACGCCGAGGTATCGACGTGGCGTGACGAAGGCTGGGTCCTGCTCGAGGGACTCGTCGGCACCGGGGAGATCGATGCCCTGGCCGACGATCTCCACGAGATCTTCCCGAGCGCCGAGGAGCACCAGGCCGACCCCGAGGGTGTCTACGAACAGAGACGGGGTCGGCCCAAGGTGGCCGAAGAGGCCTACATCTGGCCGGACGAGGGCCCTGGCTTCCGACCGGAGCAGCAGCGCTGGGGCGCACAGTTCCCGTTCCCCGGGAGCGGTGCGCTCAACCGGATCTGCGTCCATCCGTCCATCGTCGATTTCGCCGAGCGCGCCCTCGGCAACGACGACATCCGCCTCTACCAGGCCCACGCCAGCGCCAAGTACGCCGGCATCACCAACTACGAGCAGCCGATCCATCTCGACCGCAACCACTCATGGCTGCCTCCCGCGAGCGAGTCGCCGTGGTGGAACCTGGAGGGATTCCTCTACCTCACCGACGTCACCGAGGAGGACAATCCGACCCGGCTCGTCTCGGTGCACGACACCGAGCACATCGACAACCCCTACGGCGTCCTCATGCCCAGAGGCAATCCCGAGGTCTACGCCGCGGAGCGGCCGGCCCCCGGGGTCCGGGGCTCCTATCTGGCCTACCGGTCCGACACGTACCACCGGGGTGCCCCGTTCGGCTCGGGTGAAGGGGCTCGCATCATCGCCGCCATCGCCTTCAAGAATGCCGCCGTCGAGTGGATCGACTACGACAAGCAGCAGAGCCGGTCGACCGGGCTCGAGTGGACCCGGTTCGTGGAGGGCTCCACGCCGCGCCAGCTCGCACTCTTCGGCTGGCCTGCTCCCGGTCACCCCGTCTGGACCGAGCGCCTTCTGGAGCGGACCCAGGAGCGCTATCCCGCCCTGGACCTCGACCCCTGGCGGAAAGGCCTGGCGGACGTTGGCTGAGGGAAAGTTGACTAACTAGGTCAGGTTTGTAACCATGGCCAGGAGGTCGCTCGGTGGTCTTGTCGCGGGCGATCGAATCAAAGGAGGCCACCGCCATGCCCGACTGGGGCTTTGAAACCCGCCAGATCCACTCCGGTGCCACGCCGGACCCCACTACCGGTGCGCGCGCCGTGCCGATCTACCAGACCACGAGCTACACGTTCCGTGACACTTCGCACGCGGCCGCGCTCTTCGGCCTGGAGGAGCTCGGGAACATCTACACCCGCATCATGAACCCCACGCAGGCGGTGTTCGAGGAGCGCGTCGCCGCGCTCGAAGGCGGCGTCGCCGCGCTGGCCGTCGCCAGCGGCCAGGCCGCCGAGACCGTGACCCTGCTGAATCTGGCCGAGAACGGTGGCCACATCGTCTCGTCGGCATCGCTGTACGGCGGCACGTACAACCTCCTGCACTACACGCTGCCCAAGCTCGGCGTCGAGACGACATTCGTCGACGATCCCGACGACCTGGCGGCCTGGGCTGCCGCCGTCCGGCCCAACACGAAGGCGTTCTTCGGCGAGACGCTCGGCAATCCCAAGGGTGATGTCTTCGATTTCGAGGGAATCTCGAAGATCGCCCACGACAACCACATCCCGCTCGTCATCGACAACACGCTGGCGACGCCGTATCTGTGCCAGCCGCTGAACCACGGGGCCGACATCGTCGTGCACTCCGCCACCAAGTTCATCGGCGGCCATGGCACCTCCATCGGTGGCGTGATCGTCGACGGAGGGAAGTTCGACTACGAGGGCAGCGGCCGCTTCCCGAACTTCACCGAGCCCGACCCGAGCTACCACGGCCTGGTGTTCGGCCAGCTGCCCGAGGCGCTCTTCCCGGCCCGCTTCGTCCTCAAGGCGCGGTTGCAGTACCTGCGTGACACGGGCCCGTCCGTGGCCCCCCTCAACTCGTTCCTCTTCCTGCAGGGGCTCGAGACGTTGAGCCTGCGTATGGAGCGCCACGTCCAGAACGCGGTCGCCGTGGCCACGTGGCTCGAGGCCCGCGACGAGGTGTCCTGGGTCGCCTACCCCGGTCTGGCCTCCAGCCGCTGGCACGCCCGGCAGGAGAAGTACCTGCCCAACGGCGGCGGATCGATCCTCGCCTTCGGGATCGCCGGCGGCGCGGAGGCGGGCCGCCGCTTCATTGAGGGGCTGGAGCTGTTCAGTCACCTGGCCAACGTCGGTGACGTGCGGAGCCTGGCCATCCACCCGGCCTCCACGACGCACTCGCAGCTGACCGAGGCCGAGCAGACGACCACGGGTGTGACGCCCGATCTCGTCCGGCTGTCCGTGGGCATCGAGTCGATCGAGGACATCCTCGCCGACCTCGAAGCAGGGTTCCGGGCCGCAAAGGGAGCGTGACCCCACCGACATACCCGGGCGTCTGGCGTCCCGGCGACGAACCGGGGCGTCGGCAGTTCGCCGCGCTCGCGGGTGACGGTGGCAGCGGGTTCGCCCTCGAAGCCGGCGGCCGCCTCGAAGAGGTCACCGTCGCCTACGAGACGTGGGGCACGCTGAACCCGGCGCGTTCCAATGCCGTGCTCGTGCTCCACGCGCTCACGGGGGACGCCCACGCCGCCGGCCCCTCCGGACCCGGGCACCCGCAGCAGGGGTGGTGGGACCGGCTGATCGGCCCGGGCCGGGCCGTCGACACCGACCGCTTCCACGTCGTGTGCCCGAACGTGCTCGGCGGCTGCCAGGGGACGACGGGCCCCGCATCGCTCGACGGCGACGGCCGGCCCTACGGCTCACGGTTCCCGCTCATCACCATCCGCGACCAGGTGGCGGTGGAGGTCGCGCTGGCCGATCACCTTGACATTGCGCAATGGGCCGGTGTGATCGGCGGCTCCATGGGCGGCATGCGGGTTCTCGAGTGGTGCATCGGCGCGCCCGAGCGGGTGGCCCGCGCCGTCGTCCTGGCGGTCGGGGCGGCGGCATCCACGGATCAGATCGCGCTGTGCTCCCTGCAGGTCCGGGCGATCCGCTCCGATCCGGCGTTCCATGGCGGCGACTACTACGAGACCGCGGGCCGCCCGGTCGACGGGCTGTCCGTGGCGCGGGGGATCGGCCACTTCAGCTACCGGACCGGCGAGGAGTTCGAGCAGCGCTTCGGCCGCGAGCCCCAGGGCGCGGAGGATCCACTCAAGGGAGGCCGCTATGCGATTGAGTCCTATCTGCAGCACCAGGGGGAGAAGCTCGGCAAGCGCTTCGACCCGAACTCCTACGTCACGCTGAGCGAGGCGATGAACCATCACGACGTGGGGCGGGGCCGCGGTGGCATGGCGGCGGCGCTCGGCTCCGTGCAGGCCGACGTGACCGTGGCCGGCATCACGACGGACCGCCTCTACCCGCTGGGGCTGCAGGAGCAACTGGCCCGCCATCTCCCGGGCCGCCCGCCGGTGACGGTCGTCGAGTCCGTTTCGGGACACGACGGCTTCCTCCTGGAGGTCGAGCAGGTCGGGGAGATCCTCCGTTCCGCGCTGGACCGGGGTGCCTGACCCTCCGGGGGCCGGTGCGCGCCGGGCGACCCTCAGCCCTGCGGCTTGATCACCGTCGACGTGGCGTACTGGGTGGCGTAGCCCTGCGCGTTGAGCGTGGTGCCGATGACGGACCCCGTGTTGGCGACGACGTACTTCGGCGAGCAGTCGAACTGGCCGAGCTTCTTCGGGTAGTACTGCTCCCACTTGGTGTTGTCGAGTTTCATCAGGATCCCGCAGGGCGCCGGCCGGTTCGCGGCCGGGTCGGACGGAGCGTTGAGCCCGCCACCGGTCCAGCTCGTGACCTTCGAGAGATGGTTGATCATGCACTGCCGGGTCAGCGTGGATCCGCAGGCCTTGGCCTCGGTGGCCCAGAGGAGGAAGGACGACGCGGCCTGCTCGCCCAGCGCTGACGTCTGGCCGCCCGACTTCTTCACGACGGAGAGGTACTCGGCCACGGCCGGGACCACCTTGGCCGCCTCCAACGGCTCGAACCCGATGCGGACGTAGACGTTGTTGCCCAGCCCGTTCGTGTTCCACTGCGCGAACCCTTCGGTGTACTCGGCGGCGTCGAGCAACCAGATCGGGTTGTAGCCGATCTGGTTCTCCGCTTGCAGCGCGCCGTAGAGCGTGGGTCCCGGGGTGGCGTCGTTGAAGATGATCTGGGCCCCGCAGCTCTGCAGCTTCTGCATGAACGGGACGTAGTTCGCCTCGCCGTTGTAGTTCACCTGGAACGGGCAGTTGACGAACTTCCAGCCGGCCGTGGTGTAGGCCTGCACGGCCTTCGCCATGGACGCCTCCTGGGTCGAGAGCGTCGAGTTGTACTGGCCGACGTGCTGCGTCTTGGAGCCGAAGAGCTTCTCCCCCTGGTACGCGATCGACACCGGGCTGGCGTTCGCCGGGTTGGGCGCGGCCTGGTACATCTCGTACGCGTTGGCCACGACGGGGGAGACGGTGAAGCCCGGGACCGCGGCGAGGTTGCAGTTCAGGCGGGTCTGTTCCGCCAGACCGTCGAGCGCGAAGCCCTCGCCGACCAGCATGAAGTCCGTCTTGCAGGCCTGCGTCATGACCGAGCCGACGTTGGTCACCGCGGCGTCGTAGAAGTCACCCACGATCTTGCGCCCGTCGATGCCACCCTGGGCGTCACACCAGGCGATCATCGCCTTGACCGCGTCCCCCATCTCCTCGTCGAGGCCGGGGCTGCCGGAGAACCCCTGATCGTCGCCGTAGCCGATGTTGATGGAGGAGTTCGTCACCCCCTGATCGGTGGCGCCCGTTGCATGGCCCTTGCCACAGGGCGACGGCAGCGTGCCGAAGGTCGCGGCCGAAGACGAGGCGCCGCCGGGCGCCGGAGCGATCAGCACGCCGGTCGCGATGAGTGAGGTGAGCAACAGAGCGGCCCCCGCAGCTCTCGTGCCAGTGATCCTTGCCATGGCCGAACCCCCGTCCGCACAACGCGGTCCTGTGCCTGCAGTTCCCCCAGAACCAGGACCGGTCCTTGTCTGCGTCGGCACCATACCAACCGGACATCCGGAAATCTCGGCGCTCCGAACACGTCCGTGCTCCGTGTCGAACCGGCAACCCGCGGCGGGAGGTCGCTGACGCCCGAGCGGCCGCGGCGTCGATTCGCTGACTGGTCAATGAAGAGGCTCGCCCGCCTCCTCGTGCGCGTGTTCTTCCGCAGCATCGAGCTCGAAGACGGCGAGCGCCTCCCGAGCTCGGGACCGGTCGTCCTGGTGGCGAACCACACCAACGGGCTCGTCGACGGCCTTCTCCTCATGGCGACCCTTGGTCGCTCCCCACGCTTCCTGGGCAAGTCGACCCTCTTCAGGATCCCCCCGCTGTGGCCCTTCTTGAAGTTGGGCGGCGTGATCCCCGTCTACCGGACGATGGACGCGGCGCCCGGCGATCACAACGTCTCTGCGTTCGCCACCTGCCACGCGCTGCTCGAACAGGGCGGCATGGTGGCCGTCTTCCCCGAGGGCATCAGCCATGACGAGCCGACCCTGCAGCCCCTGAGGACCGGAGCGGCCCGCATCGCCCTCGAGGCGGTGGCCGACGGAGGAGCGGAGGGTCTGGCCGCCGTCGCCGTTGGCCTGGTCTACGACGCCAAGGCGCGCTTCCGGTCGCGGGCGCTCGTCCGGGTCGGCGAGGCCCAGGACATGGCGCGTTGGGTCGAGGCGTACCGGCGCGACGAGCGCGCCACCGTGCGCGCCGTCACCGAGGACCTGGCGGCACAGCTCGCCCGTGTCTCCCCCCCGTTCTCCTCGTGGGCGCAGGAGCAGCAGCTCTCGTGGATCGCCGCCGTGGTGGTGCGTACACCCGATGGCCCCGCCGTCCCCGAGGTCGGGTTGGCGCACCTGGTCGACGTGGCCGGCGCGCTCGCCGCCGTGCAGAACGCGAGCCCGGAGGCGCTCGAGCCGCTTCTGCTCGCCGGTGCGGCCTATCAACGAGGCCTCGATCTCCTGGGTGTCACCGATGCCCAGCTCGCAACCACTGCCCGCCCCCGTCGCCTGGCGTGGCCGATCCTGTGGTCACTGCTCAACGCTGCGCTCGCCCTTCCGCCGGCGGCGGTCGGCGTGCTGGTCCACGCCGTGCCGTTCCAGATCGTGAAGCAGGTGGCGAAGCGGCCGGCCAACGAGGGGATCAAGGCGACCGTGAAGCTGCTGGGTTGCTTCGTGCTGTTCGTAGTGACCTACGTGCTGATCGGCGTCCTCGTGGGCCGGGCCATCGGCCCGTGGGCCGGTCTCGCCGCCGCGGTCGCCGCACCGCTGTGCGGCTCTGTGGCGGTGCGCCTCCTCGAGCGGGTGCAGCGGATCGGCGGGGCGATCGAGGGGTACCGCACGCTCAAGGGCCGGCGCGCCGTCGTGGCGAAGGCGCTGGCGCAGCGTGCCGCTGTGGTGCAGGACGCGCGCACGGTCCTGGCCCGCCCATGAGCCCCGAGGCGATCCGCTACGGCCCCGACCGCGGTCAGGTGGCCGAGGTGTGGCGACCCGAGGACGCAGGAGCGGCGCCGCCGGTCGTGGTGCTGATCCACGGCGGGTTCTGGCGCCAGCAGTACACGAAGCGCCTGATGCACCGGCTGGCCCGGGCGGTGACGGCACGGGGATGGATCGCCTACAACGTGGAGTACCGGCGGGTGGGGCGCTTCGGCCGGGGCGGGTGGCCCGAGACCTTCGAGGATGTGTCGGACGCCATCGAGGCCCTGGCACACGTCGACGGCGTCGACCGGCGGCGGGTCGTGACCTGCGGCCATTCGGCCGGCGGACAGCTGGCGCTGTGGGCGGCGTCGGCCCGCTCGACGGGAGACCCCGAGCGGGCGGCGCCGTGCGTCGGCGTGGTCGGGGCCGTGTCCCTGGCCGGGGTGGTCGATCTGGAGCGCGCGGCGCGGCATGCCGTGGGAGGCGGGGCCGTGGAGGCACTGCTGGGCGGCGGCCCCGACCATGTTCCCGAGCGCTACCGGCTGGCCTCGCCGGCTGCGCTCCTTCCGCTGGGCACGCGCCAGCTCCTGCTGCACGGGTTGGCAGACGGCTCGGTGCCGGCGGCGCTGAGCGAGCGCTACGCAGCCGACGCGGTGAGGTGGGGCGACAGCGCTGTGTACGTGCCGCTCCCGGGCGTCGGGCACATGGAGATGATCAGCGGGCGCGGCACCGCGTTCGAGGAGCTGGCCAGGTGGTTGGAGTTCGTGTTCGGGCCATCGCAGCAGGGCTGACGACCTCGTGTCCCTCCTGCCTGGGCCCCGGGCGCCGGTGGGCGGCGCCGGCCCTGTTGCGTGCGGGGACCCAGTCCGTCGGAGCGGGCTTGCCGCGCGGGGCGGCGCATGCGGGTTTGCCCAGGTCGGGGCCCTTCCCGGCGTGGTCCTCACGGTGGTGCCGGGGGCCCCGGTCGTGGTCAAGTTCGGGCCCAACATGTCGATACCAGGGGGTTGAGCTCATCAAACAAAGTGGGGGACATGGCGCTGGCTTCTCGGGATGCCGCGGACGCGTCCGCCCGAGCCGACGGGATCGAAGCTTCTCTTCGAGCACCGTCGACCGCGCGACGGAAGCTGAATCCGACCAAGCTGGCCTACCTGATCGGCCCGGTCGCGTTCGCCGTCGTGCTCGTCCTCATGCGGTACGGCTACGTCGCCCGGGTGCACTGGTGGGTCTGGCTCAGCCTCTTCATCTCCATCGCCGTGGTCAACGCGGCGGCGGACCGCTTCTACGCGCTCCGACCGGGACCGCTGTCCCTCAACCTGCGCGTCGTCGCCCAGGTGACGGCCTGCACGGTCGCCATCTACCTCACCGGCTGGGGCCCGGTCCTCTGGGCCGCCTACGTCTTCGTCGCCCTGGAGAACACGGCGCGGGTGGGATCCCGGGTCTGGAAGGTCGCACTCCTCTGGAGCGTCCTCGGCATGGCCGTCGGTCAGTTCTCGCTCGCCCGGGGCTGGTTGCCCTCTGAGCTGGGCACGTCGGAGGCCGCCTCGCTGACGGTGATGGGCGCCTTCGTCCTCTTCTTCGTCATGCGGATGGCCGGCGCCATCATGGAGCAGAACGAGATGGCGATGGAGCAGAAGGAGGTGGCCGAGGGGCATCTCCGGATGAGTGAGGACCGCTTCCGCTCGCTCATCCAGAACTCGTCCGACGTCACGATGATCCTCGGAGAGGGGAGCGAGTTCCGCTACGTGTCCCCGGCCATCAAGGACCTCCTGCAGTACGAGCCGGAGGAGCTCATCGGCCAGCTCTCCACCGACTTCGTCCATCCCGAGGACCTCGACACCGTGCGCCGGCTGCTCGGCGACGAATTCCAGGCCGGCCCCGAGACGGCGGCCCTCGAATTCCGGATGCTGCGCAAGGACGGCACGACCCGCGACGTCGAGGCCGTGGTCTCGAACCAGACGGACCGCCGCTCGGTGGCGGGCTACGTGGCCAACATCCGCGACATCACCGAACGCAAGAAGTTCGAAGCCCTCCTCGCGTTCCGCGCCCTGCACGACCCGCTCACCGGCCTGGCCAACCGCCAGCTCATCCTCGACCGAGCCCAGCAGATGCTCGTCCGGGCGCGGCGCACGGGCGTCCCCGTGGCCGCGTTGTTCATCGACCTCGACAACTTCAAGGACTCCAACGACTCCCTCGGCCACGGCGCCGGCGACAAGCTGCTGCAGATGGTGGCCGGACGGCTGCTCGGTATCCTGCGCTCCGGCGACACGGTCGGGCGCCTCGGCGGTGACGAATTCGTGATTCTGGCCGAGGGCGTCTCCTTCGCCCGCGGCCCCGAAATGATCGCGGAGCGCGTGCACGAGGTGCTCAAGCCCGCCTTCCACCTCCCCGGAGTCGACGGCATGTCGATCACGGTCTCGGCCAGCATCGGGATCGCCGTCGGCGACCGCCCGTCGGCCGAGGACCTCCTGCGCGACGCCGACATCGCGCTCTACCGGGCCAAGGGAGCCGGACGGGACCAGTCCGTCCTGTTCGAGCGGTCCATGCAGTCAGCGGCCAAGGAGCGGCTCACCCTCAAGTCCGATCTGGAGACGGCGCTCGACGACGACGAATTCAGCCTGCTCTACCACCCCATCTTCGACCTGGAGGGGATCGAGATCCAGGGCGTCGAAGCGCTCCTGCGTTGGGAGCACCCGACCCGGGGGCCGATCCCGCCCGACGTCTTCGTGCCGGTGCTCGAGGAGCGGGGCCTCATCATCGACGTCGGCCGCTGGGTGCTGAACGAGTCCTGCCGGGAGGCGGCGGCCTGGTGCCGCAAGGGACACGGCGCCAGCATCTCGGTCAACGTCTCAATGCGCCAACTCGAGTCCGACCAGCTCGTCGTCGACGTCCGCGACGCACTGGCCGCCAGCGGGCTCGATCCCGCCATGCTCATCCTGGAGGTCACCGAGTCCACGCTGATGCGCGACTCCGTCGCCACCGTGACCCGGCTCAACAGCTTGAAGGAGCTGGGCGTCAAGGTGGCCATCGACGACTTCGGCACCGGGTACTCCTCGCTGGCCTACCTGCGCCAGTTCCCGGTCGACGTGCTGAAGATCGACCGCTCCTTCGTCACCGACATGAGCCGCTCACCCGATGCCGCGGCGCTGATCCACACGCTGATTGAGCTCGGGCACACCCTCGGGCTCGTGACCTTGGCCGAGGGCATCGAGACGCACGAGCAGCTCGAAGGGCTGCGCGCCGAGCGGTGCAACCAGGGGCAGGGGTTCCTCTTCTCCGGACCGGTCAACGCCGTGGAGATGGCCGACCTCCTGGAGATCGCCGAAGCCGGCAAGCCGATCACCGCCGTGGACCCGGCGCCCTCGCGTGGCGCAAACGGCCGCCCTGACCGCCCGGCGCGCCGACGTGCGCCCTCGGGCAGCGCGCCGGGAGCCGTTCGGCGCTGACGGTCGGATCGGAGGCGGCGGCCCGGAGGGTGCTCAGTCCCCGAGTCGGACGGCGACGGCCGCGTCGGGCTCGAGCACCCGGAAGTTGAGGCTCTCCTCCAGGTAGAGGCGCACGACTTCGGCGTCGTGGTCCAGGTACCCGATGGACAGGTCCTGCCCGCTCTCGATCTTGAAATCGCCGCCCCGCAGGCTGAGCACGACCCCGCCCTCGATGCCGGGCGCCCACACCAGCGGCCCGCCCAGGATCTTGCGCAGGTGGTCGAGCAGGAGCTCGCCCCCGTACTCGGTGCTCTCGACGATGCTGGTGTACATGTCCGGGCAGATGGCCAGCCCGTAGGGGCCGCCGATGCCGGACTGGCGCAGCGCGTTGACGCCGCGGGCCACCGCGTCGGGGCAGTTGTCGATGTCCCCGACCGCAATGGGCTGGTGCGAGGTGCTCTCGGTGATGCCGCGGAAGCCGGCGGCCGCGTGGCCGTGGAAGACGGTGACGTTCTCGGCCAGCGCGATCTGGCGGATGGCCTCGTCGAGCTCCGCCAGGTCCGGGTTGCTGGTGCCCCGGTCCACATCGTCGAGCTCGGTCCGCGAGACCTTGAACTCCGTCCGCAGCTCCACCAGGGGGAGCACGGTGCGCTGCAGCGCGCTCACGCCCTCCGAGGGGCCCGCGATCTCCGCGACCCGACCCAGGTTGGTGGCCGAATGGGTCCAGCCGTGGGGGCCCTCGAAGTCGACCAGCTTGCGGGCGGCCAGGTAGGTCGGGAGGCGTGACGTCGCCTCGTCGTCGATGACGTCCCAGCCGGCGTCCGAGATCGGGGCCAGGTCACGGTGCAGATGGTTCATTGCGTTACTCCCTTGAGACTGCCGATACCGAGCGAGCCCGATGTGGTGGATGCGGATGAGTCCCCTGCGCCCGAGCCGACCTCGGTGACCGGACCGGTGGAGAAGAGGTACTTGCGCAGCTGGGCGTCGAGGGCCTCGTCGCGCCGCCTCAGCCACTCCAGGGCCATGGCGGCGTGCTCCTTCTCGTCATCCCGGTTGTAGGCCAGGACGGCGGCCAGGCTCTCGTCCGACGTGGCCCGGACCCGCTGGTGGTACCAGTCGATCGCCTCGAGCTCCTCGCACAACGACGACATGGCGCGGTGGTAGTCGAGCGTGGCCTCGTCCAAGCGGTCGAGCGGCTCGTGGAATCCCTCGCTGGCCAAGGTTTCCTCCTCGTGGTCTGGTCGTGATCCGGTGCGCTCCTGCGGGCCGCGAATGCCCGGGAACGTCTGCCACAGTAAAGCCGTTGCGGGGCGCGTCAGTCCACGCCGGGCCGGGGCCGGGGGCGGTGCGTATGGCCGTGTCCTTCCTGGTCAGTGCCGAAGGGGGTGAGCCGGCCGCTCACGAAGGCCGGTCACACGTGAGGACCGAACCTCGGGATATCCCTGCACACCTTCAGGTGCAGGGGCTAAACATTGGTTGTCGGGTACTCGCCGACCATGACCAAGGAGTCCCAGCCCATGCTCGCTTCCAGCTATCCCGTGCTCGACGCCTTCCTCACGATGTTGTACTTCTTCCTCTTCATCATCTGGATCTGGCTGCTGATCATGGTGTTCATGGACGTCTTCCGCAGCCATGACATGGGCGGCTGGGCCAAGGCTCTCTGGGTGATCTTCATCATCGTCCTCCCCTTCCTCGGCGTCTTCGTGTACCTCATCGCCCGGGGCGGCAAGATGCACGAGCGGGCCGCCGAGCAGGCCGCGCAGCAGCAGAAAGCCTTCGACCAGTACGTCAAGCAGGCCGCCGGCACGCCCGGTGCGAGCACCGCCGACCAGCTGTCCAAGCTGGCCGACCTCAAGTCGCAGGGCGTCCTGACCGACGCCGAGTTCGACGCCCAGAAGGCCAAGATCCTGGCCAGCTAGGGAGGCCGCGTCGCCACCGAGAGCAGCTCGCCGGTGGCGACGCACGAAGGACACACGCCCGAGGAGGAGGCCGGGGAGCTGCCCCCTGCCGCTGCGGACGCGGGGGCAGGGACGGCGGCGGGCCCGGCGCCGGGGCCGGGCACGGACGACGACGCCAGCGACGCCATTTCGCAGCGGCGGGCCACCCGCCTGGAGCAGGATGTCGAGAGCCCGCTGCCGTGGCGGTCGATCGCCAAGAAGAGCGTCCTGGTCGTGGTGGCCGGCATCACCCTGTATCTCGTCTTCCCGAGCCTGGTGGCGGTCTTCGGGTCCTTCGACAAGCTCACGTCACTCGACCCGATCTGGTTCACCCTCGCCCTGGGGCTGCAGGTGGCGCACTTCGCGTGCACCATCGCGCTGCAGCGCATCGCTCTGCGCACGACCGCGTGGTTCTCCGTCACGACGTCGCAGCTGTCGGGCAACGCCATCAGCCTCATTGTGCCGGGGGGTGCGGCATTCGGGGCGGCGACCCAGTTCCGCATGCTGGCGGCGGCGGGCAACGACCCCTCCACCGCGGTGGCGGGCCTGACCGCCTTCTCGCTGCTCGGCATCGCGGGGCTGCTCGCCCTGCCCATCTTCGTCCTGCCGGCCATCCTGGCCGGGACGCCCATCGCCGACGGCCTGCAGCGCGCTGCGCTGCTGGGCCTCGCTGCGTTCGTGCTCTTTGCCGGCTTCGGTGCGCTGGTGCTCATGCTGGACGGGCCCTTGCGGTGGGCCGGGCACGTCATTCAGGCGGCGCGCAACCGGGTCAAGCGCAAGGCCGTGCCCATGCGCGGCCTGGCCGACAAGCTCGTCTACGAGCGCAACCGCATCCGCTCCGTGCTGGGCAAGCGCTGGAAAGCCGCCATGCTGCTGAGCAGCGGGCGTCTCGCCTTCGATTTCGGCACCCTGCTGGCCTGCATCCGGGCCACCGGGGCCAAGCCGAACCCGTCCTTGGTGCTGCTGGCCTATGCCGTGGCCGGCCTCCTGGCCCTGATCCCCATCACACCCGGGGGCCTCGGGATCGTCGAAGCCGGGCTGAGCGCGCTGCTGATCCTGGCCGGCGTGCCCGGGGTCGATGCGGTCGTGGCCACGTTGGCCTATCGGATCATTTCGTACTGGCTGCCTATCTTGGTGGGGCCCTTCGCCTACCTGGCCTTCCGGATGCGCTACGGGAAGCCCGGGGACGGCTCCGGGGCCGCCGGCGGTGACGGCGGCGCCGGGGGAGCGCAATTGGCCGCCGGCTGAGAGGGTTGGGCATGTACGAAGGGACATGGGAGTCGCTGCGGACCCACCGGGTGCCGGACTGGTACGACGACGCCAAGTTGGGCATCTTCATCCACTGGGGCCTCTACTCGGTCCCCGGCTGGGCGCCGCGGGTACCCGACATACAGCAGCTGCTCATCCACGACGGGCCCAAGCGGATGCTGCGGGAGAACCCCTATGCCGAGTGGTACCGCAACACCATGCAGATCACGGGCAGCCCGACCCACGCGCACCACGCGGAGGTGTACGGCGAGGACTATCCCTACGACAATTTCGTCCGCACCTTCGACGACGCCTCCTCGGGCGCCGACCTCGATGCCATTGCCGCGCTGTGCCAGGACGCCGGAGCGCGCTACGTCGTGCTCACCACCAAGCACCACGACGGCTTCGCGCTGTGGCCCTCCTCCGTGGCGCACCCGGTCAAGGGCGAGTACCGGGCGCGACGTGACCTGGTCGGTGACCTGAGCGAGGCGGTGCGCGGCCGGCGCATGCGGATGGGCCTCTACTACTCGGGCGGCTACGACTGGCCCTACAACGATGCGGTCATGACCACCGGCGCCGACGCCGTGCTGGCCGCCCCGTACGACGCCCGCTACGTGGCCTACGTGCGGGCGCACGTGCGCGAGCTCATTGCGCGCTATCAGCCGTCGGTGCTCTGGAACGACATCTCGTGGCCGCCCGACCCCGAACTGCCCCAGCTCTTCGCCGACTACTACAACGCGGTGGAGGAGGGGGTCATCAACGATCGCTGGAAGGAGCCCGGCCTGGCGCGCAACGCCGTCACGGACACACTGGTGCGCGTGGCCGGCGCCGTCGTGCAGGCCTTGTGGCCCTACATCCCCGCGCAGCGAAAGCACCTCACCTTTGCCACCCCGAAGCACTACGACTTCCGCACACCCGAGTACGACGTCCTCCGCACGGCGACGCCGCGCAAGTGGGAGCTGGCCCGCGGCGTCGGGCACTCCTTCGGGGCCAACCGGCACGAGCGGCCCGAGGACATCATCACGGAGACGGACCTGATCCAGATGTTCTGCGATGTCGTGGCGAAGAACGGCAATCTGCTGATCGGCGTGGGCCCACGGCCGGACGGCACGATCCCCGAATTGCAGCAGGCGCCGCTGCGCGGGCTCGGCGCATGGCTCGCCGTCAACGGCGAAGCGATCTACGGCAGCCGGCCCTGGGTCGTCACCGAGTCGACGGCGCTGGACGGGACGCCGTTGCGCTTCACCAAGAGCGGCGAGGGCGTCTACGCACTGGTGTTCGGCCCGCCCCCGGGGCGACGGCTCAGCATGCCGTCGGTCGACGGGACGCGGGTGCGCCGGGTGCGCCTCGTCGGATCGGCCGAGCCGCTCGAGTGGTCGGTCGAGGACGGTGGTGACCTGTCGGTAACCCTGCCGCCGCGGCTGCCCGCGACGCCGGTGACCGCACTCGACCTCGGGGCCGATGTGCGCGCGCGGATCGGGCGCACATCGCTGACGGGTGCACGCTGAGAGGCGCGTCGTCGACGGAGAGGGACATTTGGCCCTAGTGGCCGCCCGCCGTCCCCGCCATGATCGAAGACGTGGACGAGAGTCGCCGGCGCTGCAATTCGCCTTCAACAGATCCGGCGCGATCCCTCATCGGGAAGGGTCGTTTCATTGGGACGGGGTCCCGAGCCCGGCGGCTTCTCGTCCACGTCGGGCCCGCGGCCACATCGCTGACCCGGCGGGGGAGACTGTGAAGCGGTACGGCACGAGCGGCTCTGTGGAGACAGCCGACGAGAGGCGAGGTCAACGTGTGGTGGTCCGAGGGAGAGCCACCACGCGTTGACGATCCGTGCTGACGATCCGTGCTGACGATCCGTGCGTTGACGATCCGTTGACCGTGTGTTGCGCATCCGTTGGTGCTCCGTGGCCCGTGCGTTGTCGTTGCGTTGTGCACCCGTTGACGGTCCCGCCGGCGTCGTGCGTCCCGCCGCCGGCGGTGCGGAGCGTGTAGCTTCGCCCCGAGGCCGGCCGATCGGGGGTGCGCAGTGCTGCTGGACCTGTTCCTGATCGGGCTCGTGATCACCCTCGAGCCCATTCCGCTGACCGGCATGATCCTGGTGCTGGCCAGCGAGCGCGGCCTCATGAAGGGCCTGGGCTTCGTGCTGGGCTGGATGCTCACCCTGGTGGCCATCGTCGCCCTGACCGTGCTCGTCACCGGAGGCAAGCCGCTCATCCCCAACAGCAACCCGTCGACGGCTGCCCTGGCGGTGAAGCTGGCCGTCGGCGTGGTGCTCGTGGCCATCGCCTACCGGCGCTGGGGCTCCTGGGGGAAGTCGGAGCCCAAGGGGCAGCCGCGCTGGATGCGCGGCATCGACCGTCTCAACCCGCTGTCGGCGGCCGGCCTCGCCTTCCTGCTGCAGCCGTGGGTGCTGGTGACCGCAGGCGTCGCCGACATCACGACAGCCAAGCTCTCGGACACCGCGCAGTACATCGCCGTGTTCGCCTTCTGCGTGTTGTGTTCGGCGAGCTACCTCGTCATGGAGATCTACGCCGCCCTGCGGCCGGCCCAGGTCAAGCACACGCTCAATGCGCTGCTGAACTGGATCACCACGCACCGCGATCAGGCCATTGTGTTCCTGTCGCTCGCCCTCGGGCTCTATCTCATGGCCAAGAGCATCTACGGGCTGGTGAGTGGCCAATGACCATCGGCGGGTGAGGAGCGTCGGCATCCACCGGCGCCGCCACGGCGGCCGTTAGCTTCGACCTCCGGAGGTGCACACCATGCTCGCATACACATGGCCGCTGCTCAGCCTGTTCTGGACGTTCCTGATGTTCGCCGGGATCTTCCTGCTGCTCTTCTTCGTCATCTGGTGCTTCGTCGACAATTTCCGCCGGCGCGACCACCACGGCCTGGCCAAGGCCGGCTGGACGCTCGTCATCCTGATCGTGCCGTTCTTCGGCGCGCTCGTCTACATCATCGCCCGGCCGGCGGACGCAGAGCTCGCCACCTGAGCCTGCGGGCGGCCCGCGGCCCGTCCTCGGAGAGGCGGTCCGGCGGTGGCCGCGAGGCCGGCTCCCCGGCGTCGGGTCGGCGGCGCGGACGGGGCGACGGAGGGGGGCACGGCATGGGGCGACATAGCGGTTTCCCTCGGCGCCGGCGCTCGCTATCGTGCTGCTTCTCAGGGGAAGCGCAGGAGTCGGCGATGCAAAACCATCATCCCAGGATCGTCCAGCGTCCGGACCGGACGTGGGTGGTCGAGTGCGTCCAGTGCCGGAACGATCCGGCCTCGACCGTCCCCATCGGCATCGGCATGCCGTTGCGGGACCGGGAGACGGCGGAGCGGTTGCGGGACAACCACGCGGCCAGGCCCGTGCGGGCCGCCGCCTCCTAGCGCGTATGACCGGCGCCGACGGTCAGGCGGGCGCCGGACCCGGTGTGGTCACCAAGCCCAGTCCCCGCTCGGTGACCGACACCGTGGCAGCCCTGCTGGACCTGCTGGGGTCCAAGGGCGTGAAGGTCTTCGCCGTCATCGACCAGCAGGCCGAGGCCCGCGCCGTCGGCCTCGAGCTGCGGGAGACCACGCTCGTGATCTTCGGGAACCCCGCCGCGGGGACGGGCGTCATGGCGGCCGCGCCGCTGGCCGCGCTCGATCTCCCGCTCAAGGTGCTCGTCTGGGCCGAGCCCGGCAGGCCACCTCGGTCAGCTACACCGCACCGGCCGCCGTGGCCGCCCGCTACGGCCTCAGCCCCGAGACCGCGGCCGCCCTCGAGGCGGTCGACGTCCTGACCGACGCCCTCGTGGCCGGCTGAACACCCTGCTCCGGGGGTCGGGGTTGGAGGGCCCCGCGGGGCTGTGCCACGCTGCACGGCACAGCACCAGTGGGGCGGGCGGCTCCATCGGTTCGAACGCCTGACAGGGGTCCCCACCACGTGAACAGCAGTTCCTTCCCGTACTCGGCCGCGGAGCTCGACCGGTTCCGCCAGGTCCAGCGCCTGGCCTACGACATGGCCGAGGCCGTCGAAGGCCAGCTCCGGGAGGGCATGACCGAGGCCGACGTCTGCCGTCTCCTGGCGGTGGCGCAGGCCGCGCACGACGTGACCCAGGTCTTCCACCAGCCCTACGCCTGGTTCGGCCGCCGCACCCTGCTCGGCGAGGGGTGGGCGGCGCCCGCCGCGGTGGGGATCCTGGAGCTGACGGCCTCGGGCCAGCTGCCGGGCCGGTCCTTCTTCCCGACCGGGACCGCGCTGGCCGAGGGCACCCCGTTGATCCTCGACCTGGCGCCGGTCGTCCGCGGCATTCCGGCCGACGTCGGCTACTCGTGCGTGCTCGGGGACGACGACGTCTTCGACGAGCTCGATGCGGGCCTGGCCCGGATCCGCACCTTCCTGGTCGAAGGCGTCCGGGCCGGTGCGACCATGCAGGGCCTGACCCGCGAGCTCGACGGGCTGGTGAGGCAGCAGGGCTGGGAGAGCTGCCACGCGCACTACCCCGACAGGGCGCTGGGCCACCTGGTCTTCCCGCTGGGCGCCGAACCGGCGGGCCCGTCGCTCCTGCCGGGCTTCGGTGCCGCTGCCGCGGCGGGCCTGCTCGACGCCGGGCACCGCGCCGCCGGCGACGACGCAGGGGCCTACCCCGTGTGGAACGACGGCCCCCTGGCCGGGTGGCGGCCGGCGCCGGGGCTCTGGGCCCTCGAGCCGCACATCGGCCGGGACGGCGTCGGGGTGAAGTTCGAGGAGCTGCTCGTGGTGACCGAGGACGACGCCTACTGGCTCGACGACCATCTCCTGCACACCCAGCGCTGGGCCGCCGCCGGCTACAGCATCGCACCGCTCGGGACGGCCTGACCCCGGCGGGCCCGGGCCCTCGATTCAGCCCGGGAGCGGGACGGGCGTGGCGGTCAGCCTGCCACCGGCCCGGTGCCCTCGGCCGGGTGGCCGACGAGCTTGGCGGAGAACTTGACCGCCTTCACGGCACTCGTGGCGCCGGTCTGCAGCGTGGCCCCGATGATGATGAGCACGACGCCCAACCAGAAGACGTAGGGCCAGCCCAGCATCAAGATGCCGATGCGACCCAGCATGTAGGGCGGGGAGCACACGACGGCGCCGACGGCGCCGCCGACCGCGGAGGCCGCCAGGGTGTCCCGGCGTGACCGCGCCCTCTTCTCGACGCCGACGAGCCGGGCCGGCACGGCGATGTAGCAGAGCATCATGACGCCGACGACGATGCTCTGGCTGATGACGAAGGGCCAGTGCCCCCAGCGGGTGGCGATCAGCGCGGAGAACGACAGCGCCAACCCGACGCCGCACCCCCAGGCCAGGATCACGCGCAGGTGCCCGTTGGCCCGGCTGAAGGCGGGGCGGATCTTCGGTTGCCCCGGCACCGCGATGGCGAAGGCGAACACGCCGTTGAGGTAGAAGCTGGCCGCCGTCAGCACCGTCACGCCGAGGACGCACGGGATCAGGATGGGGCCGCGCACGACATGGAACTGCTTGCCGTGCAGGACGTGGATCTTGATGTCGAGCATGGCCAGCCAGATCCACATGGCGGGGATGATCTGCACCACCGCCAGGCGCCAGTTCGTGTAGAGGAGCTTCACGCCCTGGAAGAGCATGAGGAAGGCGCCGACGATGAGGGCCAGGGGGGCGAGCCAGCGCCTGCGCCGGCTGAGTTGGATGACCGCCTGCTCGACGGCCTTGTCGTCGCCGCGCCGGATGGCATCAATGAGCTTGGCGATCAGCGCTCCGGCTCGGGCGCGGCGGGTGGGCCCGGACGCGGCGCCGGGCGCGGCGTCGTCCGCTGCGCTCCGATCGTCGTGCTCCACCGTCACTGGGCCCCTCGTCTCAGCCCGCCTCCGGGCTTCCGTGTGTCTGGCCGCTCCGCGGTCGTCGGCCGGCGGCGCTGCCCTCCGACCGCGTCATTGTGACGCCGGGTCGGCGGCGGGGAAAGGGTCCAAGGCTATCCGGGCCGGGCGCGTGGTCCCCGGCGCGGGCCCGTCGCACGGTGCTCGGCCCTGCCGCGGCGCGGCGCGGTCCCCGGTGGTCGTAGCCTCGGACCCGGAACGAGGACGCGGCGACGTGTCCAGGGAGGTGGTGCAGTGTGGCTGAGGAGACAGGGATCCCGTTGGCCGAGCCTCCCGTCACGATCGTCCCGCACAGGAGCGAGGCGGAGTGCCGGGCGATGGGCAAGGAGGCCCGGGCGACGGTGCCGCGGAGTAGCCACGGCACGTTCGAACCCGGCCCCGACCGACCCGACCCGGTCTCCCTGCTGGAGGAGCAGGCCACGACCAGGGTGCAGCAGCTGGTTCCCATCCGCTACGGCCGGATGCTGGCCTCACCGTTCGCCTTCTACCGCGGCGCCGCCCTCATCATGGCCTCGGACCTCTCGACCACGCCGTGCTCGGGGCTCACGGCCCAGATCTGCGGGGACGCCCACCTGTCCAACTTCGGCGTGTTCGGGTCGCCCGAACGCCGGCTCGTCTTCGACTGCAACGACTTCGACGAGACGAACCCCGGGCCGTGGGAGTGGGACGTCAAGCGATTGGCGGCCAGCGTCGTGGTGGCCGGCCGGGACCGGGGCCACGCCAAGGCGGTGCGCGCCCACGCCATCACGGAGCTGGGCCGGGCCTACCGCGAAGCGATGAGCCAGATGGCGTCCATGTCCAACCTCGACGTCTGGTACTTCCATGTCGACGCGACCGAGGTGATGACATCGCTGGTGTCCCAGGCGGCCGCCTCGGGCTCGAAGGCGGAGCAGCACATGGCGGCGACGGCCACGAAGGTGCTCGAGAAGGCGCGCACCAAGGACAGCATGAAGGCGCTCGACAAGCTGACCACCGTGGTCGACGGCGAGCGCCGCATCATCAGCGACCCGCCGCTCCTCGTGCCGGTCGAGGAGGTGTTCCCCGAGGTGCAGGCCGACCAGTTCGTGGGCATGTTCCACGACCTGCTGCGACGGTACCGCCAGACGTTGTCGACGGACCGGCGCCACCTGCTCGAGGGGTACCGCTTCGCCCAGATGGCCCGCAAGGTGGTCGGCGTGGGGAGCGTCGGCACCCGCGTCTGGGTGATCCTCATGCTCGGAACCGCCCCCGAGGACGTCCTGTTCCTGCAGGCCAAGGAGGCCGAGGCATCGGTGCTCGAGCGCTTCACCAAGAAGAGCCACTACGGCAACCACGGCGCCCGGGTCGTGGCCGGCCAGCGCCTCATGCAGGCCAGCAGCGACATCTTCCTCGGATGGCAGCGCGCCGACGGCCTCGACGGCGCGCCCCACGACTACTACGTGCGCCAGCTGCAGGACTGGAAGGGCTCCTTCGACATTGAGACGGTGGTGCCCGAAGGCCTGGAGGCCTACGGGAAGTTGTGCGCCCTCACGCTGGCCCGGGCCCATGCCCGCTCCGGCGACCGCTTCGCCATGGCGGCGTACCTCGGGAACAGCGACACCTTCGACAAGGCCCTGGCCAAGTTCGCCGAGTCCTACGCCGACCAGAACGAGCGGGACTACGAGGCCTTCGCGGCGGCGTGCAAGAGCGGCCGGCTCCACGCCGAAGAGGGGATGTAGTGGCCACGGCGGCGGTGCTGGGACCGGCCTGGGAGCGGCGGGACTGGACCACCCCCATTGCAAATGTGCGATGCTGAGCGACCGCACGGCACGGGCCCGATCCCTGCCCGCCTCACGACCACGCTGCACCGACTGAAGGAGATTCCATGCTCGCCTCGAGTTATCCCATCCTCGACATCTTCCTCACCACGCTGTACTTCTTCCTCTTCATCATCTGGATCTGGCTGCTCTTCATGGTGTTCATCGACATCTTCCGCAGCCACGACATGGGCGGATGGGCCAAGGGCCTGTGGGTGATCTTCATCATCGTCATGCCGTACCTCGGCGTCCTGGTGTACCTGATCGCCCGCGGCGGCAAGATGCACGAGCGGGCAGCCCAGCAGGCCGCGCTGCAGCAGAAGGCCTTCGACCAGTACGTCAAGCAGACGGCCGGCACCCCCGGCGAGACGTCCGCCGACCAGCTGCACAAGCTGGCCGACCTCAAGGCCAAGGGCGTGCTGACCGATGCCGAGTTCGAGGCCGAGAAGGCCAAGATCCTGGCCGGCTGAGCCGGGCTGGACGCAGACGCCCGCAGGCCGTACACATGCACAGAGCTCGATCGAAAATCTGCACAGGAGAACAGGAGACACGATGACAATCGGACCAGTCAGCTACACGGTGATCGCCTTCCCGGGCAATCAATTCAACGGCAACGTCGCCCCGGAGGTCGCCAAGCTGGTCGCCAGCGGCACGGTGCGCATCCTCGACCTGGTCTTCGTGGCCAAGGACGAGGCCGGTGACACGGTCAGCCTGGAGTTCGACCAGATGGACGAGCTCGCCGCCTTCAACGACATCGAGGGTGAGGTCGGTGGCCTCGTCAACATGGAGGACCTCGACCACGTGGCGGCCAACCTGCCGGAGGGGAACTCCGCGCTGGTCATCCTCTGGGAGGACCTGTGGGCCGTGCCGCTCGTGGAGGCGATCCGCGGTTCGGGCGGCGTGCTCATCGACAGCGCCCGCATCCCGAACGACCTCATCGAGGCGGCGTTCGAGGACCTGTCCACCGCACTGAAGAGCTAGAACCGAAATCGGAAGAGAAGGAGCACGACAATGCCCATGATGCGACGCCGGCCGGTCCTGCGGACGGTTGGGAGAACAGCAGTGATCGCCGGTACGGCGACCGCGGTGGCCGGCGGGGTGAGCCGCCATCAGCAGCAGAAGGCGGCGGCCCAGCAGAACGCCGCGGCCCAGCAGGCCGCGCCCGCTCCGGAGCCGGTCGCTGCCGCGCCGGACTCCGACGACCTGATCAACAAGCTGAAGGAGCTGGCGAGTCTCAAGGACCAGGGGATCCTGACCGACGCCGAATTCGACGCGCAGAAGGCCAAGATCCTGGCGGAGATGTCCTAGCGAGGGACACGTCCCGGCGGAACCGCCCGGCTCACGACACCGACAGCCGCACATCCTCTCCGGGCTCCACGAGGTGCAGGAAGTCCGGCGCCAGCGTGTGCGACCGGTTGGGGACCATGCGGCGCACGTGAGAAGAGCGGAGCAGCCGGTCACCCTGCGTCACGTCGAGACGGGCATGACGCAGGAACGTGCGTGGGCGCACGAGCACGGGCGCTGACCCGGCCTGGCCGTGTCCCGGTGCCACCAGGTTGGGAGCGACCCAGCGCAAGGGATCGGTGACGCGCAGCCGGACCGGTTCCGCCCCGGTGGTGGACGCGCCCCCGGCGCGCAGCCATGTGGCGGCGGCGTCACCGACGGCGCGGGCCCGCTGCGCCGCCACGTCCGCCGTCTCGGCCGGGTGCACCAGGTTCCCGGCGGCGAAGATCCCGGGCGATGTGGTCGTGCCGTCCAGCGCGGCAGGCGGGGCCCCGGGTGCCGCTGTCCATGGCGAGGTGCGCCAGGCGGGCCAGCTCGTTGTCCGGGATGAAGTCCCCGGTGAAGACGACGGCGTCGACGGCCACGGCGCGCTCGGCGCCATCCGGCCCGCGGACGAGCACCTCGTCCACACGCGTACGCCCGCGCACCGCGGTGACGGACGTCCCCGTCCAGACCGGCACCCGGAGGCCGACGCGGGCGACGAGGTCGAAGAGGCGGAAGGTCTGCGTGTGCGGCAGGTCGGTGACCAGGGCCACCGGGCGGACACCGGCGTCACGCAGCGTCAGCAGGGCGGAGTACGAGACGTGCTCTGCCCCCACGACGAGGGCCCGTCCGCCGAGCGGCAGGTGCTGGGCGTGCACCCACTGCTGGAGCTGGCCGGTCGTGAAGATCCCCGCGGGACGTGTGCCCGGGACCAGGCGGGCCGCCCGCGGGCGCTCCCGCGCGCCCGTCGCCAACACCACGGTGCGCGCCTCCACTTCGAGCAACCCGTCCGGGCCGGTCACCTCGGCCCGGTTCGGGCCCGCCCACCCCGTCACCATGGAGCGGGTCCGGATGTCCGCGCCGGCAGCGGTGGCCCGCTCCACCCAGCGCCGGGCGTACGCCGGACCGCTCAGGACCCGGCGCAGGTCGCGCAGGCCGAAGCCGGTGTGCTCGCACAGCCGGGGGATCCCGCCGGCCCGGTCCTCCCGCTCCACCACCAGCACGCGTCCGGCGCCGCCCGTGCGCAGGGCGGTGGCCGCGGCGAGGCCGGCGGGGCCACCGCCGACCACGAGCGCGTCCACCGACACGCTGGTCCGGCTCATGCCCTGGCCGCCGGCGCCAGGCGGGCGGCGATGGCCGCACCGCAGAAGAACCCCTGACAGCGACCGTTGGTGGCGCGGGTGCGCCGGCGCACCCCTCCGAGGTCGACGGCGGGGAGCGCGCTGTGCAGCGCGTCGCGTACCTCGCCCTCGGTGACGCGTTCGCAGAAGCACACGATGCGGCCGTAGGCCGGATCGGCCCGCACCCGGCCCTCGTCCTCGAAGGGCCTCGTGGCCCGCTCGCCGAGCTCGGGCATGGAGGGGATCCGCGGCTCCTCCTCCGCCTCGACCAGCGCGAGCCCCGCCGCCCCCATCTGCGCGACGACGTGCTCGGCGATGGCGAGCGACGCGGTCAGGCCGGTGGACCGGATGCCCCCGACGCAGGCATAGCGCTCAGCGTCGTGGACCGTGATCTGGTAGTCCCGATGCTCGGTGGCGGCGCGCACGCCGGCGTACGTCGCCGTGACCTCCTCCCCGGCCAGCGCGGGCACAATGCGGCCGCCCGCGTCGAGCAACGCGTCGAGGCCCGCAGCCGTGGTGGCGCTGTCCTCGGGGTCGGCGATGTCCTCCGCCGTGGGGCCCACCAGCACGTTGCCGTACACCGTCGGCGCCACCAGGACGCCTTTGGTCCGCTCTGTGGGCACGGGCAGCACAATGGAGGACACGAGAGGTCGCGCCAGCTTGTCGAACACGACGAGCTGGCCCCGCCGGGGGGCGATCGTGAACTCCTCGTGGCCGAAGCGCCGGTTGAGGAGGTCCGACCCGAGCCCGGCCGCGTTGACGACCCAGCCGGATCGGATCGGACCCCCGGAGGTGTGCAGCAGCCAGTCGTCCCCGCTCTCGGCCCGTTCTCGGGTCGTCGCCCGCCCGCTCCACGTCGCCGACCTCCACGCCGAGCCGGAGCTCCACGCCGGCACCGACCGCTTCGGTGGCGAAGGCGATGCTCGGGCTCCACGGGCAGATGATCGCTTCGTCGGGGATGGCGACGGCGCCCGTCGCGCCGGGAGCGAGGTGGGGCTCACGGGTGTAGAGCTCCTCGATCGTCAGCGGAGCGGCGCGCCCGTACCGGTTGGCCGTGGCTTTGACGAGCACGTCGTCCAGCCGGGCCGCCTGCTCGGTGTCCCAGGCCACGAGGACGGCTCCCGTCGGCTCGAGCGCGATGCCCGCCGCGCGTGCGTAGTCGCTCAGCAGCGCATGCCCGCGCGGGACCAGCGTGGACTCGAGACTGCCCGGTTGGGTGTCGAAGCCGGTGTGCAGAATGGCGGTGTTCGCCTTCGAGGTGCCGGTGCCGACATCGAGGCCGCGCTCGAGCACCACGGTGCGGAGCCGGTACCGGGCGAGCTGGCGTGCGATGGCGGTGCCGACCACCCCGGCGCCGATGACGGCGACGTCGTACTTCGGCCCGTCGTTCACGACGGCGGGCGCGGCGTCGGGCGCGTGGCATCGATGCGGGCCACGGCACGCTCGAAGCGCGCCAGACGCTCGTCCGCCTCGTCGGGGCCGATGGCGGGCTCGTAACGGGCGTCTGGCTCGTCCCACCTGATGGCGTCGGCCAACGTGGCACCGGAGCCCGCGCCGAGGCGGGCCAGTGCACCCACGCCGGCCGCCGTGGCGTGCGGCGAGGAGGCGACCTCGATGGGAATCTGCAGCAGGTCCGCCTGCGTCTGCATGAGCACCCGGGAGCGCGTCAGCCCACCGTCGACCCGGAGGAGCGCGAGAGGGCGGCCCAGGTCGACGGCGGCGGCGCGGGCCAGCAGGGTCACCTGGGCCGCCAGGCCTTCGAGCGTGGCGCGGACCACGTGCGCGGGTTCCGTGGCCGGGCCGATCCCCGTGATGCTGGCCAGGGCGTCGGGTTGCCACCATGGCGCGCCGAGGCCGGTGAGGGCCGGAACCACGGTGACACCGTCGCCGCCGTTCACGGAACCGGCAACGGTGTCGAGCTCCTGGGGACGGCGCAGGAATCCCCAACGCTGCAGCCAGCCGACGGCGGCGCCGGCGGCGTAGACCTGTCCGTCCATGCAGTAGGCGGCACCGTCGTCGAGCTGCCAGGCCACCGAGACGGCCAAGCCACCCGACGACAGGACGGGCCGCGGGCCGGCATTGGCCAGGAGAAAGGCGCCCGTGCCGTAGGTGCACTTCGACTCGCCCGGTTCGAGGCAGTGCTCTCCGACCAACGCGGCCTGTTGGTCGACACTGAGACCGGTCACGGGGAGCGACGGCCCGAAGGCCTCGGTATGGCCGACAGCCTGCGCGCTGCCGACGACCTCGGGCAGGTCGGCCGGGTCGAGCCCGAACGCCGCGCAGGCCGGCGCCGACCACGTACGCGATCCGAGGTCGAGCAACATCGTCCGCGAGGCGGTGGTGACGTCGGTGACGTAGGCACCGGTGAGGCGGTGGACGAGCCAGGCGTCGCTCGTGGTCACCACGCCCTCGTCGGTGACGTGGCGACGCAGCCATTGCATCTTCGGTGCCGCGAAGTACGGATCGAGGGGCAGCCCGGTCGTGCGGGTCAGGTCGCCGGCCGCAGCAGCCAGCTCGGCGCAGATGGTCGCGGCGCGCCGGTCCTGCCAGGAGATGGCTGTGCTGAGCGGCCGTCCCGTGGTGCGGTCCCAGGCCAACACCGTCTCCCCCTGATTGGCGAAGCCGACGGCGGCGACGTCCCCGCCCGCTCGTGCGACGGCGCCCCGCCCCGCCTCGCACACGGACTCCCAGAGTTGCTCGGGATCCTGCTCGACACCGCCGCCCGGCACGGCCCGCGGTGTCACGCCTGCTTCGACGGAGGCCAGGGTCTCGCCGTGGTCGCCGAAGACGACCGCCTTGGTCGCCGAGGTCCCCTGGTCGATGGCGAGGACCCTCACGGCTGGCCCTCCTCGTCGGGCACCGGATTGCTTCGCTTCCCACGCCATGGGTGGCGATTCCCGGACACTCCATTCATACTGACAGGCGGGAAGGGACTCCCGGCTGCCTCGGGGTCACTAATCCCGTCACGCGACGAAGCGGCTTGCTATCGTGCCCGCAATAGCCGGTGCAGTCCTGGAGACAGACCCGCCGAACAAAGGGGATATACGTGCCTGAAGGTGTCGTAGACGAAGCCACCCCGGAGGAAGTCGTCGACTTCTCGACGCTGAGCGTGGACGAGCAGGAACTCGCCCGCATGGGCTACAAGCAGGAACTGAACCGCTCCTGGTCCGGGTTCTCGAACTTCGCCATCAGCTTCTCGATCATCTCGATCCTCGCCGGCTGTTTCACCACCTTCTACGCCGGCTGGAACGGCGGCGGCCCCGCCGCCATCGCCTGGGGCTGGCCGATCCTCGCCGCCCTCGTGCTCTGCATCGGGGTCTGCCTGTCCGAGCTCGTGTCGGCCTTCCCGACGTCGGGCGGCATCTACTGGTGGGCGTCCAAGCTCGGAGGCGTGAAGGCCGGCTACTACACGGGGTGGTTGAACCTCATCGGGCTCCTGGCCATTGTGGCCTCGGTGGCCTACGGGTGCGCCACCTTCTTCGACCTCACGCTCGGCTTCCTCGCGCCGGGCAGCTACACCTCCGGCAACCTCGACACGATCTTCCTCTACTTCCTCGCGATCCTCATCATCGCCGCCGTCATCAACATCTTCTCGAGCCACCTGCTCAGCATCTTCAACAACATCTCGGTCTGGTGGCACGTGCTGGGTGCGGCGGCCATCGTGCTCATCCTGATCTTCCTGCCCCATCACCACGCCAGCGCCAGCATGGTCTTCACCTCCACCGTGAACAACACCGGGTTCTTCGGGGGCAAGACCAACGGCTGGGGCTTCATCTTCATTGTGCTCCCGCTCGGCGCACTGCTCACGCAGTACACCATCACGGGCTACGACGCGTCGGCCCACTTGTCGGAGGAGACCCATTCGGCCGCCAATTCGGCCGCGAAGGGCATCTGGCGGTCGATCTTCTACTCGGCCATCGGCGGCTGGATTCTGCTGCTCTCGTTCCTCTTCGCCGTCCAGAACGAGGCCGGCGTGACCAAGGGCGGCGGCGGCGTGGCGACCATTTTCGCCCAGGCCCTCACCTCCCGTTGGGGCGGCACGGTGCTCCTCATCGCCACCGTCGGGCAGCTGTTCTGCACCATGGCCTGCATGACGAGCTGCACCCGGATGCTCTTCGCGTTCAGCCGCGACGGTGCCGTCCCGGGGAACAAGTTGTGGGCCCGGCTCAACTCCCGCCGGGTCCCGGTGTACGGGGTGATCGCCGTGGCCGTGATCGCCCTGATCCTCACCTCGCCCGCGCTGATCAAGGTCAACGTCAACGGCGTGGCCGTCCCCGTCGCCTTCAACGCGGTCGTCTCCATCGGGGTCATCGGCCTGTACTGGTGCTTCGCCGTGCCGATCTGGCACCGCTGGCGGATGGGGGACCGCTTCGAAGGCGGCGAATGGAGCCTCGGGTCGAAGTACAAGTGGCTCTCCGTCATCGCCCTCCTCGACATCGTCCTCGTGTCGTTCATGGCGTTCCTCCCGAATGTGAACCTGGGCGTGCCGTGGGTCTCAGGCTTCTCGTGGAAGTTCGTGAACTACACGATCCTGGTGTTCCCGGGAGCCCTGATTCTGCTGTGGATCTACTGGCATGCGTCGGTCAAGAACTGGTTCACCGGGCCCAAGCACACGATCGACGTCCTCCCGGAGACCCCCGCATCGTCGCTGCCCTGAGCGGCGGGCCGATGCCGCAGCGGTGAGCGCCGGTGACGGCGCGGGGATCGATGCCGCGCTGCTCGAGCGGATAGACGTGCTGCGCGGGCAGCCGTGTCACGTCGAACCCCTGCCCGGCGGCCTCACGAACAAGAACTACAAGGTGTCGACGCCCACCGGTGTCTACGTGGTCCGACACTCGGCACCTTCGTCCCCCGACGGGCTCGGCGTCGACCGCCTGGCCGAATACGAGAACAGCGTCCGCGCCGCCGCAGCCGGCGTGGGGGCGCCGGTCGTCGAGTTCCATCCCGACGAAGGGCTTCTCGTCATCGGATTCCTGGAGGGGGAGACGCTGAGCGACGAGCACCTGCAGCGCCCGGGCATGCTGCCGCGGGTGGCGGACGCCTGCCGGAGGCTGCACGCCGGCCCCGCGTTCGTCAACCGGTTCGACATGTTCGAGTTGCAGCCCGAGTACCTGGCGCGGGTCCAGCGCCGCGGGTTCCGTCTCCCGGCGGGCTATCTCGGTCACGCAGAGACCGTGGAACGGATCCGCCGCGCGCTGGCCGTGCGACCTGTCGCCTTGCGGCCCTGTCACAACGACCTGCTGGCGGCCAACTTCATTGACGACGGCCGGACGGTGTCGATCATCGACTACGAGTACGCGGGCAACAACGATCCGTACTTCGAGCTGGGCAACATCTGGAGCGAGTGCCACCTCACGCTCGAGCAGCTGGAGGAACTGGTCGAGGAGTACGACGGGGCACCGTCGCGTGGCCATGTGGCGCGGTCCCGGCTCTGGGGCCTGATGTCGCAGTACGGCTGGACGCTCTGGGCCTCCATCCAGGACGGGTCCAGCTCGCTCGACTTCGACTTCTGGAGCTGGGGGATGGAGAAGTACGAGCGGGCCGAGGCCACCTTCGCCGGCCCCGAGCTCGAGCGTCTCCTGTCCGACGCGGCGCGGGCAGACTGAGCGGGTGACGGACGAGCCGACGGGGACGGACATCCCCAGAACGGGCGATCTTCCCGATCGCGCCCGCGTCGTGATCATCGGAGGCGGTGTCATCGGCACGTCGACCGCGTACCATCTGGCGCGTCGCGGGTGGACCGACGTGGTCCTGCTCGAGCAGGGAGAGCTGTCGTGCGGCACGACCTGGCATGCGGCCGGCCTCCTCGGCCAGCTGCGGGCCACCGAGTCCGGGACGCGCCTGGTGCAGTACTCGGCGCGCCTCTACGGCGAGCTGGAGGCCGAGACGGGGCTGGCCACGGGCCTCAAGCGGTGCGGGGGTGTGACGGTGGCGCGCACGCCGGAGCGCCTGGTGCAGCTCCGCCGTACGGCCGCCACGGCCGAGGCGTACGACCTGGAGTGCGAGCTCCTCACGCCCGCCCAGGCTCTGGCGCGGTACCCCATTCTGGAGATCGGCGACCTGCTCGGCGCGCTCTGGCTGCCCGGCGATGCCACCGTGAACCCGGTCGACGTGACCGCGTCACTCGCCCGGGGGAGCCGCCAGCGCGGCGTGCGCATCGCGGAGCACACCAGGGTCACCGCGATCGCCACCAGCCAAGGCCGCGTCACGGGCGTCGTGACGGACCGGGGCCCGATGGAGGCCGAGGTGGTCGTGAACTGCGCCGGCCAGTGGGCCAAGGCGGTCGGTCTCCTCTGCGGGGTCGACGTGCCGCTGCACTCGGCCGAGCACTTCTACGTCGTGACCGAGGCCATAGAGGGTGTCCGCCCCGACCTGCCCATTTTGCGCGACCCCGACGGGTACACGTACGTCAAGGAAGAGGTCGGCGGACTGGTCGTGGGCGGCTTCGAGCCGACGGCCAAGCCCTGGGTCGCGCCGGACGCGTTGCCGCACCCGTTCGAGTTCCAGCTCCTGGAGGAAGACTGGGATCACTTCAGCGTGCTGATGGAGTCGGCCGTCCAACGGATCCCGGTGCTGCAACACACCGGGCTGAAGAAGCTCTACAACGGGCCGGAGAGCTTCACCCCCGACAACCAGTTCATCCTGGGCGAGGCCCCCGCCCTCCGCGGCTTCTTCGTCGGGGCCGGCTTCAATTCGGTCGGCATCGCATCGGCCGGCGGCGCCGGACGCGCCCTGGCCGACTGGATCGTCGAGGGCGAGCCGGCGAGCGATCTCGTCGCGGTCGATATTCGACGGTTCGCCCCCTTCAACGCCAACAACCGGTGGTTGCGTGACCGGGTAGGAGAGGTCCTCGGCCTGCACTACGCAGTGCCGTGGCCGAACCGCGAGCTGGCAACGGCGCGCCCCTTCCGCCGTTCGCCCCTCCATCACCTCCTGGCCGCCAAGGGCGCGGTGTTCGGCTCCAAGATGGGGTGGGAGCGACCCAACGTCTTCGCCCCGTCCGGGCAGTCGGCGGAGCTCGACTACACCTGGGGTCGGCCCGATTGGCTCGCCTGGTCGGCTGCGGAGCAGGCGGCCACCCGGGAGCGCGTGGCGGTCTTCGACGAGACATCCTTCGGGAAGCTCCTCGTCGTCGGCCGGGATGCCGAGACGGTGCTGCAGCGACTCTGCACGGCCGACGTCGCCGTCGAGCCGGGGCGGGCCGTCTACACCGGCATGCTCAACGAGCGTGCAGGCTACGAAGCCGATGTCACGGTGACCCGGTTGGCGGCGGACCGCTATCTCCTCGTGACGAGCGCGGCCTCGCCGGTGCGGGACGCGGCATGGATCGAGCGGCACCTCCGTCGGAGGGACCACGTGTCGGTCGTCGATGTCTCTTCGGCGTTCGCCGTCATCGGCGTCATGGGCCCGGCGTCGCGTGCGCTCCTCGGGCGCCTGGGCACGGCCGACCTGTCCGACGAGGCGTTCCCCTTCTCGTCGAGCCGCGAGATCGCCCTCGGCTACGCCACGGTCCGCGCCACCCGGATCACCTACGTCGGCGAGTTGGGCTGGGAGCTCTACGTCCCGGCCGAGTTCGCGGTCGGCGTCTACGAGGACCTGGTGGGCGCCGGGTCCGATCTCGGTCTCGTCGATGCGGGGTACTACGCCATCAACAGCCTCCGGCTCGACAAGGGCTACCGGGCGTTCGGCTCCGACCTGACGCCGGACCACACCCCACTCGAGGCCGGCCTGCGCTTCACCTGCAAGCTCGCGACATCCATCGACTTCGTGGGCCGGAGCGCCCTCGAGTCGGCCATTGCGGCGGGCCCGCGGCGGCGCCTCGTCTCGTTCCAGGTGCGCGAGCCCGCCTCAATGCTCTGGGGAGGCGAGCTCGTGCTGCACGACGGTGCACCCGCCGGCCAGGTGACGTCGGCGGCGTGGTCCGCCACGTGCGGGTCGGCCGTGGGGCTCGCCTACGTGTGGCGCCCCGACGGCGGGCCTGTCGGCCGCGACGACCTGAGCGCCGGGACCTGGGAGGCGACGGTCGGTGACGAGGTGGTGCCGATCGACGTCCGCACCGGTGCTCTCTACGACCCCAGCTCGACTCGGGTCCGGGGCTGAGCGGTTTTCCACCGCGAAGACGGGGTATTGCTGTAGTCGAGGGAGGCTGCGCAATGCAGGCACACCGGCAGGAACTCTTGCGTGCAGCAAGCAGGCGGATACAACGAGGGAGGAGGGCCACGGGGAGGATCGTGGCGTCCGCCCTCGGATTCGGACTGGCCTATTACTTCGATTCCCAGAACGGGGCGGCACGTCGCCAGCGCCTGCACCAAACGGCACGGCGAACGTGGCAGCAGATCAATGGTGCGTTGGCGCCCGACGTCGCCGACCCGCCTGTCTTCTCGCCGATCCTGCGGGAGCAGCCGGGTTCCCGTCCGGCGGCGCGGGTGGGGGTCGCCCGCTGATCTGAGGTGCGCGGAGCCGATCGTGCCCGCCCGTGGGACCTTTTCCCAGGCAGCGGGCCCGCGGGACCCTGCTGACCTGAGCCCTCCGACGGAGATCGGGCCGATAACGTAAGCGCGATGTGGCGGAACGACCGTGGTTCGAGGGGCATGTTGGACCGCGCTGGCTCGCACATGGTCGCAGGTGACTGAGCTCACTCAGCCCGGAGCCGACGTGATGGAGCAGGTCCCTCCGGAATCCGACCCGTCGACGCCGGATACCGGCATGTCGTCCCGGGGGAGTTGGTGGTGGGTACCGGGGGCCATCACCGTCATCACGATCGCCAGCGTCATCATCGTGACGTTGTCGCAGCTGCACCCGAGCATGCTGCTGACCAACACGACGACCACCGGCGGCGACACCGGCGCGCACATTGCGATGCCCAAGTTCCTCGAGAGCCTGGTCAGCCACGGCCACCTCACCGGATGGGATCCTGGCTGGTACGACGGGTTTCCGCTCTACACGTTCTATTTCACGATCCCCGACCTCTTCATCGCCATCGGCGGATGGATCATCCCCTACGGCGTGGCCTTCAAGCTGGGGACGATCCTCGGTTCGGTGATGCTGCCGATCTGCGCCTGGGCATGCGGCAGGTTCTTCCGGCTCCGGGCCCCGCTCCCCACCCTGCTGGCCGCGGCGACACTGCCCTTCCTGTTCGACTACACCTTCACCATTTACGGCGGGAACCTCTTCTCGACGTTGGCGGGGGAGTACGCCTATTCCTTCAGCCTGTCTCTGGCCGTGCTCTTTCTCGGGCTCTTCGCCTGTGCGATCAGGGAGGGGAGATACCGCGGGTGGGCCGCGATCGTGCTCGCCGGGACCGTGCTGTCGCACATCGTCCCCGGCATGTACGCATTGGGTGGCGCGGTCATCCTGACCATCGTCGAGCTCCTGCCGGCGCGTTGGGGGATCTCCGATGCGCGCTTGCACGCCTGGCGCAGCGATCGCTCCGCGGCACCGGTGCCCTGGACGCGCACCCTCTGGTGGGCGGGATCGACAGTGGGGATCGGACTGTTGCTCACCGGCTGGTGGCTCGTTCCCTTCGGATTGGAGCACGCGTACTCGTCGTCGATGGGGTACACCAACGTGGAAGGGTGGGCCCAGTACTTCCGCGAGGCTGACGCCTGGGCTCTCGTGCTGGCGGGGATCGGGGCTGTCACGGCTGTGGTCACGCGCAGCCGCTTCGGGATCACCGTGACGGTGTTGGGGGTCGTGTCAGCCGTGGCGACCGCGGTCGACCCGCAGGGCAGCCTCTACAACGTCCGGCTGCTCCCACTCTGGTTCATCTCCGTCTACTTCATGGCCGCCTGGGCCTTCGGGACCTGGAGCATGATCGTGGCGATCGCATGGCGCCGGGCCCGGGACAGCCGTGTGGCTGCCGCCGAAGCCGCTCCGTGGTCCGAGGTGCCGCCACCCCACCGCCCGTGGGACGAGCCGGTCGCCACCGACGAACTGGCGCTGGAGCCGGACCCGCCCCGGTGGCCGCCACCACCACCGAGGCCGCGTCGCTGGGGTCCGGCCGCCGTCAGCGGTGCCATCCTCGGCCTGCTCGGCGTCATGGTGGCGGTCGTGCCGCCCTTCATCCTCTCGGCCTCGTCGTTGCCGGTGACGGTCGGCCCCAACGAGGTCACGAACTGGTCGAACTACAACTACGAGGGCTACGAGGGCCAGGCCTCCTATCCGGAGTTCCACACCCTGATGCAGACGATGGCTGCGATGGGGCAGCGCTACGGCTGCGGCCGCGCCATGTGGGAGTACAGCGCGAGCGAGAACCGCTTCGGCACACCCGAAGCGCTCATGCTGCTGCCCTACGAGACCAACGGCTGCATCGACTCCATGGAAGGTCTCCTCTTCGAGTCCTCGGCCACCACGCCGTACCACTTCCTGAACCAGGCGGAGCTGTCCGCCGGGCCGTCGGAGCCCGAGGTCGGGCTCCCGTACGGCAGCCTCAACGTGACGCTCGGAGTGCAACACCTGCAGCTGCTCGGAGTGAAGTACTTCATTGCAGAGACGCCCCAGGTCGAGCAGGAGGCCGCGGTCGATCCGGACCTGCGGCTCGTCGCCAAGACGGGCCCGTGGACCTACAACTACGGCGGCGTCGACACCCACACCACGTGGGACATCTACCTGGTGAAGGATGCGGCGGTGGTCACGCCGCTGGCCAACGACCCGGTGGTGCTCTCCGGCGTGCAGCCGGGGCCCTCGAGCTGGCTCGGCAGTGCCACCAAGGAGGGGCCCGCGCTGACCTGGTACGCCGACCCGAGCAAGTGGAACGTGGAGCTGGCCCAGAGCGGCCCGGCGGACTGGCCCCGCACGCCGGTGAGCGACGTCCGCCCGACCGTCAAACATGTCGGAAAGACGACGGTCACCGGTATCACGCAAACGGATTCGTCTCTCAGCTTCCACGTCTCCCGGGTGGGGACGCCGGTGCTGGTCAAGGTGTCCTACTTCCCCAATTGGCATGTCAGTGGAGCGGACGGACCATTCCGCGTGACGCCCAATCTCATGGTGGTGGTACCCACCAGTCATGACGTGACGCTCACCTACGGGGCTTCGGGTGCCGACTACCTCGGGTTGGTGGCCACGCTCATCGGGCTGGCAGCTCTGGTGGGGTTGTTCGTGGTGCCGTCATGGCAACGCTGGCGGCGCCGTGTGACGAGCCGGACCGGAGTCGTGGGCAACGGAGAGGATCTCCCGGCGCCGGCTTCCTAGCGGCATCCACCACTCGAGATCCATCACGAGAGCGTGATGATGATGAAGAGAAGCGGTCGGAAGAACGTCACGCAGAGTGCCTGCTCTGTGACAGAAGTGTGACCAACAGTAAAACCCGCATCGGCTTCAGCCTGTCGTTGTGTAGTTTCGGCCAGCGCGCCACACGGCCGTTGGCGTGGGGACGCGGTGATGGTTGGACGACACATCTCGAAACGGGGCGCACGGTGTGGAGATTGAAGCATCGCGGGGCACGCTGCGCGTTACACGCGTCCAGGTTGTGCGCGGACCTGTTGGCGGTGTTTGTCATCGCGATCCCGTGCATCGCTCTTCTTCCTACGGGAGGATCCCAGGTCGCAGCCGCCGGCCAGGGAGAATCGATCTACACGGGCCCCACCATCGATGATCCGTTCGCCATAACGACGGGTCCGGACGATGCTCTCTGGTTTACGAATGAAGACGGCAACTCGGTTGGGCGGATCAGCCCGACCGGAACGATCACCAACTTTCCGCTTCCGGGATCACCGCATCCGAACAACATTGTCACCGGACCCGACGGCGCCCTCTGGTTTACGGACTACTTGAGTAACGGGGTGTCGAGGTTGACGACCGATGGAGATCTCACTACGTATTCCGATCCGACCATGAATCAGCCTGAGGGCCTTGCCGTGGGCCCGGATGGTGCGCTGTGGTTCGTCAATCACAACGGCAACTCCATTGGACGAATTACCACGGATGGAATGGTCACCAATTTCCGCGGATCCGAGCATTGACGCGCCCGACGAAATCGCGACCGGTCCCGACGGAGCACTCTGGTTCACCAACAGCTCCGGCAACTCCATCGGTCGTATTACGACAGATGGCGTGATCTCGCATTTCACAGACCCATCGATTCGGAATCCTGTGGGTATTGTCGCCGGACCTGATGGAGCTCTCTGGTTCACCAATTCATTCGGCGCATCGATTGGACGCATTACAACGGGCGGATCGGTGACCTCGTACTCGAGCAATCTCATCAGTTTCCCCGAAGAGATCACCGTTGGCCCCGACGGCGCGCTCTGGTTTGCGAATAGTCTTTCTGACTCCATCGGTCGCATCACCACCGACGGTTCGATCACTACCACGAACCCGCTTGTCGACGTCAACCAGCCGTTCGGGATCACCTCTGGTCCAGACGGAGCCATCTGGTTCACGGATCCCGCATCGAATTCGATCGGCAGACTGCCGACATCGGTAACGGGCGACCCCTTCGTGACATCGGTGAGCCCGTCGTCGGGGCTTGCGACGCCGTCGAGCAACGTAACGATTACTGGTTCCGATTTCACCGGGGCGACGATGGTGACGTTTGGTGGCGTCCCGGCGTCATCCTTTACCGTCGAGAGCGATTCGATGATTTCCGCCGTGACGCCGTTCCTTCCGCAGAGGACACTCGATATTCAGGTCACAAACGGCTTCGGGGAGTCAGCACTCACGCCAGACGATCGCTTCACCGTTGAAAGCCCAGCATCTTCACCTCAAGCCGTGACTGCGGTTGCCGGGCCCGCAACCATCTCCGTCTCGTGGCAACCTCCGAGCGACACGAGTCTCGGCCCCGTGCTCGAGTACGCCGTCCGCCTTGCAAGGCAACCGGCCTTGGCACAGACGATCCCGAGTTCCGCGTGCACTGGTACGCCCGTGGTCTGCGAGGCGACGTTTACGGTTCAGGTTGGGACCGAACTTTGGGCTGCGGTGGCGGCTGTGACCTCATTGGGGGTTTCTTCGACCAGTATCAGCAACTCCGTCGTGGCCACGCCGCGGATTCCAACAGCCGCCGGACCGCACCAGTTGCGAAGCTCCACCTATCTTGTTCGACCACCCGGACAGACCATTGCCGGTGGTTCGCCCCAATTCCTGTTGTACCTTCAGGCCTTGGCACCGTTCAGCGACCCAGGTCAGCAGCTGACCTACTCGGCGGCCCCTTTACCCGATGGCCTCCAACTTGATTCCTCGACCGGACTGATCTCGGGTTCGCTCGCGCAAGCAGAAGACGTGACCGCGCAGACGCATCTGGACGCCACGACCTTGGAAGTCACGGGGTCTCGCGTGCTCCGGGTTCTGGGCTGGATGCTGGTCCCAGCCGTTCGGTTTCAGCACATTCAGAATCAGCTGTCCAGTCTCGACGGCCCATCGGTGCAACTGGTGGCAATTGCGACGGACCTCAACGGTGCGAGTCTTGCCTTCAGCGCCACAGGGTTGCCCCCCGGCGTTTCAATCGATCCGTCCTCTGGACTCATGTCGGGCGTGCCAACTCAGCATGGGAATTTCTTTGTGAATGTCGCGGCCACAGGACTGGATGGGCAATCGGCTGGGACGTCGTTCCATTGGAGGGTCACCTAAATATCTGTGAAAGATTCTGAGTCGATCGGGTGCCGTCTCGGAATTGGTCGGCGCTGTCTCTAACTGAGGCCGACGGGACCCTCCGGTTGATCCGACCTACCTGGTCCACGTCCCGTGGCGCTCCTGGCCCAGTGCCTGCAGCGCCCCGAAGCTGATGCCGTGGCCGTCCCACTGGAGGTGACCGCCGACGAAACGGTCGTCGTTGAAGCTGATCGACGTGCCAGGCGGGGGAGTCTGGTGGAGGCCCGTGGCGCCGGAGTCGACCACTGTGTTCCCGGTGACTTGGACGTTGCCGAGGTGGATGCCCGTCTTGTTTACGGTCCCCACCCCTCCGACGATGATGCCCCCGAAGTTATCGGTGAGCGTGTTGTGGATGACCGTGACGTTGGCTGACGCAATGACCAGGATCGACTGCTGTTGACTCTGCTGTATGGCGTTCGAGGCCACCGTCACGTGGTCGCTGATTTCGACGCGGATGCCGAACCGGTTGGCGCTCATCTGGTTGTCCTGCACGACGACACCGGTGGCTCCACCGTCCGTCCACACCCCAGGCGCGCCGTTTCCGTCGATGCGGTCATGTGCGATCAGGACGTTGCTGCCCGTGGCCTTGATGCCCCCGGCTTCCCAGCCACGATGACCGACGGTCAGCCCGTTCTGCGACACCGTGGTGTCGATGATGGTCTCGCCTGACCCAGCGCCTCCGATCCCGAGTCGGCCGTTGCCGACCACGTTGCACTGGAGGATGACCATGTCGTCCGAGAGCGAGATACCGCGGGCGGAGCTTCCGGTGACCTCGACCCACTGGAGCCACCAGCCTGACGAGTAGACGGGTGTCGGGGATTGGCTGTTGGTCTGCACGGCACCGACCTGCGAGTGCGGCACCTTCCCGTAGTCCTCGATGATCAAAGGCTGTGACTCACTGGCCCCCAGGATGTGCACGTTGTCCGCCGTGCTGCCGTGCGGGACCTTGAACGCGGTCAGGACTGCATGCTCGCCGTCGAGAACGGCGCCCGGTTGCGCGAAGAACTGGTCGCCCGGGAGCGGCATGACCGAAAAGAGCGGGTGCACGCCCGCCGCCAGGACGAAGGCGGTGCCACCGGGAAGGTGGCGAACGATCTTCTCGGCATTGTCGTCGTCGCCGATGGGAACGGCCCCGGGGGGCGGGGTGCTCGAGAGCGGCGTGGCGTTCGGCATCGTTCCGGCCGGCGCGGAAACGGCGGTCGGCGACGCAGCCGAGGCCATTTCACCGGGAGACGGAGAAAGCGTGACGCTGCCCGCCAGGACGAGCCCACCGATCAGGCAGAACGCGTTCGCAGCTTTCAAAGCGGGAGCTTCAGCGTCGCGCTTCCGGTGTTCCCGGTGGAGGAGGCGACGGCGGCGCACAGGTCGGCCCCGGGGCACGAGATCGCCTTGAGCGCGCCGAACGTGGCCGGCGCAGCCTGTCGGGACCATGTGTGGCCGCCGTCCTTCGTGGAAAATTGCCCCCCTGCCCCGACCGCTTGGCAGACGAGCAGGGATCCGCACCCCACGGCGGCGAGCCGGACGGTGCCGGCGTCGCCGGGTAGCTGCTGCGGGCTCCACGTCGCGCCGCCGTTCAGTGTCCCCAGGATGGGCTGACTGCCCGAGGCGCCAACCGCCTCGCACACCGAGGTCGATTGGCACGTGACCCCCGCCATGGCCGAACCCGCATCGGACAGCTTCATCTGGAGTTGCCAGTGCGAGCCCCCGTCGTGTGACGTCTGGATCTCGCCGAATTCATGGGTCCCGTCAGAGGTGAAGCCGACGGCCTCGCAGCGGGTGCTCGACGGGCACGCCACCGCCGTGGGTGTGAAGCAGTGCAGCGGCCACGGCTTCCACTGTTGCCCGCCGTCCGCCGTGAGGTAGACCGCCCCGTCCGCGCACCCCGACTTGCTCGGCGTGGATCCTCCGGCAATGCAGGCGGACGTCGAGGTGCAGGTCACCGTGGTCAAGGATCCGCTCCCGACATGGACGGCGTCCCACTGCAGCCCGGAACTGGTCGTCGACACGGCAGTGGTGCCGCCGACCGCGACGCAGACCGCGACGACGGGGCACGAGATGGAATCGAGCGCTCCGGTACCGGTTGGCAGCGGTGACTGCGTCCAGCTGGACCCTCCGTCCCCGGAGCGCAGCATGAAGCCGGTCCGGGCTTGGGATTGGCCGGTCGCCAGGCAGACGGCATCGGTCGGGCAGGACACGCCGTTCAATTCGGCGGTGGGCGCCGCGTACGTGCTCGTGACCTCCCACGCGGTCTGCACCGCGGTTGAGGGTGTGGCGGACGAATTGCCGGCGGCGGCCGGCAGGGTGTCCGACGACCGCTGGCTCAGGGCGCGTACTCCGTGCTGAGAGCCCCCGCCCCCCGAGGAGCTCGATCCGAGGGTGACCACGAGAGCGATGACCAGGATGACGGCGGCCATGCCGAGGCCGGCGGTGGCAAGGACACGTCGCGAAGGCATCTTCAGGTCGTGATACGCATGGATCCAGCCCTTGGACGGCGGATCGATCCACTCGTCGTGGGAGGGCGGGATTGCAGCGAGGTCGATGTCGTCCTCACCTTCGCCGCCCTGCCTGAGGCCTGGTTGCTGCTGTTCCGCAAGCAGGGGCGCGACGGGCTCCTGTACCGGCAGCACCCCGAACATCATCGGATCGGGTTGCGTGATGTGGAGTTGGTCGCCCGGGATGTCGTCGAACGACTCCTGGAGGAACTGGTCGCGGACCAATCGCCCCGGCTCGTCGTCGGCGAAGTAGTAGCGCTCGTGGTGCTTCCCATACGGATCGGGATGCCAGCCCTTCTTCCGGACGTCAGCCACCGGTCACCGTCACTCGGCGGACGCGCGGTGCTCCCCGGTGACACGTGGCGCCGCGAGGTGTGTCTCCCGTCGTCGCTAGAGTCTGCCCGTGGAGCTCGGCTTCGAGACGGTGGGGAACGCGACGCTCATTGTGCACGACAAGATCCCGATCCTCGCCACCGACCCGTGGCTCTGTGGGCCCGCCTACTTCGGCAGTTGGGGCATGAGTCACCAGATCCCGCCCGAGCAGGCTGCCTCGATCGCATCCGCTCCGTGGATCTGGTTCTCGCACGGACACCCGGATCACCTGAACCCGGACTCCCTCCCGTCCTTTCGGGACCGGCGAATCCTGCTGGCGGACCACGTCGGGAGCCGCATCGCGTCGGATCTGCGGCGCGGGGGCTTTTCCGTCACCGTCCTCAAGGACAACGTGTGGTTCCGTCTGAGCGATCGTGTACGCGTGTTGTGCCTGGCCGACTACAACCAGGACAGCATCCTTCTGGTCGACGTCGGTGGCCGGCTCGTCGTCAACCTCAACGACAGCACGGAGAAGGGGTGGGGAAGTCTGATCAGGGGAATCGTCCGTGCGTTCGAGACGTCGTTCGCGCTGAGGCTGACGGGCTACGGGGACGCCGACATGATCAACTTCGTGGACGAAAGCGGCGTGAGGATCCGGAGCGGGCCGGAGCTGCGAAAGGACGCGGGCTACGACGTCGGTGCCCAGGCGGCGCGGATGACGGACGCCTTCGGATGCCGCTATTTCATCCCCTTCAGCTCGTTCCACCGCTATCAGCGGAGCGACAGCATCTGGGCCAATGAAGCCACCACCTCTCTGGCAGACATCGCCAGGGGCTATTCGTCCGCTCATTCGGAGATTCTGCCAGCCTTCCTGCGGTATGACTGCAACAGGGATGTCGCGGAGGAGATCAATCCGGCCACGGCACCGTCGAGCGCCTACGAGCCCGAGGAATTCGGCGACGTCTGGAGTGATGAGCTGAGCCAACAAGAACGCGCAGACATCGCCCGCTACTTCACGTCGATCTCCCATCTGCACGGGTACCTGGGCTTCGTCAACGTCCGCGTCGGAATGCGTGACCTCGAGATCCCCTTCGGAGGCCCGGCGGACCGGGGAATCACCTTTCATGTTCCGAGGAATTCGCTCCTGAAGGCGGTTGAGTGGGAGATCTTCGACGATCTTCTGATCGGCAACTTCATGCGCACGACGCTCCACGGCGACTGGCCGGAATCCAAGCTGGCCCGCGATGTCACCCCGTATGTCGCCAAGTATGCGGACAATGGGCGGGCCCGAACCGGAGACGAGCTCGACCGTTACTTCGCGGAGTACCGCCGACGTTTGGGTCACATGCGCTATCTGCGGCACGCGGTGGAACGGCGCGCCAAGGTGACGGTGCAGGATCGTTTCGCACGCGATTCTCCGGCCATGAGCGTGATCTCGCGCGCATATCACCACGTGGCCCGGCACACCTGAGGGGTTTAGTCGACCAGCACCTCGAAGTCACATGCAGCGGAGTGAAATCTTCGTAGCGCGGGTGACACGGTCGTGAATGGCCGATGAAGCGAGCGTGACAGCTTGGGGCTGTCGTGCGTCAGTCTCGGGCGGAGCTCTGGTTCTTCACGATCTGGACGACGGCTGTGTCGTCGTCCCGCGGGATCACCGCCGGCGTCTGGCTCGTCACGTCGTCCTGCGGGATCACGGTCGGTGTCTGGCTCGTCACGTCGTCCTGCGGGATCACGGTCGGTGTCCGGCCTGTCACGTCGTCCCGGCCCCCGGACTCCCCTGCGTCGTATGCGGCTTCGCCGCCCGAGGGAGCGGGTCGGTCCTCGACCGAGACGGAGCTCGCAATGGGACGAACGGTCGATGCGCCGGCGGTCGAGTAGACGGCCGAAGGGAGATGTGCGGCGCCGTCAGGCAGAGCACCCGTCACCGAGCCGTCTCGGAGGATCGGGAAGTAGGGCGCAAAGCGAATGTCGGCCGGAGTGCCGTTGTAGACGTACCCCATGAGTTCGATGTTGACGATGGGCAGCCGATGGGCGACGACATCATGGAGCTCGATCGCGTCCAGATGCGGAACGACCATGACCAGATGCTCCGCAATGGAGACGAAGTCGACGCTGAAGGAGGACGTTCCCATTGGTGGCGTGTCGATGAGGATCACGTCGAAGCGCTCGCTGAGGTCTTCGAGGGCCCTTCGCAGCGTTCCTGACCGCCACCGCCGCACCGCCATCTCGGTGTCCTGACCGCACGGGACGATCATGAGGCCGGTATGTCCCACCGCTGGGAGCAGCGTCTCGTTCAAGCTCCGCCCGATGAGCAGCTCCGAGAGACCCATTGGTGGGACGCCGAGGTCGGACGACTGCTCCACGAGGAGGTTCGTCAGACCTCGCCCGAGGGGGTCGGCGTCAATGACGAGCACGCGCTCTCCCATTTCGGCCAAGGCCAATCCCGTGTTGGCGACGGTGGTCGTTGTCCCGGCCCGCAGATCGGCACCGCTGAATGCGACGAGGAGGGTGTCCGACTCGCCGCGCCTGGCCCGCAGGACGGTCGCAAGGGTCCGGAACGCCTCGGCGGCTTCGTCGAACGGATTCGTGATGACCGGCAGCGTGAGCGGGCTCCAGACGGACGTCTCGAACACGGGGATCGTGGTGATCAGCGGCGCGCCGTACAGGGCTGCCGGATCCTCCGCCTTCTCGAATCGACGCCGGGTACTGGCCAAAATGAAGGCCGCAACCGCGCCGATCAGGAACGCGACACCGCCGAAGATGACCAGGGTCCGAAGGAGGTTCCCATTGACCGCTGTTCCGGGCGCCATGGCTGGCGTGACGTTCGACGTGTTCGGCAGGTTGGCCAAATAGACCAGGTCGACTTCCTGATTCACCTTGATCTGCGCGTGGGCGCGGTTCAGGTTCGCCAGCGTCGACAAGAGCGCAGCCCGGTTCGCGGCGTTCGTCGAGTTCGAGGAGGAGTCACTCGAGTCGCTCGACGAAGACGACGATGACGGCGGCGCGGTCGTCGTCGTGGTTGTTGTCGACGCCGCGGTCGTCGCCGTGTCCGCGTGGAACGCAGTGAGCTGTATTGATGGCTGCCGCAGGCTTGCCTGTGATGACGAAGATGTGGTCGAAGGAGGCACCGTGGTGGTCGTCGGCCGCGTCGTGGTCGAGCGAGGTGGTCTCGTCGTCGTGGTATTGGGAGGTCGTGTGGTTGTGGCATGCGGCGGGCGTGTCGTCGTGGACACAGGGTGGTGCGTCACGGTTGCCGGAATCGTGGTCGTCGTCGTTGACGACGTCGGTGGCGTCGGGGCGGGGATGCTCTTGAGTTGCGCCTGGGTCGCCGATATCTGACGGTTGATCGCCGTGAGCGACTGTTGGGCTTGTGCCTGCGCTTGAATGCCGAGCTCCTGGAGGTACGAAGCGACGACAGCATTGGCGGCTGCTGGGGCATAGACCGACGAGGGCAGGGTCACGGTGACGTGCGTGATGGTCGAGCCAGCTGAGGCCGTGCCCGGTGTCGGCAGCTTGACCGAGGTTGCGTCTTGCACCTGCTGGCCCGAGAGATGGGCCGCCGGGAACTTCGCATTCACCTTGTTGGCCGCCCTGTCCGCCACGGCCGGGGATTCCAGGATGGCGGTCTGCTGCGCGTTGAACGTCGCGACGCTGACGTGCGCCGTGCCGAGTCCCACGGTCAGCGATGCCGGCAGCGGGGTGATCACGATGCCCGCTTTGCCTGCATATTCCGAAGGAGAGATAGCCCACCACAGGAACCCGACGAACAAGCCGAGAACGAGGGCAAAGATGACGACTCGGCGGAACCGGCGTATTGATCCGACGACAGTCGGTCCGACCATCATGAGGCGATCGTTAGTGGCCAATGTGTGGTCTCGTCAGTCTTGATGATGGGTGGGCCCGTTCCGACAACGGGCCTGTGCCGCTCCACAAATGCCCCGTGCAGGTGGAGTGTGGCGGACCGCCCCGCCCTTGTCAAACACAGGAAGATCCCAGTTTACCGAGGGTGGGAGGGGCAGCACCGGGCGTTCATCGCGTTGTCACTCTCCTGTAAGACGTCGACGAGGATCACCTCTCCGCCTCGCCAGGTGAGCTGAGAGCGGGCTTTCCTTGTCTGAGGTCAGACGGCCCTGGGGGACTGCCGGAGCGGGCGTTGGGCGGCCGGGGGGAGAACGGCCTTCTGCGAGGGGACGGCATCTTCTGCCGGTGAGGGATTGAGCGGGTGGCGGACAAGTGCCACGCCGATGCCCACGAGCAGGTACATGACGACGGCAACTTGTGCCCCTTCGATCGTCGGATCGAAGAAGCAGTTGATGAGTATCGCGAGCGTCCCGCACATGCACACGCCGATCATCCCGCGGGTCTCGTCATCGGACGATTGCCGGTGCCCTCGCTTCAACCGCCTGAACCAACCAACGAAGAAGAGGGTGAAGAGTCCGGCGCCGATGATGCCGAGGCGGGCAAAGATGTCGAGCAGCGAGTTGTGTGCGCTGCGCAGCTGCAGCGTCGCAGGCTGGTTCGGGCGGGGGTTGAGGCCGCCGGTTCGGGCCAGATTCGGGCCCATGCCGAATCCGATCACGAGATGGGAGGTGGAAGCCTGCTTGGCGAGGATCGTGCCCCACAGGTCGAATCGGAAGTTGACGCTTCCCGAGAGCTGCGGATTCTGGTCCGTGCCTCCATCGACGCTCTGTGCGTTTTCGAAGAGCTGGGACACGGAGATCGTCCGCTTCTCGGTGTGATAGCTGGCACCCGTAACGAGTCCGAACCCGAGGACCAGGGCGAGGCCGGCCACGAACGACATGGCGATCCGTGAGCGTCGGCCCCGGTCCATGAGGATGAACATCAAGACGACCGCAACCAGTTCAGCGATCGCCCCGCCCCGTGTCTGTGTGGCCCCGAGCAGGAGGGTGAAGACATTGATGACGATCAGCAGGTTCCGGAACGACGACCCGTAGTTGCCGAGGCGCATGATCCGCCCCGCCATTGGTCGAGGCGAGCTGAACGGGCTGACCAGGAGCAGGAACACCAGGCAGATGACCGCCGCGCAGCAGATGTTGCCGGGTTTGTGCGACAGCAGCGGAACGCTGGAATAGCGGAACCTGGGGCCGAGCACCCCGGAACGCTCGAGGAGGAGGGCCACGGGCAACCAGATCGTGAGCGGGATCACGGCGACCTTGAAACCATCGACCATCTTGCGGAGGAGCCCCGGAACGGCCGTGGTCGCCGCAAGGAAGGCAATGGCGAACGCTGCGTAGTACCACAGGGCGGCGTCTCGCACCGTGACCTGAATACCGAAGACGTGCAGATTGGGCACGGTCCGCAACACGCCCCAGGCCATGAACGCGATCAGGGTTGCCATCAGGAGATCGTTCGACAGAGAGCGACGGAGCCACTGCGTCCCCACCAGCACGGCGAGCAGCCCGAATGCGAGCGTCAGCTCACCGATGAAGAAGGGGGTCTTGGGCAGATGAAAGTGTGCGATGCCACGATCGAGGAAGAGATAGGCCAGTACCAGGAATCCCAGCAAGTTCCCGAACCAACGATAGAGGCGGATGTCCCAGGTTTCCTGAACGACCAGCGGAAGCGGTGTCGCCTGGACGCGCACCATCTCGCTGCCGGCGGCACTTCGGACGCGTCGGGCAATCACTTTGTCGGTCCCAGCTCTCCTGTGAGGTCGCGACGCCGCCCGCGCCGCGACGACCCGGAACGAAACATACCGGTGGCCGAACCGCTGCCGCTATTGCGTGAGTGCCGGGTAACCATCCCGTCACGTGACGGCCACCTTCTCATCGCGAACGGGAACAGACGGGTCGCGCCGGGCGCGAGCGATTGGCCGTCCTTCTGCAAATCAACGCCCCGAACGGTCACTCAAGAATTCATTTGTCACCGCATTGTTGTCAGAGAATGTTTACCTGCAACCCCTAACGTCCCCTCCGGCGAAACGCTCATGTGAAGAGGTTGTCCGGGCCTTCGTCTGTTTGGCGCTGTTCCCACCCCCCAATGAACTCGGCCGTGGTCGAGGAGAGGACAAGACAAATGAACGAACACAGGAAGCGGGTCAGGGGTCTCCTGGCTCGGAGCTCAGCTCGACGGGCAGTCACCGTCGGCGCGGCGGTGGCTGGAGCCCTTGGCCTGTCGCTGATCGGAGCGGTGCCCTCGGGCGCCCAGACGATCGTGACGAACGCCCCCACGGCGAACAGCGTCATTGAGGGAGCCGGTTCGGCCACGACCTACAACATGATGCAGGGCTTCGACACCCTGTTCAACCAGACGCCGGGTTGCAGCATCACCTCGAGCGCAGTCCCTGGGGCGCCTTCCAAGACGTCGCAGCAGTTGGACTACTCGTGCGAGACGAGCACGGGCACCGGCGCCGGCGCGCCAGCGTCGGGCACCACCCTGCTCCAGATTGACAACAGCAACTCCTACCTGGACAACCCGTTCAACGACGTGGCGCTTTCCGAGCCTCCCGAGGGTTCATCGAACGGCATCGCAGCGCTGGAGAACTCACAGGCTGGTGGCACCGGTACCGCGTTGACCACGCAGAACGTTGCTGCCGTCAACTATGCGCGTTCCTCCCGTGCCGCGAAGTCCAGTGACCTGCAGGGCCTGAACTTCGTGTCCTACGCGAAGGACGGCGTCTCGTGGTTCCACTTCACCAAGACCGCGGCGACGACGCCTTCCGCGCACGTGCTCACCCTCAGCCCGGCGCAGCTGGCCGGCATCTACCAGGGCACGATTTACGACTGGGCCCAGGTCGGCGCCTCCAAGAGCGCGCCGATTGTTGTCTTCTCGGCTCAAGAGGGGTCCGGCACGCAGTCCACGTTCCAGACCTTCCTGGACAACACCATCGGTGGAGGCTCGTCGTTCGACCCCACGGCGGCGACCAACCCGGTCAACTGCGTTGACCCGGTGACTGCAGGCACGTCCGCCACGAAGGCCAGTTTCCCGGCTTCGACGACCCTCACGGGCTGCCTCGGACCGATCGACTCTTTCGAGAACCAGACGGCGACGATGCTTAGCGCTACATCCTCCGAAGACGGGAGCAACGTCAACCCTGCGAACAACGGGATCTTCTTCTACTCGTACGGCAAGTACTCCGCACAGTGCGCCGGCGTCAAGTCGAAGACGCAGTACTTCGACAAGTCGCCTGGTCCGGCGCCCGTCATCAAGACGAACGCCGACTGCGGTGGAGCTCCCCTGCCTCCGGGGTACAAGACCGCTCTGGGCTCGGTCAACGGCGTCGCGTTGAACCCGTCAACCATCCTGGCCACCAGCGGGACCGAGTGGCCCATCGACCGCTTCGTCTACAACGTCTACTCCAACGGGACGGACACGACGCACCCCTCGCAGGTGGCCACGCCGGCGACGCTGAACTACGTCAGCGAGGTGGGGTTCCTCTGCAAGCCCCAGACGACGGACGCCTCGGATGGTTCGACGGTGACGACGAACCGCATCATCGACCCGGCGACGGACACCTGGTACCACACGGAGATCTTCAACGAGATCCTGGCACAGGGCTTCATCCCCCTGACCGCCACTGCGGGTGCGACGGTGGGCTCCATCACTGACGGTCAGCCGCAGTCGGAAGGCTCCAACAACGCCGAAACGCTGTTGGCTGCCACGCCCGCAGGTCAGGCCTATCTGGACGTGAACGAGAGTGCGTACAACTCTGTGGCTGGGACGAACTTCCCGACCACGAACACCTCGATCTCGTCGGCGTCGAACCCGCTCGGGTACTGCACGGTGGTCAACACCAACAGCTCGGGCACCGCATAGCCAGAGTCACGGAGCCGGTCAGTCCGGACTCCGAGCAGTAAGAAGCAACCCCAAAAGGGACTGCCGAGGTCCAGCCCGGAAAGGGCTGGACCTCGGCCAGTCCTGGGGCTAGACCGACAACCCCTACCGAGAGTGCGGGAGCCCAGCCCCTTTGTGAGCGTCACCCCAGTCAACGATCTCCTCGGACCTCAGGCGGACGGCCCTACGCCGATCCGCCTGAACACGCGCCGGAGCACAGAGGACCGTGCGTTTCGCGCCCTGACCATTGCGGCCGGCTACTTCAGCTTCTTCGTCCTCTTCCTCATCGGGCTCTTCCTCCTGCTCCGCTCGTTACCGGCCTTCCGATACATGGGCCTCAGGTTCTTCACGACCACCGGATTCGTGACCAACGGCGCGCACCCTCAGTTCGGCGTGCTCTCGGCCCTCTACGGATCCGTTGTCGTCGCCATCATCGCCGTGCTGATCGCGGTGCCCGTCTCCGTCGGTGCGGCCCTGTTCATCAACGAATACGCTCCCCGCTCGTTTCTGGGGTTCTTTCCGCTCAAAGGCTTTCTCACCTCCATGGTCGACCTGATGGCGGCTGTCCCCAGCGTGATCTACGGCCTCTGGGGTTTCTTTGTCCTGCAGCCGCACATGATCGGCATCAGCAAGTGGCTGACCACCCACCTCGCCTTCTTCCCACCGTTTCGGGTTCCAGGCGGCACCGTCGTCTTCACTTCGTCCTACATGATCGCCGGCACCCTCGTGGCAATCATGATCATGCCGATCATCGCCTCCATCACCAGGGAGATTTTCTCGTTGACCCCTGTCGGTGAGCGCGAGGGTGCGATGGCCCTGGGTGCCACGCGAGCCCGGGTGGTCGGCAACGTCGTGATTCCGTTTTGCAAAGGAGGAATGGTCGGCGCGGTGATGCTGGGTCTGGGACGCGCTCTCGGCGAGGCCGTGGCCGTCAGCATCATCCTCAGCCTGACGAACGGCGTGTCGCTTCAGGTGCTGCATTCAGGGGGCAACTCCATTGCCGCCTTGATCGCCGCCCGCTTCGGCTCGGGTGGTACGAAGCTGGGGCTGCAGGCCTTGTTGGCCTGCGGGCTGGTGCTGTTCGTCTTCACGTTGATCATCAATCTGATCGCCTCAGCCATCGTGAGTCGAACGAGGACGCGCTGATGGTCGTTCTCGATCGTCCGACGAGCACGACATCCGCCCCGATCCCCGTGCGGCCGGCGAACCCCCGCCGTGCCTTGCGCCCCAAGGATTTCCGGCCCGCCGAGTTCGGTCTTTTGATCGTCACCGTGGTCGCGGCCATCTCCATCGTCTGGATCGTCTTCGAGCAGCTCACACTGCTGTCGGGCACGTTCGGGTTCATCGTGTGCTGTGTCGTGACGTTCCTGTGCCTGTACTGGACCGTGAACAGCCTCGTCTACGGACGCCGTGTCGCCGCGGACAGATTCGTGAGCGCACTGGTGTCGATCGCCGCGCTCTGCATGTTCATCCCCCTTGGTCTCTTGATCGTCTACCTCGTGATCAAGGGGTGGGGCCTCTTGTCAATTCACCTCTTCGTTTCCACCCAGAAGGGTGTGCCCGAAGTGTGCACCCCCGGCGTGCCCTGTCCGAAGCCGGGCATTTTGCACGCCATGGTAGGGACGGCGGAGCAGATCGGGCTGGCTGCGGCCATGGGCATCCCACTCGCCATCCTGACGGCGGTCTATCTCAGTGAGGTGGGTGGATTCGGGGCTCGGGCGGTTCGGATCGTGGTCACCGCCATGAGCGGGGTGCCGGCCATCGTCGCCGGCCTGTTCGTCTACACGTTCTGGGTGATCACGTTCAAGTTCTCGGGGTTCGCGGGCTCGCTCGCTCTGGCACTGCTGCTGCTCCCGACGGTCACCAGGGGAACCGAAGAGGTGCTCAAGATCGTGCCCAACGACCTTCGAGAGGCGTCGCGCGCCCTGGCGGCTCCCGAATGGCGCACGGTCTGGTCGGTTGTGCTGCCCACCGCCCGCAGCGGCCTGATAACCGCCGTCCTCCTGGGGACTGCTGTCGCGCTGGGCGAGACGGCGCCTCTCCTCGTCACGATCGCCGGCAACAAGATCCTCAATGCCAACCCCTTCCATGGCGATCAGTCAGCCCTTTCGCTCCTGGCATTCACACAGGTGAAGTCTTCCCAGCCCCTCGACATCCAGCTTGGGTACACAGCGGCCCTGGTGCTCTTCATGGGCGTCTTCTTTCTCTTCGTGAGCGGACGGTTCCTGGGCAGCGATTGGCTCAACCGGAAGATCAGAAACTCCATGAACCGGCGTCGGGCCCAGTCGTCGTCCGACAAGAATCCAAACGTACGGTGAACCGCTCATGAACGTAGGACGAATACTTCGTGCTTCGCGCTGGGGCGAGGAGGAGATGCCGCAGAGCGCGGATACGGTTGCCCTGTTCAGGGTGAGACGGGCCACCGGCGAGGATCTGGAGCCGTGACAGTTACCGAGCAGGTCAACGGACATAAGAACGCGACTGACGCTCCGCATCCCACGACAGCGGGTGAGTTGGTGGCGCGCGGCGTCTGCGCCTGGTTCGGGCCGCGGCTGGTGCTCGAGGATGTCAACCTCGACATGCCCAAGTCTCAGGTCACGGCACTCATCGGGCCTTCTGGGTGCGGCAAGTCGACGTTTCTCCGCATCCTCAACCGGATGCACGAGGTCGTTCCCACGGCGCAACTCGCCGGGTCGGTCGAGCTGGACGGGTCCAACATCTATCGCGTGGAGCAACGCGCCAATGAGGTGCGGCGTCACATCGGGATGGTCTTCCAACGCCCGAACCCATTTCCCGCCATGTCGATCTACGACAACGTGTTGGCCGGATTGCGGTTTACCCGCACGAAGGTCGCCGACCGCGACGGGCTGGTCGAAGAGTCGCTCTCCCGGGCCGGGTTATGGAACGAAGTCAAGTTCCGGTTGCGTGACCTTGGCGGCGATCTCTCCGGTGGCCAGCAGCAGAGGCTGTGTATCGCCCGCGCGCTGGCGGTCAAGCCGAAGGTGTTGCTCATGGACGAGCCCTGCTCGGCTTTGGACCCTGCCTCGACGAATCGGATCGAAGAGACGATCCACGAGATCGCGGAAGACGTAACCGTCGTCATCGTGACGCACAACATGCAGCAGGCACAGCGCGTCTCTCATACCTGTGCTTTCTTCCTCGCTGCCGAGAACCAGCCCGGCCGCATTGTCGAGGCCGGCCCCACGGAGACCGTCTTCGGCAGTCCGAACGACCCGAGGACCGCGGACTATGTGCACGGTCGATTCGGCTGAACGACCCCCCTGGGTCAGCGTCAGGGCAGTCCGGTGAAGAGAGGGGGAGGATTCGCCGGCCGGAGCCTCCGCGTCCTCTGTGGCTGTGCCGGGCTGTTCGCGACAATCCTGCTGTGGTCGTCGCCTGCGCTCGCCGGTGGCCCCACGATCAACGGCACCGGGTCGAGCTATGCCGCCGTGGCGATCAATCAGTGGGTGGCGCAGGTCGCAAGTCTCGACGGGGACAACGTCAACTACTCGACCTCGTCCTCGGTGATCGGGCTGAACGAGTTCGCCCTCGCGCAGGTCGATTTCGGTGCGAGCGAGATCGGCTACAGCACCGGCCAAGCCAACAACGTGCCACCGGCCGGATATTCCTACCAGTATCTGCCGGACGTGGCCGGTGCGATCTGCCTCGACTACAACCTGCAGAGCCAGACAGGTCAGCAGATCACGACCATGAAGCTGAGCTCCGACGTCATCGCCAAGATCTTCACCGGGGCGATCTCCACGTGGAACAACCCTGCCATTGTGGCCGAGAACCCAGGTATGGCCCTGCCCAGCGCACCCATCGTGGTGGCCTACCGGACCGACCCCTCGGGTGACAACTTCTTGTTCTCGAACTACCTCAACACGGTGCAGCAGTCCCAGTGGGGAGCGTTCACCCAGGCGCTGAGCTCCCCGCCCGGCGCCCAGGCCCTGTGGCCGACCCCACCGTCGGGCGCGCGCAGTGTCGGCCCCTACAATTTCGGCAACTGGAACGGAGTGAATGGTTCGGACATCGCATCGGGCTATGTCTTCAACAACGTGAATTCCATCACGTACGTGGAGACTGCCTATGCCATTTTGCATCACGACCCGTGCATCGCGATACAGAACGCCAGCGGCGCCTTCGTGATGCCATCCCGCGACAACGACGCCGAGGCGCTGTTGTCCGATCAGCTGGAGCCGGACCTGGAGCAGCTGTTGACGGGCGTCTACTTGAGCCCGGCACCGACCGCCTACCCGATTTCGGCGTACAGCTACCTCATTACGGGCGTCGGGTCGGAGGTGTCCTCTGACAAGGCGACGGTCATGGCCCAATTCGTCAGGTTCATCGCGTGCCAAGGCCAGCAATCGGCGGGCCAGCTCGGATACTCGCCTCTCCCCCCGAACCTCGTGCAGGCGGACTTTGATGCAGTGCAGCGGATCACAGGCGTTGCTCTGCCTCCGCCCACCGCGCGAGAATTGCCTCAACCCGTACGTCGACGGGCAGATCCCGCTGCTCGGAGAGCCGAACATCTCAACGACGGCGCAGGGTCCCACGAGCGCCGGCGCCGTCGCGGCCGGTCCGATCACGACGACGACGGGCGCGGCGTCAGGAGGGGCCGCCGGGGCGGGTGCGGGACACGGCGGGACCGGTGCCGGTTCCGGTGCGTCGGGGACGGGAGGAAGCGCCGGATCGACGGCTGGTGCAGCCTCGGGCTCGACGGCCCAGGCGGTCGCCGTCGCGACCACGACGACAACCGCTCCACCGGTCATACCGGCAGGCGGCCAGGCCTTCGGCGTCGAGCTGGAACACGTGACCACCAGCCTTCTGGGTGTCAAGGGCCCGACTGGCCAGATCGCGTTGTACACGACGATCTTCCTGGCGCTCATCATTCTTCCGCCTGCGATCGCACTGTTCCGGCGGCGTCGACACGGCACTGACGGCGGAGAGGTCTCGGAGTGAGCGCTCGACTCGTTGCCGGGATCCTCTGCGCATTCCTCGTCGTTGCCACGGTCGCGCTCGTGCCGAACGAGGTGTCGGCGCAGACGGCAACGCACCATGCGGTGGCACGGCTCACGCCGCCCCCTTGCCCGCAAGGGGATGCCTGTGTGACCGTTCCTCCGGTCTGTCCGAGCGGACAGACGTGCCCGACGGTCCAGATGGGACCCTCGACCGATCTCGGCCCGAATCAGTGGGTGTATCTGAACATGTACAACTTCGAGGCAGGCGCCCACCTCGAAGTCGCCATCTGTACGGACACGGCGCCGTTGCCCACTCCGCCCCTCTGCATCACAAACGCCACCGCCAGCCTCCCCATTGCCAACTACCTGGTTCAGACCTTCGCGGACGGGTCGACGTCGATCAGCTATCAGCTGGACGAGCTCAGCGCGACGGACCCGCCGTTTCAAGGTGCCGCCCCGGGAATTCCCACCGACAAGGGGACGTTTGCATGCAATTTGACCAGCCCCTGTTCGGTCGACGTCATCGACACGGGGCCCCAGGGCACGGGATCAGCGGTCGCGACGGACACCAACACCGCCGTCCTACCCTTCACCTTCGCCCCTCCCAACAACGGATGTCCGACGGCCACCACGGTCAACTCCGAGAGCGAGTTCGGCATTGACGTGTTGTTGCCGGTGCAGGCACGAATGAGCTGTGCCAGTAGCCAGCCGACGTTCGCCTTCAACACCGCAATCGACGGCCTGAGCGCGTTGACCGATCTGTCGAATGGCGAGACCCAGATCGCGTTCAGCGACAATCCGGAGGAGGCCGATCAGCAAGCCATTCTCACGGCGGGCCAATTTGCCATGATCCCAGTGGCGCTCTCAGCGAACGTCATCTCCTTCAAGGCGCAGATGTCATCCGGTCAGAACCTCTACCCGGATTCGACGCTCGAGTTGACGCCGGCCATGGCCGCCGGGTTGCTCACGACCGCATACCAGACGCCACAGAACTCCGACATGATCGATTGTCCGACGTCCGGGTGTCAGCAGCCTCCCTGCATACCGAAACTCAAGGGTACGCCCGGCCCGCCACAGTGTTCCCTTTTCACACAACTCAACTACGTGTCCGGGTTCATCGCACCGCAGTCGTACGCGGGTTTCGTGCGCTCGGACAACGCCGGGACGACAGGTCAGCTGTTCAACTGGATTTGCCACGCGACGAACAAGCCGGTTGCGGCCCTCGGCCAGACCTGGAACGAGGCCCAGACCCCGGCTCAGGTGGTTGAGGCCGGCCTGACTCTGAGCCCGACCGCAAAGCCCCTCAAGACCTGTCCGAACTCCGACCAGTTTCCGCCGGTGCCTTCGGGTGTGACGGCGTATACGTCGTACAGCGATCCGTCGCAGCAGGCCCTGAAGATGACAGCGTACGTCGGACCTGGTTTGGGGGGGGCCAACATCAACGGCGCCTTCGGGGCAATGAACTGGGCCGACGCAGAGTATTTCGGCTTGAGCGTGGCCGGACTCGAGAACTCGTCGGGGAACTTCGAGTCCCCCACCGAGTCCAGCCTTGACGCTGCGGTCCCTCAGGTGGCGCCGAACGCCGACGGGAGCATTCCCGTCCCCGCCACGGCGCCGAATGCCTACCCGATGGCCTCCATCATTTATGCCATCGTTCCGACGGGCACCTACACCGCGACCGATGCGGCGAACGTCAAGGAGTTCCTGTCGCAGCTGCTGAACCTGACCGGAGGCTCCCAGTCCTCCGATCTGCCGAGCGGGTTCGTCCCGCTTCCCACCTGGCTGTATCAACAGGCTCAGACGGACCTCGCCGCCGATGTGCACACCGGGACGCCGGGAACCACCACGGGATCGACCGGTAGCGGCGGCGGAGGTTCAAACGGGGGCACCTCCACGTCGGGTTCCTCGACGGGAGGCGGTTCCGGCGGGAGCACGGCCTCCACGGGCAGCCGGTCAGTCTCGGGGTCGGGGTCAGGCGGCAGTTCGCCCACGGTCGTCGTCCGCCACCCCAATGGGCCCGGTCCGCAGATCCTCAAGACAACTCCGGTCACGGCTCCGTCGACCGGCAAGACAGGCGGGGCCACCAAGGCGCGGGGCCCGATTCAGTCGTTCCTCTTGGAGGCGGATCCCAGCCGGGCCCTCGTTCCCGGTGCATTGTTGCTCGGGCTCCTGGCGTTGTTGCTGGGGTCAGCGCTTCTGTGGTCGAGAGGTCTGCGGGAGTCGATGATCCTGTCGTTGCGGTCCTTGCGATCCAAGCTGCCGGACCGGCCGCACCGGACGACCCCCAGGACGAAGAGCCTGCGCAACTGGTTCACGGGGAAATCGCGCCAATGGTGACGCGGTTGCCGGGGCGGGTCGCACGAGGTCGGAGCGCGGTACCGGGACCATGACGATAACCGAAGAACGGCGTCGCTCCTCGCAGAAGACGCGACGCAACTGGACGGCCTCGAAGCGCTCCTCGGGGTTCGGTCAGCGGAAGCAACAGCCGACCGGCATCGAACGGATCCTCGTCGGTGGCGGCGAGGATCCGCCTTTCGGCAGACCGAGGAAATTGCCCCTCACGAAGAGGGCGCGGGATCGCACGGCGGCGGCGGTTGGGGCCGCCCGCAAAGCGGTCAGATCTCCCGCAGACAACATGCCGCCGGAGGAGCGTGCCGACCGGACGCTGCAATCAGCGGCATTGGCGCTGACGATGGCCGGCCTCTGCGTCGTGTTGTTCCTGGTCTACGCCTTTGTCTTCACCGGACTTCAGGAGGCACGGTCGCAGCGGGCATTGCTGAACGCATACCAACAGCCGAATCGCTTCACGTTGCTCTCCGGGAAGCCCGTTGCAGAGGGGTCACCCGTTGCCGTCCTGGAGATCCCGGCACTCGGTCTGAAGCAGGTGGTCGTCCAGGGCACATCGGCCACCGATCTCCTGAAGGGTCCTGGCCTCATGCCGGATACCGCCCAGCCTGGAACGCAGGGCAACTCGGTCATCGCTGGACGGCGCGATACGGCGGGGGCACCCTTCTCCTCGATCGGTTCCCTGCATCGTGGTGACCCCATCACGGTGGTCACGGCGCTGGGGAAGTTTCGCTACAAGGTCGAAGGTGGCGGACTGGTGCACATCGGCGCCGATGACCCCATCTCCCCGACGGACTCCGCGCGGTTGACCCTCGTGACGTCGGATCCACCCTTGATTCCCAGTGGTCGTGAGTATGTGACCGCTCGACTGGTCACCCAGGCAGCGAAGGCTCCGCTCCCCACCCACGCGCCAAGTCCCGGCGAGCGAGGACTCTCAGGCGATGCCAGTGCATTCTGGCCGGCCGTCCTCTGGGGCCTGATCCTGGCGGGAGCCTTCGCCCTCACCATCGCCGCGTACCGCCGTGCTCCCCGGCAGCGTTGGACGGTGTATCTCCTCAGCACGCCGATTGTGGCGGCGTGTGCCCTTGTGTGGTTCGAAAATCTGATCCGGCTCCTGCCGGCGACCCTGTAGAAGGTGGCAATGCGCTTGAAGAACGTTCCCTCGACCGCTCGTCCGCGTGGCCGTGCGCATGCGTGGTTCCGGATCGTGGCGTTTCCCTTAGCCGGCACGTTGGGTGCTGTGGCGTTGGCTTCGTGCGGGAGCTCGCCGGCACAGAAGAGCTCCAGTCCGCCAAAGGTCGTCCGGACGACGACGACCACAGGCGCCGAGATCACGACGCCCACCGTCACGATCAACGGCCACACATACCAGGTTCCGACCGAATCCGGCAGCCAGCCGATCCATCAGATCGATGACAGCGGCCAGCAGATCATCCTGACCTCCAATGGCGTCTTGCCGCAGCAGCTCTTCTCGACTGTGTCGACTCCGGTGACGTGGACGAATCTCACGGACAAGACGCTCACGTTGACGCTGGTCGACACCGGCCTCCCACCCAAGCAGATTCTGCCCGGAGGCTCGTTCACGTGGACGCCCAACGTCCTCGACTTCGGTTACACAGTGTCGGACGGTGACAAGGGCGGAGTGAACGTCGGTTCGTTCAACCAATGACGAACCTGTCTCCTGGGTACCGGGCTCGCGGACACACACGCCGGCCAACCTCTGCTCGACGCGCTATCCGAGAAGGGACGAGTAGAGGATCGGGTTCGGCGGTGGGGTGATGGTGATCTTGGCGTTCCAGTCGGTGAACGCAGCCGCTTCGTTGAAGGATCCCTTGCTCGAGTTGACGGTCAGCCCGGCTTCGATCGGCAGATAGGGCGCCTTCAGGGGGACGACGAGGAACGCCGTACCCCTGGCCCCCCGGGCGTTATTGGACGCGCTCGATGGTGCTGTCCCGCTGATCGTCACGACCTTCCGTCCCGCCAGCGTGTGAACCTTCCCCATCTTCAGGTGCGTTACAGGGATATACGAATTGACCTCACTGCCGATGGTGAGGTCCTGGGTCAACTCCGAGAACGCTGCATCCGCCGGATGCACGGCAATCCACTTGCCGTTCCCTGTCTGCGCTCCGGCTGCAGGAAGCCCGAGGCTCGACTGGAGCACGCTTGTGCCAGCCTGCACATAGGCCACACCGTCGATGAGCTCCACCGTGACCGGAGCAGCGGAACTGGTGACCTGTTCGCCTGCTGTTGCAGCACTGACGTTTCCCACCAGCGTCTGGTGGACCTTCCCCGCCACCGTCTTGTCGACGAAATGAAGTGAGTTTGCTCCCATGGCGGCATCGACGGAGTCCGACAACAGCTGTGCCGCAGTCGGTGTGCTCGCTCCGGCGGGAGCTGCGGCACTCCAGAGTGTGACGGTCCCGAGCAGGACTGGCGTGCACGACGCGAGGAGCCTCAGAGGAATTCGACGGCGCATGAGCGGCACGCTAGCCGCACTCCACAGCCCTTCTCCTTCAGGCGACGATCGGTCGCGAACGTGTCAGGGCGATGTCACTCGGGGAGTTGCAGCCAACCGTTCTCGCAGCATCTTCGAGAGGCATCAGCGCCCTCGGCCACCCCGTCACGGCGTGGCACCCACAGGGTTACCGTTACGCGACGTCAGCGCGAACTCCTGTCGCCACAGCGTTGGGGACGCCCCCGGCCGCGTCCGCCGCACCGTCCGTTTACCGCAGAATCATCCGGCAATCACGCGGCGTTCGTTCGTCGTTAACTTGGGGTTTCTAAGGTCACCGGCGATGACTGCAACGGCCAGTGGAGATGTGGGGGAGCCCGGAGAGGCACAGGGCCCGACCCTTCCGCTGCAGCTGGTCTCGGAGGCCGTCGAGGGCCAGGTCATCCCCCTGGCGGCGGCCGGAGAGGACGATCTGGCAGGCGAGGCTCCTGTTGCCGGCGTCGAGATCCTTCCCGGGCCCGCACGCACCCGCGCAGCCAGGCCCGTCCCGCTCAAGCGTCGCCGCCTCGGATCCGTCGCAGCAGCGGTCGTGTTCGACGTTCTCGCTGTCAGCGTCTCGGTCCTCATCGGTTTCGTGTGCGCGGGGGTCCTGGGAGCCTCCGGGATCTCGGGGGATGTCTGGGCGATCCTGGTTCCGGTCATGCTGGCCTGCTTCTTGATCCACGGGCTCTACAGGAGCAATACCCTCCGACTTGTCCCGTCAGGCGTTGCGGTCTTCAGCACCGTGGCCCATGCCATGCCGTTGGCGGTGTTGGCCTCCGCGTGCGTCATCTTCATCTTCGGCGCGCCGGTCTCGGCCGCACTCGTGTTCGCCATCGCAGCGAGTGCGGTGCTGCCGTCGCTGGCCACCGTGCCGCTCGTGCGGTCGCTGGCGCATGCCGCTGGGTTGCGTCTTGGCACCATGCGTCCTCAGCGCGTCATTGTCCTGGGAGCCGGTGAAGCAGCTGACAACGTCATGCAGCGCTTGGGGCGCCACGGCGGCATCGTGGCGCTGGGCATGGTCGACGACGATCCGCTCCCCGGCTTCGAGACGATCGGTGGGACCGCGGACCTCACTCGGCTCTGTGACGAACTGCAGGCCGACCGCATCATCGTCGCCATTCCGCGGGTGCCGTGGTTCAAGGTCTCGGAGATCCTCAGGCCGATGATCGGCGTCATCGACATCGCCATCGTCCCCTCCCTGTACGAGCTGATGACGTGGCGGTCCGGCACCCTGGACCTCGCCGGCATGCCGTTGGTCCCGCTCATGCCGGCCCAACACAGCACGGCCGCCAGGGCACTCAAGCGGTCGGTGGACCTCGTGGCGGGGTCTGTGGCGCTGCTCGTCGCCTCCCCGATGCTCTTGGCCGCTGCGGTCGCGATCAAGGTCGATTCGAGGGGGCCGGTGTTCTTCCGACAGAAGCGATCGGGTCTCGGCGGACGAGACTTCATGATCTGGAAGCTTCGGACCATGGCGAACGGCTCCGAACAGCGCCGCGAGGAGCTGCTCTCCCAGAGTGATGCCGACGGCCCGCGCTTCAAGATGGCCCGCGATCCGCGCGTGACCCGTGTCGGCCGCTTCCTGCGCAGGTACAGCATCGACGAGCTTCCCCAGCTGTTCAACGTCATCAGCGGTTCCATGTCGCTGGTCGGACCTCGGCCCTTCCCTGTGGCTGAGTACGGTGCGCTCTCTCAGGGTCCCGCCGCCGCTCGCTTCGAGATGCAGCCTGGCATCACCGGGCTCTGGCAGGTCAGCGGCAGGAGCGACCTCACGTGGGATGACCTCTGCCGGCTCGATTCCGTGTACGTCGGATCGTGGTCCGTCCTGTGGGACCTGCGGATCCTGCTGCAGACCCCAGTCGCCGTCTTCCGGCGCTGGGGGGCTTACTGAGGCCGTCAGAGTCCGGGAACTGATCGACCAGGCATGTGATGAGTAGGAAGCCGGCAACGAAAGGGCGGGGTCTCGGCGTCCGCGGGTGGGTCGTCGTTCTGAGCGCGTCACTCGCCACGTTCGGGGTGGGAATCGGGCTGGCGGCTTCCGACAATGCCGCCGGCGCAAATCCCGTGCCGACTTCCACCATCCTGACCTCATCGGTCAATCCCTCCGTCAGCGGCCAGCAGGTGACCTTCGCGGCCACCGTCGCCGAGGTGCCCCCGGGTCCAACGCCCTCAGGATCGGTGCGCTTCACCATCGCGGGGTTTCCCAATCCCTGTCAGGGTGATACCGACACGGAGCCGCTGAGCGCCGGCAGCGCTCAATGCGTCACCAGCGCGCTTCTTGCGCAAGGCGGGACGGTCTCGGTCACGGCGACCTACCTCGGCGATGCGGGCGACGATCCCAGCTCCTCGGGTCCGCTGCCCCAGCAGGTGACGCAGGCCGCGCCGGCCGTGGCAGTGACGTCAACGGCTGTCCACTCGCCCATCACCGAGAGCGGCTGTTCGCTCACGAGCGGCTCCACCGCAGTGACCAGCTGCTCCACGTTGCAGGGAGTGACTGCGGGTGCATCCGTCACCGACTCCGGCAGCGCCATCCCGGCCGGCACCACGGTGGCGTCGCTCAACCACGACGGAAACACGCTGGCGCTCAGCGCTCCCGCCTCTGCCACAGTCACCGAGCCCCTGACGTTCGTGGACAACCCTGCCGACACATACCCGTCGGGCCATCCTGCCCGATTCACGGCCACGGTGACTGCGGCGAGTCCGGGCTCCGGGACGCCGACCGGCCTGCTCACCTGGACCATCACGTCGCACCTGGGGTCTTCCGTCTTCTGCACCAACGGGACGTCCGTCAAGATCAGTCGGGCTGGGACGGCGACCTGCGTGGTGCCGCAGGGGCAGCTGGTCTCCGGCGGTGCGCCCTACACGGTCGAAGCCGCGTACGGCGGCGATCAGAACTTCTCTGCGGGCTCACAGAGCTCGAGCCAGCCCATCATGCCGTCGACGTCGAAGACGTACCTGGCGGGCTCACCGTTGCCGCCGGTCCGGAGCACGGGAGTCCACTTCACCGCCTCGGTCGTGCCCTCCGCCTTCGGCGCCGTTCCAACCGGGACGGTCACGTTCTCCTTCACGTCGGCGCCGTTCAATCTGACATCGTGCACTGTCAGCTCCGGCTCGACCCGCGTGGCATGTGCGGGTGGCATCGCCAACGTCCTGGTGGGGGAGCAGCTCAGCGACACCACGACCCCCGGGGCGATCCCGGCCGGGACCACGGTCAGTGCGGTCGGAACGAACAACATCACCATGTCAGCCGCTGCCACCGCCCCGTCGGGGGGGCGAGGTGACACGGTCCTGGTCACACCCACCACAACCCCCACTGTGTCCTGTGCTGGCGTGTCCAATACCGTGGAGCTGACCTCCTCGGGGGCGACCTGTGACCTCCCGGGTGGCCTGCCCTTCATGGGGTCCCCCTTCGCCCTCGTCGCCAGCTATTCCGGTGACGCAAACGACGGCGCCAGTTCCTCGCACGCCTTGACGATCAAGGTGCGCTGACGATTCAGGATGCGGGGACGCGGTCCTGGTGGTCGCTCCCGCGAGCCACAAGGCGTGGGGGTCGGCGCAGGACGCCGAGAGCGAAGCGGGGGATGTTGAGCAGGTAACGCCGCCACAGTCGCCTGGGCTCGATGGCCAGCCGGTAGAGCCACTCGAGACCGCTGCGCTGCATCCATCGGGGCGCCTGAGGCAACGCGCCGGTCACCAGGCCGAAGGCGGCCCCGACGCCCACCAGGATCGGTGCCGTCAACCCTGGGCGACACCGGGCCATCCATCGTTCCTGTTTGGGGGTCCCGAGGGCGACCCAGACGATGTCAGCTCCGGACTCGTTGATCTCGGTGAGCACGTCCCGCTCCTCCTGCTCCGAGAGAGCTCGGAAGGGGGGGCTGGACCACCCGGCGACCGCCACGTCGGGATACTCCCGGCTGAGAAAGGTCCTCAGGGCGTCGAGTACGTCGGGGCTCCCGCCGAAGAAGTAGCTCGACCAGCCTCGCTCGGAGGCCGTGTCGAACACCGTGCGCATGAGATCCGGCCCATAGACCCGTGTGATCTCGGCTCCGGCCCATCTTCCCGCCCAGACCATGGGCATGCCGTCCGGCGTCGTCAGACCTGACCGGTTGTGGATCCGGCGAAGCTCGTCGTCGCGCCGTGACTCCATGACGCCGTGCATGCCGGTGACGCAGACGTACTCCCGCGCGTCGTGGGCGATCCAGTCATCGAAGATCTCGACGGCGGACTCCAGGGTGATGCAGGAGATCTGGGTTCCGAGGACGTCGACGCGCCGAGGTCGGAACCCGGCAGCCGACGCACCGGTGTCAGGATGGGGCATTGGGAGTCCGACGAGTCGACGGCGTCAGGACTTCACGTCTTTGAACGCGTTCGGTGCCACGGAATAGTAGGCAGTGAACGACTCACCCGGCTGGAGGGACAGCGTCAGCGGTGTCTTGAGAATGATGGTGCCGGCCACGATCACCCGTCCGTCCTTCATGACCCCTTGGGCCGTTCCCGTTCCGGCGAGTTTGCCGCCTTGGAGGTAGACGAGCTCGGTGTACGGGCCGGGGTTCGTGTACGCGGTACCGGAAGGGGGGAGCGACAAGGGGCTGACACCGAAGGTGGCGGCGAGAGGTCCCACGACGATGTTGTCGTGGAACCGCACGTTGCCGCCCAGGCTCAGACCGGGGGCGACGGTGTAGACGGTGATGCCGGAGCCGATCGTGTTGTCGTGCACCACCATGTCCGTGACGACCCCTGCACCAGAGAATCGGAAGGCCGCGTTGGACGATCCCAGCGGCACGCCTGTGATCGCGTTGTCGTGGATCAGGGTCTGAATGGCGACCGAGGTGAGATTGTTCAGCCAGATTGCGTACGGCGACGCGCCGGCGGCGTCGCAGATGTTGTCGCCGATCACCACCAGGCCCGCACCGGTCGGCAGCACCTGAATGACGCTGAAGCTCGCGCTCGCAGAGGTTGATTGGTGGACGATGTTGCCCGTGATCGTCACGTGATCGTAGGAGCCCACACCGATGCCACAGTTGACGGCCCCGGTGATCTTGTTGTTGGAGATGACGATGTGGGTCCCCGAGGCGTTGTCCGCATGGATCCCGGCTCCGTTCCCGGAATGCAGAACCGTGTTCCCCACGCACAGCGAGTAGTTCGAGCCCAGCTCGATCCCGGCACCCGAGCCGGTGGCGAGGGCGGTGTTCCCCTGGACCACGGCATCGGTCCCGCCGACGACCGAGAACACCTGGGAGGAGGCTTTCCCGCGGTTGTTGACGACCCGGGGAAAGTTGCAGTTGGCGACCTGAATGCCAATGCCCGATGCGACGTCGACCTGGTTCGAGGACACCTCGGGATAGCTCACCAGGTTCGTGGCGTTGTTCCCCTGGACGTTGATCCCCGACACGAGAGACGACCCGCTGAGGAAGACCCGGTTGCCGTGCACCGATGGGCCGTCGATCGGCCCGCTGTTGGCCACGACCGAGATCCCCCCGTGGTTGCAGCCGAGGACCCGATTGAGGACGATGCGGGCCCGATTGGCGTTGTCCGATTCGATGCCCAGCCAGGCCGCATTCTGCACCGTCACGTCGTGCACCAGCGCATCGTCCGCCCCGGCGGTCAGCTGAATGCCGTCGAGACCGGTGGTTGCGGTCTGCGCACCGACATTCCCGTCGACGGTGCCGGGACCGAGGATGGTGACACTGGCCGCGGAGACGGTGATCACGGGGCCGGAGATGGCCGCTTTGGCCAGGATCTTGGCACCAGCTTCGATCTTGAAGGCCTGGCCGGCGGTGGCGATCGAGAGCCCACCGACCAGGTACGTGCCTGCGGGGAAGAGCACACAGCCGGCTCCCGCGGCGGCCTGGGCCGCAACGATGGCGGCGGTGTCGTCGGTCGACCCGTCGCCGACCGCCCCATAGGCCTTCACGTTGAAGACCTGGCCGCCCCAGTCCTGGACCGCGGCGCGGAACAGGCTCCCGAGCGTGCCGGTACCCGACGTGTACTCGAGCACGGTGACGCCGCCGGCGGTTCCGGTGTTGACCGAGTCGATGTCGATTGCGCTGCCCGACGCGCCGGAGGACGGGCTCAAGAGCTCGGCCGCGCCGAGCGCACCGAACGTGGCCGCGCCGGCGGCAACGCCCATCTTGAGCAGCCGACGCCGACTCGGAGCCGGGTCACTCACGAGGTGTTCGAGTCGCGCCTCGTCCAGCTCCCCTCCGTCCACGCCATCGGTCACGGAATCGCTCCTTTGATCGAATTCGCCGCTTTGTCTCCCGCCTACGCGCACGCTAGCGAACTGGGATTTCACGAGTGCGGGCCGTCGCCGGAATGCCTGCCGGATGTTCCGGTTTGTTCACCGTGCAACACAAAGTTCGCCCTTTGTCCGCGTAACATTCACCTTCGTCGGGCCACGAACTGCTGTTGGAAAACAGCGGTACGATCCGGTCATGGAGCCTCGCTTGTTGGCGAATCCGAGGGTTCTCTACATCTGCGGGTGGGGGCGGAGTGGGACGACCATCGTGGATCGGATTCTGGGCGAGACTCCCGGACTGCTCTCAATCGGCGAGTTGCGGTCACTCTGGGATCACGATCCCGTCCAGCAGCGGTGCGGTTGCGGGTCGACCATCTCTGCCTGCCCCGTGTGGGGCCCGATCCTCGAGTCGTTGGAGTCGGTCAGCGGAATGACGCATGAAGAGGTGCGCCACCTCCGCGAGACCGCGGCCCGGTCGCGTCACCTGATCGGCCTCCGCTTCGTCGCCAACCGTCGAAGCCGCCCCGGCAATCAGCTCGCAGCGAGATACGGGGACGTGCTGGTCGGGATCTACCGGGCCCTGACGAGAATCACCGGAGCAAGCATCATCGTGGACTCCTCGAAACACCCGGCCGAAGCGCTGCTCCTGGCCGGGCGCAGCGACGTCGACGTCACAGTCCTCCATCTCGTTCGTGATCCCCGAGCCGTGGCCTTCTCGTGGAGTCGACCCGACCGCAATGCCCGAACAAGCCGCCCGGTGGCCGACCTGCCTCCGGAACGAGGTGCCATGTCGAGCTCCGCCTGGTGGACCACCTGGAACGGGGCGATCGAGCTCCTGGTCGGACCACTCCTCAAATCTCGTTACATCGTGTTGCGGTACGAGGACGTCATGGCCGACACCCGGGGCACGTTGGGCACCGTGGTGCAGCGACTGGGCGGTTCTGCCGCCGACCTGCCGCTGGTGACTCCCGGAGAGGTGACTCTCGGCGTGGCTCACACCGTTGCCGGGAACCCGAATCGCATGGAACTGGGTACGGTCCGCCTCGAGGTGGACCACGAATGGGAGACCCGTATGGACCAGTCCCTGCGCAGGCGCGCCACCCTGCCCGCGCTGCCCCTGCTTCGTCACTACGGATACGGGACCGGCTCCTCGCTCTCCACGGGCCAGGCGGGGTAGCCGTAGCGCAAGAGGTAGGGCAGCGTCACGACCGTCGTGGTGGCGCGTTCGGAGCGACCTAACAGCCGGGTCCATTCGTCGTCGACCCGAAGGGGGATGTCTCCGGTCGATGTCCGGACAGGGTTGCCCCACACCGGGTGGGTCGCCCGACTGAGCCGGAGCCGCGGGGGATCGTCCGCGAGCGGCAATGCGTCGGGATCCGCTCCGAGCCATGTGGCGAGGTCCCGGGTCACGGCGATCGGGTCGCCGGTGAGGTCCTCGTAGCGCATCGTCCGGAACCGATCGCCGAGGCGAGGGGCCAGGAGCGTCCGGGCAAAGGCGTTGTACGCCACCCAGCGGGCGGCCGACGCGGCGGAACTGTGCTGGTCGAGGGGTCGCCCGTCCGGGCCGGGTTGTCGCGCCTGCTTCTGCCACGACCACGCCACCCCTCGTGGATCGCGCACGCAGTGGATGACCGAGAGCGAAATGCCGGGGAGACCGGCAGCCAGGACCGCGTCGCTGGCCATCTTCGAAGAATCCACGATCACCCGTGCTCCGGACACCTCGGCGATGGCGCGGTAGTGCCGGCCGAGTGCGGTCGCATACTCGTCGTAGGCCGGTCGCCGTCGCCAACCCTTCTGATGCAGCCAGACGAGCGGAGCGCGGGTCGTCCCCATCCATTCTCGGTGGAGGTCGCCCAATGCGGGCCCGGCCGCGTCGTAGTCGGGCCCGACGGCGCGGTGGATCACGGCGAGCCAGAAGGGACACTCGCGGACGGGCAGGCCGCAGCCACAGAGGTCTCCGTTGCGGAAGGCCGGTCGCCAGAGCGCCCAGAGCTCGCCGACGTCGCAGAACTCCGGCAGCTGTCCCAGGATCATCCCCAGCAGCGTCGTCCCGCTGCGTGGAGCCCCGGAGATGTAGACGACTTCGAGCTCAGACATGGTCGATCACCTCATCGGGCCTTGGGAGTCCGGAGGCGGCGTCGCCGTACCAGTCCGTCAGGAGGTCGCCGATTCCGTGTCTGTCCCAGCGCACAACCTCCCGGGGACCCCCGATGCAGGCCTGCAGGGCCTCGGCCAGGTCTTCGAGAAGTCGTGGGCCGGGAGTGACGGCGTGGCCGGTGCCCCGCAGCAGCCGCGGTGGGCCACCAGTGTCCAGGCAGACGACGGGACATCCCACGGCGAGCGCCTCTCCCACGACCCACCCGGCCGCCTCGCGCATGCTCGGGAACAGGAACGCGTCGGCGGTGCGGAGCGCGCGGAGCAGCTCCGACCGTGGTCGGTGGCCGAGCAGAGAAACGCGGTCTTCGAGCCCCCACTCCCTGACCGCCGCGCGCAGACGCCGGCGCTCGGGGCCATCGCCGAACACGAGGAGGCGCCACTCGGCCATCTCCGGCCGTCGCATGGTGGCGAGCGCGGCGTGTACTCCCTTCCACGCCAGCAGACGCCCTGCGAAGACGGCCACATGTGCCGTCCCGAGCAAGTCGGAAGGTGGTGAGTGCTCCGAGATCGGTTCCTCTCCGAGCGAGCGGTAGATGTCGTCGTCCAAGAACACATTCGGCCGGACGACGACGGGAGGCCCGAGGGAGCGCAGCGTCGCCGCCTCCTGGTCGTTTTGCGCCACAAGCAGCGCGCAGCGCCTCCCGGCGCGCGCTGCGAGCAACGACCGCATCGGCCTGGTTGTCACCGAGCGCATCCGCTCGGTGAACCGACCGCTGGCCCCCAGGTATGGCCTGCATGCGTCCGGGACCTGCTCGGCACCACCCAGCGGGCCCCAGACGACCGGCAATTCGTGGACGAAGGCCAGGCCGGTGGGGATCCAGTCGGTGGACATCGTCACGTGATGGCCCACGTCGAAGGCGAGGGCGTGGTGCAGCTTCCTCACTCGTCGCAGGAGGAGAAGCTGCCAGAGGAGGTAGTAGAGCTGGAGGCCCCGGAAGCGCCCGTGCCGTTCCCAGAGATCCATCCACCTCGCGGGTACTCCTATGTAGACGGGGTCGAGACGGTCGGCCAGGGCGGGATCGTCGCTGCGCGCGCACTCGATCGCGGCGCGGTGCCGAGGCTGCGTCACGAGGACCACGTCGTGACCCAGACGCGCCGCCCCTTCGGCGATCGCCCACCCCGCCCCCATTTCGGATCCGCGACCGGGGCGACATGCAAACGCCGCCACGACGACCCTCACCGGGTGAACCGGGCGAGGAACTCGGCCAGCGCGAGGCGGTCCCGCATCCGCCACAGCAAGACGACGTAGGCGACGCCCCCGGTCGCAGCTGTCAGCAGAACAGCCGACCAGTGAGCCCCGAGCACGAGTCGGGCCAGAACGGCCGGCACGGCGATGCAGCCCGTCGCCGTCAGGGCGACGGGCACGAATGCCGGACCCACGGGGTGGAGGCCGAACCGCCGGTAGAGGATGGCGTTGATGAGCACGTTGGAGGCGAGAAGGCTGATTGCCCAGGCCACCGCGGCTCCGTCAATGCCGAAGCGGGGGATCAGCAGCAGGTTGGCCCCGACGTTCAGCGTGATGGTGAAGATCCCGACCCACAGGCTGGTCGTCGTCAAGCCGGTCATGACGAGCACGACGACGTTGTTCCCCGTGGCAGAGACGTAGAGCATCATCAGCGCCAGGATGGTCAGCGCCGTGTCTCCTGCGGCGAATTCGACCCCGAACAGGCGCATGAACACGGGGGAGAACACGGCGAGCGTCAGGGCCATGGGCCACGCCACGGCCATGACCCATCCCGTGGCCGTCTGATACAGAGTCTGGACGTCGGCCATGCGGCCTCGGGAGAGGAGCCGGCTGATCTGCGGTCCGATCGTGCCCCCCACCGCGGCCAGCGCGAACGTGACGACGAGCATGTACCGGTTGGCGACGCCGTAGATCCCGGCCATCCGCAGGGACACGATGTATCCCACGAGGAGGACGTCGACCCACACCAGCGCCATGCTGCAGATTGAGGCGACGGCGCGCGGGGCGCTGAAGAACCAGAACTCGCGGGCAAGGACGGACCTCTCGGTTGCGGGCACATCGGTGGTGACCGGCTCTCGTTCGTGCTCGACGAATGACCACAGGGTCCATGCGAGGGCCATGGCTCCGAGGATGATCGGGATCGCCCACGAGTACGCCACGCCGACGAGGCCCAGGCCCAATCCGAGCGTCACCGGCAGCAGCAGCAGCCTGAACACCGGGATCACCACCGACCAGACGGCGGCCAGAGGCCAGACGCGATCGAAGCCCCGGGTCCCGGCGATCAGGACCTCGACCAGCGCAGCCACGGGGACAAAGGGCGCCAGAATGCGCAGGAACGAGGACAGGTGCGTGGAGGTCTCCCCGTGTGTGAAGAGGTGGGCGATGGGGACGGCACCGAGAAACACCGCCGCTGCAATCGCGCTGGACACGACGAGCACCGGGAGGCAGGCAATCGGAAGGAGTCGACGAATGTCGGCGGAACGCCGCTCCGCCCGCAAGCGGGGAACCTTCCAGTTCAATCCGTCATCAGCGCCGAGGTCGCCGATGTTGCTGGCGATGGCGAAGATCGCCATCGCCTCGAACAGTGTTCCGGTCCCGCGCGCATGAAAGAGACGGCTGACAACCAGGGAGAAGCAGAAGGCCAACGCGGCGTTCGCGGCCTGACCGAATATGCCGACCGAACTCCCTCGCCAGAGGATCCGCAATTCTCCCGCGAGCCCGTCACCTTCGGCGGGCCACGCGGCCGCTCCGGCTGACCGCACTTCGTTGGTGGGCGCGGACATGGGGGACTAGTGCACTCGTGCGCGCCGTCGGCCGGGCATCGACCGGGGAGGCCGGATCATGGGGGCGCCGCTGAAGTGTTGTAGGGCAAGTTTCATTCTCACGACCCGGGCTCGTCTCGGTCGCACCCTATCCCCGACACCCTGCCGGGCACCCCAGTTGGCACCCCTGCGCGACGTCACGGTGACCGCCCGGTGACATGGGGGTGACCTGGGCAATCGCAGTGGAAAGTCGTCGGTAGGGTGACCCGGAGTGCGGTGGATCCGGGTTGCGACGGCGCATGGCGAAGGCGGGCGATGGCGACGATCGATGCGCCTGCCGCGCCCATCGGCGATCGTGCAAATTGTCGCTGTCGTCGCACTGCTGACCGCAGTGGCGAGCCTCGTCGGCGTCGCCGCGCCAACGGCGTCCGCCAGCCCTGTTCTGACGGCTCCGTCCATTAAGCAGACGTCGGGGAACGCGATCGTCGGGAAGGCGAAGACGGTCAGGATCACCGCCACCGGGAATCCCAAGCCGACGATCACCGAGACAGGCGCGTTGCCGACCGGGATGAATTTCGTGAGCGGTCCGGGATCGGCCGTCATCACCGGTACGCCGGGTCCCGGGACTGGTGCCGATTACAACATTGCGGTGACGGCTACCAACAGCCAGGGCTCGGACACGGAGAACTATGACCTGACCGTCCAGCAGAACCCTGTCTTCCCGCCGGGTTTCTGTCCAGCGCCCATGACGGTGGGGCAGTACACGAACGTGCAGCAGTCCGTCACTGCCTATCCCGCGTTCTTCGGCATCAGCGAGAACCTGACCCTTCCGGACGGTGTGAGCTTCAACCAACCGAATCCCTTCGGGGACCCGGACCTCGGCATCTTGTCGGGCACGCCCTCGCCGGGCAGTGGCGGCAAGTACGGGCTGCAGTACACATCCGACGCCAACAACACCACGGGCAGCCTGCACTGCAAGCTCATCGTGGACGAGGCACCGACCTTCACCGACGCCGGCACGGCGGCCCTCACGACCGGATCGCCGCTCACCACACCGGTCGCCATCGGAGGGACGCCCGGCTACCCCAAGGCGGTGACGCTCGCCACGAGCGGCGCCACCCCGACCGGCCTGACGGCGCACACGGCACACAACAACAAGGGGTTCACCGTGTCGCTGAAGGGCACTCCGGCCGCGGGATCCGCCGGTGTCTATCCGATCACCGTCACGGCCGACAACGGCATCTCGAGTTTGGAGGAGTTCGTCGTCGTGGTGCGGTCGCCCACCGTGACGCCCGCCTTGACGACCGTGACGTTGTCGGCGGAGCCCGACCCCGTCCCCTACGGTGCCAGCCAGCAGACCTACGTCGCCACCGTCTCCGGTGGGAGCGCTCCTTCGGGGTTCGTGCAGTTCTCCCTCGGAGGAACGCTCACGACCGTTCCGGTCGTCGACGGCCAGGCCAGCTTCACCACGCCGGGCAATCTCGACGTGAACGACTACACCGTGACCGCCTCCTACAGCGGCGACGCCACCAACGCCGCGTCGAGCGCCACCGAGGACCTGACCGTCTCGCCGGCGACGACGACCCTCGTCCTGAATGGCCCGGCGTCGACGCCGTTCGGGGTGTCCGCCACCTTCACGGGCACGGTGACCTGCACACCGGACTGCGGGACGACGCCGACCGGACAGATCAATTTCGGTGACGGTAACCCGATCGAACTGGTCAACGGAACGGCCACCTACCAGACAGATCCGACGCTGACCCCCCAGGTGAACGAGATCACTGCGACCTTCACATCGTTCGATGACTCCCCGGGTGACTTCGCGACCTCCACGGCTTCCGCGAGCTATGACATCGGGCCGGTCTCCCTGGCGGCGCAGGTGGGTGACGGCACTGCGTCCGACGGCACGACGGCTATCGCCAATGGGGACACGGTCACGGTCCCGGCATCCTCTCTCAACGAGTTCTCGGTGCAGCTCTCGTCGGTCTACCCCCAGAGCGGCACGCCACCCGGCCCGCTGGCGATCAACGTGACGGTGGGGACCACCGACGAGACGTCGGCGCTGGGACTCGGGACGGGCAGTCAGCCTGCCCCGGCCAGCGACCCGGGCACCGGCCTCGACGACTACTTCTGGACGCTCCCGGCGGGGGACCTCTCCTCGCTGGCCCCCGCCACCAGCGCGACCGTCACCGTCACCTACGGCGGATCCGACGACTTCGACGCCGGCAGCCTCTCCTTCACCCTGGACTGGTAGTCACCCGGGCGCCCGCGCCCGCCCCCTCCCGCCTGATCCAGCCCGCCACTTCGATCAGCACGGGGGTTGGGCCCGTGCCGAGGTGAGACAAAAGTGACAGAAAGTGTCTAATATGTCCGACGTGACGGCAACGCTGCCGGCGAGCAGATACGACGAGCGGGTTGCGGTGGCCCAGCCCACCTTCAACGCGACAGAGGAGCGGATCCTCACCGCCGCCCTGGAGCTGATCGGCCGGCGGGGCGTGCGCCGCCTCGGCATGCAGGAGCTCGCCGAGGCGGCGGGGGTCTCCCGGGGCACGCTCTACAGGTACCTCCCGAGCAAGGAGCAGGTGCTGGCCGCCGCCGCCGCCTTCGACGGCCTGCGGTTCACGAACGGTCTGGACGAGGTCCTGGCGGTGGAGCAGGAGCCCGAGGCGCGCATCAGCGCCTTCATGTCCTATTCCTTCGACTTCATCCGGACGCATCCGTGCCGGCCCCTCTTCGAGTCCGAGCCGGGGTTCGTCATGAGCTACCTCCTCGACCACCTCCCTGCTCTGCGCCAGGAGTTGGTCTGGCGTCTGGGCGACGCGCTCGACGCCGTTCCCGCAGTGGCCGCCGGCACCCTCGGGAAAGAGGAGCTGGTTGACGTCATCGCCCGGCTGTTCGCGTCGAGCTGGATCATCCCCGAGACCGACGACGCATCGCTCGTGCAGTCATTGAACCGCGTCTTGCAGATCAGTTCGAAGGAGACCACCGATGAGTGACACCGACATCGCAGCCGACACCGACACCGACACCGAATCGGACGACGCCGGCTACGGGGGAGGCGGCCCCCTGTCCGCCATGGACACCGACATGGCGGCGAATCCGCAGCCGACCTACAAGATGCTGCGTGACGAAATGCCGGTGCTGTCCATGGAGATCGGCACCAGCCCGGGCGTGCTCCTCTCGCGCAAGGAGGAGGTCGATTTCGCCCTCCGCCACACCGAGATCTTCTCTTCCAACGTCGACGCCGTCGACCTGAAGAACAAGCGGCCGATGATTCCGCTGCAGATCGACCCGCCGGAGCACAAGAAGTTCCGCAAGCTGCTCGACCCGATCTTCGCCCCCCGCAAGATGGCCGCCATGGACGAGGACGTCTCGAAGCTCGTCAATCACCTCATCGACGGCTTCATTGAGCGGGGAGAGGTGGACTTCGCCAAGGAGTTCTCCGTCCCGTTCCCGTCGGAGGTCTTCCTGACCCTGCTCGGGCTGCCCATGGACGAGCTGGACACGTTCCTCACCATGAAGGACGGCATCATCCGGCCCGAGCACGTCGTGGGAACGGCCCAGGGGTCGGCTAAGGCCCAGGCGTATCAACAGAAGATCGCCGATTCGGTCTACGAGTACTTCGACAAAGTCCTCGACGAGCGTGAGAAGGAGCCCAAGGACGACCTCCTGTCGCACTTCCTGAGCGCGGAGGTCGAGGGCGACCGACTGAGCCGTGAGGACATTCTCGACATCTGCTTCCTGTTCCTGATCGCCGGGCTCGACACGGTCACCGCGACCCTCGACTGCATGTTCGCCTTCCTGGCGCGGCACCCCGAGCACCGCCGCCAGATCGTCGAGAACCCCGACGTCATCCCCAACGCGATCGAGGAGATGCTGCGCTGGGAGACCCCGGTGATGATGGTGTCGCGCGTGGTCATGGAGGACATCGAGCTGGCGGGCTGTCCCGTCCACAAGGGCGATCACGCCATTGTGGCGATCGGGTCCGCCAACTGTGACGAGGCCGAGTTCCCCGACGCCGATCAGGTGCGTTTCGACCGCGAGGTCAACCGCCACATCGCATTCGGCGGCGGCGTCCACCGGTGCCTGGGCTCCCACCTGGCCCGCCTGGAGCTCCGGGTCGCGCTGCGGGAGTGGCACAAGCGCATCCCCGACTACGAGATCGAGCCCGACACCGAGCTCGTCTACACGACGGGGATTCGCTCCATCGACCACTTTCCGATGCGCTTCACGGCGCGGGGGTAGGCGCGTCCACACTGCGCCGGCCGCCGTCGGCCACGTGTTCGGTCCAGCGGCCCTCGTGCCAGTAGCGCTGCTCGTGCCGGCCCGCCGGATCGGGGTACCAGCCTGACGGGGCGGCGTCACCGCCGGCCGCCGGCGCGGCCTTCCGGTCCTGCAGCCGAGCCGACCGGCTCAACGCCGTCAGCTCCGCCACCAGCTGGTCCGCTTCCCCGACCGCGCGGTCGCGGAACTCGGCCCGGGCCCGCTTGCCAGCCACGTCGACGTGGACGGTGGCCAACCCGAGCGGCCGCTGCAGAGGGCCCTGGACCCGGCGGATGCTCTGCGTCTTCTCCAGCGGGACCCAGGTCGTCGCCCGGTTGATCCGCCCCGTCACGCAGACGGCGTGCGTGTCGTCGTGTCCGGCTGAGAGGAAGTGGAAGCTCAGCGGCGCCTTCAACCGGGCCCGCCCCGGTGGCGCCGTGCGCTCCGGGTCGGGCGCGCCGAGCAGGCGTGCCAGCAGGTGCCACGAGTCCTGTTGCGACCCCACCGGCAGGAGGGCTTTGCGGACGACGCTGGTGCCCTCGCCCCGCTGATTGCGCGCCGTGGCCCCGGCCACGTCGACCTCCAGGCGGCACCACCCGAACGGCCGCCACAGCAGGGGCTCCACCTGGCGCACGGCCTGGATCCTGGCGTAGGGCACGGTCTCGGAAATGGTCTGCAGGAGGCCGCGCCGGATGCGCACGCCCTCGGGTGCCTCCACCGCGATGAAGCCGTACTGGCCCGACAGGCGCCGCCAGATGATGCCGGCCGCACTCAGCAGGTACACGGCCAGGACGCCCGCCGCGGCGGCCGCCGTCTTGGGCTCGAACTGGTCGAGCACCGCCAGCGCGGCGACGGTGCCGATGATCAGAATGGTGACGAGGGAGAGGAAGACCGACGCCAGCAGCCGCCCCGTGTCCACCGTCGCCATGGGCAGGCCGGTGTTGCTCGACGCCGCGGCCTCCGTGTCGATGTGCCCGGCCAGCAGCATCAGCCGGAGCTCGGCCGCCTGCCTCTCGGACAGGTAGGCCAGCTTCCCGTCGGTCCCGCCCGACCCGGCCAGGCGGATGCGCAGCTCGGACACGCCGAGCAGCCGGGCCAGGAAGGGCCGGACGATGTCGACGGCCTGAATCCGCGCCAGTGGCAACCGGCGGGAGTCCTTGCGGACGAGGCCCGTCTCAATGCGGAGGGTGTCCCCCTCGAAGCGCCAACGCGTGACCATCCAGTGGATGTAGCCGTACACGGCGGAGATCAGCGCGAAGGCGATGAGGTAGTCCGTCTCCGCCGTCCCGTTCTCGGCCTTCGAGTGCACGGTCGAGACCACCAAGAGGAGCACCAGGGCCGGGAAGAGCCGCCCGACGCGGGCGACAGGGGTGAGCGGGTGGAGCCGCAACCACTCCTCGTCCGGCGTTGCTGCATCCGCAGGGCCGTCGGTCACATTCCCGCCGCCATGGACTCGCCCAGCTCGGTGAGCCGGTCCCGCAGGCGCGCCGCCTCGGCCTGCTCCAGCCCCGGGATGCGGGCGTCACTGGCGGCCGCCGCCGTGTGGAGCTTGACGGTCGACAGCTGGAAGAGGCGTTCGACGGGCCCGGCGGTCACCTCGACGAATTGCATCCTCCCGTAGGGCACGACCGAGAGCCGTTGCACCATGACCCCCCGGGCCACAATGAGGTCCTCGTGGCGCTCCTGGTAGCGCCACGCCCCGAAGCGCCGGCGCAGGAACCAGGCGAACAGCCCACCCAGCGCCAGCACGACGAGGGCTGCGATGGTGCCCGGCACCGGTCCGCCCGCCGCACCGAAGATGAGCCCGGCCAGCGCGGCGAGCAGCACCGAAGTTGTCGCCACCTCGGCCCGCCGCATCCGCCACAGGCCGGGAGAAGGGCGCAGCCAGACCCCGTCGTCCCCCGTCGTCACGACTCTGACGTTAAAGGGAAGGCCCCGGCGTAGGGTGGCAATTGTGACCCAGTTGCGCGCCGCTGCGACAAGAAAGCTGGCCATGGCGCTGGAGCCCGTGGCCGGGCAGGTGTACTTCTCCCCGGAGTGCCATGCCGCCTACGCGGCGCTCGGGTTCTCGCCCAGCCCGGGCGCGCTCCCGAACGGCGTGCAGTTCCCGGACGGGGCCGCCTACTTCACGAGCCGCGGGTCGGTCATGGGTCAGGTGCCGGGTGAGGTCGTCGCGGCAGCCTTCGCCGTCTTCAATCCCGAGGCGGTGGTACCCGCCGTGCAGTTCGGGTGGAGCAAGGTGGACGCGCCGACCATTTGCGCCGCGCGCACCGAGGGCGCGGTGGGCCAGCTCGTGCGCATCTTGGGCCCGGTGCCCGACGGTCTGGCCGAGGCGACGGAGCTGTTGGCCCGGGCCGTGCAGCCGCTGCGACCGGCCGGCAAGCCGCTCTTCGCCGGGTTGCGCAGCCTCGGCCTGCCCGGCGATCCGATGGGGGACATGTGGCGCCTGGCCGACGAGCTCCGGGAGTACCGCGGTGACGCCCACACGGCGGCCTGGACATCGGCCGGTCTCGACGCCACCGAGGTCGGCCTCCTGACCGAGCTGTACTGGGGACTGCCCCTGCGAACCTACGTGCGGACCCGCGCCTGGTCCGACGAGCAGCTCACGGCGGCGGAAGAACGCCTGTCGGCGCGCGGGTTGATCGCCGACGGCGCCCTCACGCCGGACGGCCGTGCGTTGCGCGAGTCCATCGAGGTCGGCACGGACGCCCAGTGCGAGGCCGTGCTCGACGCGCTGGGCGACGGGTTCGACACGCTCCTTGCGCGGCTTCTTCCCTGGGGCCGGGCGATCCGCGACGCCGGGGGCTACCCGCCGCAGGGCCCGCACGACCTCGCCGCAGGTGGTCCCGGGTAGGTGCGCATCCTGCAGGTGCACAACCGGCACCGTGTGGCCGGAGGTGAGGATCAGGTCGTCGAGCGGGAGCGGGCCCTGCTCGCGGCGCGCGGGCACCAGGTGACGCAGCACATCGTGGACAATCCGACGAGCGCAGGGGGCTCCGCCCGCGCGCTGGTGCAGTCCCCCTGGAACATGGGTGCCGCGCGCCAGGTGGTAGGGCAGGCCCGGCACCATCGGGCCGACGTCGTCCACGTGCACAACACGTGGTTCTCCCTGTCACCCTCGGTCCTGCACGCGCTCGCACGCGCCTCGTTCCCCGTCGTCATGACGCTGCACAACTTCCGGACGGCGTGCCTCAACGCGAATCTCCTCCGTGACGGCCGATCGTGCACCCTCTGTGTCGGGAGGCCTCCGTGGTCGGGCATCCGCCACCGCTGCTACCGGGATTCGGCCGTGTTGTCCGTTGCCGCCGCTGCCACCATTGAGATGTCCCGGATACGCAACGTCTGGCGAGAGGACGTCGACACCTTCCTCGTGCTGGACGAGACCGTCGTCCCGCTGTTGGCCGCGAGTGGCATACCCGAGGAGCGGATGGTCGTCCGTCGGAACTCAGCGGCGGATCCCGGACCCCGCGCCACCCCGCCCTCCGAGTGCAACGAGGTGCTCTACGCCGGGCGCCTGTCCGAGGAGAAAGGAGTGGCGGTGCTCCTGGAGGCCTGGCGCGCGGCGCCCGACCGGGGCACGACGCTGTCGCTGTGCGGTGACGGCCCGCTCCTGGACTCGGTCCAACGGGCCCGGGTCCCCGGGGTCCGCGTCCTCGGCCGCGTGGATCCCGCCACGCTGCGGAGCCACATGCTGTCGGCGCGGGCACTGGTCTTCCCCTCCATCTGCCACGAGGCGGGTCCCCTGGCGCCCATCGAAGCGGCTGCCGCCGGGCTGCCGGTCGTGATCAGCTCGAGCGTCGGCGTCTCCCGCCGTCTGGAGCAGGCGCATGCCGGCTGGAGCGTGGCGCCCGGCGACGCCGGTGCACTGGCCGACGCGCTGAATCGGCTGGCCGACGCCGCCCTCGTCGACGACGCCGGGCGGGCGGCCCGGCGGCTGTACGAGGAGGCGCACACCGACGACGTCGCCGCCGCTTCGCTCGTGGCCGTCTACGAGGCGGTCGTGGCGGCCGGCGCGGGAGGCCCGGCCGCCCGCTGACCCTCGGGCTCAGGCCAGGGGGCGGAACTCGGTGCCGTCGCCGGGGGTGATGAAGAGGCCGACTCCGGGCTCGTGGACCCGGGCGGTGTGCCATACGTTGGCCGGGTTGATCACGGCCTGACCGGGCCGCAGCTCCACCACGTGCTCGGCGCCGTCGATCTCCTGCACCAGGTCGATGCGACCCGACACCAGGTAGACGAGCTCCTCGCCCGACGGGTGCCGCTCCCAGCCGTCCCAGGTGGCGTCCTGCGCGACGACGCACACGAGCCGGCCCTCCCGGCCGTCGCCGACGAAGCGGGTGCGGTAGGCCTCGACCTGCGCCCAGTCGAAGTCGGGCAGCGGCGTGGCGCGGGAGCCCGGCCCCAGGTGGACGAAGGTCTTCGAGAGATCGAACGCCTCTCCGCCGCCGGGCGTCACGACGTCGGTGACATCAGTAGAGCGGCGACCAGGCCGCGCTGCGCAGGAGCCGGCTCTCCCAGCGGTCGCGCACCTCCAGCGCGTCGTGCAGCCACGTGCCCGGGGCGGATGCCTCCGGTGGGAGGTCGTGCCCCAGCATCCACATGACCGCCTTCGTGTTGACCACCCGCTGCCAGAGGATGACCTCGGTCGTCTGGTGGGTGCCGAGCACGGGCTGGAACGCCGCCTCGAGCTCGATCATCCCGGTGCCCTCCTCCTTCTGGCTGCTCAGCGTGTGGTCGTACAGCGTGCCCGCTTTGGCCAGGTAGGCCTGCAGCCCACCCTTGAAGGGCCAGGCCGTGTCCTCCATGAACAGGGAGTTCTTGTGGGTCTCGCCGTTCACCGGCACGGTGCCCAGGTCGATCTCCTGCAGCGGCGACCACGGTACGGGCCGGACGATCTTGCCCTGATGCTCGTGCCGCATGGCGTCGACCTCCGCCGACCACTCGGCCAGGTCGCCGACGCGGACGCGCTCGGACAGCTCCTCCCACGCCACGGCGTCACGACAGCCCGTGATGCTGACGATCGTGTAGGCCTGCCCGCTGCCATGGGACAGGCGCAGGTACCAGAGCAGCCTGCTCCCGTCGGACTTTGCCAGGGCAGGGAGGTAGTGGTCCCGGTAGGCCTCGTCGAAGGCGTCCTCCTTGGCGCCTGCGACGCGGTGCACTTCATGCAGCAACAGCACGGTGTTCCCCCTTTGCGGTACGTCTCTCGTCGAGATCGGCTGGGCGGACTAGCGCGTGGTGGCGATGCCCCCGTCGACCGGGATGACGGCGCCGGTCAGATAGGCCCCGGCCCGCGACGACAGGTAGATGGCCGCTCCGGCCATGTCGTCGGGGCGGCCGATGCGTCGGAGCGGCGCGCTGGCGGCGATCTGCTCCCCGAACGCCTCGAGCGTCGCGGCCATCATCTTGGACTCGAAGGGCCCGGGCGCGATGGCGTTCACCGTGATGGTGGGGGCGAGGTGCTTGGCCAGGTGGCGGGTCAGCTGGTGCACCGCCGCCTTCGAGGCCGAATAGGCGTAGGTCTCGAGCGTCGGCACGCCGATGCCGTCGATGGAGCCGATGTTGATGACCCGCGCCGGCTCCTCCACCGTCCCCGCCTTCTGCAGCAACGGGACGAGGAAGTTGGTCAGGTGGAAGACGCCCTTCACGTTCAAGGCGAGCACCCGCTCGAAGGCCGCTTCGTCGTACTCGGCCATGGGGGCACCCCAGGTGGCGCCGGCGTTGTTGACGAGGATGTCGAGCGCGTCGACCTTCGCCCCCACTTCGTCGGCCAGGCGGCGGCACTCGGACTCCTTGGACAGGTCGGCCGGGATCCCGATACAGGTGCCTTTCTGCGAGAGATCGGCTGCCACGTCGGCGACGACCTCGGCCTTGCGTGACGAGATGTACACCGTTGCGCCGGCGTCCACGAATCCCTCGGCGATCATCTTTCCGATGCCCCGGGTGCCCCCGGTGACCAGTGCCGTCTTGCCCGCTATGGAGAAGAGGTCCGAAGCGCTCACCTGCCCATTGTGCCCGTCATGTCATGACGCGGCCAATGCCACCGCGCTGCGCACCAGGACGCCCGCCCCGACCCGCAGCGACTCGTCCTCGACGAGGAAGGTGGGGCTGTGGTGCGTCCCGCTCGAGCCGTCCGCCGCGCCGCCGCCGACGAAGAAGTAGCAGCCCGGCAGGTGGCGCAGGAACTCGCTGACGTCGTCGCTCGGTCCGACGGGCGGCATCCGAAAGACCTGGTCGGGCCCGAGGACGACGCTCGCCTCCGCCTCCACCACGGCGGTCGCCTCGGCGTCGTTGACCACGGCACGCGTGTGCTCGGGGACCTCGAGCTCCACGTGGACGCCCTGATCGTCGCCGACCTGGTCGCACAGGTCCTGGAGCCGCACGAGGGCCTCCTCGTGCTGGGCCTCGGTGAAGGTGCGCAGCGTGCCGGTCACGCGGGCCGAGGTGGGCACCACGTTGACGGCGGTGCCGGCGTGGATCGTGCCGGCGCTGCAGACGCAGTCGGCCTCCTCGTAGCGCAGCCCGGAGACCACGTCACCCAGTCGGCTCACCAGCTCCGCCGTGGCCCGGATCACGTCGCCGGTCGCCGACGGCATGGCGCCGTGCCCGCCCGGTCCCGTCAGCGTGATGCGCAGCGAGTTCGCCTCCGACATTGCGATGCCCGACTTGAGGGCGACGAAGCCCGAGGGCAGGGTGGACGTGACGTGGAAGCCGACGAGGCGCGCCCCCTCCATGGTGGTGAGGGCGCCGCGTTCGAGCATCGCCTTCGCCCCGCACAGAGCCTCCTCCGCCGGCTGGAACAGGAAGATGTAGCGGCCCGGCAGGTCCTCGCGCCGTGCCGCCAGCAACGAGGCGGCGCCGAGCATGGAGGCCACGTGCACGTCGTGCCCACAGGCGTGCATGACGCCCTCCACCTCGGAATGGACGGTGCGCGCCTCGTCCTCCTGCACCGGGAGGCCGTCGATGTCGCCCCGCAGGACGACGCTGCGCCCGGGGCGGCCACCCTCCATGGTGAAGATGCCGCCCGTCTCGGTGGTGCGCAGGGTCTCGGTGATCCCGAGCGACGCCATGTGGTCCCGGATCGTCGCCGTCGTCTGGTGCTCGGCGAAGGCCAGCTCGGGCCGGCGGTGCAGCGCGTGCCGCTTGTCGACCATGTCGTCGAACACGGCATCGGCCGGGGCCGGGCCGAACAGATCGGTCACGTCATCTGCTCAGGAGATCACGGGCGATGTGCGTGACCTGAATCTCGTCGGTGCCCGCGTAGATCTGGAACACCTTGGCATCGCGGGCCAGCTGCTCCACCCGGAACTCGGACATGTAGCCGTTGCCACCGAAGAGCTGCACCGCCTCCATGGCGACCTCCGAGGCGGCCTGGGCCGAGTACAGCTTCATGGCCGAGGCCTCGGCCAGCGTCAGGCTCTTGCCGGCCGAGCTCAGCTCAATGTGGCGGAACACCAGGTTCTCCACGTTGAGGCGGGCCACCTCCATGCGGGCCAGCTTGAGCTGAATCAGCTGGAATTCGGCGATGGGCCGTTCCCAGAGGAGGCGGTCCTTGGCGTACTGCACGGACAGCTTGAGGCACTCTTCGATGAGTCCGAGCGACATGGCGGCCACGCCGGCGCGCTCGGTGGTGAAGTTCCCCTTGGCACTCTCACGTCCCTCGTTGCCACCCGTGCCTTCCGTCTCCCCGAGGAGCCGGTCCTTGCCGACGCGGACGTCGGTCAGGAAGAGCTCGCCCGTCGGCGACGAGTGCAGGCCCATCTTCCGGAAGGGCTTGGACTGTTCGAGCCCGGGCATGCCGCGGTCGAGGATGAATGTCAGGACCGGACGTTGGCGCAGCGGCGTGTCGCTGCCGTCGTCGAGCTTGGCGTAGAAGACGATGGTGTCGGCGTACGGCCCGTTCGTGATGAACGTCTTGTTCCCGTTGAGCACGTACTCGTCGCCGTCGCGCAGCGCCGAGGCCTTCATGCCGCCGAGGGCGTCGGAGCCCGAGTCCGGCTCGGTGATGGCCCAGGCCCCCACCTTGTCAAGCGTCATGAGGTCGAGCCCCCAGCGCTCCATCTGGGCCGGGGTGCCGCCCTTCATGATGGTGCCGCCCGCCAGACCGGTGCTGACCCCGAGCGCCGTCACGATGCCGGGGCAGTAGTGGCACAGCTCAATGATGGGGATGAGCGTCATGGCGGCATTGCCGCCGCCCTCGGACCGCTCCGGCGCCGCCGCGCCCGTGGTCTTGCGCTCCAGCGCCCGCTTGAAGGAGTCCCGGGCCAGGGCGTCGAGCCCGAAGGTGCGGTACAGCTTGCGGATCACCTCGTAGGGCGGGGTGTCGCCGTGCTCGAGCTCCTCGACGTTCGGCTTGACCTCTTCTTCGACGAACCGCCGCACCGCGTCGCGGATCGCCAGCTGCTCCTCGGACCACTCGAACATGTCGTGCCTCCCTGCGGCCTCGGCCCCCGCCGCCGCCGACCCTATCGGGCGCCCTCAGGCGTCGGCGATCTTGCGCAGCGTGTTGCTGTCGGTGTGGATCACCTCTTCGGGCAGCCGGGCGTGCTTGATCACGGTCGTCTCGCTGTAGGTGAACTCGTCGTCCACGCTCGTGTCGATCGTCACCTCGTAGCGGATGGACTGGGCGTTCTTGTCCAGCCAGTTGTTGGAGAGGATCCCGTAGGTCTGGCTGCCCACGCTGGCGTGCAGGGTGTACTTCGTGTCGTCGGCCCCGACGACGGCGCCGGCGACGACCGCCGAGCCCCGCGGAATGAGGAAGCAGCGGACCACCTCGCTGTCGCGGGCGTCCCACATCCAGTAGCCGACCTCGGTGTGGAAGGGGTTGTCCTCCTCGCCACGCCAGGCCGCCATGCGGTAGTCGAGACCGTAGAGCACCTGGCTCCCGTTCTCGACGGGGCCGAAGGGCTTGAAGTCGATGTGCTCGCGGTAGGGGGTCAGGCCGATCTTCCCGTCCTGGTTGGCGTAGGCGACATCCTCGCCCTTCTCGCCCTCCCAGATGCCCGCCAGGCGGGCCAGCGGCCCCCACTCAGGTCCTGCGCTCAACGGTCCGTCCTCCTCGTCGCTCCAGTGGTGCTCCAACTCGGCGCCACCTTAGAAGGTGGCGCCGGACGGTTGAAATCCCGCTACTCGTCGGGGGGCGGGTCCTCGACGTCGGGATCGGCACCCGGTGGGCCGGCCAGTGGTGCGGTGGGGGGCGCCAGCGGCGCCAGGACGTTCGGCTCGTTGCGGAAACGGCCGAAGATCCCGCGCTGCACCGTACGGGCGCTCTCGGAGTGACGCTGTGTGCGGGCCACGACGATGCGGCTCGCCACCAGGAGGAGCAGGACGATGACGATCAAAATGAGGGCGGCGTCGTAGGAGACGTAGTGCTTCTGCACCGATGGGTCGTTCCAGTACGTGAACACGACGTACGTCAGGTACGGGAACTGGGCGTGGGTCAGCGAGTGTGGGAGCGTGTTGGAGAACCCCGCCGTGTAGATCAGCGGCGCCGTCTCTCCGCAGGCGATGGCCAGCGCCAAGAGGAGGCCGGTGGCGATGCCCGGCAGCGCGCTCTTCAGGACGACCTTGCGCAGGCCGTAGCCCTCCGACATCCCCAGGGCGGCCGCCCCCTCCCGGTAGCCGGTGGGGACCTGGCGCAGCGAGTTCTCGGTCGTCTTGGCGATGTAGGGGATCACCATGATGGAGAGGATGATCAGTGCCGAGGCCAGCGAGAAGCCCCAGTGCAGGCCGACGACGAGGGCGACGTAGCCCACGTAGCCGAGGACGATGGAGGGGAACCCCGACAAGATGTCCGAGGCGGTGCGCAGCGGGCCGCTGAGCCGGCCGCCGATCTTCTTCGGCTGGGTGAACTCGGCCAGGTGGATGCCGGCCATGACGCCGATGGTGCCGGCGATGATGAAGACGCCCACCATGAGGATGAGGGTGCCCAGGATCTGGTCGCGCAGGCCGCCGCTGGTGGGGGTCAGCTGGGTCCACAGGACGCTCCACTCCCAGTGCGGGATGGCCCGGGCGAGGACGCCGAACAGCAGCCAGGCGGCCGGCGCCATGATCAGGACCAGCGCCACGTAGGTCAGGACCTGCCACGTGACGGTCGACACGCGCCGGCGCCGCGTGGTCGTCCCACCGGCCAGCGTGTTCGCCATCAGGCGCCCCCCACCGGAGCGCCGACGCGCCCCGTCCGGGTGATGATGAGCCGCGCGATGAGATTGACCCCGACAGAGATCACGGCCAGCACGAGGGCCAGCTCGGCCAGTGTGGCCACGGCGAAGCCGGTGCCGTCGGTGAGGGCGCCGTCGAGCTGGGTGAGGATGGTGGCCGCCACCGTGGTGAAGGGCAGGTAGATCGTCTCGGGGATGCGCAGGGAGGCGCCGCCGATCATGGCGATGGCGATGGTCTCGCCCAGGGCCCGCCCGAGGCCGAGCACCGTGGCGCCGATGATGCCGGAGCGCACCCACGGCAGCGTCACCTTGTTGGCCACCTCCCAGTCGGTCATGCCGAGCGCGGAGGCGCCTTCCTTGGGGAGCGGGGGGACCTGCTGGAACAGGTCGCGGGTGGTCGAGGCGATGATGGGGACGATCATGAGGGCGAGCACGATGCCCGCGGAAAGGAGGCCCTCGCCGCCGCCGACGGGGTTCTTGAAGTAGCGCAGGACCGGGACGTCGGGCACGTTGTTGGCGATCACGGGGAACACGTGCTTGGCGAGCCAGGGCCCGAAGGTGAGGATGCCCCAGAGCCCGATGACGACGCTCGGGATGCCGGCCAGGATCTCGATGGTGAAGCCCAGGGGCTTCGAGATCCACGTGGGCATCCGCTCGGTGAGGGCGAAGGCGGCGCCGATGGAGAGCGGCACGGCGATCACGATGGCGATGAGGGAGGACACCAGCGTCCCCCAGATGATGGCCCAGGCGCCGAATTGGGCGCCCTGTGGGTGGGCCACGCCGCTGGTGTGCACGACGGCGCCGTACCCGTTGCCGTACGTCCAGTTGCGCCCGTAGAGGAAGTACCAGCCGTTGACCCGGACGGCCGGCCACGCCTTGACGGCCAGGACCGAGACGGCGAACACCAGGGCCGCCAGCGGCAACAGGACGGCGATCCAGGCCGTGCCGCGCCAGACGGTCCCCTCGTTGCGACGGGTGAAGTCGAGGAATCGTCGGGGCAGCGGGGGCTTGCCCGTCGATTCCGCATGCGGCGTGGCGGGGACACGCCCCGCCACGCCGCCGACGGTTGCCATCGCTACTTGATGGCCAGGATCTGCTTGACCGACTGCGCCTCGACCTTGGTCGGCAGCGGCAGGAAGTTCACCTGCGCCAGGTACGAGGTCGCCGACCCGAGCTTCGGGTTGACGGCCCACTCCAGCACCGACCGGATGTTCTTGGCATCGGAGGAGGACGACTGGTTCGTCGACACGATGGCGTACTCGTAGTTGATGATCGGGTAGCCGCCGCTGATCGGGCCGTAGATGAGCGAGATCGTCCCGTTGGCGGGGGTCTTCTTCACGAAGCCGGCCGCCTCGGCCGCGATCGAGGTTTGCGAGGGCAGCACGTACTGGCCCTTGGCGTTGCCCAGTGCGGCGTAGTTCAGACCGGCCTGGAGGACCTGCGTCTGGTAGCTGATGCCGACGTAGGCGATGCAGCCCGCCGTGGCCTTGCAGCCCGTGACCATGCCCGAGTTGCCGCTCTCACCGAGCGCACCCGGCGCGTTGGGCCACGGGACGGTCGTGTTGAAGCCGATCTTGGCACCCCAGCCCGACGCGTCGGCCTTGGACAGGTAGGTCGTGAACAGGAAGGTGTCACCGCTGCTGTCCGACCGGTGCAGGGTCACGATCGGCAGGTTCGGCAGCGTGACCCCGGGGTTGGCGCTGGCGATCTGCGACGCGTTCCAGTTGGTGACGGTGCCCGAGTAGATCTCCGACAGGAGCTTCCCGCTCAGCTTCAGGTGGGCGGTGATGCCCGGGACGTTGTAGGCCACCAGCTGGGCCGAGATCGCCAGCGGGATGTTCTTCAGGTCCGGGCTGGCCGAGACCTCGCTGGGCGACAGGTAGGCGTCCGAGGCGCCGATGTTGATGGTCCCGTTCGTGGCGTCCGAGATGCCGGTGCCGGACCCGGTGCCCGCCGTCTGGATCGAGGTGCTCGAGAACTTCTGGTTGTAGCCACTCGCCCACAGGTTGAAGAGCGGGTAGAGGAGCGTGCTCCCGGTCTCGGTCACCTGACCGCCCGAAGGCGTCTCCACGCCGCTCTTCGGCAGCTTGGCGGCAGCGCCTGCAGCCGTGCTGAGGACGACCGAGCTCAGCGCGAGCCCCACCGCCGCAACGGCGATCACTCCTCGTCGCAGTCGCGCCGATCTCATCAGTGTTGTCACAGGTTCTCTCCTTGTGATGGTGGTGTGTTGGTGGTGCTCTGGGTGATGCGGTTGATGTGGCCTGTTGTGCACTGGACTCGGGCCCCTCACCGAGTCCGGGTCCGTCGCCTAGCCCATCCGCCCCGTGACGTAGCGCTCGGTGTCCGGGTGCGACGGCCTGTTGAACAGGTCGTCGGTCGCTCCGTACTCGACGAGTGCCCCCTGGTAGAAGAACATCGTTTGGTGCGAGACGCGCATGGCCTGGCCCAGGTTGTGCGTCACCACGATCAGGGTGAGCGCCGGTGCCAGCGTCTTGAGCAGTGCCTCAATGGACTCCGTCGTGACGGGGTCCAGGGACGATGTCGGCTCGTCGAGCAGCAGCACCTCCGGGCCCACGGCGAGTGCACGGGCCAGGCAGAGCAGCTGCTGCTGGCCGCCGGAGAGCCTGAAGGGGGAATCGTTGAGGCGGTCCTTGACGGCGTCCCACAGGCCCACCTCGGTGAGCCGGCGCTCGCACACGACGTCGAGCTGCTTGCCCTTGGCGATCCGGTGCGCCTTGACCCCGGCCACCACGTTGTCCTTGATCGACATCGGGAACGGGTTGGGCCGCTGGAACAGCATGCCGACGCGCCGGCGCAGCGTCAGGAGGTCGACGTGCTGCGCCCACAGGCTCTCCTCGTCGAGGGTCACGTCGCCCTCGCGCATGAACCCGGGCACGCGGTCGTTCATCCGGTTGAGGGTGCGCAGGAAGGTGGACTTGCCCGAGCCGGTCGGCCCGATCAGCGCGGTGATGGAGCCGCGCTTGAGGTCCACGTTGATGTTGCTCAGGACGGTCCGGCCCGAGAAGCCGAGGTTCAGGTTGACCGACCGCATGACGCACTCGGGGCGCGCCGCATCGGGATCGAGGGCTTGGAGCGCCTTGTCGACATCGGATTGCGCGGCAGTCGTCACAGGATTGCGACTTGCCTGGGTGATCTCTCCGTCGGCCACTACCAGGAACGTAGTAAGGCAAGATGAACGCCAAGCAACAGGAGCGCTATCCCGAGGTGAATAGTTCGTTACCTTGCATGACCGCACCCTGGGCTGCGCAGCGACCGTCTGGGGCTCAGCTGCGCAACACCCCTGTTTCGTCCGCCACTGTGGCCAACGCCTCCCCGTGCGCGGCGGCGATCGCCACCACGATGCCGGGTGCCCAGGCGATCACGGCCAGGCACGCCAGGGCGGCGGGGATCGACAGGACCAAGGCCGCTCCCGTCGAGAACAAGGCGGTGGTGCCGGCAGCGGACGTCAGGAAACCGGTGCAGAGCCAGGCGATCCACCAGTGCAGCACGCGGGGGCGCTGCGGGTGCCCGGGCGGCAGGCAGTCACGCACCGCGCCATACGGCATCCAGAGATTGACGACCGGCACGAACCAGCACCCGACGCCCCAGGCCGGCGAGTACCGCGACGGGATGCCGAGGGCGCGCCCGGCCGACGCCGCCTTGTGCTGCCAGATGCAGGCGATGACGACCGCGGCGACCGTGAGCAGCCCCACGAGAAGTCCCAACCCGGCGAACGAGTTGTTGGGAGCGTGGTACGGCGGCGGCGTGATGCCGTGCTGCGCGTCGTGAAAGTCGATCCGGAACTGATGGCCGGCGGAGCGCAGCTGGTCCGCGTTGGCGCGCTGGAGGAGGAGGCTGACGAGGAAGTACACGGCCGGGAACGCGACCGCGAAACGCGCCACCGGGACCAGGCGGCGCTCGTCGTCGACCCGTTGTGACGTGTTGAACGTGGTGAGCCGCTCCGATGCCGCGGCCCAGGGCGCGAGCAGGGTGGGCGGCTGCTGGGGCGCCGCCGCGCCCGCCCACGGAGCCGGCGCCGGAGCCGGCTGCGGCAGCACGGTGGCCTCGGTCCAGGCGTAGCCGTCCCACCACCGCTGACCCGGGCCGCCGGCCGGGTCCGGGTACCAGCCAGGGGGCGCGCCGGGGTAGCCACTCTGGTCGCTCACCTCTCCATCCTGCCAAAGCCAACGGGTGCTTTCGGACGTCCGAGACTCGCGTCCGGTCCGGGAGCGCCTTCCTCAGGTGTCGATGGCGGAGCGGAGCTGGGCCAGGCGATCACGATTGAGCGAGTACCAGACCCACTTGCCCCGGCGTTCGCCTTGGACAAGACCGGCGTCGCCGAGGACCTTGAGGTGGTGCGACACCGTCGGCTGGCTCTTGGCCAAGGGTTCGACGAAGTCACAGACGCAGACCTCGCCTTCGGGAGCAGCCGCCAAAATGCTGAGCACCCGCAATCGGACCGGGTCCGCCAGCGCAGCGAACCCGCCGGCCAGTTCGGCGGCTTCGGCGGCGTCGAGGGGTGCGGCCAGGACGGATGCGCAGCACTCCGCCGGCCGGGTCTTGGTTGCACCTGCCTGCTTGCTCATGGGGTCACCACCTTCACATTGACATCGGTCAATGCATCCGTGATACTCAATGCATCGACCGTGATCGATACTACTGGAGGTCAGCATGTCGAGGGTCCAACTCGCACTCAATGTCAGCGACATCGACGAAGCCGTGGCCTTCTACTCCAAGCTCTTCGGGGCCGAGCCGGCCAAACGCCAGCCGGGCTATGCCAACTTCGCCCTTGCCGACCCGCCGCTCAAGCTCGTCCTGATGGAGGACGGACCTGCTCGGGGACACGGGACGATCGGCGCTCTCAACCACCTCGGCGTCGAAGTCGAGACGCCGGACGAGGTGGCATCGGCAACGGGCCGCCTGCGTGACACCGGCTTGGAGACCGAGGTCCAAGAGCAGACGACCTGTTGCCATGCCGTCCAGGACAAGGTCTGGGTGAGCGACCCCGACGGAGCTCCGTGGGAGGTCTACACGGTCCTGGCCGACGTCCCCGCCGAGACCGGCTCTCCCTGCTGCTGAGCGGGGCGGGCCATCGGGAGACAGTGGTGCGCGACACCGTCTTGTGGCGACGCCTGCTGGCCGAGTTCTTGGGCAGCGCCTTCCTGGCCGCCGCCGTCATCGGCTCCGGCATCGCCGCGCAGAACCTCTCGCCGGGAAACGTGGGCCTGCAACTCTTCGAGAATGCAGCCGCGACGGCCGCAGGTCTCTTCGCCATCATCTTGATGTTCGGGCCCATCTCGGGCGGCCACTTCAACCCGATCGTGTCCTTCGTCGACGCCGGCTTCGGCGGCCTGAAGTGGAAGGATGCTGCCGCCTACCTCCCGTTCCAGACGCTCGGGTGCATCTGCGGAGCGATTCTCGCCAACGCGATGTTCTCCGAGGCCGCACTGTCCATTTCGACCAAGCACCGGGCGTCCGGTCCGCACTGGCTCTCCGAGGTCGTCGCCACCGTCGGCCTCCTGCTGGTGATCTTCGCCCTGGCCCGCTCGGGGCGTTCGCACCTCGCCCCGGCCGCTGTCGGCGCCTACATCGGCGCCGCCTACTTCTTCACCTCGAGCACATCGTTCGCCAACCCTGCGATCACGGTGGGGCGCATGTTCTCCGACACCTTCGCCGGCATCGCCCCCTCGTCGGTCCCGAGCTTCATCTCGGCCCAGATCGTCGGCGGCATCCTGGCCTTCGGGTTGATCAGAGGGCTGTACCCCGGCATGACCGAAGCCGAGGCGGCCGATGTCATCGATCCGCACCTGCGCGGCGAGGGCGATCTCGAGACCCGCTGATGACGACGAGCTCTCGACATCCTCTGCAAGGACACCCATGCACCTCGTAGCCATCGGAGGCAGCGACGCCGGCATCAGCGCTGCACTCCGTGCTCGCGAACTCGACCCCACGACCGAGGTCACCGTGGTCGTGGCCGACGCCTACCCGAACTTCTCCATCTGCGGTATCCCGTACTACGTCTCGGGCGAGGTGACGCACTGGCGCAACCTCGCGCATCGCACCCTGGACGACCTCGAGGCCACGGGGATGCAGGTCCGTCTCAACACCACGGCCACCAAAATCGATGTCGCCGGCCACCGCCTGCACGTGGTCGACGAAGCCGGCGTCTTCGATCAGATCCCCTACGACAAGCTCGTCGTGGGGACCGGCGCCGGCTCGGCCCGGCCGCCCATCGAAGGTCTTGTCGGTCCCGATGCGCTGGGTCCGGCCGACGGCGTGCATCTGCTCCACTCCATGGGCGACACCTTCGAGCTGGTGCGCACGTTGGAGGAGAGCCAACCGGCCAGTGCGGTGATCGTGGGTGCGGGCTACATCGGGCTCGAGATGGCGGAGGGTCTCAGGGCTCGAGGGCTGTCTGTCACGCAGTTCGAACAGCTGCCGGAAGTGCTCCCGACCGTCGACCCCAGCCTCGGGGCCCTGGTCAATGACGAACTTCGCCAGCACGGCGTCGACGTCAGGACCGACACGACGGTCACGCGCATCGCTCGCGCGCCGGAGGCCTCGGCAGGCAGATTCCAGATCGACGCCGTGCACTCGTCCGGTGCCGATCGCAGCGTCTCTGCCGACATGGTGCTGGTCGTCGTAGGCGTCCGTCCCGACTCCGCCCTGGCTGCCGAGGCAGGGGTGAACCTCGGCGTCGCCGGGGCCATCAGTGTGGACCGGGGGATGCGCACCAATCTCGACGGCGTCTTCGCCGCAGGCGACTGCGTCGTGACGCATCACCGCCTGATGGGTCTCACCTACCTCCCGCTCGGGACCACGGCCCACAAACAGGGCCGCGTGGCCGGCGCCAACGCCGTCGGTGCGACGACCGAGTTCGCCGGCAGCCTCGGAACGCAGGTGGTCAAGGTCTTCGACATGGTGGCGTCGCGCACCGGGCTCCGTGACCACGAGGCGGCTGCCGCCGGCTTCCATCCGGTGACCGTCGAGTTCGAAGCCGACGACCACAAGGCCTACTACCCGGGCAGCCACCGCATCCGCATGCGCTACACCGGGGACCGCAGGACCGGACGGCTGCTCGGGCTCCAGCTCTTCGGGCACAAGCACGCCGCAGTGGCCAAGCGGATCGACATTGCCGCCGCTGCCATCTTCAACGAAATGACGCTCGACGCCGTGAGCGAGCTCGACCTCTCCTACACGCCGCCGCTGGGGAGCCCGTGGGACGCCGTGCAGATGGGTGCCCAAGCGTGGGTTCGCGAGAACGGACGTGTCGAGGGGCTGCTGAACGAGATCCCCCCATCGTCCTGACCACGCTGCCTACAGCAGCACCTCGGCCATCTCCGCCAGCGCGGCGATGTGCGCGTCCGTCGTGGGGAGGTCGGCGTGCATGGTGTTGAGGGAGAGGTGGCTCGCCCCCGCCGCCTGCCAGCGCCGTGCGTGTTCGGCGATCTTCTCGTGGTCGCGGACCGAGTACTCCAGCCGGCCCTCGAACTGCAGGTTCGAGATGTCGCGGCCCACCTCTGCCGCGCCGGCGCGGATCTGGTCGAGCGCGGCGTCGAGCCCGCCGCCGGGCCGGACCATGGGGAACCAGCCGTCGGCGATGCGCCCCACCCGGCGCAGGGCGGCCGGGGCGTGGCCCCCGATCCAGATGGGGATGGGGCGTTGCACCGGTGGGGGGGCGATCCCCGACGCCCGGATGTGGTGGTAGCGGCCGTCGACGGTCACGCTCCATTCGGTCCACAGTGCGCGCAGCACCGCGACCTGTTCCTCCAGAATCGACGCCCGCTCCTCGAACGGCACGCCGAGGGCGTCGTACTCGAGCTTGTTCCAGCCGATGCCGAGCCCGAGGCGGAAGCGGCCGCCGCAGAGCAGGTCGAGCTCGGCCGCCTGCTTGGCCAGCAGCGCGGTCTGGCGCTGGGGGCCGATGAGGATGGAGGTGGCGAAGGCGAGGTCGGTGATGGCCGCGAGATACGAGAACATCAGCAGCGGCTCCCGGAACGTGGTGTCGATGGTGTAGGGGCCACCGAGATCACCGAGCACGGCGGTGTCGCCGCCGAGCACGTGGTCGTAGGCGGCCAGATGCGTGTAGCCGAGGTCGGCCACGGCCTCGCCGATGGCGCGCACCGCGCCGCGATCGCCGCCCGCCTCGGCCTGGGGAAAGATCACACCGATGTCCATGCCGGCCAGTCTGCCCCGGCCCGGGCGCGGACCGCTCCGGATAACTTGAGCCGATGAGACTGCGCATCTTCGTCGAGCCCCAGCAGGGCGCCTCCTACGAGCAGCAACTCCGGATGGCGCAGGCCGCCGAGTCGGGCGGCTTCGACGCCTTCTTCCGCTCCGACCACTTCCTCGCCATGGGCGGCGACGGCCTGCCCGGCCCCACCGACGCCTGGCTGACGCTGGCCGGGATCGCCCGGGAGACCGACCGGATCCGGCTGGGCACCATGGTCACCTCGGCCACGTTCCGCCTGCCCGGACTGCTCGCCGTCCAGGTGGCGCAGGTGGACGACATGAGCGGGGGGAGGGCGGAGCTCGGCCTGGGCGCCGGCTGGTACGACGCCGAGCACACCGCCCACGGCGTGCCGTTCCAGCCTCTCGGTGAGCGCTTCGAGCGGCTGGAGGAGCAACTCGCCATCATCACGGGCTTCTGGGACGTCCCGGTCGGCCAGACGTTCGACTTCGAAGGGCGGCACTACCAATTGAAGGACAGCCCGGGCCTGCCCAAGCCGGTGCAGCAGCCCCATCCGCCGCTCATCGTGGGCGGCGGGGGGCCCAGGAGGACGCCGCGCCTGGCCGCCACCTTCGCCGACGAGTTCAACCTCCCCTTCTCGTCGCTGGCCGACACCGAGGCACAGTTCGCCCGGGTGCGGGCCGCCTGCACCGACAACGGTCGTGACCCGGCCACGCTCCGCCTGTCGGCGGCCCAGACCGTCTGTTGCGGCGCCGACGACGCCGAGGTGGAGCGCCGCGCCGCCAACATCGGCCGCAAGGCGGACGAACTCCGCGCCAACGGCGTGGCCGGCACGCCGGACCAGGTGGTGGCACGGCTGCAGGAGTTCGCCGCCATCGGCGCCGAGTCCGTCTATCTGCAGGTGCTCGACCTCGACGACCTCGAGCACGTCGAGTTGCTGTCCGAAGAGGTCCTGCCCCGGGTGGCCTGACCAGGCCCGATCGGCCCAGGGGGTCGCTCGGTACGCTGGCGGCACGGCGTGGAGCTGTCCCTCGTCCGACTGGACGGGAGCGAGCGGCGCCAAGGGGAGGCCGACATGACCATCACGAGCCGGGGGGCGGTGGCCCCGACCGGTGATCAGGCTGCGACGCCCGACGGCGCGGCGGCGGCTCCGGCCGCACCGCTCGACACGCCCGCCCTGGACGCCCTCGTCGACGAGGTGGCCGACCATGCCGCCGCGTGGGCCCGGACCGACGCGGGCGCGCGGGCGGACCTGCTCCAGCAGGTCATCACCGAGACCATGGCCGCCGCCGACGACTGGTTGGCCGCCGCCTGCGCCGCCAAGGGCCTGACGCCGGGCACGACCGAGGCGGGTGAGGAGCTCTTCAGCGGCATCGGGACGTTCGTCCGCATGGCGCGCCTGCTGCGCGATGCGCTGCGCGACATCGCCAAGGACGGCAAGCCGGCCTTTGCCGGGCCGGTGCGCGAAGCGGCAGACGGCCGCCTGCGGGTCCAGGTCTTCCCGGCCGGCGCCTTCGACCGGATCACGTTCCCCCAGACGACGGCCGAGATCTTCATGCAGCCGGGCGTCACGCGCGACTCGCTCGTCACCGGGCAGGCCGCCGCCTACGCCGACCCCATCGCCCATGCCGGGACGGCGCTCGTGCTGGCCGCCGGCAACGTGGCGTCGCTCGGGCCGCGCGATGTCCTCTCCAAGCTCTTCGTCGACGGCAAGGTCGTCGTGATGAAGGCCAACCCCGTCAACGACTACCTCGTGCCGCACTGGCGCCGCGCCATGGCGCCGCTGCTGCGTGCGGGCGTGTTGCGCATCGTCGACGGTGGCGCCGCGGTCGGGCAGTACCTGACGGGCCACGCCCGCATTGACGAGGTGCACATCACCGGGTCGGACAAGACCTACGACGCGGTGGTCTTCGGCACCGGCCCCGAGGGGGCCCGGCGCAAGGCGGCGGACGAGCCGATGCTGGACAAGCCGGTCACGGCCGAGCTGGGCAACGTCTCGCCGGTGATCATCGTCCCGGGGAAGTGGTCGGTTTCCGAGCTTCTCTACCAGGCCCAGCACGTCGCCACCATGTTGGTGAACAACGCCGGCTTCAATTGCGTCTCGGCGCGCCTCGTGGTGACGCACGCCGCCTGGCCCCAGCGCGAGGCGTTCCTCGGCGCGCTGACCCAGACCCTGGCCGAGGTCACCACGCGCCGGGCCTACTACCCCGGCGCCGCTGACCGGCGGGAGGCCTTCGTGGCCGCCCATCCCGATGCGGAGGAGTACGGCCACGGGCCCGGCGACGCCTTGCCCTGGACGTTCATCCGCGGTGTCCCCCCGGGCCAGACGGGGGACATCTGCTTCAACGTGGAATCGTTCTTCGGGCAGGTCGCCGAGACGGCACTCACCGCCCCGTCCCCGGCGGCCTTCGTCGACGCCGCCACGGCCTTCTGCAACGACGTCGTCTGGGGCACCCTGGGCGCCACCATCATCGTGAGCCCGTCGTCCCTGAAGGACGGCGACGTGGCCGACGCGGTGGACCGGGCCATCGCCGGGCTCCGCTACGGCTCCATCGGCGTGAACCTGTGGCACGCGCTGTCGTTCGCCATGGGCTCGACGAGCTGGGGTGCCTACCCGGGGCACGCACGGACCGACATCCAGTCCGGGACCGGCGTCGTCGGCAACACGGCCATGTTCGACCGGCCGCAGAAGTCGATTGTGCGCGGACCTTTCCGGTCCCGGCCCAAGCCACCCTGGTTCGCCACCGCGACCGACTCCTACGACGTGATGCGCCGCTTCGTTGCCTTCGAGGCCGAGCCGTCCGCGGCCAAGATCCCGGGACTGCTGCTCGCCGCCATGCGGCACTGACACCGGCGACGCGACACCGGCGACGCGACACCGGCGACGCTGAACTGGCGTCGCTCACGCCGGAGCGCCACGCCAGGCCCGGTGCGATCAGCCCATGGTCTTGGCGCGCAGCTGCGGAATGGCGTAGGGCGCGGCCGCGACGGCCGCCGCAATGAGGGCGAGGAACGCCCCGAACTCCCAGCCGACGCCCGACCCGCCCGGCTTGTCGATGAACGCGATGAACACGAGCACGAGGTTGATCAGCGTGGCCACCATCATCGTGATGAGGTGCGGCAGGTTGATGCCGCCCGGCAGCTCGTCCCATCCGGCGCGCAACACCAGATAGGCCACAATCAGGATCGCGATGATCATCACGATGTAGAGGAAGCCGTGGGCGGAGACACCGCTGGCCGTCACCGTGACACCGATCACGCTGATGCCGAACCACGACAGGAACAACGAGATGAACAAGACGACCGTGGCCACCCCGCAGATGCGGTCGGCCAGGGACCAGCGCGCCGCGTCGAACTTGTAAGCCGGCACCGCTGACGCCGCCGCGGCTCCGGCGCCGGCCGGCGCCGCCTGTGCCGGGGGAGGGGGCGGGGCGGAGGAAGAGGGTCCGGCCGCTGCTGCGTCCTGGGGCGCCGACGAGAGCAGGGCCCCGCAGTTCGGGCAGTGGTTTGCGACGTCGCTGGCTTCGCTCTGACACTGCGGGCAGGTCTGCGGCATGGCGCTCCTCCATCAGTCGGGCGTCCGGAGTCCGCGTCCCCCCCGCACGCTTCCAATCACAATCTCGGTGCGCCCGCGAGTCTACGGGCGTGTCGCCCTTCTGACGAGGGATCCTTCTGGCGACAGGGGGCCGGCTCAGGGCGGCTTCCGGCGCCCTGACCTGGGCCGGGACGCTAGCTGCGCGGCGAGCCGGTGAGCCCCGGCGCCCGGGTCGGCGCCGGCCGGGGCTTGGCGTGCAGGAGGGTGATCCTGGCGACCGTGTGGCCCCCGACCGCGATGCACGTCGACGCGGACGGGCAGGCGACGTCGGTCAGGGTGAGGGGGATGTAGGAGGTGGGCGAGCTCTTGAAGGTGGTCCCGGCGTCGATGCTCTGGGCGACCGAGCCCACGCCCACGGCGGGCAGCCCGAACCAGAACGTCCCCACCATGGCGCACTGGGTGGCGGTGGGGCAGGCCATGCCGTAGACGTCCTCGACCGGCACGGTGCCGGTCGACACCTGCCAGGTGCGCCCCCCGTCAGCGCTGCGGAGCAGCAAGCCCTGGGCCGGGATGACATCGCTCACGGTCGTGCCGGTCGTCCCACCGGCGAGGCAGTCCGACGTCGAGAGGCACGCGGCGCTCTGCAGCACGCCGATCCCCGCCGGCACCGTCGCCTGCGTCCACGTCTGCCCTCCGTCGGCACTGACGGCGACGGCGCCCTGGCCGTGGCCGTTGCTGGTCGGGATGTAGCCGGCGTCGAGGCACGTCCCGCCGGCCACGCACGTCAAATCGTTCTCGGGCTGGAAGAGGGACGGGAGGTTGCCCTCCTGCTGCCAGGTCTGGCCGAAGTCGGGGCTGTGGGCGGACCAGGTGGACGTCCCGTCGCTCGCAATGATGGTGCAATCGGAAGCGCTCGCACATGTGACGCTCGAGACGACCAGCGCGTTCGCCGGCGCTGCGGCGGCTGCCCAGGTCGCCCCGCCGTCTGTCGTCGTGATGACGACCCCACTGCCAGGGAGCGACGCCCCGTTGGATCCCACGGCCATGCAGTCGGTCGCCGTGGGGCAGGAGACCCCGCTCAGCTGCGGGGTGCTGCCGCCCGCCACCTGCTGTGGCTTCCAGGTCAGCCCGCCGTTGGTGGTGGCGGCAATGACCATGGCGCCGGTCGACGGTGCGGGATTGGGTCCGGCGACGCCGACGGCCCAGCAGCGCCGGACCGTGGCGCACGAGACCGCTCCGAGCTGACTCGTCCCCGTGGGGGCGGGCTGGCCCACCGCCAAAGGTGTCCCCTTGGCCTCACCGAGGACGCGCACGACCTTGGGCGAACCCGGGTGTCCGGACAGCGAACAGGCCGACGCGGTGATGGCTACGGCACCGAGTACCAGGAACAGGCCGCCACGACGGTGCCGGACACGCCAGTGCGGGAACACAGGGCGTGGGAGCACGGAAGGACGAGAATAGCGGCGGGAGGTGCATTTCTCGGTGCACCGTTGGGTACCCTCGCAGCGGTGGATTGGGTCGACCTGCTGATCATCGGGCTGATGCTGCTGGCCGCCGTCCACGGGCTCCGGCTCGGGGCCGTCGTCCAGCTGCTGACCTTCGGTGGGTTCATTCTCGGGTTCCTGCTCGGGGCCGTCGTGTGGGTGCCGCTCCTCCGGGCCGGGCAGGGTGACGTGACCCGATCCGTTGTGGTGGTGTCCCTGGTCCTGTTCACCGCCTGTGCCCTGGGCTATGCCGGACGCGTCATCGGGACCTGGAGCAATGTCACGGTGCGAAGGCACCACCTGGGCCACGTCGATGCCGGGCTGGGGGTCGTGGTGGCCGTCGTGGCCGTCCTGCTCTCCGTGTGGGTGGTGGCGGCTGTGATCCTGTCGCCCAACAGCCGGTTCACCTCGCTCGACGCCGCGGTGGCCCGCTCGGACATCCTCCACTCCATCGACGGGGTCCTGCCCCAGGCTCCGTCCATCTTCAACGACCTGCAGACGTTCCTGAACGACCAGGGGTTCCCGCAGGTGTTCTCGACACTGACCCCGCCGTCGACGCCCGCAGTCTCGACACCGACCAGCGCCGAGACCAAGGCGTTGGCGGATCCGGCCGTGTTCTCCACCGTCAAGGTCCTCGGCACTGCGTGCAACAGCGAGCAGGAGGGCTCGGGCTTCGTCGTGGGCCCGGGGTTGGTGGCCACCAACGCCCACGTCGTGGCGGGGGAGAGCAACGGCAGCACGCAGGTGCTGCTCGGGAGCAGCGCGTACAGCGCGACGACGGTGCTCTTCGATCCCGACTTCGACCTCGCCGTGTTGCGGACCAACGCGCCCCTCGGGCCGGCCCTCGCCATCAGCCCGAGTCTGGTTCCACGGGGCACGCAGGCCGCGTTCCTCGGCTATCCCGAGGACCGGGGGCTGACCATCGGCTCCGCCGGCGTGACCGAGGAGGTCACCGCCATCGGCAAGGACATCTACAACGACGGCTCCGTCACCCGCGGTGTCTACGCGCTCGACGCCACTGTGTTGCCGGGCAATTCGGGGGGCCCGCTGCTCGGTCCCGGGGGTCAGGTCATCGGCGTCGTCTTCTCCCGTTCCACCGTTTACCAGGACGTCGGCTATGCCCTCACGTCGCCCGGGGTCCTGACCCGCGTGCAGCAGGCCGAGCATCGCCACGCGGCCGTGAGCACGGGACCCTGCATCTCGGGTTGAACCGGCAAGAATGAACCCATGAGCCAGCGCATCGAGGATTACGCCGTCATCGGGGACCTCCACTCGGCTGCCCTGGTGGGCATCGACGGCTCCATCGACTGGTTGTGCCTGCCGCACTTCGACTCACCCTCGTGCTTCGCCCGCCTGCTCGGAACCGAGGATCACGGCTTCTGGAAGATCGCCCCCGCCGGAGGACCTTCGGCCATCCTCGCCACCCGACGCTGGTACCGACCCGACACGCTCGTCGTCGAGACCGAGTACGACACCGCCACGGGGACCGTGCGGGTGACCGACTGCATGCCGGTGCGGGAGGGTCATCCGCACCTGGTGCGTTCCGTGGAAGGTGTCAGCGGCAACGTCGAGATGCACATGGAACTGGCGGTGCGCTTCGACTACGGCGAGGTGGTCCCGTGGGTGACGTCGCACGACGGATTGACCCGCCTGACCGCGGGGCCGGACTCGGTGGCGCTGTGGCACCGGGTCGAGGCCACGGGCGAGGACATGCGTACCGTCGCCGACTTCACCGTCACCGCGAGCCAGCGCTACCCGTTCACGTTGGTGTGGTACCCCTCGCACGAGGAGCCGCCGCCGCCGCTCGACAGCTACTACGCCGTGCACCTCACCGAGGCCTACTGGTCCGAATGGGCCACCCAGTGCTGCTACGAGGGACCGTACAAGGACGCGGTCGTGCGCTCCCTCATCACGCTCAAGGCATTGACCTACAACCCGACGGGCGGCATCGTGGCGGCGGCCACCACTTCGTTGCCCGAGGCGCTCGGTGGCAATCGCAACTGGGACTATCGCTTCTGCTGGCTGCGCGACGCCACGCTCACCTTGGAGTCGCTGATGCGCGGCGGCTACCAGACCGAGGCCCTCGCCTGGCGCGACTGGCTGTTGCGGGCCGTGGCCGGTGACGTCTCGAAGCTCCAGATCATGTACGGGCCGGGTGGGGAGCGTCGGTTGGACGAATGGGAGGCCGACTGGCTCCCGGGCTACGAGGGCTCGGCCCCGGTCCGGATCGGGAACGCCGCGTCGGGCCAGTACCAGCTCGACGTGTACGGCGAGGTCATGTCGGCCCTCTATTCGTCGGCCAAGGCCGAGGGGGAGCAGAGCCGGGCCTCGTGGGGCCTGCAGAGCCAACTCGTCGAGTTCCTCGAGACCGGGTGGAAGGAGCCCGACGACGGCATCTGGGAGGTGCGGGGGCCACGACGCCACTTCACCCACTCCAAGGTCATGGCGTGGGTCGCCGTCGACCGGGCGGTGCGCACGCTGGAGGAGTGGCCGGCCCTGCAGGGGCCCCTCGACAAGTGGCGCACGCTGCGGGACGAGATCTTCACCGAAGTCTGCGAGAAGGGGTTCAATGAGGAGGTCGGCGCCTTCACCCAGTACTACGGGTCGGACCAGCTCGACGCCAGTGTGCTCATGATCCCCCTCGTCGGCTTCCTCCCGCCGACGGACCAGCGCGTGGTGAGCACGGTGGAGGCGGTGCGGCAGAACCTCATGGACCATGGGTTCGTGTTGCGCTATCGCACCACCGACGACGGCGCCGTCGATGGGCTCACGGGACGGGAGGGCGCCTTCCTGGCCTGCTCGTTCTGGCTGGTCGACTGCCTCCACATGATCGGGCGCGCCGAGGAGGCGGTCGAGCTGTTCGAGCGCCTCCTCGCCCTGCGCAACGACCTGGGCCTGCTCTCGGAGGAGTACGACCCGCTGTCGGGCCGCCTGATCGGGAACTTCCCCCAAGCCTTCTCACATGTGTCCTTGATCAACTCCGCCTTCCGGCTCAGCGGCCACGACCCGCTGAGCCTGGCCGATGATGGCTCGCGCTGTCCTCGTCGACACCACGCTCACGACCGACACCATCGGCCGCATGAAGCGTCTTGGTCGTGTTGCGGTGCGCCGGCGCGCCGGAGCGGCGCGCTGATCGTGGCGGTCGACCCTTCGTGAGCGGCACGCACGCCCACGGCGGCCGCGCCCACCGCCATGCCGATGCCGGCCTCCATGTGCACGACGCGGTCAGCGGCGACGCCCTCCCGGCCGTGCCCCCGCCGCGCACCATCGCAACCGGGGTCCTCGAGATCGACACCATGCTCGGAGGCTGGGAGCGGGTCACCGCCGGCTACCTGATCGAAGGTCCCGCCCCCGTCCTGATTGAGACGGGGAGCCAGTCGTCGGTGCCGGTCCTGCTCGCCGCGCTGGACCAGATCGGGGTCGGTCCGTCCGAGTTGGCCGGCGTGGCGGTGACGCACATCCATCTCGACCATGCCGGCGGCGTGGGTGATGTCGCGCGGGCCTTTCCTTCCGCCACGGTCTATGTCCATGAGAAGGGGGCCCGGCACCTGGCCGACCCCTCCCGACTGATCGACTCCGCCGCGCGTGTCTACGGCCCGTTGCTCGACTCGCTCTACGGCCGTCTCGACCCGACGCCTCCCGAGCGTCTCCACGTCCTCGACGACGGGGAGGAAATTGAGGTCGGCCCGGGCCGCCACCTCGTGGCGGTGGATTCGCCGGGACACGCCAAGCACCACGTGGGCCTGCACGACTCGTTGAGCGGCGTGCTCTTCGCCGGCGATGCCGTGGGCGTCAAGCTTCCCGACGGAGGGGTCCTGCGCCCCGCGACCCCACCGCCCGACTTCGACCTGGCGCAGGCGCTGGCATCCTTGGCGAAGTTCGCGGCGCGGCGTCCGTCGGCGATCGCCTTGGCGCATTACGGCCTCCTCGAGCAACCCGACGAGCTCCTGGCCGAGGCCGATGAGACCCTGCGGCTCTGGGCCCAGACCGCGGAACAGGCCTATCGCGAGGGAACCGACATCGCCGCCGCCCTGTCAGCCCGTTTCGACCCGCTCCTGGACGACGTCGCCGAAGCGGACAGGGCGAAGCTCGAGACCCTGAACGGGGTCCACTCCAATGCGGCGGGATTCCGGCGATGGCTCGAAGGGCGCGACACCGCCAGCACGACCTGAGGCATGCAGCGCCCGAGGCGCCGCTCAAGGCACAGAGTCCCCTGGTCAGACCACCAGCTTGGCCCGGAGCTCCTCCTGGCGAACTTCGAAGTCGTCGAGCGAGATGCGGCCCTCGGCCAGGTCCTCGTGCAGGGCGGCGAATTCCTCGAGGAGACGCGTCTGGTCGACTTCGTCGGCCGACGGGGACGGCTCGGCCCCCTCATTGGCCGCCGCCTTGTCCTCCTTGCGCGAAATGCGGTCGTCCATCTTCGCCTTGGCCCGGTCCTTCTTGGCCTGGTCGCGCTGCAATTTTCCAAATGTCGAACGTGCGCGTGCCACGGTTCACTCCTTTCCGGCCGCCGCGGAGCGGCCAGGTGCTGCCGGCAAGGCGCTTGCCCTGCCGCTGTTCTTGCCGCACCCGCCTGTGCGGTGGGCCTCTTCGGCCCCGAGCGGAGGAGGTGGGATTTGAACCCACGGTACCCATGAGGCACAACGGTTTTCGAGACCGTCCGATTCGGCCGCTCTCGCACTCCTCCGGGCGAGATCCTAGCCGCTCTGACCTGGTCCGGAAGCTCGAGGAGCAGGTCGTGAGCGCCTGATCGGCGCGAAGGGCGAGGTCAGGAGGATGTGGCCCCGCCTCCAGCGGCTGTGTCGCCGGAAGCCCGATCCGGCCGTTTCCCGGCGAAGAACGACGACAGGAGTTCGCCCGCCGCAGCGGCACGGACGCCTGCTGTGACGCCGAGCTCGTGATTGAGCCGAGGGTCCGAACACAGGTTGTAAAGCGTTCCGCAGGCGCCCGCCCGTGGGTCGCTCGCCCCGAAGACGATCCGCTGCACGCGTGCCGCCACCAGTGCGCCGGCGCACATGGGGCACGGCTCGAGCGTGACGACAAGTGTGACGTCGGAGAGCCGCCATCCACCGATGCTTGCGGCGGAATCGCGCAGGGCGAGGATCTCGGCGTGCGCGGTCGGGTCGGCGGATCTCTCCCGCTCGTTGTGGCGCGACGCCACGACCCTTCCTCCGATCAGTGCGACTGCCCCGACGGGGACCTCCCCCTCGTCCGCGGCGAGCCGTGCCTCGGTCAGGGCGAGCGCCATGGCGTCATCGTCGCTCAGCGGGGTTGTGGTGTTGGTGGGTGCGATGACCCAGTATGCCCACGCGGTACGCGGGGCCGGACACCCCCGGCCCGCGCAATCCGACCGGGAGGGACTCCTCGACGGGCGGGATCACTCAGCGGGGAGAGACGTGGAGCTTCCGGTCGAACGTGCTGAGGGTGCGCAGCAGTTGCGAGGCGTTCGTGCCGAAATCCTCGAGATAGGACCCCAGTCGTACCGGAGCCAACCCGTAGATGCTCTTGAGCAACTGGACGTCCCGGGTCACCTGGATGAGGACGCTCAGCGCAGCCGTCCTTGCCGCCGGCGGCGTGTCGGTGTCTGTGAGGACCGTCTCGTAGGCCTGCAGGGCCGAGACATACGGGACCATCACGGCAGCCACCTTGGCGGGGGTGGGAAAGCCGGTCAGCGCGTCGAGATTGTTGCGCGCGGTGGTCGTGGCGGAACCGGCAGAGCGGGTGGCTCTCAGCATGCGTGCGGTCTCGGCGCGGGAGACGGTGGCAGGCGAGGAGACGACATGGGCCGGTCCGGTCGTCGCACTGGTCGTGTTCGAGGCGGCGTGCGGCGACTGGTGGAGCAGGAACACGATGGCCGCCACGGCCAAGAAGACGACGACGAGGCTGGTCACGACGACCGTGGCCGCGAAGGCACGGCCTCTTCGCCGTTCGTCGCGTGGCTCCGCCGCCGGGGGAGCCACGCGGTGCTGAAACCACGTCTGACCAGCGTTTTCCCGTCCCTCGTTGACCCACGAGGGTGGATCTGGCAGCCGATCCCAATTGGGGATGGGTGGCGGTTCCGCCTCCGCCCCGGGCTTCGGCAGCGGGACCAGCTTCGGCCTCGTCCGCGGGTCGGGCGTCCAGACCGGTGTGGGCGGGGACGCGGGTCGGGCTCTGGTCCGGAGGGCAGCGCTCGGTGTCGCTGCACCATTCTGCGGGCGGGTCGTGGACCCGCTGGCGTTGGCTGCGCTGGCCACGGGAGCTGTGTCCGGGCTGCGCTGCGCCGCAACGACCTGACCGGAGGGTGGCGGCTTCGCGGTCCGGCGCGCCGTGGTCGCCGGACGCGGGCCTTGCGCGACCGACCGCTTCTGTGCGCCGCTCTTCTGTGCGCTCGTCCTCTGTGCGCCGCTCTTCTGAGCCGCTGTCTTTTGTGCGCTCGATCCTGGCGCACCCGACGTCGGAGAGGTCTCGGTCCCGCCGCGTGATCCCTCGCTCACACCGGACGTTGACGCCCTCGTCGTCCGGCGCACCGCCGTCGCGGGACGTGCGCCCTGCGGCTCGGCCGTTTGCGCCTTCTCGCCCGTTGGCCGTGTCGGCGTCGGGTCCGGGACGTCGTCGTCGCTCAGCGGTGTGGTGGTGTCAGCGGTAGCGATGTCCCAGTATGGGAGGTCGGCATGCCCGTTGGAAAGTGCCCAGGCCAATCCCCTCGGATGGCCTCAGGAGGCCGGCGCGCGGAGGTTCTGCTCGAGCGTGCTGAGGGTTGTCTGCAGGCGCGTCGCATCGGTGTCGAACTGCACCAGATAGGCGCCGAGCTGTTGTGCCGGCAGGCCGTCGATGGTGTCGAGGAACTGCAGGTCCTGGTGCAGTTGCGCCTCGGCGCTGGTTGCGGCGGCCCGTGCCGGGGCAGGCACTTTGGCCCCGGACAAGAAGGTCTGGAAGAGCTGCAGCGACGAGATGTACGGGTTGATCACCGTCTCAACGTTCGTTGGCGTGGGGAACGCCGTCAGCGACGTCAGGCCCACGCTGGCGGCGGTGGTGGCGGAGTCCACTGCGTCGGTCGCCGCTTGGATCCGGGCGCTCCCCGACGAGGTGGCGACCGAAGACGACGAACCGGGAGCGGTCGACGCGGGTGGCGCCGATTGAGACGCCGGAGGAGCGGTCGTCGCCGGGTGGTGCAGCGCGGCGAACGGCCACGGCGGCGGCGACGGCGACCAGGAAAGCGCAGGCCAACACCACTGTCGCGGTGAAGACCCGGCTTCGGCGCCTCGCCGTACCCCTCCCTTCGTCCTCCGGACGCGGGTCGAGGAGATCGGGCTCGGGGTCGGCCGGGTCGTCGGCTTCCCACTGCTCCGCCGTCGCCCGGACGGGCTCGGGGTCGGGAGACATCGGCGGTGTCGATTCGATTGCCTCGAGCCCCACCGGTACCTCGAGCCCCACCGGTTCCTCGAGCCCCACCGTGGCGACCGGCGCGAATGCAGCCACGGCCGGCTCCTCTCCGAAGTCCGGCTCGAACTCGGGCATGATGGGCGGCTCCGCCGCCAGGTCGGCCTCCGGGCCCGCCGCGCCCGCGACCGACGCTGCGGACTCCCATACCGGTTCGGTCCCCAACGTCGGGTCTGCATCGAGCGCAGGTGCGGGCACTGCGTCATCATCCGTGCCGAGGTCGACGACTCCGGTGCCTCGAGGACGGCCTGGCTGTCCCCGCCGTCCGTCCCCCAGCCCGCTTCGAACGCGTTGGCGATCGGCACCACGGCCGGCTCCGACTCCGCCGTGAGAGGCGTCTCGGGCTCGACCACGGCGAGCGGTTCGGTCACGGCGTCTTCCTCGACCTCGACCTCGCCTGCGTCTTCGTCCTCGTCTTCGGTTGAACGGCGCACCGTGTCGACGATCCGCTCGTAGGCGGCACCGGCGCGGACACCGTTGTCGGCGTCGTCGTCGGACCCGGCGTCATCGCGGAGGGCGGCCTCCCAATCGAAATCGGAGTCGTCGAGGTCCAGTTCGGCCTCGTCCTCGAGCGCGGCGGCTTCAGCGGCGATCTCCGCCTCGTCGGGATCGGGCAGGAACACGTCCCAGTCGAACTCGTCCTCGCCCACCTCGAAGTCGCCCGACAGATCGGTCGTCACGGCGCACGCCGAGAGTCCAGGGGCGCGTCGGAGCATGACGCACGCGCCGGCAGCCCACCAGTGGGCACGGCGGCCTCCGGATAGAGCGCTGGGTCCACGTAGACCTATCGGTCTGGTGGACACGCGGGTTGAGCCTGTCTTTTCGAGCGGAGGAGGTGGGATTTGAACCCACGGTTGGTTGCCCAACACACGATTTCCAGTCGTGCCGATTCGGCCGCTCTCGCACTCCTCCGAGATTGCAGCCTGGTCAGGCTAACGGTCCGGCTGGGCCAACGATGGACCGGCGTGCGCAGGACCCTGGCCAGGGATTCTCCCTCCATGTTACCTCAGGTGTCGCTTTTAGTTTACTTTTCGTTCACTTTTCGGTAACCTTTGTCAGAATTCACGGTCCGGAGGTAAAGGGGAGCACGTGGAGCGCCGAAGAATCACCCACCCAGCGGAGTGGACCGAATCAGGGCGGGAGGCGCAGGTGTTCCGAAGGATTCTGGTGGCCCTCGACGGCTCGGACGCAGCGCGCGCAGCGTTCGTGTTCGCAGGCGATTGGGCCAGGCAGTTCGACTCACAGCTCTGGTTCATCCAATTGACCGACGAGTCGCACCGGCGTCGGCGCGAGATCGTGACGGACGTCGGCCGGCGTGGGAGACAGCGGGCCAACCACTTCTCGGTGAGTGGAGCGACCCGGGGGCTGCGCAACCAGCAATTGGTGAGCGGCATCGCGGAGGCCGCGCTCACCTTCGGCGCGGACATGATCATCGTGGGGCTCGACGCACGCCGCCTCGGGCGCACACGCTTCAGCGACAGCGTGCGGGAGCAGCTCACCGCCGCGACGAACGTGCCGGTGCTGATGGCGCCGAAGCACTGCGCCGCACCGGTTCCCGAGCGGGCAGGCCAGCACAGCGCGATCGCGCTCGGGCCGGTCCCGAGCCGGCCCGTCACGGCGGAGGCGGTCCTGACCGGTGTTTGACTCGGTCGTCGTCGGTGCCTCGGCCTCCGGAGCCGGTGCCCGCGCCGTGCGCCGCGCCGCCGAGCTGGCCGGAGCGTCGGGCGGCACTGTCCACATCGTCACCGCGTTCGGGGAAGAGCCGGTCGACGCGCTGCTGGCGGAGTTCCGGACACTGGCGTCCGAGAGGGCGCAGCGCGTCCAGACGCACCCCGTCCGGTCGGATCCCGTCGAGGCCATCACCCGGGTGGCGGCCGCCGAGGGCGCGGACCTCATCGTCGTCGGGTCCCAGGACGACGGCGGGTCACGGCGTCTCTCCAGCGTGCCCCAGGGGGTCATGGACAGGGTCGAGTGCGCCGTCCTGGTCGTGTAGGGGATCGGCGACAGGCCAGCCACTAACCTGGTCGGCGTTGCCGTCCCGATGCTGGGTGCGGTGGCCGGGTCCTGCGCAACGGCCGCTCGTGAATCGAGTCAGGGTCGGAAGGCAGCAGCTCTCAGCGGGTATGGCCGGGTGCCGTAGCCAACCTGGCCGCCGCACCGAGCACCGGGCGGCAGACCCCGGCGGCCTTGTCTGACCGCATGGGTAGGCTCGGCCGCCATGGCCGACGCACCTTTCGTCTCTCTCTACCGACGGTTCCGGCCGGGGCAATTCGACGAGCTCAAAGGCCAGGATCATGTCGTCCGCGCGTTGCGCAGCGCCGTCCGTGACGACCGCGTGTCGCACGCCTATCTGTTCAGCGGGCCGAGGGGAACGGGCAAGACGTCCTCGGCGCGCATATTGGCCAAGGCGCTCAACTGCGAGGCGCCGGTCGATGGTGAGCCCTGCGGCGTCTGCACGTCGTGCGTGGAGATCACCCAGGGGAGCTCCCTCAACGTCCACGAGCTCGATGCCGCGTCCAACAACGGCGTGGACGCCATGCGTGACCTGGTGGCCCACGCCGGCCTGGGCACGCCGGGACGTTGGAAGGTGTACATCGTCGACGAGGTCCACATGCTCTCGACGGCGGCAGCGAACGCGTTGTTGAAGACGCTGGAGGAGCCGCCGAGCCACGTGGTCTTCGTCCTGGCGACCACCGACCCCCAGAAGGTGCCGCCCACCATCCGCAGCCGTACCCAGCACCTCGAATTCCGTCTTCTCGGTGCCGAGACGCTGCACGACCTGCTGGAGTCCATCAACGAAGAGGCGGGGCTCCACGTCGACGAGGCTGCGCTCGAGGCGGCGGTGCGGCGCGGCCGGGGCTCCGCCCGCGATGCGCTCTCCGCACTCGATCAGGTCGTCGCCTCGGGGTCGGCCGACGCGGCCCGGCCCGAGCTGGCCGCCGTGATCGACGCGCTGGCCGACGGTGACGTCAGCCAGGTGCTGGTCGCCCTGAGCGCGCTCCTGGCGGGAGGGTGGGGACCCCAGCAGCTCGGGACCGAGCTGATCGACGACCTGCGTCAGGTCTTCCTCGCCGCGCTGGCGCCGGAGTTGTGCACGGTGTCGGGTCCGTCGCTCGAGCGGTTCCGCTCCGTGGCAGAAGCGATGGGACTGGCGCGGGTGGTGCGCAGCATGGAGATCCTCGGCCATGCGCTGGTCGACATGCGGGAGGCGCCGGACGCGCAGGTGGTCCTTGAGATCGCAGCCGTTCGTGCCGTCCGGCCCGACCTCGATTCGGGGATGGAGGCCCTCTCGGAACGGGTCAGCGTCCTGGAGCGCGCGCAGTCGGGATCGGCCGCCTTTCCACGGCCCGGCGCTCCATCCGAGCGGGGCGCGGGCGTCAAGCCGGCGGCGAACCCCACGGCTCCCACGCCGGAGACCCCGGTGGAGTCCCGCACGCCGGGCGAGGTGGCGCGACGACCGTCGCTCGGCGCCATGCGGCGCAGCAAGGAGGCGGCGGCCGCAACGACTCCGGGCGACCCCGCCGCCGCCGTGGCGCCTGCACCACCACCGTCCGAAACGCCCCCCGCACCGTCCGCACCGTCCGCACCGTCCGCACCGGCGACGACCACCGCGGTCCGCACCCTCGATCGCGACACCCTCACCGAGGCCTGGGGCGACGGCATCCTGCAGTCACTGCCGGCGCGGGCCAAGGCCCGCTACGCCAGCGGCCGTTTCGTGGCGGTGGACGATCAGGGTGTGCACTTCGCGCTGCCCAACGCGGCGCACCGGGAGCAGTGCGCCGAGCAGCAGCCCGTGGTCGAGGCTGCTCTGTCCGACCACTTCGGGACGAAGATCACGCTCGTGCTCGATATCGACGACGCCGGCCCCCCGCCGGCACCGGGTCCCGGCCCGTCCCCCGCGGCCTCCGGCCGGACAGCCGGTGGAGCACCGAGGGCGGCCGCCCCGCCGGTGGACGAGGCCGAGTACCTCGACCCCAACGATCTCGTGGAGGACGCGTCCGCGGATCAGGCGTCCGCCGCCGAGGCACGCCTCCTGCAGGCGTTCCCGGGCGCCAGCGAGGTGGCCGAGTAGGTGTACACCGGACCGCTCCGCTCCCTCATCGACGAGCTCGGACGCCTGCCTGGCATCGGGCCCAAGTCGGCCCAGCGCATCGCCTTCCACATCCTGAAGGTCCCGGGCGACGACGCCCGCCGGCTGGCCGACGCCATCGTCGCGGTGAAGGAGCGTACGACGCTCTGCGCCGTCTGCTTCAACGTGGCGGAGTCGGGCGAGCTGTGCGCCGTCTGCAGCGACGACCGGCGCGATCCCGAGGTCATCTGCGTCGTCGAGGATCCGCGCGACATCGTCGCCGTGGAGCGAACGGGCTTCAAGGGCCGCTACCACGTCCTGGGGGGAGCGCTGAGCCCGCTCGACGGCATCGGGCGGGAGCAGCTGCGCCTGCGCGAGCTGCTCGAGCGCATCGACGCCGGGATCATCCGCGAGGCGATCGTCTGCACCAATCCGACCATCGAGGGTGAGGCCACGGCCATGCTGGTGGCCCGCGAGCTCGTTCCGCGGGGGGTGGTGGTGTCCCGGCTGGCCAGCGGGCTCCCGGTGGGCGGTGACCTCGAGTACGCCGACGAGCTCACCTTGGGGCGTGCGCTCGAGGGGCGCCGGCCGCTCGAGGTCTGAGCGCCGGGGACGGCGGCCGCCCTGCCGTCCCGTACAATTGGCGGATGCGGATAGCCATCGTGGGTGCGACAGGGCAGGTGGGCGTGGTCCTGCGCGCCATCCTGGCCGAGCGACGCTTCCCGGTGGACTCCATGCGGTATCTCGCCTCGGCCCGCTCGGCCGGGACGACGCTGCCCTGGGGAGACGGGGACGTCGTGGTCGAGGACGCCGAGACCGCCGACCTCTCCGGCATCGACCTCGCCCTCTGCTCCGCCCCGGCGTCCGTCTCGCGTGCGCTGGCGCCCCGGCTCGCCGCCGCCGGCGCCATCGTGATCGACAACTCGTCCGCCTGGCGCATGGATCCCGACGTGCCGCTCGTGGTGCCCGAGGCCAACGCCGCCGAGCTGCGCTCCATCCCCAAGGGCATCGTGGCCAATCCCAACTGCACGACCATGGTCGCCATCCCAGTCCTCAAGCCGCTCGATGACGAGGCCGGACTCACACGCCTGGTCGTGTCCACCTATCAAGCGGTCTCCGGTGGCGGCGTCGAAGCGGTGCGCGAGCTGGCGGAGCAACTGTCCAAGACGGTCGACCGCGCCGTCGACCTCACCTTCGACGGGTCGTCGGTCGACTTCCCGCCGCGCAGCGTGTACCCCGCACCCATTGCGCACAACGTGATCCCGCTCCAGTTCAAGATCGTCGACGACGGCTCGCTCGAGACCGACGAGGAGCAGAAGTACTGCAACGAGGCCCGCAAGATCCTCGGGCGCCCCGACCTCGCCGTGACCACCACCTGTGTGCGCGTGCCGGTCTTCACCGGCCACTCGGCCGCCATCCTGTGCGAGTTCGAGCGCCCGATCACCCCTGCGCGCGCCACCGAGGTGTTGCGCACGGCGCCGGGCGTGGAGCTGGCGGAGATACCCACGCCGCTGATGGCAGCCGGCCGCGACGTGACCTATGTCGGCCGCATCCGGCGGGCCCAGGGTGCTCCCAACGCACTGGCCCTCTTCGCCTCGGGCGACAACCTCCGCAAGGGCGCGGCGCTCAACGTCGTGCAGATCGCCGAGGAACTGCTGGCGCTGCGGTCCTGAGCGGGGCGGCCCTCAGGCGGGGCCCGAGGCTCAGTCGGGGCCGGACGAGATCGGTTCGGGCCCGCCGATCACGAGGGTCGACATGCGCCGCGCCAGGTTGACGGCGTGGTCGCCGAAGCGCTCGTAGAAGCGGGCCACCATGGCCAGCTCGATGGCCACCGGCAGCGGCATGGTGCCGGCCACCAGCTCGGCGGTCAGCGTGACGTGCAGGTCGTCGAGCTCGTCGTCGAGGTCGTCGATGGAGGAGGCGGCATCGGCCGAGCGCTCGGCGAAGGCGTCGGCGGTCTCCCGCCAGATGGTCGTGGCCACCTCGCCCATCCGCTCCACGAGGCCCCGGCTGCGGGCGGACATCTCCGCACCCAGACCGCGGGCGGCCCGGCGCGCGATGTGCTCGGCGAGGTCGCCGTTGCGCTCCATGTCGGGGAGCATGCGCAGGATGGCCACGTACTCGCGACGCTCGTCGGGCGTCGTCTCACCGTGCACGAGCTGGTACTGCACCGTGGTCGAGATCTGGCCGATCAACTTGTCGACCACCTCGTCGCGCTTGACGAGCTCCTTGGCGGCGTCCCGGTCGCCGGCCAGCAAGGCGTGCGTGGCCCCGGCGATCCCCTCGCCGACCAAGGCGAACGCCTGCGCGAACAGGCGGTCGACCTCGTGGGGCTCGGGCAGCGTGCGGGGCCAGAGCGGCTGCTCGGTGACGAGCGGCCCGATCTGCATGTGCGGGAGATCCTCGGACTCGGGCTCCTCCGAAATCGTCTTCGTGCTGCCACCGAGCTTGAACGGCATCCGCGTCACGCTATCGGCTCCGTTCGTGGGTGACTACCCGCGACCACCGGGCTCCGCAGGCACGCCCCAGGCAGGGGCGCGTGCGTGGTCCCTGTTGTTGACACACCTCGTCGTTACATTGGCCACATGGTCCTCGGAGCGCTCATCGGGCTCGTCGCCGGTCTCGCCATCGGCGTTGCCTGGCACCTGGCCCGCCTGAACCGCACTGCCGGCTCCGCCCGTCTGGCCGAGGGACGGCTCGCCGATGCCCAGGGGCGCTCACAGGAGCTGGCGGCGCAGCTCCAGGTCGCGACCGAGTCTGCCGCCACCGCTGAGAAGGCCCGGGCCGTCGCCGTCTCCCAACTCGAGCTGCTCCGAACGTCCGAAGCCGAGGCGGCGCGCCGGGCGGAGGAGGAGCGCAGGCTTCTCGCCGGCGCCTTCTCGGAGCTGTCGGCCCAGGCCCTGGCGCAGAACAACGAGCAGTTCCTCACCCTGGCCGACTCCAAGCTCAACGAGGTCCGCGCGGCCACCCAGGGCGATCTGTCGCAGCGCCAGCAGGCGATCGCACAGCTGCTCGACCCGCTGAGCGAGACCCTGGCCCGCTACGAGCGCGGGCTGCGGGACATGGAGGCGGAGCGCCAGGGCGCGTACGCCACCTTGAACGAACGGGTGGCGGCGTTGCATCTCGGCCATGAGCAGCTGCAGAAGGAGACGAGGAACCTCGTCACGGCTCTGCGGTCGCCGCAGACGCGTGGTCGCTGGGGTGAAATGACCCTGCGCAACGCTGTCAAGGCGGCCGGCATGGCCGAACACTGCGACTTCGAGGAGCAGCAGACGACCACGACGGCGGACGGCCTCCTCCGGCCCGACATGATCGTGCAGCTGCCGGGTGGCGGCCAGGTGGTGATCGACTCGAAGGTCCCACTCGACGCGTTCTTGAAGTTCAGCGAGTCCGAGGACGAGGACGAGCGCAAGGCATACCTCAAGAAGCACGCCGGACAGCTGCGCACCCACGTGGACCAGCTCTCGAAGAAGGAGTACTGGAGGCAGTTCGAGCGCTCTCCTGAATTCGTCGTGGCGTTCGTCCCCGGCGAATCGCTGCTCGCCGCGGCTTGCGAGGCCGATCCCGGGCTGCAGGACCACGCCCTGGGCAGGGGCATCGTGCTGGCGACGCCGAACACCCTGGTGGCGGCACTGAAGACCATCGCCTTGTCCTGGCAACAGGAGACGCTGGCGGAGAATGCACGCGAGGTCCGCCAACTCGGAGCGGAGTTGTACGAGCGGTTGCGCGTCATGACGGGGCACATGGAGTCACTGCAGCGCAATCTCTCCTCGACGGTCGAGGCCTACAACAAGGCGGTCGGCTCCTTCGAGTCACGCGTCCTCGTCTCCGCGCGCGAAGTTCCCGGGCCTCGGTGTCGTCGGGATGCAATCCGGGGAGATCGCCGAGCTCGCCCCGATCGAGAAGGCCCCGCGCCACCTCCAGACCTACCAACCCGAGCTCCCCGACGACGAGTTCACGCAGCCGACCATCGTGGCCCTGCCCGAGAGCGGGTCGAGCACCGGCTCGTAGGCCACGGCGGCTGCAACCCTCCCAGCTGGGAAGCGGGCCCGCCCCACCGCACGGAAACACCGCCGACGTACTCTGCCGGGGTGCTGCACGTCCACCGCTCCGAACGGGCCGACGCGCTCGTCGGGATGCTGCGGGATCTTGTGGCCGAGCCCCTCGGCGATCCCATGGCGACCGAGGTGGTCTCGGTGCCCACCCGCGGCATCGAGCGCTGGCTGACGCAACGCCTGTCCGCGCATCTGGGCGCCACACCCGGACGGCACGATGGTGTGTGCGCCAACATCGACTTCCCGTTTCCCGGCACGGTGGTGAACGGCGCCCTGGCCGTGGCGGCGGACACGAAGCCGGACGCGGACCCCTGGCTGCCCCAACGGGCGGTCTGGCCCTTGCTCGAAGTCGTCGAGACGCACTTCGACGATCCCTGGCTGGCGCCGCTGGCCCAGCACATCCGCAACTCCGAGACCGTGCGGGAGTCGAAGCGATTCTCGAGCATCCGGCACGTCGCAGACCTCTTCGACCGCTACGCGGTACACCGGCCCGAAATGGTGCGCGCCTGGGCGGAAGGGACGCAGGGCGAGGACGACGCTCCGTGGCAGGTGGAGCTGTGGCGCCTGCTGCGGGCCCGGATCGGGCAGCCGAGCCCGGCCGAGCGCCTGGTCGACGCCTGCCGGCGACTTCGCGAGGAGCCCGAGCTCCTGGCGTATCCGAATCGCGTGTCCCTGTTCGGGCTGACCCGGCTCCCGGCGAGCTACCTCGATGTCCTCGAGGCGATCGGGGCGGAGCGCGACGTGCACCTCTTCCTCTTGCACCCGTCGCCGGCTCTCTGGGAACGGCTGGAGCCCGTGGTAGGTCCGAGGTCGCGCGAGGTGCTCCGCTCCGAGGACCCCACCGCCGGCGCGGCGCGGCATCCTCTGCTGCAGTCGTGGGGACGCGATGCCCGCGAGATGCAGCTCGTGCTCGGCTCGGCCGTTCCGCACGGCGAGGGCCCCACCGAGCCGGTCCGGCCGGGGGCGCCGACGCTGCTGCAGCAGATCCAGGACGACATCCGGTCCGATCGCCTGCCGGCCGGGAGCGCGGGTGGCCACGTCGACCTGCGCCCGTTGCTCGCCCAGGACGACGACAGCATCCGCGTGCATGCGTGCCACGGCCGGGGCCGCCAGGTCGAGGTGCTGCGCGACGCCGTTCTCCATCTCCTGGAGGACGATCAGTCGCTGGAGCCGCGCGACATCATCGTGATGTGCCCGGACATCGAGACCTTCGCACCGTTGATCCAGGCGACATTCGGTGGCCGCGGTCTGGACGGGGAATCGACCGACCCTGAGCGGACGCTCGAGATCCGGCTGGCCGACCGCGCACTGCGCCAGACCAACCCGGTGATGGGTGTCCTCGCCGAGGTGCTCGAACTCTCCTCGGCCAGGATCACCGCGACAGAGGTACTGGACCTGGCCGGCCGCGATCCGGTTCGACGCCGTTTCCGCTTCAGTGACGACGACCTGTACCGGCTGGAGGAGTGGGTGGACGGCGCGTTCGTGCGCTGGGGCTTCGACGCCGCGCACCGGAGCTCGTTCCAGCTGGAGGGGATCGCGGCCAACACGTGGCAAGCGGGGCTCGACCGGATTCTGCTCGGGGTGACGATGGCCGACGAGCGGCAACGTCTCTTCGGGGCCACACTCCCGCTCGACGACGTGGACAGCGGCGACATCGACCTGGCCGGCCGCTTGGCCGAGTTCCTGGAGCGCCTGCAGTCGGGCCTCGACTCGCTGGCCGGCTTTCGCACGGTGGCGCAGTGGGCCGCCACATTGGCGGAGCTCTCGGATTCACTCGTGGCGACGACGCCGGCCGACGCCTGGCAGCGGGCACAGCTCACGACGCTGCTCGACGAGTTGGTCGGTGAGGCGACGGAAGCCGAGGTGGCGAGCGGGGTCGCCCTCAGCTGCGACGACATCCGCTCGATTTTGTCCGAGCGCCTCAAGGGCCGGCCCACGAGGGCGAATTTCCGGACCGGACACATGACCGTGTGCACGCTGGTGCCCATGCGCTCCATCCCGCACCGGGTGGTGTGCCTGCTCGGGCTCGACGACGGCAGCTTCCCCCGCCACATCGAGCGCGATGGCGACGACCTGACCGCCCGCAACCCGAAGGTCGGCGACCGCGACGCCCGGGGCGAGGATCGCCAGCTCCTCTTGGACGCCCTGTTGGCGGCCAGGGATCACCTGGTCGTGACGTACGCCGGTCGTGACGAGCGCTCCAATCTCCGGCGGCCTCCCGCCGTTCCCGTCGGGGAGCTGCTCGACGTCGTGGATCACACGGTGCGGACCGGGACGGGACGCGCCCGCGACGCCATCGTGTTCGAGCACCCGCTGCAGCCCTTCGACAAGCGCAACTTCGAGCGGGACGGGTTGCTGGGGGACCGGACCTGGAGCTTCGACGCGCTCCACCTGGCCGGCGCCCGTGCCGCCCTTGCGCCCCGAGTCGACGCGCCTCCGTTCCTGGCGCAACCGTTGGAGCCGGTCGGCAACGGGCCTCTGGGGCTCGATCAGCTCGAGCGGTTCCTGCGTCACCCCGTGCGGGCGTTCCTGCGCGAGCGCCTGGACGTCTGGGTGGGGGACAGGACGCGCGACTTCGAGGACGCCATCCCCATCGATCTGAGCGGATTGGAGCGCTGGCAGATCGCCGAGCGTGTGCTGCAAGAGCGCCTGGGGGGAGCCGGACTCGACGCCTGCCTGGACGCCGAGCGGGCGCGGGGGGCGCTGCCGCCGGGCGAACTTGCCGTCGCCGAGCTGAATCAGATCACCGGACCGCTGGACGACCTCGTTGCCGCGGGGCAGCACCCCTTGCCCCCGGTGTCGCTCGATGCGCACGTGGATCTGTTCGACGGGCGCAGCGTCGTCGGCACCGTGCCGGGGGTGCGGGACGACGTCGTGCACACCGTGACGTACTCGAAGCTGGGCCCGGCGCACCGTCTGATCGCCTGGGTCCGGCTGCTGGTCCTCAGCGCGACCTGGCCGGAGCGGTCCTTCTCGGCGCACACCGTGGGGCGCAGCCAGCGCAGGGGCGCCACGATCTCCATCGCCGCCATCGGTCCGCTCGGGCCCGATGCTCCCAGCCGCAAGGCGGCCGCGGAGTCACACCTGCGGGCACTGGTCGAGGTGTTCGAGCGGGGGATGTGCGAGCCGCTCCCGCTCTACGCGCGCACGTCGGCCGCGTGGGCGGGCGCCGTGGTGGAGGGAGGGGACCCCGAGCGCGCCGCCACCGCCGAATGGGCTTCCACCTACAACTTCGCCAAGGAGGACCGGGACCCCGAGCACCTGCTGGTGCTCGGGGGCGCGCTCCCGTTCCGGACCGTGCTGCAGCTGGCCGGCGCGCCGCGCGCCGACGAGGTCGCATGGGGTCCGGGATCGACGCGGTTCGAGACGTACGCGCACCGCATCTGGGATCCGCTGCTGGCACACGAGCAGGTTGCCGACCGATGACGATCGCCCCCACGCCTCGGCCCTTCGACGTGTGCGGTGAGCTGCCGACCGGCATGACCCTCTTGCAGGCGAGCGCGGGGACGGGCAAGACGTTCACCATCGCGGCACTCACCACGAGGTACGTCGCGGAAGGCGTCCTCCCGATCGACCGCCTCCTGGTCATCACCTTCACCCGGATGGCGACCGGGGAGTTGCGCGAACGGGTGCGCGAGCGCCTGGTCCGTGCCTTCGACGGCCTCGTCGACACCCTCGCCGGCCAGGGCGCCCACGAGGACGACGAGCTCGTGCAGCTGCTCGCCCGTGGCCCGTCCGACGAGGTGGAGGCCCGACGTGACCGGTTGGGCAAGGCCATCGCGGACTTCGATGCGGCGACCATTGAGACGACCCATGGGTTCTGCCTGCAGGTCCTGTATGGCCTCGGGACGGCGGGCGACGTCGACCGCGAGGTCACGTTGGTCGAGGACGTCAGTGACCTCATGGAGGAAGTGGTCGACGATCTCTTCCTCCGCCGCTTCGCGCACAAGCCCAATGCACTCGCCTTCGATCGCAGCGACGCCATGGAGATCGCCAAGGCCGCAATGGAGCACCCGGATGCCGACATGGTGCCGCCGCTGTCGCAGGCGAACGACTTGCCGTCCATTCGGCGCCGTTTCGCCAGGGCGGTGCGCGAGGAGATGGAGGAGCGCAAGAAGGCGCGCAAGATCCTGACCTACGACGACGTGCTCAGCCGGCTCCGCACAACCCTCTTCGACGAGGTGCGCGGCCCCGCGGCCTGCGACCGCTTGCGCGAGCGCTACGACGTCGTCCTGGTCGACGAGTTCCAGGACACCGACCCCGTCCAGTGGGACATCATGCACCGGGCCTTCGGCGAGGGCGGTGCGACCCTCGTGCTGATCGGCGACCCCAAGCAGGCGATCTACGCGTTCCGTGGTGCCGATGTCCACGCCTACCTGCAGGCGCGCGACGAGGTGCAGTCCGAATGGACCCTCGACGTCAACTGGCGGAGTGACCAGGCGCTGCTCGAGGCCTACGACGCGCTTTTCGGCGACGCACAGCTCGGCTACGCCGGCATCGCCTACCGGAAGACCAGGGCGGCCGACGCCAACCAGCAACAGCGGCTCGTCGGGTGCCAGGTCGACGTGCCGCTGCGGGTCCGCATGGTGCACGCAGACGACGGGCTCGTCGCGTTGACCGAGAAGCGGCGGCAACCGAAGGCTCCTGACGCCCGAACCTTCATTGCGCGGGACCTGGCGGCGGAGGTGGTCCAGCTGCTCTCGGATGCTCCCGAGCTCATCACCCGGAACCGGTCCGGGGTCGATATCGGGCGCACGACGGTCCACCCGGGCCACCTGGCCGTGCTGGTGCGGACCAACAGCCAGGCCGTGACCGTGCGTGATGCGCTGCGCAGCGCGGGCGTCCCGGCGGTGATCGGCGGCGCCGGGTCGGTTTTCGCCACCGAGCCGGCGCTCGAATGGCTCCGTCTGCTCCAGACGCTCGAGCGTCCGACTGCGCGGGACCGCGCCTCACTGGCGGCCCTGACCTGCTTCGTGGGCTGGAGCCCCGAGGACGTGGCCACGGCGGACGAGGGCGAATGGGAAGGATTGCACTGGTCGCTGCACCGGTGGGCGGCACTGCTGCGCGAGCAGGGGATCGCCTCGCTCTACCAGGCCGTCAGCAGCTCGCACGACGTGCCCGAGCGTGTGCTGGCCCGACCGTCCGGCGAGCGGTTCATGACCGATCTCCGTCATATTGCGCAACTGCTGCACGAGGCCGGGGTATCCGAGGGCCTCGGGCCCACCGCCATGGCCACCTGGCTGGGACGGCGCATCCACGATGCGGCGCGGGACGGAGAGAACGAGGAGCGGGCGCGGCGCCTCGAGTCCGATGCCGAGGCGGTGCAGGTGATCACGATCCACCGCAGCAAGGGCCTCGAATTCCCGATCGTGTTCTGCCCCTACATGTGGGACGGCCGGCCCTTCGGCAAGGACACCCACGTGCCGATGTTCCACGATCCGGCCAACGGCAACCGGCGCACCATTGACGTCGGGCGTGAAGGGAACAGCTTCGCCCTGCACCAGAAGATGGAGCTCGAGGAGGCGCGCGGCGAGGATCTCCGGCTGCTCTACGTCGCCCTGACGCGGGCGCGCCACCAGGCCGTTCTGTGGTGGGCCGGTGCACAGGACAGTCAGCACTCACCGCTGGCCCGGCTGCTCTTCGACCGCGATGCGCAGGGAGTGGTCGGCCCCTACGGCGCCAAGACGCGGTCCGACGCGGCGGTCGAGTCGACCCTGGCGGGGTTGGGGCCCTGCGTCTCGGTCGAGCGGGTTGATCAGCCGTCCGCGGGGCGTTGGGAGGAAGACGACGAGCTTCCGCCGCACCTCGAGTCGGCGATCTTCGACAGGATCCTCGACATCGGCTGGCGCCGAGCGTCGTACTCGAGCATCACCAGCGGCCTGCACGACCAGCCCGTGGTGGGAAGCGAGCCGGAGCAGCAGCTGACGTCGGACGAGGAGGTCGCCGGGGCGCCGCCGGATTGGCGCGACGCGGCCCCGGTGGCGGCGGCGGACGGCGCCGACCCCGGCGGCCCCGGTGGCGGCGCCCTGCAGCTGGCCGACATGCCCGGTGGCGCACTCGTGGGCACGGTCATTCACGGCGTGTTCGAGCACACCGAGTTCGACGAGCCCGACCTGGCTTCCACGGTGCGCGCGGCGCTGGCCAGCGAGACGGCCTGGCGCAACGTGAACCTCGGCGACACGGAGGCCGTCGTGTCGGGCCTGTGCGCCGCCATCGAGAGCCCCCTCGGGCCGCTGGTCGACGGTGTCCGTCTGTGCGACATTGCCCGCGCCGACCGGCTCGACGAGCTGAGCTTCGAGATCCCGCTGGTCGGCGGCGACACGCCGACGGCGAGCCTGCACGTCGGAGCCTTGGCCGACGTTCTTGACGAGTATCTCCCCGGGGACGATCCGGTGGCCCGCTACGCCCCGCACCTGCGCGACCCCGCCCTGAGCGGGATTCTCCGGGGGTATCTCACCGGGAGCCTCGACCTGGTGTTCCGCCTGCCGGGCGACCGCTTCTTCCTGGCCGACTACAAGACCAACCGACTGAGCCCGCCCAGGGAGACGCTGACGCCGTGGCACTACCGGCCCGATGCGTTGCAGGCCGAGATGGTCGCCGCCCATTACCCGCTGCAGGCGCTCCTCTACGCCGTGGCGCTGCACCGCTACCTGCGCTGGCGGCTCCCCGGCTACGACCCCGCCGCGCACCTCGGTGGCGTCCTCTATCTCTTCGTGCGCGGGATGAGCGGCATGCAGCCCTCCGGAACAGAGGCGGAGGCCGACCCGGACGGGATGTCGGCCCCCGGTGTCTGGTCCTGGCGGCCGCCGGCCTCCTTGGTCGTGGCCCTCAGCGATCTCTTCGACCGGGGAATACCGGAGTGACCGAGCTCGAGACCGTCGACGTCTTCGACGCCCGGCTGGTGCGCGCCAGTCAGGGATCGCTGCGCGCCTTCAACGACGCCGGCATCCTCTCGACATCGGATGTCCACGTCGCGCTCCGGCTCGCCAGGCTGAGTGGGGCGAGCGACGAGGTCGTGTCCCTGGGGGCCGCCTTCGCGGCACGTGCGCCGCGCCTCGGCAACGTCTGCGTCGACCTGGCGACGATCCACGACACGGCCGATGCCGACACCGACACCCCGGTGGACCTCGGCGCGCTGCCGTGGCCCGACCCGACGTCCTGGGCCCGGCGGATGGCGGGCAGCCCGATCGTCGGGCTCGATCGCCCGCTGCATCTGGAGGGGACGACGTTGTATCTCGACCGCCTCTGGGCGGATGAGAGCCTGGTGGCGGCGGAGCTGCGCGCACGGTCCGAGAGTCCCGCCCTCGCGGTCGACCTCGACCTGCTGCGGGAGGGCCTGGGGGACTTGTTCGACGACGACGCAGACCAGCGCATGGCGGGGGCCACGGCCGTCCTGCGCCGCCTTGCGGTGATCGCCGGCGGGCCCGGGACCGGGAAGACGACCACAGTTGCTCGTGTGCTCGCGCTGCTGGAGGCGCAGGCGATGGTGGCAGGAGCGCGCGCACCGCTGGTGGCACTCGCCGCTCCGACCGGAAAGGCGGCGGCGCGCCTGGAAGACGCCGTGCGCCACGGTGCGGACGACATCGGCATCGATCAGGAGCGACGGGAGCGCCTGCAGGCGCTGACGGGCAGGACGGTGCACCGGCTCCTCGGCTTCAACCCCGGCAACCGCACCCGCTTTCGTCACGATCGGCTGAACCGGCTGCCGCACGACATCGTCGTCGTCGACGAGACCTCCATGGTCTCGCTCTCACTCATGGCCCGGCTGCTCGAGGCGGTCCGCAGCGATGCCCGCCTGATCCTGGTCGGCGACCCCGAGCAGCTCGCCTCGGTGGAGGCCGGTGCCGTCCTGGGTGACATCGTGGGACCCGCCGCCCTGGGCCCGGCCATGCCGGCGTCGGCGCGTGAGGAGCTCGCCGACGTCACGGGGGTAGAGGTCTCCGTCGAAGAGGACACGCCGGACGCCGCGTTCGGGCAGGGGATCGTCGTGTTGCGCAACGTGCACCGCCACGGGCTGGCCATCGCCGCCCTGGCCCGGGCCATCCGGCAGGAAGACGCCGACGAAGCCATGGCCATCCTCCGTCGGGGCGACTCGAATGTGCAATGGATCGCCACCGATGCAGCCGAGCCCGGTCCTCCCGACGACGTGCTGGGGGACGTGCGGCGGCTGGCGGTCGACACGGGACGTGCCGTGATCGAGTCGGCGCGCGCCGGTCGGGCGCGTGAAGCGATCGACGCACTGGGCAGCTTCCGCCTCCTGTGCGGTCACCGGCGGGGCCCGGAGGGCGTGGCCACGTGGATGGGGCACATCGAGGATTGGCTGCGCGCCGATGTGGAGGGCTTCACCATCGGAGCCGACTGGTATGTCGGCCGTCCCCTCATCGTGACGCAGAACGACTACGGACTGGACCTCTACAACGGCGACACGGGTGTCGTGATCGAGTCGGAGGGCGGTCGGTTGGTGGCCGCGTTCGAACGACGCGGCGCCATCGCCGAGGTCAGCCCGGCGCGGCTCGCCGCGGTGGACACCGTGTACGCGATGACCGTCCACAAGAGCCAGGGCTCCCAGTACGAGGCGGTGGCGTTCTTGTTGCCGAGCCCCGATTCCCGGGTGCTGACGCGCGAATTGCTCTATACGGCGGTGACCCGGGCCCGGGAGCGTCTCATCCTCGTCGGCCCCGAGTCGTCGATCCGGGCCGCCATCGAAAAACCGATCACCCGGGCCTCGGGACTCCGCCGGGCGTTGTGGGGCGACGAGGACTGACGAGGGACGAAGCTCCTGATTTCGAACGAGGGTCCATCCACCCGCGCTGGATTCCCGCTGTTTAGTCTGCTCCCGTAGGGATAATCCCTGGTCTCACGCCAATTACAGCCGCCCCACAGCTCAAATTCAGGGTCTTGTCCCATGATGAAGTTGAAACGACTCCGTAACAATCGCGGGGCCTGAGTGAAAACACGGGTGAAATGAAGATTCTGGTTCTCGGAGGAGACGGCTATCTCGGTTGGCCCACGGCTCTGCACCTGTCGGCGCTCGGGCACGAGATCACCGTCGTCGACAACCTGGTGCGCCGGGAGTACGACCGCGAGATGGGCGTCGACAGCCTGGTCCCGATCGCTTCGCTGCAAGACCGTGTGACGCGCTGGGAACAGGTGTCGGGTCACGCCATCGACGTCCGCATCGGCAACCTCACCGACGCGGCCTTCACCTACGACGTGGTCGCCAAGGGGACGCCCGACGCCATTGTGCACTTCGGCGAGCAGCGATCCGCCCCGTACTCCATGATCGACCGGGAGCACGCCGTCTACACGCAGGTCAACAACGTCGTCGGGAACCTGAACGTGATGTACGCCATTCAGGAGACCAATCCCGACATCCACCTCGTGAAGCTCGGGACCATGGGGGAGTACGGGTACCCCAACATCGACATTGAGGAAGGGTTCATCGAGATCACCCACAAGGGCCGCACCGATGTCATGCCCTACCCCAAGCAGCCCGGCTCCTTCTACCACCTGTCCAAGGTGCACGACAGCCACAACATCATGTTCGGCTGTCGCATCTGGGGGCTGCGCGCCACGGACCTGAACCAGGGCATCGTCTACGGCCAGTCGACCCCGGAGACCGACGTCGACCCGTTGCTGGCGACCCGCTTCGACTACGACGGCGTCTTCGGGACGGTCCTCAACCGCTTCTGTGTGCAGGCGGTGACCGGTCATCCCCTGACCGTCTACGGGGCCGGCGGCCAGACCCGCGGCATGTTGAACATCCGCGACACGCTCGCCTGTGTGACCTTGGCCCTCGAGAACCCCGCCGACCGCGGCGAGTTCCGGGTCTTCAACCAATTCACCGAATCGTTCTCCGTGCGTCAAATGGCGGAGATGGTCAAGAAGGTCTGCCCGACCCGCGTCGACATCGCGGAGGGCCTGTCCAACCCCCGGGTGGAGAACGAAGAGCACTACTTCCACGCCGCCAACACGAAGCTTCTCGACCTCGGGCTGCAGCCCCACCTCCTGACGGACGAGGTCATCACAGACATCCTCGGGCTGGTGGAGCGCTACCGCAGCCGGGTGGATGTGCGGGCCATCGCCCCCACGGTCCAGTGGCGGTCGAGTGCCAGCACCCTGACGACGTCGGGCGAGACGCCTGACGCGTCGTTCCTCGCGGTGTAAAGCCCTCCACTCCCCTGTAGGTTTCTGTGGCGATGCCGCCACGCAGGCCACGCCGCCGCGCGCGCCGTCGATCCTCGGCCCGACCGATCACCCTGCTCATCTGCGCGGTGGTGGTCCTGGCCATCGTCATCGGCGGCCTCACGCAGGTGTCGCGCCAGTCGGCGGGCTACGACGCCAATTCCGACCGCACGCTGGTGGCGCAGGGCACGGTGGCCGCCGTCCAGTCGAACGCCACCGCCGCCACCGTGCGCAAGATCGTCAACGACCTGCCGTCCCAGTCCCGTCAGGCCGTGCAGGCGACGCTCGACAATGCGGTGCAACAGACCGCCGACGAGGCGGCCAGGGCCCAGGTCGCCTCGGGCTCGACCCCGCTGGGCCCGGTGGCGACACAGTTCGTCGAGGTCTTCGCAGAGCGGGCGCAGGCGACGACACAACTGCGGGCCGCCGTGTACGGGTTCCTCGGCATGCAGCCCATTGCCCCCGCTGGCGGCCCCTCGAGCAGTGCAGCAGCCTCGTCCGGCGCAGCGGCACTGCTGTCGGCCACCCAGGCCACGAACCGCATCGCGGCCGCGGGCGCGCTCCTGGCGCGGTCGGATGCCCTCTACCGCTCGGTGCGGCACACGCTGGCCACCGACGCCGGGAAGGGGAGGCTGCCGCCATCGGTCTGGGTGACCAATCCCCAGGTGTGGCAGCTCGGCAGTGTGGCGGCGCAGGTCGACCTCCTGGCCACCTCGTCCACCTTGGCGGCGTCGCACGATGTCGTGCTCCGCACCGTCCGCCTGAACCCACCCGCCCTGCCGACGCCGCAGGGCACGCCGGCGAATGTCTCCATCATCAGCCCAACGAAGCAGATCACCGTGTCCGTGGTCCTGGCCAACCAGGGCTCGTCCAACGAGCCCCATGTCTCGGTCCACTTCACGCTGGCCGATCAGACCTCGGGCGCGACCATCACCCAGGTCCGGACAACGCCGCTTGCCCTCGGCGCGTCCGTGACGCTGCCCGCCGTGACCATGCGGGTGAAACCGTCGACCGCGTACGTCCTCACGGTCCAACTCGTCCTTCCCGCCGGTCAGACGCTCACCGCCGACACCGACGTCACGCAGGCGCTGCAGGTCGCCCCCGGAACCTGAGAACGGGAGAATCACCGCCGGGCGGGCCCGTGTCGACCCCGCCCGATCCTGGTCCTAGGATCGTGACGCACAGAAATCAGGAACTGGAGGGCACTTCACGTGGCCGAGAGCATCACCATCACGGACAATCGCAACGGCGAGTCCATCGAGATTCCGCTCGTCAACGGCGGTGTCGCGGCTGCGGAGTGGTCCAAGCTCCTGCCAGGGGTGTGGTTCTACGACCCCGGCTTCATGTCGACGGCGGCCTGTGAGAGCGCCATCACGTACCTCGACGGGGACGCCGGCATCCTGCGGTATCGGGGCTACCCGATTGAGCAGCTGGCCGAGAACTCCACCTATCTCGAGGTGGCCTATCTGCTCTTGAAGGGCGAGCTGCCCAGCGAGGCGGAGTTCGCCGAGTGGCGACACGACGTGACGTACCACACGTTCATCCACGAGAACGTGCGCAAGCGGTTCCTCGAGGGATTCCACTACGACGCCCATCCGATGGGGATGCTGGTCTCGGCCGTCGCTGCGCTGTCGACCTTCTATCTCGACGCCAAGGACATCTTCGACCCGGAGTCGAGGAACAAGCAGATCATCCGCCTCATCGCCAAGATGCCGACCCTGGCGGCCGCGGCGCACCGCTTCAGTGTCGGCATGCCCTTCGTCTACCCCGACAACTCGCTCGATTTCGTCCCCAACTTCCTCTCCATGCTCTGGAAGGTCGCGGAGCCGCGGTTCGAAGCCGACCCCGTCCTGGCCCGCGCCCTCGACATCCTGTTCATCCTCCACGCCGACCACGAGCAGAACTGCTCGACCACCGCCATGCGCGTCGTCGGCTCGTCGCACTCGGACCCCTACTCCTCCACGGCTGCCGCGGCCGCCGCGCTGTACGGGCCTCGCCACGGTGGCGCCAACGAGGCGGTCATCCGCATGCTCACCGAGATCGGCAGCATCGACAACGTGCCGGACTTCATCGCCTCGGTGAAGTCCGGATCGGGCGGCCGGCTCCAGGGCTTCGGCCACCGGGTCTACAAGAGCTACGACCCGCGGGCCAAGATCATCAAGCGGACGGCCGACGAGGTCTTCGAGGTCACGGGGAAGAGCCCGCTCCTCGACATCGCATTGAAGCTCGAGGAGATCGCGCTCAGCGACGAGTACTTCACCTCGCGCAAGCTCTATCCCAATGTCGACTTCTACTCAGGCCTCATCTACCAGGCCATGGGCTTCCCGCTCGAGATGTTCCCCGTGCTCTTCGCCATCCCCCGCACAGCCGGGTGGCTGGCCCACTGGCAGGAGATGCTCGACCAGGACTCCAAGATCTCCCGGCCGCGCCAGCTCTACATCGGCTCCGAGCCGCGCGACTACACCCCGATGCAGAACCGCTGAGTCACTCCTCGGCCCGCGTGGGCGTGCGCATGCGGACGAGGCCCTCCTGGGCGAGCGAGACGCAGAGCCGTCCCTGCCGGTCGAACAGGAAGCCCCGCGCCAGGCCGCGACCCTGGGCGGCAATCGGCGAGTCGGTGTCGTAGAGCAGCCATTCGTCGGCCCGGAACGGCTGATGGAACCACATGCAGTGGTCCAAGCTGGCCCCCATGAACTCCGGGTCGTCCCAGCTGGTGTCGTGCGGGGCGAGGATGGTGTCGAAGAGGGACATGTCGGACGCGTAGGTCGCCACACAGGCGTGGAGGAGCGGGTCATCGGGGAGCTCGCCGTCCGCCCTGATCCAGAGGCGTTGAAAGGGCTCCCCGATCTCCTTCGAGTGCCAGGGGAGGGCGCCGATGTGCCGCTGGTCGATCGGATGGGGCCGGTCGAACCAATCCGTCAGCTCCTCCTTCCAGGGCTGCAGCCTCTCGTAGAGGGGAGCCAGCGTCTCGGGCTCGGGCACGTCGGGCATGGGGATCTGGTGCTCCAGGCCGGCTTCGAGATCGTGGAAGGAGGCGGACAGGTTGAAGATGGCCCGCCCGTGCTGCACGGCGACGACGCGGCGGGTGGTGAAGGAGCGCCCGTCCCTGATCCGGTCGACCTCGTAGAGGATCGGGACGTTCGGGTCGCCCGGTCGCAGGAAATACGAGTGCAGCGAATGCACCCGTCCGTGCTCCACCGTGCGCCCCGCGGCCATGAGGGCCTGCCCGGCCACCTGGCCGCCGAAGACGCGCTGGCGCTCCTCGTTGGGCTGGATCCCCCGGAAGATGTTGACCTCAATGGGCTCAAGGTCGAGCAGGTTGACGAGGAATTCCAGGGACGCGCTCATCGAACCATGTTCGCAGGCCGCCGCGACCGGCGTCGCCGAGCACCGTGGCGCGACCCCAACTACCCTGCGGCGGCGTGACAGCTGCCAGAGGACAGGACGACGACGGGGCACTCGAGTTCCCTGCTGGGTTCATCTGGGGGGTGGCCACGGCGGCCCATCAGATTGAGGGCGGCAACGTCAACAACGACTGGTGGGCGTGGGAACACAACCCGGCTTCGGGCACGGTCGCGTCGAGCGGCGACGCCTGCGACTCCTTCCAGCGCTGGCGCGAGGACGTCCAGCTGGTGGCCGACATGGGCCTCGGCGCCTACCGGTTCTCCCTCGAGTGGAGCCGCATCGAGCCGGCCGAAGGCGAGTTCTCCGTGGCCGCGTTGGAGCACTACCGGAGGCTGTGCGCGGCCTGTCGCGGCCACGGGATCCTCCCGGTGGTCACGTTCCACCACTTCACGACACCGCTGTGGCTCACCGCCCGCGGCGGATGGGAGTCGCCCGACGCCCCCGAGCGGTTCGCCCGCTTCGTCGAGCGCGCCACGGCGTATCTCGGTGACCTCATCGGGTGGGCCTGCACCATCAACGAGCCCAATGTCGTCGCCGTCATGGGGTACTTCCAGGGGGAGTACCCGCCAGGGGTGAAGGACGACTTCATGCGCTACGCCGCCGTGAACGAGGCCATGGTGCGCGCCCACCGGCTGGCAGTCGATGCGCTGCGCGCCGGGCCGGGGGACTTCCCGGTCGGGCTCACGCTCTCCATGGCCGAGATCACGGCGGACGAGGGTGGCGAGTCCCTGCGCGACGCCGCGGAGGAGATGCTCGAGAACATCTTCCTGCGGGCCACGGCGGGCGACGACTTCGTCGGCGTGCAGTGCTACACGCGGATGCACTTCGGTCCGGACGGGCTGGCGCCCAACGACCCCTCGGTCCCGCTGACCCAGATGGGGGACGAGCGGTGGCCCCAGGCCGTCGAGCACACGGTGCGCCGGGCGGCCGCCGTGAGCGGGCGCCCGATCGTGGTCACCGAGAACGGGATCGCCACCGATGATGACGCCGAGCGCATCGCCTTCGTGTCCGAGGCCCTCCAGAGTGCGCACCGCTGCCTGCGGGAGGGCATCGACCTCCGGGGCTATTTCGTGTGGAGCCTGTTGGACAACTTCGAGTGGCACCTGGGGTACGGGCCCAAGTTCGGGCTGGTCGCGGTGGCCCCGGGCACCTTCGAGCGCCGCCCGAAGCCGAGCGCCCACTGGTTCGGCGAGGTGGCCCGGAGCAACCGGGTGCTCACAGCGGGCACATGACGGGTTGCCATGGGGTGAATTGGCCGCCACGCTAGGGTTGGCCCGTGCCGATCCCGCCCGCGGCGTCCTCCAGCGAGCGCGAAGCTCCCGTGACCGATCACGGCGGGCACCCGCCCCTCTCCCACATCTGGTCGTCGGACCAGTCCCTGCACGTGCGGATCCGCCAGATGATGGCGCACCCGTCCAGCGTGAAGCTCATCAAGTACGCCGGCGTCTCGGTGATCTCGACGATCGTGTCGCAGGTCACCCTGCTCCTGACATTCGGCGTGTTCCACGTCATGTCGGAGGTGCCGGCCAACATCGTGGCCAACGTCGTCGCCACCGTCCCCTCCTACGCGCTCAACCGGCGTTGGGTCTGGGGCAAGAGCGGAAAGTCGCACTTCTGGAAAGAGGTGGCGCCCTTCTGGATCCTGTCCTTCGTCGGCCTGGCCTTCTCCAGCCTGGCCGTCTGGCTGGCCGGCGACTTCGCCCGGAACCACGGCCTGCACCACGGTGCCACCGCCCTCCTGGTGAACCTGGCCAACCTGGTCAGCTTCGCCATCCTGTGGGTGGTCAAGTTCGTGATCTACAACAAGCTCTTCCACGTGGCGCCCGTCGAGTACGAAGAGCACCACGCCGAGAAGGTCGCGGCGGCCGAGCACTCCAGCACCGACTGACTGCGAGCGGGGCGGCAGCGGGCCCGCCCCGGGACTCAGTCCCGGAAGTTGTTGAACTGCAGCGGGATCCCGAAGTCCTCCGCCTTGCACTTGGCGATGACCTCTTGGAGGTCGTCCCGCTTCTTGGCGGTGACGCGGAGCTGCTCACCCTGGGTCTGCGACGACACGCCCTTGAGGCCGAGCTCCTTGATGAACTTGTTCAACCGCTTGGCGTGGTCCGAGGAGATACCCGCCCGGATGGCGATCTTCTGGCGGGAGGTCCCCTTCTGGGCTTCCTCGATCTTGGCGTCCTCGAAGGCCTTGAGTGACACCTGGCGCTTGACCAACTTCTCGTCGAGGACCTGGTGGAGCGCCCGGAGACGGTCTTCGGTCGACGAGCGCAGCACCAGCTCGTTCTCGCTCAACTCAATGACCGAGTCGGTGTTCTTGAAGTCGAAGCGGGTGGCGGCCTCCCGGTTGGCCTGGTCGACCGCGTTGCGGACCTCTTGCATGTCGACTTCCGAAACGATGTCAAACGTGGGCATGGGCCCAGCGTACCGGCGCCACCGGCCGATCCGGGGGGCCGGGTCGGGCTAATCTCGCTCGCTGCGGGTCGGTGTCCGAGTGGCCAAAGGAAACAGGCTGTAAACCTGTCGGTTAACACCTACGGAGGTTCGAATCCTTCCCGGCCCACGCATTTCCCCCGGTCGCGTCGTGGGGGCCCCGGCCCCGAGCGACCCCCCGGAGGCCGTTACAATGCTGTTTCAGGTCGATTGCGGGTACATGCTCCCTGGGCGTGCGCCCATCTCCCCCCGCCGGGCCCCGAGGGCCCGGACTGACAAGCGAGACTGATTACCCCCGTGGACGAGAGCCCGATGTCGACGTCAACCCCGGTGCTCGACCGGTTGAGCGCGCGCCTCGGCCGCCTCTCCATGCGGGCCGACGCCGTCCAGCTGCGCCTGACCCGAGGTGTCACGCTCACCGAGCGCGTCGAGCCCGCGTCCGGCGACCCCGAGGACTGGTCGTTCCTCCGCCGGCCCGCCCTCCTCGGCCTCCTCGCCGTCGTCTCCATCTGCATCGGGGCGTCCCTGCCGAGCTCGCCGTTCAAGCTGGAAATGGGTGGCACGTGGTTCTTCGGCGAAGCCGACTGGCCGTCGACCACGCTGATGCTGCCGGGCGTGGTCGCGGTGTACGGCGGGATGATCCTCTTCGTCCGGGTCTGGTACGGCCTGTTCCAGACGCTGCGGGCCCGCGGCGGCGTGCCGATCCGTCCGCTGGCCTACATGTTGGCCTTGTGGATCGTGCCCCTCCTGGTCGTGGCGCCGCTGTTCAGCCGGGACGTCTTCTCGTACGCCGCGCAAGGCGAAATGATGAGCCACCACATCAACCCGTACCACTACGGACCGGGAACACTGGGCTCGGGCCCGTACGTCTCGGGCGTCGATCCGCTGTGGGCCAACACGCCCGCTCCGTACGGGCCGCTGTTCCTCATGCTGGCCGGGTGGTCCGCGTCCGTCACCTTCCACCACGCGCTGTTGACCATCGTGCTGCTGCGCCTGCAGTCGGTGGCCGGCATTGCGCTGATCGCCTACTGCATCCCCAAGCTGGCCCGCTCGTTCGGCCGTGACCCCGCGCCGGCCTTCGTGCTGGCCGTCCTCAACCCGCTGACCCTGCTCGCCCTCGTCGGGGGCGCCCACAACGACGCCATCATGGTCGGCCTCCTGCTCGCCGGCGTGACCGCGGCGCGCTCCTTCCACCCGGTGTGGGGGGTGGTCCTGTGCGCGCTCGCCGCATCCATCAAGGTCCCCGCCGCCATCGGCATCGTCTACATCGCGTGGGACTGGGCCGGGCCGTTCGCCGATTGGCGCCGCCGCGCCCGCATGCTGGTACGGGCGGGCCTGGTCACGGTGGCCGTCATGGGGGTGCTGTCCCTCGTCTCGGGCCTGGGCTGGGGCTGGATCGCCAACCTCGGCACCCCCGGCACCGTGCGCTCCTGGATGGCACCGGCCACCGGCTTCGGCCTCCTCATCAGTGGCACCGCCCATGTCATCGGCATCGGCGTGGGTCTGGGCGGCGTCCTCACGCTCACCCGTGCCATCGGCCTCATCGGGGCGGCCGCCATCGCCGTCTACTGCCTGCGCCATCGCGAGCGCATCGGCGTGCTGGGCGCGCTGGGCGGCACCATGATGGCCTTCGTCCTCCTCGGTCCGGTCGTCCAGCCCTGGTACCTGACGTGGGGGATCATCATCGTGGCGCCGGTCGTCACCGGACGCTGGCTCTATGCGGTGCTCGGCCTGTCGGCGGTGGCGCCCTTCATCGGGCTGACCGGTGGCAGCGACCTGCTCAGCGAGCTCGTGCACACGGACCCGGCCAGCATGGTGCTGGCGGTCATGGTGCTGTGGGCCATCGCCATCGTCCCGCTCGGCAACTGGACGGCCTCGTGGCGCCTCGACCGCTCACGCCTGGCCCCCATGCCGGCCGCCGGCGCCGCGCTCGAGTCCTAGCCCGAGCTCACAGGAGCCGCTGGAGCTCCACGACGTCGATCCACCGGCGGTGCTTGCGCCCCACTTCGCGCTCGACCCCGACCAGCTCGAAGCCCGCCGCCTCGTGCAGGCCGATGGAGGTCTCGTTGTGCCCGGCGATGCGGGCGATCACCGAATGGAAGCCGTGGGCGGAGGCCAGGACGAGGAGCTCGGCCAGGAGCGCCTTGCCCACCCCCTTGCCCCGCTGGGCCCGGTCGACGTAGACGGAGTTCTCGGCCGTGGCCGAGTAGCCCGAGCGCTCGCGGAAGGCCGACAGGGAGCCGAAGCCGAGGACGATCTCGCCGTTCGCCCCGACCCGGCCGGGGGCCTTGGGGTCCGGGGGCTCGGTGGCCACCAGGGCCGGATGGACCCCGCTGTGCTCCAGGATCCAGGACTCCTGCTCGGCCCGGCTGCGGGGCGTCATGTCGAAGGTATTGGTGCTGTCGAGCACCTCCACGTTGTAGATGGCACGGATGGCCTCGGCGTCGGCCAGCTCGGCGAGTCGGATCCGCATCCGCCGATGGTACTGTTGACGTGCGAAAACCCGGGGGTCGGAGGCAGCCGGCCTCAAGCCCTGACTATCATTGACCCTTCGCGGAAGGTACCCGCGGCGCCCCTGTAGCTCAGTGGCAGAGCACCTCCATGGTAAGGAGGGGGTCGTGGGTTCAATCCCCACCGGGGGCTCGCCCATGGCGGCGTAGCTCAGTTGGTCAGAGCACACGGCTCATAATCGTGTTGTCGCGGGTTCGAGTCCCGCCGCCGCTACCAGGTCCGGGTCAGGTCGCCCCGGCAGCCAGCAGGAAGGATTGCAGATGCCCAAGAACGAGAAGAGGGTCCAGGTCACCCTGGCCTGCGAGGTGTGTAAGCGGCGCAATTACATCACCACCAAGAACAAGCTCAATGACCGCGAGCGGATCGAGATGAAGAAGTTCTGCCGCTGGGACCGCCAGCACACCCTGCACAAGGAGACCCGCTGAGCCGACCCGAGCCTGCCGGTGCTACTCTGGCAGGCCGATCCCCAGGTCAGGGGGAAGAACCACCTGCTTGAGGGCAACCGAAGGCACCCCACCGAGGGCAGTAGCTCAACTGGTAGAGCACCGGTCTCCAAAACCGGCGGTTGGGGGTTCGAGTCCCTCCTGCCCTGCCCCGGACGTACCTACCCGAGAACGAAGTATGTGAGGCAAGAGTCGTGAACCGCGAGACGAAGCGCTTGATGCAGCGCCAAGGGCAGATGGAGGCCGATGGGTCTCCGGCTACCCGCAAAGCCTCCGCCGGCTCGAACTCGGGTGGGCCACGCCAGCCGCGGACCCGGCCGCAGGGCCGCAAGCGCACGACCCCGGTGCAGTTCGTCCGCGAGGTGCGCGACGAAATGCGCCAGGTGGCGTGGCCGTCGCGTTCGGAGCTCATCAACTACACGTCGGTGGTGCTGACCACGCTGATCATCATGATCAGCCTTATTTTCGTGCTGAACCTCGCCTTCGGGAAGCTGATCACGCTTCTCTTCACGAAGTAGAGCGACATGAGCGACACGACGCACACAGAGGCAGAGGACGCAGTGACCAACGGCGACGAAGAGGCGCCGGCTGAGGAGATTGTGGAAGAGATCGTGGAAGAAGCCGTGCTCGAAGCTGTCGAAGAGGCAGTGGTCGAGGAGGTCGCCGAAGAGATCGTCGAAGAGATCGAGGCCGAGGCGGCGGCCGAGGCCGTCGAGCCCGACCTCGTGCTCGACGCCACCGACGGGCAGGGCGCCGACGCCGAGGAAGACGACGGCGAGCTCGGCGGGTGGGTCAAGGACGAGGAGGACGAGGAGGAGCCGCTCCCCGTCGAGAGCCCCTACGACCGGCCCGGTCGCTGGTACGTCGTGCACACCTACTCGGGCTACGAGAACAAGGTGCGCTCGAACATGGGCAACGTCGTCGCCTCCCGCGGCATCGAGGACCGCGTCTTCGAGGTCGTCATCCCCATGGAGGACGTGGACGAGTTCAAGGGCGGCAAGAAGGTCACGGTCCAGAAGAAGGTGTTCCCGGGCTACCTGCTGGTGCGCTGCGACCTCGATGACGACACCTGGGGCGCCATCCGCAACACCCCCGGCGTCACCGGCTTCGTCGGTCCCGGCACCAAGCCGACGCCGCTGTCACGCCGTGAGGTCGAGAACATCCTTCAGGTGAAGGTCGAGGGTGGCACCGGCGGAGCGCCCAAGCGCACCCGGGCCCGCCTGGAGTACGAGGTCAACGAGACGGTCAGGGTCAAGGAAGGCCCCTTCGCCGACTTCTCGGGCCAGATCTCGGAGATCAACGAGGACCAGCTCAAGCTCAAGGTGCTGGTCAACATCTTCGGCCGGGAGACACCGGTCGAGCTCGAATTCAGCCAAGTCGCCAAGCTCTAGGCGCTGGGCACAGAGACGGAAGAAGGAGAACAGAGACGATGGCACCCAAGAAGAAGGTGCTCGCGGTGGTGAAGATCCAGCTCGAGGCTGGCTCGGCCACGCCGGCGCCGCCGGTCGGCACCGCGCTCGGCCCGCACGGCGTGCAGACCATGGAGTTCTGCAAGCAGTACAACCAGGCCACCGAGAGCATGCGGGGTCAGGTGATCCCGGTCGACATCACGATCTACGAGGACCGCAGCTTCAGCTTCGTGCTGAAGACGTCGCCCACCCCGGTGCTCCTCCGCCAGGCGGCGGGCCTCGACAAGGGAGCCGCCACGGCCGGCCGCGAGCAGGTCGGGACGATCACCGACGCCCAGCTCGCCGACATCGCCACCACCAAACTGGCCGACCTCAACACGAATGACCTCGAGGCAGCCAAGAAGCAGGTCGCCGGCACGGCGCGTTCCATGGGCATCAAGGTCGCCGGCTAGGTCAGGACGAGGAGAGACGATGACCCAACACGGCAAGAAATACAAGGAGAGCCTGACCAAGGCGGACCGGGAGTCGCTGCACGGCGTGGCCGAGGCGGTCGAGCTGGTCAAGGGATTGGCCAGCGCCAAGTTCGACGAGACGGTCGAGCTCGCCGTCCGCCTCGGGGTCGACCCCCGCAAGGCGGACCAGATCGTCCGCGGCACGCTCTCGCTGCCCTCGGGGACGGGGCGCACCGAGCGGGTGGCGGTCTTCGCCGCCGGCGAGGCGGCCGCCGAGGCCCGCGCCGCCGGTGCCGACGAGGTCGGCGCCGACGACCTGGTGGCCAAGATCAACGGTGGCTTCCTCGACTTCGACGTGGCCATCGCCACGCCGGACCTGATGGGCCAGGTGGGGACGCTCGGCCGCGTGCTCGGGCCCCGTGGCCTCATGCCCAACCCCAAGACCGGCACCGTGACCACGGACGTCGGCAAGGCCGTCGCCGAGTTCAAGGGCGGCCGGGTCGAGTACCGCACGGACAAGGTGGGCAACGTCCACATCCGCGTGGGCAAGGCGTCCTTCACCGCCGAGCAGCTGGTGGCCAACATCCGCGCCGTCGTCGACGAGCTGCAGCGGGCGAAGCCGCCCTCGTCGAAGGGCCGCTACTTCCTGTCGGTCACGGTTTCCACCACGATGAGCCCCGGGGTCCGCATCGACCCGGTCAAGGCCCGCTACGCCGACGAGGAGCTCGCCGTCCCGGCCTGACCGGGCGACAAGGCCGACCCGGTCGGAAGGGCTCCGACCGCCGTACTACGCTTTCCCGCACAGCTCGCCACCTCCGGGTGGACGGGCACTGAATCCGATACGCCAGAGACCTCCGGTGCACCCCAGGGTGCCGAAGCGGCCCGATGGGCCGGCCTGACGAGGCGACACCGAAGCACACCGGAGCGATCCGGTTGCCCGTGCCGTCGCACGCCGGAGACTCTGGCCCGCTTCCGGGCCATGGAGCCCGGTGGAGGCCACCGATGGCAACGATGAACGCACAGAGGACACACAAGGTCGAGGTCGTCGACGAGGTCAAGACGCGCGTCAGTGCGGCGACGGCGTCCATCGTGAGCGAGTACCGCGGCCTCTCGACGTCCGAGCTCGCCGAGCTGCGCGACGCGCTGGCCGCCGCCGGGGGCGACTACCGGATCTTCAAGAACACGCTGGTCCGGCTGGCCATCGAGTGGCGGCGAGTACCAGCCCCTGTCCGAGTACCTCAACGGCCCGACCGCGCTGACCTTCGTGCAGGGCGACATCAGCGCCGTGGCCAAGGCCCTACGGGACTTCTCCCGCAACAACCCGCTCCTGGTGATCAAGGGCGGGTTGGCCGACGGGTCGCTCCTCTCACCCGCCGACCTGGCCGCCCTGGCCGACCTGCCGCCCCGCGAGGTGCTCCTGGCCCGCCTGGCCGGCGCCCTCGCCGCGCCGATGCAGCAGATGGCCGGCCTCCTGCAGGCCCTGCCCCGCAACATGGCCTACGGGATCTCGGCGCTGATCGAGCAGCGCCAGGCCGGTGGGGAAGCGCTGCCCGCCGACGACGCCGCCCCTTCGGACGAGGCCGCCGCCCCGGCCGACGCCGAGGCTGTTCCGGCGGAGGCCGCCGCTCCGCCCGCCGAGCCGGCGGAGCCCGCCGGCTCCCGCCGAGCCGGCGGAGACCGCCGCGGAGACTCCGGCGGAACCAGAGGCGGCGGCCCCCGCCGAAGACGCCTCCGAGTAGCACCCGATCGACCCCCGAACCGAACCACAAGACCGAAGCAAAGAAAGGAAGGCCAGGCAGATGGCAACCCTGACCAAAGAAGAGATCCTCGACGGGATCGCCGAGCTCTCGGTGATCCAGCTGAGCGAGCTGTTGAAGGACTTCGAGGAGCGCTTCGGCGTGACCGCGGCCGCTCCTGTGGCCGTGGCTGCGGCGGCTGCTCCGGCGGCCGGCGGCGACGCCGGAGGCGGCGAGGAGGAGAAGTCGGACTTCGACGTCATCCTGACCGATGCCGGCGACAAGAAGATCCAGGTCATCAAGGAGGTGCGCGCCCTCACCAGCCTCGGTCTCAAGGAGGCCAAGGACCTGGTCGAGGCCGCTCCCAAGCCGGTGCTGGAGAAGGCCAACAAGGAGGACGCCGAGAAGGCCAAGGCGGCCCTCGAGGGCGCCGGCGCCACCGTCGAGATCAAGTAGCTCCCGGGCCGGAGGGCCAGGCGGACACCCGTTCCTGACCTGGCCCTCTGACCAGGATCCTTGACTGGCGGGGAGGGCACCTTTACCCTGTCGGGGACCCCGGGCGCCGCCCGTTCGGCCGACGAGGCCAAAGGGTTGTATCCAGGCACGCCCCACGATAAGATGCACGGTTGCCGTGCGTCTCCGTGTCTTCGATTCCGTAATTCCCCGGTATCGGCGCGCGCCCGCGAAGCCCTGATTCCCGTCCCGTCGTCCTCGTCCGTCCCCGTCCCATCCCGCAACCGCTACCGCTGTCCCGCCCTCACCCGCCGCTTTTCTCCTGGGAGGAGTTGACCGTTGTCCTCACGGTCCCGCAGTCCCGAACGTGTCTCGTTCGCCAACATCAACGAGGCTTTGCCGCTTCCTGACCTGATCGCCATCCAGCGCGATTCGTTCCAATGGTTCCTCGACAAGGGGTTGGCCGAGGCCTACCACGACATCAGTCCGATCGAGGACTTCACGGGCCAGCTGAGCCTGGAGCTCGAGTTCGACCCCACGGACGCCGACCTGCGCCCACCGCCGAAGTTCTCGGTGGAGGAGTGCAAGGAAAAGGACATGACCTACGCCGCGCCCGTCTTCGTGCGCGCCCGCTTCCTCAACGCCACCACGGGTGAGATCAAGGAGCAGACGGTCTTCATGGGGGACTTCCCGATGATGACCGACCGCGGCACGTTCATCGTCAACGGCACCGAGCGTGTCGTCGTGTCCCAGCTCGTCCGCTCGCCGGGCGTCATCTTCCAGCCCGGCCGGGACGCCAAGACGGTCTTCACGGGGACCATCCACCCGTACCGGGGTGAGTGGATCGAGCTCGACATCGAGGCGAAGCCGGGCAAGGACGTCACCGCCGGCTGCCGCGTGGCCCGCAAGCGCCGCCTGTCGCTGTTCGTGCTCCTGCGCGCCCTGGGCTACGGCGACGAGGCCTTCCTGGACCGCTTCGTGCGCCACTTCGACTTCCTCGAGGGCCAGTGGGAGAAGGAGCGCAACCTGGCTCCGACCCGCGAAGAGGCCCTCCTCGAGATCTACAAGCGTGCCCGTCCCGGCGAGCCGTTGTCGGCAGAGGCGGCCCGCGTCTACTTCGAGAACGCCTTCTTCAACCCGAAGCGCTACGACCTCACCCGGGTCGGCCGCTACAAGCTGAACCGAAAGCTCGGCCCGGAGATCGACCGCCTGTCGGACCTCTTCGGCATCGACATCGAGAAGCCGGCGCCGAACCAGTCGGTCCTGTCGCCCTCGGAGATCCTGGCCTCGGCCACCTACATGCTCCACCTGGCCCAGCACATGGCCGACGGCGAGTCGACCTACCGCATCGACGACCAGGACCACTTCGCCAACCGGCGCATCCGCTCGGTCGGCGAGCTGATCCAGAACCAGGTCCGTGTCGGCCTGTCCCGCATGGAGCGGGTCGTGCGCGAGCGCATGACCACCCAGGACGTCGAGGCCATCACGCCGCAGACGCTGATCAACATCCGCCCGGTCGTGGCCGCGGTCAAGGAGTTCTTCGGCACCTCGCAGCTGTCCCAGTTCATGGACCAGAACAACCCGCTGTCGGGGTTGGCGCACAAGCGCCGCCTGTCCGCGCTCGGACCAGGCGGCCTGTCCCGTGAGCGTGCCGGGTTCGAGGTGCGAGACGTGCACACGTCCCACTACGGCCGCATGTGCCCGATCGAGACCCCGGAGGGCCCGAACATCGGCCTGATCGGGGCCCTTGCCACCTACGCCCGGGTCAACGAGTACGGCTTCATTGAGACGCCGTACCGCACCGTGGTCGACGGCAAGGTCACCGACGAGGTCAGCTACCTGGCCGCCGACGAGGAAGAGGAGCACGTCATCGCCCAGGCCAACGCCTCGGTCGACGCCGACGGGCGCCTCACCGAGGAGCGCGTCCTGGTGCGCCGTGGCCCGCAAGGGACCGGCGTGCGCATGGGCGCCGTCAACACCTCCTACGGCACCACGTCGGAGATCGACTTCGTGCCGCCCTCCGAGGTGGACCTCATGGACGTCTCGCCGAAGCAGATCGTGTCCGTCTCGACGGCGCTGATCCCCTTCGTCGAGCACGACGACGCCAACCGCGCCCTCATGGGCGCCAACATGCAGAAGCAGGCCGTGCCGCTGGTGGCGCCCGAGGCGCCGTACATCGGCACCGGGGTCGAGGCCCGGGCCGCCCGCGACGCCGGCGACGTGATCCTGGCCGAGGGCAACGGCACCGTGACCGAGATCAGCGGCGAGGCCATCACGGTCGAGTACGCCCCCGGTCAGAAGGACCGCCTCGGCACCGCGCTGGGCCGCAAGGTCTACCGCCTGTCCAAGTTCCGCCGCTCCAACCAGAACACGTGCATCAACCACCGCACGCTGGTGGCCGAGGGCCAGACCGTGGCGGCCGGCGACCTGCTGGCCGACGGCCCCTCGACCCACAACGGAGAGCTGGCCCTGGGCAAGAACCTGCTCGTCGCCTTCATGCCGTGGGAGGGCTACAACTACGAGGACGCCATCATCCTGTCCGAGCGCCTGGTGCGCGACGACGTGCTGACGTCCATCCACATTGAGGAGCACGAGGTCGACGCCCGCGACACCAAGCTGGGCGCCGAGGAGATCACCCGGGACATCCCGAACCTGTCGGAGGAGATCCTGGCCGACCTCGACGACCGCGGCATCATCCGCGTCGGCGCCGAGGTGGAGCCGGGCGACGTCCTGGTCGGGAAGGTGACCCCCAAGGGTGAGACCGAGCAGACGCCCGAAGAGCGCCTGCTGCGCGCCATCTTCGGCGAGAAGGCCCGCGAGGTGCGTGACACCTCGCTCAAGGTCCCGCACGGTGAGTACGGCAAGGTCATCGACGTCCGTGTCTTCTCCCGTGAGGAGTCGCACGAGCTGCCGCCCGGTGTCAACCAGCTGGTCCGCGTCTACGTGGCCCAGAAGCGCAAGATCTCCGAGGGCGACAAGCTGGCCGGGCGCCACGGCAACAAGGGCGTCATCTCCAAGATCCTCCCGGTCGAGGACATGCCCTACCTGTCCGACGGCACCCCGGTCGACATCATCCTGAACCCGCTCGGCGTGCCGAGCCGGATGAACGTCGGCCAGGTGCTCGAGTCGCACCTCGGCTACGCCGCCCGCCACGGCTGGGAGGGCGTCGTCGTCAACGAGGGCGTGGGGACGTCGGCCAAGGGTGACGGGGCCGCCCGCAAGACGCGGCCCCGCACGCAGCCGGCGGCCTGGGTCTCCACCCCGGTCTTCGACGGCGCCCACTGGGACGAGATCGAGGACGCCGGGGCGCACCCGACGATCCAGAAGGTCTTCGGCACCCTGAACTCGGACTCGGCCAACGGCGACGTGCAGATCGGCACCGACGGCAAGGTCACCTTGTACAACGGTCGGACGGGCGAGGCGTACGACAACCCCATTTCGGTCGGGTTCGTCTACATCCTGAAGCTGGCCCACCTGGTCGACGACAAGATCCACGCCCGGTCCACCGGTCCGTACTCCATGATCACGCAGCAGCCGCTGGGTGGGAAGGCGCAGTTCGGTGGCCAGCGCTTCGGCGAAATGGAGGTCTGGGCGCTCGAGGCGTTCGGCGCCGCCTACGCCCTGCAGGAGCTGTTGACGATCAAGTCCGACGACGTGCTGGGCCGGGTCAAGGTCTACGAGGCCATCGTCAAGGGCGAGAACATCCCCGAGCCGGGCATCCCCGAGTCGTTCAAGGTGCTCATCAAGGAGATGCAGTCCCTCTGCCTCGACGTCGAGGTCCTGGCCGTCGACGGCCGTGAGATCGAGATGCACGAGCTGGACGAGGACGTGTTCCGCACGGCTGAAGAGCTGGGCATCGATATCAGCCGCAACGAGCGCGGCTCCGACGAAGAAGACGAGCGGCGTGCCGCAGAGAGGAGCTTCTCCTAATGGCTCTGGACGTCAACACCTTCGACCAGCTCCGCATCGGACTGGCTACGGGCGACTCCATCCGGGGATGGTCCAACGGCGAGGTCAAGAAGCCCGAGACGATCAACTACCGCACGCTCCGTCCCGAGAAGGACGGGCTCTTCTGCGAGAAGATCTTCGGGCCCACCAAGGACTGGGAGTGCTACTGCGGCAAGTACAAGCGGGTGCGCTTCAAGGGCATCATCTGCGAGCGCTGCGGCGTCGAGGTCACCCGGTCCAAGGTCCGTCGTGACCGCATGGGCCACATTGAGCTGGCCGCGCCGGTCGTCCACATCTGGTACCTGCGGGGCACCCGCTCCTGGCTCGCCTACCTGCTCATGGGCACCGAGCCGCGCGAGGAGCTCAAGGCCAAGCAGCTCGAGAAGGTCATCTACTTCGCCGCGAACCTGGTCACCTGGGTCGACGAGGAGAAGCGTCACGCCGATCTGCCGTCGCTCGAGAACGAGATGGCCGAGGAGATCGCCGACATTGAGAAGAAGCGCGACCTCGACATCGACCGCCGCTTCAAGGCGCTCGAGGAGGAGCTGAAGGCCCTCGAGGCCGACGGGGCCAAGGACGCCGAGATCAAGGCACGCCAGCGCGCCGTCGAGAAGGAGATCCAGTCCGCCCGTGAGCGGGCCCAGGAGGACGCCGAGATCGCCCAGCGCTCCCTCGACGAGTTCCGCAACCTGCACGGCCGCAAGATCATCGAGGACGAGATGCTGTGGCGCGAGCTCCGCCTGCGCTACGACGAGTACTTCGAAGGCGGCATGGGCGCCGAGTACATCCTCAAGCTGATCGACCGCATCGACCTCGATGCGGAGGAGATCAAGCTGCGCGACATGATCGACGCCAAGGACGGCCGCCGTCCCCTGTCGGCCCAGCGCCGCCAGAAGACGATCAAGCGGCTGAAGATCGTCACCGCCTTCAACCGGCGCGACGACCACGGCCGGCGCATCAACGACCCCCGGGCCATGATCCTCGAGGCCGTCCCGGTCATCCCGCCCGACCTGCGCCCGATGGTGCAGCTCGACGGTGGCCGCTTCGCCACGTCGGACCTCAACGACCTGTACCGCCGGGTCATCAACCGCAACAACCGGCTCAAGAGGCTGCTGGACCTCGGCGCGCCCGAGATCATCATCAACAACGAGAAGCGCATGCTGCAGGAGGCCGTCGACGCGCTGTTCGACAACGGCCGCCGCGGCCGCCCGGTCACGGGCCCGGGCAACCGTCCGCTGAAGTCGCTGTCGGACATGCTCAAGGGCAAGCAGGGCCGCTTCCGCCAGAACCTGCTCGGCAAGCGCGTGGACTACTCGGGCCGTTCGGTCATCGTGATCGGCCCGAACCTCAAGCTGCACCAGTGCGGCCTGCCCAAGCTCATGGCGCTGGAGCTCTTCAAGCCCTTCGTCATGAAGCGGCTGGTCGACGCCGAGCTGGCCCAGAACATCAAGTCGGCCAAGCGCATGGTCGAGCGGCGCCGGCCCCAGGTGTGGGACGTGCTGGAGGGCGTCATCCGGGAGCACCCGGTGCTCCTGAACCGCGCCCCGACGTTGCACCGTCTCGGGATCCAGGCCTTCGAGCCCGTCCTGGTCGAGGGCAAGGCCATTCAGGTCCACCCCCTCGTCTGCACGGCCTTCAACGCCGACTTCGACGGCGACCAGATGGCAGTCCACCTCCCGCTGTCCGCCGAAGCCCAGGCGGAGGCCAGGGTCTTGATGCTGTCGGCCAACAACATCCTGTCGCCGGCCACCGGTCGTCCGATCACCGTGCCCACCCAGGACATGGTCTTCGGCGCCTACTACCTCACCCTCCGGGTCGAGGACGGGCCGGGTGCCGGTCGCGCCTTCCGTCACATCCACGAGCTCGAGGCCGCCTTCGAGGCGGGCGACGTCGGCCTGCAGGTGCCGATCACCCTGCGTCCGGCGCCGGACTCGACGCTGGCCGGTCGCCTCGCCGGCGCCGGCGTCGACCGCGGCGAGGACGGCGTGCTGTCCTACGAGACGACGCCGGGCCGCGTGTTCTTCAACGAGGCGCTGCCCGAGGGCTTCGCGTTCGTGAACGACGTGGTCGGCAAGCGCAACATCCCGATCGGCGTCCATCGTCGAGGAGCTCGCCGCCAACTACCCCAAGAACGTCGTGGCCGCGAGCCTCGACCGGATCAAGGCGCTCGGCTTCCGCTTCGGCGCCCAGTCGGGCCTGACCATCTCCATCAACGACGTGCAGACGCCGCCGGACAAGGTCGCCATCCTCGACCGCTACGAGAAGGAAGCCGAGAAGGCCGAGACGCAGTTCAAGCGGGGCATCATCACCGACGACGAGCGGCGCCAGAAGGAGATCGAGATCTGGACCTCGGCCAACTCCGAGGTGGGGCGGGCCATGGAGGCCCAGCTGGCCACGATCGCCTTCAACCCGCTCGACATGATGGTGGACTCCGGTGCCCGAGGGAACTCGCAGCAGATCCGCCAGATCGCCGGCATGAAGGGCCTGGTGTCCAACCCGCGCGGTGAGATGATCCCCCGCCCGATCAAGTCCTCCTTCCGTGAGGGCCTGTCGGTGCTGGAGTACTTCATCTCCACCCACGGTGCCCGCAAGGGACTGGCCGACACCGCCCTGCGCACCGCCGACTCGGGCTACCTGACCCGTCGACTGGTCGACGTGGCCCAGGAGCTCATCATCCGGATCGACGACTGCGGCTCGACCCGCGGCATCTGGATCGAAGGCGTGGCCCCCGACGGGCCCGGTCACCGCAACTACCTCGAGACCCGTGCCTTCGGGCGCCTGGCTGACCGAGGACGTGACGCTGTCGGACGGCACCGTCTACCCGGTGGGCACGGTGCTCGACGACGTCAACATCGCCGCCATGCGCGACGACGACGGCCGTCGACGCGCATCCGGGTGCGCTCGGTCCTGACCTGCGAGTCGCCCCAGGGCGTCTGCGCGGCCTGCTACGGGCTGTCGCTGGCGACGGGCTCCATGATCGAGCTCGGTGAGGCGGTCGGCGTCATTGCCGCCCAGTCCATCGGCGAGCCCGGCACGCAGCTGACCATGCGGACGTTCCACACCGGTGGTGTGGTCGGTGAGGACATCACCCACGGCCTGCCCCGCGTCGTCGAGCTCTTCGAGGCCCGCACGCCCAAGGGCGCCGCGGTGCTGGCCCACCACTCCGGCGTGGTCCGGATTGAGGACGACGAGACGGGTCGCCGCATCACCGTGGTGGCCGACGACGGCACGGAGGACTCCACGCTGGTGGCCGCCCGCGCCCACCTCGAAGTCACGGACGGCCAGGAGGTCGGTGCGGGTGACGCACTGGTCGAGGGCCCGAAGGACCCCAAGGAGCTCTTGGAGGTCAAGGGCATCCGCGAGACCCAGCAGTACCTCGTCGAAGAGGTGCAGAAGGTGTACCGCGACCAGGGTGTGTCGATCCACGACAAGCACATTGAGCTGATTGTGCGCCAGATGCTGCGCCGGGTGCTCGTGGCAGAGCCGGGCGATGCGCCCTTCCTGCCGGGCGAGCGCGTCGACAACCAGATCTACGCCGAGGTGAACCGCACCCTGGTGGAGGGCGGCAGCGTCCCCGCCGAGGGTCGCCCCGAGCTGATGGGGATCACCAAGGCGTCGCTGGCCACCGAGAGCTGGCTCTCGGCCGCCTCCTTCCAGGAGACGACCCGGGTGCTGACCGAGGCGGCCATCGAGGGTCGCAGCGACCAGCTGTTCGGGCTGAAGGAGAACATCATCATCGGCAAGCTGATCCCCGCCGGGTCGGGCATGGAGCACTACCGGAACATCCGGCTCGACATGCCCGACGCCGAGGCCATGCCCTTCTGGGCCACGGGCTCGGGCGAGTCGGACACCGAGGACCTGGCCAATTGGCTGCGTGACATGGGCGAAGGGGTCAGCGAAGACCCCTTCGACTCGTCGATCGACGCCAGCTGGCTCGGTGCGGCGCCGACGGCCGAGGATGCCTTCGGGAACCCGATCGTCGTGAGTGACGGTGACGGTGGCGTGGCACCGGCGGCGCGCCGGCGTCCGCGTCCGCTCCGGAGCCCGAGGCCCCCGAGTCGGGCGCGGCGGAGGTCGGGGCCTAAACTTCTCCCGTTCGCGGAGGAAGACTTAAGGGGAGGCTTCGATGGCGACGCCGCGCGGTGGTGACTCCGGGGTCGGGAGTGGCTGCACGGGCGGGACGGGCCACTACCGCCTGTCCGACATCCGAGCCCTGGAGGCCCAGTCCATCCACATCTTCCGGGAGGTGGCGGCGGAGTTCGAGCGACCCGTGCTGCTGTTCTCGGGCGGCAAGGACTCCATCGTCATGCTCCACCTGGCCAAGAAGGCCTTCTGGCCGGCGCCGGTGCCGTTCCCCGTGCTCCACGTGGACACGGGGCGCAACTTCGACGAGGTGCTCGAGTTCCGGGACCGCCACACCGGCGACATGGGCGTCCGGCTCGACGTGGCGAAGGTGCAGGACGACATCGATGCCGGCCGGACGCTCGAGGACACCTCGCCCGGCGCCACCCGCAACCGGCTGCAGACGCCGACCCTGCTGCGGGCCATAACCGAAGGGCGCCATGACGCCGTCTTCGGCGGGGCCCGACGGGACGAGGAGAAGGCGCGGGCCAAGGAGCGGATCTTCAGCTTCCGCGACGAGTTCGGCCAGTGGGATCCCAAGAACCAGCGCCCCGAGCTCTGGAACCTCTACAACGCCCGGCACAACAAGGGCGAGCACATCCGGGTCTTCCCGCTCTCGAACTGGACCGAGCTCGATGTGTGGAACTACATCCGCGACGAGGCCATCGACGTCCCGTCGATCTACTACGCCCACCGCCGCGAGGTGTTCCAGCGCGACGGCATGCTCATGGCGGTCACCGAGCACCTGGCCCCGGCCGAGGGCGATCCGGTCTTCGAGGCCATGGTGCGCTTCCGGACGGTGGGGGACGCCGACTGCACCGGGTGCGTCGAGTCGATGGCCGAGACCATCGACCTCGTCATCGGCGAGGTGGCAGGCACTCGGCTGACCGAGCGCGGGGCCACCCGGGCCGACGACCGCATTTCGGAGGCCGGCATGGAGGACCGCAAGCGGGAGGGGTACTTCTAATGGCTGAGCTCCTGCGTCTGGCCACGGCCGGTTCGGTGGACGACGGCAAGTCGACCCTGATCGGCCGCCTGCTCTACGACGCCAAGGGAATCTTCGAGGACCAGCTCGAGGCCATCCGCCGCACCAGCGAGCAGCGTGGCGGCACCGAGACCGACCTGGCCCTGCTGACCGACGGCCTGCGGGCCGAACGTGAGCAGGGGATCACCATTGACGTGGCCTACCGCTACTTCGCCACGCCCAAGCGCAAGTTCATCATTGCCGACACGCCCGGGCACACCGAGTACACGCGCAACATGGTCACGGGGGCCTCCAACGCCCACGTGGCCCTGATCCTGATCGACGCCCGCAAGGGCGTGATCGAGCAGACGCGCCGTCACGCCTTCCTCTCCTCCATGCTGGGCGTGCCGCACATGGTCGTGTGCATCAACAAGATGGACCTGATCGACTGGGACCAGGGCCGCTACGAGCAGATCAAGTCCGACTTCATGGAGTTCGCCGCCCGGTTGAACGTGCACGACATCACGTTCATCCCCATTTCGGCGCTTCGGGGCGACAACGTGGTGCAGCGGTCCGAGCACATGTGGTGGTACGACGGGTCGCCGCTGTTGAACCACCTGGAGTCGATCTACATCGGCAGCGACGAGAACTTCATCGACCCGCGCTTCCCGGTGCAGTACGTCATCCGGAGCCAGACGCCGGAGAACCCCGACTTCCGTGGCTACGCGGGCACGGTGGCATCGGGCGTCCTGCGCCCGGGCGACGACGTGCTCGTCCTGCCTTCGGGGACCACGTCGCGCATCGCCTCCATCGCCACGGCGGACGGCGAGGTAGCCGAGGCGTTCCCGCCCATGGCGGTGGTCGTCACGCTGGAGGACGACATCGCTGTCTCCCGGGGCGACATCCTGTGCCGGCCCAACAACCGCCCGACGCTGTCGCACGACATTGAGGCCACGGTGTGCTGGATGGACGAGCGCTCCTCGCTGGCCGAAGGCCGCACCTATCTGTTGAAGCACAGCACGCGCACGGTGCGGGCGATGGCCCAGACCCTGCACTACCGCCTCGATGTCAACGGCCTGCACCGCGACGAAGCGGCGGCGGCGTTGCAGCTGAACGAGGTCGGTCGGCTGACGCTTCCGCTGCACGGAGCCGCTCCTGGTCGACGACTACACGACGAACCGCTCCACCGGCAGCTTCATCATCATCGATCCGATCACCAACGCGACGGTGGGGGCGGGCGTCATCCGCGTCATCGCCGCCACGCACGCCAGCCCGAACGTGGTGCGCCACGAGGCCGGCCGGCTGTCGCGACTGGAGCGCTTCGCCGCACTGGGGACTTCGGGCGCGACGCTCCTGTTCACCGGCCTGTCCGCGTCGGGCAAGTCGACCCTGGCCGCCGGCGTGGAAGAGGCGTTCGTGCGCTCCGGGCGGCCCGCCTTCCTGCTCGACGGGGACAACCTGCGCCATGGGCTGAACGCCGACCTCGGCTTCTCCGACCGCGACCGCACGGAGAACGTGCGCCGGGCCGGCGAGGTGGCGGCGATGTTCGCCGAGGCGGGATCGCTGGCGCTCATTGCGTTGATCTGCCCCTTCGCCGAAGACCGCCAACTCATCCGCACGCTGCACGAGCAGGCGGGCCTCGCCTTCGCCGAGATCTTCGTCGACACCTCCATTGAGGAGTGCGAACGACGCGATCCCAAGGGTCTCTACGCCCGGGCCCGGGCCGGGCAGTTGCCGGGCTTCACCGGGGTCGACTCCGCCTACGAGGTGCCGCAGAATCCCGAACTGGTGCTCGGTTCAGAGGCCGGCTCGTTGCCCGAGCGGGTCTCCCGGGTGTTGGAACTGCTCGAGGGCCTGCTCCGGTAAATCCACGAGGGATGTTTGGCCACGGAATCCCCTTTGGTCAGGCACTCCCTTCACGCCGGACCGGAGCACGGCCGGTACTGGCTGATGGCTGCGAACGGGTGATGTGTACTGGCGCGCTGGAATATGGTGGCGCATGCCCAACCTCGATGTCGTCGCCGTGATTACAGCCAAGTCCGGGTCGGAGGCCATTGTTGCGGCAGCTCTGACGCAAGCTGGCCGGCGCTGAGCCGAGGGCGACACCGGTTGCATCTCCTATGAGACATTTTCCTCCGATTCGACACCGGGAGCCCACGTTTGTGACGATTGACAAGCTGGGAGTGCGACAGAGCGGATCTCTGACGGCCAGCATAGCGGCTTCGCCGCACATTGTGGAAATGATCACTGACTGCCGGCGACGCACTTCGATGGATTCCCGGCGATCCACACCCTCAGCCGGTTGGAGTCGTAGCGGCCTCATCGTTGCGGTGCTCGATCTGCTTCAGGCGAGCCACTGGCCTGCACCACGATGACGCTGGCATCGGGCTCGGTGAGCCGCCGCCCTTCGAGGCCTGACCTCGTGTCAGTCGCCGCCCCCGATGTCCGAGGAGCGCGGGTCCGCCTATTCCTGCACCAGCTCTATCAGCGTGCCGAACGAGGTCTTCGGGTGCACGAAGGCCACGGTGGTGCCGCGCGAGCCCGGGCGCGGCGCCTCATCGATGACGCGCCCGCCGGCGTCCTTGATCGCCTGCAGCGCCACGCCGCAGTCGTCCACCCGGTAGCCGATGTGGTGCAACCCTTCACCCTTGTTGGCCAGGTACTTGGCCACGGGTGAGGTGTCGCTGATCGGGGTGAGCAGCTGGACATAGGAGTCGGCCACCTTGAGCAGCGCCTCTTCGACCCCGTCGGATTCGACGCGCTCGCGGTGGTCCACCGTGGCGCCGAAGACCTCGGCGTACCAGGCGATGGCGGCCTCGAGGTCGTTCACCGCAATGGCCACATGGTCGATTTCGGTCAGGAGGGAATCGCTCATGCGCCGTGCCTCCGGAACAGGGTGATGCGGTCCTCGCCCACCTTGGCACGCAAGTCCCGGATCGTCGATGCCGAGGCCCTCTTCGGGTGCCAGGCACAGCACGCCGATTTTGCCCTCGTGCAGGTTGTGGTGGACCTGGTACGCCGCCTCGCCCACCTCTTCGAGCGGGTAGACGGCCGAGAGCGGCGGGAGCACCTTGCCCTCGCAGATGAGCTTGTTGGCGTCCCAGGCCTCGCGGTAGTTGGCGAAGTGCGAGCCCTTGATGGTCTTGAGCTTCATCCAGAGGTGGCGGTTGTCGTACTCGATCATGTAGCCCGAGGTGGCGGCGCAGGTCACGATGGTCCCGGCCCGCTTGCAGGCGAAGACCGATGCGCCCATCGTCTGGCGTCCCGGGTGCTCGAAGACGATCTCGGGCTCGCCGCCGACCAAGCCCCGGATGTCCTTGCCGAAGCGGCGCCACTCCGACTCGTCCTGGGTGTGCTCGTCCGACCAGAACCGGTAGTTGGCCGCCTTGCGGTCGATCACCGCCTCGACCCCGAGGTCATTGAGGAGCTTCACCTTCTCGGGGGAGGACACGACGCCGATGGGCGTGCCGCCGCCGTTGAGGACGTGCTGCACCGCGTAGCTGCCGAGGCCACCGCTGGCTCCCCAGACGAGCACCTTGTCGTCCTGGTTCATGCGGGCTCCGTTGGGCGAGACGAGCATGCGGTAGGCCGTCGAGTTGCACAGCGCGTTGATCGCCGCCTCTTCCCAGCTCAGGTGCGTCGCTTTCGGCATCAGCTGGTTGGCCTTCACGACCGCGATGTCGGCCAGGCCGCCGAAGTTCGACTCGAAGCCCCAGATGCGCTGGTTGGCCGCCAACATGGAGTCGTCGTGGGCCGACGGGTCCTGGTCGTCGACGTAGTTGCAGTGGACGGTGACCTTGTCGCCCGGCTTCCAGTTGCGCACCAGGTCGCCCGTGCGCAGGACGACGCCGGCGGCGTCGGAGCCGACGACGTGGTAGTCGAGGGCGTGGCGGGCAGCCCACGGCCCCTCCTTGGCCAGGCGGTCGAGGAAGCCGAACGTGGGCAGCGGCTCGAAGATGGACGTCCACACGGTGTTGAAGTTGATGGACGACGCCATCACCGCGACGTAGGCCTCGTCGGGGGCCAGTTCGGGCAGTGCCACCTCCTCGACGTGGAGGGAGCGGCGGGGGTCCTTGTCGGAGGATTCCATGCCGTCGAACATGCCGGTCTCACTGCGCTTGACCAGGGCGGCCCGGTAGGAATCGGGCATGGGGAGAGCGGCCAGCTCATCGCCAGGGGCGCCGGCCAGGGCAGCAGTCAGGATCTCGCTCATGTGACCCGACGATAGTGGCCCAATAAGATGTGGTTTCCGACTGGTAACCAGACCGGCGGGAACCGGAGGTGCTGGAATGGCCGAGGCCGTCATTGTCGCAGGGGCTCGTACGCCCATCGGAAAGCTGTCGGGCGCGTTGGCCGGCTTCACGGCCATGGACCTGGGCGGGTTCGCCATCGCAGAGGCCCTGTCCCGGGCCGGCGTATCCCCTGATCAGGTCGACTACGTGCTCATGGGTCAGGTCATCCTGGCCGGGCAGGGTCAGATCACGGCGCGCCAGGCTGCGGTGAAGGGCGGGATCCCGATGACGGTTCCGGCCAACACCATCAACAAGGTCTGCCTCTCGGGTCTCAACACCATCTACCTGGCCGACCAGATGATCCGCTCCGGCGACGCCGACATCGTCGTCGCCGGCGGCATGGAGTCGATGACGCAGGCGCCCTACCTGTTGCCGGGCGCCCGTGCCGGGTTCCGCATCGGCGACGCCACCCTGGTCGACTCCATGATGTACGACGGCCTCACCGACTCCTTCGACCACATCGCCATGGGCCTCTCGACCGAGCAGCACAACGCCAAGGTCGGGATTTCGCGCGAGCGGCAGGACGCGTTCTCGGCGGCGAGCCACGAGAAGGCTGCCGCCGCGGCCAAGGAAGGCCGGCTGGCCGAGGAGATCGTCGCGGTGCAGGTGCCGCAGCGGAAGGGTGACCCGCTCCTGGTGGACACCGACGAGGGCGTGCGCCCCGGCACGACTGCCGAATCGCTGGGCGCGCTGCGGCCGGCGTTCACCAAGGACGGCACCATCACGGCGGGGAACGCGTCGCAGATCTCCGACGGCGGCGCGGCCGTGGTCGTGATGTCGGCGGCCAAGGCGAAGGAGCTCGGTATTGCGCCGCTCGGCCAGCTCGTCGGCTACGGCATGGTGGCCGGACCGGACAACTCGCTGCTGACCCAGCCCTCGCGGGCGATCATCAAGGCGGCCGGCAAGGCCGGTGTCGACGTCGAGTGGCATCGACCTCTTCGAGATCAACGAGGCTTTCGCTGCTGTCGGCCTCGCCTCGGTGGACGACCTGGGCATCGACGAGGACAAGGTCAACGTCAACGGCGGCGCGATTGCGCTGGGTCACCCCGTCGGGATGTCGGGCACCCGTGTCGCGCTCACCGCGCTGCTCGAGCTACGCCGTCGCGGTGCCTCCACGGCGGCCGTGGCGCTGTGCGGCGGCGGCGGTCAGGGTGACGCTGCGATTCTGCGCTCTCTGGCCTAAATGGCAGCCGGACCGCTCGCCGCGGCAGTGCTGCTGCACCGCCGCTCGGAAGAGGCGCGACTCTAATACGGCGGGGCCGTGATGGCGACCAGGTTGGCGCTGCGCGCCGCCACGTCGGCCCAGCGGTCGACGTTGAACGCGTAGACGCCGAGCGCACAGGTGGGAAAGCCGTTGCGCGCCGCGCTGGAGAGACCCTTCTTGTCGCGGGCCGACAGGAGGCCCTGCGAGAGGGCCTGCGCCGTCGGATTGTGGCCGACCACCATGACGGCGTCGACGTCGTCGGGGAGGTCCCGTACGAAGGCGAGGACTTCCTTGGGGTCGGCGGCGTAAAGACCCTTCTCGAGGCGACGTTCGGGGGGATCGGCCACGTCGGCCAGGACCAGCTCGGCGGTGGCCGCAGTGCGCGCGGCCGGCGAGACCAGCGCGATGCGCGGCAGCGGGACACTCTCGAGACCTTTCCCGAGCCCTTCGCCCGGCACCGGCGAACAGGCGTCCGAGGGCGGTGGCGTCGCGCCGACCCCGCGGGGCCAGGACGCGGTCGAAGTCGGTGCCACCGGGTGGCGGATCGGTGACCGTCTTGGCGTGGCGCAGCAGCCACAGGGTCCGCGACCTGGGCCATCAGCCCAGGGCGAAGGCCGCATGCAGGGAGCGGACGGCCCGCTCGACGTCGTCCTCGGCGACGATGCACGAGGTCCGGATGGTCGAGGTCGAGATCATGTCGATGTTGATCTTCTCGTTGGCCAGTGTCTCGAACATGGTGGCGGCGATGCCGGGGTGTGACTTCATGCCCACTCCGACCAGCGAGACCCGCGCCACGTCGGCGGCGGCCGTCACGCCGGATGCGCCCAGTTCGTCGGCGTGGGTCTGGGAGGTCTCCACGGCGACCGGCAGGTCGGCGGTCGGAACGGTGAACGAAATGTCGGTCGTCCCGTGCGTGGACGTGTTCTGCACAATCATGTCCACGTTGATCGACTTGTCGGCCAGGGCGCGGAAGAGCCGCGCCGCGACACCAGGGCGGTCCGGAACCCCGCTGACCGTGACCTTGGCCTCCGATGTGTCGTGCGTCACTGCGGTGACGACGGCTTCTTCCATAGTCTGCATCCTCCTCCACCACCCAGGTGCCAGGCTCCCAGGTGAAGCTGCTCCGCACGTGCAGCGGGACATTGTGATTCCGGGCGAACTCGACGGCGCGCAGCATCAGGACTCGGCCGCCGGTGGCCGCCATCTCGAGCATCTCCTCGAAGGAGATCCGGTTGATCCGGTGGGCCTCGGGCACGATCCGAGGATCCGCCGTGAAGACCCCTGTGACGTCGGTGTAGATCTCGCAGGCGTCGGCATGCAGAACGGCAGCCAGCGCCACGGCGGTGGCGTCGGATCCGCCCCGCCCCAGCGTGGTGATCTCGCGGGTCTCCGAGACCCCCTGGAAGCCCGCCACGACCGGGACCTTCCCGGCGGCCAGCGCCTCCCGCAGACGGTCACCCTTGACCTCGCGGATCTTGGCCCGGGTGTGGTCGTCGTCGGTGATGATGCCGACCTGGCTCCCGGTGAACGACGCAGCGTCCACGCCGAGGTCGGCCAGGGCCATGACCAGCAGCGCCATGGAGATCCGCTCTCCGGTGCTGACGAGCATGTCGTATTCGCGGGGCGGCTGGGTGGCGCTGACGGAGTTGGCCAGGTGGATCAGGTCATCGGTGGTCTTGCCCATGGCGCTGACCACGGCCACCACGTCGGTGCCCTGCCGGCGGGTCCGGGCGATGTGGTCGGCCACGGCACGGATCCGATCGGCGTCGCCGACCGAGGTGCCCCCGAATTTCTGGACGACCAGTGGCATCCGGACGAGGCTACAGACTGCGCACCGGCCGGTTCGCCCTGGCCGCGCCCGGCCGCCCGCCCAGCCGCCCCGCCCGGCCGCCCCGCCGACGGCCCGGCCCCGGCGCCCAGCCCACCCGGCCAGCCGGCAGCCCTGCCCGGCAGCCCGGCCCGGCAGCCCGGCCCGGCAGCCCGGAAGGGTCTGATCCGGGCGGGCGATCCGAAGCGGCCCCGGAGATTGGGTAGGGTCTCGGGCCGTGCCCAGCGACAAGAGAGCCCGCCAACGCGCGGCCAGGGAAGCGCGGCTGGCCGCCGAGGCTCAGAGCCAGAAGCGCCGCAAGCAGATCCGCAACGGCATCATCTTCGTGGTGATCGCCGGCGTGATCGTCGGGATCGTCTTCTTGGTCTCCGGCAACAACAACAACACTGTGGCCTCCAAGTCCACCGTCAGCAGCACAACGACGACGGTGGCCGCGGCGAAGGGCTCCAACGCCAAGCTCCAGGCCCAGGCCAACGCGGCGGCGGTGAAGGCGGGCTGCCCGGCCTCGCCCAAGACCCCGACCGCCGCGGCCAGTCAGAAGTACACCGCGGCGCCGCCCATGACGATCGACACGTCCAAGACGTACACGGCGACGTTCAAGACCACCACGGGAACCTTCGTGGCCTCGCTCGACGCCACGGCCGCCCCGAAGACCGTCAACAACTTCGTGTTCCTCGCCAACAAGGGCTACTACAACTGCGGGAGCTTCTTCCGGGTCATCCCGGGCTTCGTGCTCCAGACCGGCAACCCGCAGCAGACGAACGCGGGACCGAGCCCGGCTACACCATCCCCGACGAGCTCCCGGCCAAGGCGGCGAACCCGGCGCAGCAGTACCCGTTGGGATCGCTGGTCATGGCCAATACGGGATCACCCAACACGGGGGGCAGCCAGTTCTTCATCGTCTCGGGGACCCAGGGCGAGGCCCTGCCCAACACCTACAGCCTCTTCGGTCAGGTCACGTCGGGCTTGAGTGTCGTCAACACCATCAACGACCAGGGGTCGACCAGCGGTATCCCGCCCGACGTGACCCAGCGCATCATCTCCCTCACCATCAACGAGAGCTAGGACCACCACCATGGCCACACCCACTCCCCCCGAAGCCGACGGCTCGAGCCCGCAGCAGCGCAAGTTCGACGAAGAGCCACCGATGCTCATCGACACCGACAAGCGCTATGTGGCGACCATGGTGACCTCGCACGGCACGATGGTCATCGCCCTCGACCCGCTGGCCGCGCCCAAGACCGTCAACAGCTTCGTCTTCCTGGCCCGGTACCACTACTACGACGGCATCGTGTTCCACCGCATCATCCCGGGCTTCGTGCTGCAGGGTGGTGACCCCACGGGCTCGGGCTCGGGCGGTCCCGGCTACCGCTTCGCCGACGAACTGCCGAAGGCAGGCAGCTACAAGGTCGGTTCACTGGCCATGGCCAACGCCGGTCCCAACACGAACGGCAGCCAGTTCTTCGTGATCAGCGGTCCCGACGGCGAGCGGTTGCCGCCCCTGTACTCGCACTTCGGCGAGGTCGTGACCGGGCTCGATGTCGTGGAGAAGATCAACAACGTCGGCAGCCGCTCCGGGTCGCCGACCGAGCCGGTCGTGATTGAGAGCGTCACCATTGAGGAGAAGGACTAAGCCGCTCCGAGAGCGTCAGTCCCATCCCGGCTCGCCCAGACCCGCCGGCCCGCTCTCGCCGCCTCCTCACGCCCGCCCCGGCCCTCAGCTCGGGACGGCCGACCGGCGCCCCGCCGTCACCCTCGTCCAGTGCGGCGAAGGGCGCGACACCATGACCCGGCCCGTGGGGCCGACGATGCTGAGCTCCTCGTTTGGGTTTCCCGTCATGGACCAGCCCCTCTTGCCTTCTCGGTGCACCAGGCCGTGATGATGGCGGCATAACAGCACCAAGTTGTCCAGGTCCGTCCCGCCGCCGAGTTTCCACGGCGCGATGTGGTGGACGGCGGCAAAGGTCGCGTTGGAGCACCCCGGGAACCTGCAGTGGCGGTCCCGGCGGATGACCTCTCTCCTTTGGGCCCCGGTCGGGAAGCGCCGGGCCCGGCCCTCGTACATGGTGTGGCCCACCTCGTCGTCCACGGCCACCACGACGGTTCCGTCGCAGGCGAGGCGCCGCACCGTCTCGACGTCGATCAGGCCGTCGTGTTCCAGCTCGGCGGCCAGGTCATTCGCATCGCCTGCGGGATTCACCAGGTCTTCGAGAGGCACATGGGCCACCACGAAGAACGGCCTGGGCGCGGTTGTCATCGTGGTCGGCGCGGGAGTGCTGGCGGTGACTGCATGGCTCCCATTGCCCGGAGTGGCCAGGTCCACCATGGCCATGAACCCGTCGAAGCGGCGCTGGTCGAATGGCGTCTCCCCTTCCGTGGAGGGGAACGTGGCGGCAAAGGCATCGACACAGGTCTTGGTCTGGGCGTAGGCGTCTTTGGGCAGCTGGAGCGACATGGTGCGGTTCTGATCGTTGAAGCGCAGGTAGCGGCTGTCGTGCTCGGAGCGTGACGTCGAAGAAGAGGCGGACCTGGTCCGGGCCGCCGTCGTCCGAGCCACCTCGGCCAGATCGCGGACCGAGTGCTCCTTGGCCTGCTCGCACAGCTCCCGGTCGGTCTCGGGGGTGGCCACGTGGACCACGGCCCGCACCTTGTCGAAGGAGATCTCGCCCGCACACAGTGACCCCGTCAGATGGGGCAGGTCATGGGTCTTCTCGGACACCTGGCAGAACGAGCGGGCCGTCGCCACGGAGACGCCGAAGCTCATCGGCGGTCCAGGACTCGAGAGAGGTGGCTCCGTCGTCGCGGAACATCTCGCGTGTGTTGGACTCCGCCAAGTAGACGGCGAACTCGCCCTCGGCCGCCGCCTTGACCCTCAGTGCCTCCGTCATTCGTGCCCTGAGCTCTTCGTTCGACAGAGCCGCCGCCGCACTGATCAGGTCGGCGCCACCGAGGTCTGCGCCAAAGTGATCTGCGAGGGTCACGGCCATCGGAAGATGAACGGTCCCGGCCGCCGGAAAGGAGCGCGCCAGAATGCGGGCGGTCAGCTCACCATGGGATCAGTCAGCGAGTGCGCCGAGCCCTTCGGTCGCCACGCCGCCGACGAAGACGGTCGGCGACCCCACGCCTTCGGCATGCCAGGTGCCCTCGCCGTCCCGGATGAGGGCGGTGCGGGCGGGGAGCGCCACCACCGGCAGCGCCGCCGGTGCCATCGCCACGGTGCGTTCCAGTTTCTGACCGTGCGCGTCATCGTGCTCATCGCCGAAGTGGGGGACGACAGTGACGTTGTCGACGAGACCCAGCCCCAGCGTCAGCGCGCCACCGCGCGGGTCGGCCATCGGGTCCGTGAGGACCATGGCGCCGGCACCGGCCCCGGCCACCACGGCCCCGTCGGCGATGGCCCGCAGGAGGGCCTCGAAGACGGCCGACTTCTTCAGCACGGCGCGCAGGTGCAGTGGCGAGCCGCCGGAGAGGTAGACGAAGCGGGCGCCGGCGAGCCTGGCCGCCATGCCCGGGTCCTCGGCCGAGGCCCGGTCCACCACCATGAGGCCTTCGACCCGGGCCCCCAGTGGCTCGAACCACTCGGCCGCCTGCAGCACGACCCGCTCGGGATGCTGATACGCGGCCGCGGTCGGCAGCACCATGACATCGGTCCCCCCCGAGGCGGCCAGCAAGGTGGCGTCGAACGTGCAGCCCTCGGTCCATTCATTGCCCCCGACCAGGGCCAGCGTGCCGGACGTGTCCATGGCGCCACTCTTGCACGCCAGGCACCCCCCGCTGCCGCTTCGACGCCCGTGGTTACCCGCCGGTAAGCTTGCCGCCCATGTCGATCACACGGGTGGGAATCATCGGTTCGGGGATCATGGGCGCGGGTATCGCCGAGGTGGCGGCGGCCAACGGGCACGAGGTCGTGCTGCGGAGCCGGAGCACCGAAGGCGCCGAGGCCATGGTGGCAGGGTTGGCCAAGTCGCTGGCCAAGCAGGTCGAGAAGGGCAAGCGCACCGAAGACGAGGCGGCCCTCATCAGCGGTCGTGTGCACGCCACGACGCACCTGGGGGAGCTCGTCGACGTCGACCTGGTGATCGAGTCCGTCGTGGAGGACCTCGGCGTCAAGAAGGACCTCTTCGCCGAGCTCGACAGCATCTGCAAGCCCGACACCCTTTTGGCCACCAATACCTCGACCCTGCCCGTCGTCGAGATGGCCATGGCGACCAAGCGTCCGGACCTGGTGTGCGGGATCCACTTCTTCAACCCGGCGCCCGCCATGGCCCTGGTCGAGGTCGTCCGGCCCATCACGGCCAGCGACGCCACCATTGAGGCGGCGGTTGCTTTCGCTGCGGCCTGCGGCAAGGACCCCGTCGAGGTCAAGGACCAGGCCGGCTTCATCGTCAACGCGCTGTTGTTCCCCTATCTCAACAACGCGGTGCGGCTCCTCGAACAGGGCGTGGCCACCAAGGAGGGCATCGACTCCGCCATGAAGGGCGGCTGCGGGTTCCCGATGGGCCCTTTCGCGCTGCTCGACCTGGTCGGCCTCGACACCTCGCTGGCCATTCTGGACGCGCTCTACGAGGAGTACCGCGACCCCAACTATGCCGCCGTCCCTCTGTTACGTCGCCTGGTGACCTCGGGCCAGCTCGGCCGCAAGACCAAGAAGGGCTTCTACGACTACAGCCGCTGACCGGTGTCCCGCCGGCGCGGCCGGGTCGCAGAACCCGCCACAATGGTGGTGCGCCCCACTCGTCTGGAGGTGATGTGAATGGCTAGCGACCCGCCCCAGCCAGCCGCAGCGTGATGCGCCGTGGGTGATGCGCACCTACTCGGGTCATTCGACGGCCCGAGCCTCCAACGAGCTCTACCGGACCAACCTGGCCAAGGGGCAGACGGGGCTCTCCATCGCCTTCGACCTGCCCACCCAGACCGGTTACGACCCCGACGCCCCCGAGGCGGCCGGCGAGGTCGGCAAGGTGGGTGTCCCGGTGGCGCACCTGGGTCATATGAAGGAGCTGCTCGAGGGCATCCCCGTGGAGTCGATGAACACCTCCATGACGATCAACGCCACCGCGGCGTGGTTGCTCGGGCTCTACGTGGCCCACGCGGAGGACAAGGGCATCGATCCCGCGCTGCTGGGCGGCACGACGCAGAACGACATTGTGAAGGAGTACTTGAGCCGGGGGACCTACATCTTCCCGCCCGGCCCGAGCCTGCGGCTCACCGTCGACACCATCGCCTACACGGTGCGCCAGGCGCCGAAGTGGAACCCGATCAACGTCTGCAGCTATCACCTGCAGGAGGCGGGCGCCACGCCGGTGCAGGAGATCGCCTACGCGCTGGCAACCGCCATCGGCGTGCTCGACGGCGTGCGGGACTCGGGGAAGATCGAGCCCGACGAGTTGCCGGCCGTGGTTGGTCGCATCAGCTTCTTCGTGAACTCGAGCGTGCGCTTCGTGGAGGAGACCTGCAAAATGCGGGCCTTCACCCAGCTGTGGGACCGCATCTGCCGTGAGCGCTACGGGGTCGAGGATCCCAAGCTGCGCCGCTTCCGCTACGGCGTGCAGGTGAACTCGCTCGGGCTGACCGAGCAGCAGCCCGAGAACAACGTCCAGCGCATCGTCCTGGAGTCGCTCGGCGTGACCTTGTCCAAGAGCGCCCGGGCCCGGGCCATGCAGTTGCCGGCGTGGAACGAGGCGCTCGGTCTGCCGCGGCCGTGGGACCAGCAATGGTCGCTGCGCATGCAGCAGGTGCTGGCCTTCGAGTCGGACCTGCTCGAATACGGCGACATCTTCGAGGGCTCGGTGGTCATAGAGGCCAAGACAGCCGAGCTGGCCGAAGCGGCGACGGCCGAGCTGGCCGACGTGGAGGCGCTCGGCGGGGCCTTCGAGGCGATCGACGAACTCAAGCGCCGACTGGTGCGGAGCCAGGCCGAGCGGGTGCGGCGCATTGAGTCGGGTGCGCAGTTGGTGGTCGGCGTCAATTGCTACACGGAGACCGCTGCGTCCCCACTGGTGGGCGACGGCGAAATCGACAACGTCCTCAAGGTGGACCACGCGGTCGAGGCGGAACAGATCGACGAGGTGGAGCGCTGGCGCACCGACCGTGACGGGGCGGCCGTGCACGCCGCGCTGGACGAGTTGCGGCGCGTGGCCGAGGACGACGGCCCGGGCGGCAACATCATGGCGGCGACGATCGCGCTGGCCCATGCCGGGGGGACCACGGGGGAGTGGGCCGGCGCACTGCGCGAGATCTTCGGTGAATTCCGGGCGCCCACCGGGGTCAGCGGCGGCGTGGGCCGGCGCGGCGACGACCTCGGCCTGGAGCCCGTCCGCCTGCGCACCAAGGCGCTGGCCGGGCGCACGGGTGGGCCGCCACGCCTGCTCGTGGCCAAGCCCGGGCCTCGACGGTCACTCCAACGGGGCCGAACAGATCGCGGTGGCGGCGCGCGACGCCGGCTTCGAGGTCATCTATCAGGGCATCCGGTTGACGCCGGCCCAGATCGTGGCGGCGGCGGTGGACGAGGACGTCGACATCGTCGGGCTGTCGATCCTGTCGGGCTCGCACCTGGACCTGGTGCCCGACGTGCTGGACCGCCTGCGCGCCGCCGGCAGCACGGCGGCGGTCGTCCTGGGCGGCATCATTCCGCCGGAGGACGCCGAAATCCTCATCGGCAAGGGCGTGGCGTCCGTCTACACGCCCAAGGACTACAGCTTCGACCGCATCATGGAGGATCTGGTGTCGTTGGCCGAGCGCCAGCGCGCCGCCACTCCCGCGTGAGCCGGGCCATCTCGCGCCACGTCACGGCGACGGCGCCGCGCTCGATGGCCTCGAGGCGGAGTACCTCGGGCAGGTCGTAGTGGTTCAGCGCCGCCGAGCGCCGGTGGAGCTGATAACCCCGGGCGGAATCCCGAGCGCGGCGGCCATGGCGTGCAGCTCCTCGGGGTCGTCGGCCAACAGGTGCGACCAACGGTCCGTGCGACCGCGGATGGTGGCCCGCTGGCGCCAGTCGTCGACGTAGACGGTCAGCCGCGGGCCCAGGGTCGATTGCGACTGAGCGGAACGGGCTTGTTCCACCAGCGGCCGCTGAAACGCCACGGCTCGTGCGCCGGATTGTGCTCGTCCGCCGGGGCGGGACGGGGCCAGGCCAGTTGCACGGAGGCCGTGATGGCGGCCAGGACTGCGGGGTCCGGTTCGGGCCGGGGACGCAGGGTCAGCTGGTCGGGTCGATCGGCCGCGCGCGCGCCCCCCTCACAGCGGCACGTTCCCATGCTTGCGCCGCGGCAGCTCCTCACGCTTGGACGCCAGGATGTCGAGGCTGCGATTGATGACGGCCCGGGTGTCGGCCGGCGAAATGACATCGTCGATGTAGCCGCGCTCGGCCGCAATGTACGGGTTGGCGTAGCGCTCGGTGTACTCGTCAATCAGCTCGGCCCGTCGCCGGCCGGGTCGGCCGCCTCGGCCAGCTCACGCCGGTAGACGATTTCGACGGCACCGTTGGGGCCCATCACGGCCAGTTCCGCCGAGGGCCAGGCGAAGGCCAGGTCGGCACCGATCGACTTGGAGTTCATGACGACGTAGGCGCCGCCGTAGGCCTTGCGGGTGATGATCTGAATGCGCGGCACGGTCGACTCGCAGTAGGCGTACAGCAGCTTGGCCCCGTGCCGAATGATGCCCCCGTACTCCTGGTCGGTGCCGGGCATGAAGCCGGGCACGTCCACGAAGGTCAGCAAGGGAATGTTGAACGCGTCACACGTCCGCACGAACCGCGACGCCTTCTCCGAGGAGTCGATGTCGAGCACGCCGGCCAGCACGGCGGGCTGGTTGCCCACAATCCCCACGACCCGCCCGTTCATGCGGGCGAAGCCGCACGTGATCGACATGGCCCAGTGGCGGTGCACCTCCATGTACTCGCCGTCATCGACGACGGCGGTGATGATGCGCTTCATGTCGTAGGGCTGGTTGGGCGACGTCGGCAGGAAATCGATGAGCTCGGTCACCTGGCGGTCGGGCTCGTCACCGGAAAGCTCGAGCGGCGGCTCCTCCAGATTGTTCGAGGGCAAGAACGACAACAGGTGGCGCACGTCGTCGAGGCAGGCCTTCTCGTCGGGCGAGACGAAGGTGGCCACGCCCGACTTGGTGGCGTGGCTCATGGCGCCGCCGAGCTCCTCGAGGGTGACGTCCTCGCCGGTCACCGTCTTCACGACATCGGGGCCCGTGATGAACATGTGCGAGGTGCCCTGCACCATGAAGATGAAGTCGGTCATGGCCGGCGAGTAGACGGCCCCGCCGGCGCAGGGCCCGAGGATGACGCTGATCTGGGGGATCACGCCCGAGGCGGTGACGTTGCGGTGGAAGATGCCGCCGTAGGAGTGCAGCGAGACGACCCCCTCCTGAATGCGTGCCCCGGCGCCGTCATTGAGGCCGATCATGGGGACACCGGTGGAGGCGGCCAGATCCATGACCTTGTGGATCTTCTCGGCGAAGACCTCGCCCAGCGCGCCCCCGAAGACGGTGAAGTCCTGGCTGAAGATGCACACCCGCCGACCGTCGATGGTCCCGAAGCCGGTGACCACGCCGTCGGTGTACGGACGGTTGTCCTCCAGCCCCATGCCGTGGGCCCGGTGGCGGGCCAGCATGTCGAGTTCTTGGAATGATCCCTCGTCGAGCAGGTACTCGATCCGCTCGCGAGCGGTCAGCTTGCCCTTGGCGTGCTGCTTCTCGACCGCTCTCGGGCTACCGGCGTTGAGGGCCTCGTTCTTGCGTTCGGCCAGGTCGGCCAGGCGTTCGGCCATGGAGTGTTCCATGACGCTGAGGCTAACGCCCCTGGCGCGCCCCCGAAATTCGGCGTGGTCCGGTCCTGCGCTCCCGGGACCCGATGGCCAAAAACCCCTGAACAGGGATTGGCGGCGCGACCCGGCGCTCCCGCGTCGGCCGCCCCGGGGTGCCGGCCCGTCCCGCCGGGCCGGTGGCCCCTGCTCAGAAGTCACCCCGAGGCGTTACAGTTCCGGAGGCTTCCCGGGCCGGGGGCCTCCGCGGCCTTCGCCGGCCCCCGCCGGCCTTGAGCCCTCGCGGTCCGTTTGCACGGCCCCGCTCGAACGGCCCCCCCGTCCGGACCGGCGCGCCCGCGCGGCGGTCCACTGTGGGTTCCGCTGCGCCCGCGATTGTCGGAACCCCAGGCAGCCGCTATCATTGAATCCCTGCCGTGTGCAGCTTCGGTCGGCCGCCAGCGCCGACGCAGGTGGGATTCACATTTCTGATTAGCGAGAGGTAGCGGGTGCCCACAATCGCCCAGCTCGTCCGCAAGGGACGGCAGGCCAAGGTGACAAAGACCAAGACCCCGGCCCTGAAGGGCGCGCCCCAGCGGCGGGGGGTGTGCACCCGCGTCGACACGACCACCCCGAAGAAGCCGAACTCGGCCCGCGCAAGGTGGCCCGTGTGCGCCTGTCCTCGGGCGTGGAGATCACGGCGTACATCCCCGGTGTGGGCCACAACCTCCAGGAGCACTCCATCGTCCTCGTGCGTGGCGGTCGTGTGAAGGACCTCCCCGGTGTTCGATACAAGGTCGTGCGCGGTGCGCTCGACACCTCGGGCGTGCGTGAGCGCCGCCAGTCCCGCAGTCGCTACGGCGCCAAGAAGGAGTCCTAGGCGATGCCCCGTAATGGCCGCCACCCGCCGGGCGCTCGCCCCGGATCCCGTCTACCGCTCGGTGCTGGTCACCCAGTTCGTCAACAAGATCCTGACCAGGGGCAAGCGCACGCTGGCCGAGCGCATCGTCTACACCGCCCTCGAGCAGGTCCAGGAGAAGTCGGGCGGTGACCCGGTGGCCGTGGTCAAGCGAGCCGTCGAGAACACCCGGCCCGAGGTCGAGGTCAAGTCCCGCCGTGTCGGCGGCGCAACGTACCAGGTGCCCGTCGAGGTGCGTCCCCGTCGGGCCACCACGCTGGCCATCCGCTGGTTGACCACCTACTCGTGTCAGCGCCGGGAGAAGACCATGGCCGACCGCCTGGCCAACGAGATCCTCGACGCCTCGAACAACATCGGGGCCTCGGTGAAGCGCCGCGAGGACATCTACAAGATGGCCGAGCCAACCACCTGCTTCGCCCACTACCGCTGGTAGCTGGTCGTCGGCAGCGGATTCGGCGACCCCGACCCACCCCAGCCCACCACCCCACCCACACGATCACGAGCACGAGATATGGCTGAAGCCCTCCCCACACGCTACTTCCCGCTGGCCAAGACCCGCAACATCGGGATCATGGCCCACATCGACGCGGGCAAGACCACCACGACCGAGCGCATCCTCTATTACACGGGGCGCAACTACAAGATGGGCGAGGTCCACGAAGGCGCCGCCACCATGGACTGGATGGTCCAGGAGCAGGAGCGTGGCATCACCATCACCTCGGCCGCCACCACCTGCTCGTGGCGCAGCCAACTGGATCAACATCATCGACACCCCGGGACACGTCGACTTCACCGTCGAGGTGGAGCGCTCTCTGCGCGTCCTCGACGGCGCCGTCGCCGTCTTCGACATCGTGGCCGGTGTGGAGCCCCAGACCGAGACGGTGTGGCGCCAGGCCAACAAGTACAACGTCCCGCGGAACTGCTTCGTCAACAAGATGGACCGCATCGGCGCCGACTTCGAGCGCACGGTGGAGATGATCAAGGACCGCCTCGACGCCCTGCCGGCCGTCGATTCAGCTGCCCATCGGTGCCGAGTCCGAGTTCAAGGGCATCATCGACCTGCTCGAGGAGAAGGCCCTCGTCTGGTCCTCGGACATGGGCGAGGAGTGGGAGACCCTCGACATCCCCGAGAACCATGGCCCGCTGACGCCGAGGACGCCCGCCACCAGCTCATCGACGTCGTCTCCAACTTCGACGACACCATCATGGAGAAGTACCTGGCCGAGGAGCCCATCACGGCCGACGACCTGCGTCGCGCCCGTTTACGGCCACCCTGCCCCGCCGTGGCGCCCGTCCTCTGCGGGTCCGCCTTCAAGAACAAGGGCGTGCAGCCCATGCTCGACGCCGTCGTCGACTTCCTGCCCAGCCCGCTCGACCTGCCCCTGACCCAGGGCCACCGGCCGAACCACACCGAGGACCTCGAGGAGCGCAAGGCCGACGACAGCGAAGCCCTTCTCGGCCCTCGCCTTCAAAATCATGACCGACCCCTTCGTCGGCAAGCTGACCTACATCCGGGTGTACTCGGGCACGCTGCAAGAAGGGCGACATCCATCAGCAACTCCACCAAGGACAAGAAGGAGCGGGTCGGCCGCATTCTCCAGATGCACGCCAACCACCGCGAATACAAGGACGCCATCTTCGCCGGCGACATCATGGCCGTGGTCGGCATGAAAACCACCACCACCGGCGACACCCTGAGCGATCCCTCGCAACCCGATCGTGCTGGAAGCGCTCGAAGTTCCCCGAGCCCGTGATCCACGTCGCCGTGGAGCCCAAGACGGTGGTCCACCAGGACAAGCTGTCCCGCGCCCGGTACTCGTTGAGCGAGGAGGACCCGACCTTCCGGGTGCGCTCGGACGAGGAGACGGGCCAGACCGTCATCAGCGGTATGGGCGAGCTACACCTCGAAGTGCTGGTCGACCGCATGCTGCGGGAGTTCAGCGTCGACGCCAACGTGGGCAAGCCCCAGGTGGCGTACCGCGAGACGATCCGCAAGCCGGTCGAGAAGATCGAAGAGAAGTACGTCCGCCAGACCGGTGGCCGCGGCCAATACGGTCACGTCGTCATCAGCC
>CAWDOU010000011.1:0-371151 GCA_963804055.1 uncultured Acidimicrobiaceae bacterium | reverse complement strand
CGTTGCTCTGCCGTTGAGCTAGAGGCGCACCGGAGAGTGTAGGCGAGCGCCTCACGGTGTCCGCGAGGGTGGACGCTCCGAGAGTTGATCTGTCGCAGCAGGCCCCCCGCGTCGCCGGCCCGGGCTTGCGCCACGGACCGGCGACCCCCCAGGGCACACCCAACCACGTTCCTTCCCAGAAAACGGGGCGGCGTGAAGGTAGCACAGGCACCAGAGGCTGACATTGGCGTCAGGTACACTCGCCCCGATCCGCCAGCGCCCAGGGAGGTGCCGGCGGGGTCCGAGAGGGAACCGGCCAGGCCGGGGAGGGAGTGCGGTGGAGCTCGAGTTCACGGGTGAGCAGGAAGAACTGCGCGCTTCGGTCCGCTCGTTCCTCGAGAAGGAATGCCCCATCGACGTCGTCCGCGCCGTCGTCGAGACAGGCGAGGCCCCCGAGAAGCTGTGGGGCTCCATGGTGGCCCTCGACTGGCCCGCCCTGGCCATCCCCGAAGAGTACGGCGGCATCGGCCTCACCATTGTGGAGACGGCCGTCGTCGTGGAGGAGCTGGGTCGCGCCGTCGCCCCCGGGCCTCTCCTGGCCACGGTCACCCAGTTCGCTCCAATGGTGAGCGAGGTCGGCACCGAGGAACAGCGGCGACGCTTCCTCTCCGGGGTGTCCTCAGGCGCCATCGCCGGCGCCGTCGCCCTCGCCGACCACCCGAGGGCGTGGGCCCTCGACGACGTCACCATGATCGCCGAGCCTGCCGACGGAGGGTGGTCCCTGACCGGAGAGAAGGTCGGCATCCTGGCCGGCGAGGGCACCACCGACATCATTGTCATCGCCCGTGCCGGTGAGGGAGTGGGTGCGTTCGTGGTGCCCGCCGCCGACGCCGGACTGACGCCGGTGCACTCCCTCGATGCGAGTCGCCCTCTCGCAGACGCCACGCTCGACCATGTGTTCGTCCCGGACGAGAGCGCCTTGGGCGAGCCCGGCAGCGCGGCGTCGACGCGCGGGATCGACCGGGCCCTGCAGGAGGCGACGATCGGGCTGGCGCTCGAGTCCGTCGGCACGTGTGATGCGCTCTTCCAGCTGCTGTTGGCCTACCTGAAGGAGCGTCAGCAGTTCGGCGTCGCCATCGGGTCCTTCCAGGCCTTGAAGCACAAGATGACCAACATGTTCCTCGCCATCGAGCGGGCCCGTTCGTTGTGCTACCTCGCCGTGGCCTCCATCAACGAGGACGTTCCGACTCGCGCCACCGCGGTGTCGATGGCCAAGGCCGCCAGCGACGACTGTCAGAACCTGGTGGGCCGCGAGTCGATCCAGTCCTTCGGCGGCATCGGCTTCACGTGGGAGCACGACTGCCACCTCTACGTCAAGCGGGCCGCCACCGACGGGGCGCTCTTCGGCAGCGCCTCCGAGCACTCGCTCGCTGTCGCCGGCAGTCTCGGCGTCGGCGTCACGTCCGACTGACGGCGGGCAGGCTGGTGAGCGCCCGCCCGGGGGAGTCGCTCATTGGGGCGCTGGACCTCTCGCCGCATCCGGAGGGTGGCTGGTACCGCCGCACCTGGGTCGCCGAGGCTGAGGACGGGACACGTCCTGCCGGCAGCGCCATCTACTACCTCCTGCTCCGGGGCGAAGTCTCGGCGCCCCACCGGGTGGACGCCGCCGAGCTGTGGCACTTCTACGACGGCGAGCCCCTGGAGCTCCGACGTGAGTGGCCCGACGGGCGATGCGATGTACAGGTGCTCGGGCGCGACGTGGCAGCGGGGCAGGCGCCCCAGGTCGTGGTCGACGCCGGTGTCTGGCAGTCGGCCCGCCCGCTCGGGGACTACGCGCTGGTCGGGGCGACGGTGACGCCGGCCTTCTCCTTCGAGGGCTTCGAGTTGCGTCAGGACCCCGACTGAGCGACCAGGTGGCGGTCCGCCGCCGACGGGAGGCGGACCCGCTCGGGCAGGTGGAGGGCGAGCAGCTGCTGGGTCACGTCGGCCGGGATGGCGCGCGCCGAGGCCAGCGAGAGGACGATCATCGTCAAGAAGGCGAGGGGCACCGTCCAGATCGCCGGCTCGCTCAGGAGGACCGCCGGCCACCCGGAGGCGCCCACGCCCATGATGGTCAACAGGACGGCGACGGACGACGCCACGCCACCGAGGAGCAGTCCCCCGATGGCGCCGACCCATGTGAAGCGCCGCCACCAGATCCCGAGCAGGAGCAGCGGGCAGAACGTCGAGGCCGCGATGGCGAAGGCCCATCCGACGAGCACGTTGATGGAGATGTTGAGGACGGCGAGACCCAACGCCGTCATCACGACGCCGATGGCGATGGCCGAAATGCGGAAGGCGCGCACGCCGCCTCCCATGATGTCGTGGGAGAGCGCGCCCGACATGCTGATCAACAGGCCCGACGAGGTCGAGAGGAAGGCGGCGAAGGCCCCGGCGGCGACGAGCGCCCCGAGCACCACGCCCAGCTCCCCGCCGGCCATGATGCGCGGCAGCACGAGGACGACCGAATCGGTCTGGCCCGATGTGTACAGTCCGGGAGCCTCCATGCGGCCCAGCACCGCGAAGACGGCGGGGAAGATGTAGAAGCATCCGAGTAGAAGGAGCACGAACGCCGTGGTGCGCCGCGCCGCCTGGCCGTCACGGTTCGTGTAGAAGCGCACCAGGATGTGCGGCAGCCCCATGGCCCCCAGCACGGTGGCCAGCAGGACGCCGTAGGTGGCGGCGAGCGCGTGGTCGGGCCGGCCCCCCAGCTGCAAGAGGGGCGAGGTCCAGGCCGATCCGGTCATGATCGGGTTCGCCTCGACGTGCGGTGCCGGCGACCCGGCGGGAAAGGTGATCGTGGCGCCGGACGCGATCGCGTGGTGACCCTCGGTGAGCACCAGTTGCCCGTGGCGCGGTACGCCGTCGACCGTGCCCCAAGCCGTGACGTCGACGGCCGCCGTGACGGCGATCACCTGCGACTGGGGGAACTCCACCGCCGTCCGGTGCGCGAACGTCGGGGGAGCGGCGCCGGACACCGTCGCCACCGGCGGGTGCTGCACGACGGCCAGGAGCACGAGCGCCGGGACGGCGATGGCGACGATCTTGAGCCAGTACTGGAAGGCCTGCACGAAGGTGATCCCCTTCATGCCGCCGCTGGCGATCCCGAGCGTGACGATTGCGCCCAGGACGATGACGCCGATCCACACCGGTCCGCCGACGGCGACCTGCAGGGTGACGCCGGCCCCCTTCAGTTGTGGGAGCAGGTAGAACCCGCAGATCAGGATCACCGTGGCCGTCGCGGCGCGACGCAGCGCCGGCGAGCCCAGACGGCCCTCGGCGAAATCGGGAATGGTGTAGGCGCCGAAGCGGCGGAGGGGCGCGGCGACGGCAGCCAGCAGGACCAGGTATCCCGCTGCGTAGCCCACGGCGTACCAGAGCGCGCCGAGACCCTCCAGCATCGCCAGCCCGGCCACTCCGAGGAAGGACGCCGCGGAGAGGTACTCCCCGGAGATGGCTGATGCGTTGAGCGGGGCCGGTACCTGGCGGGCGGCCACGAGGAAGTCGGCCGGCGTGCGTGCTACCCGCACGCCGCGCGCGCCGATGATCGCAGTGACGGCCGTTACCGCGATGATGGCGATGACCGAGGCCGGCTCCGTCATTGTTCCTCGAGCAGTTCGACGAACTGCTGCTCCAGCCGTTCGGCTCGCCGCACGTACCAGTACCCGAGGAGGACGAGGGGCGGGTAGATCCCGCCTCCGAGAATGAGCAGCGTCAGCGGCAGGCCGAGCACCTGTGCGGTGGCGAGCCAGGGGAAGATGGCCGTCAGGAGCGGATAGAGCGCCAGCAGGGCCAAGGCGGGGAGCAACACGGTCAGGCAGGCGGCACCCTGGGCCCGCATGAGCGACGTCAGCAGCTCCCTGCCGTAGGCGTCGGGCTCGTAGAGGTCGTCGCGGGCCGGCGTGCCGGCTCGCCCGCCGGCTCGCCGCGCTTGGCTGCGCACGACCTGGCGGGTGGGGGCCGGCTCCGGGGTCACGTGGCTGGTGACCGGCGAGCGTGGCGCACGAGCCGGTCCCGGAGCTCCTTGGAATGCCGGCGGCTCACCGGGAGGTCGAAGGTGCCGACGCCCACGACGGTGTGCCCCTGTGACGTCCGCACCTCGCGGATCTCGCGCAGGGACACGAGGTAGCTGCGGTGGATGCGGGCGAAGCCGTGGTCGCGCCACTGCTCTTCCAACACGGACATGGGAAGCCGCACCAGGTGCTGCGCCCCGTCCCGCAGGTGGAGGCGCACGTAGTCGCCTGAGGACTCCACCCAGGACACCTCGTCACGCGACACCATCCTCGTCAGCGTGCCGAGCTCCACCGGAATGGTGTCGAGCGCCGGGTCCTGGCCGTGTTCCTCCTGGCGCGGCAGGGCGACCCGGCGTAGCGCCGTCCCGAGCCGTTCCTGCGTCACCGGCTTGAGGAGGTAGCCGGAGCCGCCCACGTCGAAAGCGGCCAGCGCATGCTCTTCGTGGGCCGTGACGAAGACGATGGCCGGAGGGTGCGAGAACTGCGCCATGACGCGGGCCAGCTCGAGTCCGTCCATGCCCGGCATGGCGATGTCGAGCAAGACGACGTCGAAGCGCTCGTTGTGGAGGTGGTGCAGTGCGTCGGTGGCCGAGCTCACCGCCCGCACGTGCGAGGCCATGGCCGAGTGCTGGAGCAGGTACACGAGCTCGTCGAGTGCGGGTGTCTCGTCGTCGACCGCCAGCACGCTGAGCCCGGACGTCACGCCAGCACCCCGACGTGGTACTTGGGAATGCGCACCGTCACCCGTGTCCCGGCGCCGGGCGCCGTCTCAATGGTGAGACGGGAGTCGTCGCCGAACACCGTGCGGAGGCGTTCGTCGACGTTGTGGAGGCCGACCCCCTCGTCGTCACTGATTCCCGCCAGGGCGCGCCGGATCTGCCCCGGGTCGGCGCCGACGCCGTCGTCCTCGACGGAGACCTCGGCGTCCGTGTCCGCGTCCATGATCGTGATCTCGAGGTGTCCCGGCTTGCCGCTCGGCTCCAAGCCGTGGTGGACGGCGTTCTCCACCAGCGGCTGCAGCACGAAGGGGGGGAGCATGACGCTGAGCACTTCGGGTGCCACGCGCAGGGTGACCTCCAGCCGATCGCCGAAGCGGGCCCGTTCCAGATCGAGATAGGTGTCGACGAGACGGATCTCCTCGGCCATCGTGACGAACTGGCCATGGCTGCGGAAGCTGTAGCGGATGAAGTCGGCGAACTGCACCAGGAGCTCGCGGGCTCGGTCCGGATCGGACCGCACGAAGGATTCGATGGCAGTCAACGCGTTGTAGATGAAGTGGGGGGAGATCTGGGCGCGCAGGAACCGCAGCTCGAACTGCACGGCGCGGCGGCGTGAGCGATCGAGCTCGGCCAGCTGCAGCTGGGTGGAGACGAATTCTGCCACCTCGCCACTGAGCCGGAGGAGGCTGGCCGGCGCCGAGGAGTCGACCGCCACGATCGCCCCGACCACGACGTTGTCCGTCGTGATGGGCACGACGACGCCGCCCTGGAGCGAGCACGTACCAGCGTCCGTGCAGGCGAGGTCGTGCGGGGAGAGCACCTGCGGCCTGCCGCTCGCGATGGCCGTCTGCAGCGTGGTTTGCACCAGTCCGCAATGCTCGGCGTCGAGCCCGTCGGCCGCCAGGATCCCGAAGGTGTCGGCAATGGCGACACCGGTCGTGCCGATCAGCTGACGCAGATGGGGGATCGCCCGTGCCGCCGAGCCTTCGTCGAGACCGGTCCGCAGGGCAGGTGCGGCGAGGTTTGCCGTGTGCAGGGTGGACAGCGCCGCCCGTTGCGTCGGCGTGCCGAGGCGTCGACCGGAGCGTACGGCGAAGCGGATCACGACGACGATCACGACCACGACGCCTACCAAGGCGATCCACAGCGCCTCTTTCATCGGCCCCCTTCACCGGCGTGCTTCCGCCGGCTGCTCTGTGTGTCTAGAAGTGTGCCATACCCATTCCGCCGAAAAGGTGGTGGCGTGATCCCGCCGGTGCGGCCGACGCCGGGTCCGCCGCTCGTCGCACGCAGACAACCGCTCGTCGCACGATTCTGCCACTCAGCGCCCGTCCATTGCGGTGCCGGAAGGCGTCTCCGCACAATGATCCCGTCCCATCTTGTTGGGGGGCGTGCAGAAGGTGACACACGATACGGGGGCGTCACTCTGGTAGGTGTGCGTGTTCCGCCGCTTGTGCCACCACTGATCGCGTGGGGGCCGCGGCTCACCACGCCTGAGCAAGGAGTGCTGACGTCATGGCAATAAAGGACGACACGGCGCAGGGAGGACCTGCGCAACCCGGAGTGCACAACGGCAGCCAGCAGGGGGTGATGGCGCTGCAGGAGATCGCCATCAAGGAGACGCCGCCTATCGCCGATCCGGCGCCACTGGGGCTGGCCGCCTTCGCCCTCACGACCTTCCTGCTTTCGGCCTTCAATGTCGGATGGACCAAGGGAACCGTCGCCTTCCTTGGCTTCGCGTTGGCCTACGGCGGGCTTGCCCAGCTCCTGGCCGGCATGTGGGAGTTCCGCAACCGCAACGTGTTCGGCGCAACTGCGTTCTCGACCTATGGCGCCTTCTGGATCGGCGTGGCCGTCTACTTCTTCTGGGTCGTTCCCGAGTTCAAGCCGACGGCGCTCCAGCTGAGCAACGACCTGGGGTGGATCTCGGTGGCCTTCGTGATCTTCAACACCTACATGCTCTTGTGGAGCCTGTTCGTCAACCGGGCGGTGTTCGCCGTCTTCTTGACCCTTGAGGTCACGTTCATCCTGCTGGCCATCGGGCACTTCTCCAACAGCACCAACATGGTCAAGGCGGGTGGCATCGCCGGCATCGTGACGGCTGCGTGTGCCTGGTACGCCTCCGCGGCAGGTGTCATCAACGGCATGGCCTCCCGCAAGGTCCTCCCCACCGGCGCACCGTTGAGCCTGTAGTCCGCGGGGTAGGTAATGATCAGAGGCAGGGCGTCCGAGTCGGAAGGCCCCGAGAGGAGGCAGTGGTGAGCGAGACCCGAGAGGAAGGGCTGTCGGCCCTGCTCCACGAGACGAGGACCTTCCCCCCGCCCGAGGAGCTCGCCAAGGAGGCCAACGCGCAGCCCGGGATCTACGCCGAGGCCGAATCCGACCCGCTCGCCTTCTGGGCCGAGCAGGCGAAGCGTCTGACCTGGGACACCCCCTGGACGGACATCCTCGAGTGGAACCTGCCCTTCGCCAAATGGTTCGTCGGCGGCAAACTCAACGTGGCGGTCAATTGCGTCGACCGCCACGTTGCCGCCGGCCTGGGACCCCGGGTCGCCTTCCATTGGGAGGGCGAGCCCGGGGACACCCGGACCATCACCTACGACGACCTCCTGGTCATGGTCAGCCAGGCGGCCAACGGCCTCACCGAGCTCGGCGTGCGGGCAGGGGACAAGGTGGCCATCTACATGCCGATGATCCCCGAGACCGTCGTCGCCATGCTGGCCTGCGCCAGGCTGGGCGCGCCCCACACCGTGGTCTTCGGCGGCTTCTCTGCCGACGCGCTCAAGGGCCGGATCCTCGACTGCGACGCGCACTTCGTCATCACCGCCGACGGCGGTTATCGACGGGGCGCGCCGGCCGCGCTGAAGCCGGCGGTCGACGAGGCGGTCGAGGGCTGTCCCGACGTCGAGAGGGTCCTCGTCGTGCAGCGGACCCAGCAGGACGTGGGCTGGGACGACACGAGGGACGTCTGGTGGCACGACCTGGTGCCGCGCCAACCCGAGACGCACGAGGCCGAGGCCTTCGACGCCGAGCACCCGCTCTACATCATGTACACCAGTGGGACGACGGCCAAGCCGAAGGGCATCCTCCACACGAGCGGCGGCTACCTCACCCACGTCTCGGCCACCCATCGCCTCATCTTCGACATCAAGCCCGAAAAGGACGTCTTCTGGACGGCGGCTGACATCGGCTGGGTCACGGGGCACAGCTACATCGTCTACGGGCCCTTGGCCAACGCCACGACCTCGGTCATGTACGAGGGCACACCGGACACGCCGGGACGTGACCGGTGGTGGCAGCTCGTCGAGAAGTACAAGGTCAACATCCTCTACACGGCGCCGACCACCATCCGGACCTTCATGAAGTGGGGGGAGGAGCTCCCGGCGTCCCACGACCTCTCGAGCCTGCGCCTGCTCGGGTCGGTGGGCGAGCCCATCAACCCCGAGGCCTGGATCTGGTACCGCACCCACATCGGTCAGGGACCGCTGCCCGATCGTCGACACGTGGTGGCAGACCGAGACCGGCGGCATCCTGATCACACCGCTCCCGGGTATCACGGCGACTAAGCCGGGCGCGGCCATGACGCCGTTCCCGGGCATCAGCGCCGACGTCATCGACAACGAGGGCAACTCGGTGGGCAAGGGTGAAGGCGGCTACCTCGTGATCACCGAGCCCTGGCCCGGCATGACACGGGGCATCTACGGGGACGACGAGCGGTTCGTCGAGACGTACTGGAAGCGTTTCCCAGGCCGCTACTTCGCCGGCGACGGGGCCAAGCGCGACGGGGACGGCGACCTCTGGCTGCTCGGCCGCGTCGACGACGTCATGAACATCTCGGGGCACCGCATCTCGACCACCGAGGTGGAGCACGCCCTGGTCGGCCACCCGGCGGTCGCCGAGGCCGCCGTAGTGGGGGCCAGCGACGACACCACCGGCCAGGCCATCGTGGCCTTCGTCACCGTCAAAGGGGCGAGCGACGTGGACGGCGAAGCGGGGGAGAAGCTCGTCGCCGAGCTCAGGGACCACGTGGCGCGCGAGATCGGGCCCATCGCCAAGCCGCGCCAGATCCTGTTGACGCCCGAGCTGCCCAAGACCCGCTCGGGCAAAATCATGCGCAGGCTCCTCCGTGACGTCGCCGATGACCGGCAGCTGGGCGATGTCACCACTCTGCTCGACCCCACCGTGGTGAACGCCATCAAGGACCACATGGCGGAGGGTGCGGCGGAGAAGGAATAGCCGCCCGCCGGGCACACGCTACGATTTACCCCTAAATGGCGAATGCCCCGGCTGTCTCTGAACCCGCGTTCGGCCTCCTCGGATTGCAAGAGGCGGCCGACCGCCTCGGCGTGCACTACATGACGGCGTACCGGTACGTGCGGACGGGCCGTCTGCCGGCGACCCGGATCGGCGCGCAGTGGTGGGTCGACCCCGCCGACCTGCGGGCGGCCGGTGTGGGCACGGCGGTGGCGGGGCGCACGCGTACGACGACGCGCACCGCGTCACAGGCGGCGGCGGCGCGGCGTCTCGAGGACCGCCTGGTGGCCGGGGACGAGCCGGGTGCGTGGTCGATCGTGGAAGGCCGCCTCGGTTCGGGGACCGAACCCGACGATGTCCTGCTGGACGGGCTGGGTCGAGCGATGCGATCCGTTGGCGCGGGTTGGGAGGCCGGTGACTACACGGTGGACGACGAGCATCGGGCTTCGGGAGTGGCGTCGCGCATCGTGGCCCGGCTCGGAGGGCGTTTCACCACGCGGGGGCCCAAGCGCGGGAGCGTGATCCTGGGCGCCCCGTCGCGCGAGTTGCACGGCTTGCCCACTGCAATGGCGGCCAACGTCCTGCGCGGCCGCGGCTTCGAGGTCGTCGACCTCGGCGCCGACGTTCCGGCGGACGCCTTCGGGAGCGCCGTCTCCAAGACTCCGGGGGCCCGGGCGGTGGCCGTCGGGGTCACAGCGGGGAACCGTGACCGCTCGGTCCGGGCGATCGTGCGGGCGGTGCACGACGTCAGTCCGGGCTTGCCGGTGCTCGTCGGGGGGGCCGGCATCACCGGTGAGGAGCATGCAGCCCGTCTCGGTGCGGCGTGGAGTGGTCGTGACGCACGCAGCCTGGGTGAGGCGATCGAGGGCCTGGGCCGCGCCGCGCCCTGAGAGACGACGGTTGCGCTCGAGGGCTAGGCGGGATCGCGTCCCACCGACCGGGTGCGGGCACCGGGCCGGGCCAGGACCAGTTGCACGTCGGAGACATGGCGCTCCATGAAGGCCGCTTCGCAGTAGCAGAGGTAGAGGCCCCAGAATCGCCAGAAGCGTTCGTCGAAGCCGAGGCGCTCGACCGCTGGTCGCTGGTGGTCCAGGTTGGCGCGCCAGCGCCGCAGTGTCTCGGCGTAGTGGGGGCCGATGTCCTGCAGGTCGACGATCCGCAGATTCGACGTGCGAGCCACCGATGACGCAATGGTGCTGACCGACGGCAGGCACCCGCCGGGGAAGACCATGGCTCGGATGAAGTCGTCGTGGAGCTTCGCCCGCTCGTAGCTGGCGTCCTCGATCGTGATGGCCTGCAGGAGCATCCGCCCTTCGGCGGTGAGCAGTCGGGCGCAGGTGCCGAAGAACTGGTCGTGCCGCCGCCAGTCCACCGCCTCGATCATCTCAATGGACACGAGCGCGTCGTACCGGCCTTCCAGATCACGGTAGTCGGCGTCCAGGACGGTCACCCGGTCCGTGAGGCCGCGCTCGGCCACGCGCTTCTCGGCCAGGGAGCGTTGGGCCTCGGAGATCGTCGTGGTGGTGACGCGGCAGCCGTACCGTTCGGCGACGTGGATGGCGAAGCCTCCCCAGCCGGTGCCGATCTCGATCACGTGATCCTCGGGCCCCAGTCGTAGCTTGGCCGCGATCATGTCGAACTTCGCCACCTGGGCCGCTTCGAGGCTGGTGCCGTCCCCGGCGAAGAAGCCGCACGAGTAGGCCATCGTGGGGTCGAGCATCAGGGCGAAGAACTCGTTGGAGAGGTCGTAGTGGGCGGCGATGTTCTCGCGGTCCCGGTGCATGCTCGGCGGCCGGAGCCGCTGCGCCGCCGCCACCAGGCCACCCGAACGACGCGCCGTCGCGTCCAGGAATTGCCGGAGTGCGGCGGTGCGTCGGAAGGCGATGCGCACCACGGCCGTGAGGTCGTCGGTGTCCCACCACCCGGCGATGTAGCTCTCGGCCAGGCCGCGCGAGCCGCGGCGCAGGAGGGCAGTCCACGTTCTCGGGTCGTGGACCACGAGTGCGGCCTCCGGGTCGCCCGATCCGCTCGTCAGGGCGCGCCCCCCGGGCATGCCGCTGCCCTCGAAGCGCAGGGTGCCGCGACGGCCGTGCGCGGACCGCTCCGCCAGCCCCAGGACCAGGCGTCCGCTCAAGGGGGTCATGGGCATGGTCCCCGTGCGCTGCCCGTCGGCACACAGCTTGCTTGCGGGCGGGCTGGGTCGGGCGGACCGGGGTGCCGGTGGATCGGGGCGCCCCGGGTCACGAGTCGCAGGGCCTGGGCGTAAATCCCGCCCGACACCCGCGTGGTCATGAACGGGTGGCCCCAGAGCAGGCGGGCCAGGCCGGCGCGGTCGAGCGGGCGACGGCGCAGGACCATGGTCGCGGCCAGCTGGGGCTTCGTCTCGTCGGGGCTCGGTTCGTGCGACCGAACATACGGCGAAAGCGGCGGCGGTGCAGTGAACTCGAGACTGACCCGGATCCCTTCATCCGGCGCGGAGTAGCGCAGGGTGTACTCGCCCTGAGTCGGCAGGAAAGGCGACACGTGCATGGCCTTGGCGAAGCGGTGCTCTCCTGGCGGTCCCACGACGTAGGAGTAGCGCTCGTGCCAGGGCGTATTGGAGACCTCGAGCACGGTCCACTCCACATCCCGACCGGACGGACCGAAGCAGTAGTAGAGGGTCACCGGGTTGAAGAGCCACCCCCACGTCCGCGCGTGGCCCAGCATCGCAACCGGCCCCCGCACGGATCCGCCGGCCGCCGCGACGGCGTCCTGCACGGCACCGTGCAGCGTGATCGCATCCGATGGCAGGTAGTCGTCGCGGCGGAGCCGCATGGCGGCCGGCCACCGGCGACGATGAGGGGACGGGTCGAAGTCGACCAGGGGGTGGGCCGCCCGCAGCTCGGCCAGCTCGTCGAGGAAGAGCAGCGGGAGTGCCACGGGGGAGTCGAACCGATGGGCCGGCTCGGCTCGTCTGTGGGTCACGGTGCCTTCGTAGAGCGCGCTGCGGAGTCGGGTCGCAGGCCCCGCGCTCACAGGCGCGCCCCGAACCGCTCGCACACGGCCAGCGCGCTGCGGACCCCGTCCTCGTGGAACCCGTACCCCCAGTAGGCCCCGCAGTAGGAGACGGCCCCGGAGCTCAGCGCGCGTTGGCTGGCCTGGGCCGCCTCCGCCGCCTGGTCGATGACGGGATGCGCGTAGTCGAACCTCGCCACGACCTGGCTGGGATCGATGGCCTCGTCGCGGTTCAGTGTCACCAGCACGGGCTGCTCCGCCTCCAAGCCCTGCAACCGGTTCAGGTAGTAGGTCAGCGTCGCCCGGTCGGTCGGTCCTGCCGGCCGCACGTAGTTCCAGGACGCCCACGCCCGGCGGTTGGTGGGCAACAACGCCGTGTCGGTGTGCAGGGTGGCCCGGTTCGGCTGATAGCGGAGGGCGCCGAGGACACGGCGTTCCCGGTCGGTCGGGTCGCCGAGCAACGCCAGGGCCTGGTCGCTGTGCGTGGCGACGACCACGTGGTCGAAGGCGACCGGGCCGGCCGCGGTGAGCAGCTCGACTTCTCGCTCGTTGCGCCGCAGCTTCGTCACCGGGGTGCCCAGGTGCAGCCGCCCCCGTCGGCGCAGGGGTTCGAGGATTGCCTCCACGTACCGGGTGGATCCGCCGGTCACGGTGCGCCAGGCCGGTTGGTCGCCTGGTCCGAGCAATCCGTGGCGGCTGAAGAACTCCACGAACGTCCGGGCCGGGATCTGCGTGAAGGTCTCGGGGTCCGCCGACCAAATGGCCGACCCCAGTGGGATGAGGTACCAGTCGAGGAAGCCGGTCGACCAACGGTGCTCCGCCAAGAGGTCGGCCAGGGACCCCGCACCGCGCCCGGAGTCGGCTCCGGTCCCGGTCAGAAGCGCGCGGGACACCCGGTTGAAGCGGACCACGTCGGCCAGCATGGCGAGGAACGCGGGCCGGAGCGCGTTGCGGCGTTGGGCGAAAATCGTCGAGAGCGACGTGCCGCGCCATTCGAGGCCACAGCGGAGGTCGGTGAGGCTGAAGCTCATTTCGCTCGGGTGCGTCGCCACCCCCAGGTCGGCCAGCAGGCGGGTGAAGAGGGGATAGGTCCGTTCGTTGTAGACGAGGAAGCCCGTATCGGCGGCGACGGGCCCTCCCGGGAGGTCGACCGTTACCGTGTTGGCGTGACCGCCCGGTCGGCCATCGGCCTCGAAGACGTGGACCTCGTGATGCTCCTGGAGGAGGTGGGCTGCTGTCATGCCGGCAATACCGGTCCCGATGATGCCGATGCGCAAGACGGTGCTCCTTCCGGGAGGTAAGTTTAGCACTAAACTAAGCGAGATCACCCCGCCGGCGTCCGGCGGGCAGAGGGAGACAGCAGTGGCCACCTACAGAACCCGGATCGATGCGGCGGGAGAACCGGACGAGGTGTTCGACTACCTGGCCACCTTTTCCAACGCCCGAGAGTGGGATCCCAGCGTGGTGGAGGGTGCAACGCTCGTGCCCGGGCCGGCCGCGGTGGGGTCGGTGTATCGGCTCGGCGTACGGATCGCCGGCCGGGTCGTGCCGTTCGAGTACCGGGTCCTCGAGCTCGACCGCCCCCGCCGGGTCGTCCTCCAGGCGAGGCACGGGCAGATCGTGTCGACGGACACCATCACGGTGGAACCGGCCGCCGGCGGCTCGGGCTCCCTCGTCCGGTACGTGGCGGTGCTCGAGGGGCGCGGCCTCCTGCGCCTGGCGTCGCCCCTGCTCGCCCGGTTCTTCTCCACCATGGCGGACCGGGCCGCCGCCGGGCTCCGCGCCGAGTTGGCGTGAACCGGTCCCGTCTTTCCGCGGTCGTGGACGGCGCCCTCGAGGCCACCGTCGTCGGGAGCTTCAGCCGGGCCGGCTTTGCCGTGCGGTCACGACTCGAGCACTGGGCCCCCCCGGCCGGACTCGACGGGCGCGTCGTGGTCGTGACGGGTGCCTCGTCGGGAATCGGTCGGGCGGCTGCGCTGGAACTGGCCCGTCTCGGTGCCACGCTCTGGCTCGTCGGACGGGACAAGGGGCGGATCGAGGCGACCGCCCGCGAAGCCCGCGAGGTCGGATCCGGCGCGGTGGTCGAGCCCGTCGAGCTCGACGTCGTCGACGCGGACGCCGTGCGCGCCTTCGCGACGCGCGTCGTGGCCCGTCACGACCGGCTGCACGCGCTGGTGCACGCGGCGGGCGCGCTCTTCCCGACGTACCGAGACGCGCCCGGCGGGGGGGAGCTCACGTTGGCCACGGCCGTCGTGGCCCCGTTTCGCCTGACGTGGTGGCTCAGCCCGCTCCTGCGCCGAGCCCCCGACGCCACCATCGTGACGGTGTCGTCGGGGGGCATGTACACCCAGCCATTCGACCTCGGACACCTCGAGATGACCCCCGAGACCTACCGCGGCACCACCGCCTACGCGCGGGCGAAGCGCGCCCAGGTCGTGCTGTCCCACGAGTGGGCCCGGCGCTGGGGTGCCGACGGAGTCGCCAGCTACGCGTCGCATCCCGGATGGGTCGACACGCCCGGGCTCGCCAGCGGGCTGCCCGCCTTCGCCAAGCTCGGTCCTCTGCTCCGTACGCCCGCACAAGGTGCCGACACCGTGGTCTGGCTCGCGGCCGGAGGGGCCAGGAGCCTCGATGCGGCGCGTCCCGCCACCGAGGGGTTCTTTCACGATCGCCACCGGCGCAGCGAGTACCACCTCCCCTGGACCGCCCGCGGCTCGGGTCCCGGGGACGGTCCCCGGTTGTGGGAGTGGTGCGAGGCACGCGCCGGCCTGCGGGGCGATCCGCCTTCCCCTGCGGACCCGCATCGGCACGAATAGGCTTCGAGCGCTGTGGCGACGCTCGACCACCTCATCGTGACGGTCAACGACCGCGAGGCCAGCGTCCGCTTCTACACCGAGGTCATGGGCTTCGGGCACGAAGGCGAGGACGGTCCGTTCTCGGTCATCAGGGTCAGCCCCGACACGACGCTGCAGCTGGCCCCCTGGGGCACCGAGGGCGGCGGGCACCTGGCCTTCGCCCTCTCACGGGACGAATTCGAGGCCGCCTTCGACCGCGTCCGTGCGGCCGCCATTCCCTACGGCGATTCGTTCCACGACGTAGGCAACATGCAGGGCCCGGGCGAGGAGGCCGGGCGCGCGGCCCCGGGCCCACCGTTTACCTGTTCGATCCCGACGGCCACCTCGTCGAGCTGCGCCACTACTGACGCCGTCAGGCGGCGTGCACCTCGAGCACCGTCGCCGAGCCCATGCCGCCGCCGGCGCACAGGGTCCCGACCCCTATGCCACCGCCGCGCCGGCGCAGCTCGTGGATCAGCGTGACCAGGATGCGCGCCCCCGAGCAGGCCACCGGGTGCCCGAGCCCCACCGCGCCGCCGTTCACGTTCACCATGTCGTGCGGGAAGCCCAACTTGCGCGAGCTGGCGACCGCCATGGTGGCGAAGGCCTCGTTGATCTCGACCAGGTCGACGTCGGACTCGCTGAGCCCCGCCCGGTTCAGGGCCCGGGGCACGCAGATCGTGGGGGCCAGTCCGGTGCGGGCCGGCTCAATGCCGCACGAGTTCCACGAGCGCACCGTCGCCAACGGCGCCAGTCCGTGCGCCTCGGCGTAGGACCGTGACACCAGCACAAGGGCGGCGCCCCCGTCGGCGATACCCGACGAGTTCCCCGCGGTGACCTGACCGTCGGGACCGGTGAGCGACCGCAGGGCGGCCAGCTTCTCCGGGGTCGTGTCCCGGCGGGGGCACTCGTCCACGCCGACCGTCACGGTTTCACCCCGGCCCGCCGGCACCGTCACCGGAACGATCTCCTCGGCGAACCGACCATCGTCGGTTGCGGCCACGGCCCGGATGTTGGAGTGGTACGACCAGTCGTCGGACTCCTCGCGGGTGATGCCGCACTCACGGGCGGTGTTCTCTCCGACCGTGATCAACATGTTGGTGTTGGGGGCGTCGGGTGTGTCCGGGTGACTCGGCGGCATGAACTGCTGGACGCCGCCGAAGGGAAAGGGCGACGTCTCGAAGAGCATCGGCGTGCGGGTCATGGAGTCGATCCCGCCTGCGACAACGACGTCGGCCATGCCCGAGCGGATATGAGCCGCCGCCTCCTGGACCGCCATCATCCCGGTGGCGCACTGGCGCTGGACCGCGCCACCCGGCGTGTCGGGCGGCAGGCCCAGCGCGTTGGCCACGTAGCGGGCGGTGCAGCCGCCCCCGCGCAGGACCTCGCCGATGATGAGGTCGTCGATGTCCTCGGCCGGCACCGCCACCGCGCCCAGCACCCCGGTCAGGGTCTGCATGCCGATGTCCGCCACGGTCAGCCCGGCCAGGGCGCCCCGCGAGCGCCCGATCGGCGTGCGGGTGGCGGCGACGATCACGGCGTCGTTGGCTTCGGTCATGGGAATGGTTCCTCCTCAGGCCCGCACGAAGACGGGGATCGTGAACTCGTCGGATATGGGCTGGAACGTCACCCGCAGCGCCATCCCGACCGCCAATTCGTCGAAGGGGCAGTCGATCACGTTGGTCATCATGCGCGGGCCCTCGGCCAGGTCGACGATGGCGGCCACGTAGGGCACCCGGTCGCGGAACGGCGGCTGGTCGTTGGCGTAGATGACCGACCAGGTGTACAGCGTGCCCTCGCCGCTGGCCTGGTGCCACACCACCCGCTCGCTCCAGCACTTCGGGCAGAACGGCCGCGGGTAGTAGGAGTAGGCGTCGCAGTCGAGGCAGTGCCGGATCAGGAGGCGCTCCTCCCGGGCCGCCTCCCAGAACTCCACGGTGTCGCCCTCGGGTGTGGGGAGGTCGAATCGGACAGTGCTCACGTCGCCGCCTCCCTCCGTCGGTGCCTCCGGGATTGACCCCCGCAGGCGCATCGGCCATGCTGCAACGAACCTGACGCTGGCGTCAACTTTCGCACCGACCAACTCCCCGGGGGGCCCACGAACCGTGTTGATGGACGATCACCTGGCGCGCATGGCCGAGGAGTTCGGCGACAAGACGGCCTTCGCCGTCGTCGACGTCGGCTCCATGACCTTCGCGGAATGGGACGGTGCGGCCAATGCCATGGCCCGTAACCTGGTCGAGGCCGGCCTCCAGCCCAATGACCGCGTCGGCATCCACCTCCGGCCCGAGCTGGCGCTGCGCTGGCTGGTCTCGTACTCCGCCGCCCACCGCGCCGGCGGCGTGGCCGTCCCCATGAACCCCCGTCTGGCGCCGGCCGAGGTGGCCCACATGCTCGATCACTCCGGGGCCAGGGCCGTCGTGGCGGATGGTGACCTGTTGCGCAGCGACGGCGAAGCGGGGGCAAGCCGCCTTGTCGCCCTGATCGACGCCGGCACGGAGGACGGGACGCCACCGCCGGACAGCACGGTCCCGGTGCTGGGCTGGGACGCGGCCACCTCCGGGGACCGCTCGCCCTTCCAGGTGCCACGTGACTCCGAGGACCTGGCCGACATCCTCTATACCTCGGGGACGACCGGCCGGCCCAAGGGCGTGGCGGTCCGCCACTCCAACGGCTCCATGATCGGCAAGGTCGACCCCAACTGGACCGGTGCCGGGTGGCTGCACGCCAGCCCGCTCTTCACGTTCGCCGGCATCGCTCTCGTGTACACACCGATGAAGCTCGGCCTGCAGGTGATCTACCAGCCGCGCTTCGATGCGGACCGCTGGCTGCGCGTCGTCGAGGACGAACGTCCCATGGCCGTCTTCCTGGTCCCGACCATGGCCCATCTCCTCATCGACAATCCGCGCTTCGACGACTCCGACCTGTCCTCGGTGCAGATGTGCTCGGTGGGGAGCGCACCGCTGGCGCCCTACGTCGTCGAGCGGCTCCAGGCCAAAATGCCCGACGCCCTGGTCTCGAACAACTACGGCATGACCGAGGCGGGGTCGGCCTACTGCGTCATGCCCAAGGGCGAGGCGGTCAAGCGCCCGGGCTCGGTGGGGCAGATCGCCCCGCCGGCGGTCGTGCGCATCGTCGACGAGCACGACCGGGAGCTGCCCCCCGGCGAGGTGGGCGAGGTGCGCCTGCAGATGCCAGGACGTCAGCGTGAGTACTTCGAGGACCCCGACGCCACCGCCCAGATGTGGAAGGACGGCTGGCTGGTCACGGGCGACCTCGGCAAGCTCGATGCGGACGGCTACCTCTACATCGTCGGCCGCTCCAAGGACGTCATCATCCGAGGCGGCAACAACGTGCACGCCACCGACGTCGAGCACGTCCTCGTGCAGCACGATGCGGTGAAGGAGGTCGCCGTGGTGGGCGCTCCGCACCCCGTGCTCGGTGAGGACGTGGTCGCCTTCGTCGTCCTGCACCCGGGCGCCGACGCCGACGCCGAGACGCTGCGTGCCTTCGGGCTCGAGCAGCTGGCCGACTACAAGGTGCCTCGCCAATTCATCTTCGTCGACGAGCTGCCCCGGAACCCGACGGGCAAGGTGGTCAAGCCCGAGCTGCGCGCCCGTGTGGCCGGCACGCCTGCCTGACGCACCACACCGCGCCCGGCGCGTGTGACGCGGCGATGAACTCTCCGAGATCTTGTCCAGCGCCGCCACCGGCTCTCGTATACTGAGCTCATCATGACCACGCATCGCGTCGAGCGCAGCCTGCTGTTCCGCTGTCACCAGGAGGGCAACTCCCTGGGTCAGTCGCGCCTGGCCATGTCCGAGGTACAGATTTGTGGGATCCCCAAGCCGGGCAGCGGGGGGGTGGCATCGACGCCGTAGAGGACTTTCACCAGTCCCGACGTCGAGGAGCCGCTTCCCATCGGGGAAGCGGCTCTTTTGCGTTCAGGAGCCGGCAGGAAACGACCATGCAGACATCCACATCGAAGGAGAGAGGCACCATGACGACGCCGCTATGCCCGCGTTGCCGATTCCACCCGGCGTCGCCGCGCCTGGCGGGGTACTGCTCGTGGGATTGCTACGAGGCAGACGACGACGAGGACGAGGAGGGGGACCAGGCCGCCTAGCGCCGCCCTCTCAGCCCGCCTCGCCGGGGAAGCGCAGCCGGGCCAGCTGGGTGGATTGCCCCACGACGTCACCGCGGTGGTCCCACAGCACACACGTCTCGTCGACCATCCCGCCGGCGACCAGGCCGGCCGTCATGCGGATGCCGAGCCAGCCCGGGGCCGGCCGCGCCCGCACGTAGGTCGACAGCTGCAGCGTGGGGACCCAGCCCGTCGAGCCGATCATCAGCGTCGCCGGCGGGATGGCGTCGGTGAGGAAGAGGAGCGACAGCGCGTCGGGCGGTCGCCCATCGGCGAAGCGCGTCCAGCCGCGCAGCTCGGCCGGCGCGCCGGCGGGCCCGGGACCCGGCCCCGGCGTCGCGAAGGGCAAAGTGGTCGGGTCGAGCCGGAGGTCGAGCACGTCCATGATGCCGACGTAGACCCCGTCGGGGATCTGGGGGGTCAGGCGGACGCAGTCCTCGGGGTCCGGCGCTGCGAAGGGCGGAGTGCCGTCGTAGCGCACCGCCGGGCGATCGGGCAGCTCACCGAGCACGAACACCGCGTCCACCAGATCGTCCCGGTCCGCTTGTGAGAGGACGGCCCGGACGTGGGCTGCCGTCCGCCCCCGCCGGAGCAGTGTCGTCCGCACGGTGGCGGGCCCGGACCCGGGCGCCCGCAGGTAGGTGACCGAGGAGGAGAGCACTTCCCAGCCGGCGGCGCCGTCGCCGTCGCCCACCACGTCGCGGGCGGCCCGGCCGAGCAGCGCCAGCAGGTAGCCGCCGTTCGGCTTGTCGCCCACGGCCCACAGGGGGTGGATGGAGGCCCCGAACACGTCCGGGTCGTCCGTCACCTGCAACGCGGTGACCGCATCGAAGGACAGTGCGAGGTCCCCGGGGTCGGGCATGCGGGCGACCCTACCGGCGGCGATGATGGCGCATGACGTTCGACATGGAGGCAACCTTCGGCGACGACTACCCCTACTTCTACGGGGAGTCGATCGACGACGCACACTCGGATGCCGACACGGCCGAGATCCTCGGCCTGCTCGACCTGCCGTCGGGCTCCCGCATCCTCGATGTCCCCTGCGGCCACGGCCGGCTCTGCCGCCGCCTGGCCGCGGCGGGCATGGAGGTCACCGGCGTCGACCTGACGCCGGCCTACATCGAGGCGGCCCGCAACGATCCGCACCTGCGTCCCGGTAGCGTGACCTACCTGGAGGGTGACATCCGCGACCTCCCCGTCGACGGGCCGTTCGACGCGGTGGTCTGCTGGTTGAACTCGTTCGGCTATTACGACGACGCCGACTGCCACAAGGTCCTCGAGGAGTTCCGCCGCGTCCTGCGCCCGGGCGGCCAGGTGGCGATCGACACCATGCACCACGACGGCGGGGTGCGGCATTTCACCCCGGCGCCCGACGCCGTGCTCGTGCAGAACGGCGACGACGCCATGTTCGAGGTCTCGACGTTCGACCCCGTCACCGGGCGCATGGTGGTCGAGCGCACCGCCTACCGCGACGGCGTGCTGCGGCGCGCCTCGTACTTCGTCCGCCTGCCGACGCCGCCCGAGTGGGTGGTCTGGCTCGAGGCGGCGGGGTTCGGCGACGTGCGCTTCCGCGCCGGCGGTGGCGGTCCACTGGAGTTGGACAGTTGGGAACTGGTGGTGCAGGCGACGGCGCGCTGAAACAAACGCCGGTGTGATGTGACAATCCCGTTGCAAAGCCCGACAAGGCTTTCGGTCGTGTCCTAAGTTCGACAGCGGACTCACCCCGGAATGACGTCCTCGAGAGGAGCCGACATGTCCCGCATCGTCCGCGCGTCAACGCTCGCCCTGAGCCTCTTCGTCTGGAGCCTGGCCGCGCTGAGCCTCAGCACGCCGTCGCCCGCTGGCGCCTCCACCGCGCCTCCCACCGTGAACGCGACGACGTTCACGCAGGGCACCATCCCGTCATCGGGGTCGGGCGCCACGAACACGTTGGAGTCGGTGTCGTGCACCACGGCGACCTTCTGCATGGCGACGGGGCAGACCGGCGCCGCGAACGGCGCCCTGATCGAGAAGTGGGACGGCACCTCGTGGTCGGTCGTCTCCAATCCGCCGATCGTCGGCAGCCTCAACCTCAAGGGCGTGTCGTGCGTCGGCACGACGTTCTGCGCCGCCGTCGGGGGCATCGGTGGCGGCGTCGTGATCGAGCAGTGGAACGGCACGGCCTGGTCGCAGGCCACGGCGCCGACACTGCCGCCCGCGACCTCGGACTCGGTGCTCAACGGCGTCACCTGCCTGACGAGCACCAACTGCACCGCGGTCGGCGATTCGGTCTCCATTGCCGGCACCGTCCCGCTGGTGGAGCAGTGGAACGGCTCCACCTGGTCCACCGTCACGAGTCCGGCCCCGTCCGGCGCCACCTCCAGCACCTTCGACGGCGTGTCGTGCGGCGGTCCGCAGTTCTGTGCCGCCACGGGCAGCACCCAGACGGGAGGCCTGACGATAACGCTGGTCGAGCAGTGGAACGGCTCCACCTGGTCCATCGTCACGAGCCCCAACGGCTCCACCGCCAGCGGCGCCAGCAACACCCTGGCCGGCGTCTCGTGTGTCGGCGCCTCCTTCTGCCAGGCCGTCGGCAACTTCTCCGACGGCGTGAACTCGGGACGCACGTTCGCGGCGCAGTGGAACGGCTCCACCTGGGCGTCGGTCACGACACCCAACGTGTCGCCGACCCAGTCCGACCAGCTCATGGGCGTGGACTGCTTCAGCCCCACCACCTGTAGCGCCGTCGGCGAGAACATCGACCCCAGCATCGGGTTCGGCCCGCTGGCGCAGGTCTGGAACGGCTCCACGTGGTCCACGGCGACCGTTCCGAGCCTGCCCTCGGGTACCGTGCAGACCGCACCGGTCGGCGTGTCGTGCCTGACCGACTGGGAGTGCGTGGCCGTCGGCGGGACCAACGTCGGCGGGACCGTCGCCCCCTACGTGCTCAGCGCCCCCATCGCCCGCTCGGGCTACCGCTTCGTGGCGTCCGACGGAGGGGTGTTCGCCTACGGGTCCGGCGCGCCGTTCCTCGGCTCCTCCGGCGGCACCCACCTCAACAGCCCCATCGTCGGCATGGCGGTCATGCCCGCCGGTGACGGCTACGACCTGGTGGCGGCGGACGGTGGGATCTTCAACTACGGCAGTGCGCCGTTCGACGGCTCCGCCGGCTCCATCCACCTGAACCAGCCCATCGTGGGCATGGCCATGACTCCCGACGGCGGTGGCTACTGGCTGGTCGCGTCCGACGGAGGCATCTTCAGCTACGGCGACGCCCAGTTCTACGGGTCGACGGGGAACCTGCGGCTCAACAAGCCGATCGTCGGCATGGCGTCCACCCCCGACGGCAAGGGCTACTGGCTCGTGGCGTCCGACGGGGGCATCTTCAACTACGGCGACGCCGGCTTCATGGGCTCGGCGGGCAACCTCGTGCTGAACAAGCCCGTGGTGGGCATGGCCGCGCCGGTCGCCGGCGGCTACTACCTCGTGGCGACGGACGGGGGCATCTTCTCGTATCCGACCACCGGCGGGCCCCCGTTCGAAGGCTCCACCGGCAACCTCGTGCTCAACAAGCCGATCGTGGGCATGACGGCGGTGGCGGGGGGCTATTACCTCACCGCCTCCGACGGCGGGGTCTTCACCTTCCCCACGACGGGCACGCCGCCGTTCCTGGGCTCCACCGGCAACATCGTGCTCAACAAGCCCATCGTCGGGATGTCCGGGTAGTCGGCGAGGACGTCAGCCCGCCGCGTCGTCCGGCGCGGCGGGCTCGACCGTGGCCAGAGGGTCGTCGGGATGTGTGCCGCGCCGGCGATCTCTGGGATGATCGTGGCATGAGCGCCGGCATCGCCGCCTGGGGGACGTACCTGCCCTATTGGAGGCTCCAGCGCGCCGCCATCGCCGGCGTGCTGGGCAGCGGAGGGGGCCGGGGCACCCGAGCCGTGGCCTCCCACGACGAGGACACCACCACGCTGGGCGTCGAGGCGGGGCGCCGGGCCCTGGCCGTGGGCCCCGGGGCGGCGGCGGTGCAGGACCTGGTCCTCTCGACGCCGGACCCGGCCTACCTCGACAAGACGAGCGCCACCACGGTGCACGCCGCACTGGGCCTCGGGCGTGGATGCGGCGCCTACGACTTCGCCGGCTCGTCCCGCTCCGCCCTCGGCACCCTGCTGTCGGCCCTCGGGACCGCCACCGGTGGTCGCACCACGCTGGCCGTCGTCTCGGACCTCCGGACGGGTCTGGCCGGCTCGGCCGAGGAGCGTGACAGCGGCGACGGCGCCGCGGCGATCGTGTGCACGCCCGACGGCGCGGTGGCCGAGCTCATCGGCCGCGGCACGGCCAGCGACGAGTTCCTCGATCGCTGGCGGGTGCCGGGCGAGGCGGACTCCCACGTCTGGGAGGAGCGCTTCGGCGAGGAGATGTACGTCCCGCTGGCCCGGGAGGCCTTCGCGGCGGCGCTCAAGGACGCGGGGCTGGCCGAGGGCGACGTCGACCACGCCGTCGTCACCGGCCTGCACCTGCGGTCGGTCAAGGCCGTCACCAAGGGCCTGGGCGTCCGCGACGGCGCCCTCGCCCCGGACCTCACCGGGTCCATCGGCAACCTGGGCGCCGCTCAGGCCGCCGTGGCCCTCTGCGACGTCCTCGAGCGGGCCCAGCCGGGACAGGTCGTCGTGGTGCTGTCGCTGGCCGACGGGGCCGACGCCCTGGTGCTGCGGACGACCGACCTCCTGCCGGCGGCCCAGGCGGCACGGGCCGCCGCCGGAATCCCCTCGGTGGCCGAGCAGATCGCCGCCGGCCGGGACGACCTCCCGTACGCCACGTTCCTGACCTGGCGGGGCCAGATGCGCAGGGAGCCCCCCCGTCGCCCCGACCCCGAGCGCCCCGGAGCACCCACCGTCCACCGCTCCGAGCAGTGGAAGTACGCCTTCGTGGGCAGCCGCTGCCTGGTCTGCGGGTTCCGGCACATGCCACCGACCCGGGCCTGCCTCTCGTGCCACGCCATCGACCAGATGCAGCCCGAGCGCCTCGCCGACGTGCCCGGCACCGTGGCCACCTTCACCATCGACCACCTGGCCTTCAGCCTGTCGCCGCCCGTGGTCGGGGTCATCGTGGATTTCGACGGTGGCGGCCGCTACCGCTGCGAAATAACAGACGTCGTCGCCTCGGAGCTGGCCATCGGGGACCGCGTCTCCATGACCTTCCGGCGCATCTGGACGGCGCAGGGCGTGCACAATTACTTCTGGAAGGCCCGCCCGGCCGTCGACCGGGCCGGCACGGACGACGACCACGACCACGACGACGCCGTCGTCGCCACGGAGCAAGGAGCGTAGCGATGAGCAGCAAGGGCATACGCGACCAGGTGGCCGTCATCGGCATGGGCTGCACGAAGTTCGGGGAGCTGTGGGACAAGGGCGTCGACGACCTTCTCACCGAGGCCACCACCGAGGCCGTGGCGTCGGTCCCGAACCTCGAGCTGGCCGACATCGACGCCTTCTGGCTGGGCACCATGACCTCGGGCGTCTGCGGCACCACGCTGTCACGTCCCCTGAAAATCGACTACAAGCCCGTCACCCGCGTCGAGAACTACTGCGCCACGGGTTCGGAGGCCTTCCGCAACGCCTGCTACGCCGTGGCCTCGGGCGCCTACGACATCGCCATGGCCATCGGTGTCGAGAAGCTCAAGGACACCGGCTACTCGGGCCTCACCGGCATCCGGGCCGTCGGCGACGGCACCGACCCCGGCCTGTCGTCTCCCGCCGCCTTCTCGTTCCTGGCGCCGTCGTACAGCCACAAGTACGGCGTGGACAAGGACCAGATGAAGGAGGTCATGAGCCGCATCGCCTTCAAGAACCACCAGAACGGGGCGCACAACCCCCGGGCCCAGTTCCAGAAGGAAGTCTCCATGGAGACCATCACCAAGGCGCCGCTGGTGGCCGGCGACCTCGGGGTGTTCGACTGCAGCGGCGTCAGCGACGGCTCGGCCGCCGCAATCATCTGCCGCGTCGAGGACGCCCACAAGTACTGCGCCAACCCCTTGTACGTGAAGGCCCTCGCCTTCGTCGCCGGCCCCGCCGCCGGCCCCATCGACCCCGCGTACGACTACACGACCTTCGAAGAGGTCGTCCGTTCCGCCGCCGACGCCTACGCCCAGGCGGGCATCACCGACCCCCGCGCCCAACTCGCCATGGCCGAGGTGCACGACTGCTTCACGCCCACCGAGCTCGTCCTGATGGAGGACCTGGGCTTCGCCGAGCGCGGCACGGCGTGGAAGGAGGTCCTCGAGGGCACGTTCGACCGTGACGGTGAGCTGCCGGTCAATCCCGACGGCGGACTCAAGTCCTTCGGCCACCCGATCGGCGCCTCCGGACTGCGCATGCTCTTCGAGTGCTGGCTGCAACTTCGGGGGGAGGCCCCGCCTGACCGCCAGATCGGGACCGTGGGTGCCGGACGGACCCTCGGACTGACCCACAACCTGGGCGGCGCGCCGGGCGAGGGCGTCAGCTTCGTCGGCATCGTCGGCACCGAGCTCGGATGACGCCCGTCGACCTCCTGGCCGAGACCGAGGACCAGGCCGCGCTGCGCCAGCTCGCCCGGGACGTCGCCGAACGCGAGGTGGCACCCCGGGCCCACGATGCCGACGAGGCCGGTGCCGTGTCCCCCGAGATGCGCAAGGCACTGGCGGCGGCCGACCTCCTGCGCATCACGGTGGGGGAGCAGTGGGGCGGCATGGGACTGGGCGACGTCGAGGCGTCCATCGTCCTGGAGGAGATCGCCCGGGCCGACGTCTCCTCGGCCATCTGCTGCCAGCTCACCTTCAACGGACCGCCGCGGGGGATCGAGCACCTCGGGCCCGATGCCATGAAGGAGCGCTGGCTGCCGGCCGTCGCCGACGGCGATGCGTTGATCAGCATCGGCATCACCGAGCCCGATGCGGGGTCGGCCGTGCAGAACATGCGGGCGGCGCTGGTCGAGGACGGGCCGGGACGCTGGCGCCTCAACGCCTACAAGAACTACTCGACGTTGGGCGACGTGGCCCAGGGGGTGTTGGTGTGGTGCCGTTGGCCGGGCGGGGAGGGGGCCAGGGGCATCGGGGCCGTCATCGTGCCGACCGACCGCGAAGGCGTGTCGGTCACCGGACGCCACAAGGGCATGGGGATCCACGCGGCCACCGAGGCGGAACTGGCCTTCGACGGTGTCGAGATCACCGAGGACGACATCCTCCTCGCCGGGAATCCCTCGGACACCTCGGCCTTCAAGGTCCTGCTGTCGCACCTCAACCACGAGCGCTGCGGCAACGCCTCCATGTGCATCGGCGCGGCGCAGGGCGCGCTGGAGCATGCCGTGCGCTACATGAACGAGCGCGTCATCGGCGGGCGTCCGCTGGCCGAGCTGCAGGGCCTGCAATGGAAGCTGGCGGACATGGCGTGCCAGCTCGAGGGAGCCCGCATGTTCTTGGCCCGGGCCGTGCGCCTGGCCGGGCCGCACGGCACCCCGCCCGCGCTCGAGACGGCCATGGCCAAGACGGCCGCCAACCTGGCGGCGAAGTTCGTGTGCGACGAGGCGATGCAGATCCACGGCGGGTACGGCTACTCGCGTGAGTACCCGCTCGAGCGGGCCTACCGCGACATCCGGGGCCTGTGCTTCGGGGCCGGCACGGTCGAGGCGCAGCGCAACTACATCGGCTTGCGGGTGGCCGCCGGCGCACGCACCGGGTCGCCGGGCTGGCGAGCCCCGCTGGCCGGATCGTAAGCAGCGGGCATCCTCGATCCCTTTCGCCGTGCCGACCAGACCAGTCGTGGACCACGGCCGCTGCGAAGCCAAGCGTGACTGTGTGCGGGTCTGCCCGTACGACGTGTTCGAGGTGCGGCGGATGGACCCCGACGACTTCACGTCACTCGGCCTGCTGGGCAAGCTCCGCACCACGGCTCATCGCCGGATGACGGCCTACGCGGTCCGGGGCGACCAGTGCCACGAGTGCGGGCTGTGCGTCACCGCCTGCCCCGAGGACGCCATCACCTTGGAGCCTCAGCCGCAATCCTGACGTTTTTTCGTCGCGCCAGACCGTTCTCCGGTCGTGACGGCCAAGACACAGACGCTCAACTCTCGCAACGACGCCGGTGCCGACGATGCCGCCGGTCCCGGCGCTGGTGCTGGTCCCGCTGCCGGTGCCGCACTGATCAGCGAGGTGGCGGTGCGCTCGAACGAGGAACTGGTGGCCGGTCTCGAGAAGGCCTTTCGCCAGAAGGCGGCCGCCGAGGCGATCATCGTGGCCTCCTTGGGTGAGCTCGAGCGTCGGGCCGCCTATGCGGACGAGGGAGCCACCTCGTCCGAGTCGTGGGTGGCCGAGCGCTTCGGGGTCGCAACACCGACGGCGCGGGCCCTGGTCCGGGTGGGTGAGAAGGCCTGGGACCTGCCCCACCTCGTCGGGTCGCTTCGTGCAGGGGAGGTCTCCTTGGACAAGGTGCGCGCCGTGGCCGAGGTGGCGACTCCGGAGAGTGACCGGGCGCTGTGCGAGGAGGCCAAGGCGTGCTCGGTGCGCCAACTGGTCGAGGTGGCCCGGACCACGGCTCAGCAGATGCGGTCGCGTTCGGGTTCGGGCTTCGGGGATGTCTCGGAGCACGACCGGCGCTACCTGCGCTGCAACGACGCCTTGCGCACCGTGTCGCTCCAGCTGCCCGCCGAGTCCTACGCCCAGACCAAGACCTGCCTCGAGGCCCGGGCCAAGGCGATCCCCTCTGAAGGCGAGACCCGCTGGGACCAGCGCCTCTGTGACGCCTTCTTGGGCCTGATCCGCTCGGCTGCCCCGGGGTCCTCGAACCGGGCCGCCACGCCCGCCACGCCCAGCATGCACCTCGTGGTGGCCCACGTCGCCCTGGCGGACCTGGTGGAGGGCTCAGGAGAGGGCAGCGCCCTGGTGGCCGAGCTCGAACACGCAGGCCTGGTCGATGCGCACACGGTCCAGCGCCTGGCTTGTGACGCCACGGTGGTGGTGGCCCTCGACGACGACGTCGGGCACACCATGTACGAGGGCCGGGCCCGGCGCTTCCCCACCGACACCCAGCGCCGAGAGGTAATCCGACGGGACCGGTGCTGTCGCTTCCCGGGCTGTGCGGCCTCGACCTTCACCAACGTGCACCACATCGTCCCGTGGAAACGCGACGGAGGGACTGATCTCGACAACCTGATCTTGTGCTGCGAGTTCCACCACCACAAGATCCACTCGAAGGGCTGGTCCATGACCGGCAACGCCAATGCCGAGCTGCGCATCGTCGGCCCCACCGGCCGGGTCATGGTCTCGCGCCCTGACCCCCGCTGGACCACGGTCTCGGGCCGGCGGGAGCGGGACTGAGCGACTGAGAACCCAGCCTCCGACTCAGGTCGGTGATGTTCCTCGGAGCATCTGGGCGTGAGCGATGTCACGAAGGCGTGATTGCGCAACGAGCCACTCACTGGAGCGCACGACGCGACCCTCCTGAATGACGTGGTGCACTCCGGTCGGGCCATCCGTACGCGCACCGCACTTCCGACAGACGGCGATGCGGCCATTCGTTTCGGGAGCGTGGTGATCGTCCAATTGGCCCGCAACGTGCAAACACTCGGATGAGGTCATGATGAATGCTCCTTTGTGGCACCCGCCGGGCGCAGAACCGGGAAAAATCGTCCGGGCACCTGACGGGCGTCCGCCACTCACCCTACGCCCGGTGTGGCCTCAGCGCTTCGACGATGCCGTATCGCGCTCGAGAACGCCCAGGCTGCCTGGTCGTGTCGGTGGCCGGTGTGTCCTCGCTCAGTCCGGTTTGGGGTGGAGAATGCGGGGTGGCCACAGCCGGTGATCTCGAAGGCGACCAGGCGCCACCAGGCCCCAGCGCCCCCGGAGGGCCCACGTCGACCCGAGAGTCCGTCCGGACCCGGGTGGCCCATCTGCGCGACCGAGCGCAACGGACGCGCGCCGGTATCGAAGCCAGGCGGGCCGACTCGGCTTCGATCGACACAGCGTTCGAGGCCGTCGAGCGGGATGCCCAGAGTGGCGGCGGCGTCCTGGCTGCGGCCGTGGCGTTTCGCCTGTTCATGTTCCTGGTGCCGTACGCGTTCGTCGTCTGCACCGGCTTCGGCCTGGCGTCGACGGCGGCAGGCCAGGATCCAGGGGACGCAGCCCGCTCGGCCGGTATCGGTGGGCTCCTCGCCAGCGCGGTTTCCAGCACCAGCACCTTGTCTCTGGCCAACCGGCTGTTCGCCCTGATCGTCGGCGGGTTCGCTCTGGCCCTGACGGCACGCTCACTCGTCCAGGTCCTCTGGATCGTCCACCGCCTGATCTGGCGGGTGACGCCGCCCCGCAAGCCGAGCCCTTGGGCCCCGCTCATCCTCGTCGGCTTCGTCACCGCGATGTTCGGCCTGGCAGACCTGACCGCATGGGTCGGCTCGCAGTCGCTCCTGCTGCGCATCGTCGCCCTGGTCATGACCGTCGCCTATGCGGGCGGCGCCTGGTTTCTGGCCTCGTGGCTGTTGCCGCGTGACCAGTGCGCGTTGTGGGCCCTCCTCCCCGGAGCGCTCATCGTCGGCGTGGGCGTGGGGGTCCTGCAGATCCTCACCATCACCTACGTCGTCCACGTGGTCACGAGGAAGTCAGCCCTCTACGGCGCCATCGGCATCGCCCTGGCGCTGCTGCTCTGGACGTATCTCGCGGGGCGGCTGCTCACTGCTGCCATTGCAGCGAATGCGTCCCTGTGGAAACACCGGACCGGCCGCGAGGCCGGGTCCGGCGACGTGATGTCGCCCTCGTAAGAGCCGCTGCGTACGTCAGGCCCGAACTGCGGAGTGGGCGAAGTCGGACCACACGGTCACCCACTCCTTCCACACCGGGGGCGGGTAGTCGTGACCCATGCCGTCGATCTCGACATAGCGAGCCCCCGGAATGACCTCGGCGGTGCGGCGGCCGCCGCTGGGGTCGATGAGCGTGTCCCGGCTGCCGTGGATCACCAGGGCGGGGACGTCGAGCCCTGCCAGCTCGTCGGACCGCGAGCCATCCTGCATGATGGCGTGCATCTGCCGCCCCACACCCTCCGGACAGAAGCAGCGGTCGTATGCGGCGGCGGCCCGGGCCCGGATGGCGTCATCGTCGAGCCACTCGGGCTTCGACCCGTAGACGTGGTGGGCGGCCACCTGTCGTTCGATGTAGGCCGCCCGCGATGTCGCCGGCGGCGCCAGCAGGAAGGCCAGCGCCTCCTCAGAGCTCTCGCCGTAGCCCGGCTCACCGGTGCGCGACATCACCGACGTCAAAGACAACACGCGGTCGGGGTGGTTCAGCGCAAGCCGTTGGACGATCATGCCGCCCATGGAGCAGCCCATCACATGAGCCCCGTCCACCCCCAACGCGTCGAGGACGGCGATGGCGTCATCGGCCATGTTCACGAGCGCATAGTCCGTGCCGTGGAGCTTCGTCGAGAGCCCGACGTCGCGGTTGTCGAAGCGCACGACATGGAAGCCCTCGTCACAGAAGAGCTGGCACCACGACACGTCGTAGTTCAGGCACTGTGATCCGAGCCCGTTGACGAGGAGGAGCGTGGGCGCCTCCGGATCACCGAATTCCTCGTAGTAGATCTCGACTGTGCCGTTGCGCGCCGTACTCATGAACCCTCCCGCTCCCCCTGGACACCCATTTGTTTCAAGCCGCCATGACCACGGTGCTCCGCGAGATCACCGTGGTCCGTGGAACTGCGACCAGCTCCTGCAACGCCCGGACAGCGGGCGGCGAGGTGGCCCCTAGCGCTGCATGGACTTGGTCTCGACGAACTCCTCGAGACCGTACTTGCCACGCTCGCGGCCGAAGCCGGACTGCTTGTAGCCACCGAAGGGCGCGCTGGGGTTGAAGTTCCCACCGTTGATGTCGACCTGCCCCGTGCGGAGCTGCCGCGCCACCCGCTCGGCCCGGTCCGCGTCGCCGCTCCAGACGGCGCCGGCCAACCCGTAGGGCGTGCCGTTGGCGATCTCGATCGCCTCCTCCTCGGAGTCGTAGGGCATGATCACGAGCACCGGCCCGAAGATCTCCTCCTTGGCGATCGTCATGTCCGGCGTCACGTCGGAGAAGACGGTCGGCTGCACGAAGAAACCCTTTTCGAGGCCTTCCGGAGCGTCGACGCCACCAACGATGAGCTTGGCCCCCTCCTCGATCCCCTTGTTGATGTAGCCCCGCACGCGGTCGCGCTGGACGCCGGAGACGAGCGGTCCGATGAGCTTGCCCTCCTCGAAGGGGTCGCCCGGGGCGAAGCCGGCGGTGCCGGCCACGGCCATCTCCTCCACCTCGGCCAGCCGGTCGCGGGGGACCAGCATGCGGGTGAGGGCGGAGCAGGTCTGGCCGGAGTTCATGTAGCAACCGAAGAGACCGGCGGGCACTGCGGTGGCGAAGTCGGCGTCGTCGAGAAGGATGTTGGCCGACTTGCCGCCCAGCTCGAGGGAGACCCGCTTGATCCCCTCGGCCGCCAGCTCCATGACGCGTCGCCCGGCCCGGGTGGAGCCGGTGAACGACACCATGTCGACCTTGGGGTGGGAGGCGATCGCCTCGCCCACCACCGGCCCGACACCGCTCACGAGGTTGAAGACGCCCGGCGGGAGACCGACCTCGTCGATCACGTCGGCCAGGATGAAGGCGTTGATCGGGGCCACCTCGCTCGGCTTCAGCACGACGGTGCAGCCGGCGGCCAGCGCCGGGGCGACCTTGAGCACGACCTGGTACAGCGGGTAGTTCCACGGCGTGATGGCGCCCACGACCCCCACCGGCTCGCGCACGACGAGGGAGTTCCCCAATTCCTCTTCCCACTCGAAGGCCTCGGCCGCCGCCGCCGCGTCGGCGAACGCGCCGGCCGGCAGACCCACCTGGATCGCCCCCGACAACGTCATGGGCATGCCGACCTCGTGAGAGATCACCTGCGCGAGCTCGTCCGTGCGGGCGCCCAGCGCCTCGCCGATGCGGGTCAGCAGCTTGCCCCGCTCCTCACGGGAGGTGGCGGCCCACCCCGGGAAGGCAGCGGCCGCCGCCTCGACGGCCTTGTCGACGTCCTCCGCCGTGCCCTCCGGAATGGTCGCGAAGACCTCTTCGGTGGCCGAGTCGATGACCTCCAGCGAGCCCTTGCCGGTCGAGGGGACCCACGCCCCGTTGATGTAGATCTTGTCGCGCACGAGCATGGGGTGCCCTCCCTGGATTGTGTGTTTTGAGCAGTCCCACCCTACCCAGGCTGGCGTCGACCCGCCCTCGCCCCGACGGCCCTCAGCGTCGCTGCAGAGCTGTCGTCTCAGTCCTTCTTGCCCAGAAGGGGGTGGTCGCCCATGCCGACGGGCTGGAGGTGTTGTCCCAGCACCTCGTGGAAATGGTCGGCCACCTCCTGGGGGGTCCAGCCGCCCTCGCGCCACATGGAGGCGATCTGCCGCGGCGTCTGGAACAACGTGTACGCAAATCCCGTGCGACCGAGGACCTGCCCGTTGACGTAGGACGCGTCCTCGGACGCCAGGAAGGCGATCAGCGGCGCGTTCAAGGCAGGATCCTGGTCCGCCGGCGGCTCGCCACCCGCGTAGAGGTTCTCCGTCATGCGGGTGAAGCCCGCCGGGGCCACCGCGTTCACCGTGATCCCGTACTTGCCGAGCTCGAGGGCCCAGACGAAGGTCATCCCCATGATGGCGGCCTTGGCGGCTCCGTAGTTCGTCTGGCCGAAGTTGCCCCGCAGCCCCGCCGAGGAGGTGATGTTGACGATCCGCCCGTACCCGGCGTCCTTCATGAGGGGAGCGGCATGGCGCACCGTGTTGAACGTCCCCTTCTGATGCACCGCGATCACGGCGTCGTAGTCCGCCTCGTCCATCTTGACGATGGTGCGGTCACGCACGATCCCGGCGTTGTTGACCACGATGTCGATCGACCCGAAGTTGTCGACCGCCGCCCCGATGATCCGCCCGGCGCCCTCGAAGTCGCTCACCGAGTCGTAGTTGGGCACCGCGCTGCCGCCCGCCGCCTCGATCTCCTTGCACACCTGCGCCGCCGGGTCCTCCTCGGTCCCGGCACCACCCAACGTCACGCCGACGTCGTTCACCACGATCTTGGCGCCCTCAGACGCCAGGCAGAGGGCGATATCCCGCCCGATGCCCCGTCCTGCACCCGTCACCACCGCCGCCCGTCCGTCAAGAAGTCCCATGGGGCCAGACAGTACCCCGGCACGGCACCCGTTCTCTGACAGCCGTGTCAGGCATCGCCCCCGGCGTTGTACGATCGGGGACGACCGCCGGGCGACGACCTTCGCCCGCCCAGCCGTGAGGAGACCCGGGCCATGGCCTTCATAGAGAACGCACCAGCTGAGATCGTCGCCGCGGCGAAGGAGCTCCTCGAGAAGGGGCTCGTCGAAGGGACGTCGGGCAACATCTCGGCCCGGATGGAGGACGGCAACATCGCTGTCACCCCCTCGTCGCTCGACTACCGCATCATGACGGAGGACGACATCGTCATCGTCAACCCGGCCGGCGACGTGGTCTCGGGCGAGCGGGGCCCGACGTCGGAGAAGTACCTCCACCTGGCGGCCATGAACGCCTACGAGGACATTGCGGTCTGCATCCACTCCCACGCGGTGTACGCCACCATGTTCGCCGTCGCCCACCAGGACATCCCCAGCTGCATCGATGAGTTCACGGTGTACCTGGGCGGTGACATCCGCTGCACGGAGTACTGCCCCAGCGGTTCGTCCGACCTGGCCGAGCAGGTCGTGAAGGCGCTCGAGAACCGGGGCGCCGCGCTGATCGCCAACCACGGCATGGTGGCCATCGGGACGACCATGCAGAAGACGATGCACAACACCGCGCTGGTGGAGCGCTCGGCCAAGATCATCTGGGGCTCCAAGCAGCTCGGCGGCATCTTCCCGTTGCCCGAGAAGGTCAACGAGAACTTCATGAACGTCTACCCCTTCATGCGGTAGCCGGCATGAGCGACGGAAGGATCCGCGCCCGGCTCGCCGAGCTGGGCCTCACGCTGCACGGCCCGCACCCGCCGCACGATCCGCTGGACGCGGTCGTAGTGCATCAGGGTGTGGCGCGCACTTCTGGGCAACTGCCCCGCATTGCCGGGGAACTGACCTGCCTCGGGCGACTGGGCGATACCGTGACGACCGAAGAGGGCACCGAAGCTGCCGCGGTGTGCGCGCTGAATGCTCTCGCCGTCCTCGAGGCGGAGCTCGGCTCTCTCGACCGCATCACCCGCGTCCTCACGGTGACCGGCTTCGTGTCCTCGGCGCCGGACTTCCATCAGCAGCCGGCGGTGGTGGACGGGGCGAGCAAGGTCCTGGCCGACGTCTTCGGCGAGGCGGGCCGCCACACGCGGTCGGCCATCGGCGTGGCGTCGCTGCCCCGCAACGGGGCGGTCGAGATAGAGGTGACGGTCGCCGTCAGCGAGTGAACGCGTCGCCGATGACCGGACGGGCCACCGCCGCCAGGTCCCAGTAGCCGCAGGTTCCGTTGTCCCGTAGCTCGGTGACGGCGTTGATGGCGGCCCCGTAGGCGGCGACGGCGATGGCACCGCCCACCGAGATCCGGCTCACCCCGAGCGCGGCCAATTCGCCCACGGTCGGGGCACCGGGGAGCACGAGCACGCTCACCGGGAGGTCCACGGAGGCGAGCAGCTGACGCAGGTCCGCCGGGTCGACGACGCGCGGTGCGAAGAGCACATCGGCCCCGGCTTCCTGGAACGCCTGCAGACGGGCGATCGTGTCGGCCAGGTCCTCCCGGCCGTGCAGATAGTTCTCGGCCCGGGCCGTCAGGACGAACCCCTTCCCTGCGTGAGCGGCCTCCGCGGCGGCGCGCACGCGCTCGGCGGCGTGGGCCAGCTCGTAAATCGGGGCGTCCCGGTCCCCGGAGAAGTCCTCCACCGATCCGCCGGCCAGCCCCAGCGCGGCCGCCGTCGTGATGGTGGCCGACACGCCCTCGGGGTCGTCGGCGAAGCAGTTCTCGAGGTCGGCGGAGACCGGGATGTCCACGGCGCCGGCCAGCTCGCCGGCGTGGGCCATGACCTCCTCCTTGGTCATGGCGCCGTCGAGGCGGCCCCGGCTGGCGGCGAACCCGCCGCTCGTGGTGGCGATCGCCTCGAACCCGAGCGAGGCGAACAGGCGCGCCGACCCGATGTCCCAGGCGTTCGGCATGAGCAAAGGCGTGCCCGGCGCGTGCAGGGCGAGGAAGCGCTCGGCCGACGGTCCCGCGCCGACGGCGCCGGTCGTCGAGGACTCGGCCATTCGGTCAGCCGGCCTGTGCGGGCTCGGGGAACTCCCAGTACTGGAACTCGATCGTCATGGGCAGCAGGTAGCGGACGTACACCGAGTGGATCTTGACCATCTTCTGGTCGTCCATGTGCAGGTCGATGAGCTCCATGCGGTCGTCGGACTTCCGGAAGGCTTCGGCACGCTCCTGGATTCCGCGCAGCTCGTCGAGCGAGCCGACGGCGAAGCCGTAGTGGTCCATGCGGGGGCACCGCATCGGGTCGTCCTCGGCGATGAGGAAGATGAACTGGTCCCAGTGGACGCAGCTCATGATGAGGCGACGACGGTCCTCGGTCATGACTTCCATCTCGGTGAAGCCGAGCACCTCGTCGAAGAAGCGGCACACGTCGGTGCGGTTCTTCTCGTTGAGCAGGTCGGCGGGCAGCGACATGGCCACGTGGTTGAAGCGCGGGTTGCCGGATGGGTAGAAGGGGTGCGTCATGCCGGGACCACCATGACCTTTCCGGCGATGCGACCCGCGGCGAGTGCCTCGAGCGTGTCGCCGATTGCAGTGAGCGGGATGTCGGCGGGATCGATCAGCAGGTCGGACGGGAAGCCGTCGGACGCCAGGAGTTCGAGCGCGCGCTCGAAGCCCCCCTGGTCGTAGACGAACGACCCCGTCACGGTCAGCTCGTTGAGGATCATGCGGTTGATGTCGAAGGTGGGATGGTCGATGCCGGCACCGACCATCACCAGGATGCCGCCGTGGGCCAGCTGGCAGAACCCGGCTTCGATGGCGGCGCGGTGCCCCGAGCACTCGAGCACGACGTCGACGGCGCGCGACGAGAGCCGCTCGGGCTCCCAGGACGGGAAGACCTCCAGGTCCGCGGGGTCGACGAGGGCGGTCACGCCGAGTTCGGCCGCCAGCCGGCGGCGCCCGTCGTGGGGCTCGACGACGGTGATGTCGGTGATCCCCATGACCTGGAGTGCGGCCACGCTCAGCGCGCCGATGGGGCCGGCGCCGAAGACCATGACGCTGTCGCCGGGGGCGATGCCGGAGCGGGTGATGCCGTGCAGCGCCACCGACAGCGGCTCGGCCAGGGCGGCGTGGCGCGGGGAGAGGCCCTCGGGGAGGCGTAGGACGCCGGCGGCCCGGCAGAGGATGTACTCGGCAAAGGCGCCGTCTGCCTGTTCGCCGCTCATGCTGTTGCGGTTCTCGCACTGCGACGGCTTGCCCTCGAGGCAGCGCCGGCAGGTGCCGCAGCGAGCGCCGGGACCTCCGACGACCAGCTCGCCCACGGACCAGTCGGTGACGTCCTCGCCGACGGCGGCAATGGTGCCGCTCCACTCGTGTCCGGCGACGGCGCCGGGGGTGAAGCCCCACCCGTCGCGCAGCTGGTGGATGTCGGAGCCGCAGATGCCGCACGAGTGCACCCGCACGACCATCTGGCCGGGGCCGGGACGGGGGACCGTGCGCTCTTCGACCGTGAGGACGCCGGGCGACTGGTAGACGGCGGCGGCCATGACGTCGGGGAGCGACGACGAAGACGACGAAGACGACGAAGACGACGAAGACGACGAAAAGACGACCCTGACATGGGCGTCAGGTTAGGCGCTCTCCGCCAGCCAGGCGAGGCCGCCGGCCAGGTGTTGCAGGTAGGCCGGCGTCTCCCACGCCCCCGGGAAGTGCCCGAGCGCGCTGTAGAAGGTGCGGGCGGGGCCGTCCTCCACGGTCCAGGCCAGGGGGAAGCCGCACTCGGGGACGCGGCCGCCCGGTTGCGAGAGGTCCACCTGGTCGTCGGCCAGCCGGAGCAGGACGTGGGCGTCGGGGCGCAGGTCGGCGAACAGGTAGACCTCGTCGTGCCACAGCCACTGGGCGCCGAGGTGTGTGGTGGCGGGATGACCCGTGTCGACCACGTCGATCGCGAAGTCCTGCGTCCAGGGGTGGCCGTCGAAGCGGGCGCCGATGATGGGGCCGTACTCGGGCCACTGGTGGCTGGCGTCGGTGGCCGAGTGGACGCCGAGGACGCGCAGACGACCGGCGTGCCAGGACTGTTCAATGGCGTCTCGTTGCGCGGGGGTCCACGGCGTCTCGCCGATGGTGAACAGGGCGAGGACGCGGGCGTCGGCGAGACGGTCGGGCGAGACGTTGCAGACGTCGTCGACGACGGTGGGGTCGAGGTCCGCCATGTTGGCCAGCTCGGCGAGTCCGGTGGCGGCCTGGGTGAGGACGCCGTGTACGCCTGCGGGTCCGCCGGCGTAGGGGGACACCTGGGTCACGATCAGCATCTCGTCGGGCACGTCGGCGAGTGTACGAGTGTCGGGCGGGTTGGTGCTGTGGCCCCGCCCGGTGGTCCAATGCTACGACCGACGACCGACGACCGACGACCGACGACCGACGACCGACCCGAGGAGGATCATGACGTGAGCACGACAAGTAGGAGTTCCGAGGACATTGCGGCGGCGCTGGCGCGACTCGGCTCTGCCACCATCGGCGAGTCGGGCGGTCGGGCTGCGGACCGCAGGCTCCGTCCGGCCTGGGCGGGTGCGGCCGTGGCGGCGCCGGCCTATCCAGTCGGTTGCACGCCGGGGGACAACCTGGCCGTGCACGTCGCCGTGACGACGGCCCCGGCCGGGAGCGTGCTTGTGGTCGACGTCGGCCGCGTGGCCGATCGTGGGTACTGGGGCGAAGTCCTGACGACGGCGGCTGAGTCAGCCGGGTTGGCCGGACTGGTCCTCGACGGCGGCGTGCGTGACGTGGCCGCCCTCGAGGCGCACGGGTTCCCGGTGTTTTCGGCGACGATCGCCCTGACGGGTGCGACCAAGGACAAGCCGGGGACGGTCGGGGCCCCGGTGCGGGTGGGCGGCGTCTCGGTTGCGCTGGGGGATTGGGTTGTGGCGGATGTCGACGGGGTCGCCTTCGTGCCGGGCGGTGCTGTCGAAGCGGTGTTGGCTGCCGGGGCAGAGCGGGAAGCCAAGGAGGCGGGGTTCTTCGATGCCCTCAAGGCAGGCTCGACGACCGTGGAACTTCTCGGGCTCGACGCGTCGCTGGTGCGTCAGGGCGAGGGATAGGGGTCGGGGCAGGGCTGCGGCACGGGAACGGGCACGGGTCCAGCTCGTCCTGGATCTCTTCTGGGGCGGCCGCTCGGGTCGCTTGTGGGTGGCGTGGCACAATGCGACTCATGAGCGACGAGACGGTGGCTACGGACGCGACGGTGGAGCGGATGGAGGTCGCGCGGACGATCCCGGCTCCTGCGAGCCGGATCTTTGCTCTACTCAGCGATCCGAAAGGCCACGTCGCCATCGACAGCTCGGGCATGCTGATGGATTCGACCGGCGATCCCGCCGCCAAAGTCGGGGACGAGTTCGTGATCCACATGGACCGAGAGGCTCTCAACGACTTCCCGATGGGACGCTACGACGTCACGGTTCACATCACGGCCTTCGAGCCCGACCGGGAGATCGCCTGGACCATCCGGGGTCAGATCAAGCCGCAGATCGGTCACATCTACGGGTACACGCTCGAGCCGACCGAGGACGGCAGCGGGACTGTGGTCACCTCGTACTACGACTGGTCGACCATCGACCCGCAGTGGAAAGAGGCGAATATCTTCCCGATCATCCCCGAGTCAGCCTTACGGGCCACATTGGGCATTCTGGAGAGGACGCTTTCGCACTCCGACGCTTGGTGATGGGAAGGGTTGGGGTCGACGATCGACTTAGAGGGATTGGATGGCGGCCATCCCGACGATCGGACGGTTCAAGGGCAGACCGCCGGCTGAGCCGAAGAAGCCGGCGTCGCCGTAGTTGAAGATCCCGCCGTCGCGGCCGACCATCCAGTAGCCCTGGCCATCGGCCGTGCGAACCATGCCGACGACCGGTGCGCTGATCGGCATTGCTCCGGCAGAACCGAAGTAGCCCACGTCGCCAAAACTGAAGATGCCGCCATCGGAGGCAACCAGCCAGTAGCCGCTGCCGTCGGGCGCAGCGGTCATTCCGACGATCGGCCTTTGCAGGGGGAGACCTCCGGTCGATCCGTAGAAGTCGGCATCGCCGTAGGCAAAGATTCCTCCATCGGAGGCGACGAGCCAGTAGCCCTTCCCGTCGATGGTCGGGGCCATGCCGACGATGGGCTTGGTCAGCACGAGGTTGCCAGTCGATCCGTAAAACGTGGCGTCTCCGAACGAGAAGATTCCTCCATCGGAGGCGACGAGCCAGTACCCACCGCCATCGGGGGTCGGGGTCATGGCCACAATGGGCGCATTGAGGTGCATGCCGCCGGTAGAGCCGTAGAAGACTGCATCGCCGAAGGCAAAAATGCCCCCGTCAGACGCGAGCAACCAGTAGCCCGCATCGTCCGGGGTCGCCGCCATGCCGACGATGGGCGCATTGAGGTGCAGGCCTCCTGTTGAACCGTAGAACTGGGCGCCGCCGTAGCTGAAGATCCCCCCGTCGCTGGCGACCTCCCAGTATCCAGGGGCGCCGAGCGGTTCGATCGACAGCACCAAGGTCGCCTGAGAGGTCAGGAAGTTGGCATCGGTGACGCTGAAAGTGACTGTGTACCGACCAGAGATCGTTGGCGTGCCGCTGAGGCTGCCGTCGGATGCCAGACCTATGCCGGGAGGCAACGCGCCGGCGACCACAGACCAGGCATAAGGGGCCAAGCCACCGCCAGCCGACAAAGAGGCTGCGTACGGGACGCCGATCGTGCCGACCGTCAGACTCGAAGTGATGACGTCCGGCGGTGCGAACAACGAGGCGATTGTGCCGCCAAAGTTCGTCCCCGTGCCCACGGCTTCGCAGTTGACGGGGCTCGCGCACATCACGCCCAACAGGGACGCCACCCCGGAGGGAGTTTGCTCGCTGGTCCACCCGAGACCGCCGTCGGTCGTAACGATGATGCTGGAACCGCCCACGGCCGTGCAGGTCGACGAACTGATGCAGCTGACGGATTCGAGGGTGGTGCTCCCTACTGGCGTTCCAAGGTCGTTCCACACCGAGCCACCATTTGTCGTACCGATGACATGGGGACCAGTGGCGAGGCATGTCGTGTCACTGGAGCACGAGATGCCGGTGAGGGACGTGGCGGCAGCAGGAGCCGTCTGTGGGACCCAGGTGCTGCCACCATCGCTTGATGTAAGAAACACGCCAGTTGGACCACTCGATGACGCACCCACTGCGGTGCAGTGGAGCGAATCTGGGCACGATATACCCGTAAACACGGTCACGACCCCTGGAAAAGGCTCGGTTGACCACGTTTGACCGCCATTGTTTGTTGCGATGATGTTTTGCAGGGAGCCGCTACCGCCGCTAACCGCATGACAGATCGCTGGACCCGTACATGAGACCCCGGTCAAGATGCCGACTCCGGTGGGGACTGTCTCGGTTATCCACGTCGCCCCTGCGTTGGTAGTCCCGATTATGACCGGACTCTTGAAGACGCCGAAGCCCACCGCCGTACAATTGGACGTTGTCGCGCACGAAATTCCGTTGAGTCCAACCACGTTGGAGGGAATCGCCTGCGGGCTCCACGTGCGTCCTTCGTTGACCGAGAAAAGACCGAGCTCACTCCAACGACGAAACAATCAACAACGTGTCGGGCACGACACCGAATTCAGTCGACTCGTACCAGCTGGTGGGACTTCTTCATTCCACGATGTGCCGCCGTTCGAAGTTCTCATGATCGTGGATCCGGCTCCGAGGTTGCCCGTGCTTCCAACAGCGACACAGTCCTCCGCCGCTGAACAAGAAACCCCAGTCAGATCGACGGCGTTGCTTGGAGCTGTCTGGTCCGTCCAGGTGGAGCCACTGTCGGAAGAGCCAACGACGAAAGGGGTGGCGCTGAGATTGGAACCTACGGCTATGCACGTAGTTCCCGCCGGACAGACCATGGCGTTGAGCTGCTGGCCGTTAGGCAGCGAGCCGGTGACCACTTCCCTCCACCATCCGAGGTGCTGATGACTGTTCCACCTCCAGCGTCGCAATGCCCACCGCAGTGCACTGGGCCGCTGAGACGCACGAAACGCCAGTAGAGCATTGTGACGGAGGGTTGTTGAATCAAACTCCAGCTGCTGCTGTCGTCTTCCTGAATTATTCCGGGACGGTTGTTGACCGTGCCGACGGCTACGCACACTAGTGGCGTTGGGGCATGAGACGGCGCCCAAGTACGTGGTCTGTGGGGTGGAATTTGGGATATCCAGTTGGATCCATCCGTTGTCTGCACTATCCCGGCCGCGCCGACAGCGGTGCATTCATCGATCGTGAAGCAGGAGATCGACTGAGTCGAAACGAAGAATCCTCCACCGTCCAACTCGCTCCTCCATCAATCGACTTTAAGATCCCAGATCCGCCTGCGTAACAGACAGACGGCGATGGACACGAAATCGTGCCAGACCCGTCACCCCGGCCAGAGGAGTGGCGTCGGACCACGTCGTCGCCACCGTCCTGGCTAACAATGATGGAGGCCATCTCCCCGGCACCAGTCCCGACTGCAACACAGGTCGCCGAACTCGGCGTCGTCGTCGGAGCGCACGACACGTCGTTGACGTTGGCAAGTGGTTGGTAGCTGGCGGTCGTCTGCCACGACGGAGGAGCAGCCGCAGCGCCAGCGACAGTATTCGTAGGGACAACGTTCTCGGCGAATCCGAAGAGCCCAAGAGACGTCACCGTCGCTAGCGCCGCAATGAGGATCCTTCGAAGAGTGCGCACCGCCACCTCCCACCGACGCGGAGAGCCCCGCAACAAACGGTCGGATCGTATAGTTCGAAGAGACCGTTCTTCTAAGGCAACGGCGATGCTCGACAGAGAATTGTCGGTGTGATGTCGTCGCTATGTCGGTTGCGGCGCGGCAGGGAGGACGACGTTGGGTGGCGTCAGTCCGGCGAGGACGTCAACGACGCCCTGACATGCAAGACGTGCCATGCGTGTGCGCGTCGCGATGGTTGCACTCCCTATGTGAGGAAGCAGGGTCGTGCGGGGAGCGCTGAGCAACCGGGGATTCAGGTTCGGCTCGCCGTCGTATACGTCGAGTCCAGCCGCGTAGATTGAGCCCGACTCCAGCGCGTCGACCGAGCGCGTCCTCGTCAACGATCGGCCCGCGCGCCGTGTTGATCAGTACGGCCGTCGGCTTCATCCGGGCCAGCTCCGCCCCACCGATCAAATGACGCGTCGCCTCGCTGAGCGGGACGTGGAGGCTCACGATGTCCGACCTCTCGAGCAGCTCGTCGAGTTGCGGCACGAATCCCCGAACGCCGGTGTCGTGGCGCGTCGTGTGCAGGACCTCCATGTCGAATCCCTGTGCCCGCTGGGCGACGGCGCGAGCGATGCGACCGAATCCGACCAGTCCGAGAGTCGCCCCGTGCACGTCACGGGCGAGATGGGTACCGAATCCCCACCCGGTCCAGCGACCCTCGCGCAGATCCCGTTCGGCGTCACTGGCGAGGCGGGTCGCCGTCAGGATCAGCAGGAAGGCCAGGTCCGCCGTCGTGTCGTCGAGCACTCCAGGGGTGTTGCAGACAACGATGCCCATCGCCGTCGCGGAGGCGACGTCGATGTTGTCGTACCCCACAGCTGCGTTTGCCACCACGCGGAGCCTTCCGCTCTGCCCGGACTCCAGGACGGAGGCGTCGATGCGGTCGGTGAGATGGCAGACGATCCCGTCGCATTCGGCGGCTTGGCGGACCAGCTCGTCGGGTGAGAGGGGTGTCCCGTCCTGACGCAGCACGATCTCGTGGCCGGCCTCGACGAGGGGGTCTGTCCCGCCCGGGGTGAGCGGGCGGGTGACGAGGACGCGCGCCACCTAGTGGGTCGTGTAGTTGATGGCGCCCGCGCCCTTCACGCCGATGGCGAAGCAGAAGCAATGGATCGGAGCATGGTCGCTGATCGGACGCAGCGAGTGCACCTTGTCCGGCGGGATGTACACGAGGTCACCTTGGGAGATAGGGCGGTCTTCCCCGTCGATCGTCATGATGCCCTTGCCGTTCATGACGTAATAGAACTCGTGGGTCGGGTGGGAGTGCGGATCGACCAGGCCACCACCTGGGACTTCGAATTCGTTCACCAGCTCCAGGTAGCCGCCGTCGGTGATGTCCTTGAACTCGCGGGACTCGATCATCCACCAGACCGGTACGGTCCCGTTGTGCTCGACGACCGGCGCCTTGGCTTCAATACTGCGGACATCCATCCTGTTCGCCTCCCGAGAGTTCCTAGACTGACTCCGGTGTCAGGTTAGGCCGTGAGGCCGGGTTGCGTCAGAGGCGCACAATCTCCGGGCACCGGGTCGACGGAAACGAGAGAGTCGAGAAAGTCGAGAGACCGAGCGATGGCAGACGCATCCACCACACAACGAGTCCTGGTCCCTGAGCCGCTCACCGGGGCGTCCTGGGAACCGTTCGGCTGGCTTCCCGTCGCCGACGTCGACCCGAGGGACGGCAAGGAGACCATGACGTTCGAGTGGGCCGACGCCCACGTGAACCTGATCGGCCACGCCCGCGCCGAAGTCCCGGAGACCCCGGATGGCCTGCTCTGCGAGATGCTGTTCCGCCACGACACCCACACCCAGGCCCTGATGCCGTTGAACGTCCCGGCCGTCATCGTCGTGGCGCCGTCTGACGTCGAGTTCACCGACCCGGCGGAGGCCGCCTCCATCAGGGCGTTCCGGATCGAGCCACTCGAGTCCCTGGTGCTGCACCAGGGCACCTGGCACTGGGGCCCCTTCCCGATCGAGGGTCCCGAGGTCCGGCTCTTCAACGTCCAGGGGCTGCGCTACGCCGAGGACAACCGGCGCGTGGACCTGGCCGAAAAGGGCCTCGCCGTCGACGTGGACCTCTCAGCCGGGAAGGCTTGACGACAACGGTGACCGAAAGGGCGTCGCAGCAGCGTGGAGTTTGACGATTCCGAGGCCGTCTCGGCCACCGTTGCCGAGCTGATCGACGCCGTCACAGCCCGTGAGGCGGGACGAGACGCCGACGGCAGGCCAACCTTCACCACGACCAGCCCGACGTGGTGGGTCCACGGCCGCGTCTTCGGCGGCATGGTGGTGGCGCAGGCTCTGAACGCCGCCATGCGGACGGTTCCGCCCGAGCTCCAGGTGCACTCGCTGCACGGGTACTTCCTGCGCCCGACCAGCCCGGGGTCCGAGACGACGCACACGATCGACAGTGTGCGTGATGGCCGCTCGTTCAGCACACGACAGGTGACGAGCGAGGTCGAGGGGAAAGAGACCTTCCGGATGACGTGCTCGTTTCATCGCCCCGAGCCCGGCGACGACTACCAGCTCTCGATGGCGCCGCACGTCCCTCCACCGGCCGACGTCGAAGGATTCGAGGCGCCGTTCCCGTTCGACATCCGGGAGCTCGGCACGACCGAGCGCCGCGAAGACGGCACATACGAATCGACTCGTCGCTGCTGGTTCCGCACCAGAGAGCCGTTGCCCGACGATCCGAAGGTCCACGCCGGCGTCTTGGCCTATTTCTCCGACATGACCGGTGCGTCGTTTCGTCCCCATAGCCTCGGCGTCTGGGGCACCCATACCGACGCCAGCCTCGACCATGCCCTCTGGTTCCATCGTCCCTGGCGGGCCGACGCCTGGAGCCTCTTCGACATTCACGCGCTCGTGAACGCCGGAGGTCGGGCGACCATCCGTGCCACCATGCACGGCGAGGACGGCACGTTGCACCTGAGCATGGCGCAGGAGCTGCTGATCCGAGAGCTCGAAGAACCGCTCACGATCGTCACCCCACCATGGGCCGACCGTGACCGTGACGTACCCACAGGAGGAGTCGATGGGACTGCTTGAAGGCCAGAGGGCCGTCGTGACGGGCGGCGGATCGGGCATCGGCCGCGCCACGTGCCGCCGGATGGTCGAGGAGGGCGCCCAGGTGGCGGTCTTCGACCTGGACAAGGAGTCCGCCGACGCGGTCGCCGACGAAATCGGCGGCATCGCCTTCGGGGTCGACGTCGGCGACCCCGACGCTCTCAAGGAGGCCGTCGACGCTGCCGCCGCAGCGCTCGGGGGCTTGTCCATCATCTACAACAACGCCGGCACGTCGGCCTTCAACAAGCTCCACGACATTGAGGTGGCCGACTGGGACCGCGTCCTGAGGGTCAACCTGACCGGCGTCTGGGCCGGCATCCGCGCCGCGGTGCCGCACATGCTCGCAAGCGGAGGCGGCTCCATCGTCAGCACGGCGTCCATCAGCGGGACACGGCCGGCGGCGGGGGAGAGCCCCTATGCGGCCAGCAAGGCGGCCGTCGCCGCGCTCACCGCATCGGCAGCCTTGGAGTACGGGCCGTCCATCCGGGTCAATGCGGTCTCACCGGGCATGATCCTGACGGCCATGACCGAGCAGATGTTCGAGTTCATGCCCAGCCAGACCGAGCGTTTCGAGAAGGGCACGCCGGTCGGCCGGATCGGCGCGCCCGAGGACATCGCCGACGTCGTCGTGTTCCTCTGCTCCGACCTGGCCCGCTTCGTCAACGGGCAGAACATCGTGGTCGACGGGGGCTTGACGCTCCACGGCTCCGGTGTCGACGGCATCTACGACCTCGTGTTCCCCAAGAAGAGCCCCCGCTCCTGAGGAGAGCGGCCCCACGACCGTTCAGGCGTGCGGGTCGAAGAGCGCCCGGTACAGCATGGTCGTCATCGTCTGCAGCGCCACGTCGTCGATCGGCTGCCCGACGAACTCACGCAGGTAGTGGAAGCGGTCGAGCATGGCCAGCGTGGCCAGGCCGGCCGCGTCGGGGTCGATGATGTGGCCCGAGGAGTCCGGCCCGATCTGCGCCGCCAGGGCGCCCGACATCGACATGAAGGTGCTGCGGATCATGTCGATCAGCTCCGGGTCGATGGTGGCAAGATCCGTCCACGCCCTGAACAGCGGCGCATAGCGCATCCACAGCTCGGAGTAGGCCTGGACCCACCGGTGCACGTCGTCCCACTGCGGCGCCGCGCCCTTTGCCGGCAGGGTGCTGAGCGCGTCGTAGAGGGTCTGCGCCTCGCCGGACGCCTCGGCCACCAGCGCCCGCAGCAGGTCCTCCTTGTTGGAGAAGTAGAGGTAGAAGGTCCCGTGCGAGGTCTTGGCGATCTCGACGACGTCGTTCACCCGCGTGGCGTGGTAACCCCGGCGGTCGAACGCCACCATGGCGGCGTCGAGCAACTTGCGCATGGTGCGCCGTCCCTGGCTGCGCAGGACGCGCTTGGCCGCAGGCGCACCGATGGCGTCGGCCTCCGCCATGGAGGCGCTGTTGGAGCGCCCACCTGGCCCGTTGCCCGCGCGGGTCACCAGGCGCCCCGCGCTCTTCCCCGTCGTCACCTTCTTGGCCGCCGGCGACCGATGGACCTTCTCCGGGGCGGGCGCCGGGTCGCCTTCGACTCTCGGCGATCCCATGCCCGGTGCATGGTAGTGCCGGGCATGGTTGAAATGGCTAACCTGACACGGTGGTCAGGTTCGGTTGGGGTGAAAAATGACGTCGGACCAGGGGTTACGTGATTTCGTGTCCGTCGTGGAGTGCATTTCGTGACCCCAGCAGCCAACTCCTCCGGCGCCCCCGTCGTGACCACGCTCGAGGATGCCGTCGCACGGAGCGTGCTCCCCGGCGACTCCATTCTGGTGATGATGGGGCACAGCCGCTGGACGGCCACCGCCCGGGAGCTCGCCAGGCAATTCTGGCGGACGGACCCTGGCTTCACCCTCGTGATGACCAGCCTCGGCGCGCTCGGCGCGGCCTTCTTCCGCGGCGGGCTGGTCAGCAAGGTCGTCACGGCCTACTCGGGCAACAGCTTCCCCACCTACAACCCGAACCCGATCTTCCGCGAGGCCTACGAGGCGGGCGAGGTCGAGGTCGAGCACTGGTCGATCCTCACCTTGTCGCAACGGCTGGAGGCGGCCGCCCGCGGCCTGCCAGCCGCCGTCACGGGATCACTGGTCGGCTCCTCCATGGCCGACAACGAGGCCTTCGCCGTGATCGATTCGCCCTTCGGCCCCCTGGGCGTGCTCCGGCCGTTGGCGCCCGACGTCGCCCTCGTCCACGCCGCCGCCGCCGACCCGTCGGGCAACCTCGTCTTCTCCGAGCCCCTCCTCGATGGTGTCTGGGGCGCCTGGGCCGCCCGTCGCGGTGTCGTGGCCACCGTCGAGCGCGTCGTCGACGACCTCGAGGGACTCGGGCACAGGGTCAAGGTCCCGGCCCACCGTGTCCTCGCCGTCGTGGAGGCGCCATTCGGTGCCCACCCCGGCGGTTGTTACGCCCCGGCGCTGCCCGTCCGCAGCTACGGCGAGGACATCGCGCACTGGAGCGCCGCCGCCGACGCGGCAGCGAAGGGCGAGTTCGACGCCTATGTCGAGGACTGGGTGCTCGGGCCGGCCACGCACGAGGAGTACCTGGCGCGGGTCGGGGCCGACCAGCTCAAGTGGCTCGAGGGTCGCTCGGACCCGATGTCGTGGAAGGCCGACGCCGACGCCAACCCCGTCGTCGACGATCCCGCCGTCTCCCGCTGGGAGCAGGCGGCGTCACTCGGCGCCCGCGAGCTCGAGCGGGTGGTGGCAGACGTCGGTGCCGACGCCGTGCTGGCCGGTGCGGGCGTGGCCAACCTCGCGGCCTGGGTCGCCGTGGGTCGGGCCCGGGCGGCCGGCCGCAACGTCATGCTCACCGCCGAGCTTGGCCTCTGGGGCTACCAGCCGACTCCGGCCGACCCCTACATCTTCAACCAGCGGGTGTTTCCCGCCACGCCGTACCTCTCCGATGCGTCGGCGGTCCTCGGCATGGTCATCGGAGGCCCGGGGACGACCACCGTGGGCTGCCTCGGGGCGGCCGAGGTGGATCGTGACGGCTCCTTGAACTCGACGCAGCTGGCCGGTGGGCGCTTTCTCGTGGGTTCGGGTGGAGCCAACGACGTCGCCAGCCGGGCCACGGCCTGCGTCGTGGTGACGCTGGCCCGCCCTGAGCGCCTTCCCGAGACGGTCGCCTACGTGACGTCGCCGGGGCAGCGGGTCGTCAGCGTCGTGACCGACAAGGGAATCCTGCGCCGCGACGACGGCGTCTTACGTCTGGCCGCCGTGCCCGCCGGCGAGGGCACGCTCGACGACCGAGTGCAGGCCTTCGTGTCGTCTTGTGGCTATCGGCCCGAGGTGGCGCGGCAGGTCGAGGACCTCCCCGCCGTTCGTTTCGACGAGGTGCGGGCTCTGCGCGAGTTCGACCGACGGAGGCTGTTTCTGAATTGACGTTCTGAATTTGACGCGGCGTCAGAGGAAGTGAGCGAGGCCCGCGTTCTCGCGGGTGCGAAGAGTGCGAATTGGCGACAGGAAAGAGCCACAAAGGGTGAGCAATGGGCGTGAAGCCCTGCAGCTACAGTGACCGGCATCCCGGGGGGATGCACGACCGATGATTGGGGACGGCATGCAAGCAAGACATGGAATCAAGGCGCTGGCGGCAACGGCGCTCACGGGAACGATGCTGCTGGTCGGCATCGTCACCACGACGAGCACGGCGGGAGCGGCGGCGAGCGTCCCGGGACTGACTCCGACCTCTGTGACGGTCGGTACGATCTCGACGCAGACGGGGACGCTGGCGTCCAACTTCTCCTCGCTCATCTACGGCGAGAAGGCGTACTACAACTACATCAACGCCAAGGGCGGCGTGAACGGTCGCATGATCAACTACAAGTACGCCCTGGACGACGGCGGGAACCCCACGACGTTCAACCAGCTGGCGAACACTCTCATCAATCAGGACAACGTGTTTGCCGTGACCGGCGTGGCGACGGCCTTCTTCTCGCCCAACCTGTTCACCGAGTCCGGCATCCCGACCTACGGCTACAACGTGACGGGGAACTGGTCCGGGCCGAGCAACCTGTTCGCTGCGGGGGGCTCCGTGCAGTACTACCCGGCGGCCGGCCCGCAGGTCTCCTACGTGGCGCGCCAGACGCAGAAGAAGCCCTCCATCGCCTTCATCGCCTACGGGGTGGCGGCTTCAGCGGCATCGTGTCAGTCGGAGCAGAACTCGCTTAAGGCGGCCGGATACACGGTCAGCTACTCCGACCTCAAGGTGAGCTACCCGGGCTCGACGGTGGCCACCGACGTGCAGCGGATGAAGCAGGCGGGCTCCAACATGGTGGTCAGCTGCATGGACGTGCAGGGGAATGTCACCATGGCCCGCGCCATCAAGCAGTACGGGCTGTCGAACATGACCCAGCTCTGGTTCAGCGGCAACGACCAGTCGACTCTGAACACGAACCAGAGCCTGATGCAGAACGTCTACTTCGACATCGGGCACGTACCCTTCACGGCGTCTCCGACGCTCTACCCGGGCCTCAAGCTCTACTTCGCCCAGATGAAGAAGTACGAGCCCGCCTACGCCACGGATGAGATCGCGCTGCAGGGGTGGGAGTCGGCGGCCTTGTTCGTCCAGGGCCTCCAGATTGCCGGCAAGAACCCGACCCAGGCCAGCGTGATCGCGGCGGACAACTCGTTGACCGCCTTCACGGCCGGCGGCCTCACGGCGCCTGTCAACTGGAAGAGCGCCGGGCACACGGGGAATGCGCCGCCGTATTGCCTGGCCTACATCAAGGTCTCCGGGAACAAGTACCTGCCCACGCTCAACAAGGGCAAGAACGTCTTCAATTGCTTCCAGTCGATCAACCCGAAGAAGGACCCGGTGTTCCCGTTGCCGCCCGGCGTGCCGACCCCCGCCTGAGCAGCGGAGGGATAGGGACGACGTCGGGTAACAGGACGTAGGGATGGAGCAACTCCTCGGATTCGCGCTGCCGGGCGTGCCATACGGGTGCACGTACGCCCTCGTCGCGGTCTGCCTGGTCCTGACCTATCAGGCGACCGGCGTCTTCAACTTCGCCTTCGGCGCCCAGGCCTTCGCGTCGGCGTTCATCTTCACGTACCTCACCCAGTTCCACAATTGGTCGGGTTGGCAGGCTTTCCTCCTGACCGTCGTGGTGCTGGGCCCGGTCATGGGGTACGCCTTCGACCGGCTCATCTTCCGCCACATCCCGAATTCCAACAGCACGGCAAAGCTCGTCTGCGGCCTGGCGCTCCTCGTCGGGATCCCGTCGCTGCTGCCGGTGATCTTCGGTCCCCAGAACCTCGATGCCACGGCGACGATCTTCCCGTTCTTCAACCCGAACACCGTGTACTTCTCCATCGGAAGCGGCCTCTACGCGACACCGATCAACGGGATCTACCTGGCCATGATCTCGGTGACTGTCGTCGTCCTGATTCTGCTCACCATCCTCCTGCGTTTCACAGCCCTGGGTCTGCAGATGCGGGGTGCCGTGGAAAGCAGGCGGCTGGTCCAACTCGACGGCATCAACGCCAATGGGGTCGTCGCCGTGGCCTGGATCATCTCCAGCTTCATGGCGGCGTTGGCCGGTGTGCTCCTGGCACCTGGCTACGGGAACTTCAATTCCGACGAATTCGTCACCCTGACGGTCACGGCCATCGCGGCGGCGGCGTGGGCGATGCTGCGTTCGCTCCCTATCGCCGCTGGGGTTGCCGTGCTCATCGGCGTCCTCACGACCGTGCTGCAGGGCTACATCCCGCCGAACAGCTTCTGGAACGCAGCGGTCGTGCCGTCGCTTCCGTTCTTCGCCATCGCCGCTGCCTTGCTGATTTTGCCTGGCCTGCGCAATCTGGACATCAGCCGGGACCCGCTGGCCACCGTCGACCCGCCGCCCGTGCCCATCGCCGCCAGTGCGCGCGCACCCAGCATGGATCGCATCATCAAGAAGCTGTGGTGGGTGGTCCTGGCGGCCTTTATCGTCTCGATGCTCACCTGGATCCCCGTCACCTGGGAGACCGTGTTCAACAACGGCCTCACCCTGTCGATCATCTGCCTCTCGGTCACCTTGATCACCGGCATGGCGGGACAGCTGTCGCTGTGCCAGGCGACGTTCGCCGGCATCGGCGCCTTCACGGCAGCCGTCTTCTCGGTGCACCTCGGGCTCAACTTCCTGGTCGGTGGCCTCATCGGTTGCGCCCTGGCGGCCCTGGTCGCGGTCGTGCTGGCGCTGCTGTCCCTGCGCCTACGCGGGCTGGGGCTGGCGCTGATGACGCTCGCCGCCGCCTTGCTCTTCGACAACACCGCGTTCAACGACATCTGGGTCACGGGCGGCGCACAGGGCACCAGCTTGCAGTCGAAGTGGTTGGGCACGAGCGCCTTCTTCGACTTCAACGGTCACGCCATGTTCATCCTCTCCATGTCGGTGCTCGTGGTCGCCGTGGTGATCGTGCTCCTGGTTCGCAAGGGGTCGGTGGGCCGCAACCTGGCGGCCATGCGCGGCAGCGAGACCGCCACCGCCGGTCTCGGCGTGAACCCGACCTGGCAGCGCATCGTCGTCTTCGCGCTGTCGGGAGCCATTGCCGGCATCGGCGGCGTGCTCTACAGCATCCAGCAGCAGCACGTCTCGCCGGTGGACTGGAACACCACCTTCTCACTTGTCCTGGTGGTGCTGGTCGTGACGACGAGCGTGAACACCGTTGAAGGGGCCATTCAGGCCGGCATCGGCCTGTTCGTCGTGGAGCAGCTCCTCACCTATCTCCCGTCTCGTTTCGGCGGCCCGAGTCTGACCATCGTCCTCTTCGCATTCGGCGCGCTGACGTACGCCCAGCACCCCGAAGGGGTGCTCGAGTACCAGAAGCGCCGCTCGACCATGCGTTTCGAAAGGCTGTTCTTCGCCCGTGAGGCGGCGGCCGAGGAACGCAAGGCACAGGCTGTCTCGGCTGGTGCCAGTGGCTGACGTCGAGCCGCTCCTGCGCCTCCATGGCGTGTGCAAGTCCTTCGGCGGCATCCAGGCCGTGCACGCCATCACGTTCGACGTCGGGCCGGGGGAGAGTGTCGGCCTGGTCGGTCCGAACGGCGCCGGGAAGACCACGCTGTTCAACTGCGTCTGCGGCCAGCTGCGACCCGAGTCGGGGGACATCATCTTCGACGGGCTGTCGCTGTCGGGGATGCCGACCTACAAGCGGGCACGACTGGGTATCGGCCGCACCTACCAAAGGGTCGAGGTCTTCACCGACATGACGGTGCGTGACCACCTGATGGTGGCCGAGCGCTCACGCCAGGGCGAGGGACGCCTGTGGCGGGACCTCCTCAACATGAGCAAGCCGAGGTCGGACGAGATGGAACGGGTCGATGCCACGCTCGAGTTGGTGGGCATCTCCCATCTGGCCGATGTCTCGGTCAACGCCCTCGGGCTGGGCCATTGCCGCTTGGTCGAGCTGGCGCGGGCTCTGGCGACCGAGCCGAAGATCCTGCTCGCCGACGAGCCCTCGTCGGGGCTCGACCTGCACGAGACGGCGGAGGTGGCCGCCGTCCTGCGGACGGTCCAGCGTGAGCGCGGCACGGCCGTGCTCCTGGTCGAGCACGATCTCGCCATGGTGGCCGAAGTGGTCGACCGTGCCGTCGTGATGGACCTCGGGGCGATGCTCTTCGCCGGCAGTTTCGACGAGTGCATGGCTGATCCCGCGGTGCGCGACGCCTACCTGGGTCAGATGGGGCACGCGTGACCACATTCGCCGCCGCCCCGACCCCCACCGCGCCGGCGGCGAGCACCGACATCCTGTCGGTGCGCAACGTCAGCGCCGCCTACGGCCCCTACCGGGCGCTCTTCGACGTCTCCTTCCGCGTGCCCGAAGGGGGGATCGTCGCCCTTGTCGGGTCGAACGGGGCCGGCAAGTCCACCGTGGCCCGGACGGTCACCGGACTGGTCACGGCGTCGTCCGGCCAGGTCCTGTTCTCCGGGGAGGACGTCACCACCCTCCCGGCCTACAAGATCGCCCGGCTCGGCATGGCGCACGTGGTCGAGGGCCGTGGTGTGTTCTCGAGCCTCACCGTGGAGGAGAACCTGACGCTGGCCTTCCGCCAGCGGGACGGGCGGGGGAAGCTCAAGGAGAATCTCGAGCGGGCCTACACGGCCTTCCCGATCCTCGGCGAGCGGCGTCGCCAGTCCGGCGGCACCCTCTCGGGAGGACAGCAGCGGCTCCTCTCGCTGGCCAAGGTGCTGGTGGTCCCGTCCAAGGTGCTCGTGGCCGACGAGCTGTCCCTGGGACTGGCCCCCGTCGTCGTCGACACCGTCTACGAGGGGCTCATGGAGATCAATAGGAACGGCACCGCGCTGGTGGTGGTGGAGCAGCAGGTAAACCGGGTGCTCCAGCTGGCGAACTGGGCCGTCGTGTTGAACCACGGGAGCGTGGCGTACGAGGGCGACCCGGCTGGTGCCAGTGCCGCGGTCGAGACGCTGATGTCACGCCGCGAAGAGGCGGTGGCCTCAGGCGCAGCCGAGGTGGGAGAGTCAGACGCTTAGGCCATCGGGCCTGACGACATTCGAGGAGGCAGCACCATGAGAGAGCCGGTCATCGTCGACGTCGTACGCACGACGTTCGGCAAGCGCGGTGGCGCGCTGGCCAACTGGCACCCGGCCGATCTGCTGGGTTTCGCCCTGACCACGTTGATCGAGCGCACCGGGGTGGATCCCGAGCGCATCGATGACGTCATCGGCGGGTGTGTGAGCCAGGTGGGGGAGCAGAGCACGAACCTCGCCCGCAACGGATGGGTGTCGGCCGGGCTGCCCCAGACGGTGCCGGCCACGACGGTCGACCGCCAGTGTGGGTCGTCCCAGCAGGCCGTCCATTTCGCCGCGGCAGGCGTCGCGGCGGATCACTACGACCTCGTGATCGCCTGCGGCGCCGAGGTCATGAGCCGGGTGCCGCTGGCGTCCAACGCGCGGGGCGGGACGGGCCCGTTCCCACCGTCGTTCATGGAGGCGGTCGACGGGCGGCTCTGGACCCAGTTCCGGGTGAGCCAGGTCCTGGCCGAGCGCTACGGCATCACGCGCCAGGACATGGACGCCTATGCGCTCGAGTCCCACCGGCGGGCCGCCGAGAGCTGGGACAACGGGCACTTCGAGCGCGAAGCGGTGGCGGTCCCCATCAAGGCGGAGGACGGCACGCTCACCGGCGAGTTCCTCCGCTCCGACGAGGGGATCCGGCGCTCGTCGACAATCGACGCCCTCGCCGCGTTGCCTCCCGCCCAGAGCTGGGAGCCCGACACCGCACCCGACATCACGGCGGGCAACTCGTCCCAGACCACCGACGGCGCGGCCGCCATGCTCATCGCCGAGCGCGCGACCGCCGAGGCCCTTGGCCTGCCGATCAGGGCCCGCTTCGCCCATTTCGCCGTGGCGGCCGACGACGCCGCCATCGTGCTCTCGGCGCCGGTGCCGGTCACCCACAAGCTCCTCACCCGCTCGGGCATGAAGGTCGATGAGTTCGACGCCGTGGAGTGCAACGAGGCCTTCGCCGCCGTCGCACTCATGTGGCAGAAGGAGTTCGGATACGACATGGAGCGCTTCAACCCGCGCGGCGGCGCCATCGCCATCGGTCACCCTCTGGGTGCGAGCGGCGTGCGCCTGATGGGCACGCTGCTGAACCAGCTGGAGGCCACCGGCGGCCGCTACGGCTATCAGACCATGTGCGAGGGCGGTGGCCAGGCCAACGGCACCGTCATCGAGCGGCTGGACTGACCCCGGGCGTCTCGGCCGCGTCCTGCGCGGCCATCAGCGGCTGGATCTTCTTGGTCACGATGATCCACTCGACCACGAAGGTCAGGCCGGGGACGAGGCCGGCCACGAACATCAAGATGATCCAGGGAATGTGCAGCCGCGCCTTGAGCGCCAGGAACCCGGCTGCGACCAGGTAGACGATGTAGAGATAGCCGTGCCCGACACCGAAGATGGCGAGCTCGACCTTGAAGCCGCCGATGGCGTAGTGCAGTCCCGTGAAGAGAAACAGCGGGATGATCAGCACACCCACGATGTTGGCCATGAGCTGGTAGCGAAAGAGCGCCCCCGGCAGGCCGCGCTGGGTGAGACGTCTCATCGCTCGCGGCGGACGACGACCGACTCGCGGGCCCGCCACGTCTTGGGTCCCTGGGCGGCGAGCTCCGCCAGCCGCGCGTTGTAGGCGGCCAGTTCGGGGTCGTCGTCGGCTGCGGCCGCCGGTTGGGGCGTGGGGGGAACCGGAGCGGCGGCCCCGGCCGCATCGGCCTCGTCCGCCTGCTGGCGCAACATCCCCTTGAGGCCGACGCTGTCGTAGTCGGTGTGGACGAGCATCCACCAGAAGTACACGGCCAGGATCCCGAAGGCCGGCCACAGCACGGAGTACAGGAAGCTGAGCTGGTTGCCGTCCGCAGCCCGGTTGATCTGCCACCAGGCGGCCACGGCGCAGCCCGGCACGAACACGAGGAGGGCCAGGTGGAGCCACATGGCCCTCCGGGACAGCCACCGCTCACGCACGGGGCAATGCTACCGGCCCCTTCTCACCCGATGATTTCGCCGGACGGCCCCGTTAGCCTGTGTCGGTGCTGCCTGCGGTGTCCCGGCCCGAGCCGCCGATGACGGGCGACGAGGCGACCATGCTCGCGGCGTGGCTCGACTACCAGCGGAGCACGCTGCTGTGGAAGTGCGAGTTGCTCGACGGGGAGGCGTTGGTGCGCCGCGGCGTTGCCCCTTCGTCGCTCAGCCTTTTGGGGCTCGTGCGGCACATGACGTACGTCGAATGGCACTGGTTCGACCATGTCTTCGCGGGCTCGGCGTCGCCGGAGCCGATCTCGCTGCGGGACGATCCCGACGCCGATTTCAACGACCTCCAATCCTCGTCGGCCATGGCGGACGTAGAACTGTTCATGCAGCAGTGCGAGACGTCCCGGGACATCGTCGACGGCGCCCCGGGTCTCGACGCCTTGGCGGCGGCGGCGAGCGGCGGTCGGCCGATCTCGCTGCGGTGGATCATGATCCACATGGTGGAGGAGTACGCCCGACACAACGGGCACGCCGACCTGCTGCGGGAGCAGATCGACGGGTCCGTCGGGGAGTGAACGACAGCGGCGACGGCGGGACCGGGTCCGGGTCCGGGCCGGCGGCGCACATCCCTGGGGCCATCACGACGGTGCACCGGTACGACCTGCCGCTGCCCCGGGAGGACGTCTGGAGCCTGATCACCGATGTGGCGAGCTACCGAAGCTGGTGGCCGTGGCTGCGGGGGTTCGACGCGGCTGGCTTCGCCGAGGGTGCGTCGTGGCGCTGCGAGGTGCAGCCGCCGGTGCCGTATCTCGTGCGGTTCGGTGTCGAGATCGACCACGTCGAGGAGGCCAAGCTGGTGCGGGCCACGGTCGACGGGGACGTGGTGGGCGGGGCGACCCTCATGTTCGACGACGCGGACGCCGGGTGCGTGGCGACGCTGCACAGCTCCCTTGCCCCCGGGAACACCGCCCTGCGGCTGGTCTCCCGTTTTGCTGCCCCCATCGCCCGTTTCGGCCACGACTGGGTGCTCGATTCAGGGGCCCGCCAGTTCATCGCCCGCGCGGTCCGACCCCTGGCGGGCGACTAGACACCCCTGAGTGAAGTTCTCGTTTCGCCAGATCCTGGCCTCGACGGCCGGGGCGGTGATCGCCGCCGTCATCGCGTCCACCTTCGGGGTCAAGGGGACCATCGTGGGTGTGGCGATCGGATCGGCGGCGGCCACCATCGGCACCGCCTTCGTGGCCCAGTCGATCGAACGGGGGCACGAGGCGGTCAAGCAGGTGGTGGTCAAAGCCCCGGACACGGCGTTGCTGCTCCGCCGGCTCGGGGGGACCGGTGCGTCGGGGGACACCCGCGGCTCGACGTCGTCGGCCCCGACGCGGCTGATGGGCCAGACGTCCCCGACCGACGATGCGGGTGCCGAGACGGTCGAGATGGCGTCGACCGCGGCGCCGGTCGGGCAGACCGAGCGCCTGGAGATCTCGGCGGTGACGGACGCCCCCGCCACCGAGCGTCTGCAGGCCTCGACGCGGCCGCTGCCGCCCGCCGGGCCCCGCTCGGCCGCCGCGGGACGACGGTTCTCGTGGCAGACGATTGCGGTCGCCGCGGTGATCGTCTTCGTGCTGGCGCTGCTGCTGATCACGGCGATCGAGCTGATATCGGGCAAGCCGTTGTCCGCCATCTTCGGCGGATCGGACACGGGCACGTCGGTGAACAACCTCATCAACCCGCCCCCCGCCTCCCCGACGACCACCTCGACGACGTCGACGTCGACCTCGACCTCGTCGACGACCTCGACCACGGGAACCTCGACGACGACGACGTCGTCGACGTCGTCGACGGCGCCCACGGCGACGAGCAGCACGGCCCCCACGGGTGGGTCCACGACCACGACATCCCCCGCCCCGTCACAGACCACGACGACCGTGGGCAGCGGCGGTGGCGCCTCGTCGACGTCGACGACGGCGGCGCCGTAGGGCAGCGGTCTGCCGGGCCGGGGAGCCGCCCGGCCCGATTACCAGCCCTTGAACTCGGCCGGCCGTCGCTCGACGAAGCTGGCGATGCCCTCCTTGGAATCCACGGTGTTCGTGAGCAGCTCCTGCCCGACGGCCTCGTCGTAGAGCGAGGTGGCCCGGTCGACGTCGAGGGCCCGGTTGGTCAGCCATTTGGCCACCCCGATGGCCTTGGTCGGGCCGCTGGCCAGCCGGCCTGCCATCTCCTCGAGCGTCGACCGCAGCTCGGCACGGGGGACGAGCCGGGTGACCAGGCCGATCCGGTAGGCCTCGGCTGCCGGGACGTCGTCGCCGAAGAAGAACAGCTCCTTGGCCTTCTGGATCCCCACCAGCCGGGTCAGGATCCAGGCGCCGCCGGCATCGGGCGCGATGCCCCGCCGGACGAACACCTCGACGAATTTGGCCTCCTCGGCCATCACGACGAGGTCGCACGCCAGGGCCAGGTGCATGCCGCCGCCGGCGGCGGTACCGTTGACGCCGGCGATGACCGGCTTCTCGCAGTCGAGGATCGAGGTGACGAGGGCCTGCCAGCCGTCACGGATCATCCGCGACGCGTCACCCACGACGTTGTCGGGCGCGTCGTCGGGCTTCGGCCGGGGGGCCAGGCGGCCACCACGGAGGTCGGCACCCGAGCAGAAGGCCTTCTCACCGGCAGCGGTGATGACGACCACCCGGACGAAGAGGTCCGAGGAGGCGTCGCGGACCCAGGCGGCGATCTGATCCCGCATGAACTGGGTCATGGCGTTCCCCGCATCCGGCCGGTTGAGGATGATCCAGCAGATCCCGTCCTCGATCCGGCGGATCAGGTCGTCGCCCGCCGGGCTCTCCGTCGTGTCGCTCATCGTCTCCTCGGGCTCCTTTAGGGGTGTCGGGCTTGTTCGCGACCGCGCCACCGCGCCATCCGGCCGGCCCGGAGAGGGCCCACGGGGGCACTCACCGTATCGGGCGTCCACGGCAGTGTCGATCCGGTCCGCCGCCCGCATCGTCCCCGGTGAGGGGGGTATTCGGACGATCGCCCGGCGAATTGTCGGGTCGCTCCCCACCCCGTTACCGTGGGCGGCACATGACGGGTCGGAGTCGTCGGGTGGCGATCGTGGGCGCGTCGACGTCCGACTGTGGGCGGGTCGACGACAAGACGGCCTTCGAGCTGAATTTCCAGGGCACGACCCGTGCGCTGGGCGACGCGGGGATCGACAAGTCCGAGGTCGACGGCTTCATGTCGCTGACCGGTGCGTTGCCGCCCGTGGAGCTGGCCGAGTATCTCGGCCTGCGGCCCAACTGGGTGGACTCGACCGGTCATGGCGGCAGCATCTGGGAGTTCATGGTCGAGCACGCGGCGGCGGCCATCGCCCAGGGCCTCGTCGAGGTCGTCGTGCTCACCTACGGCTCCACGCAGCGGGCCGACCTCAAGAAGAAGCTGCGCATGGCCAACCTCTCCTTCGGGACCCGGGGCCCGACCCAGTTCTCCGCACCGTTCGGGCACCCGGTGGGGTCGCACTACGCCATGGTGGCCCGGCGCCACATGCACGAGTTCGGCACGACCATCGAACAGCTGGCCGAGGTGGCCGTGTCCACCCGTTACAACGCCGGCCTGAACCCCGACGCCTTCTACCGGGACCCCATCACGATCGACGACGTGGTGGACGCGCCGATGGTGTGGGACCCGCTGACCAAGCTCCACTGCTGCATCCGCACCGACGGCGGCGGTGCCATCGTCATGACGCACGAGGAGCGCGCCCGCGACTGCGCCAAGGCGCCCGTCTGGGTGCTCGGCACGGGCGAGGCCGCCTCCCATACGACCATGAGCGAGTGGGAGGACTTCACCGAGTCGCCCTGCGTCCGCTCGGGGAAGCTGGCCTTCGAGCGTGCCGGCGTCACCCCGGCGGACATCGACGTCGCCCAGGTCTACGACGCGTTCACCCCGATGGTCATCTTGACGCTCGAGGGCCTGGGCTTCTGCAAGAAGGGCGAGGGCGGTGCCTTCGTCGAGGACGGCAAGCTCCGCGTCGGCGGGGCACTGCCCACGAACACCGACGGGGGCGGCCTGTCCGCCTGCCAACCCGGCATGCGGGGGATGTTCCTGCTCATTGAGGCCGTCACACAGCTCCGGGGCGAAGGCGGCGAACGCCAGGTGCCCGACGCCACGCTGGCCTGCGTGAACGGGACCAGCGGCTGGTTCACCGCGGCCGGCACGGTCATCCTGGGCACCGACCCCAACTAGCCGGGGACGGAACGCCGCCCCGTCCCCGTCCCCCGTAGCCTGGACCGATGCCGACGCCCTACGACCTGACGCGACAGGAGCTCGGCCAACTCCTCGTCGACGAGCCGTCGTACCGCGTCCGCCAGGTCTGGGACGGTCTCCACGCCCGGGTGCAGCGCCCCGAGGACATGACCGACCTCCCGGCCGCCCTCCGCAGCGCCCTCGCCGACGCGCTCCCTCCGGCGCTCCGGGAGCTGTCCCGCCGTTCGGCCGACAAGGGCGAGACGACGAAGTGGCTCTGGGGCCTCCACGACCAGGCCAAGGTCGAGACGGTCCTCATGCGCTACCCGGACCGGGTCACCGTCTGCGTTTCCACCCAGGCCGGCTGCGCCATGGCCTGTCAGTTCTGCGCCACCGGCCAGGCCGGCTTCCAGCGCCAGCTGACCCAGGGCGAGATCGTCGAGCAGGTCGCCGTCGCCATGCGGGAGGCCCGTCCGCGCCGCGTCTCCAACATCGTCTTCATGGGGATGGGCGAGCCCCTGGCCAACTACGACCGTGTCTGGGCGGCGGTCGAGCGCCTCCACTCGGACATGGGCATCTCGGCGCGCCACCTGACGCTCTCCACCGTCGGCATCGTGCCCGGCATCAGGCGTCTGGCCGCCGAGACGCTGCCCGTGAACCTCGCCGTGTCGCTGCACGCCGCCAACGACGAGCTCCGAGATGCGCTCGTGCCCATCAACCGCCGCTACCCCCTCGACATGCTGGCGGGGGCCTGCGCCGACTACGTGGCGGCCAGCGGACGCCGCCTGTCCATCGAGTGGGCCATGATCGACGACGTCAACGACCGGGGGAGCGACGCCACCGAGCTGGCCGCCTTCGCCCGCCCCCTCGGCGCCCACGTCAACCTCATCCCGCTCAACCCGACGCCCGGCTATCCGGTGGTCGGTTCGAGTCGCGTCCACGTGGGCCGGTTCCGTGACCAGCTCAGCGCACTCGGCGTCAACGCCACCATCCGCGTGACCCGGGGCGCGGAGATCGACGCTGCCTGCGGGCAGCTCGCCGCCTCCCCCCGCCTTGCATCGGCGCGGCGGCCGGACGTCCGGTTGCTCCCCGGCACCCCCGCTCGCTAGAACGTGCGCATGGCACGCACCGTCGTCCGACCCTCGCTGTTGTGGTTCCTCCTGCTCGATGGCGGCATCGTCGCCCTCACGAAGCTGGCGGTGAGCAAGACCGCCTACGAGAAGGTGAACGACATGGCCGGCGACGCGCTGCCGCCCCGGGAGACGCTCCAGGCCATGTTGATCGGGACCGCCGTGATCCATGCCGTCGAGGCCGTGGCGGCCGGACGGATGGCCAAGCGCCGCGGCCTGTCGCCGCGCGGCTGGCGTCTGCAGACCTTCGTCGTGGGCTTTCCGTCACTCCTCTCCCTGCGCCGGGCCGGACCACCCGACTGACGCGCCGTCCCGTGCGGCCGGCCGGCCGTCGAACCGAACGGTCGCCACGAGCGTCTCTCCTGTGCCGGACAGGTCCGGACGCGGGAGGGCAGACAGATGGTCGGACAACGGGAGCAGGACCGGGCTGCGTCGGGCCGCTGGTCGGTGTGGCGGGGCTGGGCCGCGGTGGCGGTGGTCGTGGGGGCGCTCGTCCTGGGTGGGATCGCCTTCGGGCCGGCTCGCGCCGGCTCGGCGGCCGCCACCCCGTCGACCACGCAGGCCAGCTGCGCCGCGTCCGCACCCCACCTCACCGTCCAGGGAAGCGGTCAGGGCGCGGGCACGCCTGACGTCCTCACGGCGGTCTTCGGCTTCAGCACCGCTGCGGGCAGCTCGGCCGCCGCGCTGAGCCAGAACAACGCCAAGGTCGCACAGGCGCTGGCGGCTCTCACGGACAATGGCGTGGCGGCCCGGGACACGCAGACGACCGGGCTGAATCTCTCGCCGCAGTATTCGTACCCCCACGGTGTCGCCACCCTGACGGGCTATCAGGCCACCGAGACCATCACCGCCACCATGCGGAACCCGTCGACCGAGGGGGCCGCCATCGACGCCGTCGTCAGCGCCAGCGGGAACGCCGCCCAGGTCGACGCGCTGACGTTCTCGTTCGCCAACCCCTCTGCGGTGCAGGACAAGGCCCGCACCGCCGCCGTCCACCAGGCCGTCGCCCATGCACACGCCATGGCCGCCGCCGCCGGCCGCTCTCTCGGGCCCGTGTGCTCCATCACCGACAACACCCAGCCGACGAACCCGTTGTCGAACGAGGGCTTCCAGGCCGCGCTGCCGGCCGCAGGGGCGACGTCCGTCCCCCTCGCTCCCGGCACCCAGGTCGAGTCGGACCAGGTGACGATGGTCTACGCCCTGCAGCGCTGACCATCGCCCCACTCCGATGACGACGAGTCGGCGAGCTGACAGCGCAGGAGATTGACTGCAACCCCGGTGCATCCAGCACCTCGGGAGGGTACGGTGCGGCGATGTCCGAGCCCGGTCCGGAGCCCGCAGCACGCGGCGGCTACTTCGAGGAGCTCCACGTCGCGCTCGTGGTGGCGCTCGTGGTCATCTGCGTCACGTTGGGGATCGTCGGCTGGGAGTTGCATCCCGATTCCAACGGGTTCCAGCCGGTGCCACAGGGACTTCGGATCCTCATCGCCGGATCCGGCTTCGCGGCCACGCAGACTCTGACGCAGGCGGGCAACGAGGGGGCCACCCTCAAGGTGACCGCGATCTACACCCAGGGGGTCGTCCCGTTGGTGGACTCGGCCGCGTACACCCTTCTGTCCGGCCCGCAAGCGGCCGGGGCGGCCAGCATCGAAAGGGGTCCGGTGGTCATGTTCGACGGCAAGCCGCTGCCCAGCACCCGTTGGGGTTACATCGTCTTGAATCCGGGCTCGGCGCGGCCGTGTGCGGCGCATTCGAGGTACCGGTACGGCACGGTCGCCTATCCGATGCAGGCGTCCACGCCCGCCTTGGTCGTGCCTCCCCTCCCGACGGAGACCTCGGTGGGCGACACCTTGCCCCCGCCCGGGCTCTGTCTCCACTGGGACACCGGCTCCCCCTTCACCCTCAGTGGGCCGTATCTCAGCGTCCGCTTCCCGCCCTTGCGTGGGATCTCGAGCGCGATCCCGTTCACGGAGATCCCGCAGGACAGCGACCTCGGCGTCGCGACGGTCACGCGGACGCTCTCTCTCGAGGAGGGGAACAACACGGCCAACTTCGCCATCCAGACCGACCCGCATCCGACGATCGCGGCGCCGACGTCGTGGACATGGGTCATCAAGGACACCCCACAGGTGATTCAGGTCGCCGCCACCAACTCGAGCGCGGCGCAGCACGAGAACAACGACGCCTTCTACTCGGGCGTCCTCTTCGGGGTCGTGGGCGGGGCGCTGATCGCCCTCATCACCGAGCTCGTCGTCCCCCTGCGACACCGCCGCCTACGCGGCCACCGTCCGTAGCCGTAGCCGTAGCCCGTCAGGTCAGCGGTTCTGCCAATTCGGCGCCCGCTTCTCGGCGAAGGCCTTCGGCCCTTCCTTGGCGTCCTCGCTGCTGAAGACCTCGCCGGAGATCTCCGACTCGATCCGGTAGGCCTCCTTCATATCGGTGGCCAGCCCGCGCAACGCCGACTCCTTGGTCTTGCGGACGGCGAAGGGCCCGTTGGCCGTGATGCGGTGGGCGTAGTCGAACGCGCGCTCCATCAGGTCGGCCGGCCGGCAGACCTCGTTGACGAGGCCCATCTCGTACGCCCGTTGCGCCGGCACCTGGTCGGCGCACAGCAGCAGCTCCATGGCGGCGGGCCAGGGGACCTGGCGGGGGAGGCGCACCGTGGTGCCCCCGCCGGCGAACAGGCCGCGCTTGGGCTCCATCACCCCGAATGTGGCGGTGTCGCTGGCCACCCGCAGGTCGGTGCCCCCGAGCATCTCCATGCCACCGGCCACGCAGACGCCGTTGACCGCAGCGATGATCGGCTTGTAGAGCTTGGTGCCGCGCAGGACGGCCTTGACCCCGTCGTCGAGCCGGTATCCGCCGAGCTCCTCGGGACGCCCGCCGGCCTTCATCTTGCTCTGCAGCTCGGTGATCTGCGGGATGTAGGTCTTGAGGTCGGCCCCGACGCAGAAGTCCTTCCCGACCCCGGTGATGATGGCGACATAGGCGTCGTCGTCCTCACCGAAGCGGTCCCAGGCCGAGCGCAACTGGAAGAAGTGCTCCATGTCCATGGAGTTGCGCGCTTCGGGGCGGTTGATGGTGATGGTGACGACATGGTCGTCACCGAGGGCGTAGTCGATCGACATGGGCTCCGGTGCTCCGGTGTGGGTCAGGCCGTGTGGCGGGACAGGGACGTGGGCATATGCGGGACGGGGAGGGATCGGCGTGGTGCCGAGCCGCGGCCCTGTGACGTGAGGTCAGGTCAGGCCGGCAGACACCCCGTGGTCAGTCGTCGTCGATCAGGCGCGTCGTGAAGCTGCTCACGCTGACGATGCCCTTCTCGTTGACCGACGTCTGCCCGCGGGCCCGGGAGACCAGCGCCGTGTCGACGTCGGAGGCCTCGGCCCGCAGCGCCCCCACCGTGCACTTCTCACGCGGCCGCACGCTGAAGGGGTCGAACTGGAAGTGCTTCATGGCGTTGAGGTGCGTCATCTTGTCGATGTCCTGGTCGGACACCCCATCGAGATACTTCATCAGCCCCTCGGGGGACTGGGGCCACGTCGAGTCCGAGTGCGGGTAGTCGCACTCCCACGTGATGTTGTCGATGTTCATGGAGTCGCGGTTCTGCACGCCGAAGGCATCGTCGATGAAGCAGGTGATCACGCGGTCCTTGAAGACCTGGCTCGGCAGCTGGTCGCCGAAGTCCTGGCCCGTCCACTTGCGGTGGTGCTCGTAGACGTAATCGATGCGCTCGAGCGCGTAGGGGATCCAGCCGATGCCACCCTCGGACAGGGCGAAGTGCAGGTCCTTGTACTTGCGCAGGATGGGCGACCAGACGAGGTCGGCGGCAGCCTGCACCATGTTGATCGGCTGCAGCGAGATCATGACGTCGATCGGCGCCTCCACCGAGGTCATCAGGATCTGCGAGGACGAGCCCAGGTGCATGCACACCACGGTGCCCTCGTCGGCGCAGGCGGCCCAGAAGGGGTCCCAGTGGTCGTTGTGCAGCGAGGGCCACCCCAGCTTCTCGGGGTTCTCCGAGAAGGTGACGGCGTGACAGCCCTTCTTGGCCACGCGGCGGATCTCCTCGGCGCCGAGCTGGGGGTCCCAGATCACCGGGATGGAGAGCGGTATGAAACGGCCCGGTTCGGCACCGCACCAGTGGTCGATGTGCCAGTCGTTGTAGGCCCGCACCATGGCGAGCGCCTCGTCCTTGTCCTCGCGGCGTGCGAAGAGCTGGCCGCAGAATTGCGGGAAGGAGGGGAAGCACATGGAGCCGAGCACGCCGTTGACCGACATGTCGCGTACGCGCTCGTGGACGTCGTAGCAACCGACGCGCATGTCCTCCAGGGAGGTGGGCTCGATCCCGTACTCCTCGGGCGGGCGGCCGACGACGGCGTTCAGGCCGACGTTGGGGATCTGGTTGCCGTCGTAGAGCCAGACGTCGGTCCCGTCGTCGCGGCGGACGAGCTTGGGCGCCTTGTCCTGATATTTGGCGGGCAGCAACCCGTCGAACATCCCACGAGGCTCAATGACGTGGTCGTCGACGCTGACCAGGATCATGTCCTCAGTGCGCATCTCGTCCTCCCCTTCTCTGCCGCCCGGACGTGGTGGACGCCGGCGGCGGTACCTGACACCAATGTCACCCACCTTATGCCCCCGCGCAAGCCGGGGTGCGAAAAGGAGATTCGCGCGACGTTGAGAAAATCCCCGAGCGTCTCTTGCTCAATGGTCGCCGGCACGGACGCGTGGTCGCGCACCACGTCGTGCGGACTGGCGTGGCGGCCTGCGTCCGCCCGCGTCCCGATGGTCGTGCTCAGCCCGGCTGCCGCGGCGGCAGCGAGGTCGGCCCGCAGCACCGATCGGCGGCTGTCGGTGCGGTCGGCTGCCCATGTCGGCTAGGTGGGCGGTGCGGGTCGCGGCGGCCCCGGCTCCTGCGACGGCATGGAGTTCTGCGTCGGCGGCGGGTAGGCCATGCCCTCGTCGAACGTGCCGGTGAGCGCGTTCACGATGATCTGCTCGTCGACGAGCGGCTCGACGAGCGACGCGTCGGGCAGCGCCGGGACGCTCGGGTCGGCCGGCCGGCCGAGGGCGAGCGCGCTCGTCATGTCGCCGACGACACCCCGGCGCCACGCCGACACGTTGGGCACGGGTACGCCGAAGAGCGTCTCGAGGAGGCGCAGCGTCGACGTGTGGTCGAAGACCTCGGAGGCGACGTAGCCGCCGCGGGTGAAGGGCGACATGAGGAGGCACGGCACGCGGAAGCCGAGGCCGACCGGTCCGACGACGGCGTCGGCGTCGGCCGGCAACGGGCTCACGGTGAGGTACTCGCCGGGCGTGCCGGGCGGCGGCGTGGGTGGAGCGACGTGGTCGAAGAAGCCGCCGTTCTCGTCGTAGTTGAGGATGAACAGCGTGTGGGCCCACACCTCGGGGTTCGAGGTCAGGGTGTCGAGCACGGTCTGCACGAGGTTCTCGCCCCACTGCGGAGCGGTGGCGGGATGCTCGCACTGGACGATGGGACCGTGTATCCAGCTGACCTGCGGCAGGGTGCCGGCGGCGACGTCGGCGATGAAGTCCGCCGGGTAGGTGGGCGCCAGGCCCTGTCGCTGCAGCTGCAGGCCGCGTGTGGTCGAGGGGTCGTTGTAGGCCTTGAAGTAGGGGAGCGGGCTGAAGAGGGCGAGGCCGGTGGGGTCGTTGTAGGCCTTCCAGGTCACGCCCGCATCGAGCAGTTGCTCGGGCATCGTCGTCCACTCGAACTTCCCGTACTGCCCGGGCCGGCCGCTGGTCTGTGTGACGAGGACCGGCCCGCCGCCGGTGCCTGCCGGGTCGATCGTGCCCGACAGCGCGACGACGCGGTTCGGGTCGGTCGGCCCGAGGACCGAGCAGTGGTAGGCGTCGCAGATGGTGAAGGCGTCGGCCAGCGCGTAGTAGAAGGGGAGGTCGGCGCGCGTGAAGTAGCCCATGGTCGTGGCGAAGTTCGACGGCCCGTCGGCGGCGAGATGCGCCCGCACGAAGTTGTCCATCGTCCCGCCGTTCCACGCATTGTGCTGGGTGTCCCACTCGTGGCTGATGTCGTTGGTGGTGGCGCCGTCCTGCGTCGGGAAGTTCTGCTGCAGGTGGAAGGGCTCCAGGTAGCCCCACGGGTCCACGCCCACGCCGGGCTGATAGCCGTACTGCTGCCAGACCGGGACGTCCTCGGCCAGGAAGCGGTTCCGTGGCACGCGGGGGTCGGAGAAGCCCTGCACGCCCGACAAGGTGCCGAAGTAGTGGTCGAACGAGCGGTTCTCCTGCATCAGGATCACCACGTGGCGGATGTCGCTCAGGCTCGGGTTGGCGCTCGGTGGCCCCACGGCGGCCGCCCGCTCGATGCTGCTCCCGGCCGACGAGGACAGTCCGGCCCCGACCGCGCCCGCCGCGCCGGCCCCGAGCGCGGCCAACCCGCCCTTCAAGAGGCTGCGACGGCTGACCCGGTCGGTGGGGAGGCGCGGCACGCGCGCGTCGCCCCGACGATCGTTGCTGGCCATGTCCGCTCTCCGCTCTGTCGCTGTCGCTGTCGCTGTCGCTGTCGCTGTCGCTGTCGACGGGCCACCCGGCCGGTCAGAGGGGGGAACGGACGTCGCACCCCCACATGGCGGTGCAACGCGGGTGGTTCAAGCGGAGTTCATCCGGCCGCCACCTGCAGTTCACGATCGGCGACGTCGGCCACGCCGGGCGCGCCCGGAGCGCACAGCCCGCGCCGGGGCAGGATGATGTCGTCGATGATCCCGTAGTCACGCGCCTCGTCCGATGTCATGTAGTAGTCACGGTCGATGTCCTGGGCGACCCGCTCCAGGGGCTGCCCGGAGTGGTGGGCGATGATCTCGGACATGCGCCGGGTCAGCGACATGACCTCGCGCAGCTGGATCTCCATGTCGGAGGGCGCGCCGCGGGTGCCGGCCGAGCCCTGGTGGATCATGATGCGCGCATTGGGCAGGGCGAAGCGCTTCCCGGCCGCCCCGCCCGAGAGGATCATCGCGGCGGCGGACATCCCCATGCCGACGCAGATGGTCGACACATCGGGCTCCACGTGCTGCATGACGTCGTAGATGGCCATGCCGGCGTAGGCCACGCCGCCGGGGGAGTTGATGTAGAGGTAGATGTCCCGCTCGCTGTTCTGGGCCTCGAGGAAAAGCATCTGGGAGATGATCAGGTTGGCCACCTGGTCGTCGACCTCCTGGCCCAGGAACACGATCCGCTCCCGCAGCAGCTGGCTGTAGATGTCGAAGGCCCGGTCGCCCCGATTGCCCTCCTCGATCACGGTGGGGACGAGCACCTGGCGCAGGCGGTCCCGCTCCCGTCGTCCGTCCGGTCCTCTGGTCGTGGTCGTCATCGTGCTCCTCCGTCTCCGTCTCGGTGTCTGTCATTCCTGCTGGTCCTCGCCACATTATCTCAGATATGAGATAATGGTCCCGTCATGAGCGAGCGCCGCCATCCCACCGTCTTCCCGGGCTTCCGCGAAATGGCCGAGCGCCGACGCTCGGTCTCGGGCCAGCTGCTGACCCTGCGCCGGGAGCTGGGGTTGTCCCAGGCCGAGGTGGCCTCCCGCATGGGGACCTCGCAGTCGGCCGTCGCCCGCTTCGAGGCGGGCGACCTCGATGTCCGCCTCTCGACGGTGGAGCGCTACACGACGGCCCTCGGGGCGCGGCTGGAATGGAGGATCGAGCATGCCTGACCGTGAGGAACCGTGGCCGTGGTTGCCGCCCGATGCCGGGCAGACCGGGATGGGGCGGGGCCCCGAGGTGCTGTCAGACGTGGTGGCGCGCCGCCTGCTGGCCCAGCGCGTCGTCCTCCTGCACGGCCCGCTCGACGACTACTCGGTCACCCGCGTGTCAGCCGAGCTGATGACGCTCGATGCGGAGGGCGACGATCCCGTCACCCTGCGGGTCGACTGCGGTGAGGCCGCGCTCGCCCCGGCGCTGACGTTGATGGACGTGATCGAGCTGATGGGGGTGCCGGTGCGCGCCCTGTGTCTCGGGCAGGTGGGCGCGGGCGCGGTCGGCGTCGTCGCCGTGTGCAGCCACCGTTCCGCCCTGCCCAGCACGCGGTTCTCCCTGTGCGAGCCGACGACCGAGCTGCAGGCGCACGTGCGCAACGTCGCCCAGTGGGCCGAGCTGCGTGCCGCCGAGCGCCAGGCCTTCTGCGCCCGCCTGGGCGCGGCGGTCGGCCAGGACCCCGCGCTCGTCGAACGCGACCTTGCGCGCGGGCGCTTCCTCGGCGCGGAGGAGGCGTTGGCCTACGGGATCCTCGACGAGGTGGCCCGCCCCGATGCCCCGGTGCGGCAGATGCCCGGGACCGGGCCGCCGCCGATGGGCTTCCGTCCGTTGCGCTGAGGGCAGACGGGGCCGCCGTACGAGACCGGGGCGGCCCTCCGTGCCTACGATGCGGCGGTGACCGAGACCGGGCCCCGCCTCCCCCCGCTGGCCGCCGGCGAATGGGACGACGTCCTGACCCGGGTCCTGGAGAACTTGCCGGGCGGGACGGACGAGCCGATGCACATCTTCGCCACCCTGGGCCGCGCCGACCCGGACCTTTTCCGGCGCTGGCTCGGCTTCGGCGGCGCGCTGTTGGCGGGGACGCTGCCCGGCCGGCTGCGCGAGCTCGTGATCCTGCGCACCGCCGCCCGCTTCGGTGGCCGCTACGAGTGGGCCCAGCACCTTGCGCTGGCCGAGGCGCAGGGGGTGACGCCCGCCGAGCTGGCGGCGGTGAGCGACGTCGACGCGGTCGACGCCGTCTTTGCGATCGACTTGTCCCCGGTGGAACGCGCTGCGCTGCTCGCGGTCGACGAGACGGCGGACCAGGGCGCCGTCTCGGACGGCACGTGGGAGGCGCTGGCGGACGAGCTGCGCGAGAGCGAGCTCATTGAGCTGCTCATGCTGATCGGGCACTACCTCATGTTGACGACGGTGCTGCGGTCGCTGCGGTTGACGCTCGAGCCCCGGGCCGAGGCGCTGGCCCGCCGGGTGCCCGGGGGCCCGGCGGCGTGACGCCGCTCCTGGCCGGACGGAGCATCACGGTGATCGGCGCCGGCACCCAGCCGTCGCGCGACCCCGAGGCGCCGGTCGGCAACGGGCGCGCCATCGCCGTCCGGGCCGCCCGGGAGGGCGCTTCCGTGGTGTGCGTGGACCGCGACGAGGCGGCGGTCGAGGAGACATGGCGCCTGATCACCGAGGAAGGGGGGAAGGCCGCCATCGTGGTGGCCGACGTCACCACCGAGGAGGGGTGCCGCCTGGCGGTGTCCGACGAGCCGGGCCTGGCGCCCGACGGTCTGGTGCTCAACGTCGGCACCGGTTTCGGCATGGGCGTGGCCGGCACCTCCATCGATGACTGGGACAGGACGTTCGACCTCAACCTGCGCGCGCATTTCATGCTGGTCCGCCGGGCCCTGGTCACGTTGTCCGACAACGGGTCCATCGTGTTCGTCGGCTCCGTTGCCGGCCTGCGTCCCGGGAGCCGCATCCCCGCCTACGACGCGTCCAAGGCCGGCCTCATCGGCCTCAGCCGCCACGTGGCCGTCGAGGGCGCCCGCCGCGGCATCCGGGCCAACGTGCTCGCTCCCGGCCTGATCGACACGCCGCTGGGCCGCGCCGCCTCGGCCGGTCGTCCCTCGCGCACCCGCACGCCGGTGCCTCTCGGGCGGCAAGGCACGGCGTGGGAGGTGGCGGCCGTGACCGTCTTCCTCCTGTCGGACGAGGCGAGCTACGTGACCGGCCAGGTCCTGGCCGTCGACGGAGGTCTCACGCTCGTATGAGCGCGCACTCCGGGCAGCGGAAGTCGGGCTCGGACGTGGTCACGCGCCCGCCCCGTCTCGGCCGCCGCGTGGCGCGCTTCAACCGCGCCGTCACGAACAAGGTCGCGGTCCACGTGGCGGGCTGGGCCCCGGGGCTCGGCCTCGTGATCCATGTCGGGCGGCGGACCCGGACCGTCTACCGCACGCCGGTCAACGTCTTCCACACGAAGGACGGCTTCCGCTTCGCCCTGACCTATGGCCCGGACGCCGAGTGGGTGCGCAACGCGCTGGCCCACGGCGCCGTGCGGCTCATCACCCGGGGCAAGGAATACGAGCTCACCGAGCCCGAGCTCGTCACCGACCTGCACCGCCAGCACGTGCCGGCCATCGGCCGCGCCATCATGCGGATCATGCGGGTGACGCAGTTCCTGGACTTCCAGCGGGCGGGCGGCGGGAGCTGACGGGGGCGGGACGGCTCGCCCGTTGCGGCCGCATGCAGCTGAATGCGGTCGACGTGGCCTGCGCAGCGGCGTCGTAGCCGGCGGGCCCCAACCTCGTGCAGTGCGCCACCACCCAGCGCAGCACGGGTTCGTTGGTCAGTGGCTTCGTCACGACAGTGACGCGCTGGACGCGCCCCTCGGCCACCAACCGCTTGAAAGCCGGGAGTGTCGGGCTGGGCACGGCCCCGGAGAATCCGCCGATGGGGAGGAACTCGCGTCCGGTGGCCAGGATGTAATAGCCCGTCGTCTGCGACGTCTCGAAGACGTCGACGGCCGTTCGCGCGGGCACCGTATCGGCGAAGTCGCGCAGGCCCCGGGCGAAGAGCGGGAAGTTCGCCGCCGCCTTCTGGGTGTAGGCGTTGACCGACGCCGGCGCGTACGGGGAGTCGAACGGGCTGAGCCTGGCCTGCACCACCACGGCCGAGGCCCAGAACGAGCCGAGCAGCATGGCCAGCGCGGCGAGCGCGGGCCCGACGCCGAGAGCCCAGACAGAATCGTGGCCCTCGCGCAGGGAGCCGACGAGGACGACGAGCGCGAGCAGGCCCACGACGACGGCCGAGCCGACGATCCAGGGGCGGACCCCCACGTAGCCCGGGACCAGTGCGATGGTGACGGCGAGCGTGGCGACGGTGAGAACGGCCAGGCCCACGCGCACGGAGGGGAGGCTCCTGCGCTCCCACGCGGCGAGCGCACCCATGCCGCACAGGGCTGCCACGGGGGGAATGAGCGCGGCGAGGTAGTACGAGTTCAAGAACTGGCCGCCGCTGAAGAACCCGAACGTGATCACGAGCCAGACGGTCCACAGGATGACCGCGGCGCGACGGAGGTCGGTGCGCGGCGCGCGCCGCGGGCCAGGACGAAGAGCCACACGGCGGCCACGACGGCGGGCAGCAGGAGCCAGGCCGCATCGTGCCCGAAGGGGCCCTGCAGCAGCCGGTCCCACGACGGGCCGATGAAGCCGGTGCCGATGCTCTCGCGACCCGAGTACCGCAGCAACGTGCGCAGATAGGCCGAGCGGCGGTGGCAGCCCGCCGTGTTCGCCAGCCCCGCGCCGAGGCGGCTGAACCCGTTGTAGGAGAACACCTGGTTGAAGACCGAGTCGTCGCAGCTCCCGTCGGCGTAGGGCCGGCTCGACTGCGGGACCACGGAGACGACCGACATCCAGCTGAGGGACACGATCCCCACCACCGCGGTGCTCGCCGCCAGGTGCCACGCCCGCCGCCAGAACGAAGCCACCGGTGCAGCGACGAGGTAGGCCACGAAGAGCGCGGGGAGCACGATCCAGGCCTGGAGCATCTTGGTCTGGAAGGCGAAACCCACGAGCGCGCCGGCCCACAGCAGCGAGCGCAATCGGCCGCGCTGACAGGCGCGGATGGTGGCGTCGGCGGCGAGGACGAGCAACAGGATGAGCAGCGAGTCCGAGATGTTGCCGCGGTCGAGCAGGATCACGATCGGGCTGCCGGCGAGGATCACCGCGGCGACCAGACCGGCACCTGCGCCGGCCACCCGCCGCACGGCGCGGTACAGCACGAGCACGGTGAGCATCCCCTCGATCACCTGGGGAAGGACGAGCGCCCAGACGTGGAACCCGAAGATGCGCAGGGAGATGGCCTGGAACCAGAGCGCGCCCGGGATCTTGTCGACCGAGATCGTCGCCCACGGGTCCGCCGCCCCGTAGAAGAAGTTGTGCAGGCTCAGCGACATGCTGCGCGCCGCTCCTCCGTAGAAGGGCTCGAGGTAGGCCTGATCGAAGCGCCATGCGTAGGCCAGGCCGGCCAGCGCGGTGACGATCAGGAGCGCGGGGCGCGCCCAGGGGGGTTGGCCGGCGGGGGAGCGCCAGAAACGCCAGACCTGGCGTACCCGCCACCGGCGTCGGGTCCCCGCGACGGGGACCGGCTCGGTGAGTGCGACATCGGCGCGAACGGTCAGCGTGGCCTCCCTTGCGAGGGGCACTGTAGGCGGGGCATGGTGCCGCCGCGCCGCCCTCGGAGGTTCAGGCCACGACCTCCATGCGCAGTCCGCGCTCGTCCACCTCGCCCCCGCCGAACCGCACGTGGGTGCCCGAGGCGTAGCGCCCCGCCGTCCAGGCGCCGACGAGCGCGTCGAGTACGTCGTCTGGTCGGGACCCGCGGACCCGGGTGGCTGCGAGAGCGTCCGAGCCTGGAATCGCGTCGCGCAGCGCGTCGAGGCGCTCCCGGCGGCCTTCCCGGGTGCGCTTGTGGAATCGCATCGGTGCGCCGGCGAGCTGTGCGAAGGAGAGCTCGGGATGCATCTCGAAGAAGGTGTCCTGAATCGCTGCCGTCTGCACGTCGTCCACCTCGCGGATCTTGGGGAGGATGGCGAAGAGCTGCCTCGAGATGGCGCGTCCTGACACGAGCAGTCGTCGAGCCTCGACGTCCACCGGCCGTGGGCCGGTTGCCGGAAGTCCGATCGGGATGTCGATGGCGGCTGCGGAAATCAGCCCCTGTCGGAGTCGCTCCACAAGCTGGTGGAGGTCGTCGACCAGCTCCAGACGTGCCGCCGGGCCTCCTGGCGCCGTGGGGAGGAGCGCCATCACCCAGCCGGCCCGGCACCCGTCGAGCCCGGCGACGAGCTCTTCGCTGCGCCTGACGGCGCGCTCGCAATCCACGGCACCACAATGGCAGCGCCGCATGGAGAGTTCTGAGGCAGCAGACAACCTTTTGTGCGGCCAGGAGGGTTGAGGAGGGTGATGGACACACAGGAGCCCTCGTGAGCAGGCAGCGAGCCCGCGGTGAGTTCGACCGCTTCGTCGCCGAGTCGGCTGAGGGTCTTCTCCGCGCCGCCTACCTGATCGTCTGGGACGCCACGGAAGCCGAAGACCTGGTGCAGGAATGCCTCCTCCGCCTGGCGCGCCGGTGGCCCCGGGTGCGGGCGATGGAGCACAGACGGGCCTACGCCCGGAGGGTGCTGGTCAACCTGGCCCTCGACGCGAGCGGCCCCCGCCGGCGGGAGCGGTCCGAGCTCAGTGCGAGCACCGAGCGTCTTGCCCGATCCGAAGACGGCACTTCGCTGGTCTTGTTCGGGCGCGTCGAGAACGGCGCGGATCTGGTGCGGGCGCTCGGCGGGCTCGCCCCGCGCCAGCGGGCAACCCTGGTGCTCCGGTACTTCGAGGATCTGACCGAGGCGCAGGTGGCCGACGTCATGGGGTGCTCGGTCGGCACCGTCAAGAGCACCACCGCCCGTGCTCTCGAGCGATTGCGTGGGGACGCCGGGCTGCGTCGGGACGATTCGGCGCCGGGCGAGATGGTGGCCCACGTGGCGAGCCCGACCAACGGAACGAGATGCACGACCACGACCGCGACAGACGAAGGGAGCATCACGAAATGACGACGCAACTGGAGAACGAGGTACGACAGGCGCTGGCCACACGGGCGAACGTGCTGCCCGGTGACGCGGTCGAGCGTCTGCGAGCAGGCGACTACCGGCCACGGGCCCGCCGTGCCCCCGCGGCGGCGGGCGTCCTTGTCGGAGCGGCGACAGCCGGGACCGTGATCGCAGTGGTGGTCGGCGGCGGTGCTCCCGCCGCCTATGCCGGCTGGAGCGCGACGCCGACGTCGCCGGCGGCGCCCTCGCCCGCCGCGTCCACGAGCTGCCTCGAGCAGCTCTCGGCGACGCACGATGGCCCCGGAGGCGCGGCAGTGGGCTCGGGTGCCTGGCAGAACGTGCTGACAGACGTGCGAGGCCCCTTCACCGTGGCCCTGTTCCAGGACGACGGCGCGTACGCAGCGTGTTTCACCGGCTCGTCCTTCACGGACGTGAATCAGATCTCGTCCGACGGGGCGGGCGGTGCCACGTCGGGGTCCGGCTCGATCTCGGTCCATTCGCAGACGGGCAGCGCGCCCGCGGGCGGAGCACCGGGCGCCACCGGCGGGTCGACCAGTGTCAGCGTGGGCGCAACGAGCTCGGGCGATCTGCAGAACGTGGTCCAGACCCATCTGTCGACCTCGACGGATGGTCCCTACACGTTGGTGGACGGGCGGACGGCCCCCGGAGTCACCGGAGTCAGCCTGGTCGAGCAGGACGGCCAGGCCGTGACCACGACGGTGCAAGACGGTTGGTTCGTCGCCTGGTGGCCCGGCAGCGCCGACGCGACGTCGGCGCAGGTCACCACCGGGTCCGGGACGACCTCGGAACAGCTCGTGCCGCAGATGAAGGTGGGCCCCGGGGTGTGCCAGACCACGCCGGCCGCGCCTTCCCCCGCCGCCGGCGCCCCCGGGACGTCCTCGGCCTGCCGGAGCGGTGGCTCCGCATCGGCCAACCCCGGCAACACCGCCCGGAGCTCTGGCAACTCCGGCAACTCGGGCAACAGCGGCAGCGGGAACTCGGGCAACAGCGGCAAAGCCGGACCGGGTTGAGCGCAGGGCTCGGACCGGTCGGTCCGGTCGGTCCGCTCGGTCCGCTCGGTCGTCAGGAAAGCGCGGCCAGGTTGATGCCGTCGCGCGGGGTGAGCTCGACGGTGCGTCCGATGAGCTCGTCGACCTCGGTCCGGTCCAGGACGGCTGCCCCGCCGTCGAGCAGCGCGTAGCAACGACCGCCGCCCGGCAGGTCGCAGATCAGCACGGCACGCTCGGGGGCACCGTCTCGGCCGTGCAGGACCGTGTACGTCGCAACCGTCGCCTTGCCTTCGGGAGACTCGACGATGGTCAGCGGTGCGGCGAGCAGCGGAGGCGCCGGCTCGGTCAGCACGCCCGTGCCGGGGTCGGTTGACCAGACGCCGTATGCGTGCTTCTGCATGTGCATGCCGACGCCGCTGGTGATGCCGTAGGAGCCGGGGTCGTTGCGGAGGGTCTCGACCATCGCCGCCAGCGCATGGGTCATGTAGTTCGAACCGGGCCCGCCGTGGTAGGGCAGTCCACCCGTCTGCGTCACGGCGCGACCGTCGTCCTCGCCCATCCCGAGTGCGTCGAGCGCGAAGCAGACCGAGCTGGCGAAGCAGGAGTAGAGGTCGAGGTGGGCCACGTCGTCTGCGCCGATGCCCGCGCCCGACAAGGCGGCGCCGGCGGCTGCTGCCATGGCGGGTGAGCGCCAGAGTTCGGGGTGGCCCGCCACGTGCGAAGGGTCTTGGGCGTACCCTGCGCCGCGCAGGTAGACGCGTCGATCCTCGGGGATGCCCAGTGCGTCCGCCTTCGCCGCGCTGGCCAGGACGAGAGCGGCGGCCATGTCGACGTCCATGATCGACGTCATGAGCTTCGTGTAGGGGTACGCCACCATCCGGTTGTCCGGGGTCGCCGTCACGATGGCGTCGGCGTCGCGGGCCACAGGGAACCAGGCATGTGGGCTGGCAGCCGCAATGGTGGTCATCGGTGCCAGGACACGGCCGAGGATGGCCCTGTGCTCGTCGAGCCCGCGGCCGAGGTGGGCCCGTCGGGCGTTGTCGAACAACGCGAAGGTCAGGTAGGCCTCGAAGACAGCGTGCGTGATCTCGGAGGGATCGAAGTCCATGTCCATCGGGAACGGCCGCTTCTCGGCCGGGCGGAACGACCACTGCGGCTTCTCGCCGGCCTTCTTGAGGCGCCGCACGGTCGCCAGCGCCTCGGCGCCGGTGATGAGGGCCAGGTCGAGCTGGCCGGCGCGGATCTCGCGGGCCACGTCGGTGGCCAGGACGAGGGGCACCGAACCGCCGATCCCGGAATAGCGCCGCCGCCCCGGGTCGGCGCCGATGCGCTCCGCCAGGCGGGCGACGGCGTCGTCGTACTGCCACGACTGCGAGTAGACGATGTCGATGCTCTGGAGGCCGGCCAGGACCGAGGACGCGTCGGCCGCTCCGGTGTCGGCCGCGGCGGCGCGGGCGAGTTGCTCCCACATGGTCAGCGGCTCGGGGGCGCCCTCAGGTGTGTCGGACGGGTGCCAGGTGTGGCGCGCGACGCCGATGATGCAGGTGGCGCGGGGATCGGCAGGCAACGGCGGGGCGGGTCAGCCGCGCGACTTGCCGGGCATGGCAATGGCACGGTCGGCGATGATGTTCTTCTGGATCTCGGTGGAGCCGCCGCCGATCGTCGAGTAGCGCTGGAAGGCGTAGAGGCGGGTCCACTTCCCCCGGTCGACGGCGTCGGGCCCGCCCCGCGCCAGAACGCCGGCGGGTCCGAGCAGATCGACGGCCAGCTCGGCCAGGGTCTGTGCCATCGACGACCACGACAGCTTGGCGAAGGGGACCTCCGGCCAGTTCTTCTCGCCCTTCATGATCTTCGAGAGCGCCCGCAGCGACAGCAGCCGCGCCAGCTCGATCTCGGTCCAGACCTTGGCGATGCGGTCACGGAGCGAGGGGTCCTCGAGCGCGCCCGGGTTGACGCTGCGTGCCGCTTCGACCATGGCGCGCAGGTCGGCGGCGAGGATGGCGATCTGCGAGGCGATGCCGACCCGCTCGAAGCCGAGGGTGCCCATGGCGACCATCCAGCCGGCCCCCTCGTCGCCCAGGCGCCACTTGGCCGGGATCCGCACGTCGGTGAAGAAGATCTCGTTGAAGAGCTCCTCGCCCGCCATGTCGCGGATCGGCCGCACGTCGATGCCGAGCGTCTTCAGGTTGAGGATGAAGGCGGTGATGCCCTCGTGCTTCTTGCCGCGCTCGATGGCGGTGGGGTCCGTGCGCAGGAGGAACAACCCCCACGTCGCCAGATGCGCGGACGAGATCCAGATCTTGGAGCCGTTGATCACGTACTCGTCGGTGTCGGCGTCGTAGACCGCCGTCGTCCGCAGGTTGGCCAGGTCGTTGCCGGCCATGGGCTCGCTGAAGCCCTGGCACCAGTGCTCCTCCGCCTCGAGGATGGAGGGGAGCCACTGTGCCTTCTGCTCCTCGGTGCCCCACTGAATGATCATGGGACCGATCTGCCAGATCCCGTTCGTGTTGAAGGTCCCCGGCGTGCGGTACTCGGCCATGACCTCGGAGTAGAGGAGGCGCTGCATGGCGTTGATGGTGCGGCCCTGCGCGTAGTCCGGGCCCCAGTGGATGGCGGCCCACCCACCCTCGTTCAGCTTGCGCTGCCACTTCTGGCGACGTTGCTGGCTGGCCTCGCCAGACAGGCTGGCGTCGTCGCCGAGCGCTTCGGCTTCCAAGAAGGGGGGCAGGTTCTCGTCGAGCCAGGCCCGCAACTCGTCGCGGAACTTCTCATCCTCCGGTGCAAGGGCAAAATCCACGGGGGAAGGGTACCCGACCACCGTGTACTCTGACGCCAGTGTCAGGGAATGGCGCGGCGGTGAGCGAGACGTAGGGGAGGCCGTGGACTTCACGTACGACGACGAGCAGCTCGCACTGCAGGACGTGGCCCGCAGTGCGCTCGAGCGCGAGTGCGGGCCTGACGTGGTGCGTCAGTTGGCCGACGACGCGGAAGGCGTCACGCCGGCGCTGTGGTCGACGCTGGCCGACCTGGGGTGGACGGGCCTGCTGGTACCCGACGAGTACGGGGGCAGCGGGGCCGGCCTGCTCGAAATGTGCGTCGTCCTGGAGGAGATGGGCCGCATCCCGTTGCCGGGGCCGTTCTTCTCCTCGTCCGTGGCGGCCACGCTGGCCGCACGTGCCCTGGGCGCCAACGAGCTGCTGTCCGACCTGGCCGCCGGTACCCGACGGGGCACGGTCGCACTGGGGGAGCAGGGCCACGGCGAGCCGCTCCAGACGGTGCGGACACGGGCGCGCCGCAAGGCCGCGCAATGGGTGGTCACTGGTGAGAAGCCGGTGGTCGTCGACGGCCACACGGCGGACTGGGTGATCGTGGTGGCGCGCAGCGAGGAAGGGGTGCGCTCCTACCTCCTCGAGTCGCCCGAGGCCGAGCTCGTCCCGTCACTCGACCCCACGCGCAAGCTGGCCCGACTCGTGCTCGACGACACGCCTGTCGTCCCGTTGGGCCCATCGGGGAGTCAGGCCGGCCTGTGGCAGCGGATCCAGGACGACATCGCCGTCGGGTTGGCGGCCGAGACCGTGGGGGCGGCGCACCGGGCCCTGACCGAGGCCATCGCCTACACCTCCGAGCGGATCGTCTTCGACAAGCCCGTCGCCACGTACCAGACGGTGCGCCACCGGCTCGTCGAAATGTTCCAGCAGGTCGAGATGGCGCGGGCCGGGTTCCAGTTCGCAGCCTGGGCCTCGGACACGGAAGCACCCGAGCGGGCGCAGGCGGCAGCCATGGCGTCGAGCTACGCGGCGGATGCCGGCGTGCGTGTCACGGGCGACGACATTCAGCTGCACGGCGGGGTGGGCTTCACCTGGGCCAACGACGCACACTTCCTCTTCAAGCGGGTCAAGCAGAACGAGCTCCTGGCCGGCGGTGCCGGGGCCCAGCGCCACCGACTGGCCTCGCTCTTCATCGAATCGGCATGACCACGTTCGATCTGCGGCCTGTGCCGGCCGAGCTGGCCGAGCGCTACCTGGCCGAGGGCGCCTGGGACGACCGCACGCTGGGGGAGTTCCTGCGCGATTCCCTGCTCAAGGACCCGAGCCGCCCGTTCCGCATCTGGTCGCCGACCCACCCGTACGTCGGCACGGTCGGCGAGGTGTACGAGGAGGCGCTGCGCGTGGCCGGTGGATTGCGCGCGCTCGGGCTCGGGCCCGGTGACATGGTGGCCTTCCAGCTCCCCAACTGGGTGGAGGCGGCCGTCACGTTCTACGCCTGCAGCATGCTCGGCGTCACGCTGGTCCCGATCGTGCACTTCTACGGTCCGAAGGAGCTCGGGTTCATCCTGCGCCAGAGCGGTGCCAAGGCGCTGATCATCGTGTCGCGCATCGGCCAGCGCGACTACCTGGCCGACCTGGCCACGGCGCGGGAGGGACTGACGACCCTGGAGCACGTCGTGGTGGTGGGCGATTTCGACGACGACACGAGCGGCTTCGTGCGCTTCGACGACCTGCGTCGCGCGGACCCCGTGAGCGGGCCGGCGCACGTCGACCCCGACAGCCCGGCGCTCATCGGCTACACGTCGGGCACGACGGCCGACCCGAAGGGGGTCGTGCACACGCACCGCACCCTCGGCTCCGAGGTGCGCCAGCTGTCCGATCACCAGTCCATGCGCGACCTGCCCAGCCTCGTCGGCGCGCCGGTGGGCCATGCCATCGGGATGCTGGGCGGCCTGCTGTGCCCGCTCTACAGCGGGCGTCCCATCTACATGATCGACGGGTGGGACCCTCCCACCGTCCTCGACGCCATGGTCGAGGAGCACATCGCGGCCGGAAGCGGTTCGACGTACTTCTTCACCAGCCTGCTCGACTGTCCCGGATTCGGCCCCGAGCACGTGGAGCTGATGCGCTACATCGGGCTCGGCGGCTCGCCCATCCCCAACGCGGTGGCCGAGCGGGCGGACGAGCTCGGGATCTCGCTGGTCCGCTCCTACGGCTCGACCGAGCACCCCTCCATCACCGGATCGCTGCACGACGCCCCCAAGGACAAGCGGATCCACACCGACGGCAGGCCGATGGACTGGGTCGAGATCCGGACCGTCGACGAGGAGGGCAACGACGTCGGTGTCGGCGAGCCCGGCGAGATCCTCAGCCGGGGCGCCGACCGCTTCGCCGGCTACACGGACCCCGCCCTCAACGACGAATTCATCGACGCCGAGGGGTGGTTCAGGACGGGCGACATCGGCGTGATCGACGCGGACGGCTATCTGACCATCACGGACCGGGTGAAGGACATCATCATCCGCGGCGGCGAGAACGTCAGCGCCGCCGAGGTGGAGCAGCTGCTGGCCCACATGAAGGGCGTGGCCGAGGTCGCGGTGGTGGCTGCCCCCGACGAGCGGCTCGGCGAGCACGGATGCGCCTTCTTCCGCATGCAGCCGGGGAGCGAGGCGCCCGACATGGACGCGCTGCGCGCACATTTGCAGGCGGCCGGTCTCACGCGCCAGAAGTGGCCCGAGGAGATCCGGATCGTGGACGAGTTGCCACGGACCCCGTCCGGAAAGATCCAGAAGTTCGTGCTGCGCCAGCGCCTGCGCGACGGCGGCTGACGGCCCTCGTCCGGGTTCCCGGGCCGCGGGGGCGGCGGGGCTGTACGCTCCCGCCAACCCATAGTGCCGGGTTGACCCGGTGAACCCGGAGGGAGGGCGCCCGCCATGCGCAGCCGGATTCCCAAGGAGCAGATCGACCTGCTCAAGACCGTGCCGTTGTTCTCGAGCTGCACGCACGGCGAACGACGCGAGATCGCCCGACTCGGCACGCCGATCTTCGTCGAGGCGGGCGCATGCCTGACCGAGGAGGGGCAGCCAGGCCGTGAGTTCTTCCTCGTCCTCGAGGGCGAGGCAACGTGTCGGGTGCACAGGAAGGAGGTCAACCACTTCTCGCCGGGGAGCTACTTCGGCGAGCTGGCCCTCCTTCACGGTGGGATCCGCATGGCCGATGTCGTCGCCGAGACGCCGATGGAGCTGCTGGTGTTCGATGCCCGGGAGTTCCGCTCGTTGCTGAAGACGACGCCGAGCATCGGCATCAAGATGCTGGCGCACCTGGCGGAGCGCTTGACGGAGACGGACTCGCAGTACGGCAACTGACCACCTGCGCTCAGGACGGTGTCGCCGCCGCCTCGCCTTCGAGCACCTGCTTCATGAGGCGCAGCTCCATGCTGATCGATTCGAGGCTCCCGGCCGCCGCTGCGGTCACGACCTCCTCGGGCAGGCCGTCGGGCAGCGTGACCCACAGCGTCAGCGTCGCCGCGCACCCGCCGTCATGGAGTGGCTCCACCACGAACTCCTCGTAGGCATCGCTGCCGCCCGACATCCCGGCTGCGACGAGCGTCGGGGCCACGGCCTCCACGGTCCACAACTCAATCGGCACCTGCTGGCCCGGGCGGCGCGGGTCGGCCAACGCGAACGTGTATCTCGCCCCGGGGCCGTGCACGTCGCCGTCGCCGGTCCCGTCGGCGATCCGTGTGACACCGCTGACGTCGGGGTTGTAGCCGGGCAGGTTGGCGAAATCGAGTCGGTAGGCCCACACCGTCTCGGCCGGGACCGAGAACACGGCGGAGGCGACGGCGGTCGGCGCGGCGGTCGGGGTGGTCTCGGGCACGCCGCCAGTGTGCGCCGGGGTCAGCGGCTCAGGCAAGTGACGCGGGCAGGCGGCTCAGACAGGTGACGCGTGCAGGTGACGTGACTCAGACGGGTGGCGCAGGCCGTGACCGCCGGCGAAGCGGGTCAGTCCGCGGCGTCCTGGTTCGGCGGCCGGAGGATGGAGGCCGCCTCGCGGGCCCGGTCGAGGGACAGGGCGGTGAGGTCATCCCCCTCCTCACCGAGCACATCGGCGGCGTGCTGGATGAAGATCCCGACCACCATGGCGCTGAGCAACCGGGCCACCGCGGCCGCGCCGGGCCCGTCATCGAGGTCCGGGCGGTTCTTCTTGACCCAGTCCTCAATGCTCGTCTCGAACGAGGCGAACAGGTCCAGGCCGACGGCCCGGGCGGTGGCCTCGCCGCGCATCGCCTCGCCCACCATGAGGCGGACGAAGTCCTCCACCTCGAACATGGACGTCATGATCTCGGCCAGCAGCTGGGCCAGCGTCAGCGGCTCGACAGCCGGCGCGTCGCCCGCGGGGTCGATGTGCACCGGGCGGATGGGCAGGAACCCCTGCTCGATCAGGACCGACTCGAGGAGGTCCCGCTTGCTCGGGAAGTAGTGGTACAGCGAGGCGACGTTGAGACCGGCCGCGGAGGCGAGGTCGCGCATGCTCGTCCCGTCGACGCCCCGCTGGGCCATCAGGGTGAGGGCGATCTGGAGGATCCGTCGTCGCGTTGCCGACCCCTCTCCGGCGGCGGCTCCACTTCGCTCCGCGTGCGCGTCACCCTGGGGGGGCGTGCCAACGCTCATCTTGGGTCCCATTCTCCGCTCTCCGACCTCGGGGTTCCTGAGGGCGCCCCGATAGTCCCCTCTCTCGTGGCCTCCTGCGTTCCTTCCTTGTCCGAGGCGGATCCGGTACAAACCAGATCGTCCCGGCGTCCGTCCTGTAACTGGGGTGTTGGACTCCCGAACGATCGTTTGCTATACATGACGTGGGAGTCAGGTCCAAACCCGGTGTGACCCCCGGAATCTAGGGGGTGGAGTAGGAACATGCCAGGACTTAATTCGACGGCCGACTCAACGGCGGTTCCGTTCGACCCTTACGAGCTGAAAGACGTGGTCGGGGGGACGATCCGTGACCCGTATCCAGCGATGCACGGGCTGCGCCGCATCAGCCCCGTGCACTCGGGTCCCATCGACCTCGGCGAGGGCGCGGAGATCGCGGACCCCACCAAGCCGGCGCCGGTCACCGTGTTCGGCTACGACGAGGTCGTCCAGGTGCTGCGCGACAGCGAGACGTACTCCTCGACGATCTACGAGGAAGTGATGGGCATGGTGATGGGCCGCACCATCCTGCAGATGGACGACCCCGAGCACCGCGCCGTGCGCACCCTCATCGCGTCGAGCTTCCGCTCCAAGATGCTGGAGCGCTGGGAAGAGGACCTCGTGGCGCGCGTCGTCAACGAGCTCATCGACACCTTCATCGACGAGGGCCGCACGGACCTCGTGCGGTCGGTGACGTTCAACTTCCCCGTGCAGGTGATCGCCCGCATCCTCGGGCTCCCGCGTGAGGACTACCCGAAGTTCCAGCGCTGGACGATGGAGCTGACCAGCGTGGCCGCCAACTGGGAGCGCGGCATCGCCGCATCGGCCGCCCTGCGCGACTACTTCGCCGACGTCATGGAGGAGCGCCGGGCCCAGCCGGGCGACGACCTCATCAGCGAGCTGGTGCGGACCGAGGTCGAGGGACAGCACCTGACCGACGAGGAGATCTTCTCCTTCCTCCGCCTGCTGCTTCCGGCCGGCGTGGAGACGACCTACCGCGCCACGGGCAGCATGCTCTTCGCGCTGCTGAACGACCGGACCCAGTTCGACGCGCTCTACAACGACCGCTCGCTGTTCCCCCAGGCCTTCGAGGAGGTCATCCGCTGGGAACCCCCGGTGTGCGTGATCCTGCGCCGCGCCACACGTGACGCGGAGCTGGCCGGCGTGAAGATCGAGAGCGGGGCCGACCTGGCGCTGCTGATCGGCGCGGCCAACCGCGACGAGCGCAAGTACCCCGAGCCCGACCGCTACGACATGTTCCGCGAGCAGCGCCAGCACGTGGGCTTCGGCTTCGGCATCCACGTCTGCCTGGGCATGCATCTCGCCCGGATGGAGTCCCGGATCGCCATCAACACCCTGCTCGACCGCCTCGGGCCCTTCACGCTGGACCCCGACGCCGAAGCGCCCCACATTGAGGGGATGGCCTTCCGCTCGCCGCTCTCCCTGCCCGTGGTGTTCTCCCCCGGGGGGTAGTTTCAGGCGCATGGGCGGCAGAGCCAACCCGCTGCAGGACGCGGCGGCCATGGGACGTGCATCCTCGACCAGCCTGGTCGACGGCGCCCTGACGTCGGGCGGGGGCGCCCCCTGTGACGCCGTCGCGCTCCGGGCGGCCTGATGGCGGACGAGACGCTGGACGTGAAGATCGACTGGGACCGCTGCATGGGGTCGGGCAATTGCGTCTTCTGGGCGCCCGAGACGTTCGACCTCAGCGACGACGGCCACGCCGTCGTGCTCGATGCCGCGGCAACCGGGGAGGACAGGTTGCGCGCCGCGGCGCAGGGCTGCCCGGTCGGTGCCATCTCCCTCTGGCGCGCCGGCGCCGAGGTCCCCCTCGAGGAGTAGACGTCATGCCGATCGCCGTCACCGAGGACCACGAGTCGCTGCGCGCCACGGCGCTGCGCTGGGCGCAGACGCACTGCCCGCCCAGCGTGCCGCGCCAGGTGGCGGAGGCGGAGGCGGACGCGGGCGCGTCGGACGAGCTCCCGGCGGCCTGGGAGAAGATGGCCGCCCAGGGCTGGCTCGGCCTCCATCTGCCGGAGGAGCTGGGCGGGCAGGGCTTCACGCTGGCCGAGCTGGCCGTCGTGCTGGAGGAGCTGGGGCACGCGCTGTTCCCCGGACCGCTGCTGCCGACGCTGCTGGCCTCCGCCGCCCTGGCCCGGGCCCAGCACGGGCCCTGCGCACCCCCGCCCGAGTGGGTGCAGGGGCTGGCGGACGGCACCATCACGGCCGCCGTGGCGTTCGGCTCGGCGCCGCAGCCCTGGCGCCTGGGGGAGGACGGGGCGCTCGAGCTGGCGGGGACCGTCCGCCCCGTGCTGGGGCCGCCCACGGCCCGGCTCGTCCTGGTCCCGCTCGACTACGGCACGGGGACGGGGTGGCTCGTGCTCGACCGCGACGTCCTGGGCGACGTCCTCTCCGTCGAGGCCCTGCCGGCACTCGACCGCACGCGGGCCCTGGGCGCGCTGACCATCGCGGGCGGCGGCCGGGTCACGGTGCCGCTCGACACGCAGGTGATGCTCTCCGACGACGACGTGCGGGGCCTGGCCCTGACGCTCGCCGCGGCGGAGAGCGCCGGGATCGCCCGCTGGTGCCTGCAGACAGCCTCGGAGTACGCCAAGGTACGGGTGCAGTTCGGCCGGCCCATCGGCCAGTTCCAGGCGGTCAAGCACGCCCTGGCCGACATGCTGGTGGCCGTGGAGCAGTCCGCCGCGGTGGCCTGGGACGCCGCCGCCGCCTGGAGTGAGGACGAGTCGGGCGACGGTGCTCTGCTCAGCGCCCGCATCGCCGGCGCCGTGGCGCTCGGCGCGGCCGCGCACTGCGCCAAGGAGTGCATCCAGCTCCTCGGGGGCATCGGCTTCACCTGGGAGCACGACGCGCACTTCTACCTCAAGCGCGCCATGGCCAACCTGCAGCTGCTCGCCGGCGGCGACGTGGACGGGCTCGAGCACGAGGTGGCGGCGCTGGCCATCGCCGGGGCCCGGCGCAACCTGGCCGCCGACCTGCCGGCGGAGGCCGAGCCGCTGCGGGCCGAGATCCGCGCCGTCGTGGCGGAGGTCGCCGCGGCCGCCGGGCCCGACCAGCGCGTCGCCATCGCCGAGGCCGGGCTGATCATGCCGCACTGGCCCGCACCCTGGGGCCGGGGCGCCTCGCCCCTGGAGCAGCTCGTCATCGACGAGGAGCTGGCCGCGGCGGGCGTCGCGCGACCCCACCTGGCCGTCGGCGCCTGGGCGCTCCCGACCCTCATCGCCCACGGCACCCCCGAACAGCAGGAGCGTTGGGTGCGCCCGACGCTGCACGGGCAACTCAACTGGTGCCAGCTCTTCAGCGAGCCCGGCGCAGGGTCCGACCTGGCCGCTCTGAGCACCCGGGCCGACCGCGTGGAGGGCGGCTGGATCCTCAACGGGCAGAAGGTCTGGACCTCGCTGGCCCAGACGGCCGACTTCGGCATCTGCCTCGCCCGCTCGGACCCCGACGCGTCCAAGCATGCCGGCATCACCTACTTCATCGTCGACATGCGCGCCGAGGGCCTCGACATCCGGCCGTTGCGCGAGCTGACCGGTGCCGCCATGTTCAACGAGGTCTTCTTCAACGACGTCTTCGTCCCCGACGACGCGGTGGTGGGCGCGCCGGGGGACGGCTGGCGCATCGGCCGCACGACACTGGCCAACGAGCGCGTCTCCATGTCGACGGGCGCCTCCTTCGGTCCCGGTGTCGAGTCGCTGACCCGGACGATCGCCCGCCGCAGCGAGCGCGGCGAGCCCAGCCCGGCCAGCATGGAGGGACGGCTCGGGCACCTGATCGCCGAGGCGCAGACCGTGGCGCTGCTCGGCCACCGGTCGACGTTGCGGACGCTCTCGGGAGTGGACCCCGGCAGCGGATCGAGCGTGCGCAAGCTGCTGGGCGTGGAGCACGAGCAGCGCGTGCAGGAGATGGGCATGGCCCTCTACGGCGCGAACGGGGCGGTGCTCGACGGCAAGGCGCAGCGCTGGGAGGAGGGGTTCCTCTCCACCCGCTGCCTCACCATCGCCGGCGGTACGAGCGAGGTGCAGCGCAACGTGATCGCCGAGCGCATCCTGGGCCAGCCCCGCGACCCCGAACCGGGGTCCTGACCCCGCCGGTACGATGACCGCGCGATGAGCACCGGTACGGAGCCCGAGGACGAGTTCGACATCAACGTGGAGGACGACGTCTGGCCGTTCCCCTCGGAGCGCTTCCTGGCCGAGTGGGCGCCCGGCGTGCTGCAGGCGCAGAACGCGTGGATGGCCTCCATCGACTCGCTCCGCGCGCCCGACCGCAAGACGCACGAGCTGATCCGCATGGTGTGCACCGTCATCGCCCGCCAGCCCGGCGGCGTGCAGCGCCACGCCCGCCTGGCCGCGGAGGTCGGCGCCAGCTGGGACGAGATCGCCGGGTCGATCCTCCTGACCGAGCCGGCCTTCGGGATCGTGCTGGCCATTCAGGCCCTGCCCGCCGCCCGGCGCGGCTACCAGCAGGGTGCTGCGGGGTCGCCCGAGGAGGACGACGGGGACTCGCTGGACGACTGACACCCGTGTCATAGTTGGCCATGCGCCTCGCCCCCGACGACACGCTGAGCGAGTTCCGCCGCGCCTTCGAATCGTGGCTGGACGAGCACCTTCCCGCACCCGAGGTGGTGGCCGCCGATCCGCGTCGCTCCTCGGCCCACCTTCCGCCGTGGGCCCGAAAGTTCCAGCGCGAGATGTACGAGGACGGCTGGCTCGTGCCGGGGTGGCCGCCCGAGCTCGGCGGCCGCAACGCCACCCCCGAGGAGACGATGGCCTACTACGAGGTGATCACCGAGCGGATGGTGCCGCGCTCGCTCAACCCCCAGGGCCTGTCCATCTGTGCCGCCTCCATCGTCGAGTACGGGACCGACGACCAGAAGGAGCGTTACGTCGTCCCGACACTGAAGGGCGAGATCGCCTGGTGCCTCGGCATGAGCGAGCCCAACGCCGGCAGCGACCTCGCATCGCTGACGACCCGGGCCGAGCACCGTGACGGCCACTTCGTGGTGAACGGGCAGAAGGTGTGGACCTCCGGGGCCCACGAGGCCGATTTCTGCCTGTGCTACGTGCGCACCGACCCCGACGCGCCGAAGCACCGCGGCATCAGCACGCTGATCATCGACATGCGCACGCCTGGCATTTTGTGCCGTCCCCTGCCCGAGTTGACCGATCCGCACCACGCCGACTTCAACGAGGTCTTCTTCACCGACGTCGAGGTGCCCGAGGAGAACCTCCTCGGCGAGCTCAACCACGGATGGGCCGTGAGCCAGGGCTCGCTGCGCCACGAGCGCGGCATGCTCTGGATCATGAACGTGTCGAAGATGGAGCGCACGCTGCACGGGCTCGTGCGCGTGGCCGCACGTCCCGACGGCCACGGCGGCACGCTCGGCGACGATCCGCGGCTGGCCGAGGCCATCGGCCGGCTGGCCACCGACACCGAGGCCATGCGCTGCCTCGGCTACCGCGGCTTCGCCAAGGCGAGCCGGGGGGAGATGTCGCCCGAGCACATGGTGCTCAAGCTCTTCACGAGCGAGGGCGAGCAGCGGGCCTGCCTCCTGGCGCAGGAGGCGCTCGGCCTGGAAGGCCTCGACCTCGATGGCCCCGGGCCGAACCGCTTCACCGAGTGGGACCTCGCCCGATTCGAAGCGGACCGGGTGGAGGAGAGCGCGAACGGCTCCTTCTACGACGGAGCCTGGGCGCTGCAGTTCCTGCGCTCGTTCTCGGGCACCATCTCCGGCGGTACCTCGGAGATCCAGCGCAACATCGTGGCCGAGCGGGTGCTCGGACTGCCCAGGGGGTAGAGGCGGGGCGACGCGCCGACGTGCCGACGTCCCGTCGGCCGGCCACGCGTTCCAGAGACTTGGTGGTGCGGGACGCCGGCGTGCGTGCATGTGACGGTGCCGTTCCACGCGTATTGCGGCGGAATTGTGTGGCTGAACGGTCGGCGGTCGTCGCCTTCGCGACGGCATTGCCACTGCGTGGCCGACCGGTTGCGCAACGCGTGTCGCGGCGGCCCCGTAGGCACGGAACCCCGGTCGCATCGACCGCCCCGAACGGTTGCGACAACACACCCCCAATCCTGTGTGCGAGGCATCGGCAAGCCCTGGACCAGCGCAAATAGTTCGGATTTAGTCAAAAAGACCTATTCGGTTCTCGCCACTTCCGTCCGATACCGACTCCAACGAAAGAGCGGCAAGGAGGGGCAAGTCAGGTGCATCGCAGCACACGCAGGCGGATTGCGGCACTTCTCCTGCCCGTCGGTGCCATGGTCATGAGTGCAGTCGCCGCCGGCGTGACCACGGCGCCTGCGTCCGCGGCCGGGATCCTCCCGCCCTCCAACCCTTCGGCGAACATCGCGCCGGACAACCCCGACTGGCTGACATCAATCGACGATGCGCGTAGTCAAGAGGGCGTGGGCTCCATGGACCTCTCCGAGTCGGGGCTCGGAACACTTCCGTTCGACCAGCAGGTGCTCACGGTCGTGAACGACGAGCGCGTCGACCGGGGGGAGCAGCCGATCGAATACGTCACGTCGCAACTGGACTCGTACGCACAAGGTGGCGCGAATGCCGGGAGCGACCCGACCTTCCCGTCGGCGGTCACCGGTGGCGCGCCGATCACCTTCGGTGGATCGATCTGGGCCGGCGGCCTCACCTCGGTCCTGGAGGCCGACTACTACTGGATGTACGACGACGGGTACAGCGGTTCCTCGACGTCCAACACGGCCTGCAGTGCGTCGAACCCGTCCGGCTGTTGGGGTCACCGCGACATCATCCTGCATCAGTTCGCCGGCTGCCCGAGTGGCCCCCCGGTCCTCTCTATGGGTGCGGCGTTCTCGCCCTCGGGTTACAGCGGCGGCTCCATCGCCGCCATCTTTGTCAGCTCGTGCTCGGCGCCGACTGACGTCACGGCCAGCTGGGGCCAGCTGGCCAGCGCCGTCCAGGCCGGCGCGCGCACCGTTGCCATCGCGCCCACCGCCAACGGCACCGGCTATTGGGAAGTCCAGTCGAACGGGACGGTTGCCGCGTTCGGCTCGGCCACGAACTACGGGTCCCTCAGCGGGACGCTCAACGCGCCCATCGTCGGCATGGCGTCCACGCCGGACGGCAAGGGCTACTGGCTCGTCGCCACCGACGGCGGCATCTTCAGCTTCGGCGACGCCGCCTTCTACGGGTCGACCGGCGCGTTGCGCCTCAACAAGCCCATCGTCGGCATGGCGTCCACACCGAACGGCCGGGGCTACTGGCTGGTGGCCGCCGACGGTGGCATCTTCAGCTTCGGCAATGCGTCCTTCTTCGGGTCGATGGGCGCCCATGTCCTCAACAAGCCCATCGTCGGCATTGCCCAGGACCCGGCCACCGGGGGGTACTGGGAGGTGGCCTCCGACGGCGGCATCTTCAGCTTCAACGCTCCCTTCTTCGGCAGCACCGGCAACCTCCACCTGAACAAGCCCATCGTGGGCATGGAGGCGTCGCCCAACGGCCTGGGCTACCGCTTCGTGGCCTCCGACGGCGGCATCTTCACCTACGGCCAGGCGCCCTTCGACGGCAGCACCGGCAACCTCGTCCTGGGCGCGCCTGTCGTGGGAATGGCGGCTGACAACGCCACCAACGGGTACTGGCTGGCGGCGGCAGACGGCGGCATCTTCAACTTCGGCGGAGCGGCCTACTTCGGGCGGGTCGTCAGCTCGAACTGAGTTCCCAGCGGGACGACTCGAGCTTCGACGCTCCAACGTCGGACGGGCCTCGCCTTGGTTCGGCCGCGGGAAGGGGTCGGCGTGGAGCGTGCGGATCCGGTTCGTGACGAAATGACCGACCTGGCGGATCGGCTCTCCGAGCTCCATGCGTCGCAGTGGGATGCAGCGTCACTGTGCGCGGGTTGGCGTATCAGGGACGTGCTCGCCCACGTCGTGGCCGGTGCAGAGGGAGCGTTCGGTGCGCGCGCCGTCGTCGGAGGCATGTTGCGGCACGGCTTGAACTTCAACCGATGGGTCGCGGCCGATGGCCGCGACCGGGGGGAGGAGGACCCGGCGGACATCCTGGCGGCACTACGGAACGCCGCCAACCGTCGCCAGACGCCGGCCCGGGCTCCGTCGGTCAACGGCCTCATGCATGTCGTGGTCCACGGTCAGGACATGTGTCGGCCTCTCGGCATCACACGCGACCTCCCCGCGGCGCATGTCGTCCCCGTGGCGAACGTCGTCGCGGCCGATCGCCACCGGTTCGGTGCGACGAAGCGCATCGCGGGGCTCAAGCTCAGAGCCACCGACATGGAGTGGTCCCATGGGCGGGGACCCGAGGTGGCGGGTCCGGGAGAGGCCCTGGTCATGGTGATGGCCGGGCGACTCAGTGCCCTGGATGATCTTTCGGGTGAAGGCAAGCCCATCCTGCTGACGAGGGGATGACCCTCAGACCACGTTGCGGGCGCCGAGCTCGGTCAACTCGTCGTCGCTCAGCCCGACCAGGTCGCACCACACCTCGCGGTTGTGCTCGCCCAGGCGAGGTGCGGCGCGTGGCACGGGTGCCGGATGCTTGGCCAGGCGGGGGAACGGTGCCTGTTGGCGGAGGGGGCCGATGACCGGATCATCGACGGACACCAGGTCGCCGCGGGCGGCCATGTGCGGGTCGGCGAAGATGTCCGCCGCGCTGTAGGCGGTGCCGACCGGGACGTCGTATTCGACGCAGCGGGCCGTGATCTCCTCGGCGGACAGGCTCGACGTCCAGTCGGCCACGATGCCGTTGATCTCCCCGCTCCTCGCCCCCCGCTCCTGCAGCGTCGTGAAGCGGGGGTCTTCGGCCAGGTCCGGTCGCTCCATGGCCTTGCAGAGTCGATGGAAGTTGGCATCCGATCCCGCCACGATGCAGATGAACGCGCCGTCGGCGGTGGGATAGTTGTCGAGCGGCGCCGAGGTGGACAGCCGGTTCCCCTCGCGCTGGCGCACCAGCCCGAGCTTGTCGTAGCCGGCCAGCGTCCATTCCAGGATGCGGAGGATGGAGGCGTACAGCGGCGCGTCGATGACGTCGCCACCCCGCCCGGAGCGGTCCCGCCCGTACAGCGCGGAGACCGCGGCGAACGCGGCGAAGGTGCCCGTGAGGTAGTCCGAGACCGTGACGCCGGGCCGGACGGGCGGACGATCGGGATCGCCCGTGAGGTTGAGGAGCCCGCCGTAGGCGATGCCGAGTCGGTCGAGCCCGGGGCGGGGGGAGTAGGGGCCTGTCTGCCCGAAGACGCTTATGCGGACGTAGACGAGCTCGTCGGAAAGATCGTCCGGGCCGAGGCCCCACCGTTCCATGGTGCCGGGGCGGAAGTTCTCGCACAGCACGTCCGCCGTCGCCACCAGGCGCTTGAAGAGCTCTTTGCCCTCGGGCTTGCGCAGGTCGCAGGTCACGCCGCGCCGGCCCCGGCCCTCGACCGCCCAGAACAGCGAGTAGTCGGGACCGTCCTCCACCGGAACGAACGGGCCGATGGTGCGCATGAAGTCGCCTTCGCCCGGCAATTCGACCTTGATCACGTCGGCGCCCAGCTCGCCCAGCAGGCCCGCGCAGAACGGCGCAGAGATCCTCGTCCCGACGTCGATGACCCGGATGCCGGCGAGCGGCCCCGAGGGCGCTTCGCTCATTCCGGGTGACCCTGGTCGCGCTCGGCCATCACCTCGCGCATGGAGCCCTTGGCCTTGCGTGCGGCGAGCGCGTTGAGCGCGGTGGCCGAGTTGTGCACCCAGTGGTGGGCCATGAAGTGGTACTTGAGGGCATCCCGCTTGCCCATGAGAGTGCCCGTCTGGTTGAGGCTGTCCTTGACCGTCTGCGCCGTGACCGGAGGGACCAGGGCGATGCGGTCGGCCAGCACGCGCGTGCGGGTCTCGAGCTCGTCCCGGGGGACCACCCGGTTGACCAACCCCAGTCGCCAGGCTTCCTGGGCGTCGATGGTGTCGCCGGTGAGGAGGAATTCCTTGGCCTTGCGGATGCCCAGCTCCCAGGGCTCGACGAGTAGCTCGACGCCGGCTCCGGTCAGCCGCAGGACGGGGTTGGAGAACACGGCGTCGTCGGCGGCCACGATGAGGTCGCACATGGCAGCGAGCATCAGTCCCGCCGCCACGCAGCTGCCCTGGACGGCGGCGATGGTGGGCTTCCGGAAGTCGTGGATGCGCAGACAGCGGTCGTAGTACATCGTCTTCTCGTGCTCGAACTTGCCCTCGGGCGTGTCGCGCAGGGCCACCCAGGGGTCGGATCCGTCGCCGCTCACGAGGGCCTTCAGGTCGTGGCCCGAGGAGAAGTGCTTGCCGGCCCCGGCCAGGATCACCACCCGGACGGCGTCGTCGGCGTCGGCGAGGTCGAAGGCGGCGTCGAGCTCGTCGATCAACCTGGAGTCCTGTGCGTTCGCCATGTCCGGCCGGTTCATGGTGATGGTGGCCACCGCACCGTCCACCGCGTACAGGATCGTTTCGAAGTTCTCTGCCATCTCACCCATCTTTACCGAGTCGCCCGACCTGACATGGCGCCGACCGCCCCGGGCGTTCAGCCCCGGGGGAGCCCCAGGACACGCTCGCCCACCAGCGTCCGCTGGATCTCGTTCGTCCCGGCGAAGATCGATGATGCCTGGTAGTACAGCCACGAACGCTGCCAGGCCCCGTCAGCCGGGTTCCCCTCCGCCCCCTCCCACAAAGGGGCCGCCGATCCGAGGACGTCGAGCGCGGTCTGGTGTAACCGCTTGGACATCTCGCTCCAGTACAGCTTCAGTGCGCTGCCCTCGGGCCCCGGCGCCTCGCCCTTGGAGAGGCGGGTCAGCGAGCGCCAATTGTGCAGCTGGAACAGCCGAACCTCCGTGGCGGCCTGCGCCAGGGACTGCCGCAGGCGCCAATCGTCGAAGCTGCCGTTCGCCTCGGCCAGGCGGAGCAGCTCCTCTATGAGCTGCGTGTGGATCACCAGCTGGCGCGGGTTGATGCCGCGTTCGTGGGCCAGGGTGGAGCCGGCGACGCCCCACCCCTCGCCTTCGGTGCCGACGCGCCGGTCGACCGGCACGAACACATCGTCCAGCTCGACCTCGTTGAACTCCGCCTCGCCCGTGGACTGCACGAGCGGATGGACGACGACGCCCGGGGCGTGCATGTCGATGATGAGGGCGGTGATGCCCTGCTGGCGCTTGGGCGCCGTCGGGTCACTTCGGGTGAGGCAGAGGCCCCAGTCGGCGAACTGGGCGTAGGAGGTCCAGACCTTTCGTCCCGTGACCCGGTAGCCGCCCTCGACCGGCACCGCGGCGTGGTCAACGAGGCGAGGTCGCTTCCGGCGTCCGGCTCGCTGAAGAGCTGGCACCACAGCTCGGCCGCAGAGAGGATGCGGGGCAGGAATCGTTCCTTCTGCTCCGGCGTCCCATGGGCCAACAAGGTGGGTCCGACCAGGTTGATCCCGATGCGGCCCACCAGCTCGGGTGCCCGGGCCCGGGCCAGCTCCTCGATCACCACGTAGTTCTCGAGCGCCCCGAGCCCGCGCCCGCCGTACTCCTCGGGCCAGGTGAGGCCCACCCACCCGTCGGCCGCCAGTTCGGCCTGCCAGCGACGCCCGAAGGCGACCGTCTCGGCCAGGTCGTCGAAGCGGGGCGGGAGGCCGACGCCGTAGGGCCACGGCAGGTGCTCCATGAGCCAGCTCCGGAAGGCCGCTCGCAGCGACTCCTGCTCGGCCGTGGCGTGCAGATCCATCAGCCGCAGCATGGCACAGCCGGCGCCGGAGGTGACACCCGTGTCAGCCATCGCCGTAGACTGCGCGGCCGTGGACTTCGACCTCTCAGCCGACCAGCAGGCTCTGCGTGAAGCCGCTGCGTCGCTCCTCGACAAGTTGGCCGGCACCGACGCGCTCAGGGCCCGTGTTGGCCCTGGGGCGATCGTCGGGACGCTCCCCGGGGCCGGAACTGCGGCGGAAGGCTCCACGGTGGACGCTCCGGCGGGGTACGACAACGCGGTGTGGTCCGCCATGGCGGACCAGGGGTGGTTGGCCATCGAGCTGCCCGAGGACGACGGCGGCCTCGGTCTGGGCATGGTGGAGCTGGCCGTGCTCTGCGAGGAGATCGGGCGCCGGTTGGTGGCGGCACCGTTCCTGCCCACCATCGTGGCGCTCGGCGCCGTGTGCACGGATGCGGCACGCGCCGACGCCGGGACCAAGGAGTGGCGGGAGGCGCTGGGACAGGGCGATGCGGTCGGGTGTGTCGCCGCCGCGCCGGGCTCGGTCGGGCTGACCGTCTCGGGACCGGAGGGGCAGGCACGGCTCAGTGGGTCGACGCCTCCGGTGGCCTACGCGCCCTCCGCCGACGTGGCCGTGGTCCTGGCCGACGGCGGTGTCTACGGCGTCGATCTGCGCGCCGAGGGGCGCCCGGCGCCCCTGTCCGCCATGGACCGCACGCGTGAGCTCGGGGTCCTCACCTTCGACGGGACGCCGGCGCGATTCCTCGGCGGCGAGGAGGCGGCCGCGCTGCTGGTCGACCGGGCCGCCACGCTGGCCAGCGCCGAGATGCTCGGTGCGGCCGCGCATGTCCTGGACCTGACCGTCCAGTACGCCAAGGACCGCGTGCAGTTCGGCAAGCCGATCGGCTCGTTCCAGGCCGTGAAGCACATGTTGGCCGACGCGCTGGTCGACGTGGAGGGCATGCGATCGACGTCGTACTACGCGGCCTGGTGTGCCGCCGCCGGTGACCCGGAGCGGTCCTTGTCGGCGAGCATGGCCAAGGCCTGGTGCTCCGATGCGTCGCGGCGCGTCATGGCGACCGGGCTGCAGGTGCACGGCGGCATCGGCTTCACCTGGGAGCACGAGATGCACCTGTATCTGAAGCGCGCGCAGCTGGACCAGGTGAGCTACGGGGACGCTGCAGCCCACCGGGACCGCATTGCGACGCTCCTGCGGACCAGGCTCGAGGCGGGCGAGTCGCTGTCCTGAGCCGGCCCGGCTCGTCCCCGGCCGTGGCGGCTACGAGTGGAGCGTGGAGGTCGGGGTGCCGTCGATCTCCAGCAGGACCAGCGCCTGGTTCTCGACACCGGCCGTCGCCGGCTGGCCGTCGGCCATCTTCTGGGGCGGCACGACGACGGTGAGGCGGACGCCCAGGAGATAACCGTCCGCGACTGCCGCGCGCTCCTTGACGGTTCCCTGCACGGTGCTGGCGCGGGGAGAGCACGTCGTGGCGGTCGAGACGGGCACCCGTGCGTCATAGGCCGCCAGGGTCTCCGTGCGGACGAAGGCCTTGCCACTCGGAGTCCAGGGCGTGGAGCCGCCGACGATGGCCGTATAGGCGCTGAGCGTGCAGGGAATGGTGGACGGGTTGGCGACTTGGATGAGCTTGGAGTTGTTGCCGACCACCTGATACACCGACATCCGGTTCGGGGGCTTGTAGACGACCTGGCGGACCTGGCTGATGGTGCCGCTCTTCGACCCGCCGGCGGAAATGGTGTTGACGAGGTCCATGGCGAATGACGTCGACCCGGTCGGGGTGCCGAAGGTCCGGGTGGATCCGTTCTGCACCTGGAGCGTGGCGCCGCTCGGGGCCGACGAGGCACCCAGCACGGCGAAGCCCAGCGCACCGACACCGAGGACGGCCAGCAGCACCAGCGGGATCAGATTGCGGCGAGGCACGCGCCAAAGCTAGTGGGGCGTGCCCCGTGCCGCTGGCACTCTGTGGCGCCCCGGCCCCGGGGTCAGGTCGCGGCCGCCAACCTCTGCAGGGCGGCCCGGTCCGGTTTGCCCGAACCCAGCAACGGGAGATGGTCGAGCCGCTCGACCCTCTCGGGTGTCTTGAACACCGCCATGCCGCGGCCGGCGAACCACCGCCGGCATTCCTCGAGGTCGAAGGGCGCGGCGGACTCCACGAAGGCGGCCACGCGCTCGCCCATGAGCGGGTCCGGATAGCCGACGGCCACCGCGTGGTGGATGTCGGGATGCGCCTCGAGCGCGGCCTCGACCTCGGAGGCGGAAATGTTCTCCCCGCCGCGGATGATGACGTCCTTGAGCCGACCGACGATGCGCACCCATCCATCACTGTCGACCGTGGCCAGATCGCCCGTGCGGAACCAGCCGCCCCGTGCGATGACGGTGGCGGTCTGTGCCGCGTCGGCGTAGCCGGCGAACATCTCGGGACCGCGCACCCAGAGCTCGCCGGGCGCTCCGGTGGCACAGTGCGCCCCCGTCTCGGGGTCCGACACGCGGAGCTCGACGGCGCCGACCGCCCGCCCGTCGGTGTCACGGGCCTTCTCGAAGGGGTCGTCGTCGGTGCTCGTGGTGACCGTGGGCGCCTCGGTGGAGCCGTAGGTCCGCTTGACGCGGCAGTCGAAGGTCCGGGCGGTGTCTTCGACGAAGGCCGGCGTCACCGACGCTCCGCCGCTGGACACCAACCGGATCGACGACACGTCGGTGCCAGGGGTCTCCGCCAGCGCGCGGGCCATGGCGATGAAGAACGTCGGCGGGCCGGCGAGGAAGGAGATGTGCTCGCGGGCAACCAGCACCAGCGCCTGTTCGGGGTCGAAGCGGCGGACGAGTACGGAGCGCAGGCCGGCCGCGCCCGGCACCAGGACGCCGTTGAGCAACCCCGAGATGTGGGCCATCGGCGCCGGCATCAGCACCGCGTCGGACGGGCCGAGGCCGTGGACGCGGGCCATCAGCGACGCCTTCCAGCTCAGGCCACGTTGGGTGTGCAGGACCGCCTTGGGGATCCCTGTCGAGCCCGAGGTGAAGAGGACGAGCGCGACGTCGGAGGGCCGGCTGGGCGACGCGCCGGCCGCTACCGGGGGCCCGCCGACCACGTCGGCGAGGGTGGCGGGGTCGGAGATGGCCGTCGGATCGAGCTCCAGGACGAGGGCGGGGTCGATCTGGCCGAGGGCGGCCGCGACGTCCGCCGCACCGAAGGAGTGCAGCACCGGTGCCGCCACGGCGCCGATGCGCCAGCAGGCCCGGGTGAGGACGGCGGCGGCCAGGCTGTTCGGAACCTGCCAGGCCACCGCCTGACCGCGCCGGACGCCACGGGAGCGCAGGCCGCCCGCGACCGTCGCCACGAGCGCGTCGACCGCCTGCGCGGAGAGCCGGGTGTCCCCGTCCACCACCTCGCCACCGTGGGCGGTGAGCAGGGCGTCCAGGGTGGGCACGTCCCACGGACCACCGGGTTGCCGGTAGCGGCGGGCCTGCTCTGGGACCCAGGTCGGTCGGAGGTGGGCCGTCACGGCAGGGCACCATACCCGGGTCCGGCAACGGCGCCTTCAACCCCCCCATTCGGCCGAAGAGGAGCTGCGCGTGGTCGTTCAGCGCTCCTCGGGCCGGCCGTCAGATCCGGCCGTCAGATTCGTCAATGAAGAGGACCCGGAGTGGCACCGCCGCCTGCTCACCACCGGATCCGCCCGAGCTACGGGAGCCGGGAGGCGTCGCCGGCCCGTCCCAGACAAGAATCACAGCGGTCCTCGTGCGGGACGTCCTTCCACGGTCGCAGGCGAGCGCCGTAGAGCACGAGGTTCCCGCAGACCGAGCGAGGATCGAGCGGCGACTCGACCATGTGCCACGTGCCGCTCCCATCGGGTGGCAGGACGCCGTGAGGGCCGCTCTCCTCGTATGGCGGCATGGTGGGTCAAAGGTAAACGTTGCGTGACGCCCCCGGTAGAGAAGATGGTCCTTTGTCCACAAGACGGCACGTCGGGAGTGGTCGGCCGCCCGCAGGCCCGCAGCACGGCGCAGCCCGTCGTATTCGGGCAGAGCGCCGGGGTCCCGGTAACGTGACGCCGATGTCAGGGGTCTGGAGGGAGCCGGCGTGGATCTGGCGCTGAAAGAGGAGGACCAGGAGTTCGCGGCCTCGTTCCGGGCCTGGCTGGGCGGGCACCTGCGGCGCCCGCCCGCCTTCGCGGACCTGGCCGACGAGGTCGCCTGGGGCCGCGAGTGGCAGGCCACGCTGGCCGCCGACCGCTGGGTGGGCGTGCACTGGCCGAGCTCGTACGGCGGGCGTAGCGCCACACCCGTGCAGGTCGCGCTGTACCAGAGCGAGTACGCCCGGGCCCAGGCTCCCCAGCCGGTCAACCGGGTGGGCATCAACCTGGTCGGCCCCACGCTGCTGGCCCACGGCACCGAGGACCAGCGGCTGCGGTACATGCCGGCCATCCTCTCGGCCGAGGAGATCTGGTGTCAGCTCTTCAGCGAGCCCGACGCAGGGAGCGACCTGGCGTCGCTGACCACGCGGGCGACGCCGGTGGACGGGGGTTTCGAGGTCACGGGCCGCAAGGTCTGGACGTCCTACGCCCAGTTCGCCTCGTGGGGCCTCTGTCTGGCCCGGACCGATGCCGACTCGCCGCGGCCCCAGCAGGGGATCACCGCGTTGATCGTCGACATGTCCGACCCGGGCGTGGACGTGCGTCCGCTCGTGCAGATGACGGGCGACGCGGAGTTCAACGAGGTCTTCCTGACCGATGTCTTCGTGCCATCGGAGCACGTGGTCGGCGTCGAGGGGCAGGGGTGGTCCGTGGCGGGATCCACGCTGGCCCACGAACGCGGCACGAACTTCCCGTTCAAGGAGCAGGTTGTGCACGAGGCGTACCTGGCCCGCCTGTACGAGGAGGCGCGCGGCAACGGCAGACTGGACGATCCGCTCGTGGCCGACGCGCTGGCACAGTCGGCCATCGACCTGCACGTGCTCCGGTTGCACAACCTGCGGACGCTCACGCGGCTCGGGCGCGGCGAGGAGCCCGGGCCCGAGTCGAGCTGGGTCAAGCTCATGTGGACGACCATGACACAGGGGCTGTCGGAGGCCGGGCTGCTCGTGACCGGACGAGACGGGTCTTCCGCCGAGGCGGGCCCCTGGGCGCGACAGTGGCTCTGGAGCAAGGCCGCGAGCATCGCGGGCGGGACGTCGCAGGTGCAGCGCGACATCATCGCCGGCCGGATACTCGGCTTGCCGCGCTGAGGCGGACCACGTCGGGCGACGAACGCCTGGTTTGATTGAGCCATGCCACCGCACGGGGATCCGGATCAGGGAGCGGCGATATCGGTCGTGCTCGAGCAGTTCCGACACCTGCACGACGAGCTCCGACGAGAGGTCGTGCACCGCAGTGAGGCGTCGCTGAATTGGGTGCCGTGCGCGGGGGCGAACTCGGTGGCGACGATCATCACCCACACCCTCGGTTCCGAGGCGGAGACGCTGCGGGCGGTCGCCGGAGTTCCCGCGGCGCGCGACCGGGACGCGGAGTTCCGGCGGGGCGACCAGCGAGGGTCCGACGTCGTTGCGCAGATAGCCGCCGCCGATGCACTGCTCGACGACCTGGAGCCTGCGTTGACCGACGACCGGGCCGCGGCTGCTCTCACGTTGCCGACGCTGCCCGGCGACGACCGTCGATCGGGGATGACGTGGCTGATCGGGAACCTGGGGCATGCCCGCGAGCACATGGGCCACCTCCGGCTGACGGTGCAGCTCTTCGACGCCGGTGGCTCGGCCGAGACGCCGTCAGTTCGCCAGTGACGGCTTGGGCGGTCCGGCGGCGCTGACCGGCTCCGCGGAGCCCGCCAGGAGGGCGATGCCGATGACCGCCACGACCAGCCCGACGAGCGTGGAGCCGGCGTGTGCCGCACCCGTGCTCGCCAGGCTCTCGCCGTAGACGGTGATACCCAGGATCACACTGGAGAACAGCGTGACGGAGTTGCTCGACGCCATGGCTGGGGCCAGGACGCCCGTCTTGAGCGCGGACTGTTGCAGGGCGAACCCGCTGAGGGCCGAAAGGATCAGCACGTAAACCGTCCAACCGGTCAGCAGCGTGACCACACCTCCGCCGATCTGGGTGACGAACGTCTTCGTCACGGCTGCCTGCAGGCCGTAGCCCAGGCCAGCCGCGGCGCCGAAGACGAGTGCCTTGGTCGCGCCGCTGCGGTGCCTCCCCGCCAGGAAGAGGACGAGGACCAGTAGGGCGGTCACGAGGCAGGCCGACCACCACGCCGAGGCGCTCGGATGGGCCGTGCCTCCTTGGGGCTGTCCGGCCGCAATGAAGAAGATGATCCCGACCACCGTCAGCGTGGCTCCGGCCACCTCTCGCCGGCCGATGCGCTGACCGGTCAACAGCGCGCCGAGGGGAAGGGCCAGGACGAGGCTGAGCGCGGTGAGCGACTGGACGACCACCAGAGAGCCTCGATCCAGCGCGGCCGCCTGCACGACCCAGCCACTGGATTGGAGCACGGTGCCGGCCAGCCAGACCGGCCGGTGCAGAATCTGCAGGAGGAAACGCGGGTCGTCTCCCGCCGCGCTGGTCGAGAGCGTGCCCCTCTGTTGCAGGACCGTGCCGAGCGCGAACAGCACGGCCGCCAGGATGGCCAGCGCCTCACCCATGGAGGTCAAGGCTAGCGAGATGCCCCTGGTGGGCGTGGGTGCGACGTAATCTGTTCCATGCGCGGAAAGGAGTTGCTGTCGCGTCGGGCCACCAGCAACCTCGCCGCGGCCAAGATGGATCTCGCCGGCGCCACCGTCGATGGTGACGAGGAGCGGATCACGCTGCTCGAAACGCTCCTGTCCTCGGGCGGCGACATCCTCGTCTACCGGCCCCAGCTGCAGCACTATGCCGTCCTCTTCGGCGACCTGGACACCGCCGAACACGTGGCCGTCGTCGTCCCCGGCGTGGGTGACGGGACGAATCTCTGCCACGACTGGATCCCCGACGCCATCAATCTCTTCGAGGCGAGCACGGCGACGGCCGTGGTCTTGTGGAAGGGCTACGACAACCCGGTCGACATACTCGCCGCGGCCGCCGGCTCCATCGAGTGCAACGACGACCTGGCGACAGCCGCGTACGACCTCACCGAATTCATCGCGACGCTGTCGCTCGAGCCCGGGCAGTCCTTGACGGTGATCGCGCACAGCTTCGGGTCGATCGTCCTCGGCGCCGCCCTGGCTGACGCGGGGCTCCAGGTCACGGACGTCGTCGTGGCGGGTAGCCCGGGCATGACCGTCGACGAGTTGCGGCAGCTCCATCTGGAGCAGTCGCACTTCTACTCCGAGCAGGCCCCCGGGGACGCCATCTCCGAGCTCGGCATCTTCGGGGCGTCGCCGACGTCGCCGGAATTCGGCGGGACCCGCATGAGCACGAACGCGCCGGAGCATCCGCCGGTCGCGTCACACTCGCACTACTTCGATCCGGGCTCGACCGCACTCGAGAACATGGTCGACGTCGTCACGGGTCAGTACGACGACGTGAGACGGCACCGGGCAGCCTTCCCCGAGATCGCCGGCGGCCTCGTGTCCTGGGCCCTGCGCTTGCCCGTCATGCCGCTGCGGGTCGTCGGGCGCCAGTACCGGGGGCCCGGCTATCGGTTCATGACCAACTGGTGCCGGCTCGTCGACCTCGGGGCGAGCGAGACGGGCAACCTGGTCTACGAGGTGCTCGACGAGGGCGAGCGGGCCCTGCTCTGGTTCGCCCACCGGGTCGGTGCGGTGCACCCGCACGAGGCGGCGCCCGCCACCGATACCGGACCGGGGGCCGACACGGCAGCGGAGGCCCCGGACCCGGCCTGACGGTCCGCGCCGGGCCCGTCCGGGTCACGCCCCAACCTGACAGCGGTGTCAGCAATTGGGTCGCCGCCACGCTACGTTTGCCCGATGCCCGTCTGGCTGAATGAGCACGAATACGCCACCCTGCGGGCCGCCTGCGCGCAGATGCTGCCCTCCGGAGAGGGCACGCCGGGAGCGGAGGAGGCCGGCGTGGCCGACTACATCGACGGTTTCCTGGGAGCGTTCACCTTCGACCCGCCCCGCATCTGGGCCGGCGGCCCGAGCTCGGGGCGCAAGGGAGGCGTGGCCGGCTTCGCCACGTTCCACCGCCTGTCCCCTTTGGACGAGCTGGCATGGCGCATGCGGCTCGAGGGCTCCCAGGGACGGCCGGAGCGGGAGTTCAACGGCCCCGTCGTCGGGCTGCAGCAGCTCTACCGCGAGGGCCTGGCCGCGTTGGGCGGGGACTTCACCGAAGTGGACGGCCGGGAGCAGCGCCGCCGCCTGCGTGACGACGAGGCGTTCTGCGAGTTGCTCTGGCAGCACTGCTGCGAGGGGATGTACGGCGCACCCGAGTACGGGGGGAACCGTGACACGGTCGGCTGGGACTACATCGACTACGAGGGCGATGTGCAGCCGCGCGGCTACAGCGACGCCGAGGTGTCGCAGCCGTGAGCCCGAGCGCCATCATCATCGGATCGGGCCCCGGCGGCGCGACGGCGGCAGAGGTGTTGACGCGGGCCGGCTGGTCCGTCGTCATCATGGAGAAGGGGCGCAACCACCTGCTCGACCCCGACGACCTGACCCGGCCGGCCGGGGACTACTCCAACGACGAGATCAAGTTCGTGTCGCGCTACTTCCTCGGGCCCGACCCGCTCGTGGAGCCGCGGGCGTTCCGTCGCTCGGCGCAGGAGGGTGAGCACACGCACGTCGGCGAGGTGAACTCCATCCCGACGACGGTGGGCGGGGGTGGGACGCACGCCGACGGCAAGGTGCCGCGCTTCCGCGAGGAGGACTTCGGCCTCTTCTCGGCCTACGGGCCCCAGGAGGGTGCCGCGGTCGACGACTGGCCCCTCGACTACGGGGAGCTCGAGCCGTACTACGCGGAGGTCGAGCGGGCCATCGGGGTGTCGGGGCGGGAGGGAGCCAACCCCTTTGCTGCCTGGCGTTCCGGTCCCTACCCGATGCCGCCCGGGGCGCCCATGTACGGCGCCGTGCTGTCGTCGGCCGCCGCCGAGAAGGTCGGACTGCACCCCTACGAGGCGCCCACGGCGGCGAACAGCATCGCCTACGACGGCCGCCCCGCCTGCAACAACTGCGGCTTCTGCGCGTTCTTCGGCTGTCCGATCCACGCCAAGGGCGACCCCGTGGCGCTGCTGACCAAGGCCATGGCCACCGGGCGGGCGGAGCTGATGGCCGAGACCTACGTGAGCCGGATCATCACCGAGGGCCGACGGGCCACCGGCGTCGAGTTCGTCGATCGGGATGGCGTGACCCGCCGGCGTGACGCCGAGCTGGTGATCGTGGCGGGGGGCGCCATCGAGACGCCGCGCCTGCTCCTGCTGTCGGGGCTGGACCACCCGGCGCTGGGCAAGTACCTGATGGTGCACTTCCAGACCATCGTCGTCGGCCACTTCCCGACCATGCGACTGCACCCGCACAAGGGGAGGGCGGTCACCCACGTGCACGACGACGCCATGGTGCAGGACGACCGCTCGCGCCAGGCGGCCGCCGGCGCCGGGCTCCCGTGGTTCCGCGGTGGGCTGGTGGAGCACAGCGGGGGAGGCCTGCCCATCATGGAGGCGCGCCACTCGCCCTGGGGGCGCCACCACGCCCAGGTCATGCGCGAGTCGAACCTGCGCGAGCGCATGTGGGCCTTCATCATGCAGGGGGAGGACCTGCCCTACGCCACCAACACCGTCGACCTCAGCCCGTCCATCCGCGATGCCCGCGGCTTCCCCGTGGCCCGGGTGACCTACCAGCCCGGGCACCACGAGCTGGCGGCCTCGAAGTACCACGGCAAGATCCTGCAGTCGGTGTTGGAGGAGATGGGGGCCGAATGGGTCATCCACACCTCCTCGCCCGGCGTCTCGTACCACGGGGTGGGCGCGACCCCGATTCCCGAGAGCCGCCACGTCATGGGGACCGTCCGGATGGGGGACAACCCCGACACCTCGGTGGTGGACCGCTGGGGCAGGGTGCACGCCCTCGACAACGTCGTGGTGGCGGACTCCTCGGTCTTCGTGACGTCCAGCGGCTACGGGCCCACGTTGACCCTCGTCGCCCTGGCGTCGCGGGCCGCGCACCACCTGGCCGGGACGGCTCCTGAGCCGGTCCCACCGCGCTGAACCCTCAACCTCCACTACAACGTGAGGCTTGGCGGAAGCGAAAGGATCCCTTCATCCTCAACTTCAGGTTGAGAGTCGAGAGTTCAGAGTTGCAGCCGTCGTCCCAGCTCAGGGCCGGTCAGTGCCCTGCGGTCAGCGGATGCCCCGGGTGAGCAGCATGGTCCCGGCGATCGGGCCGCCACCGTTGGCCACCGCGGCGACCTCGGGGTCCCGGCCGCCCGGCCGGACGACCTGGCGCTCGCCCCCTTCGCCCCGCAGCTGCACGCAGGCCTCGTGGATCAGCGAGAACCCGTGGAGGCGCCCGCCCGAGAGCTGGCCCCCCGCCGTGTTGAGGGGCAGCAGCCCGTCGCGGGCGATGTTGGCGCCGCCCTCAATGAACGGCCCGCTCTCGCCGCGGCCGCAGAAGCCCATGGCCTCGAGCCAGACGATGGTCAGCACGCTGAAGCCGTCGTAGAGCTGCGCCGTGTCCACGTCGGCCGGCGTCAGGTCGGTGCGCTCCCACATGGAGGCCGCCGCGTCGCGCGCCGCCATCGTCGTCATGTCGTCGAATTGGTCCCAGCTCGGCCGGCCACGCAGCGCCGTGCCGAGTGCATTGATGTTGACGGCGGGATGGTCGAGGTCGTCCGCCATGTCGCGGTGCGAGACGATGACCGCGGTCGAGCCGTCGCACGGCGCGTCACAGTCGAACAGGCACAGCGGCGTGGTGATGATGCGTGCCGCCAGGTAGTCGTCCATCGACATCGGGTCCCTGTAGACGGCCTTGGGGTTGAGGGCGGCGTTCCGCCGGCCGTTGATGGCGATCTGGCCCAGCTGCTCGCGCGTCAGGCCGAACTCGTGCACGCGGCGTTGGCCGACCATGGCGATCCAGTTGGCGGCCGACACGGCGCCGTAGGGGAGCGACCACTGCATGAAGCTGCCGAAGCGCGGCACGGATCCGCTGCTGCCGGTCCCGCCCATCGGCTGACGGCCACCCGTTCCCTGCGCCGAGCCCTCGGTGACGGTGCGGTAGACGAGCACGTGCTTGGCCAGGCCGGCTGCCACGGCCAACGATGCCGCCATGACGGCGCGCATCTGCGCCGGGCCCTCGCCGCCGCCGTCGTGCCAGTTGAGCGACAGGCCCAGCGCGTCCTGCACCTCCGGGGATGGCGGGCCGCCGAAACCGGGGGTTCCGGCACCCATGCCCGGGTAGGTGGAAAGGCCGTCGATGTCGTCGCGGGTCAGTCCCGCGTCGGCGATGGCCGCCAGCGCCGCCTCCACCGTCAGATCGAGGTCGGAACGTCCCAGGCGGCGACCCACGTCGGATTGCCCGATCCCCGAAATGATGGCTCGCCGCTCCAGCGGCTCTTCCGGCGGGCGTGGGCTCACGACGCCATCTCCACCGGCGTGAAGAGCGGGAGCCAGACGTCGTCGACGTGTTCGAAGAGCACCCGCACCGGCATGCCGATGCGCACGTCGTCGGGCTCCACATCGACCAGGTTGGTGGTCAGGCGCACGTCCGGCTGCTCGTCGATCGACACCCAGGCGATGATGTAGGGATCGCTGCCCGGGATCCACTGCTGGTGGTTGACCGTGAACGTCTCCACGTGGGCCAGGCCGCTGACCGCCTGCGGCGCCACGTTGCGCGAGAGACAGCGGGGGCAGACCGGGCCCGGTGGGTGGATGTAGAACCCGCAGTCGTCGCAGCGCAGGAAGCGGAGGACGCCGTCCTCGCCGGAGGTCCAGAAGAAGCGGACGTCGTCGTCCAGGCGCGGCAGGAGGCGCAGCAGTGGGCCGTTGGCAACCATGGCCGCATGTTGGCACAGCCGCGGCGCCGCACCCCAACCGGCGGTGCGGTCGCGAGGCGGTCAGGCCCCGAGCACGCCCGTCGCCACCAGGGCCTCCCGGGCCGCCTCCACGCCGCGCACGTGCCGGGCGGCGAAGCCGGCGTCCTGCGCCGCTTCGACGTTGATGGCGTTGTCGTCGAGAAACAGTACCCGCCGGCGGGCGACGGGCAGCCGGTCCGCCACCGCCTCGAAGACGGCCGCGTCCGGCTTGACCAGACCCAGTTCGAAGGAGAGGAAGCGGAAGGCGAAGGCCTCGGCCAGCGGCGTCGCCTCGTAGTTGGCCGTCCATTGGAACGAGTTCATGTTGGAGAGAAAGGCGGCGCCGGCAGGAGCGGTGGCCCGCACTGCGTCGACGAGCTCGAGCGCGCCCTCGAACGGGGGCTCGGGCCAGCGGCCGAACTCCTCGAGGAAGGCCGCCGGCTCGAGGGCGAGCGCCCAGTCCGCCACCATGCCGGCCGCGAATTCGTCGGGCGTGCACTGCCCGGCCTCGAAGCGGCGCACCCACGGGCAGCTCAGCCAGCGGGCCCACAGCGCCTCGTCGCTCTCGATCCCCGCCAGGTCCCGCATGGACGCCACCCCACCGGGCCGGATGAGCACCCCGCCCAAGTCGAAGAGGACGAGGTCGATTCGGTCTCCCGTCACGGCTGCGATGCTAGGGGCCGGCCGCCGGACGCGGAGTTGAGTACACTCTTTTTCGACGGCAGGATGGGCGCCACGAGTGAAGGGAGGACCGCGTGAAGCTGTCCATGACGCTGAACTACGCCGGCGGGTTCGAGGAGTCGGCCCGCCAGGCCGTGGAGCTCGAGAAGGTGGGGCTCGACGTGGTCTGGGTCGCCGAGGCCTACAGCTTCGACGCGCCGAGCTATATGGGGTTCCTGGCCGCCAAGACGGAGCGGCTCGAGATCGGCTCGGCCATTCTCCCCATCTACAGCCGAACGCCGACGCTCATCGCCATGACGGCCGCCGGCATCGACGCCGTCTCGGGTGGCCGCTGCATCCTCGGGCTGGGCGCGTCGGGCCCCCAGGTGATCGAGGGCTTCCACGGCGTCCCCTACGACCGGCCGCTCGGCCGCACCCGCGAGATCATCGAGATCTGTCGCGACGTGTGGGCCCGTGAGGCGCCGCTCACGCACGACGGCGCGTCGTACCACATCCCCCTTCCCGCCGGTGAGGGCACGGGGCTGGGCAAGGCGCTCAAGCTGATCAACCACCCCGTGCGCAACCGCATCCCGATCTGGGTCGCCGCGCTGGGCGAGAAGAACGTGGCGATGACGGCCGAGGTCGCCGACGGCTGGCTGCCAATCTTCTTCGTCCCCGACAAGGCGAGGGAGGTCTTCGGCCCGTCGCTCGACGCGGGCACGGCCAGGCGCGACCCGTCGCTCGACACGTTGCAGATCGCCGCCGGCGGCATCCTGGCCATCGGCGAGGAGTCCGAGGTGGCGCCCATCCGGGACCTCGGCCGTGGCGCCGCCGCGCTCTACATCGGCGGTATGGGAGCCAAGGGCAAGAACTTCTACAACGCGCTCGCGTGCCGCTACGGCTACGAGAAGGAGGCTGCGGCGATCCAGGACCTCTACCTGTCGGGCCAGAAGAAGGAGGCGGCGGCGCTCGTGCCGGCCGAGCTGCTCGAGGCCACGTCCCTCTGCGGCCCCGAGTCCTACATCAAAGAGCGCGTGGCCGCCCTGGCCGAGGTGGGGGTGACCCATCTCAACGTCACCCCGGTGGGCCCGGACCCAGTCGCGATGATCGAAAAGCTGCGAAGCTGGGTGTAGCCGACCGCGGTCCCGACGCCGGACCGGTCGCCGGCGGGGGCACGCCGGAGCGCCCCGGGGAGGAGCATTCATGCACGACGTGATCATCCGCGGCGGCACCGTCGCCGACGGGTCCGGACGCCCGGCGCGCACGGGCGACGTCGCCATCGACGGCAGCATCGTGACGGCGGTGGGCCAGGTCGACGGGCCCGCCCGGCGCACCATCGATGCCGATGGGCTGCTCGTCACGCCGGGCTGGGTCGACATCCACACCCACTACGACGGTCAGGCCACGTGGGACCCGGAGGTCTCGCCGTCGGGATGGCACGGTGTGACGACAGTCGTCATGGGCAACTGCGGGGTGGGGTTCGCTCCGGCCCGCGAGTCCGACCGCGCCTGGCTCATTCAGTTGATGGAGGGCGTCGAGGACATCCCCGGCACCGCGCTGGCCGAGGGCATGAACTGGAATTGGGAGTCCTTCGGCGAGTATCTCGACGAGCTCGAGCGCACCGAACGCGTCCTCGACGTGGCGTCGCTCGTCCCGCACGGCGCACTGCGGGCCTACGTGCTCGGCGAAGGCCGGGCCAATGACACGGCCACGAGCGGGGAGATCGCCGAGATGGCGGCGCTCGTGCGCGAGGCCGTCCAGGCCGGCGCCATCGGAGCGTCGACCACGCGCACGATCCTGCACCGGGCCAAGGACGGCGAGCTGGCGGCCGGGACCACGGCGGCGGCCGACGAGCTGATCGCCATCGGCGAGGCGCTGGGCAAGGCGGGGCACCGGGTCTTCTCGCTGGCCAGCGACATGCGGGACCTCGACCACGAGTTCGCCTGGATGTCAGAGATCTCCATCCGCGCCGGCGTGCCGGTGACGTACCAGGTGCTCCAGGCGGACTTCGCGCCCGACCTGTGGCGCGAGTGGATCGACCGCGGCGTGGCGGCCAACCGGCGTGGCGCCTGGCTGGTGCCGCAGGTCGCGGGCAAGCCGACGTCGCTGATGGTCGGGTTCCAGTCGGTGACCCACCCCTTCGCGCACCACCGGGCCTATCAGGAGATCGCCGACCTCCCGCTGGCCGAGCGGGTGGCGCGCCTGCGCACCCCCGAGGTGCGCGCCGCCATTTTGGCCGAGGAGCCGCGCCCGGGCGGTTTCGTCCAGCTGCTGCGCGGCAACCTGCACAAGCTGTTCCCCTTGGGCGACCCACCCGACTACGAGCCGGCGCCCGAGCGCAGCGTGACCGCCTTGGCGGCGGCCCAGGGCCGGACGACCGACGAGGTGCTCTACGACCTCATGCTCGGGCGCGACGGCAAGGAGCTCCTCTACCTGCCGCTGCTCGACTACGCCGCGGTCAATCTCGACGCGGTGCGCGAGATGCTCGTGCACCCGGCCACGGTGCTCGGCCTGGGTGACGGGGGAGCGCACTGCGGGGTGCTGTGCGACGCCAGCCTCCCGACCTTCATGCTGACGCACTGGGCCCGCGACCGCAGCCGGGGGGAGGGGCTCCCGGTCGAGACCGTGGTGCACCTCCAGACCCGCCGCACCGCCGAGCTCTACGGTTTTCGGGACCGGGGCCTGCTGGCGCCCGGCCACCTGGCCGACGTCAACGTCATCGACCACGCGGCGCTCACCCTCGAGTCGCCCGAGATGGTCTACGACCTCCCGGCGTCGGGCAAGCGGTTGGTGCAGCGGGCCCGCGGGTACGTGGCGACCGTCAAGTCGGGCACGGTCGTGCGGGAGCACGACGAGGCGACGGGGGAGCGACCCGGGCGCCTGTTGCGCGGGCCCCAGCCGCAACCGGCCTGACCGTCAGCGCCGGGCGGCGCCCAGCGCCTCTTCGAACCCGCTCACCCGCAAGGCCGTGATGCGGCTGCCGTCCGTCTCGAACACGTCGTGCACCGTGGTGTCCGTGCCGCCGAGGCGGACGTCGATGTCCACCGAGATCCGTGCACCGTCGAAGGCCGGCGTCCTGGGGGCGGGCCGGAAGTCCTCGTAGGTGAACGTCTTGGCGAGGTAGTAGCCGCTGATGGCGTCGAGGCCCTCCAGCCGGATGTCCCCGCTCACGAACACCGCGTCGGGTGCGAACAGCTCGCGCACCAGCTCGATCTCCTGTGCGGTGACGGCGGTGAAGTAGTCGTCCAGGAGTCCCGACAGCCCGGTGCCCCGCGACGGCAGCCGGTACAGGCGGCGCGCGTTGAGCCCGAGGACCTGCACCTGGGTGGACGTGCGGCAGGGTGCCACAGTGGAGCGGATCGCGTCCACGGCCCCGGGGAACGTGGCGTCGTGGTGGGGATAGTCGCTGCCCCACACGACGCGGCGCTCGCCGACGAAGGGCGCCAGAGCGGGCAACGTGTGCTCGTCGACCTCGAAGCTGATGGCGCACTGCCGGGCGAAGTACTCCGATGGGCGCAGCACCATGTCCGGGCAGAACCCACCGAAGGATTCCGCCTGTTCGTCCAGGCGTTCGATCCAGAACGGGGCCCAGCCGCCGGAGGATTCCAGGAAGAGCAGCCGCAGTCCCGGGTGCCGCTCGAGCGTCCCGAAGGCGATGAGCTGCGCGCAGGCGAGCATGGCCTCGAACGAGTGCGACACCGCATGGAGGATGAGGGGGTTGAACGGTCGGTCGGCCCCGAGGGTCGGCACGCTGACCGAACTGCCCTCATGGATGCCGATGGGCACCTCGAGCTCCTCGGCCGTCTCCCACACCACGTCGTAGGCGCGGTCGGCCAGTGAGCGCCCGAGACAGGGATTGGGGCGGACGAAGCCCGCGACGAGGCCGAGCTCGGTGACGGCGCGCCGGAGCTCGCGTGCGGCCGCCGCGGGGTCCTGCAACGGCACCATGGCCGCCCCGAAGAGCCGGCGCGGGTCGGCGGCGCAGTACCCGGCCAGCCAGTCGTTGTAGGCGCCGGCCAGGGCAACCGCAGCCGCCGGGTCCTCCACCAGGGAGAAGTACAGCCCGATCGTCGGGTACAGCACGGCCTGGTCGATGCCCTCGCTGTCCATGTCGGTCAGCCGGGCCACCGGGTCCGACCCGCCCGGCTGGGCGTCGGACAGCGGGCGGAACGTCGAGGGGTCGTCGAAGGTGGAGCCCGGGCGGGTCAGGCTGCCCAGCGGCACCGCCAGCACCTCGGTGTCGCCGACGAGGACGTGCTCGTAGCCGGCACGGTCGGCGTGCAGGCGCGGCCGGTACCGATCGGGGAGGTGGGACCAGGCCGACTCGGGCTCCACGACATGGCCGTCCGCGTCGACGATCGGGCCCGCGCACGGCGGCAAGGGAAGGTGTCCTCCCACGATCACGACGTCGGTATCCGCCAGTCGTCGGCCGGTGGGAGCGGGTGGCGGAACAGGCGGCTGGCGTTGCCGCCGGCCACGGCCCGCAGCTCGTCGTCGGGCAGCGCACCCCAGGTCGCGGCGAGTACCGCCTGGGTGTCGGGCCAGGACGAGTCGGCGTGCGGGTAGTCGCTCTCCACCATGATGTGGTCGAGCCCGATGACGTGGCGCTGTGCCACCGCGGAGGGGTCGTCAATGGAGCAGAACCAGAAGTTGCGCCGCAACACCTCGCTCGGCAGCAGATCGGAGGGCCAGGCGGTGCTCTCCGTGCCCGACGCCGAATGGCCGAGGACGTAGTCGGCCCGGTCCATGAGCATCGGGACCCACCCGATGCCGCCCTCGGACAGGGCCACCTGGAGCCGGGGGAAGCGCAGGGGCACCCCGGACCACAGCCACTCGCCCGCGGCGAGCAGCGCGTTCACGGGGAAGAGCGTGGGGAGGAGCTCGAACGGCGGGTCGGGCGAGGGCAAGGGGGCCCAGGACGACGCGCCGGTATGGAGGCAGACGACGGTCGCGGTCTCCTCGCAGGCAGCGAAGAAGGGGTCCCATGCGCCGCTGAAGATGGACGGCAGCCCCAGCTGGGCGGGGAACTCGGGGAAGCTGACCGCCTTGAAGCCGCGGGCGGCATTGGCCCGGACCTCCGAGGCGGCGACCGCGACCTCGGCCAACCACGGCAGCTGCAACGGGATGATGCGGTCGGGATGCGTCCCCGCCCACACCTCCAGATGCCAGTCGTTGAAGGCGCGCAGGCAGGCGAGGCCGAGCTCGCCGTCGGTGGCCCGTGAGTAGACCGCGCCGCAGAACCCCGAGACGAGGGACGGGAAGCACAGCGAGGCCCAGATGCCGGCGCGGTCCATGTCCTCGATGCGGGCCTCGATGTCGAAGCACCCGGGCCGCATTTCGTCGAAGCGTGCCGGCTCCATGCTCCACTCGGCCCGCGGTCGGCCCACCACGGCGTTGAGCCCGACGTTGGGATAGTGGCGCCCCTCGAAGATCCAGCTCTGCGTTCCGTCGTCCTGCTCCACCACGCGGGGCGCTCGGGGAGCGAGGCCGGCGGGCAGGCGGCCCTCGAAGAGATCCGGGGGCTCAATCAGGTGATCGTCGACCGAAATCACCGGCATCCGGATGGGCCGCGGCTCGGGGTCGGGCAGCAGTGTGGCCATGCCTGCAGCGGGCCCTGTGTCGACGGTTCCCACGGGAAGGTGACACTATCGTCAGCATCGTTGTCCGGCCCGGGGGGCGCATGACCACACAGATCGAAGACGTCCTGACCGGCGTGGGCCTGCTGATCGGCGGCGAGGTCCAGGCGGGGGCCGCCGGGACGTATCCCGTCACCAACCCAGCCCGTCCCGCCGAGGTCGTGCTCCGGGCCCCGTCCGCCACGCCGGCCCAGCTCGACCGGGCGGTGGAGGCCGCCCGGCGGTCGCAGCGGGGCTGGGCCGCCCTGTCGCCCGACGACCGGGCGTCTCGGGTCATCGCCGCCGCCGAGGCGGGTGTGGCCGCCGTGGAAGCGGGTGACCTGGCCCGTCTGCTCACCCGGGAGCACGGGAAGACGTACCTCGAGGCGATCTTCGACACCACCACCATCGGCGGGATGGCGACGGCCTTCGCGCCGTTGGTGGCCGAGGCGCTGGCGCCGCGCCAGGTGCGTGGGGGCTCGACCCGGATCGAGTGGGTCCCTCACGGTGTGGTGGCGGCGATCCTGCCCTTCAACTGGCCCGTCTCGGTCATGGCGAACAAGGTGCTCCCCGCCCTGTTGGCCGGCGACACCGTGGTGGTGAAGGCCCCGCCCACCTGTCCTGCCACCGTGCTGCTCGTCGCGGCGGCCATGGCCGCAGTGCTGCCACCCGGCATTCTCAACGTCGTCAACGGTCCCGATGCCGTGCTCGGTGCCGCCCTGGTCGGCCATCCCGACGTCGACATGGTCTCCTTCACCGGAGGTGTGGGAACCGGTCAGGCCGTCATGGCTGCGGCGGCGGCAACGACGCGGCCTGTCGTGCTCGAGCTCGGTGGCAACGACGCCGCCATCCTGGCGCCGGACGTGGTCGGTGATGCCGCGCTGGCCGACCGCATTGCGGAGGCGGCCTTCGTGACCAGCGGACAGGTGTGCATGGCGATCAAGCGCCTCTACGTGCACCGGGACCGCATGGACGAGACGGTGGACGCGCTGGCCGGCCGGCTGGCGCTCGAGACCGTCGGCGACGGCCTGGCCGACGGCGTGACCATGGGCCCGGTGCACACCGCCGGTGCGCGCGACCGGGTCGAGGCCTTTCTCTCCGAGGCGGCCTCGGCGGGGGCGGTGCTCGTGCGACCGGGCCAGATCCGATCCGAGGACGAGGGGAGCGGTGGCTACTTCGTCTCGCCGGCGCTCGTCGTGGACCCGCGGTCCGACGCCGGCATCGTGCGCGAGGAGCAGTTCGCTCCCGCCCTCCCCGTCATTCCCTACGACGACGTGGAGGAGGCCGTCGAGGCGGCGAACGACACGCCCTTCGGGTTGTGCGCGTCGGTCTGGAGCAACGACGACGCGCTGGCGGCGGACGTGGCCGCGCGACTCTCGGCCGGGACCGTGTTCGTGAACGCCCACGGCATGTCCGCCATCGACATGTACGCACCGATGGGCGGATGGAAACAGTCCGGCTTCGGCCTCGAGCTGGGCGCCGAGGGGATGCAGGCGTTCGCGCACCAGCGGGTCCGAGTCGTGCGGCCGGGGCCCGACGAACAGGGAGGGTCGGCATGACGGTGGTCATCCGGGGTGGGACGGTGGTGGACGGGACGGGCGCACCGCCGGAGCGTGCCGACGTGCGTATCGAGGGGGAACGGATCGCCGGCATCGGGCCCGGCCTCGACGAGGCGGGTGCGGACACCGTGATCGACGCCACTGCCATGCTGGTCACGCCGGGCTTCGTGGACCTGCACACCCACTACGACGCCCAGCTGTTCTGGGACGCCAATGCCAGCCCGTCCCCGCTCCACGGCGTGACCACGGTGCTCGGTGGCAACTGCGGCTTCTCGCTGGCGCCCATGGCGCCGGAGCACGTCGACTACATCTCGCGCATGATGGCGCGGGTCGAGGGGATGCCCCTCGCCGCGCTGCGCGCCGGTCTGCCGTGGGACTGGGGCTCCTTCGGGGAGTGGATCGGACGCCTCGACGGCCGGATCGCCGTCAACGCGGGCTTCCTCGTCGGGCACTCCACGCTGCGGCGGCTGGTCATGGGGGACCGGGCGGTGGGCGGAACGGCCGACGCCGCCGACGTGGACGCCATGGAGGCCGCGCTGCACGCGGCCCTGGGGGAGGGGGCGCTCGGCTTCTCGACGTCGCAGGTCCACACGCACAACGACGGCGACGGCCAGCCCGTCCCGTCCCGGGCGGCGTCCAGGGAGGAGATGGAGCGCCTGGCCGCCGCCGTGCGCCGGCACGAGGGCACCACGGTGGAACTGATCGTGGCGGGCTGCCTGAACGGCTTCACCGAGGACGACATCGACTTCCTCTCGACCATGTCGCTGCTGGCGGACCGGCCCGTCAATTGGAATGTGCTGGGCGTCTCGGCCATGAACGCCGACGGGGCCTGGAGCCAGCTGGCCGCCGGGAGTGCGGCCGCCGAGCGGGGCGCGACCGTGCTGGCGTTGACGCTGCCGCACACCATGCAGATTCGGCTGAGCTTCGAGAGCGGTGCCATCCTCGACGGTCTCCCGGGATGGAGGGAGGTCTTCGCCCTCCCCGCGGCAGAGCGCATGGCGGCGCTCTCGGACCCCGACACCCGGCGGCGCCTCGATGCCGGAGCGCAGTCGGACGAGGCGGGGATCCTGCGCCACCTCGCCGTGTGGGACCGCCTGATCTTCGACGAGACCTTTGCGCCCGAGAACGCGGAAGCGGAAGGCCGCAGCGTGGGAGACGTCGCGCGTGCGCGCGGAGCAGAGCCCTTCGACGTGCTGCTCGACGTGGTCGTGTCCGACGGTCTCCGTACCGGGCTGCGGCCTCCCATGGGCGAGTCCGAGGCGGACTGGGCGTTGCGCGCCGAGGTGTGGCGGGACCCCCGGGCCATCGTCGGTGGCTCCGACGCCGGCGCCCATCTCGACACCATGTGCGGGGCCATCTATTCGACCTCCCTGTTGGGCGACGGAGTACGGGCGCGCGGGCTCCTCAGCTGGGAGCAGGCGGTGCGCCTGTTGAGCGACGTTCCCGCCCGTCTCTACGGGCTGCGCGACCGGGGCCGCCTCGTCGCCGGGCACTTCGCCGACGTGGTGGTGCTCGATCCCGCGACCATCGGCCACGGGGCCGTCCGGACCCGCGACGACCTCCCCGGTGGCGCGAGCCGGCTGTACGCCGACGCCATCGGGGTGCGCCACGTCCTCGTCAACGGGAGCGAGATCGTGCGCGACGGGGAGTTCACCGGTGCCGTGCCCGGGCGGGTGTTGCGCTCGGGCCGTGACACCGACACCGTGCACGCCGGTTCCGAGTGGGCCGGCGCCGTGGCCTGACGCGGGGTACCGGGTCAGAGGAGCCGGGTCAGAGGAGCCGGGTCTGGAGCGCCACCTCGCGCGTCGTCGTCCCGTCACGCGTGAGCGAGTAGGCGAGCTTGCCGTCGACCTCGGTGAAGGCGTCCTGCAGCTCCGTGCCGAAGAACACGAGCCCCGTGCCGTTCTCGGTGGCGTAGCCGTCGGGGAGCGTGCCCTCGGCGATGAGGCGGTGGATGAGGGGCCGCCGCTGTTCCTCCGCGTCGTGATGTGGGCTGTTGGACCAGGGGAGGAAGGCGAGCCCGTTGGTGACCGGCACCAGGGTGGGGCCGAAGGAGTCGGTCGTGCCGCCCACGTGCCAGCACAGCGATCCGGCGGAGACGCCCTTGAGCACCACGCCGGCCTCCCAGCATTCCCGCAAGACCAGGTCGAGGCCGTGCAGGCGCCAGAGGGCCAAGAGGTTGGCGGTGCTGCCGCCGCTTACCCAGATGACGTCCTGCGCCAGGAGGTGGGCCCGCACGTCGGGCACGTTGGGCATCGGGAACAGCGTCAGGTGCGAGCTGATGAAGCCGAGCTTTGAGAACGCATTGTGCGCCGCCGCCAGGCGCGCCGCGTCGTCGCCCACGGCGGTGGCGATGATGCAGATGCGGGGGTGTGCACCGGCCTGGGCCAGATCGGCCGCCAGCCGGTACGACGGTCCCGGCCGCAGGTTCGCCGGGTCGGGGCCTTCGGCCTGGAACCCGATGGAGGTGGCGATGATGGTCGGTTGCCGAGCCGCCACGTCAGGAGGGGAGAACCTCGGGGTTGACGATGTTCAGCGGACGCGCCCCGGCCATCAGCCGGCAGAGGTCCTCGGCGATCGTCCGGGTGTGGTTGGACTCGGTGTCATAGGTGGCGCCGCCGATGTGCGGCGTCAGCACGACCTGGGGGAACGTGGTCAGCGGGTGGTCGGTGGCCAGGTGCTCGCCCTCGAAGTGGTCCAGGCCCGCCGCGCGCACCTTGCCCGAGGCCAGGGCGGCCACCAGCGCGTCGGTGTCGTGGATCTTGGCCCGGGCCGTGTTCAGGAAGACGACGCCGTCGCGCATCTTGGCAAAGGCGTCGGCGTCGATCATCCCGGTCGTCTCCGGCGTCACCGGGGCGTGCACCGAGATCACGTCGGACTTGGCCAGCAGCTCGTCGAACGAGCTCGTGGCGTCCGGCGCGTACGGGTCGTAGGCCAGCACGTCCATGCCGAGGCCGCGTAGGCGCCAGCGCAGGGCGCGCCCCACCGCGCCGAGCCCGACCAGGCCGACCGTGCGGCCGTTCAGCTCCCAGGCCCGGTAGCGCTGGTAGGGGATCTTGCCGTCCCGGTAGATCTCGCCCTCGCGCACATCGCGGTCAGCCGGGACGACGCCGCGCGTGGCGGCGAACAGCAGCGCAACGGCGAGCTCGGCCACGGCGTCGGCGTTGCGCCCCGGCGCGCGCAGGACGGGGACCCCGGCAGCGGTCGCGGCCGCCACATCGACGTTGGTGGGATCGCCGCGGCAGCTGCACACGGCCATGATCGGCTGCTCGTAGAGGTCGGCGCCGCAGACATCGCTCTCGACGATGACGATGTTGGCGCCTTCCGCGGCGGCCCGCTCGGCCAGCTGGGCGGCGTTGTAGATGCGGAGGGAGGGCTGGTCCAGCCACGAGTCGAGCACGAGATCCGCCAGCTGGTGGAGCAAGTCGAGGCCGGGGCCACTCACGGCGGCGGTGACCAGAGCCTTCGGGCGGGAACCTGTCATGTCGGTGGAACTCTCCTCGTGGGTCGGACGTCGTCCATAATGGCGGATCATGACACGCGTGTCAGATTCATGACGTCCTCCGGAAGGCCGGTCACCGTCGGCGTCGACGTGGGCACCACGTCGGTAAAGGCCCTGGCCGTCGACGAGAACGGCCAGGTCGTGGCGCGGAGCAGGGTGCCGCACAGCATCCTGGCGCCCGAGCCCGACGTGTTGCGCCACGACGCCAAGAAGGCGTGGCGGGCCGGGCCCCGCAAGGCCTTCGGGCAGGTGACCGCCCAGCTCGAGGCCGACGGGAACTCCCTCGCCGGCGTGGCGGTGGCCTCCATGGTGCCCTCCATGACCGCCGTCGGGCGCGGCGGCGTCCCTCTGTTGCCGGGCCTGCTCTACGGGGACCGTGAGGGCCGGCCCAGCGAGGATGCCGCCGCCGATGCCGTCGTCCCGCTGGGCACCATGCCCGACGCCGAGGGGTTCCTGCGCTGGGCCTCGAGGGAGGTGCCGGACGCCCGCGGCTACTGGCCCTGCCAGGCGGTGGCGACCAATGCCATTTCGGGCCTGCCGGCGATCGACACGGGTGTCACCGCGTCGCTCGGGCTGGTGCACACCCACAAGGGGTGGAACACCGACCTGTTGGGCTCCATGGGCATCTCGGAGCGGCAGATGCCCATGGTGGTGAACATGGGCCAGGCGGCCGGCACATTGCCCGGCCGCGATGCCATCGTCACGGGAGGGACGATCGACGCGCTCTGCGACCAGATCGTGTCGGGTGCCACCGAGCCGGGTGACGTCCTCGTGATCTTCGGGGCCACGCTCATCTGCTGGGCGGTGTGCGACGAGTGGCTGCAGGCGGACGGGTTGATCAGCTACCCCAGCACGACCGTCGACCGCTACCTCATCGGCGGCCCCAGCAACGCCGGCGCCCTCTTCGTGGACTGGGCCCGCCACCTGTTGCGGGACACGCCGCGCCCCGGGCCCAAGCGCGAGCAGCTCGAGCCCCGTCTGGGCATCCCCGACCGGGTTCCGGTCTGGCTGCCGTACGTGCGCGGGGAGCGCACGCCCTTCGAGGACCACACCCTGCGCTCCAACATCTACGGCCTCGACATCGGATCGGGTGCGGAGGCACTCGAGCGCGCCGCCTACGAGGCGAGCGGCTTCGTGGTCCGTCGCATGCTGGACCGGTCCGGCGTCAAGCCCCGGCGGATAATCGCCAGCGGCGGTGGCTCGCGGGTGACGGCATGGATGGCCGCGGTGGCCGACGCCACGAACCTGCCCGTGGACACCGTCGCCGTGCCCGAGGGCGCTGCGCTGGGGGCCGCCTACTTCGCTCGGCTGGCTGCGGGGCTCGAGTCGTCGCTGGACGATTCGACACGTTGGTCAGCCGTGGGGCGGACGATCGAACCGGACCCGGCCTGGGTGCGCGCCGCCGACGTGCGCTACGAGCGCTTCAGCGGACTCGGTACGGGAGCGTAGGGGACGCCTACCCGTTCGGGGTGAAGGCCACCTTGAGGGCGCCGCTGCGATCTTGGCGGGCCAGGGCCTTGAGGGCGGGCCACCACTCCTCCAGGCCGAAGCGGTGCGTGAGCATCGGCGTGATGTCGAGCCGACCATCGCGGACCAGCTCGAGGTAGAGGGCGATGGCGTGGAGACGGCGCCCTTCGAAGTCCTCCATGCCGAAGGCGTTGGAGCCGGCGATGGTGATCTCCTTGAAGTAGATCGGGGTGGACTCCCACCGCTCGGGGGTCGCCACACCGGTGTAGACCAGCCGGCCCCGCTCGGCCAGGACGCGTACGCCGACCTCGAGCGTCTCGGCCTTGGCGATGGAGTCGTAGACCACGTCGATGTGCCCGGGATGCGTGACGGGCAGCCCGTCTAGTGGCTGGTGCAGGACGGCGCCCGACCAGGCGGCGAGCTCCTCCACGAGCTGCAGCCGGGGCTCGTGGGCGAAGACGGCGTCCGCGCCGAAGCGCGTGGCCATGGCGCGCTGGGCCTCGAAGCGGGCGACGACGCCCACCTCCACCCCGGGGTAGAGGGCCTTGAGGATGGCGACGCTCGTGAGCCCCAGGGCGCCGGCGCCGTAGACGAGCACCTTCCCCGAGGAGGGTGGCGGGTGCCGCACAATGGCGTGGAAGGAGACCGAGAATGGGTCCGCCAGCACGGCGGCTTCGTCGGAGATGCCGTCCGGGACCGGGATCAGCATGGAGTCGTGCGCCGCCAGCTGTTCGGCCCAGGCGCCCGGTGCGCCGGTGATGACGCCGACGTGCACACCGGGCCCCAGGTCACCCTTCGTGAAGCTCCAGCACAGGCTGAGGTCTCCGGTTTGGCAGGGCGGGCAGAGCGGGGTGATGCCGCGCGGCGCGCAGGTCAGCCACGGATTGAGCACGACGCGCTGGCCGACGTCGAGCCCGCGGGCTTCCGGGCCGAGGGCCACCACCTCGGCGACCACCTCGTGCCCGGGAACGTGGGGGAGGGAGGAGAACGCCGCCATCGGATTGTCGATATCGCCCGTGTTGAAGTCGCCCAGCACGAGCTTGGCGTCGGACCCGCAGATGCCCGAGAGGATCGGCCGGGTCACGACCCAGTCGGGTCGGACGAGGCGGGCGTCATCGATCTCATGGAGGCCGAACGGGATGCCGGCCAGCATGGTCTCCAGCTCGTCCTCGGGGGTGGGCCGGACCTCGGCCGTATCCGGTGCTGCGCCGAAGAGCAATGCCTTCACTGGTCCGTTCCCTCCGTGTCGGGGCCGCCCAGGCCGCGCATGCCCACGATGAAGCTGTCGATATCGGCGGTCTTGGCCTCGATGATCGCCTTCATGTCGGGCAGGTAGTGCTCGAACTGGTCGCTGTCCATGGCGTCGGCGATGCCGGCCGCGATGGTCTCGGGCGGCTCCTTGGGCCCGTCGTAGAGCGGGGCGTCGTTGTCGGGCTGGTCCCAGATTTCGGTGTCGATGGCGCCGGGGATGATGAGCTTGACCGAGACGCCCGTGCCGTCCAGGTCGACCACCGTGGATTCGCTCCAGCCCGCCAGCGCGAACTTCGACCCCGAATATGCGGCTTCGGCCGTGATGCCCAACCGCCCTCCGAGGCTCGAGACGTTGACGATCATGCCGGAGCTGCGCTCGAGCATCCGGGGCAGCACGGCCAGTGACATGGCCACGGGGGAGAAGTAGTTGATGCGCATGGTCCGCTCGACCTCGTCCATGGTCAGGCGGGTGACGTGCCGGCGCATCGGGACGGCGGCGTTGTTGACGAGCACATCGAACCCGCCGTAGTGGTCCCAGATCTGCAGGGCCAGGTGGGCGGCCGCCTCCGGCTCCGACAGGTCGGCCGCCCAGACCTCGGTGTCGGGCGAGGTGTCGATGCAGTCCCGGCGCACCGCCTCGAGGCGGTCGGCGCGGCGGGCCACCAGCGCCAGGGTGTCCCCCCTGGCGGCCAGGGTGCGGGCCAGCGCGGCGCCGATGCCCGACGACGCGCCGGTGACGAGGACTGTCCGGCCAGCAGCACTCACCTTCGAACCTCCCCCGGACGCGTCGAACCGTCTCCGTCGTGCGCCCTCCAGCGGAGACAGCGACGACGTCTTCGGGGTGAGCGAGGGGTCTCGAACCCCCGACCTCCAGGACCACAACCTGGCGCTCTAACCAACTGAGCTACGCCCACCGAGGGCCACAAGTGTGGCACACCGCCCGGTGCCGCCCGGCACGCCGCCCCGGAACCGTGGGTGCTGCGCCGACCGATGCCCACGGGCCGCCGACCAGCTATGTCAGGCTTGTCTGCGCTGCCCTCGTAGCTCAGTTGGAATAGAGCGGCTGACTTCTAATCAGCGGGTCGCAGGTTCGAGTCCTGCCGAGGGCGCCGAGGGCGCCGAGGGCGCCGATGTGTGGGCGCCGATGTGATGTCTCAAGACATCGAGCACCGATGTGGCACGACCGCCGAGATCGAGTTGGCTCGGCCGGCCGGCCGGCCGGCCGCGTCGAGACCACCGCGAACGACCCCTGGCGAACCCCCCGAGTGTCGCTGCATCGGACGCGGGTGGGGCGGTGGCAACGGACGTCGGGCGGCAGGCGGCGCGGCCTGTTCGACCCGGTCTCGGTCACTCGTGGGACACGAGCGAGGCGAGATTCTCGACCGACTTCTCCAGCATGGCGAGCGGGACGATGGGGAAGTGCGGGCGGGCGAATTCGGGGATGTCGGGCCACTCGCAGTAGTTGGTGACGACCGTCTCGCCCGGCCCCACGGCCGTGATCTCCCAGCCGTAGACGTGGCCGAACGGGCCCCGCCCCGGCAACCCGACGTTCCACTCGAGGAGCTCGTCCGGAACGATCCTGGTCACGGTGTTGAGCGACTGGTACTTGCCCATCGGCTGGTCACCCAGCGGCTCCCGGTCCATCTCCATGAGGAACGTGTCCCCGGGGGCTTGCAGTCGCCGTGCCCCGGGTGCCGCCTCCAGCATGCCCGACCCGTCGATCTCGACGTGCATGGCGGGGTCCGTGACGATCCGGAAGACCTGGGCCGCACTGGCCGTCACGGTCCGGCTGGCGGCTATCCGATCTGCGCTCGACACAGTGCGTCCTCCGGGGGTTTGCTCGTCGTGACACTAGCGACCGGTCCTTCCGGCCAGCGGATACCGTTGGCCGAAATGGGCGAGGCGCACGACAGCTGGCACGACGCCGTCAAAGAAAGGCTGAGGCCGCTGCGCGATCGGGTCGTGCACGGCTTGGGCGGCACCATGCCCGAGCCGGTCCCGCGGGGCCTCACCTACGACCAACTCGTCGACCTGCTCTACCCGACGCTGCCCGAACGGCTCAGGGCGGATGTCGACAAAGCGGCCACGGGTGACCTGGCCCGGGTGTCGACCATTCGCCGGATGCTGGGGACCATTGAGCACCAGGTCGCGCCGACGGCGTTCTCAGTGCAGCTGGCGCAGGAGGATGCCGTGCGGTGCACGGTCGGGGGAGTCGAGCTGTTGTGCGACGCCGCCGATGCCGCTGTCACGCCGGGATTGCTCTCGGGTGCGTACGAGGTGCACTTGTCAGCCGTGTTCGAGAGGTACTGCACGAGTGGCATGACGGTGATCGACGTCGGTGCCAACATCGGGTACTACTCGCTCCTGGCTTCCAGGCTCGTCGGGCCCTCCGGGCGGGTCATCGCCCTGGAGCCCAACTCGGAGAATTGCCGCCTCCTCCTGTCCTCGCTCCGGCTCAACGACATCACGAACGTCGAGCTGCTGCCGGTGGCGGCCGACACGTCGGTCGGGTGGGCCTACTACTCCACACACGTGGGCTCCAACGGTGGTCTGATCGAGGGCGGGGACCTCCTGTCGCATCCCGGCACGGTCGTGCCGACATTCCGGCTGGACGAACTGGTGGACGGACCGGTCGGCTTCTTGAAGATGGATGTGGAAGGAGCCGAAGGCCGGGTGGTCCGGGGGGCGACGCGCCTCATCGAACGTGATCGGCCCATCGTGACCAGCGAGCTGAAGGACGAGATGCTGCGGCGCGTGTCGGGCACCTCCGTAGCCGACTATCTCGGTTACTTCGAGGAGCTGGGCTACTCGGCGTCCCTCCTGGAGAAGGCGTCGGCGACGGTCAAGGAGTACGCCTCGGTGGCCGAGCTGCTCGCCGACTGGGGTGAGGCGGACGAGCTCCGCGACGTGCTGCTCCTGCCGCATCCTTCCTGAGGACGGTTGGGGGGCCTACCGCATTGCGACCTGATCGTGATCGGAACCCGCGAGCGCCGTGAGGAGCCCGTCCGCGTCGTCGGCGATGACCAGGGCGTCGACCTGGTGGGCCTTGATGAACCCGCTCGTCACCGCGTGGCGCACGAAGACGAGCAGGTCGTCGTAGAAGCCGTCCACGTTGAGAATGCCGCAGGGCTTGTCGTGGATGCCGAGCTGGGCCCAGGTGACGGCCTCCATGAACTCCTCGTAGGTCCCGAACCCTCCCGGGAGCATGACGAAGGCGTCCGACAGCTCGGACATCAGCGCCTTGCGCTCGTGCATGGTGCTCACGACGTGGAGGTCGCTCAGGGTGCCGTGGGCGATCTCGTGGCCGGCCAGGGACTCGGTGATCACGCCCGTCGCCCGGCCACCCGCCGCCAAGGCGGCATCGGCCACCACGCCCATCAGGCCTACCGAGGCGCCGCCGTAGACCAACTCGATGCCGCGGTCGGCGACAGCGATGCCGAACCGCTCGGCGGCAGCCGCATAGGCGGGATCTGTTCCGGGGCTCGACCCACAGAACACGCAGACCGTCTCCACCGTCGTCATGCCGGGGTGCCTTCGGGGACCGGCATGCCGGTGCGCCGGACCGGGCCGGCGCGGCGCACACGCCGCACGATCGTCTCCGCCGCGTCGCCGTCGTGGATGGTCAGGGAGAATGCCGCGGCAGCCAACGCGAAGATCGCCGCGGTGAGGAAGGCGAAGCGGTAGCCCGAGATGTCCGGGGACGTGGTGCCCGCACTGCCGTGAGCTGTGCCCGCGCTGATGAGCACGGTCGAAAGCACGGCGACACCGGTGGCGCTGCCCACCTGGCGCATGGTGTTGAAGAAGGTGGAGGCCCGGCCCATGGACTCGGGCGTGATCATGGCGAAGGCGGCCGCCTGGTTCGGGACCATGACCTGGGCCATCATCCAGCCCAGCACGAACATGAGGCCGCGGATGAACCACAGGTTGGTGCTCACCGTGATCTGGGTCAGCACCAGCATGCAGGCGGCGAGCCCCAGCAGGCCGCCGGTGATGTGCCGTCGGGGACCGATGCTCGGATAGATGAAGCGGCTGGCGAACTGCGCGCCGATCATGACGCCGAATGCTTCGGGAAAGGTCGAGAGGCCCGACTGCAGCGCGCTCAGGCCCCTGGCGTCCTGGAAGTAGAGCGGGATCAGGTAGAGCATCCCCAAGAAGGCGGCGGCGGCCAGGAACATCACGCAGTTGGTGGAGCGGAACAGGCGCTCCCGGAGGAGATGCAGGTCCACCATCGGACGGGTGGTGCGTAGCTCCACCAGGACGAACACGGTGAGCAGCGCGGCGCCGGTCACGCAGGTGGCGACGACGGCCGTCGACGACCACGATTGGAGGGGTCCCTCGGAGACGCCGTACATCAAGAGCCCCAATCCGGCGCCGCCGAGCACGAAGCCCGGGACGTCGAAACGGCCTGCATCGATGGCATCGACCTTCTCCAGGACGAGGGCGCCGAAGAGCACGGCCACGATGCCGATCGGGACGTTGACGAAGAAGACCCAGCGCCACGAGAAGTTGGTGACCAGAAATCCACCCAGCACCGGCCCGACGGCCGGGGCCACGGTGGTCCCGAGGGTCAGGATGCTGGCGGCACGGACACGCTCGGCCGGCGGGAAGACCCGGTACAGCATGGCCATCCCGACGGGGGCCATCATTCCGCCACCCGCTCCCTGGACGACCCGGAACAACACCAGTTCGGTCATGTTCTGCGCGACCCCGCACAGTGCCGAGCCAACGGTGAAGACGACGATGGCGGTGAGGAGGACGCGCTTGCCGCCGAAACGGTCGCCCAACCAGCCCGACGCCGGAATGAAGACGGCCAGGCTCACCAGGTAGGCGATCACGACCCCGTCAACCGCGGTGGGCTGGATGTGGAAGTCGCGCCCGATAGTGGGCAGCGCGACGTTCACGATCGTGATGTCCATGATGTTCATGAACATGGCCGACACGAAGACAATCCCGACGGCGATCTTCTGATTCATGCGAAGGACGGCCACGATGCTCTTTCGGTTCTCCGGTCTGCGGGTGGAGCGGACCGGAAAGGATCGCGTCGCATGATCGCTCTGGCCCAGCTGCGCCCCTCGACCCTATGCGCTGATGCAGGACGGCCTGGCCGCGCCCGCTACGGGGGTCGCCGTGCCCGATTGTCCGCTCGTAGGCTGACCCGGCGATGACGATGTGGGCCCGGGAGCCACCCTGGCCCGACAGCTGGTTCACCCGGTCACCTCCTCGTCGAGTGCCGGGCTCTCCACCGCACAATGCCGACAAGGCGGGGGGCGCGTCGTGGTTGCAGGTGACCGCCGCCCCGGCGACCGCCGTCTCCCGGCCGACCGTCTCGGCCTCCCTCGGCCGGTCCTGGGGGTTCCACCTGGACGAGTTCAACCTGGCCCTGGGCAACCTCGTCGCCGACGTCGACCTGGAAGGGTCGGTCTACCGCTGACCCGCCTCCCCTCCGGATTTCCCCCTGGGAAAGATGCCGCGCCGGTCCTAGACTCCGGCGATGCTCAAGGTCATTGCCGTGGCGAATCAGAAGGGCGGCGTGGCCAAGACGACGACCGTGCAGTCGCTGGGGGTGGCGCTGGCGCAACAGGGCCATCGGGTCCTCGTCGTCGACCTCGACCCTCAGGCCTGCCTGACCTATTCGCTCGGCTTCGACCCCGACCAACTGGACTCGTCCCTCCACGACGTGCTCGTCCGTCGGGCCCGTCTGGCCGACGTCGTCAAGGCCGTCCCGGAGGTGCGGGGTCTCGACCTCGTCCCGGCCACCATCGATCTGGCCGGTGCCGAGGTGCACCTGCTCAGCAGAACGGGCCGCGAACACGTCCTGGCCCATGCCCTGCTCCCGGTGCTCGACGACTACCACGCCGTGCTGATCGACTGCCCGCCGTCTCTCGGGGTGTTGACGATCAACGGCCTGACCGCGGCGGAGGCCGTCATTGTGCCGCTGCAGTGCGAGGCACTCAGTCACCGCGGCGTCGGGCAGCTGCTCGAGACGATTGAGGACGTCCGGCAATTCGCCAACGAGAAGCTCCAGGTGCTGGGCGTCATCCCGACGATGTTCGACGCCCGGACGACCCATTCGCGCCAGGTGCTCTCGGAGGTCGAGGAGCGCTACGGCCTGCCGCTGTTCCAACCGTCCGTCCCCAAGTCGGTGCGTTTCGCGGAGGCTCCGGGGCTCGGGCGATCGGTGCTGCAACACGCGCCGACGTCGCCGGGAGCCGTGGCCTACCGCGCGCTCTCCACGCGCGTCTACGACGCCATGCAGACCACCTGAGCAACGTGGCGGACGCGCGGAGCGACAGGGCCCCCGACCCACTGGGGAAGCGCGCCTTGTTCTGGGTGCCGTCGGCGGGGGAGTCGGATCTGTCGGCGTTCGGTGGAACCGGCCTCACCACCGCCCTGCCCGTCGGCAAGCGGGCGCTCTACTCGGCTGCCCGCCCCGAGCCCGACAGCGTGGCGATGACGTCGGGCAATCCGCTGGACGAGCGCGGCAGTTTCACCGTGGAATGCGCGCGCTGCGGGCAGACGTCGCACGTCGGGGTGCTCGACCTGCTGATCTTCCAGCTCCCACTCGCCGTGTGGCGTCCCCGACGTCGGTTCGACCATCGCATGACATGCCCCACGTGCCGCAAGCGAGCCTGGTGCAGCGTCACGCTGCGCCGGAGCTGAGCGCAGCCTCAGCGGGAAGAGTTGGCGGCTCAGGCCGGTGCGGCGTCGAGATCCCCGGGTTCGGGCGTCTCGTCCCCTGGTTGGACCGTGGGGAGGCGGCGAGTGAGGGCCAGCGCGACCAGTGCGATGAGGGCGAGCACTGCCAGCGCCGCCCGCAACCCATTGATCCGGCTCTGCGCGTTCTCGTCGACGACGGCGGTCGCCGCTGCCGGAGGGACGTCCGCCTTCTGCAGAGCGGCAGTGAGGTCGGCGTCGCTGATGAATGGGATGCCGGCGGACAGCTCGACCTGAGCCTGCGAGGACAGCTCCTTCGGGACGGCGGGGTTCGACGCGATCGATCCGAGGAAGGTCGTCGTGAGCACTGCGATGAGAATGGCTCCCGACAACGCGGTGCCGATGGATGCTCCGAGGTTCGTGACGGTGTTCTGCACGCCCCCCACTTCGCCGCTCTGGGAGTCGGGCACTGCGGAGACGGTCACGGCTCCGAGCTGGGAGGCGAGGGTGCCGATCCCGAGCCCGGCCAGCAGCAACGGGACCGTGACCACTTCGGGGCCCGCTCCGGAGTCGAGAGCCGCCAGCAGTGCGACGATGCCCAGGAACAGCAGCCCGAAACCGACGCGGACGATCCGTCGGGGCGGGGCGTGCGGGAAGATCCTCGGCACGCCGACGGCGCTGGCCAGGAGCGTGATCGACAGGGGGAGGAGGCGCACGCCCGTGGCCACCGCCGACAGACCGAGCGCGACCGACAAGAACAAGGGGATCACGAAGAAGAGCCCGGACTGCAACATGAACTGAAAGAAGAAGGACGTCAGGCCGCCCTGGAGCCGGGGCACCTTGAGCATGCCCGGGTCGACCAGCGCGGCCCGGTTGTGTCGCACCCGCATGCTCTCCCAGAGCACGAACAGGACGAGGACGGCGCCGCCCCCGAGGAGCAGCCAGACGACAGGGGACATCCCCAGCCACTGCGGCGCGTCAGGCTTCGGCTGCACGAAGCCCCACGTCCCGGAGCGGATGACCCCGTAGACGATCATGCCCAGCGCAGCGGCCGACAGAAGCGTGCCGACCGGATCGAGGTGCACGCCGGGCACCGGCGGCGAATCGGCCATGCGCCTCGTGAGGACCAGGATCCCGAGCACGACGACGACTTCGCCGACGAAGACCCAGCGCCAGCTGGCGTAAGTGGTGAAGAGCCCACCGACCAACGGCCCCACGGCAACCGCGACGGCTCCCGCTGACGCCACGAGGCCGTAGGCCCGGGGCCGGTCGGACCGTCCGAAGTTCGTGGCCACCAGCGCGACGACCGCCGGCATGATCAGCGCCGCGCCCAGGCCCTCCAGCACCGACCAGCCCACGACGAGCACTGGCAGAGACTTGGCCAGCGCGGTGGTGGCGGAACCGCACCCGTAGATCACGCAGCCGATCATGAAGGCGCGCTTGCGACCGATGATCTGCCCGACCTTCCCACCCGTGATCATGAACGCCGCCATGACGAGCGTGTAGAAGGTGATGGCGAACTGGATCCCGGTCACGGTTGTCCCGACGTCTTTGGCCACCGTGGCGATCGAGACGTTCATGACAGAGCTGTCCAGCGTCATGAGGAATTGCGCCGCCGCCAACGTGAGCAGGACCACCTCCCCGCCCGATCGGGTTGGGGCCTCGGCAGTGTCGGTCATGCAGCATTGTGGCCCAGAAGACGCAGGCGGTGGGGCGGGGGCAGGTGTCGACGGCTGCCGCCGCCGCCCCTGGCGGGCTTGACCGCAGTCGGTCGGGATGCGGGGATTTGAACCCCGGACCTCCTGCTCCCAAAGCAGGCGCGCTGCCAAGCTGCGCCACATCCCGTTTTTTCGGCACCAGTCAATCTAGGCCCTCGAGCGGGTGCCGCCCTAAATACGAGCGATCTGGCTCACCAACGAAGCGGCTCAGGACCAGTTGGGCGTCGAAGCTGCATGCCTCGCCCAGGTTGGCGCACGACCCGGACCAGCCGGAGAAAGGGGTCCCGATGGCGGACGCAACATTCGGAACACTGGTGGACCACCGGGCTCGGAGACGCCGCATGTCTTTTGGTCCTTGCGAATCCGGCTCGCGAGTTCACGATCTATGCGTCGTGAGAGTCGACGGCGCAGATCGAGTACGGCAATGGCGCGATGCCTTCAAGAGGGGCTCAGCTGGGCAGATCGCAGCCCGTTGTCCGGTCCTGACTGCATCGATGAGTTCGGTGGCGCGAAGCAGGTGCCGGCAGGAGGCGTATGCGAAAGACGTCGACATCCTGGGAGGTTCCCTCCAGATCCGCCGATGTCACTCTGCGGACGACTTCAGTTGCTGCCAAGACGCCGTGAACGAAATACGGGAGTGGGTCGTGTCGAAGGTGCAGCTCCGCGTGAGGGGGCCATCGCGGGGCGGAGATGCCCGTCCCGGGCCGACGATGCCCGGCCGTTTGGGCCGGGCATCGTCGATTCGCCTGGTGGCGTCTTGGCTCAGGCGGTCGGGACCGCCAGCGCGACGACAGTGAAGGTGGACGGGAAGTCACCGATGGCGAAGGCCAGCGTGTTCGTGTTGGCGGCCAACGCGACGTTGCCGACGTTGAAGAGCGCCGTCCCGGGAGCGCCGGGCGCCGTCACCGTCACGCCGTAGGTGCTCGGAGGCACTACCGCCGTGGCTGTTTGGCCATTGGAGAAGGAAGGCGTGATGGCGACGGAGCCGTCTGCGTACACGCCAACGGTCGGAGCGACGGCGAGATGACGGACGGTGACGCGGGACTGGCCGCCGGTACTCGACACGTCGTTGGTGAAGACCCCCAGCATGGGCTGGCCGGCAGCTCCCGACGGAGTGGCGGTCACGTAGGCGACGACGCTCTTGCTCTGGCCGGAGCCGAGGAAGAAGGACGTGATGAGCAGCGGCTTGAACGGACTCGTGCCCGTGGGGACGACGTCGACGGTGTAGAGGCCCGGCGTCACCCATCCGGGGAAGGCGGTGGTCAGGTCCGCTGCGGTGCCGAAGTGGACGTCCGGCAGTTCCTTGTAGGAGAAGAAGTTCTTGACGACATAGACGTCCACGTCGAGGCCGGGTACCCCGTGTACCAGGCTCAGGTCGGTGACCGGGTGGGATCCCGGCGCGTGCCAGGTGGGTGCTGGGCCGCCTCGGGAGAAGGCGGTCGAGGCCCCGGCGACTGCGGGGACGACGGAGAGGGCCAATCCGACGGCCAGGACGGCCGTGGCGAGCAGGCCGGATCGCTTCTTCATGGTGCTTCCTCCAGGTGTTTGGGGGCCGTGGCCCCGTCGGCGTCTTCAGCCGACACCCCCTTCTTCGGATTTAGTACTAAAAAGGTTGCGTCGAGTGCAACCGTGGCAAGCCTGCCCCCGAAGGTGGGGGTGAAGAAGTTGCGGCGGGTGCCCTGCCGCACGCACACAAGGAGCGATCCAGATGAAGATTCGCAAAGGCCTCTCGACGGCTACGGCGCTGTTGGCGCTCGGACTGTTCGGTGCATCCGCCGCCGCCGCCGCCGCCGCCGGCGCCTCGTCCGCCCCGATGAGCGGCCCCACGACGACGTCGTCGAAGAACGTGATCCAGATTGCCGAGCACACGCCCCAGCTCTCGACCCTGGTCGCCGCCATCAAGGCGGCCGGGCTGGTCCACACCCTCGAAGGCAGCGGGCCTTTCACCGTCTTCGCCCCGACCAACAGCGCCTTTGCTGCGCTGCCGAAGGGGACCCTCAAGTCACTCCTGAAGCCGGCCAACAAGGGCGAGCTGGTCAGCATCCTGACCTACCACGTCGTGCCCGGAGCCCTGAAGTCGTCCCAGATCCAGCCCGGGGCGGTCAAGACGGTCGACGGTGCGACCTTCACGGTCAGCACCGCAGGCGGGAAGGTGGTCATCACTGACGGCAAGGGCACGACGGTGCACGTCATTAAGGCGAACATCGCCGCCTCCAACGGCGTGATCCATGTCATCAACGGGGTGCTGCTGCCACCGGCCACTTCGTGAGCTGGACGTCCCCGGGAGGTTTCACAGTGTGCCAGGTCGAGAATTGAGCGTCGGCACCTTCTCGTTGCCCTCGGTCGGGACCCGCATCGCGCAAGGCGACGAGCGCGCGTTGGAGGAGTGCTATCGGCTCTACGGCCCGATGGTGCGAGGCTACCTCCGACACTTCGTGCCTGGCGATGAGGCCGACGATCTCCTCCAGATCGTCTTCCTCGAGGTCTGGAGGTGCCGCGACCGGTTCGATGCCGGCAAGCCGTTCGAGGCATGGCTCTTCGGCATCGCCCGGAAGCGGGCGATCGACCAGCTCCGGCGGCGCCGCCATGACGTGGTCTCGGTGGATACGATTCGCGACCTCTCCGGAGAGGACGGTGACCAGTTCGTCGAACGCCTGGCCTGGGCTGCGGAGCTCCGCTCGGCACTCACGCAGCTCTCCGTCGATCAGCAGGAGGTGATCGAGTTGTCCTATTTCGAGGACCTCACGCAGCAGCAGATTGCCGGCAAGCTGGACGTACCCATCGGCACGGTCAAGGCCCGTATGGCCCGAGGCATGAGGCGGCTGGCCGCACTCGTTGACGGAGGTGAACTCGTGTGAGCGACGATGACGCTGCCGTACACGAGCAACTCGATCTGATCGGGCTGCTCGCCGGCAAGACAGATCGCGACGAGACCATCGCCATGACCCGACACCTCAAGGTGTGCCCGACCTGCACCGAGGAGCTCATCGACGTCGTCCTGGCCCACGCCGCGTTGAGCTCGGCCGCTCGAGTGAATCGAACCCTCGCCCTGCCACCGGGAGCCCCGAGCGGAGACCCTTCGGGCGCGCGCCCGGCGGTATCGTCCGGGCCCGGCACGCCGTCCCTGCCACCGCTCACCCTGCCGATGAAGCGCGGGAAGGGGCCCCGGGCCACCCGGGCGCCCCGGAGTCCCCGCCGCCTCGCCGTCGTGGTGACCGTAGCGGCCGCGTTGGTGGGGCTGGGCGCGCTCGGAGCATCCGTCGTGGCGAGTCACCGGTCAACGGGGCAGCCCGTCGTCGCCCAAGGCTCGCTGCAGGCGCTCCAGGCACCCCCTTCGGCCACGGGTACGGTGACGGTGCTGGCCGAGGGGGCGACGCGGCACATGATCGTGCTGACCCGGGACCTCTCTTCGCCCTCGAGCAACGAGTTCTACGAGGTGTGGTTGCTCGACCCGGCCACCCAGAAGATGCTGCCGGTGGGCGTGCTGCCACCCTCGGGCGACGGGGACTACGCCGTCACGGCTGGGCTCATGGCCGGGTACTCCGCGGTGGACGTGAGCCTCCAACGTGACGACGGTAACCCCGTCCATTCGCGGACCAGCGTCCTGCGGGCGTCCCTGTCGGCGTGAGTACGGGGGTGACCCTCGATGATCCCGCGGCCTGATCCCGTGCGGCCCGGCCAGGAGTCGGTCTGGGATTACCCGCGACCGCCGCGTCTCGAGACGGTCCAGCCACGGCTCCGCATCGAACTCGGTGGTCGCGTCATTGCCGAGACGTCGGGCGCGTACAGGGTCCTCGAGACGAGCCATCCGCCGAACTACTACCTGCCTCCCGACGACATCGCTCCGGGCACATTGGTACGCACCCACGGGCGCTCCCTCTGCGAGTGGAAGGGCGAGGCCCATTACTTCGACGTGTACGCCGGCGAGCGGGCCGAGCCGGACGCCGCATGGGGCTACGACAGTCCGAGCGCCGCGTTCGCGGCGATCGCGGGGTACGTCGCGTTCTACGCCGGCCGCATGGATGCGTGCTGGGTCGGCGACGAGCGGGTCGTGCCCCAGCCCGGGGGGTTCTACGGCGGGTGGATCACCGCGGCCGTGCGGGGACCCTTCAAGGGCGTCCCGGGCAGCCAGGGCTGGTAGCGCTCAGGGCGGTCGTGACCAAGGAGCCCCGAGGTGCCCGTGAGATTGCGGCGCAGCGTGGCTTCGGGGAGGAGGACGGCAACTTGAAGTTGAGGTCCATTCACGGGAATTCGCACAAGCTCGCCACCCGCCATGGTGCTCCCGATCCCCTGGAGAGCGACGGGCGGCCCGCGCCGGACGGCACGGAGCAGACGTACTACTGCCTGGTGGACTGCAAGCCCAATCGTCATTTGAGCGGATAGCTCGGCTCACAACGCTCGGATCTGACCTGCATCTCCGCAAGTGAGGACACCGCCTACCGCCGGATGGTCCCAAAGCAGGCGCGCTGCCAAGCTGCGCCACATCCCGCGTCTTTGCAGGGCAAGCGTAACTGCCCGCCGGTTGGGTGAGGTTGACACGACGAAGGGGGATCAGGCGAGCAACGCCTCGCAGGCCCGGGGAGGCGCGCCCCGGAGAGGGCCTAGCCTGGCCCGATGGGTGGGCTGCTCGAACTCAACGAGCTGCGCCGCACCTATGGTTCCGTGACGGCTCTGGACGATCTCACGTTCAGCGTGCCGTCGGGACAGGTCGTCGGCTTCCTCGGTCCGAACGGTGCCGGCAAGACGACGACCATGCGTGCCATCTTCGGATTGACCGACCTCGAGGCCGGCTCCGTCACCTGGAACGGCGCCCCGGTCGGGCCGGCGGAGCGCCGCCGGTTCGGCTACATGCCCGAGGAGCGCGGGCTCTACCCGGGCATGCAGGTGGGCGAGCAGGTCGAGTACCTGGGCCGCCTGCACGGACTCTCCCGCTCCGACGCGGCGGCCGCCACGGTGTCGTGGCTCGAGCGGCTCGGTATCGCCGACCGGACACGGGACAAGGTCGAGACCCTCTCGCACGGCAACCAGCAGCGGGTGCAGCTCGCGGCGGCACTCCTCCACAACCCCGAGCTCCTCGTTCTCGACGAGCCTCTGGCGGGTCTCGACCCGACGGGCATCGACGCCATCAGTGCTGTGCTCGTCGACCAGGCGCGGGCCGGCTGCTGCGTCTTGTTCTCGAGCCATCAGCTCGACCTGGTCGAGGACCTGTGTGACGACGTCACCATCATCGACCACGGGCGACTGGTCGTCAGCGGGACGGTCGACGAGCTCGTGACCGCTGGGTCCCAGCGCCTGGTGGTGCGGGTGGAGGGCGATCGCGATGCGGCCTGGGCTCAGGCCCTGCCTGGCGTCGCCGTGTCGGAGGTCGCCGGAGGCGCGGCTCGGCTCGTTCTCGCCGACGGGGTGGACAGCGATCTGGTCCTGCGCGCCGCCATGGCCGCGGGGCGCGTCACCGAATTCTCGTTCGGGCGCCGCCGCCTGTCCGAGGTGTTCCGGGAGTCGCTGGAGTGACGCAGTTCGCCCTCGTCGGCGTCCTGCTGGCCCTCCTCGTCGCAATCCGGGTCTGGCGCCACCGCCGCCGTGCAGCAGGGACCGGAGCGCCACCCGGCGCTCATCGGACGATCAACCTGCCGACCGGCTCACCGGGGGCGGTTCGGCTGGTCGCCGCGCGTGAGATCAAGGAGCGCGTACGTGGTCGGATATTCCGCGTGGGGACCATCATCATCCTCCTGGTCGTTGCCGGCGCGATCGTGATCCCGGTGCTCCACAAGAGCTCGACATCGGCAGAGAGAGTGGCTGTCGTCGGCGGGGACCGCGCGGCACTCGAGCGCCTGGTGAGGGCGGAGGCGACCCGTGTCGGGACCACGGTGGCGTTCGTTGCGGAGGCGTCGGCGGGGTCCGCGCGGAGCGATCTTCGCAGTGGGGCGCTCGATCTGGCGATTGTCGACGGGGACCGGATCGTCGTCGGGCAGGCGATCGACCCGACGGACGGCTCCGATACGTCCAACCTCGTCGACGCGGTCTCGGTGGCGCTCGGCGTCGAGCAGTCCTACCGGGCGGCCGGCCTCACGGCGACGCAGATACAGCAGCTGAGCTCGACCAAACCGGCTCCCGTCCAGAGTCTGGAACCGGCGGCCAAGACGCACACGGTGAACGGAGCGTCGGTGATCGGGGTCATCCTCGTGTTCGTCATGCTGACGCAGTACACGACCTGGATCCTCATGGGGGTCATGCAAGAGAAAGCAAGCCGGGTGGTGGAGGTGCTCCTCGCCACCATGCGCCCCATTCAGCTGCTCTCGGGGAAGGTATTGGGTATCGGCCTGGTCGCCATGAGCCAGGCAGCGACCGTCCTCGTCTTCGCGCTGATCCTGGCCGAGGCGGTCGGATCGGATGTGCTGCACGGCGCCGAACCGGTCGCGCTCGCCGCCGCGCTCGTCTGGCTGCTGCTCGGCTACACGTTCTACTGCTGGGTCTACGCGGCGGCGGGATCGATGGCCGAGCGGCAGGACCAGGTGCAGACGCTCGCGTTGCCGCTCAGCCTGCCCATGATCGTCGGGTACGTCATTGCGCTCACCGCTGCGTCGTCGGGCAACGCCGGCACCGTCGTGAAGGTGCTGGCGTACTTCCCGCCGACTGCGCCGTTCGCCATGCCGGTGCTGGTCGGTCTGGACCAGGTCCAGTGGTGGGGATTCGCCATCTCGGTCCTCGTGACCCTGGCCGCCACAGTGGTGGTGGCCAGGGTGGCCTCAGGGATCTACCTGCGTGCCGTGCTGCGTACCGGTGCCAGCGTCCCCCTGCGCGAGCTCATCAGGGGCAGCGCCGCGTAGCCGGTCGCAGCCGTGCTGTGGTGCGCAGGGGCCGGCGGGGAACTCTCGGGACCCCGTATCGGAGCGCCCCAGGTCACGCGGTGAATCGCACGAAATCTCCGGCACGCCACTTTAGGATGAGGTACCCCATGAAGCTCGTCCCGACGAACCGCACGGACTACGGGCTGCGCGCGCTCATCTATCTGGCAAACGCTCCGAGCCAATGGACCAAGGCCGCTGAGATCGGTAGTGCCATGGCGATCCCGGTCGGGTTTCTACAGATAATCCTGCAGGACCTGCAGCGCTCGAAGCTGGTCACATCGCGATCGGGACCGAGAGGGGGCTACGCGCTCGGACGCCCACCCGAATCGATCAGCGTGTGCGAGGTCGTCGAATCTCTCGAGGGTCCGCTCGATGCCGGCGAATGCGCATTGCGAGGTGGACCGTGCCACTGGGACGACGTCTGCGCGCTCCACAAGGTCTGGTCGTCAGCGCGCGGAGCTCTGCGGGAACGACTGCAGTCGGCCACCATCGCCGAAGTAGCCGCCGAGGACAAGGCGCTGGCGGATCGTACCGCTTCCGTCCCGGCCGATTCTCACCGCCTCAAGGGGCGAGCCACCTCCGAACGCCGATCGCGCTGACGAGGAACCCGGGTCTACCGAGGCAGCGGAGCCAGTGCGGCATCCTCGACGATCCGCCTCGTGAGCGGACCCTCGACGACTGTGGACCCGGGGAGGTCACTGCGAAGGGACTCTGCGTCCTGCCAGGGGGCGACGACGGCGACGTGCTTGTCGCCATGGACCGCCTCGTCGACCGCATGAGCCACGGCAGCGCGGTGAGCGTCAGTGACCCCGAGGTCGTTCACGACGAAGTCAGCCTTTTCCAGCAGATCGCAATGGCCTGTCTCGACCAGTGCGCACCGGGGACCGTGGCTCGTACCCGGCCCAGGGCACCACATGGTGTCGACGTCCAGTCTGTCGAGAACCCGCGAAACCGCCATGGCCTCGGCTCCATCGTCGCCTTCGAACAGGGCGGTGCGGCGCCCGGAGCCCGACGACTGCCGACGGGGCCAGTTGGCTGCCTCGTCATGGCCGAGAATCTGCTTGCTTCTGCACATAGCGACCTCCTTCACCTCGAGGTGCTCTCGTGGTTCTCAAGTTGCTGACTTGAGGATACCAAGCATTGAACACCGCCACTAGGGACCATCGTCCCGACATTCGCCCTGGGCGCACTGGGCGCGGCGGGCGAGTGGGCGAGGTGCGAGTCCGACGGCCGACGATGCGCACGTGTGCAGGGCGGGCACCGCTCCCAGAGCGGACGCTGAAACGCTGCGCCCCATCCCGTGAGGCTGGACGACTGCTCCTCGGTTGCACCGGGCTCGAATGAGGCTTTCGGTTGCCGGAGGGGTTCCCCACCTGTACGCTCCGAAACGGGGGACGCTTTCTGTGCAGAAGCGCTGACGTATCGAAACAAAGAAGCCGGCGTCACTTTGGATTGGGTGCTCGGCTGTCACCCGCGTCACCTTCGATTGCCCAGCACGACAGAACCAGAACGACAAAGGAGTCCACATGCTCGCCGCCACCTACCAGTATCCGATCCTCGATTTCTTCCTGACGATGTTGTATTTCTTCCTCTTCATCATCTGGATCTGGCTGCTGATCATGGTGTTCTCGGACATCTTCCGTAGTCACGATCTGGGCGGCTGGAGCAAGGCGCTGTGGTCGATCTTCATCATCGTCATCCCCTTCCTGGGCGTGTTCGTGTACCTCATCGCCCGAGGCGGCAAGATGCACGAGCGGGCGGCCGAGCAGGCGGCGGCCCAGCAGAAGGCCTTCGACCAGTACGTGAAGGAGACGGCCGGCACGCCCGGTGCGAGCACCGCCGACCAGCTCTCGAAGCTGGCCGACCTGAAGGCCCAGGGTGTGCTCACCGACGCCGAGTTCGAGGCCCAGAAGGCCAAGATCCTGGCGTAGCTGAATCAGCGGGTCGCCGCGGTCGACGCCCTGAAGGCGGTGCGCAGTCAGGTGCCTCGGCTCACACCTTCTCGAACTCACCCGGCCGCCAGGTCAGGTCGAACCAGGGCCCCCATGTCGACGACGATGCGGAACCAGGCGTCGTCGACCGTGGCCGGTCCACACCCCGCCGAAATCTCGACGACGGTCGGACCGTCGCGATCCAGTTCGAGGATCGAGACGGCGTAGACGGTGTCGGTGTTGCCGGTCAGGAAGAGTGAGTTGGAGTCCATCAGGTCGTCGTAGGTGACCACCCTGTTGGCGGCAGTCGCACCAACCTCCGCCAGACCGGTCCGGAGCGCTTCGAGCGATGCCACCTGGACGGTGTCGAGGAAGACCTCGACACCACGGAGGAAGGTCAGGTGGTCGCGCAAGGTGGCCGCCGTGGCGTCGGTCGGCATGCCGTCGAAGAACTCGAGGTCACCGAGACGGGTCGCTACCCGATCCGGCGTCATGATCTTCTCGGGAATCTGGGTGTTGAAGTTCGGGGTGTGGCCGGACACTCGGTGCCCCCCGTCAGGTCGGGCGGCGAGGAGCCCGGCGGCGAGGACCCGCCTGAGCCGGGCAGTACCGCCCCACGGAGCACGGTCCTCGTCGTGGCGTCCGATGGAGGTCCGGCGGGTCAGCCGGTCGACGATGCTCCCGGATCGGTGGTTGTCGAGGTCGACGGGGTCGTGCCGGTCGTCGACGTGGTCGAGCCCGGTGGCTCGGTCACCGTCGTGGTGGTGGCCGGAGGCTGCGTCGTCGACGGCACAGTGGAGGACGGCACCGTCGACGTCGACGTCGACTCGATGTGGTTGTCGTCGTCGCAACGCCCGTATCAGGCGACACACAGCCGGCGGGTGGCGTGGTCGGTCCGGTCTGTCCCGGCATCAGCACCGTGCCGGCACAGCCGAAGTCGGAGAACGTCGACTCGCTGCTCGTGGTGGAGCCGTCGGAGAAGTGCGCCACCGAGCGGGTCTGGCGGATGTACCCCGAGGCGTCGACAGAGACCAGTGTGGTCGTCCCGGTGTAGCCCTGCTGCTTCAGAATGGCGGCCGAGTCCGTGATGGCCTTCGCCTCCTCCGGGTTGATCCCGGGCACGTTGGCGGCCTGCGCCGGATCGATCGAGATCTGGTAGATCGTGACGGGCACGCCGTCGACGGTGCCGGTTCCGGTCTGATCGGCTCCCGTGATCATGCTCTGGTCCAGGTCGAGATAGCCCGTCGGGCTGGACAGGCCGCCCATCGCCAGGGCCCCCTGGCGGGCGCCCAACGTGCCCTCCACCAGACTGGCGAAGCCGGAGAGCGAGGCCCCCGGTCCGCTCTCCGATGAACCTGGTGCGAGCCCGTAGTCGGCACCACCGAACTCCCACACGTCGGTGCCGTTGTCCCGCAGCGTGATCTGACCGAGCCCGGGCACGTTCGAGACGGCGAGCATGGCGAAGGGGTCGGTGTCGATCGTTCCGTGGCCGGTGGTCGGGGTGCTGAGGCCCGAGGTCCCGTTGAAGGACCCGCTGCCCCCGGTGCACTCCTCGGTCTGGACGGGTTGAGCGGGGGAGAGGCCGACCCCGGCGGCGCCGTCCCCGGGGTTGGCCGGCGAGACCACGATGACGTGGCAAGTGGGCATGGACGTCGTGGTGGTCGTCGTCACGGTGGGTGGTGTCGCGGGATCGAATTCGTAGCTGACGTTGAAGCTGCCCGAGCTCGTGGTCGCGCTCAAGGCCGAGATGACCTGTTGCTCGGCCACCCCGTGCGTCAGACGGGGGGCCGTCTGCGCATGCTTCACGGGCGTCCCGTTCGACGAGAGCGCAAGGGCCACCGGGACCGCCAGGGCGGCGATGCAGGCCACGCTCGCCACCACGACCCAGACGCGGCGCCTGTTGGCCGAGTGCGGGGTGCCGCCGGGAGAATCCTCGAACCAGAGACCCTCGTGCTCGTCGCTGTCAGCCATTGCGTGCGCTCCTCCTCAGCCGGTGGACGTGGTCGTCAACCGGTCGTGGTCGGGGTTGGGTTCGTCGTTGTCGAAGTGGGCGACGAGGCGGACGATGCCGTCGTGGTGGTCGTCGAAGGTGCGTCGGGTGCCGGTGAGGTTGTCGGCGTGGCGGGCGGGATCGTCGGCGGGGGCCGGCTCGGCACGGTGGTCGTCGAACTGGTCGAGGTCGTCGAGGCCGTGGGTGCCGCGCCGGTGTCCGCCGAGACACAGCCCGAGGGCGGCGTCGAAATGCCCCCCTGGCCCGGCATCAGGACGGTGCCGGCACACCCGAAGTCCGAGAAATGCGCGTCGAGAGTCACGGTGCCCGAGTCGGCGAAGGTCACCGTGGAGGCCGATTCGCGGATGAAGCCGGATGCGTCAATGGAGACGAGATCGCGGATGGTGCGGTACCCCTGTGCGGTCAGCGTCTGGATCGCCGCGTCGATCGCGCTCTGCTCCTCGGAGCTCGTCCCGGGCGCCGTAGCCAGCGCGCTCGGGTCGACGGTCAGCTCGTACTGGGTCACGGCCACCCCGTCCACCGTGGCCGTGCCCACTTCCGTCGCGCTGGTCACCGCGGGCTGCTCCAGGTCGAGGTAGCCGGTCGGACTGGCCATGCCCATCATGGCGACGGCGCCTTCCCGCTGCCCGAGTGTTCCCTCGACCAGGCCGGCGAATCCGGCGAGGGCATTCCCCCCGCCGTCGTTGCTGTCCTGCGGGGTCAGCCCGTTGTCCGAGTCGGAGACCTCCCACACCGTCGTGGGGTCCACACGCACGCCGACCTGGAGCCCACCCGCGCCGTTGGTGCTGATGTCCGCCGACGCCGCCATCGCCATCGGGTCGGTATTGATCGTTCCCGACCCCTGCACCTCGGTGTTCTCCAGGGCGGGTGTCGTGGGGCAGGCCGGACCGGCGCAGCTGAACGATCCGGACGGCGTGCTGGCGGCGACCGGTGACTCGCTCAGCTGATAGGTGAAGGCGAAGGTCCCCGAGTCCGTCGTGGCACTGAGTGCAGCCAACACCGACCGCTTGGCCGGGCCGCCGCTCACGGCCACGTGGTGCTGCTGGGCCGACCGCGTGGCCGGTCCCGGTCCGGAGGTCGCCAGGAGCCCGATCGGGACGCCGATCAGCGCCACACAGGCCGCCACTGCGAGCACGATGCCGGCGCGACGGCGGCTGGGGTGGCGGTGGGACGACCCGGTCCCTTCGTCGATCCACAGGCCGCCTTCGTCCGGCGGCGGGCCCGAGCTGCGTGGCGACGTCCCATCGTCCATTTCGGCACCCCCTTCGTCGGCCCGGGGCCGACTGTGGCGCGTGGACCGCCTCACATGCGGGTTCGAGTGCCAGCGTACCGAGGGTAGGAACCCACGTCCAGGGTCCGAATCGGAATCCGTAAAATTCGTTATGGGTCCCGTGACCAGGGAGAGGTCGACCCTGCCGCCCGGAAGGAGCCCGGCCCGCCCCGCCGACTCCAGCAGGACCCGCGCGGTCGTCCGGCATCGGGCGGAGTCCTCCCCGAAGCGGCTCTCGAGTACCAGGGCCAGCGCATCGACGTCACCGATCTCCTCGCCGGAGGCGTCCTCCAGGACGCGACGGAACAGCGGCACCGCCCAGCACGCCTCGGCCAGGGCGCCCGTGCGCAAGCCCGGGTCGTCCGAGAGGCTCCGTCGCCCGAGGTCGGTCAGCACCACCTGGCCCGATCGGCCGGCCACGAGACCGAAGAGGCGGGCATTGGCCAGCCGGGTCAGGAAGGCACCGTTGCGGACGCCGCTGTAGGAGAGCGCGGACGCGAGGCTGTCCGCGTCGGTTCGCCCACCCGACGCGGCGACGATGCGAGCCAGGGCCAGGGAGGCGTCGAGTCCGTAGGTCACGGAGCGGTAGAGCGAGCGTGCCATGGGTGAACTATGGCGTTCCGGCCAAGCAGCTCATCGATCCACGACTCCTTCCGCGGTGCGGACCGCCCCAGTTTTGCAGGCCGGTCCGCCCCCTCGGCCACACTTCGCTCGGGCCGAACCCCTATCCTCTGGCCCGTGCAGGCCAGGGGTTCGGGGTGCCGGTCGTGAGCGTGCGATGACGTCCACGGTGCAGGACGGGGACGGACGGGGCGCCGAGAGGCCGGTGCTGACGCCCGAGGCGGCTGCTGCGCTCGGTGCGCTCTACGCCCGGATCGTGGAGTCGGTGCAGAGCGTCTTGTACGCCGACGACGACATGGTGCAGCTCGCCGTGGGGTGCCTGCTCGCCCAGGGCCACCTTCTGGTGGAGGACCTCCCGGGACTGGGCAAGACCACCCTCGCAAAGGCGCTCGCCCGCTCCTTCGGGCTCGACTTCCACCGCGTGCAGTTCACCGCCGACCTCCTGCCGGCGGACGTGACCGGAGCGATGGTGCTGGACCGGGAACGCGGCGAGCCGACGTTCCGTCCGGGCCCGATCTTCACCAACGTGTTGATGGCCGACGAGCTGAACCGGGCCTCGGCACGGTCGCAGTCCGCACTCCTCGAGGCGATGGAGGAGCGTCAGGTCACCGCGGACGGCACCACGATGCTCCTGCCACGACCCTTCATGGTCCTCGCCACCCAGAACCCGTACGACGCCGCGGGAACGTCGCCACTCCCGCAGGGTCAGCGCGATCGTTTCCTGCTTCGTCTGTCGTTGGGGTATCCGAGCCGGGCCCACGAGGACCGCCTCCTGGCGCGCGTCGGTCCGACGGCTCCCGTGGACGCGCTCGGTCCCGCGCTGACGCGGTCGGACCTCGACGCACTGCTCGGGGCGGTGAGCGGCGTGCATGTCTCCGACGCCATACGGGCGTACATCCTCGACATCGTTGCGGCCAGCCGCATCCACCCCGCGCTGGCGGTCGGCGCGTCGCCCCGCGGCGCGCTCGCGCTGCGGCAGGCATCGAGCGCCATGGCGTTGGCGGCGGGACGGCACTACGTCGTTCCCTCCGACGTCCAGCGGGCTGTCGGGCCGGCCCTGGGCCACCGGCTCGTCCTCCTGCCGGGCAGCGAGCGGTCCGGCACCAGCGTCGACGACGTGGTCACCGATCTCGTCCAGCAGATCCCGGTTCCCGGGCCGGAGACACTGGCGGGCGCCCGCACCGGGAGCTGAGGCCATGGCCCGCGGGATGTTCACGCGTGGCCCCTCCGCCCCGCCCCGCCACGAATCGTCCCAGCGCGCCGGCATCACCCGCGTGCGACCGACCTGGCGGGGCGTGTGGGTCGCCGTCCTGGCCCTCGTCCTCGTGGCGGTGGTGGTCGCGACCGGCGACGAGGCCTTGTGGCTCGTGCTCGTGGTCGTTGCGCTGCCCTGGCTCGTCGCCCCCGTTGTCGTCCTCCGGCGGGCTCGTCGGACGGAGGGAGCCGAGGTCCATCTGATCGTCGCCCCGCCGCTGGTCCCCGTCGGCGGCCGGAGCGACCTCCTGGTCCAGCTGGTCCACCCCGCCGGCACGGAATTGCCACCGTTGGGTCTCGAGCGACCGTCGGAGCAGGGGACCCGGCTCGCCCCCGACGCCACCCGATTGCTCCGCTGGGACCGGGTCGGCTCCGATCCGCACGAGTCGTTGGCCGTGGCGCTCCCCACGAGGCGACGCGGCGTGTTCACGATCGGCCCGCTGCGTCTGTGGGTGCACGACCCGTTCGCCTTGTTCGGCCTCACGGTCGCCACCGCCAGACCCGTGGTGCTCGTGGTCCACCCGGCCGCGGTCTTCGGGCGGACGCCACCCGCGGTCCGTCCCGGGACGAGCGGGTCGGCACAATTCAGCGACGGCCCTGCCGGCGTGCGCACCGACGATCCGGGTGGCGAATGGAGCGGCCTGCGCCCCTACGAGCCGGGGGACCGGCTGCACCTGCTCTCCTGGCAGGCGGAAGCCCGCTCGGGGGCCCTGCTCGTGCACGATTTCCGTCCGGACTCCGAAGAGGTGCTCGCCATCGTGTTCGACGACCGGGCCGGCGTGCACCGGCGCGATGCCTTCGAGAAGGGCCTCGGCGTCCTGTACGGGCTCACCGCCGCCGCAGGGCGGGGCACCGACTACGACGTGTCGACGCTGTCGGGACGCCGGGTCCGGGGTTCGACCACGCCCGACGGGCTGGCCGCCTTGTTGACCTTCCTGGCCGAGATCGGGCCGACTCGCTCCAGCCGTGGTGGCGTGTCGCCGGCGCCCCCACCGGCCGCAGGCGCCCTGGTGATCACGACGCCCACCGCGGCGGGATCGCTCCCTCCCTCGCTCGACCAGGGCTCGATCGTGGTGGTCGAGTGATGCGCACGGTGCGTCGTCTCGGACCCGATCTCTGGCTCTTGGTGGCGTCGGTGATCGCCGCCGCCGCAGTGGGACGCCTGTTCGAGGGCGAACTCGGTGGTCGGGTCCTCGGGCCGCTGCTCGTCTCGGCCGCCGTGGGCTCCGCGGTGCCGGCCTTCCTGGCTTCCGTGCGGGCCCCACTTCCCGTCCGGGCCGTGGCGGGGACCGTCGCCGTGATCCTCACGAGTCTCTGGACGGCGATCGGCACCGCACCACCTTCGGCCTCCCGACCGGTCATACCTGGCACGTGGTCCAGACCGACCTCCGCGCGGGCGCGGCCCCTGCTCTCCCAGTTCGCCCTCCCGTTCCCTCCGGCACCGGGCCTGGTGTTCCTGGCCGCCATGGCGTGTGGCGTCGTGGCGCTGCTGGCGTCGGTCCTCTTGCGCGCCAGTGACAACAGGGATCGCCTGTACCCCGGCCTCGCGCTCGTGTGCCCGCTGGGCCTGCTCGCCTTCGCCTGCAGCCAGAGCACACCGGGTTCGATGGCATTCCTCGTGGTCCTCTTCGTCGTCGCCGGAGCACTGACACTGATGGCGGCGCGCCCGCCGGATGCAGCCGACCGGCGATCGGACACGGGCCGCGGGCGGCGGGTGTCCACTGCCGCAGCGCTCACCGCATGCACCATGGCGGGCGTGCTCCTCGCGGCGGTCCTGGTGGGCCCGAACGCGGGCGGCGTCGGTTCCGCCGGCCCGGGTGTGGCTCCGGCCGTGCCACTGAGCGCGGAGTCCCTGACCTCGAATCTGCTCTCGGTCGAGGTGCACGACGCCAACGACGTGTTGTTCCAGGCCACCAGTCGCTACCGCACCTACTGGCAGGTCGCGGTGCTCAACGTCCTCCGGAACGGCGTCTGGGTCCCCGATGCGGGCACCCAGGCGGCGGCGCAGGGCTCCACCCGGAGTCCAGCGGCCCCGCCGTCGCCGACGGGGACCGTGTCCCCGGGCAGAGAGGACTTCACGACAGCAGTCCGGATACAGAGTCTGGCCAGTCGCATTTTGCCGGTCCCGCCGGGGACGGTCTCCGTCGCGGGAACGCCCGCCACGTTGACGGGCGTGGGCGCCGTCGTGCCGACCCCGACGACGTCGGGACAGCAGTACACGACGGTGTCGGCCCCTCCGGTCACCGACCCCGCGTCCCTCGGCGGCACGGCGTCCGTTGCAGCGGACCCCCCGGCCCTGGTGCAGGCCGAGACCGCGCTGCCCGCCCTTCCCCCGAGCATCGGGGCCCTGGCGCGCTCCATCACGGACGGGGAACAGCAACCGCTGGCCGAGGCGGAACTGTTGACGAACTGGTTCCGCTCCGGCCGGTTCCACTACACCTTGCAACCCGCCGCCTCCCCGGCGGGCACGGATCCTCTGGTCGACTTCCTCACGCAGACCCGGTCGGGCAGCTGCGAGCAGTTCGCCGGCGCGTACGTGGTGCTGGCCCGGGTGCTCGGGCTGCCCAGCCGGGTCGTCGTCGGCTTCACGGCCGGCCGGTACGGCGGGCCCGGCGAGGTCAGCGTGCTGGGTGCGGATGCGCACGCCTGGCCGCAGGTGTATCTCGGCGCGCGCGCGGGGTGGGTGTCGTTCGAGCCCACCCCCCAACAGCCACGAGGTGAGGTCGCCCCCGAAGGCGTGGTCGGGCCCACCGGCGTGACGAGGACGGGGCAGGCCGCGCCGCCGACGACGGCGCCGTCGGGTACGGCGCCCTTCTCCGTGCCCACGACGGGGCCGGTCCCGGTCGGATCGGGTGGCGCCGCACCTACGACGGGCGCGGCCGGCCCGGGTCCGGGCCCGGGCGTCGTCGGGTGGACGCTGGTGGGTGTGGCGGCCCTGCTGGCGGTCCTCACCGTCCTCTTCCTCCTGCGCCGCCGCCGCCGGTGGTCACCCGAGGGCCGCTCGCCGGACGAGCTGGCGCTCCTCGCGCAGGCCGAGGTCGAGCGCGCGCTGCGCCAGGCGGGAGTCGAACGCCCGCTGTGGCAACCCCTCGATCTGCTCTTCGGGGACCTCCAGCCGCATGACGCGGCAGCGGGCGAACGCACCGCGTCGCTCCGCGCGGACGGCATGACGGTGGCGGCGACGGCGGACGCCGCCCTCTTCGACCCGCTCGGCACGTCGGCGGAGAGAAGCCGCGCCGCCTATGCAGCAGCGCTCCGGGTGCGCAAGGAGCTGAAGCATGCCGTCGCCTCTGCGGCCGGCGTGACGGAGGGCGCGTAACCCTCAGGCCTCAAGACACTCCGCCAGGGACACCTCGTGACTGCCGTCGCGGTGCTGGGGGAGATGCCTGGAGGAGTAGGCGTCCGCGTTGATCCGCACCGAATCCGGGCTCACCACGTTCTCCCGGATGCGGGCCGGCACGCCGAGCGCCATGGCGCCGGCGGGCACGTCCGTCCCCGGGGCCACCACCGCCCCTGCGCCGACGAGCGAACCGGAGCGGCAGGTGACTCCTTCGAGCACGACCGCACCGGAGCCGATGAGCACGAGGTCCTCGAGCACGCAGCCCTCGAGGTGGGCCAGGTGCCCGATCACGCAATCGTCGCCGATGCGCGTCTGGCGCACGAGTTGGGTGTGGACGACGGCGCCGTCCTGCACCGACGTGCGGGCGCCGATCACGATCGGGCCGTTGTCGGCCCGGATGACGACGCCGGGCCACACGCTCGAGCCGGGACCGATGCGGACCTCGCCGATCAGGGTCGCGTCGGGGTGGATGTAGGCGTCGGGGTGGATCCGTGGCCGGTCGTCGCCCAGGGCGTAGAGAGTCATGGCGGCCATTCAAACAGCGCGGCCGACGCCCGATGTGCCGCTCCGCCGTGCCGGCAGCCGACGGGAGACCGCGCCGGCCCTTCCCTTCCGGGCACGGTGGTTCTACTATCACTAGGACCATGCTCGAACTCAACGTCGACCGATCGGAAGCCGTCCTCCTGCACGACCAGGTCGCCGCGGAAATCCGGAGGGCCATCGCCGAGGGAGAAGCAGGCCCGGGGGAGAGGCTGCCACTGGCCAAGGACCTGGCCGCCGTGCTCGGCGTCAACAAGAACACGGTGCTCCGCGCCTTTCACCTCCTTCGTGACGAAGGCCTCCTCGATTTCTCGCGGGGGCGTGGCGTCACCGTGTCGGGCACCCCCCAGCGGGGCGCCGTGCTCACCCGAGTCAGGGACCTCGTCGAATTTGCACGCCACCAGGGCTACCAGCGCGAGGAAGTCATCGACATGATCGCGTCGCTCCCGTGAGCGGCACGGCGACGGAGGGCATGACGGCGTCGCATCGGCCGGCGAGTGCCGGGGACGGCGCACCGGCCGGCGACGTCGAGGCGCTGTTCAAGGAAGCCCGCAGACGTCGCCGGCGGCGGCGTCTCCTCGCCGCGGCGGGGCTCGTGATCCTGATGGCGGCTGCGGCGACCGGCCTCGCGGTCAGGGGGAGCGGGCACGGGGGATCGGGCGGCGACCACCGGCGCGGCAAGCCCACCGCACCGAGGACCGCGCCCGCACCGGCCATCGCCGCGCAGCCGGCTGGTGTGGCGCTGCCGTCCTCGGGCTACTTCCAGCGGATCACGGCGACCCCCAGCGGACTCCTGCTGACGGGTGTGACCCCGGCCACCGCGGGCAGCGCCCTGCCGGTGTGCGTCTCGGCACCGGTCGACCCGCAGACGCTCGTCGTGGGCACGGTCCGGACGGGGAATTGCGGCGATCCCACGATGTTCGATCAGTCCATCGAGGTCGTGAACAGCCCGGTCCTGCAGACCAACAACGCCACCGTCTCCATCAATGCGCTCGATCCCGTGTCGGGCCGGGTCGTCTACGGGCCTGTCGTCATGACCTATGAATCGGGATCGGACAGCCAACCGGTGACGGCCTCGGGCGGCCAGTGGCTGTGGATCTACGACAACCACACGACGAAGGGCTCGGTGCTCCTGCAGGTCTCCGTGCACTCCGGCGCTGTGGTCGACACCATCTCGGTGCCGTCGCTCTACAAGCCACTGCTGGCGGCGGACAGCGGAGGCGTCTGGATCGCCAACGCCATCGGGGGCTCAAGTGCCCCCGCGCTCTTCTACGTTCCTGCCGGTTCCTCGGCGGCCCGCGTCGTGGTGTCGTCGACGAACATCCCGATCTGTTGGATCGTGGCCTCGGGCTCGGGCGCCTGGGTGGGGGCCGGAGTCCGGAGTTGCGCGACGCAGGAGGTCCAGCGGTTCGTGGACGGCTCCGACGCGCCGATCTTCTCCACTGCCGGGACGTCGCTGGCCTTCACCGTCATCGGGAGCGAATCGGACGGGCTGTGGTCGATGCACTACGTCACCCCGACCAAGGAAGCGATCGTCCGGATCGACCCCGACACCGGCGTGGAGGCTGTCGTCGCCACGGTTCCGGCGGTGGCGCTCCCGAGCTACCTGAGCGCCGGCGGCTTGGTGGCGGGGCAGGGCGCCTTTCTCGACGGCCGGCTCTACCTCCTGGAGCCTCCGTTCCACAAGGACGGCTACCTCGGCTACGAGTCGATCGTGGGCGTCGACGTGTCGGCCGCCGGCTGAGCGCGTCGCCCTCTCCTCAGGCCCGCTCCACCGCCAGCACCTGCCACTCGTCGGGCAGGCCCTTGAGGTTGTGCCGGCCCCGGTCGTCGAAGACGATGCCCGACCCGACCGCCAGGTCGCGCACCGTCCCGGTCACCAGCACCTCGCCGGGCCCCGCCATGGCGCTCACCCGGGAGGCGATGTGGACGGCGAGTCCGCCGATGTCGTCGCCGCGCAACTCGACCTCGCCCGCATGCAGGCCGGCCCGCAGCTGCAGGCCGGCGTTGCCCGCCGCCCGCACCATGGCCACGGCGCAGCGCACGGCCTGCGCCGGCGCGGCGAAGCGGGCCAGGATCCCGTCGCCCGTCGACTTGACCAGAGTGCCGTCGTGGCGAGCCAGGAGCCGCCCGACGTTGACGTCGAACTCGTCGAGGACGGCGCGCCACCGGCGGTCGCCGGCTTCCGCCGCGCGCACCGTCGAGTCGACGATGTCGGTGAAGAGCACGGCCGCCAGCAAGCGGGTGGCGGCATGCACGCCGCGCTGCCCGGTGACGAACTCCTCCATCTCGTCGATGATGGAGTCGAACTCGCCGGCCCAGGGAAGGATGTCGGGCCCGGTCGTGGTCACGAGGCGGGCGCCGGCGATGTGCTCGGACAGGTAGCGGCCGTGCTCGCTCAGCTGGGCGTAGCTGTCGAGGCGGGCGAAGACGATCGTCGGGCAGGTGACCGACGGGAGGGACCAGCGCACATCCGCGGAGAACATGACGAGGTTGAACGCGACGGCGGTCGCGGGGCTGGCGCCACGCCGGGCCGCCCTTCCCCACCACTCCTGGAAGCCGACCCGGTGGGCCAGGCTCGGGGCGAAGATGGCGATGTCGCGCGGGACATCGTCCTCGGTGAGAGCCACGTCGATGCCCGAGCCGGTGGCGACCTCCTCGTCCGACGCGCCGAACCCGTAGTCCTGCGCCCGCCCCACGCGCGCCGTGCCGTTGACGATGATCAGCGAGATCACGCGACCGGGGTGGGTGGCCGCCAACCAGAGGGCGGCCATGGTGCCCCCGGCCGAGGCCAGGACGACGGCACGGTCACACCCCGCCGCATCCATGACGGCGAGCGCGTCACGCCCCCAGCCCTCGATGGAAGGGTCGGTGCCGGTCGGCAGGGGGTCGGACAGCCCCAGCCCGCCGGCATCGAAGCGGATCAGGCGGGAGAAGTCGGCGACGCGCTCGGTGTAGCGGAGCCAGTTGGGCTCGTCGACGGTCTCGTCGATGGAGATCATCAGGCCGCTGTTGAACTCGAGCACGTCCGGCGGGCCGGCGCCGGCGTCGTCTCCGCCGCCAGCGCGGCCGCCCCACACCTGGTAGCCGATGTGGATGCCGTCGCGGAGGGCGTACTCGGTCAGGGGCGCCTCCATACCCGGTGCAGTCTGCCGTGCCGCGGGGCCCGTCGGAGCGGGTCGTCCTCGTGGACGGGGGGAGCGGAGGAAGGCAGGGAGGGGGTGGGGGAGCCCGGCAGGGTCAGCGGGCGCCGCGCACCAGGCGGCCCGGCAGGGCACCGGTCGGCTCACCGTGCTCGAACGTGACGGTCCCCGCCTTCAGGGTGGCCACGTACCCCGACGCCTTCTGCAGCAGCCGGCGCCCGCCTGCCGGCAGGTCGTTCGTCACGAACGGCGCGCCCAGTGTGAGGGCGTCGTAGTCGATGAGGTTGAGGTCGCCCAGCGCGCCGGGCTCCACGGTGCCGCGGTCGTTCATGCCGTAGAGCCGGGCGGTGTCACGCGTCTGCTTCTGCACCACGTACTCGAGCGGGAGCCGCGCGCCGCGACTGCGGTCGCGGGTCCAGTGCGTGAGCATGAAGGTCGGCATGGAGGCGTCGCAGATGGTGCCGGTATGGGCGCCTCCGTCCGCCAGCCCCAACAGGCCCTGCGGGTGCAGCATCATTTCGTGCACGTGGTCGAGGTTGCCCAGGGCGTAGTTGAGGATCGGGATGTAGAGGAGCCCCTGCCCGCCGTCGCGGGCCATCTCGTCGTAGGCCACCTCCAGCGGCGTCCTGCCGCTCGCCGCGGCCATGCCGGCCAGGGAGCGCTCGGGGCCGGGCTCGTAGTCCGGCGGGTCACCGAGGATGAAGGTGCGCTCGTAGGCCTTGGCCATCGCCTCGGCCTGCGCCGGCGACGGCGGGGTCCACGACACAATCGATCGGCGGACGTCGGGGTCGGCCAGCGCGGCAGCCAGCTCGGCGGACGACCCGCAGCGCTCGCGCAGCGCCGCGTAGGCCGGGAAGTCGGAGAAGAGGCAGAGCGTGGTGTGGTGGCCCGACAAGATGCCGGTCGGGCGTCCCGCGATCTGCGGGAAGAGCCGCGCGCCCTCCGCACAGGCCTCGAGCGAGGCCGCCAGCTGCTTGCGCCACAGCTCGGGGTCGTCGTCGGCCTGCAGCAGCACGTAGGACACCGGGCGGTCGATGGCGGCCGAGAGCCGCCGCATCCAGTCGACCTCCTGCCAGGCGTCCTCGAGCATCTCGCCGGCCGAGCCCAGCGGGGCCAGCTCGAACACGCCGGCGCCGGCCTCGCCCAGGGCGGAGCCCAGGCCGAACAGCTCGTCCTCGGCGGCGAACGTCCCGGGCACCAGCTCACCGTCGATGGCGCGGTGACCCAGGGTGCGGGAGGTCGAGAAGCCGAGGGCGCCGGCGCGGACGGCCTCGAGCACAATGGCCCGCATCGCCTCGATGTCCTCCGCCGTGGCCGCCTCGTTGCGGGCGCCCCGCTCTCCCATGACGTAGGCCCGCACGGCGGCGTGGGGCACCTGTGTGCCGACGTCGACCGTCCAGCGCCGCTTCTCCAGCGCGTCGAGATACTCGGGGAAGGACTCCCACTCCCACTCGATCCCCTCGGCCAGCGCGGTGCCGGGGATGTCCTCGACGCCCTCCATCAGGCCGATGAGCCAGTCGTGGCGGTCGGGCCTCGCCGGCGCGAAGCCCACCCCGCAATTGCCCATCACGAGGGTCGTCACGCCGTGCCACGACGACGGGGCGAGCTCGGTGTCCCAGGTGACCTGGCCGTCGTAGTGGGTGTGGACGTCGACCCACCCCGGGGTCACCAGCAGGCCGTCGGCCTCGATGATCCGGGCGGCACCGCCCTGGACCGCCCCCACCTCGGTGATGCGGCCGGCGTCGACCGCGACATCGGCGGGACGTGCGGCTTCGCCGGTCCCGTCGACCAGCATCCCGCCCTTGACGATCAGGTCATGCACGGCAGCAATCGTGTCACGCCAGCCGGCGGCCCGCTCACCGCAGCTGACGTGCCCCCTCCGGGTTGGTGTGGCTCAGACCTTGGCCTTGCCCAGGATCCGGTTCATCTTGGTGCCGCAGGTCGGGCACGTGCCCTGTGCGGCGCGGCGGCCGTTGGCCAGTTCCACTTCCTGGCCGTCGAACTCACGCTTCTCTCGGCACTTCACGCAGTACCCCTCGTAGTTAGCCATGGCAACTCCTTCGGTCGGTGATGGCCTTGGACGGGAGTCGAACGTAGCGGCGGGGTTCCGGGGAATGGGGGATGGTCGGGCGGTTCCAGGCACGATCCGGGGCTAACGTCGGCCTCGTGGACGACAACGGTGCAGGTCAGGACGGCGACTGGCTCCGGCGCGGCGTTCGTGCGCGGGGTGCTCTGGGCGAGACCTGGGGGGCGTTGTCCGACGTCTGTGCCGGCCTCTCCGCCGCCGAGTGGGCCCGGCCCACACCGTGCCCCGGCTGGGACGTCAAGGATCAGCTCTCCCATCTCATCGGGATCGAATTGGCGATCATGGGCGAGCCGGTGCCCGAGTGGGACGGGCCCCTGGGTGCGCACGTGAAGAACGATTTCGCGGCCACCAACGAGCGCTTCGTCGCCGTGCGCCGGGCCCAGCCCGGTCCTGCGGTGCGGGAGGAGTTCGTCGAGGTGACCACGACCCGGCTGGCGCAGCTGGACGCGCTGGACGCGGCCGAGTGGGCCGCTGTCGGCTGGAGCCCGGTGGGCGAGGTGCCGCGTGCCGAGTTCATGACGGTGCGCGTCTTTGACAGCTGGGTCCACGAACAGGACGTTCGACACGCCCTGGACCGCCCCGGGGGCTGCGGGAACGCGGCGTCGGAGATCTCCTTGGACCGCGTGCAGGGCGCCATGCCCTTCGTCGTCGGCAAGAAGGCGGCCTGTGCCGACGGCACCGCTGTCCGCTTCGACGTGAGCGGGCCGGGCCGCGACGCGCGTGCCTTCACGATCGCCGTGGCGGGTGGGCGCGCCCGCCCGGTGGGCGACGAGGTGTCCCCGACGGTGACGCTCTCGTTGTCGGGGGTCGACTTCATGCGCCTCGGCTGTGGGCGGAGCACGCTGGCGGAGGCGGAGGAGGCGGGTGGGGTCGGCGTGGCAGGCGACGACGAGGTGGCCCGCGCCGTGCTCGGCGCCATGAACTTCATGTTCTGAGTCATGGGCCGATTCGTGTGGTGGGCGGGCGTGCGCCCCGGCTGCGGGGCGGCCGGTAGAGTGATCGGCTCGTGATGCGTGCGACAGCAGAGCCAATGGAGGGGAACCTCGTCCGCCTGAGTGTGGAGGTGGACGAGCCCGAATTCGATAAAGCGCTCGGCGATGTCGTGCGCACCCTGGCCCAACAGGTCCGCGTGCCTGGTTTCCGGCCCGGCAAGGTGCCCCGCAAGGTGCTCGAGGCCCGCATGGGCGGCGCCGGCGCGCTGCGTGCCGAGGCGTTGCGCGAGTCGCTGCCCGACTTCTACGCCCGTGCCGTCGTCGACACCGAGCTCGACCCCATCGCCCAACCGGAGATCGACATCACCGGCGGCGAGGACGGCGGCGCCGTGTCCTTCGACGCCGTCGTTCAGGTTCGTCCTGTCGTCTCCATTCCCGGTTACGACGGCCTGCACGTCACGCTGCCCGGGCTCGCGGTCAGCGACGAAGAGGTGCAGAGCCAGCTCGACCGCCTGCGCGAGAACGACGCCGAGCTCGAAGTCGTCGACCGTCCGGCCATCGACGGCGATCTCGTCACGATCGATCTGCACGGCAACGACGCCTCGGGTGCAGAGGTGGTCGGCGTGGACGACTATCTCTACGAGGTCGGTTCGGGCTCCATCGTCCCCGAGCTCGACGCCGAGCTGCACGGCGTCAAGGCCGGCGGCATCCTCGCCTTCGACGCGGCCAACCCGAACGAGCCCGACCAGAACATCGCGTTCCGGACGCTCGTCAAGGAGGTCAAGGTCAAGAAGCTTCCCGAGGCCACCGACGAGTGGGCGGCCGAGAGCTCCGAGTTCGACACCGTCGCCGAGCTGCGGGCGGACATCGCCACCCGCATCGGCCGCGTCAAGCTGATGCAGAGCCAGATGGCGCTGCGCCAGAAGACCATCGAGGCCCTGTCCGAGCTCGTCGCCGACGACGTGGTTCCCGAGGTCCTGGTCGACGCGGAGGTCAACGAGCGCCTGCACGACCTGCAGCACCGGCTGGAGGCCCAGAAGCTGGGGCTGGCCGAGTACTTCCAGGCCACGGGCACCACGCCCGACGAGCTCCTGGGCGCCGTGCGGGTGGACGCCCTGGCCGCCGTGAAGGCGGACCTGGCGTTGCGGGCCCTGGTCGAGGCCGAGGAGTTGACGCTCAGTGACGAGGAGCTCCTTGCCGAGATAGTGACCATGGCGGAGCGGATGGGGACCACCCCGGCCGAATTGCGCCGCCAACTCGACACGGCCGGCCGGACCGGCGCGGTACGCTCGGAGCTGCGCAAGGGCAAAGCGCTGGAGTGGCTGCTGGACCACGTGGATCTCTTCGACGAAGAGGGCAACCCGATGTCGCGGGACGACCTCAAGGTAGATGCCTCGGGAGAGGGCGAAGTCGAGCAAGACGAGGAGAGCGAGTGAACATGCAGAGTTCGGGGAACCCGATGAAGGCCTACAACTATCTGGTCCCGACCGTGATCGAGTCGTCCAACCGGGGCGAGCGGGCCTACGACCTGTACTCCCGGTTGCTCCGTGAGCGCATCATCTTCCTCGGCACGCCCGTCGACGACGCGGTGGCAAACCTCATCTGCGCGCAGATGTTGTTCCTCGAGTCCGAGGAGCCCGACAAGGACATCCACCTCTACATCAACTCGCCCGGCGGCGAGATCACGGCGCTCTTCGCCATCTACGACACGTTGAAGTTCATCAAGGCCGACGTCTCCACGTTCTGCTTCGGGCAGGCGGCATCGGCGGCGGCCGTGCTGCTGGCCGCCGGGGCCAAGGGCAAGCGCTTCGCCCTTCCGCACGCCCGCGTCCTGCTCCATCAACCCTGGGGTGGCGTCGAGGGGCAGGCCAGCGACATCGAGCTGCAGGCCAGGGAGATCCTCCGCATGCGGGACCTTCTGTCGGGGATGCTGGCCGAGGACACCGGGCAGACCCAGGAGAAGGTGGCCCAGGACACCGATCGCGACTTCATCATGACGGCCGAGGAGGCCGTGACGTACGGGGTGATAGACGAGGTCATCACAGCGCGGACGGTGGCGCCACTCGAGGCCATCGGCGCCGCATAGGACCAGCAGGCACGGACGGGAGAGCGATCTGGTGGCGAAGTTCGGAGAGGGCGGGGATCTCGTCAAGTGCAGTTTCTGCGGGAAGACGCAGAAACAGGTCAAGAAGCTGATCGCCGGTCCGGGTGTCTACATCTGCGACGAGTGCATCGACCTCTGCAACGACATCATCGCCGAGGAGCGCGACGAGTCCACCGAGCTGAGCTTCGAGGACCTGCCCAAGCCGCGGGAGATCTTCGACTTCCTCAACGACTACGTCGTGGGGCAGGAGTACGCCAAGAAGATCCTGTCGGTCGCCGTGTACAACCACTACAAGCGCGTGCAGGCCGGCCCTCCCGGGGGCGAGGACGGCGTGGAGCTGGCCAAGTCGAACATCCTCCTTCTGGGGCCGACCGGCTGCGGCAAGACCCTCCTGGCCCAGACGCTCGCCCGCATGCTCAACGTCCCCTTCGCCATCGCGGATGCAACGGCGCTGACCGAGGCCGGCTACGTCGGGGAGGATGTCGAGAACATCCTGTTGAAGCTGATTCAGGCCGCCGACTACGACGTGAAGCGGGCCGAGACGGGCATCATCTACATCGACGAGATCGACAAGATCGCCCGCAAGAGCGAGAACCCCTCCATCACGCGTGACGTGTCGGGTGAGGGCGTGCAGCAGGCGCTGCTGAAGATCCTGGAGGGCACCACCGCCTCCGTGCCGCCCCAGGGTGGACGGAAGCACCCCCACCAGGAGTTCATTCAGATCGACACGACCAACATCCTGTTCATCTGCGGAGGAGCCTTCGCCGGGCTGGACAAGGTGATCGAGTCCCGCATCGGCAAGCGCGGCATCGGCTTCCGGGCCGAGGTGCACCGCAAGGACCGGGAGGACGGCGAGATCCTGCGCCACGTGCTCCCGGAGGACCTGATCAAGTTCGGCCTCATCCCCGAGTTCATCGGTCGCCTGCCGGTCGTCAGCGCCGTCTCGCCGCTCTTCAAGGAAGCGCTCGTACAGATCCTCGTCGAGCCCAAGAACGCGCTGACGCGTCAGTACGAGCGTGTGTTCGCGCTCGACAACGTGGAGCTCGAATTCACGCCCGACGCGCTCGAGGCCGTGGCCGAGCAGGCGCTCTTGCGTGGCACGGGCGCGCGTGGCCTGCGTGCCATCCTCGAAGAGGTCCTGCTCGACGTGATGTACGACCTGCCGAGCCGGGACGACGTGGGCAAGTGCGTGGTGGACCGCTCGGTGGTGCTCGACCGCGTGGCACCGACGCTGGTGCCGCTCGGAGGCGCGCCGGTCAAGTCGACCCGCTCGCGCCGCGCCGCCTCCTGACCGAACCGGACCCGGTGGCCGAGCAGGAGCCGGTGACGCCGCCCTTCGACGGGGTGGCGGATGCACTGGCCTGGCTCGACAGCCATGTCGACTTCGAGTCGAACATGCCGCGCCGTCGCGCCGTGCCGACCCTGCACCGCATGCAGGCACTCACCGCACTGCTCGGCGAGCCCCAGAGGTCCATTCCCTCCATCCATATCACCGGCACGAACGGCAAGGGGTCGACGTCGGCCATGGCCACCACCTTGCTCATGGCCAAGGGGCTGACTGTCGGCACGTACACGAGCCCGAACCTGCACGTGGTGGGCGAGCGCCTGGCCCGCAACGGCACGCCGATCGACGATGCGTCGCTCACGGATCTCATGACGGAGCTGGCGCTGCTCGAACCCCTGCTTCCGGAGCGCCCGACCCGTTTTGAGCTGCTCACCGCCGCCGCGCTTTCGTGGTTCTCCACCGAAGCGGTCGATGCCATGGTCGTGGAAGTCGGTCTCGGCGGGACGTGGGACTGCACCAATGTCGTGCAGGGAGATGTGGCGGTTCTCACCAACGTGAGCTTCGACCACACCGATGTCCTGGGGCCCACGCTCGAGGGGATCGCCACGGACAAGGCCGGCATCATTGAGCCGGGGAGCAGGGTCGTGGTGGGGGAAATGGCCCCTGAGCTGGTCGACATCGTGGCGAGGCGGGCGCAGGAGGTCGGCGCCGCGTCCGTGTGGGTGGCCGGCCGTGACTTCGGCTGCGAGACCAACCGGCTGGCCGTGGGAGGGCGCGTGGTGACGCTCTGGACCCCGGGTGACCGCTACGACGACGTCCTCGTGCCGCTGCACGGCGCGCACCAGGGCGTGAACGCGTCGGTGGCGCTGGCGGCGGTGGAGGCGTTCTTCGGAGATCCGCTCGCGGTCGATGTCGTGGAGGAGGGCTTCGCCGCGGTCCGCGTGCCCGGTCGTCTGGAGGTGTTGGGCCGTCGTCCGCTCTTGCTCGTCGACGGCGCGCACAACGCGGCGGGAATGGCCGCGTTGGCCGACGCGTTGGCCGAGGAGTTCGCGGTCGACGGCGTGTCGGTGGCAGTGGTGGGGATGTTGTCGGGACGCGATCCGTCGGCCATGCTCGCCCCGTTGGCCGCGGTCGGCATCTCCGCCGTCATCGCCTGCGAACCCGATTCGCCGCGCGCCATGCCCGTCGCCGCCGTCTCCGAGGCGGGGCGCGCGCTCGGGCTTTCCGTGTCCGAGGAGGCGAACGTGACCGACGCGCTGCGCGTGGCGCGCGGGATGGTCGACGCCGACGGGCTGGTCGTCGTCGCCGGGTCGCTCTATGTCGTCGGCGCGGCCCGGGCCGACGCGTTGGCCGCGTCGGTCCCCTGGGAGGAAGCCGGCCGCTGACCGCGGACAGGCCCGTCCCCGGGTTGTGTAGTGTCCACCCCTCGTGGACCGCACCCTTGTCATTGTGAAGCCCGACGGTGTTGAGCGGGGCCTGGCCGGCGAGGTGCTCAGCCGCCTGGAGCGCAAGAAGTTGCGCCTGGTGGCCGCCGAGCTCCGAACCATCACCAGGGAGATCGCCGAGACGCATTACGCCGAGCACGCCGAGCGACCGTTCTTCGGCGACCTGGTCGCCTTCATCACCCGCTCGCCGGCGCTCATCATGGTGGTCGAGGGTCCGAAGGACACCTTCGCCGTGGTGCGGCTGATGATGGGCACCACCAATCCGGCCGAAGCGGCCCCCGGCACCCTGCGCGGGGACTTCGCCATCGAGACGACGGAAAACCTCGTGCACGGCTCCGATTCGCACGAATCGGCGGCGCGGGAGATCGCGCTCTTCTTCCCCGGGCTGGCCGCCACCGCCTAGCGATCAGGCGCAACGCCGGCCAACGCCGGTGTATTTGCAGGCTGGACGGGCGCCCTGCCGCGTCCGCCTTGTGGACCCTCCCGGAGTCCCATAGCCTGTGGGCGCACCAACACGGGCGCCGGCCATCGTCGGCAACCAACGGAATTCCTCGGGAGAGCTCCAACTATGGCCGAAAATCGTCTTTCCCTTCTTGGTCGGGACATGGCAGTCGACCTCGGTACCGCCAACACGCTGGTGTACGTCCGCGGCCGTGGCATCGTGCTCAACGAGCCGTCCGTGGTCGCCGTCGACATCAAGGACGGGCGGCCGCTGGCCGTGGGGGCCGAGGCGAAGCGGATGATCGGGCGGACGCCGTCCAACATCCAGGCCATCCGGCCGCTCAAGGACGGCGTCATCGCCGACTTCGAGATCTGCGAGAAGATGCTGCGCTACTTCATCCACCGGGTCCACCAGCGCCGTTTCGCCAAGCCGCGCATGGTGATCTGTGTCCCGTCGGGGATCACCGGCGTGGAGCGTCGCGCCGTGATGGAAGCGGCCGAGTATGCCGGGGCGCGGCGTGCCTACATCATCGAAGAGCCCATGGCGGCCGCCATCGGCGCCGGCCTCCCGGTGCACGAGCCCACCGGGAACATGGTCGTCGACATCGGCGGTGGGACGACCGAAGTTGCCGTCATCTCTCTCGGCGGGATCGTCACGAGCCAATCCGTGCGCATCGGTGGCGACGAGCTGGACGAGGCGATCGTCTCGTTCGTGAAGAAGGAGTTCAGCCTCGCCCTCGGCGAGCGCACGGCAGAGGAGATCAAGATCACCCTCGGGTCGGCGTACCCGCTGGAGCAAGAGCTGCACGCCGAGATCCGGGGCCGCGACCTCGTGAGCGGGCTCCCCAAGACGATCGTCGTCTCCACCGAGGAGATCCGGCGGGCCATCGAAGAGCCGGTGTCCGCCATCATCGACGCCGTCAAGGTGACGTTGGACCGGACGCCGCCCGAGCTGGCGGCGGACATCATGGAGCAGGGGATCGTGCTGACCGGCGGGGGCGCCCTGCTGCACGGTCTCGAGTCGCGCCTGCAGCACGAGACCGGCATGCCCATCGTCGTGGCCAGGGACCCTCTGAACTGCGTCGCCATCGGCAGCGGGCAGTGCCTGGAAGAGTTCGAAGCGCTGAAGCGGGTGCTGATCACCACTTCCACTCGCTGATCGATCGACCGGTTTCTCCTGGGTGGCCCGGTCCCGGCGGTCTCGCCGTGCTCTGACGGTCATCGTATTGATCGTTGTCTCGTTGTCGTTGATCTCGCTCGACCAGAACGGGCGGACGCACAGCCTGACGTCCGGTATCAAGTCGGTGGCCAACGACGTGTACGCACCGTTGCGGCAGGGCGTGCTCGACATCATCAGCCCGATCGGCAATTTCTTCGCCGGCGCGTTCAACTACGGATCGGTCCAAGCGCAGAACGAGCGCCTGCAGCGCACGATCGGCCAGCTGCGCGCCGCCCAGCTCGAGCAGGGCTTCGACGAGAACCAGCTGCGCGAGATCACCTCGTTGCAGAACCTGCCGTTCCTGGGGTCGCTGTCGACGGTGACGGCGCAGACGCAAGACGAGTACTCGTCCAACTTCACGGCGACGATCACCCTGGACAAGGGCCGCGCCGACGGTGTCGATGTCGGCTACCCGGTGGTCGGCTCGGGAGGCCTCGTCGGTCAGGTCATCCAGTCGTTCCACCACACCTCGGTGGTCCGTCTGATCACCGACGGGCAGTCGAAGGTCGGCGTCACCTTCGGCGACCAGTTGACGGGGATCGTCGACGGGCAGGGGCCGTCGAACTCCATGACGGCGGACCTGGTGGCGCCGCGCACGCCCCTGCACAAGGGCGAGCCCATGTTCACCAGCAGCCTCGATGCGGCGGCCTTCCCGGCGGGGATCCCCGTGGCGACCGTGCAGAGCTTCCATACCTCGGCCGGGGCCAGCCAGGAGACGATCCACGTCGACCCGGCCGCTGATCTGAGCCAGCTCGCCTACGTCGACGTCGTGCAGTGGGTGCCGAGCACGTGACGGGGCGCTCCATGCTCCGGGTGGCGCTGGTCATCTTCATTGTGCTGATGGTCCAGCAGACCGTCATGGTGGCCCTGCGCATCGGCGGGGCCCATCCCGACCTGCTCTGGCTGCTCCCGATCACGGCCGCGCTGCTCGACGGGCCCGAGACGGGTGCCATCGTCGGATTCTGGGCCGGTCTTGCCTTCGACCTCGTGCTCCCCACGCCGTTCGGACTGTCCGCCCTGGTGGGCTGCGTGCTCGGCTATGCGGTCGGGTCCCTCACGACGGCCGCGGACCCGCGTGCGGCCTGGCTCAAGCCGGTGGCCGCGGTCGCGGGGAGCGTCGGAGCGGACATGCTGTTCGCCGTGCTCGGAGCGATTCTCGGACAGGGTGAGATGGTGCAGGTGGACTTCCTGTCGCTGATCCTGGTGGTCGGCATCTCCAGTGTGATCCTGGTCCTCCCGGTCAACCGGTTGATGCGGTGGGCCCTGGTGGGGGAGAGCAACCGCCGTTCGCTGGTCCCCGCCCAGGCCGACAGCAGGATTTGGTGAAGCGGACCCTTCGCCATCCGATTCGGGGTGACCGGCTGCACCCCAAGCCCTCCACGCGCCCGGCCAAGCACGCGGCATGGCGGGGCAACGCGCAAGGTCCGCGCATGCGGCCCCGCAAGAGCGTCAACGTGGCCTCCATCGTCGGGTCGCCCGAGGAAGAGGAGGCCCGGCCCAACCTCCGCCTGCGCATCGTCGGCATCGTGGTCCTGCTCCTGTTCGGGGTCCTCGTGCTGCGGCTGTGGACGTTGCAGGTCGTGGAGGGGAAGAGCTACGCCGCCGCCGTCACGCGCAACCAGGTGCGGGTGGTCAGCGTGGCGGCGCCCCGCGGCGAGATCGTCGATCGCGCCGGCACCGTGCTCGTATCCAATGTGCCGCAGGAGGAGGTGCTCCTCTCACGGGCCGAAGCGACACAGAACCCGGCCATCGTGGGCATGGTGGCGGCGCTGGTCGGTCAGACCCCCCAGCAGGTGCAGGCCTCCATCAACAACGACCAGTACAGCCCCTACGAGCCCGTCCCCGTGGCGACCGGTGTGTCACAGGACACCGTGCAGTTCCTGCAGACGCACCAGTCCGAGTACCCCGGCGTCAGCGTGCAGACGGTGGCCCAGCGGACCTATCCCCAGGGGGGGACGACGGCCACCCACATCCTCGGCTACGTCGGGGATATCACGAGCACCTACCTGGCCGCGCACCCCAACGACGGCTACACCCAGGGCAGCCAGATCGGCGTCTCGGGGATCGAGGCCCAGTACGAGCCCTACCTCAAGGGCGTGGCGGGCCGTCAGGCCCTCTCGGTCGACGCCAGCGGCAACGTCGTGGGCACCCTGAGCTCCACCGCGCCGCAGATCGGCGACACCGTGGTCCTCAACATCGACACCGGCCTCCAGGAGATGGTGCAGAACGCGCTGCAAGCGCAGATCCTCGTTGACCGCAAGACCCCCGACCAGGTCGACGGCGGCAAGCTCCCACCGGCACCGAACGGCGCAGTCGTCGTGATGAACCCCCAGAACGGCCAGGTCCTGGCGCTGGCCTCCTATCCGACCTACGACCTCAACCAGTGGGTCGGCGGCATCTCCTCGGCCGATTTCACGGCACTGCAGCAGAGCGGGGCCGAGAACGACAACGCGATAGAGGGCCAGTACACGCCGGGCTCGACCTTCAAGCTCGTGACGGCGACGGCTGCGTTGCAGGACGGGCTGATCGGGCCCACGACGCCGTACGTCGACTCCGGGACCTTCAAGATCCAGGGCTGCCCGGCACCAGGCGTCAACAACGACACCGGGTGCACGCTGCACGACGACCCGGGCGACACCGGGGGCACGTACAACGTCTCGGGCGCGCTCACCGCGTCGAGTGACTCGTTCTTCTACAACCTCGGTGAGATGTTCTGGGAGCAGCAGTCCAAGTACGGCACGACGCCCATTCAGAACGAGGCCACCGCCTACGGCGAGGGCACCGTCACCGGCATCGACCTCCCGGGCGAGGCGCAGGGCCGGGTCGACAGCTACCTCACCCGCGCCAAGCTGCACGCGGAGGCCCCCAAGGCCTTCCCCTACGCCGCGTCGTGGTTCACCGGCGACAACATCGAGATGGCCTTCGGCCAGGGCGAGACGGTGCTGACGCCGATTGAGCAGGCGGTGGCCTACTCGACGTTCGCCAACGGCGGCACCCGCTACGCCCCCCAGGTGGCCTCCGAGATCGTCGATCCCGTCACGGGGAAGGTCGTCAAGAAGCTGGAGCCGCAGGTGACGGGCAAGGTGACGATCTCGCCGGCGAACTACAGCGCCATGCTGCAGGGGTTCGAGGGCGTCGTCTCGAGCCCCCACGGGACCGCGTACGCGGACTTCCAGGGATTCCCCGCCTCGTGGAACCTGGCGGGCAAGACCGGCACGGCGTCGAACCAGGCCGGGCTGGAGCCCAACAGCTGGTTCGTGGCCTTCGGCCCGAACCCGAATCCGACGTATCTCGTCCTGGCCGTCATCGACCAGGGTGGGTACGGCGCCCAGGCCGCCGCCCCACTCGTGCGCAACATCTTCAACTACATCGCGGCGAACACCGGGATCAACGGCGCCGTGAAGACGCCGACTCCGGCCAGCCCGGCGAGCATGACGGCGCCGGCGGCCAACCCGGCGCTGGGGACACCGACGACCACCACCACCACGGCGCCGAAGTCGGGCACGACGGGTGGTTCGAGCACCACGACGTCGACCACAACGGGCGGAGGCTGAGCGTCCCGTAGGGTTGATGCGAATGGAGACCCTCTGGCCGCAGATCGAACGCATCCTGCCCACGGTGTCCAAGCCGGCCCGCTACATCGGGGGTGAGCAGGGCTCGGTCTGCCCCGAGCACGGGCCGGACATGGTGGCCTGGCTGCTCCTCTACCCGGACACCTACGAGATCGGGCTGCCCAATCAGGGGCTGCAGATCCTCTACGAGATCCTCAACGAGCGGCCCGATGCGCTGGCCGAGCGCTCCTACGCCCCGTGGGTCGACATGGAGGCCGCCATGCGGGCGGCGGGCGTGCCGCTCTTCAGCGTGGAGCAACACCTGCCGGCGACGGCCTTCGACGTCCTGGCCTTCAACCTCTCGGCAGAGCTCGTCTACACCAACCTCGTCAACATGATCGATCTGGCGGGTCTTCCGATCCACGGGGCGGAGCGCGGGGGTGACGATGCACTGGTCGTGGCCGGTGGCCACTGCGTCTACAACCCCGAGCCGCTGGCCGACTTCGTCGATGCGTTCGTCCTCGGCGACGGCGAGGAAGTCGTCGGCGAGATGAACGAGGTGATCGGGGCCTGGCTGCGGGCGTCGCCCCCCGGGCAGCGTGACCGGGGGGCCCTGCTGCACGCCCTGGCAGGCGTCGAGGGTGTGTACGTTCCCGCGCTCTACGCGGCAACGTACGAGAACGGACGTCTGGTCTCGACCCTCCCGGTCGCTCCCGACGTGCCCGCCGAGGTGTCCAAGCGGACGGTCAGCGACCTGGCCGACTGGCCGTACCCGTCCCGCCCCCTGGTCCCGCTGACCGAGGTCGTGCACGACCGCCTCAACGTCGAGGTGTTCCGGGGCTGCACGCGCGGCTGCCGCTTCTGCCAGGCCGGCATGATCACCCGTCCCGTGCGCGAGCGTCCCGCCGCCCAGGTGCGCGACATGGTCCAACGCGGCCTGGAATGGAGCGGGCACGACGAGGTGGCGCTGACCTCGCTGTCGTCGGCGGACTTCTCCGGCATTGAGGACACCGTGCGCGACATCGTGGACGATCCCGATCACGGTGGCCGGGTCTCGGTGAGCCTTCCGTCACTGCGGGTGGACGCCTTCACGGTGGGGACGGCGGCCGAGATCCAAAAGGTGCGCCGGACCGGCCTCACCTTCGCCCCCGAGGGCGGGACATGGCGCATGCGCACGGTGATCAACAAGCTGATCACCGAGGAGGACCTCTACAGCGCCGTCGATGCGGCCTTCAGCCAGGGCTGGCGCCGGGTCAAGCTCTACTTCCTGATCGGATTGCCGACGGAGCTCGACGAGGACGTCCTCGGCATCGCGCAGCTCGGCGCGCGGTGCGTCGAGATCGGGAGGAAGTACCACAAGGGGGTCACGGTGGTGGCGTCCGTGGGTGGGTTCGTGCCCAAGCCCCATACGCCGTTCCAGTGGTTCGGCCAGGACACGGTGGCCGAGCTCGAGCGCAAGGTCGCTCTGCTGCGCGAGGAGGCCCGGCGCACCCGCGGGCTCACGATCCGCTGGCACGAGCCGGCGGCCTCGGTGGCCGAGGGCCTGGCCAGCCGGGGTGACCGCCGCATGGGCGCGGTGATCGAGCGGGTCTGGCGTGCCGGCGGCACATTCCAGGAGTGGTCCGAGCGCTTCGACCTGGCTCTGTGGGAGGCCGCCCTCGCAGCCGAGGGGCTCAGCGTCGAGGAGGTGTGCCACCGGGACCGCGACGGCGACGAGGCCCTGCCCTGGGACCACATCTCGGCGGGCCTGCACCGTGATTTCCTCTGGGGCGACTGGCAGGACGCCCTGGCCAGCGTCGCCGTCGAGGACTGCCGCTGGACCCCGTGCTACGACTGCGGCGCCTGCACCGGCTTCGGGCTGGAGCACGTGGTGGCATCGCCCGTGCCCCCGGCCGGCGGGAGCCAGGGCACGGGTCAGGACCTCAGCGTCGGTGACCGCATCCCGGTGCGGCTGGTCAGCCGTGCTCCCTGAAGGTCAGCGCCGCCTCCGGCTCCGCTTCACCAAAGCGGGCAAGATCCGCTTCACCAGCCACCGCGACGTGGCCCGCATGTGGGAGCGGGCGTTGCGGCGCAGCCGGCTACCGCTGGCCTACTCCCAGGGCTTCGTGCCCCACCCGCTCGTGAGCTTCGGCCTGGCCCTGCCCACCGGGTGCGAGTCCCGTGGCGAGTACCTCGACCTGCGGCTCGAGGCGGCGGGGCCCGAGGAGATCCCCCTGGCGCAACTGCCGTCCGCCCTGACCGGGCTCCTGCCCGAGGGCATCACCGTGGAGGCGGTCGCCCTCATCGGAGAAGCGGAGGGTTCGCTCCAGCAGGAGGTAGCATCGTGCGATTGGGAGCTGGAGGTGCTCGGAGTGCGGGATGAGGAGCTGCAGGAGCGGGTTGAGAAGATGCTCGCTGCTCCCATGCTCACCGTCACACGGGAGCGGAAGGGTCGTCAGACCGAAGACGACATCCGACCGGCCATCCGGACACTGTCCCTGACCAGCACCAAGGGTCATCTTCGGGCGGAATTGGCCACGCACCCGCGTGGTGTCCGCCCCGGCGACCTTGTAGCGGCCCTGGGTACCCCTGCGGTGCCCGGACGGGCCTGTCGAACGCATCAATGGATCGAACGCGATGGCGCTCGGTTCGAGCCGCTCCAGGTGGGCGAGCCCGGGACCGATGGCGACGCGACACAGCACGCGAGGAGGGCTTTCCCTCATGTCCGAGACGGAATTCAACCACAGCCCGGAGGGTCATCCCCCGGAGTCGCCGGGGGGCAGCGGGAGCTCTAGCCCTCCTGAACGGCCGCGGGCCGCGCCCAGGCCGAAGCCGAAGATCGGGGACACCAGACCAGCTCCGGCGGTCATCGCTCCGCCCGCCCCCAAGGCGGCGGCCCCCGTGGTGCCGTTGCAGCGGCCGGAGGCCACCGCGCCGAAGGAAGGCGGTACCGCCGTGGCGGGCTCCCCGAGGGCCTCGAGAGACGGGGACGCGGGCGATGGGGACGGTGCCGCCAAGCGGGCCCGCAGCCGCCGCCGTTCCGGTGGACGGGAGCGCAAGTCCAAGCAGGTGGGGCGCTACCTGGTCTGCGTCCACGTCCAGCCCGACATGACCCAGATCGCCATGCTGGAGGGGCGCTCCCTGGTGGAGCACTACGTCTCCAGGTCCGCCGACGACACCAACCAGATCGACGGCAACGTCTACCGGGGCCGTGTCCAGAACGTCCTGCCGGGGATGGAAGCCGCGTTCATCGACATCGGCATCCCCAAGAACGCCGTCCTCTACCGGGGCGACGTGCGCTACGACCGGGAGGACATCGAGGGCGGGGCATCCCAGCAGCCCCGGATCGAGGACGTCCTCAAGGCCGGCCAGACGATCCTGTGCCAGGTCACCAAGAACCCCATCGGGGCCAAGGGCGCCCGCCTGACCCAGGAGGTGTCCCTCCCGGGCCGCTTCGCCGTCCTGGTGCCCAACTCCAGTGCCTTCGGCATCTCCAAGCGCCTGGGCGACAACGAGCGCCGCCGCCTCCGGCGCATCATCGACGAGGTGAAGCCCGCGGGCCACGGCATGATCGTGCGGACGGCCGCCGAGGGTGTCTCGGCCGAAGAGCTGCAACGCGACGTCACGAGCCTGTTGGAGCAGTGGAACATCATTGAGGCCGAGGCCAAGCGGTCCGACGCCCCCGGGCTGCTCTACCGGGAGCCCGAGCTCTCCGTCCGGATCCTGCGCGAGGAGCTCAACGGGGAGTACCGGGCGGTGGTCATCGACGACCTCGCCCTCTTCGAACAGGTGCGGGACTACGTCCGGGCCGTCAGCCCCGAGCTCTCCGACCGGGTCGAGTACTACGACCCCGAGGTCGAGGGCCTGCCGATCTTCGAGCGCTACCACGTGCACGAACAGCTCCACAAGGCGCTCGACCGCAAGGTGTGGCTGCCCTCGGGTGGCTCGTTGATCATTGAGCGCACCGAGGCACTGACGGTCATCGACGTGAACACGGGCAAGAACGTCGGCAAGACGAATCTGGAGGAGACGGTCTACCGGAACAACCTGGAGGCCGCCGAGGAGGTGGCGCGTCAGCTCCGACTGCGGGACATCGGCGGCATCATCGTGATCGACTTCATCGACATGGAGATCCGGGAGAACCGGGACAAGGTGGCCGCCGCCCTGCGCAACGCCCTGGCCCGGGACAAGACCCGGACCCAGGTCTTCGACATCTCCGAGCTGGGCCTGGTGGAGATGACCAGGAAGCGGGTCTCCGAGGGGCTCCTCGAGACGCTGTCGACCGAATGCGCGATCTGCGGGGGCCGGGGCGTGACCCTGGACGACTCGGTCCTGCGCTAGGATCTCGCCCTTATGTATGCCGTCATCAGGTCCGGAGGAAAGCAGGAGCGTGTGGCCGAGGGCCAGCGCGTCCGCGTGGAGCTGCTCGGGCAGCCCGTCGGCGCGGAGGTGTCGCTCGAGCCCGTCCTCGTGGTCGACGGCGAGACCGTGCTGGCCACGCCGGCCCAGTTGGCGGGCGCGTCGGTGACGGCGAAGGTCGTGGGCGAGGAGAAGGGCCCCAAGATCAACGCCATGACCTACAAGAACAAGTCCAACCAGCGTCGCCGGTGGGGTCACCGGCAGCACTACGCCACGCTGGAGATCACCGCCATCACGGCGGCCGGCTGAGCTCAGGAGCACGAGACCATGTCAAAGACGAAGGGCGGCGGGTCAACCCGCAACGGACGCGACTCCAACGCGCAGCGCCTCGGCGTGAAGTGCTTCGACGGCACCGCCGTCACCGCCGGCTCCATCCTGGTGCGCCAGCGGGGCACGAAGGTCTACCCCGGCGTGAACGTGGGCCGTGGCGGCGACGACACGCTGTTCGCGACCGCGGAAGGCGTCGTGAAGTTCGGCGAGCGTCGGGGCCGCAAGCTCGTCAGCGTCCTCACCGACTGAACGTCGGACCGCCCGTCGGGCGGCCTGCGGCGCCGTGCCGTTGCGGGTCGGCGAACGGGCCTACGTGAGCGTGCGGGGACACCGCACCTCGTCGCACAGCACCGGCAGCTTCGGCGGGTGCTTTCCCGCGTACAGGTAGGCGAATTGCCCCGCGCCCAGGACGATCTCGCAGGCGCCGCCGGCGCACGAGATCGCCTGGATACCGGAGCCCGCGATGTCCGACACCGTGACCGGCGTGCTCCAGTCGCGGCCGTTCCAGGCCGAGACATTGCCCGTGTCGTCGGTCCCGATGCAGAAGTCCGGCGTGGTGCAGCTCAGGACGCCGTTGCCCCAGGGCAGGTCGGGCGAGGGCTGACGCGTCCACGCCCGGCCGTTCCAGGCGAAGGCGTCGGAGGTGCCGAGCCCCAGCGCCAGGCAGAAGTGGGCCGACGTGCACGAGACGTGGAACGAATCGCCGACGGCGGGCTGGTCGAGCGGCGCCGCAGCAGACCAGCGGAACCCGTTCCACTGGAACGTCTCGCCATTGTCGTCGGCCCCGACACAGAAGGACGGGCTGATGCACGACACCGAGGCGATGGCGTTCGTCGCCAGTTGGGTCCGGGGCGGGTCGGTCACGACGGGCCCCGACCAGCGCGAGCCGTTCCAGCGGGCGACGGCGGCCCAGCCCGTGGCGGGCCCGGTCACGACGCCCCCGCCCGCCATGCAGAACTGCGGTGTGGGGCACGAGACGGACTCCCAGTGCACGTCGCCCACATCGGGCCCTCCACCGAGGGGGAGTTGGCGGGACCCTTTGGAGAGGAGCTCCAGCGAGAAGTCGTTGCTCATCGCCATGCAGAAGGTCCTGGCCGGGCACGAGATGGCGAAGAGGGAGTCACCGGTGGCGGCGAGCTCCTCGGAGTGCCCGCCACTGAGCGCGTAGATGCGTCCGTTGTAGTCGACGGCAACGCACAGTCCATGAGCCGTGCAGGAGATCGCGGTGGGTCGGACCTCGTTTCCCGGGAGGATCCGGACCACGGAGGTGAACGGCTGTCGAGCGGGCGTGCCGGTTGACGTCGCCCGTGCCGTCGCACTCGTCGCACTCGTCGCACTGTGGTGGCCACGACCCCGCCCAGCATGGCGGCCGCACACAGGAAGGCGCGGACGAGTGGTCGTGCCACGGGGGTGAGGATACCGACGCCCGCCGGCCGAGGGAGGACGACCGCGTCGGCCGGCTCCCCTCAGGAGCGTTGGTGCAACTCGATTCCGTTGCCCCACGGATCGGCCGTGAACGCCTGCTGGCGCCCGGTCGTCCCCACCTTCACCGGATCGGTCACCTGCAGGCCCCGGGAGCGGAGCTCGTCGACGGCCGCCCCGAGGTCCTCGAAGGTCAGGGCGAAGTGCTGCCCCACGTTGTTGGGCACCGTGGCCTCGATCAGGTGGACCTGCTGGCCGTTCGCGGTGTCCAACCACGCCCCGGGGAACCCGAAGTCGGGGCGGGTGAAGTTCTGCACGAGGCCCATCGTCTCGGTGTAGAAGGTGATGCCACCAGGCACGTCGCTCACATTGATGGCGACGTGGTCGACACCGGTCGGCGCTACGGGATCGGTCATGCCAGCGAGCCTACGACGTGGCGGATGACGGCGGCCACGGCCGGCACGGCCGCTGAGCCCACGGAGGCGATGTCGGCGACGTCGATCGTGGCATCGGCCGCCGCGGCCGGATTGGTGACCAGGGCCAGCCCCAGGACCTCGGCCCCGGCCCGGCGGGCGGCAATGGCCTCGAGGGCCATCGACATGCCGACGACATCGGCCCCCATGGCGCGCAGCATGCGGATCTCGGCCGGCGTCTCGAACTGGGGACCCCCGAGTTGGGCGTAGACGCCGGCGCGGGAGGCGAGGACGGCGGCGGCCGGTTCGGGCGCGGCGAGAGCCAGCGCACGGAGCCGGGGGGCGTAGGCGTCGGCCAGGTCGACGAAGTCGGGGCCGACGAGGGGGCTGCGCCCGGTCAGGTTCAGGTGGTCGTCGACCACCAGCAGCGACCCGGGGCCCAGACCGTCACGGATCCCGCCGGCGGCGGCGGTGAGGATGACGGTGCGGCACCCGGCGGCGACGCCGGTGCGCAGGGGATGCACCACCTCCACGGGAGTCAGCCCCTCGTAGAGGTGACACCGGCCGCCCAGGATCAGGAGGCGAAGGCCGTTCTGCTCGAGCGACCACGCGTGGGCCCGGTGGCCGCCCGCCGTATAGGCGGGGAAGAAGGGCAAGGTGTCGAGCGGCACCGAGTCCTCCCCGGCGCCCAGGGCCTCGGCGGTTCCGGACAGCCCGCTCCCCAGGAGCACGAGCACGTCGTGGTGGTCGATCCCCAGGCGGCGGCCCAGTTCCCGGGCGCTGTGGGCCGCCCGGTCGGCGGCGTCCTCCATGGGGCGATGGTAGAGGGTGGTCCGCCGGGGGGCGCGTAACATCATCCGGGCATGCCCTCCTCGCCCGCTGTCCCCGACCTGCACCCGTTGGCCCCGCTCAGCGGCGACGAGATCGTCGCCGCCCGCGAGATCGTCTACGCCAGCGGAAAGGCCGAGGTGCCCAACGAGGCCCTGCGCTTCGCCTACGTCGGTCTCTTCGAGCCCCCCAAGGACACGGTGCGCGCCGTCGACGCCGGACGGCCGGTGGAGGTCGACCGCCAGGTGCGGCTGGTCCTCCTGCAGGGCCCCGAGGCCGACGTCGTGGAGGTGACCGTGTCGGTGACCCGGGGAGTCATCGACCGCTGGGAGACCGTGCGCGACGTCCGCCCACCCCTCCAGATGGAGGAGTCGATCCTGGTCCTCGCCGCGCTGCACGAGCATCCGGACTGGAATGCGGCCCTCGAACGGCGCGGCATCGTCGACACCTCGCTGGTGCAGATCGACCCGTGGCCCGCCGGCACCTTCGGGCTGGGCCACGAGGAGGGCCGCCGCATCACGCGTTGCCTGGCCTACCTGCGCGAGTCCAAGGACGACAACGGCTACGCCCGGCCGCTCGAGGGGCTGCTGGCCTTCGTCGACATGGGCCGGGGCGAGGTGCTCGAGGTGGTCGACGACGGGGTCGTGCCCATTCCGCCCACGAGCGGCAGCTACTACCCCGAGCACAACGGCCCGCTGCGCACGGACCTCAAGCCCTTGGAGATCGTCCAGCCCGAGGGCCCGAGCTTCGAGGTCGACGGCAACCTCGTGCGCTGGCAGAAATGGTCGCTGCGCATCGGCATGGACCCTCTGGAGGGCCTGGTGCTCTGGACGGTGGGATACGAGGACGGCGGGCGGACCCGTCCCATCGTCTACCGGGCCTCGGTGAGCGAGATGGTCGTGCCCTACGGGCACCCGGGCCCGATGCACGCCTGGAAGAGCGCCTTCGACGCCGGGGAGTGGGGGCTGGGCCGCATGGCCAACTCGCTGACGCTCGGTTGTGACTGCCTCGGGGAGATCCGGTACTTCGACGACGTCTTCGCCGACGAGCGCGGCAGGCCGCACACGCGGGCCAACGCCATCTGCATGCACGAGGAGGACTACGGCATCCTCTGGAAGCACGTCGACATGGTGTCGGGGCGGACCGAGGTGCGGCGCTCGCGGCGGCTGGTTGTGAGCTCCATCGCCACCGTGGGCAACTACGAGTACGGCTTCTACTGGTACTTCTACCTCGACGGCACCATGCAGCTGGAGGTGAAGCTGACCGGCATCATGTCCACCATGGCCGTGGACGGCGACGATCCGGGCGGGCACGCCAGGATGATCGCCCCCGGCCTGGCCGCGCCGTTGCACCAGCATCTGTTCAACGTGCGCTTGGACATTGAGGTCGACGGCCCCGACAACGCGGTCTACGAGGTGGACGCTGTGCCCACCGGTTCGCCCGGGAGCGCCGAGAACCCGTGGGGGAACGCATTCGGCACCGACGTGACGCTGCTGGAGAGCGAGTTGGCCGCGCAGCGAGACGTCGACCCGTCCCGCAGCCGGACCTGGCGCATCGCCAACCGGTCCCGGCGCAACGGCGTGGGCGCACCGACCGCCTACAAGTTGCTCCCGGGCGCCACGCCGACCCTGCTGGCCGACCCCATCTCGAGCGTGGGGCGCCGCGCCGCATTCGCCTCGCACAACCTGTGGGTCACGCCCTTCGACCCCGACGAGCGCCGCGCCGCGGGCGACTACCCCAACCAGCATCGCGGCCACGCCGGCCTGCCGACCTGGACCAAGGAGGACCGTCCGATCGTCGACACCGACATCGTCCTCTGGCACTCCTTCGGCGTCACGCACATTCCCCGTCCCGAGGACTGGCCGGTGATGCCGGTCGAGTACACCGGCTTCACGTTGCTGCCGTCGGGCTTCTTCGACCGCAACCCGGCGCTCGACGTGCCACCCTCGCCTGCCCATTGCCATGACTGAGCCACGCGCCACCGCCCACCAACCCCAGGAGTACCACCCGCCCGTCGAGGAGTACCTCGAGACGATGCTGTCGCTGTCGGAGGAGGGCGTGCCGGTGATTCAGGCCCGCATCGCCGAGCGGCTGGGTCGGTCCGCCCCTTCCGTCTCCGAGATGCTCGACCGTCTCCGCGAGGAGGGGTACGTGTCGCGGGAGGGCCGGCGGCTGTCGCTGACCGAGAGCGGCCAGGCCCTGGCGGAGAAGGTCGTGCGCAAGCACCGCCTGGCCGAGCGACTCCTGGTGGACGTCATCGGTCTCGAGTGGCACAAGGTGCACCGCGAGGCGGGTCGCTGGGAGCACGTGATCTCCGACGACGTGGAGGCCCGCCTGGTCGAGTTGCTGGGTGACCCGGCCACGTGCCCGCACGGCAATCCGATCCCCGGGTCGCATTCGCCCGCCCCGTCGGCGCCGGTCCGGCCTCTGGCCGAGGTGGAGGCCGGCGAGCGGGTGAAGTTGTTCCGCATCAGCGAAGAGGTGGAGCTGAACCTCGGCTCGCTGACCCTGCTCGACGAGGGAGGCTTCATTCCCGGCGTCGTGGCCGACGTGGGCGACCGGGATGCCGACGGCAACGTGGAGGTGACGGTGGAGGGAGCCGGCGCGGCCATCCGGGTCTCGCGGGACCTCTCCGACCGGCTGTACGTCGGCGCACCATGACGCTGCGGCTCCAGGCCGACGCGGTCTTCACCGTCGACAGCGACGACACGGTGCTGGCGCCCGGCGCCGTCGAGGTCGAGGACGGCTTCATCTCCTGGGTCGGCGACCCCGCACAGGTCCCGCCTGCGCCCGGCACCGAGGTCCGCCGGCTGGGGGGCCTCCTGATGCCCGGACTGGTCAACTGCCACGGGCACACACCCATGTCACTGCTGCGGAGCGCCGGGGACGGCCTTCCCCTCGACCGGTGGCTCTCCGAGTCGGTCTGGCCGCGCGAGGCCCGGCTGGAGGACGAGGACGTCTACTGGGGCATGGTGTTCGGGGCGACCGAGCTGCTGTGCAACGGGGTCACGACCACCTGTGAGCAATACAGGCATCCGGCGGCCGTGGTCGAGGCCGTGATCGAGGCCGGCATCCGCACCCTCTACACGCCGGCCATCTTCGACGTGCCCGACGCCGGCCCCGGCAGCTCCTGGGAGGCCCTGCTGGGTGCCGCCTGCGAGCTCGTCGACGCGATTGCGGGCAGGCACGAGCGCCTCCAGATGGGCTTCGGTCCGCACGCGGTCTACACGGTGCCGCCGGTGGGCCTGCGGACCATTGCCGGCGAGGCGCGGGCGCGTCAGGCCCTGTTGCAGATCCATCTCTCCGAGACCGCGGCCGAGTGCGAGGTGGTGCAGGAGCGCTACGGCATGAGTGCGCCCGCGCTGCTGGCGGCGGAGGGGGTGCTGGAGGGCCGGGTGCTGGCGGCGCATGCGGTCTGGCTCGACGACGCCGATCTGGCCTTGCTGGCCGAGCACGATGTGGCCGTGGCCCATTGCCCGGGGTCCAACGGGAAGCTGGGGTCGGGCATCGCTCCGCTGCGCGCCTTGCTCGATGGAGGCGTGCGGGTCGGGCTGGGCACCGACGGCCCGGCCTCGAACGACGACCTCCACCTCTGGGACGAGATGCGCCTCGCCCCACTTCTGGCCCGGGCCGTCGCCGGCGACCCGGAGGCCGTGAGCTCGGCGGCGGCGCTTCGCCTGGCCACCCGCGGCGGCGGTGCGGCGCTCGGCCTTCCCGTCGGCGCGCTCGAGGTCGGACGACCGGCGGACCTCATCCGGCTGCGCACCGATGACGCCCGCTTCACGCCCGCGCTGAGCGATGCGGAGCTCCTGGGCCACCTGGTATGGGCCGGCGCCGGATACCTCGTGACCGACGTGTGGGTGGGCGGGGAGCAGGTCGTCGAGCAAGGGAGCTGCACCACCGTCGATGCGGAGCGGGCCCGCGCCGAGGTGGGCCGGCGCTCGCGCCTGCTCGTCAGGGCGTAGGGGAATCGGTTCCAGCCCCGTAAGCTGGACCGTTATGCCCGGCTTCGTCGACCAGGCCCAACTGCACGCGCGCGCGGGCGACGGGGGAGCCGGAGCGGTGTCGTGGCGCAGGGAGGCCCACGTGGACCGCGGCGGTCCCGACGGCGGTGACGGCGGCCACGGCGGGGACGTGTGGCTGGTGGCCTCGGTGAACGAGGCGTCCCTGCTGGGTTTCCGGGACCACCCGTTCCGGCGCGCCACCGACGGGGTCCACGGCTCGGGCTCCAAGCGCCACGGCGCGCGGGGCAAGGACCTGGTGGTGCCCGTGCCCGTCGGCACGGTCGTGCGCGAACGCAGCGGCGCAGTGGTGTGCGACCTCGACGTGGAGGGCGCGCGCTTCATGGTGGCCGAGGGCGGCCAGGGCGGCCGGGGCAACGCGCGGTTCCTCTCCAACCGCCGCCGGGCCCCCGCCTTCGCCGAGCAGGCCGAGAAGGGGCAGGAGTTCTGGCTGGACATGGAGCTCAAGCTCATGGCCGACGTGGCGCTGGTCGGCTTCCCCAACGCGGGCAAGTCGACGCTGATCTCGACGGTGTCGGCGGCCAAGCCAAAGATCGCCGACTACCCGTTCACCACCCTGGAGCCGCACCTCGGCGTGGTCCGGGTCGGTGGCGCGCGCGACGGGACCGAGTTCGTCATGGCCGACATCCCCGGGCTGGTGGAGGGCGCGGCGGAGGGCAAGGGCCTGGGGCACCAGTTCCTGCGCCACATTGAGCGCGCCCGCGTGCTGGTGGTGCTCCTCGACCTCGGCGCACCCGATGCGGGCGGGGTGTCCCCGGCCGAGCAGCGACGCATTCTGCTCTCCGAGCTGGGCGCGTACCGGCCGGACCTGCTCGACCGTCCCCGCATCGTGGTGGGGAGCAAGAACGACCTGGGCCCCGACGAGGACGGCGTGTGCGACATGGTGCTGTCGGTGGTCGCGGGCTCCGGTGCCCGGGAGCTGGTCGAGCGCCTCGCCCCGCTCGTCCAGGAGGCACGGGCCGAGGCGGCCGTGGCCTCGTCGAGCGAGATCGTCGTGCACCGCCCTCTGCCCGAAGGTGTCGCCGTGCAGAGGGCAGGCGCCGGCGCATGGATGGTCCAGGGGCGCGCCGCAGAGCGGGCCGTCGCGTTGTCCGACCTCAACGACGAGGGAGCCCAGGCCGAAGTCGTGCGGCGCCTGCGCCGCCTTGGCGTCGACCGTGCACTGGCGCGGGCGGGCGCTCGCGACGGCGACGAGATCACGGTCGGCGCGATGACGTTCACCTGGGAGCAGGACCGGTGATCGCGGTCGTCAAGGTCGGGTCGTCCTCGGTCGCCGCGGCGACCGTCGCCCGCTTGTGCGGGGAGGTGGTGTCGGCGCGCGAGGCCGGGCATAGCGTCGTCGTCGTCTCCTCCGGTGCCATCTCGGTGGGCTGGGACACGCTCGACGGCGACCGCCCCCGGCCGTCGGATCCTGCCGTCCTGCAGGCCGTGTCGGCCGTGGGCCAGCACCGGCTCATGCGGATGTGGCAGGACGGCTTCGAGCCGCACGGTGTACTGGCCGGCCAGGTGCTGCTGGCGCCCCTCGACTTCGTCCACCGCACGCAGTACCTGCACGCGCGGGACGCTCCGGCACCTGGCCGATCTCGGCGTCGTCCCCGTCGTCAACGAGAACGACGCCGTGGCGGACGAGGAGATCCGCTTTGGCGACAACGACCGGCTGGCCGCCCTGGTGGCGCACCTGGTCGGTGCGCAGCTCCTCGTCCTCCTGACCGACGCGCCGGGCCTGCTCACGGCCGACCCACGGCGCGACACCGAAGCCTCCCTGATCGAAGAGGTCGTGGAGATCGACCAGCAACTCGAGCGGCTGGCGGGAGGGCCCGGGAGCGCCGTGGGCAGTGGCGGCATGGCGTCCAAGCTGGCCGCGGCCAAGATCGCCACGTGGTCGGGCGTGCAGACGGTGATCGCCGACGCGGCACGGCCGGGCGTGCTGGCGGCCGCACTGGCCGACGAGCCCGGCGTCGGGACGGTCTTCCGGGCGCGGGACAGCCGCCTGCCGGCGCGCAAGCTGTGGATCGCCTTCGCACTGGGGTCGAGCGGACGCCTCACCGTCGACGAAGGCGCCCAGTCAGCCCTGACCGGGCGGGGGCGGTCCCTGCTGGCGGCGGGTGTCACCGGGGTGAGCGGGACCTTCCGGCCCGACGATGCGGTGGAGATCACCGGGCCTGACGGCGAGGTCTTCGCCAAGGGCCTGGTCCGGGTGGCCGCGGAGCAGGCCACCGAGTGGATGGGCCGGCGCAGCCAGGTCGTCGTCCATCGCGACGACCTGGTCCTTGTAACCTGAACCGATGACCTCGCCCGCGTTGGAGCAGCTCGCGGGCCGCGTCAGGTCGGCCGCCCGCCTGGTGGCCCGGGCGCCGAGCTCGGTCCGGGACGACGCGTTGCGGCTGGCCGCCGACCTGCTCGAGGGGGAGTGGGTGGCGCTGTCCGAGGCCAACCGGGTCGATCTCGAGCGGGCCGAGGCCGACGGCATGGTGGAGGCGGCCCGGGACCGGCTGCGCCTGACCGAGGATCGCGTGCGGAGCATGGCGGCCGGCCTGCGCAAGGTGGCCGGCCTGCCCGACCCCGTCGGCGAGGTGACCGAAGGGTGGGTGCGCCCCAACGGCCTGCGCGTGTCGCGGGTGCGGGTCCCACTCGGCGTGATCGGCGTCATTTACGAGAACAGGCCCAACGTGACGAGCGACGCCGCCGGCCTGTGCCTGAAATCCGGGAATGCCGCCTTCCTGCGCGGCTCCTCATCGGCCATTGAGTCCAACCGCGCCATCGTGGCGCTCCTGCGCCGGGCCGCCGTGAAGGCGGGCCTGCCCGAGGACGCCGTGGCCCTGGTGGACGACACGTCGCACGAGACCGCCACCGCCTTCATGCGGCTGCGCGGCTTCATCGACTGCCTCATCCCCCGGGGCGGGCAGGCGCTGATCGCCTCGCTCATTGAGCACGCCACCGTGCCCTACGTCCTCGACGGCGACGGCAACTGCCACATCTACATCGACGGCGCCGCCGACCTGACCATGGCGCACGAGCTCGCGGTCAACGCCAAGACGCACCGCTTCGGCGTCTGCAACGCGGTCGAGACGATCCTGGTCCACTCGGCGGTGGCGCCGGCGTTCCTGCCCCGTCTGGCGGCCTCGCTCGTCTCGGCCGGCGTCGAGATCCGGGCCGACGAGCGGGTGCGCGTGCACGTGCCCGACGCCGTGCCGGCGTTGGAGAGCGATTTCTCCACGGAATTCCTGGGCCCGGTGGTGGCGATCGGGATGGTCGACGGCGTGGGCGAGGCCATTGAGCACATTGCGCGGTACAGCTCGGGACACTCCGAGGCGATCGTGACCTCCGACGTGGCCGTGGCCGACCGTTTCGTGGCCGAGGTGGACGGCGCCGCCGTGCTGGTGAACGCGTCGACGCGCTTCGTCGACGGCGAGGAATTGGGGCTCGGGGCCGAGGTGGGGATCTCCACCCAGAAGCTGCATGCCCGTGGACCGATGGGAGTGAAGGAGCTGACGACGTTGAAGTGGATCGTGCGTGGTGACGGGCAGGTGCGCCGGTGAGCGACGGGAACACGGCATTGGGCCTGCCGGAGGGTGGTCCCCCCCGGTTCGCCTCCCTGGACGCGGTGCGGGGCGGCCTGGCCGAGGTCGGGTACCTCGCCGACGAGTCCATCAGCGGCGTGGTCTACCTGGCCGACCGGCTGGCGAAGCCGGTGCTGGTCGAGGGCCCGGCCGGGACCGGCAAGACGCAGCTGGCCAAGTCGGTGGCCGAGCTCACCGGGGCCCGGCTCATCCGCCTGCAGTGCTACGAGGGGCTCGACGAGTCCAAGGCGCTCTACGAGTGGAACTACCGCAAGCAGCTGTTGCGCATTCAGGCCGGGGAGCACGGCAAGTCCGAGGAGGAGGGCCCGAGCTGGTCCGAGCTGGAGGAGGACATCTTCTCGGAGGACTTCCTCTTGACGCGGCCCCTCCTCGAGGCGATCCGCGCCACCGAGCCCGTCGTCCTGCTGGTCGACGAGGTCGACCGTGTCGAGCTCGAGACAGAGGCGTTGCTCCTCGAGATCCTCTCGGAGTACCAGGTGTCGATCCCCGAGCTCGGCACCGTGCGGGCCACGCAGCTGCCCATGGTGTTCCTCACGTCGAACAACACCCGCGAGCTCTCCGAGGCGCTCAAGCGCCGCTGCCTGTACCTGCACATCGACTACCCGGATCTCGAACGCGAGCGCGAGATCGTGCGCGCCAAGGTGCCGGGTATCAGCGAAGAGCTGGCCGACCAGGTGGCCCGCATCGTGCGCTCGTTGCGCACGCTCGAGCTGCGCAAGGCGCCCTCGGTGTCCGAGACGATCGACTGGGCCCGCACACTCGTGCTGCTCGGCGTGGAGACGATCGACGCCGCCGGGGCCAGGGACACGTTGCACATCCTGTTGAAGTACCAAGCCGACATTGAGCGGGCCTCCAAGGAGCTGCTGTCGGCCTCGCAGGGCTGAGCCGGTGCTCGACCTCCTCTCCGGGTTCGTCACCGAACTGCGCCGTTCCGGTCTGCCCGTCTCGCTGACCGAGCACCTCGACGCGGCCGAGGCGGTCAAGCACATTCCGCTCGAGGACCGCGAGGCGCTCAAGTACGCGCTGGCGGCCACGCTGGTGAAGTCGTCCTCGCACTGGCGCGCCTTCGAGACGGCGTTCGAGGTGTTCTTCGCCGTGCGGACCGGCGCCAATGCAGGCCTCGAGGGGGAAGGGGAGGGCGAGGAGGGCGAGGAGTCCGACGGCGAGCAGGCCTCGGGACAGGGCGGTGCGCAGGGGCAGCGGCGCTCGTGGCAGAGCGGTGGCGGGGGCGAGGGCATGACGCCCGAAGAGCTGGCCGAGATGCTCTTCAAGTCGCTGCTCTCCGCCGATGCCGGCCTCATGAACATGGTGGCCCGCAACGCGGTGGACCGCTTCGCCGGCATGGAGCCCGGCCGCCCCGTCGGCGGCACCTACTACCTGTACCGCACCCTGCGGAACCTCGACCTCGACGCGGTGCTCGAACGCCTGATGGCGCAGGCGCAGGCGGGTGCGGCCGGGGGCTCGTTGACCGACCTGGAGGAGCGCCTGGCCGCCGACGAGTTCAAGGCCCGCATTGAGAAGTTCCGGCGCTCGGTCGAGACCGAGATCCGCCGCCGCCTGGTCGAGGACCGCGGGGCGGAGGCGCTGGCACGCTCCGTGCGCAAGCCGCTGCCCGAGGACATCGACGTCATGCACGCGACGCGCGAGGAGCTGGCCATGCTGCACAGGGTGCTCCAACCGCTGTCGCGCAAGCTGGCGGTGCGCCTGGCCCGCAAGCGACGCCATGGCCGCAAGGGCCCACTCGACTTCCGCGCCACCGTGCGGCGATCCTTGTCGACCGGCGGCGTCCCGATTGAGCCGCGCTTCCGGCATCCGCGCCCGGCCAAGCCCGAGATCTTCGTGATCGCGGACATCTCGGGCTCGGTGGCGAGCTTCGCCCGCTTCACCCTGCACCTCGTCTATGCCATTTCGTCCCAGTTCTCCAAGGTGCGCAGCTTCGTCTTCGTGGACGGGATCGACGAGGTGACGCGGTTCTTCGAGGGCGTCGTCGACCCGGCCGAAGCGGTGGCCCGGATCAACCTGGAGGCGGATGTCATCTGGGTGGACGGGCACTCGGACTACGGGCACGCGCTGACCGAGTTCCACCGGCGCTGGGGCGACCAGGTCACCTCGCGCTCGAGCGTCCTGGTGCTGGGCGACGCCCGTAACAACTACCACGCCTCGGCGTCGTGGGTGCTCGAGGACCTGCAGGCGCGGGCGCGCCGGGTCTACTGGCTGAACCCCGAGCCGCGTGACTACTGGGGCTCGGGCGACTCGATCGTGGGGGAGTACGCCGCGCACTGTGATGACGTGGTGGAATGCCGCACGCTGCGCCAGCTGGAGCACTTCGTCGGAAATCTGGCGTGAACGAGTCCGAGGAGCGCGCCGAGGCCGGCGTCCTGCGGATCTTCCCGCCGCAGGAGGGCGCGACACGGATTGTGCTGATCCGCCACGGTGAGGCCGAGTGCAACCTGAATCACATCATCGGCGGGCCCAAGGGCTGCACCGGACTGTCCGACCTGGGCCGCTTCCAGGTGAACGCGCTGGCCGACCGCCTCTACGAGAGCGGCGAGCTGCGGGGGGCGACCGCGCTGTATTCCTCGGTCCTGCCGCGTGCGATCGAGACGGCGCAGCGGCTGCGTCCCGTGGTCGGGCCCGGCCCGGAGGCCCTGGGCCAGATTCAGGCGCGGTGTGACCTCTGCGAGCTGCATCCCGGCGAGGCCGACGGCCTGGAGTGGGCCGCCATGGTCGAGGCCTTCAGCGTGCCCGACTGGGACCGCGACCCCACCGTGCCGATCGCGCCCGGCGGGGAGAGCTGGTCCGAGTTCGTGGAGCGGGCCTCGGGCGCGGTGCACAACCTGGTGCGCCGGCACCCGGGCGAGCTCGTGGTGGCCGCCGTCCACGCCGGCGTGATCGAGGCGACCATGATCGCCTTCCTCAAGGTGGCGCCCGAGGTCTACCGGCGAGGCTGGGTGCGCATTGTGCACGCCTCCATGACCGAGTGGGAGTGGCTGCCCTCCGAGGACCGCTTCGTCCTCCTGCGCTTCAACGACTCGTGCGGGGTCCCCGTGCGGCAGGCGGCCGTCTCAGCCACCGCCGAGGAAGGTGCGGGCTAGCGCCGCGGGAGCGCGGGCCAGCCAGGCGTCCTCGATCGCCTGGCGCAACGGCCGCTTGGCGACCGCCCCGAGCTGCACGAGGACGGCGGCGTAGCCCTCGAAGTGCGGGATGGTGAAGAACCCCGGGGCGCCGGTGGCGAGGAGGGCGTCCTTGTCGGCCAGGTCGGCCGTGCAGACGGCGAGGATCGGGCCCGCCGGCGGGACCACGTCGCCGAACCGCTTCAGGTCGGCCCTGGAGAACGGGCGCTCCCAGGCGAAGGCCTTCCCGCGGACGAACCAGGTGCGGTTGCCGTGCCGCACGCCCTCGGTGACCTCGGGGAGCCCCGACGCCACCCGCTCGACGTCTTCGAGAGCCGCCACGGGGTCAAGCTAGCGCCGAAGCCGGCCGCCCCGGGGCCTCCGGGAACGGCTGGTCCGGGTGGCAGGGGGGCACGGGAACGCGGTGGACGGCGGACCGGTCGAGTTGTGGGAGTGCACCGACGGCGCACGGGCCGGTTGATCCGGGGCACCTCGGAGTCACCCCGGGGTACCCTGAGTCCCGCGACGAAAGAGGGATGACGCGATGTACAAGACAGTGGTGGTCGGCACGGACGGATCTCCCACCGCGGAGAAAGCGGTGCAGGCGGCGGCGGAGCTGGCGCGTCTGTTGGGATCCCAGCTCCATATCGTGACGGCTTTCCGTAGCCCCCGCTCCGGCATGGGCGCAGTCGCCGGCGGCGACCTGGTCGACAGCGGAGCCGGGCACGCGCTGGCCGAGGAGGCCGCACGTGCGGTCGGCCAGTCCTCTATTGAGAAGTACGGGGACGGAATCGCGGCCGAGGCGCACGGGGTCCCCGGCAACGCCGACGACGCGATCCTCTCGACCGCGGCCGAGGTCGGCGCCGACCTGATCGTCGTGGGGAGCAAGGGGATGCAGGGTGCCCGCCGGTATCTCGGCAGCGTGCCCAACTCGGTGGCGCACGGCGCGGACTGTGCCGTCCTGGTGGTCAAGACCGACTAGCGCCGTCCCATCGCGGGTCTCCCCACCGTCTTTGCGTGGGTCCGCCGGCGGCCCGGGAGCCCGACCTGATCGATCCGATGCAGGGCGGACCGCCGTGCCGCTCGTCGCGCGTCAGCGCAGCGCGAGCAGCCCCGCCTGCGTCGGGGTGAAGCCGCAGGAGCCGACGTAGAAGCCGCGCAGCTCCTCCCCGAAATCGACATGGAGCCATTCGCAGCCGGCGGCACGGCTCTCCCGTTCGGCCACCCGCAGGAGCCCCTGGCCGATGCCGCGGTGGCGCCGGCCCCGCTCGACCACCGTGTCGACGACGAAGGCGTGCACCCCGCCGTCCCAGGCCACGTTGACGAACCCGACCAGGCGGTGCTCGTCGAGGGCGCAGACCCAGCCGAGACTGTGCCGCTCGACCTGGTCGCGCCAGTCGATGTCGAGCACGGCATGGGTGAAGCCCTCGGCGTGCAGGGTGTTGACGTCCCGGTTCTCGAAGGGTGCCCGCCACCCGTAGCGCACGTCCATGGGCGTTGAACCTACGCCGTCACGCAGCGGCCGGCCGATGCCTCGCCCCGGTCGTCGTCAGCAGGCGTAGTCGTCGTCGAACTGCGAGCTGTTGTACTGCACGATCGCCGGCGGTCCGGGGAGGTGGGCGCCGTGGTTGACCACCCAGTTCTGGTAGTCGGCGCACGAGCCCGGGCCGCTGGGGTTGGAGAGGTAGTCGGCCATCCAGTACGGCACAGACGGCGAGTAGGTCCCCAGGATGCCGTTCCAGAGGCCGGGGCTGGCGTAGATGCCGACGTCGCCGACGCCCTCGGTCTCGTGGAGCGCGTTGATGGCGCCCTGGACGAAGTCCGCGTTGAGTTGGGTGTCCGTCGACCACTGGGGCAGGTTGGACGGGGCGGTCTCGACGTCGAGCCACCACGGCACGCCGGCATTGACGCCCGCCGCCACGGCATCGTTGTAGGCGTTGATCCCTGCCTGATAGCCGGCGTTGCACGATCCCGACGGGTCGTTGCATCCGGGCTCGGCGTTCGCCGAGGTCCCGTAGGTCAAGAAGGTGTAGAGGTTCAGCCCGCCGCCGGCCCATTGGGCTTCCTGCCCCAGGCAGGGATTGGTGGCGCCCGAAGAAACGCCGTCGACCTGGACGATGCCGATCTGATGCGGCGACGGTGGCAAGGTGCCTCCGAGGGAGGGACATTGGAATTTGCTGATGTCGTACCCGGCGGAACCAGAGGGGTAGGTGCCTCCGACGAAGGAGCCGTTGCCGGGTGCCTCGGCCATGCCGACGACGGGCCGGAAGAGGAACTCGGGAGCGGATCCGTAATAGCTGGCCGAGCCGAAGTTCGACACCAGTCCCGCGCTGTCGGTGAACCAGTAGCCGTTGTCCGTCGGGGTGGCCGCGGCCGCCACGATCGGGTGCTTGAGGGACTGGCCGCCGAGCGAGCCGTAGAAGGGGGCCGTGCCGAAGCTGAAGATGCCGCCGTCGGAGGCCACCAGGAAGTAGCCGGCGCCGCCGGGCCCGGTGATCATGCCGACGATCGGCTTGTTGAGCACGAGGTTGCCCGTGCTGCCATGGAAGGCGGCGTCGCCGAAGCTGAAGATGCCGCCGTCGGAGGCGACCAGCCAGTAGCCGTTTCCGCTCGGCGTGGCCGCCATGCCGACCACCGGCTTGTTGAGGTGGATGTTGCCGGTGCTGCCGTAGAACTTGGCCGTGCCGAAGCTGAAGATGCCGCCGTCGGAGGCCACCAGCCAGTACCCGCCGCCCCCGGGGACCACGGCCATCCCGACGATGGGTTGGTTGAGCACGAGGTTGCCGGTGCTGCCGTAGAACTGGGCGTCGCCGTAACTGAAGATGCCGCCGTCGGAGGCCACCTCGTAGTACCCGCCGCCGTCCGAGGTGGCCGCGATGCCGACGACCGGCTTGTTGAGCGTCATGCCGCCCGTCGACCCGTAGAACTGGGCGCCGCCGAAGCTGAAGATCCCCCCGTCGGAGGCGGCCAGCCAGTAGGCCGGCGTGCTCTGGCTGACCGCGGCAGACGAGGGAGCCGACGCGGTGGCGGCCGCGGCGATCAGGGCCAGCAACGGCAGCGCCGTCACGAGCAGGGCCAGGACGAGGCGGCGGATCAACTTCTCAGGAATTCCGCGACGCGGAAGGCGAGGTCGAGCGACTGGCGCGCGTTGAGCCTGGGGTCGCACGTCGTCGTGTAGCGGGCATCGAGGTCGCCCTCGAAGATCTCTTCGGCGCCGCCGAGGCACTCGGTCACGTCGTCTCCTGTCAGTTCCACGTGGACTCCGCCCGGCCACGTCCCCTCGTCACGATGGACGTCGAAGAAGGCGCGCAGTTCGGAGAGAATATCGTCGAAGCGCCGCGTCTTGCGCCCGCCGTCGCTGGTGAACGTGTTGCCGTGCATGGGGTCGCAGGCCCAGATCACGACGTGGCCCTCGGCCTCGACCGCGCGGACCAGGCCCGGCAGCAGCTCGGCGATCCGTTCGGACCCCAGGCGCGTGATCAGCGTCAGGCGGCCGGGGAGCCGGTCCGGGTTCAGCCGCTCACACAACGCCACCACCTCACCGGGGGTGCAGCCGGGCCCGACCTTCACGCCGATGGGATTGTTGATCCCGGACACGAACTCCAGGTGCGCCCCGTCGAGCTGGCGGGTGCGGTCGCCGACCCAGACCATGTGGGCCGAGCAGTCGTACCAGTCACCGGTCAGCGAGTCGACGCGGGTGAGGCATTCCTCGTAGGGGAGGATCAGCGCCTCGTGGCTGGTGAAGAAGTCCACCTGGTGCAGCCCTTCCTCGGCCCCGAGGTCGATGCCGCAGGCGGCCATGAAGCGCAGGGCGCGGTCGATCTCCGACGCGATGCGCTCGTAGCGCTGCCCCTCGCTGGACGACGCCACGAACTGCTGGTTCCACAGGTGCACCTGCGAGAGGTCGGCGAACCCGCCCTTGGTGAACGCCCGGAGCAGGTTGAGCGTGGACGCCGACTGCTGGTAGGCGGCCACCAGCCGGCCGGGGTCCGGCGTCCTGGCCTCGGCCTCGAAGGCCTCGTCGTTGACCATGTGGCCGCGGAACGACTGCAGCTCCACGTCGCCGACCCGCTCGGTCCCGGCCGAGCGCGGCTTGGCGAATTGCCCGGCGATGCGCCCGACCTTCACCACCGGCACGCCGGCGGCGTAGGTGAGCGCGACCGCCATCTGCAGGATGATCTTGAGCTTGTCCCGGATGGAGTCCGCGTTGAAGTCGGCGAAGGACTCGGCGCAGTCGCCGGCCTGGAGGAGGAAGGCCTCGCCGTTGGCCACCTGGGCCAGCTCCGCCGTCAACGAGCGCGCCTCCCCGGCGAAGACGAGCGGCGGCACCGTGGCCAGCCGCGTCTCGGCCTTCTTCAGCGCGTCCGCGTCGGGCCACTCCGGCTGCTGCGCAGCGGGGAACTTGCGCCAGGACGCGGGGCTCCACGAGGAGGTCTCAGCGGGGCTCGTCACCGCTACAGGTTAACGCCGTAGGATCGCCGGCTATGGCCGCCTTTCGCTTCGCCCTCCAGGCCGAGCGCGCCGCATCCCCCGCTGCCTGGCGTGACCTGGCGAGGAAGGCCGAGGACCTGGGCTACTCGACCCTCTACGTGCCCGATCACCTCGGTGAGCAGTGGGCCCCCATGATCGCCGTCACCGTGGCGGCCGAGGCCACCACGACCCTGCGGGTCGGCACCCTCGTCCTCGACAACGACTTCCGGCATCCGCTCGTCCTGGCCAAGGAGGCGGCGACGCTCGACATCGTCACGGACGGCCGCTTCGAATTCGGGCTCGGAGCCGGCTGGATGAAAACGGACTACGAGCAGTCCGGGATCACGATGGACGCGCCCTCGGTGCGGGTGGCCCGGCTGGCCGAGAGCCTGACCATCATGCGCGCCATGTGGCGCGACGGGAGCGCCACCTTCGCGGGTGAGCACTACCGGGTCACGGAGGCCGCGGGGACCCCGGTGCCCGTGACGCCGGGCGGGCCACCCCTGGTTATCGGGGGCGGGAGCCGGCGGGTCCTGACGTTGGCCGGGGAGTACGCCGACATCGTCAGCGTCGTGCCCAGCCTCAGCGCCGGCTACATCGGGCCGGAGGTGGCGGCGGAGGCCGTCGTCGAGAAGTACGGCGACCGGGTGCGGTGGGCACGCGAGGCGGCGGGGGAGCGCGCCGACGAGCTCGAGCTCCAGTGCTGGACGGTCGCGGTGCAGGTGGTGCCGAACGGCGCCGAGGTGGCGGCCTCCCTCGCCCCGCTCTTCGACCTCACACCCGAGCAGCTGCGGGCAGCGCCGCTGGCGCTCATCGGCACGGTCGAGGAGATCACGGAGCTGTTGCGCAGGCGGCGTGCGGAGCTCGGCTTCAGCTACATCGTCGTGCACGAGGCGGAGATGGACGCGTTGGCGCCGGTGATCGCCGAACTTGCCGGCACCTGAGGCCCCGCGCCGCATCGGGATCTTCGGCGGCACGTTCGACCCGCCGCATGCCGGGCACGTCGCCGCGGCGCGCGCCGTCACCGAGAAGCTCGACCTCGACCGCCTGCTCCTCGTCGTCGCCAACGATCCCTGGCAGAAGTCGGGGCAGCGGGCCGTGTCGCCCGTGGCGGACCGCTACGCGCTGACCGAGGTCCTCGCCCGTGAGATCCCGGGCGCGGAGGCGAGCCGGCTCGAGATCGCGCGGGGTGGTCCGAGCTATTCGGTGGACACCGCCGAGGAGATCCTGGCGGAGGCGGGCGGCGAGCCCCTCGAACTCTTCCTCGTCGTCGGTGCCGACCTGGTGCCCGAGCTCGGGTCCTGGCATCGCTCCGAGGACCTCCGGCGCCTCGTCACCCTGGCCATCGTCTCCCGGCCGACGGGCCCGGTGCCGACCGTTCCCCCAGGTTGGCGGGCCGAACGGATCGACGGGCCGCAGGTGCCGGTCTCCAGTTCGGAGGTCCGGGCACTGCTGGCCGAGGGCCGGCCGGTCGAGGGCATGGTCCCCGAGGCGGTTATCCGTTGCATCCGCCGCCGCGCTCTGTACGCTGTGCCCTGAATGAGCGCCATGCCGGCCGGGTGGACGGAGCTGTCGGAGACTCCCCGCGTGGGCGCGCTTCCCGCACGACTGCCCCGCCGGGCGGACCGCCGGGCCGAGCTGAAGGTGGCGCGTCGCTCGCGTCGCCGCTGGGCCTTCGCCGCCGGCTCCATCCTCGTCGGGTCCTTCGCCTTCACGGTGGGCATGATGGAGTTGCTCCATTGACCCCAGGCGTGGACGTGCACGTCCAGCTCCCACCGGCCGTGACCACCGCGGCCGAGGCGGCCGACGCCAAGCTTGGCCGTGACACGGTGGTGCTCGGGATGGCCGAGCTCTTCGGCGTGGTCGACGCCTTCGTCATCACCAGCGCGCCGAACACGCGCCACGTGCGGACGCTCGTCGAGGAGATCGAGCGGGGGGTCAAGGAGCTGCACGGCCTCTCGCCGGTCCGCATCGAGGGGCTGCCCGACGCCACCTGGGTGCTGATGGACTACGGCGACTTCATCGCGCATGTCTTCTTGCAGGAGACCCGCGACTACTACGACCTCGAGCACCTGTGGTCGGGTGCACCGCGCGTGGCGTGGCGCCGTGACGTCGAAGACGCCGGCTGAACCTCCGCGCCGGACGACCTACAGGAAGTCGATCAGGTAGACGGGGGCGTTCAGCTGCGATTGTGACCCGTTGGCGATCGGGACGCTGGTGCGCTCCCCGTCGATCTCGAAGAGCACGCCCGGGTCGTTGCCGACGTCGATCGAGATGGTGGCGACGATCTGGGCCACGGCCTCCTCAATGCTGTTCCCGGTGATGGCGCCGAAGGCGGCGTTCATGTTGACGGTCACGATGCCGGCCTGGGTCGTGACCGACAGCACGCGGACGTTGCTCGGGATGGCGGTGGAGATCCCCTGGGGGTCGGAGCTGCTCGGGCCGGCCATGAGCGAGCCGAGGACGGCGTTCAGTTGCGCGGGCGCCCCCACGAAGCGCTGGACGGGCGTCAGCGCATCGGTCGAGTTGAGGAAGAACACCTGCACCGACACGTAGGACGAGGGCTTCGGCTGCGTGGTCGTCGTGGTGGTGGGTGGGTGCGGGTTGAGGAGGCCGAAGGGCACCTTGGACGGCGCCATGGTGCTGGGCGCGCTCTGCGTCGGGACGGCGCAGGCCGTCGCCACCACGGCCAGGACCGCCAGCGCCAGGGCGGCCGGGCGTCGCCTCACTGCTCGCCCTCGCCTTCGCTGTCGTCCTCGACGAGGGCCGGCAACGTCAGGACGAACCGGGCGCCGCCTTCGGGGGAGGACTCCACGCGGACCGAGCCGCGCATGACCCGCATGTGCTCGGCCACGAGCGCCAGGCCGAGGCCGGTCCCGGTCCCGGTCCCGCGCCGGCCCGACTCCGAGCCGCGGTAGAAGCGGTCGAACACCTTGGTGCGCTCGAGGGGGTTGATGCCCGGGCCGGCGTCGTCCACCGTCACCTCCACCGTGGTGCCGTGGTCCGGCCCCACGCCGACCCCCACGGTGGTGGCGCCGCCCCCGTAGTGGTCCGCGTTCTCCAAGAGGTTGACCATGACCCGCTCGAAGCGGCGCTTGTCCACGCCGATGCGCCAGGACTCCACTGCGGGGTCGACGTGCACCGCCGGCGGCGTCACGTTGCGGTGGGCCTCCATGTGCGCGAAGGCCGCCTCGACGGCGCGGGGCACCAGCTCGGCGACGCGCACCTCCTCGAGGAAGACGTCCACCGAGCCGGCGTCGGCCCGTGAGATCTCCAGCAGCTCGGCCACCATGCGCTGGAAGCGCCGGAGGTCGTCGCTGAGCAGCTGGAGGGCCCGCTGCGAGCGCACGGAGAGGTTGTCGCGGTCGGCCTCGAGGACCTCCACCGAAGCGGACAGGGTGGTGAGGGGGGAGCGGAGCTCGTGGCTCACGTCGGAATTGAAGCGCGCCTCGCGCTCGATGCGCTCCTGCAGCTGGTCGACCATGGCGTTGAAGGAGAGGGTGAAGCCCTCGAGGTCGGGGTCGGCGGCCTCGGCGTCGAGGCGCGTGTCGAGCTCGCCCCCGGCGATGGCGCCGGCCGCCCGCGACACGACGGCGAGGGGGCGCAGCGACCGGGTGCTGGCGAAGCGTCCGAGGGCGATCCCCAGGAGGGTGGTGATGCCGCCGGCCACGAAGAGGGCCAGGGCGAGCACGCGCAGCGTGTGGTCGAGGTCGGACAGGTCGAACACGTCGAAGTAGACGACGTGCACCGAGGGGATCGGCACCCCGACCACGATCTCGGACGTGCCCTGTGGGGAGCGGTACGTCTGGGTGGCTGCCGTCCCGTCGAGGACCACGGTCCGGAGCTGCCGCGGGATCGAGGCCGCGGTCACGGTGAGCGACGAGTCGTAGGTCTTGGTGCCGTGGAAGAGCACCGAGTGGGCGTCGGTCCCCGCGTCGATGTTGCTGAGCAGTCCCACGTACGCCGTCGTCCCCTGCTGCAATTCGTTGCGTACCGTGACGGCGTTGGAGAAGGTCTGGTGCTGCGCCGTCGACTCGCGGCCCGCGAGCAGGAAGTGACGCACCGTGAAGTACGACAGCCCACCCATCAGGATGGAGAGGATCAGCGCCCCGAGCCCGAAGACGGCCGTGATGCGGGCGCCGATGCCCAGCTTCACGTCAGGGCACCAGCTTGTAGCCCATGCCCCTCACGGTGAGTATGTGCTGGGGCACCGCGGGATCCACCTCGACCTTGGTGCGCAAGCGCCGGATGTGCACGTCGACCAGCCGCCCGTCGCCGAAGTAGTCGTAGCCCCACACCCGGTCGAGCAGCTGCTCGCGGCTGAGCACCTTGTTGGGGCTGGCCGCCAGCTCGCACAGCAGGCGGAACTCGGTGCGGGTGCAGTGCACCTCCTCGCCGTTGAGGCGGCGCAACACCCCCTGTTCGGGGAGCAGCTGCAGATCGCCGAAGGTCAGCGCACCGGGCTCCTCCTCGGCCGGCCGGGCGCGGCGCAGCAGGGCGCGGATGCGGGCGGCGAGCTCCTTGGCCACGAACGGCTTGGTGACGTAGTCGTCGGCGCCCGCCTCCAGGCCGGCCACGACGTCGTGGGTGTCCGAGCGCGCCGTCACGATGATGATCGGCACGGCGCTGCTCCGTCGCAGGGCGCGGCAGCACTCGAAGCCGTCCATGCCCGGCAGCATCAGGTCGATGAGCGCGACGTCGGGCGGAGCCTCGGCGAACATGTCGAGGCCCTCCTCACCGCTGGCGGCGTCTCTTACCTCGTAGCCTTCGCCCTCCAGGGCGAGCCGCATGGAGGATCTGATGCGCTCATCGTCCTCGACGACCAGAATGCGCCCGCTCATCTGCCTCCGGCTCAGCTGATCCAGATCTGGGTCGGCCAGATTGAACCGCCGATCATGCCGAAGGCCGGCTGGCCCTGCGGTGTGGTCGGGTTGTTGAAGTTCTGGACCGTGGGGTCGCCGATGACCGCCCACACGGCCCGGTCGGTCCACAGGTAGGGGAGGTCCAGGGCCAGCCGCTTGTTCACGGTCTGGTAGGCGGTCTCACGAACGCTCTTCTCCGTGCTGGCCCTCCCGGTCAGGAGTGCCTTCTCGATGGTCGGGTCGGCGTTGCGGGCCATGTTGATGGAGAGGGGCCCCGTGCTGACCGTGGTCGTGCTCCAGAAGATGTAGTTGAGGTCGGGGTCGACGGCACCGAACTGCCGCCAGCCCAGGGCCTGGTACTTGCCGGCCAGCGCGTTGTTGATGGTGTCATTCTGCTGCACGATGTTGGTCTTGACCTGCATGCCGACCTGGCCCCAGGCCTGCTCCAGGTACTGCGCCGCCCTGATGGCCGCAGGCGAGTTGGTCGAGCCGTACGAGAAGGTGATGGGACCGCCGTTCGTCTTCTCGGCGGCCTTGACGAGCTTGGAGGCCTGGCTCGGGTTGTAGGCCGGGTACTTCGTGGTCGAGTAGTAGGGGGATCCGGGCACGAAGAGGCCGTTGCTGACCGGGAGGACGCCCTGGTCGATGACCTTGGCGTACTGCTGGCGGTTGATGGCCATGGCGGCGGCCCGGCGGATGTTGGGGTCGTTGAACGGCTTGGCCAGGCAGTTGAGCTGGACGCAGTTCATGTCGGGCTCGCCGGCGACGTGGGTGCTGTCGTCGATGTACGAGTAGCTGTGGTTGCCCCGGAACTGCGTGATGATCTGGGGGGTGTCGGTGATCATCAGGTCGATGGTGCCCGACTTCAGCGCCTCCGCCCGGGCCGACTCGTCGGGGATCGGCTTGTAGGTGATCTGCGACAGGTAGGGCATGCCCTTGCGCCAGTAGTTCGGGTTGGCGGTGGCGGTGAAGTGGTCGTTGGGCACCCACTCCTTGAACACGAAGGGACCGGTGCCGACCGGGTGCGACGTGCCGTTCGGGTTGGCCAGCATGGACGGCGCGGCGATGTAGGCGATCTGCCCGCCGATGCCACCCGCCAGGTAGAAGGGGAAGGGGACCCAGGGATCCTTGAACGTGATCGTGGCCGCCAGCGGACCGCTCTGGGTGATGGACACCAGCGTCGGGCTCAGCACGAAGCCGGTGAGCCCCGACTTGGCCTGGGCCTGGAAGTTCGTGACGAGTGCCGCGCCGTTGCAGGGCGTGCCGTCGTGGAAGTTGATGTTGGGTCGCAGCGTCACGGTCCAAGAGGTGTACGAGGCGTTGGGCACGACGGATTCCGCCAGATAGGGCGCCCAGTCCCCATTGGCCAGAATGATGGTCAGCGGGTCGAAGACGGTGCGGGCGTACATGACGCCGACCTCGTCGAACCGGGCCTGGGTCGGGTCGAACCCCGACTCCTCGGCATCCACCCCGAAGACCAGGGAGCCACCCTTCTTCGGGGTCTTCTTGGTCATGCCGTTGCGTCCCGGGCCGTTGGTGGTGGCACCGGCGATCCCGCCGAGGTCGAGGGCACCCGCCCCGGCCACGCCCGCGACCGCAGCCGCTCCGCCCAGCAGCACTGAACGACGATCAAATCTCGAGGCCATCGGTCCTCCATCTCAGCGAACCCACCGGACCCCCCGAAGGTTCCCGGGCGACGTTAGTGCCCAGGATCCCCTGCGTGGGGGCGGTACCGTTGGCTCGTGTCGGCCGACTGGGATCTGCCGGGGTTTTCCGCCTGGCTGGGTGGCCGCGCCGCTGCGACCCGCAAGGCGTACGTGAGCGACGTCACGTTGTTCGCCGAGTGGATGTCCCGCAGCGACGTCGACGGGCCCGACGGCGTGGACCGCCTGCACCTGCGGCGCTACCTGGCGTCGCTCGGGACCCGCAAGCTGGCCCGGGCCACCATCGCCCGCAAGGCGGCGGCACTGCGCTGCTACTTCTCCTGGCAGGTCCGGCAGGGTCACCTCGACTCCGACCCGGCCCGGTCGCTGCGCGCCCCTTCGGGTGGCGGGCGCCTGCCGCGCGTGCTCTCGGGCGGTGAGGTGACGTCGCTGCTCGCCTTCCCGACCGGGACCCCCGTCGACCTGCGGGACCTGGCGGTCCTGGAGCTCCTCTACGCCGCCGGGCTGCGCGTGTCGGAGCTCTGCGGCCTCGACCGCGCCGACATCGACCTGCGGGGCCGGACCGTCACCGCGCTGGGCAAGGGCGGCAAGCAGCGCCGGGTGCCGATCCACGACGCCGCGGTGGGGGCCCTGCGGGCCTGGTTCGAGGGCGGCCGGGACGCCATGGAGGGCCCGGCCGAGGCGGCCTTCGTGAACCGCCGCGGGGCCCGGCTCGGGCCCCGGGACGTGCGGCGCATCGTCGACCGCCGGTCGGCCTCGCCGACCCACCCGCATGCCCTGCGTCACACCTATGCCACCCACCTGCTCGACGGCGGCGCCGACCTGCGCGTCGTCCAGGAGCTCCTGGGCCACGCCAGCCTGGCCACCACGCAGGTGTACACCCACGTCAGCAAGGAACGCCTCCGTGCCGTCTACGGCGAGACCCATCCCCGGGCCTGAGGCGCCCCCGGGCCTGAAGCCCTGCTGAGCGGCTAGCATGGAACGGCCCACCAGGGGGTGGGCGGCAGTACCGACCAACATCACCTGCGCGCGTTCCACGGTCGTTGCCCTCGGGCGGCGCTGCGCCAGGGGAGCAACCGACTGGAGGAACACCACTATGGCCGTCGTTTCCATGCGACAGCTTCTGGAGGCCGGAGTCCACTTCGGCCACCAGACGCGGCGATGGAACCCGAAGATGAAGCGCTTCATTCTTGGCGAGCGCAACGGGATCTATCTCATCGACCTGCGCAAGACGCTCACCGGCGTCGAGTCCGCCTACTCGTTCGTGCGTGATCTCGTGGCCGACGGCGGCACGATCCTGTTCGTCGGGACGAAGAAGCAGACCCAGGGCCCCGTCGCCGAGTACGCCGAGGCGTGCAACATGCCCTACGTGAACCAGCGCTGGCTCGGCGGCATGCTGACCAACTTCGCCACGGTGTCGGGCCGGGTCAAGCGCATGCAGGAACTGCGCGCCATGCAGGCCGCCGGTGACTTCGACGGCATGCCCAAGCGGGAGGCGCTGCAGCACACCCGCGAGCTCGAGAAGCTCAGTCGCAACCTGGGCGGCATCGCAGACCTCGACCGGCTCCCCAGTGCGGTGTTCGTCATCGACACGAAGAAGGAGCACATCGCCGTCACCGAGGCCCGCAAGCTCGGTCTCCCGGTTGTGGCCGTCGTCGACACCAACTGCGACCCCGACGTCATCGACTACGTCATCCCCGGCAACGACGACGCCATCCGCTCCGGATCGCTCATGTGCCGGGTGATCGCCGACGCCGTCGTGGAGGGCCGCTTCATCGCGGAGCACCGGCGCAAGATCGCGCCCCCCGCACCCGAGGAGAGCGGCCCGTCCTCGGCCCCGCGTCCCCGTCGGGCGCAGGCTGCTGCGGCGGCTGCTGCGGCACCTGCTCCGGCGGCACCCGCCCCGGCGGCTCCCGCTTCGGCGGCTCCGGCGGCTCCGGCCGCCGCCCCCGAGCCGGTCGAGGTGGCCTGATCGTGGCCAGCTACACCGCCAAGGACGTGTCGACGCTGCGCCAGATGACCGGCGCCGGCATCCTGGACTGCCGCAACGCGCTCGAAGAGACTGGGGGCGACCTCGAGGAGGCTGCCAAGTTGTTGCGCGAGAGAGGACTGGCCGGCGCGGCCAAGCGCAGTGACCGCGAGGCGTCCGAGGGCGCCGTCGCCGTCGCCGTCTCGGCCGACGCCGCCGCCGTCGTCGAGCTGCGCTGCGAGACCGACTTCGTCGCCAAGGCCGACGAGTTCGTCGCGCTCGACCAACGAGTTGGCCGCTCTCGTGGCCGCCAAGGGCGAGGACGCCGCCTCGGAGCTCGGCGACGCCATCGACGGCCTGCGCTCCACGCTCAAGGAGAACATCTCGGTCGGGCGGGTCCGCCGCCTCGCCGCCGGGTCGGGCCAGGTGATCGACACCTACCTGCACCTGCAGGCGGGCCGCGGGGTCAATGCCGTGGCCGTCGTGCTCGAGGGCGCCACCGAGGAGCTGGCCCATGACATCGCCGTGCACATCGCGTTCACCAAGCCGGCCTACCTGAGCCGCGACGAGGTGCCCGAGGCAGAGGTCGCGGCCGAGCGGGAGACGCTCACCACGATCTCGCGCAACGAGGGCAAGCCCGAGGCGGCCATGGAGAAGATCGTCGAGGGCCGCATGACGGGCTGGTTCAAGGAGCGCGTGCTCCTCGACCAGGCCTACGTGCGCGATGAGAAGCAGACGATCGCGGGCATGCTGGGCTCGGCCCGCATCGTGTCGTTCGCGCAGGTCGTCATCGGCGCCTGAAGCGCTGCTGCCCGTGGGAGAACCGCGTCGGATCGTGCTGAAGATGTCGGGGGAGGCCTTGGCATCCGCCGCGTCGGACGAGACAATCGATGCCGCCACCGTCGAGCGCATGGCCAAGGAGATGGCCCGCGCCATGGACGGCGGCGGCCTCGAGCTCGCCGTGGTGGTCGGGGGCGGCAACATCTGGCGGGGTACGACGGGGGAGAGCGGCGGCATGGACCGCGCCACCTCCGACACCATGGGCATGCTGGGGACGGTGATCAACGCCCTGGCGCTGCAGGACGCGCTCGAGCAGCAGAACCAGCCCACGCGCGTGCTGAGCGCGCTCTCCATGGCCGAGGTGGCCGAGCCCTACATCCGGCGCCGGGCCATCCGCCACCTCGAGAAGGGCCGCATCGTGGTCTTCGCCGCCGGCATGGGGAACCCGTTCTTCACGACCGACACCCCGGCGGCGCTGCGGGCCGCCGAAATCGGCGCGGAGCTCCTCTGCAAGGGCACCCACTCGGGGGTGGACGGGGTCTACAGCGCCGATCCCAAGCTCGATCCAACCGCCACCCGCTACGAAGAGGTCTCCTTCATGGAGGTCATCAACAAGGACCTGCGGGTGATGGATCTCACCGCCATCACCTTCTGCAAGGACAACGACCTGCCGATCCGGGTCTTCGACCTCATGGTCCCCGGCAACATCCCTCGTGCCCTCAGCGGTGAAGAGATCGGTACGCTGGTCCGCTGATGGACGACGATCTCGCCGCCCTGGTCAAGGAAGAGACCAGGGACAAGATGGCCAAGGCCATCGATCACGTCCGCCACGAAATGAGCAATGTGCGCACGGGCCGGGCCTCGTCGGCCCTGCTCGAGGCCCTCATGGTCGACTACTACGGCACCCCCACGCCACTGCGTCAGCTGGCCGGCTTCAGCGTGCCTGACGCCATGCTCCTGGTGATCTCGCCCTACGACAAAGGCTCGCTTGGGGCCATCGAAAAGGCCATCATGGGGTCCGACCTGGGAATTAATCCCACCAATGACGGGACCGTGATCCGGCTGGCCTTTCCACCGTTGACAGAGGAGAGGCGTAAGGAGCTGGTGAAGGTCGTCCGGCACAAGGCCGAGGAGGGGAAGGTGGCTGTGCGCAACCTGCGGAGGGCGGGCCGACACGAACTCGAGGCGTTGCAGAAGGACGGTGATCTCTCGACCGACGAGCTCGAGCGCGTCGAGAAGGACCTCGAGAAGATCACGCAGGACCAGGTGGCCGCCATCGATCAGCTGCTTGCCAACAAAGAGCAAGAATTGCTGCAGGTCTGAGGAGCAGGCATGCCCGACGACACAGACGATTTCGAAGACTTCTCCAGCGTCCTCGGCTTCGAGTCCCTCGACGACGACGACGACGAAGCCGTCGCGGAGAGCAGCGGCGAGCGCGGGGCCCACGCCGCCCCGGGGTCCGACGAGGATCCGCCCAGCTACCACTCGGGCCGGGTGCGCATCATCGGTGCCGAGCCGGCGGGTGACACCGTGCGCGAGGTGACGGGCCCGGTCGTCGACGAGCACCCCGAGCTGCCGCACTGGAACGACGCACCGACCGGTCAGGTTCCGGCCATCCTCGACAGCAGCGCGGGCGAGGAGCAGCCCGTGGCGCCCCCGACGTGGCGCGAGGAGGAGACGGACTGGGAGGCCCAGGAAGAGGTCTTCGAGCCCGCCATGCTCTCCGACGATCTCCCCGCGGTCGGCGCGCTGCTCAATGAGCAGAGTGACGTCCTCGACGACGACGTGGAGCGTCGGCCCTGGCACTTCGAGTCCGACGACACCCTGGTGATCCCGCCCGAGCCGGGCTTCGGCGCAGAGCCGGGCTTCGGAGCCGAGACGTTCCCGGAGCCCGAGCTCGATCCCGGGCTCGCGGCCGCGCACCAGCCCGAGCACGTGCTCGTGCAGGGGCTCGACGATTCGGAGTTCGAGACCGATGACTCCGGCCGGCGGGCACCGCTCGGGGTGACGGCCGCCACCACGGCCGCCGCGGCCTCACGCCTGTCCCCGCCCAGGGCACCGGAGCCCAAGACGCGGGCCGCCCGGACGAGCCGCAGCAACGGCAACGTCCGTACCGGCAACGTCAACACCGCCGGGACCGCCGGTCGCGACATGCGGGTGGCCATCGGCTCGGGCGTGTTGCTCGGCGCCGTGGCGTTGGCCTGCTTCGCCGCCGGCACGGTGGCCAGCATGGTCATCGTCTGCATCGTGGTCCTGCTGGCCACGGCCGAGGCGTTCGCCGCCTTCCGTCGGGCCCAGTACCACCCGGCCACCTTGCTCGGGCTGGTCGCCGTCCTGTCGCTGCTGATCGAGACCTACAACAAGGGTGTGGCGGCGCTGCCGCTCGTCCTCGTGCTGCTCGTCGCCGGCTCCTTCATCTGGTACCTGGCCCGGGTCGAACCCGCTGCCGAGCCAGTGTCGGGCATTTCGTCGACCGTGTTCGTCTTCGTCTGGATCGGCGCCTTCGGCTCGTTCGCCGCGCTGCTCCTCAACCCCAACCTGTTTCCCGACCGGCACGGGATCGCCTTCCTCCTGGCCGCCGTCATCGTCACGGTGGCCGACGACGTGGCCTCCCTGCTGGTCGGTGCGGCCATGGGCCGCCACCAGCTGGCCCCGTCCATCAGCCCGAACAAGAGCTGGGAAGGGCTCATCGGGGGTGCGATCGCTGCCATCCTCGTCGCCGTCGTCGTCGTCCACTTCATCCATCCCTGGACGGTCAGCAAGGCGGCGCTCTACGGCGTGGTCGTGGCGATCGTGGCGCCGCTCGGTGATGTGAGCCAGTCCATGATCAAGCGGCACCTCGGGCTCAAGGACATGGGGCGGCTGCTGCCCGGCCACGGCGGCATCCTGGACCGGGTCGACGGGCTGCTGTTCGTCATGCCGGCCACGTACTTCGTGGTCAAGGCGATGCACCTCGGGTGAGCTGACCGCTGGTGCGCACGGTCAGCCTGTTGGGCTCCACCGGGTCCGTCGGGACCCAGGCACTCGACGTCATCCGCACCGAGCCCGAGCGCTTCCGCGTGCACGCGCTGGCGGCGCAACGCTCCGTCGACGATCTCCTGGCCCAGGCCGCGTCGTTCGCTCCGGCGCTCGTGGTGATCGGCGATCCCGGTCGCTACGCCGAGGTGCGCGACGGCGTCCCGGCCGGGACCGAGGTCCTCGTCGGCGGGGAAGGCATGGTGGCGGCGGCACAGAGTGCCGACGTCGTGCTCAACGCGGTCGTCGGCTTCGCCGGGTTGCCGGTGACGATGGCGGCGCTCGAGGCCGGCAAGCGACTGGCGCTGGCCAACAAGGAGTCGCTCATCGCCGGCGCTCCCGTCGTGCAGAAGGCGCGCCGGACGCCCGGGGCCGAGATCATCCCGGTGGACTCGGAGCACTGCGCCGTGCACCAGTGCCTGGCCGCGGTGCACGCCAGCACGGACGTGGCCCGGCTGCTGCTGACCGCGTCCGGCGGGCCCTTCCGCGGCTGGACGGCGGAGCGATTGCGCGCGGTCACCGTGGCCGACGCGCTGGCCCACCCCACGTGGTCGATGGGGCCCAAGATCACCATCGACTCCTCGACCCTCATGAACAAGGGCCTGGAGGTCATTGAGGCCCACGAGCTCTTCGGCATCGGGTACGACCGCATCGACATCGTCGTGCACCCGCAGTCGATCGTGCACTCCATGGTGGAGCTGCGGGACGGGTCGACGCTGGCCCAGCTGTCGAACCCCGACATGCGGCTGCCCATCGGCTACGCCCTGGGCTGGCCCGACCGGGTGGCCACGCCGTTCGGGGCCCTCGACTGGAGCGGTGCCCAGACCCTGACCTTCGAGCCACCCGACCGCACGGTGTTCGGCTGCATCGACCTGGCCTACGAGGCGGGCCGGCGCGGCGGCTCGGCACCGGCGTGGCTCAGCGCCGCCAACGAGGTGGCCGTCGAGGCCTTTTTGGGCAATGCACTGCCGTGGAGCAGCATCGCCGACGTCGTGGCCGAGACGATGGAGGGGTGGGTGGACGACCAGGTGGACGAGGTCGACGCCGTGCTGGCGGCCGATGCCGCAGCCAGGGCCCGGGCCCGCCTGGCGCTGGACCGACGCCTGGCCCTGGGTGGCGGCCGGTAGCGTTAGAGCTGCCATGACGCTCACCAAGGAGGCGCCGGCGGCACAGCCGCCTCTCGAGCCGGGCCCCGCTCCGGACGACAGCAACCCGACGCGGGTTGTCCAGCTCCTCGTCGCGCTGGTCCTGATCACGGGGGTGTTCATCGCCCTCGGATGGGGCTACCTGCTGCTCTTCATCGCCATCCTGTTCGCCATCGTGATGCTGCACGAGTTCGGCCACTTCATCACGGCCAAGCGGGCGGGCATGAAGGTGACCGAGTACTTCGTCGGCTTCGGGCCGCGGCTGTGGTCGGTCCGCCGCGGTGAGACCGAGTACGGCGTCAAGGCGATTCCCGCCGGCGGGTACGTGCGGATCACCGGTTTCACCTCCACCGAGGAGGTGCCCGAGGAGGACGAGGCACGGGCCTACCGCCAGCAGCCGTTCCACCAGCGGATCATCGTGGCCTCCGCCGGCTCGGCCATGCACTTCCTCATCGCTTTCGTCCTGGCCCTCATCCTGGTGCTCACGTTCGGGCAGTCGACGAACAACGTCAAGGTCGCCACGCTCGACCACTGGGCGGGCCAGACGACCCCGGCGGCCCTGGCCGGCCTCCGGGCGGGGGACACCATCGTCTCCATCGACGGGAAGTCCTTCACCGGCGCCACCTCCATGACGGACCTCATCGGGCGCTCCACCGGCAAGCAGCTGAACATCGGTGTCGAGCGCGACGGCAAGCTGATCCACCTGACCGCGACCCCCGAGAGCGGCAAGGGGATCAAGGTCCAGGGCAAGCCCCTGGCCGACCACGGCTACCTCGGCTTCACCACCGGGGGGTACGCCACCCATTCCGTCTCCGCCCTCGCCAGCCCCGGCGCCGCGCTCTCGACCATGTGGCAGGCCACCGACCAGGAAGTGGTGGGACTGGGGCAGACGTTCTCACCCAGTGGCCTCGACTCCATCTTCCACCAGGTGACGAACTCCAAGGACGCCCAGAACGCGGTCAACAACCCGGGTTCGGCGCCGCGTCCGGTGTCCATCCTCGGCATCGCCAACCTCGGTGCGCAGTCCGAGCAGGCCGGGCTGGCCTCGGTGCTGATCCTGTTGATCGCCATCAACATCGTCTTCGGGATCTTGAACATGCTGCCGATGATCCCGCTCGACGGCGGCCACGTCGCCGTGGCGGCGTACGAGTGGATCCGCACCAAGCGGGGGCAGCCCTACTACCGGGCCGACATCACGAAGTTGTTCCCCGTGGCCGCCATCTTCATCGTGTTCCTCTTGGTCTTCGTCTTCGCAGGGCTCTTCCTCGATATCACCCATCCGCTCCAGATCCCGCACTGATCGCAGTGGAGCTCTCCTCTTCGCTCCTGACGCCGCGCCGGCCCACCCGACGCATCACGCTGGGCGGCGTGCCCATCGGTGACGGGGCGCCGATCACGGTGCAGTCCATGACGACGACCAAGACGGCCGACGTCGACGGGACGCTGGCCCAGATCTACGCCCTCGCCGCGGCGGGCGCCGACATCGTGCGTTGCACCTGCAACGAGGAGGCGGCCGCCGAGGGCCTGGCCCACATCGTCCCGCGCTCGCCGGTGCCGATCGTGGCCGACATCCACTTCCACCACGAGATGGCGCTGGCCGCGCTCGAGGCCGGCGTGCAGGGCCTGCGCCTCAATCCCGGCAACCTCCGCAAGGAGGCCGAGATCAAACAGGTGGCAGCGGAGGCGCGCGACCGCGGCGTGCCCATCCGCATCGGGGTCAACGCCGGCTCGCTGCATCCCGACCTCTACAAGAAGTACGGCGGCGCCACGCCCGAGGCGCTGGTGGAGTCCGCCCGCAACGAGTTGGCCTTCTTCGAGGAAGTCGGCTTCACGGACGTCAAGATCTCGGTGAAGGCATCCTCGGTGGCGCTCATGATCGCCGCCTACAGGCTCGCCTCGGAGACCTTCGACCACCCGCTGCACCTTGGCGTGACCGAGGCCGGGCCCCCACCGGCCGGACTGGTCAAGGGGACGGCCGGGATCGGCACGCTGTTGGCCGAGGGCATCGGCGACACCATCCGCTTCTCGCTCACCGCCGACCCGGTGGAGGAGGCGCGCGCCGGCCGCCAGCTGCTGGAGTCGCTGGGGCTGCGCGAGCGCAAGGGGCTCGATCTGATCGCCTGCCCGTCGTGCGGGCGGGCCCAGGTCGACGTCATCGCCGTGGCCAAGGAGGCCCAGGAGGCGCTCGAGAAGCTCAACCTGCCGATCCAGGTCGCCGTGATGGGGTGCGTCGTCAACGGCCCCGGTGAGGCCCGTGAGGCCGACCTCGGCATCGCGGCCGGCAAGCAGAAGGGGCATCTGTTCATCCGCGGCAAGATCATCCGGGTCGTCCCGGAGGCGGACATGGTGCAGGCTCTCGTCGACGAGGCGGAGCGTCTCGTGGCCGAGGGGGTCGAGGCGCGTATGGCGGCCGCCGACGCGGGCGCCGAGGCGGAAGCCGAGGCGGACCGGCGTGCGGTGCTCGAGTTGACCGGAGCCGACCCGAACCACTCCGGCGAGAAGATCGAGATCATCAGGCGACGGACCGAGGACGACGCCGGGGGCTGAGGTGCGCGGCCCGCGGCAGCACCGAGGCGTGACGTCCGCCGCCGCGCTGTTCGTCGCCGTGCCGCTCGGGCTGCTCGGGGCCTCTCCCGTGGCCGGCGGGGCGACACCCGCCCCGACGACCCCGACGACGCCGGTCGTGTCGAACCTCCAGCAGGCCCCGGGGGCGCCGGCGCTCCCGGCCGCCTGCAACCTGTCCTGGCCGACCGCGGCCTGGCCGCCCACGGTCGACCCCCAGGCCAGGGCGCATGCCCTCCGACCGTCCGATCTCCCGCCGGGCCTGCGCGAGAGCGCGGCCCAACTCGCCTCCAACGGCCCGGACCTCGACCAGCTGGCGGTGGGTTGGCCCCGGGCCGGGTTCGCCGAGGTGGCCGCGTACCCCGCGACACGTTCCGAGAAGCAGACGTCCCTCGACGAGATCGTGGGTCGCTCGCAGTCGACGGCGCAGGCCACCGCGACCTACCTCCGGGCGCGCGACGTGATCTTCGGCAGTTGTGCGCGTGATTGGCCCGGTGGCGAAGGCCGGCCACGGTACGCGATCGCCTGGGCGGGCCCGGGGGTGTTCGCGTTCACGCAGAGCGATCAGGACGACCACGGCATCAGCAGTGCGGCGGTGGTGATCCTGGGGCACCGGGGGCGTTTCGATTTCGAGTTGCGGGTCGGCGACCTCGTGTACGCGCCGGGCGCGCCACGCGATGCCCCGGTGCCGACGCGGGCACAGCTCGCCGCCGTCCTCACGCCGGCGTTGCGCCGGCTCGCCGGCTGACGCGGTTCGCCTTCCGGCCGGTCGGGACGGGCCAACTAGCCTGCACGGATGGCCAAGGGCGCGATCGTCACGCGGGAGGAGGACTTCCCCCGCTGGTACCAAGAGGTGATCGCCGGCGCCGAGATGGCGGACAACGGCCCCGCCGCCGGCACCATGGTCATCCGCCCCTGGGGCTACGGCATCTGGGAGCTCATGCAGGCCGAGCTCGACCGCCGCATTAAGGACGCCGGCGCGGAGAACGCGTACTTCCCCCTCTTCATCCCCGAGTCCTTCCTGAAGCTCGAGGCCGAGCACGTCGAGGGCTTCGCGCCCGAGCTGGCCATCGTGACCCACGGCGGCGGGAAGGAGCTGGAGGAGCCGATCGTCCTGCGCCCCACCAGCGAGACGGTGATCAACCACTTCTTCTCCAAGTGGGTCCAGAGCCACCGCGACCTCCCACTGCTCATCAACCAGTGGGCCAACGTCGTGCGCTGGGAGCTGCGGCCGCGCCTCTTCCTGCGCACGAGGGAGTTCCTGTGGCAGGAGGGGCACACCGCGCACGCCACTCGGGACGACGCCCACGCCTACGCGTTGCGCATCCTCGGCGACGTGTACCGCTCCACCATGGTCGACGTGCTGGGCGTGCCCGTGCTCACGGGCCACAAGACGAAACGTGAGCGCTTTGCCGGGGCCATCCAGACGTGGACGTGCGAAGCGATGATGGGCGACGGCAAGGCTCTGCAGATGGGGACGAGCCACGAGCTGGGGCAGAACTTCGCCCGGCCCTTCGACATCACCTATGCCAGTGCCGACGGGTCGCTCGAGTACGTGTGGCAGACATCGTGGGGCGTGTCCACCCGGCTCATCGGGGGCCTGATCATGGGCCACGGCGACGACTTCGGCCTGCGCCTCCCCCCGGCCCTGGCTCCCACCCAGGTGGTGGTGCTGGTGGTCAAGGACAGCCCCGAGGTCGGCGCGGCGGCCGAGGCGCTGGTCGCCGCCCTCACGTCCGCCGGGCACCGGGTCCGCCTCGATGCCCGCACCGACACCAGCTTCGGCCGGCGCAGCGTGGCCTGGGAGCTCAAGGGCGTGCCCGTCCGGGTCGAGGTCGGCCCCCGCGACCTGGCGGAGGGCAACGTGACCGTCGTGACCCGCCACACCCGGGAGAAGCAGAACCTGCCCGTGGGTGCCGTCGCCGGCACCGTGGACGCCATCCTGCAGTCCGTCGGGCCCGATCTCCTGGCGGAGGCCACGGCGGCCCGCGACGCCAGGACGGTGGATGCCGCGTCACTCGAGGAGGCCACCGAGGCAGGCCTCGTGGGCTTCGCCCGGGTCCGTCTCGGGGCGCTCGGCCCCGACGGGGAGGACCGCCTGGCCCAGAAGGCGCTCTCCATCCGCTGCCTGCAGCGGGCGGACGGATCACTGGCCCGTCCCGGCGATCCCGAGGACGATCTCGTGGCGGTCGTGGCCCGGTCCTATTAGTCCCGGAATTGCTATAATCCCTTCTGCTGTCCATTTTGAAGATCAGTACCTCGTTGAAGCGTGGGCTGCGGCCCACGCTTTCGCTTTGCGGGGACATGTCAGGACGATGACCAGGACCACGACCAGGAGAGGAGGTGACGGCCATGCGCAGCGCCGGCAGCAGCACGGACACGCTGACGAACGCGCTCTCGCCGATCCTCCAGGCCCGGGGCCTCGATCTGGTCGACGTGGAGGTCCACGGGGCCCAGCTGACGGTGTTCGTCGACCGCGAGGGGGGCATCAACCTCGACGAGCTGGGTGAGGCGACCCGGGAGGTCTCGGCCGCCCTCGACGACATCGACCCCATGCCGGGTCGTTACACGCTGTCGGTCTCGAGCCCGGGGCTCGAGCGGCGGCTCCGCACCCCGGCGCACTTCGCCCGGGCGGTGGGGGAGACCGTCACGGTCCGCATCGACGCCGGGACGGCCGACGTCCGGCGCGTGACAGGCACGCTCGAGAGCGCGGACGAGACCGGCTGCACGCTGCGCGGTCCCGACGTGCCCGACGGCGAGCTGCGCATCCCCTACGACCACATCGAGCGGGCGCGCACGGTGTTCGAGTGGGGGCCCCAGCCCCGGAAGACGAAGAACGAGAAGAGCGAGAAGAGCGAGAAGAGCGAGAGGGTGAAGCGGCAATGAGCAAGACCAATTTCGAGTTCCTGGACGCGCTGGGTCAGATCGCGCGGGACAAGGGGATCTCGGTCGAGACGTTGCTCGACGCCCTGGCCAACGCGCTGGTGGCGGCCTACAAGCGCCGCCCCGATGCGGCGGAGGAGGCCGTGGTCACCATCGACCCCGACTCGGGCGAGATCCGCGTCTACGGGCAGGAGCTCAACGAGGAGGGGGAGGTCGTCCGCGAGTGGGACGACACGCCCGACGACTTCGGCCGCATTGCCGCGCAGACGGCCAAGCAGGTGATCCTGCAGCGCATCCGCGAGGTCGAGCGCGACATGAAGTACGAGGAGTACGCCGGGCGCGAGGGCGACATCGTCACCGGGATCGTGCAGCAGACCGACAACCGTTACACCTTGCTCGACCTGGGCAAGGTCGAGGCGCTGCTGCCGCAGGCCGAGCAGGTGTCCTACGAGCGCTACGAGCACGGGGCGCGCCTGAAGGCCTACATCGTCGAGGTGCGCAAGACGACCAAAGGCCCGCAGATCGTCGTCAGCCGCACCCACCCCGGGTTGATCAAGAGGCTCTTCGAGCTCGAGGTGCCCGAGATCGGCTCCGGCGTGGTCGAGATCAAGGCGGCGGCCCGTGAGCCGGGCCACCGCACCAAGATCGCCGTGTGGTCCAACGACCCCAACGTCGACCCGGTCGGCGCCTGTGTCGGTGCCCGCGGCTCGCGCGTGCGCATGGTGACCAACGAGCTGCGCGGCGAGCGCGTCGATGTGGTCCCCTTCTCGGACGACCCGGTCGAGCTGATTCAGAACGCGCTGGCCCCGGCCCGCGTGCGGGAGGTACGGCTCGACGAGGAGACCGGCACCGCGACCGTCATCGTCAGCGACTTCCAGCTCTCCCTGGCCATCGGCAAGGAGGGGCAGAACGCCCGCCTGGCGGCGCGCCTCACCGGCTGGCGCATCGACATCAAGAGCGAGACCCAGCTGGCCGAGGAAGAGGCCGGCGGCTACGGCGAGCAGGACTGGGCCGAGGGCGAGTGGGTCGAGGACGAGAAGGGCGAACTGGTCTGGAAGCCCGCCGAGGGCGGCGAGGCCATGTCGGCCGAGGAGTGGACCCACCAGGCGGAGGACCCGGTCGAAGAGGTCGTCGTGGTGTCCGAATCCGCCGACGGGGACGTCACCGTCGAAGATGTCGTGGTGACCGAGTCCCCCGACGGGGACGTCGTCGTGGACGACCTCGCGGTGACCGAATCCGCCGACGGAGAGGTCCGCGCGGAGGAGGTCGTCGCGGTCGAGGTGTCGGAAGAGGCCGAGGCATAGCGCCGACACGGACCTGTGTCGGTTGCCGGAGCGCCCTGCCGGCCGACCAGCTGATCCGAATCGTCCGGCTTCCGGGCGGGGCCCTGTCGGTGGACAGGCACGGTCCGGGGCGGGGGGCCTGGCTGTGCCGGGACTCGCCCGGGTGCCTGGACGATGCGGTGCGCAGGCACGGCTTCGAACGGGCCTTCGGTGCGGCCATCGACGCCGAGGACCTCCAGCAGTTGCAAATGCACCTGGGTAGGGCGTGGGAGCGCCCCGCACCCGATGTGCGAGGATAGGGGGCTGGGTTGACGCCGCGCCCCAACACAAATCAAGGACAAAGAGAACCACTTGCCGAAGAAGATCCGCGTCTATGAGCTGGCCAAAGAGCTAGGCCTCACCAACAAGGAGGGGCTGGAGCTGGCCCTATCCCTCGGGATCGGGGTCAAGAGCCACTCGTCCTCCATTGAGGACGCGCAGGCCGACCGCGTCCGGCGCAAGGCCGACGCCGAGGGTCTGCGTCGCCCGGTCCAGCCCGAGGAGCCCGCCCCGGCCAAGAAGGCGGCGAAGGCCACCAAGGCAGCCAAGGCCGCCCCGTCGTCCGCCCCCTCGGGTGACGGTGACGAGAGCGCCGGCGAGGCGCCGGCCCGCAGGCCGCTGACCTCGGTCTCGAGCAGCTCGGCCGCCAGCAGCGCTCCGGTCAAGAAGGCCCCGGCCCGCCCGGTGTCCGCTCCCGCTGCCGCCGCAGGCGCCGGTGCGGCTGACGCACCGGCGGCCTCGGAGCCCCCGGCCCGCTCGCCGCGCCTGATCAGCAGCACCCGTCAAGCGCCGCCGGCCGCGCCGTCGTCCCCGTCGGCTCCGGCGGCCCAGTCCGCCCCCTCGGTTCCGGCGACCCACTCCGCCCACTCCGCCCCGTCCGCGCCGTCCGCGCCGGCTCCGGCGGCGGCCCGACCGGCTGCGGCCCCCGCGGCGCCTCCGGCCCCGGCGTCCTCGCCGGCACCTCCGTCGCCGGCAGCGCCGTCGCCGGCAGCCCCGGCACCCGCCGCGGCGCAGGGTTCGGCACCCGCCGATGCCGCCGCATCTGCCGCACCGGCTGCACCGGCTGCAGCGGCTGCCCCCACCGCACCGGGCGCCAGCGCGCGGTTCGGCCCCCGCTCAGCCCCTCGGGCAAGCCCGTGCCCCCGCCGCCCGGATCACGCCCGCCCCTCGGCCCGAGTGGCCGACCCATCCCACCCCCGCCCGGCATGGGCGGGCGCCGGCCCAGCGCACCCCCTTCCCGCCCCGGTGGCTCGTACCCCCAGCGCACCGGCGGCCGTCCCGCCGGCGGCGCCGGTCGCCCCGCCGGGACCGGCGGTCCCTCCGGTGGTGGCTACGGCGGTCGTCCCGCCGGTGGCGGCGGCTTCGGCGGCCGACCTGGTGGAGGCGCCCCGACCGGTGCCCCGCCGCCGGGAGGTCGTGGCGGCATGCCCGGGCGGCGGCCCCCCCAACGGCGCGCCCGTCGACGCCGGCGCAACCTCGAAGAGCTGGAGCCGACGCAACTCACCACGTACCAGCCGTCGACGGCTCCGGTGCCCGACGGCGAGATCATCATCGAGCGCGGCTCGACGGCCCGCGACCTCGGGCCCAAGCTCAATCGCAGCGCCGGTGACATCGTGCGCTTCCTGCTCCTGCAGGGCGAGATGGTGATGGCGACGCAGTCGCTGACCGACGACATGATCGAGCTCTTCGGGGCCGAGATCGGCGCCGAGATCCGCCTGGTCGACCCCGGCGAGGAGCAGGAGGCCGAGCTCCTGGCCCGCTACTTCGAGGAGGAGGACGAGGAGGACGAGGCCGATCAGCGGCCGCGCCCGCCCGTCGTCACCGTCATGGGGCACGTCGACCACGGCAAGACGCTGTTGCTCGACCGCATCCGCTCCACCGACGTCGTGGCGGGGGAGGCCGGTGGCATCACCCAGCACATCGGCGCCTACCAGGTCGTGTGGCAGGACCACCGCATCACGTTCATCGACACCCCCGGCCACGCCGCGTTCACCGCCATGCGGGCCCGCGGCGCGGAGGCGACGGACATCGTCATTCTGGTCGTGGCGGCCGACGACGGCGTGATGCCCCAGACGATCGAGGCCATCGACCACGCCAAGGCGGCCGGCGTCCCGATCATCGTGGCCGTCAACAAGATGGACCGGCCCGACGCCGATTCGTCCCGGGTGTTGCAGCAACTCTCCGAGCGCGAGCTGGTGCCCGAGGCCTGGGGCGGCGACACCATCGTCGTGGAGGTCTCCGCGTTGCAGGGGACGGGCATCGACAGCCTGCTCGAGCAGATCGTGCTGGTGGCCGAGGTCGAGGAACTGACGGCACGGGTCGAGGGCGAGGCCCGCGGCGTCGTGCTGGAGGCGAACCTCGAGGCCGGCCGGGGCCCCGTGGCCACCGTGATCGTGCAACAGGGCACCCTGCGTGTCGGCGACCCGGTCGTGGCCGGGCCGGCGTGGGGGAAGGTCAAGGCGCTGGTGGACGACCGGGGCGACCACATCAAGGAGGCGCTGCCTTCGACGCCGGTGCAGGTGCTCGGCTTCTCGGAGCCGCCGCACGCCGGTGACGAGATGCGCGCCGCCAAGGACCTGGCCCGGGCCCGTACGCTCGGTGAGGCCAGGGTCCAGCGCTTCCGGCTGTCGGGCCACAAGCCCGTGGCCGCGGCGGCGGGGGCCAAGCTCGAGGACCTCTTCGAGCAGATCTCGCGGGGCGAGACGGCGACGCTCAACATCGTCCTGAAGGCCGACGTGCAGGGCTCGTTGGAAGCGGTGACCGATTCGCTGAAGCGCCTCGAGCGCGACGACGTGAAGCTGAGCTTCGTCCTGCGCGGCATCGGCGGCATCACCGAGAACGACGTGCAGCTCGCGGCGGCGTCCAACGCCACCATCATCGGGTTCAACGTGCGGCCCGACAAGCGCTCGCGTGAGCTGGCCGAGTCGTCCGACGTCGAGATCCGGACCTACGAAATCATCTACAAGCTGCTGGAGGACCTCGAAGCGGCCATGCTCGGCCTGCTCTCCCCGGTCTACGAGGAGGTCGTCACGGGCGAGGCGGAGGTGCGCGAGGTGTTCCGGGTGCCCCGGATCGGCGCCGTGGCCGGCTGCTACGTGCGCGATGGGAAGATCACCCGCGGTTCCAAGGTCCGCTTCCTGCGCGACGGCACCGTCATCTGGAAGGGCGCCATCAACTCGCTGCGCCGCTTCAAGGACGACGTGCGTGAGGTGGCGTCGGGCTTCGAGTGTGGCATCGGGCTGTCGGACTTCCAGGATCTGAAGGAAGGCGACATCATTGAGACCTACGACGAGCGGGAGATCGCCCGGACCTGAGGATTTCCTGGCCGGCGGCCGCGGGCGGCCGGGTCGAGTCGGGTCGAGTCGGGTCGAGTCGAACTGCTTGTGGGCGAGGGCTAGGGCGAGGGCCGAGGGCTAAGGGCGAGGACGAGGGAGCGATGGCAGTCAGACGCCGCACGGCGACATACCCGCGTGCATTGCGGGTCAACCAGGTGTTGCGGCAGGTGCTGGCCGAGGAGCTCGAGCGGCTGGCCGACGCCGACGAGCTGCCCATGGTGACGGTCACGTCGGTCGACGTCGCGCCCGACATGCGCACGGCCACGGTGTACCTGGCCACGCTGGAGGTGTCGACAGCGGAGGTGCTCGAGGAGCGCCGGGTGCACTTGCAGCGCGTTGTGGGGGCGCAGATGACGATGAAGCGCACCCCCCGGTTGACCTTCAAAGCCGACCCGGCCATTGCGGCGGGCTCCCGGGTGGAGGAGCTCCTGCGGGGGCTGCAGGGCGCGCAGGGCGAGCAGGGCGCGCAGGGCGCGCAGGGCGAGCACGAGGGGGAGTCCCCGGCCGACACGTCGTGAGCCCCGACGCGCAGCCCCTGAGCGCCGGAGTCTCCGGCCTGGTGGTGGTGGACAAGGAAGCCGGCTGGACCTCCCATGACGTGGTGGCGCGGTGCCGCCGCATCTTCGGCCAGCGCCGGGTGGGCCACGCCGGCACGCTCGACCCCGACGCCACCGGCGTGCTGCTGGTCGGGCTGGGCCGGGCCACGCGCCTGATGCGCTTCCTCACGGCGCTGCCCAAGACCTACACCACCGATATCGTGCTCGGTGCTGCGACCTCCACGCTCGATGCGTCGGGCGAGGTCCTCGCCACCTACGACATGTCGCACGTCACGCCCGAGGCCGTGGTCGCCGCGGCAGCCCAGCTGACGGGCGAGATCGAGCAGGTGCCGCCGATGGTGTCGGCGGTGAAGGTCGGCGGTCGGCGGCTGCACGAGCTGGCCCGCCAGGGTGTCGAGGTAGAGCGCCCGGCCCGGACGGTGACCGTGTCCCGCTTCGACACCGCCGAGGATCCCGAGCACCCGGGCGTGTACCGGGCCGAGGTCGTGTGCTCGTCGGGCACCTACATCCGGGTCCTGGCCCAGGACCTGGGGCGCCTCCTCGGTGGGGGTGCATATGTGGCGAACCTGCGGCGGACCGACATCGGCTCGTTCGGTGCCGCCGACATGCGGCCGCTCGACGCCATCGGACCCGACCAGGTCCTGTCGCCCGCCCAGGCCATGCGCGACCTCGACGCAGTGACCGTGGCGCCGGACATCGCGGCGTCCATCCGCACGGGGTTGCCGCTCGACCGGGTCCCCCTCGGTGCGCCGGGTGACGGGCCCTGGGCCATGCTCGACGAAGCCGGGGAGTTGCTGGCCGTCTACGAGGCAACGGACAGCGACCGCATCCGGCCCGCCGTCGTGCTGGCCGGCGGGGGTGCATCTCCGACGGGCCCGACCGATCACGCCGACGACGCCGGCCAGTCCGGCGAGTGACGGACGCCCGACTACCCTCGGTCGCGATGCCGCCCGGTGAGGGAACCGCTGTCACGATCGGGGCCTACGACGGGGTCCATCTGGGGCACCGGGCCCTGCTGCGCGACCTGTCGGCGCGGGCGGCCGCCGCCGGCCTCTCCACCGTGGTGGTGACCTTCGACCGCCACCCGGCGGCCGTGGTCCGCCCCGAGTCCGCACCCAAACAGCTGACGGGCCTCGAGCAGAAGCTGGAGTTGCTGGCGGAATGCGGCATCGACCGCACCGTCGTCATCCCCTTCGACCTGGCCCGGGCCGAGGAGTCGGCGGAGGACTTCGTGCGGGAGGTGCTCGTCGCCCAACTGTCCGCGCGCTTGGTCGTCGTGGGGGAGGACTTCCACTTCGGGCACGGCCGCCGGGGCAACGTCGAGCTGCTCCGGCGCATGGGCGCGCAGCACGGCTTCGAGGTGGTCGGGGTCGGCCTGACCGGCGACGGCCACGACGCCGTCTCCTCGACCCGCATCCGGGCCCTCCTCGCCGAGGGCGACGTCGAGGAGGCGGCCCAGCTCCTCGGCCGTCCCCACGAGGTCCGGGGCACCGTGGTCCACGGCGACGGCCGCGGCGGTCCTGAGCTGGGCTTCCCGACCGCCAACCTCGCCGTGGCCGATGACATTGCCCTGCCCGCCGATGCTGTCTACGCCGGGCACTACCGGCGGCCTGACGGTTCGCTCCACCAGGCCGCGATCAACGTCGGCCGCCGCCCCACCTTCTACGAGCCCGGCACGGCCGCGGTCCTGGTGGAGGCCTACCTGCTCCATTTTGACGGCGATCTCTACGGGGAGGCGGCCGGGGTGTCCTTCTCGTACCGCCTGCGCCCCGAGCAGCGCTTCGACTCCGTGGAGGCCCTGATCGCCCAGATGCGGGCCGACGTGGTGGCCACGGAGAGGGTCCTCACCTCCGCCGACCAGCCCTGATCAGCCCGATCACCCCAGATCAGCGGGCGGCTGCTACGATATTTGTCGGCTGGGGAGGGTTCCCGCCATACTCCGACAAGCTCCTCGAGGTTCTTCCTACATGCCCGACACGCAGGCCACCATCTCCGAGTACCGGTTGCACGAAAGTGACACCGGTTCGCCCGAGGTGCAGATAGCCCTGTTGTCGGGTCGGATCAACCACCTGACCGAGCACCTGAAGGAGCACAAGGGGGACCACCACACTCGGCGCGGCCTGATGAAGCTCATCGGCCAGCGCCGTCGGCTGCTCGATTACGTCCGCAAGAACGACGTCGAGCGCTACCGCACCATCATCAGCCGACTCGGCATCAGAAGGTAGCGGTAGCTCCAAAGAACCGGGCGTCTTCAGCCACCTGGCTGCCAGTGGCCGGTCACTTCGGATGCGAAGTGGTCGACCACTGGGAACCAGACACGAAGATGCCCCCGAGACACGAGGAGCATCATGGCTGACGCCATTTCCGTGTCGGGCCCGATCAGCGGGACCGACCGAACCATGTCATTTGAAGCGGGGAAACTCGCGCAACTCGCCGACGGGGCCGTCGTGGCCCGCATCGGCGACACCGTCCTGCTGGCCACGGCCACCGCGGCTCGGCACGTCCGGGAGGGGACGGACTTCTTCCCCCTCACGGTCGACATCGAGGAGCGGACGTACGCCGCCGGAAAAATCCCGGGCTCGTTCTTCCGTCGTGAGGGCAAGAGCTCGGACCAGGCCATCCTGACCTGCCGTCTCATCGACCGCCCGCTGCGGCCGTCGTTCCCCGACGGGTTCCGCAACGAGGTCCACGTCGTCGGCACCATCATCGGCGCCGACCAGGTGAACCCGCACGACGTGCTGGCGATCAATGCGTCGTCGGCCGCCCTGATGCTCTCGGGCATCCCCTTCGACGGGCCCATTGGCGCCGTCCGCGTCGCCTACACGACCGAGGGCGAGTGGATCGGGCACCCGACGTTCGAAGAGGGCGAGGAGTCGACCTTCGAGCTCGTCGTGGCCGGCCGTGCGCTGAGCGAGGACGCCGACAGCGAGATCGCCATCATGATGGTCGAGGCGGGCGGGACCGAGAAGTCGTGGGAGTACTACGACGCCGGCGCCCCCAAGGTCACCGAGGAGGTCCTGGCGTCCGGGCTCGAAGCGGCCAAGACGTGGATCCGTGAGGCCATCAACCTGCAACGCCGCCTCGTCGAGGCCTACACGGCGGAGCGCGGCCCCATCGAGACGATCCCCTTTTCCACGTTCAGCGACTATCAGGACGACGTCTGGGCCCGGGTGGAGGCGGTCGGCACCGACCCCATCGCCAAGGCCAACCTGGTCCGCAGCAAGGCCGAGCGCAACGCCGCGCTCGACGCCGCCGGCGAGGAGATCCGTGCCGCGCTCGGCGACGAGTTCGCCGACCGCGCCGGTGAGGTCAAGGGCGCCATCCGCTCGCTGACCAAGAAGCTTGTGCGCAAGAGCATCGTGGAAGAAGGCGTGCGCGTGGACGGCCGTGGCATCGCCGACATCCGGCCGCTCTCGGCGGAGATCGACCTGCTGCCGACGGCGCACGGTTCTGCGCTCTTCCAGCGTGGCGAGACCCAGGTGCTCAACGTCACGACGCTGGGCATGCCGCGCATGCAGCAGCAGCTCGACACCATCACCCCCGTCGACCACAAGCGCTACATGCACCACTACAACTTCCCGCCGTTCTCCACCGGTGAGACCGGGTTCATGCGGGGCCCGAAGCGCCGGGAGATCGGGCACGGCCTGCTGGCCGAGCGGGCGCTGCTGCCGGTCGTGCCGCCCGTCGAGGACTTCTCCTACACCTTGCGTGTGGTGTCCGACGTGCTGGCGTCCAACGGGTCGACGTCGATGGCCTCTGTCTGTGGCTCGACGCTGTCGCTGATGGCCGCCGGTGTGCCGTTGCGGGCCCCCGTGGCGGGCATCGCCATGGGCCTGGTCTACGACGAGGGCAAGTACGTGACGCTGACCGACATCCTCGGTTCCGAGGACGCCTTCGGCGACATGGACTTCAAGGTGGCCGGGACGGCCGAGGCCGTGACGGCGCTGCAGCTCGACACGAAGATCGCCGGACTCCCGGCCGACGTGCTGGCCAAGGCGTTGTTGCAGGCCAAGGAAGCCCGGCTCAAGATCCTCGAGGTCATGGCCGGGGCCATCGCCGAGCCGCGTGACCACGTGGCCGCCAGCGCGCCCAAGATCGTCTCCATGGAGATCCCGATCGACAAGATCGGTGAGGTCATCGGGCCCAAGGGCAAGGTCATCAACACCCTGCAGCAGGAGACCGGTGCGGACATCGCCGTCGACGACGACGGAGTGGTCGGCACGGTGACGATCGGGGCCAAGGACGGCAATGCGGTCGAAGAGGCCCGCCGCCGGATCTCGTTGATCCTCGACCCGCCGACCGCCGAGGTGGGCGCGGTCTACCCGGGCAAGGTGGTCAACATCACCAAGTTCGGCGCCTTCGTCAACGTGCTGCCGGGCCGGGACGGCCTGCTGCACATCTCGAAGCTGTCGTCGCTGGCCGGTGGCAAGCGCATCAACAACGTCGAAGACGTGTTGTCGCTGGGCCAGCCCGTCGAGGTTCGTGTCGACGACATCGACCCGCAGGGCAAGGTCTCGCTGTCGCTGGCGTCGGCTCCCGAGGGTGGCGGCTCGTCTTCTTCCTCGGGCAACGGCTCGGGCTCCGGCTCGAGTTCGGCCAACGGCGACTCGGGTTCCTCCGGCTCGTCGTCCTCGGGCTCGTCATCGCCGGCCCCCGCCCGCACCGCCGACGGGTCGTCCTTCGAGGACGCCTTCGAGGCCGAGCTGGTGGCGGACCTGGGCGACCTCGGCCCGGGCGCGGGCGACGCCGGGAACGACCGCGGCGACCGTGATCGCGGTGGTGATCGGGGCGGCGACCGTGGCCGCTCGCGTGGGCGCTCGCGCCGTCGTTGATCGAGACATCCGTTCTGCCGTGTGGCATCCGCCTGGTCACCGAGACCATGGCGGATGTCCACTCGGTCGCAGTCGCCTATTGGGTCGGTACCGGCTCGCGTGACGAGCCCGGCGAGCTCGCCGGGGCGTCACACTTCCTGGAGCATCTCCTCTTCAAGGGCACGGAGCGCCGATCCGCCGCGGCCATCGCCGAGGAGCTCGACGAGGTCGGCGGCGACTGCAACGCCTTCACCACGAAGGAGTACACGACCTTCTACGTGCGCCTGCTCTCCGAGCACCTGTCGCTCGGGCTCGACATCCTGAGCGACATCATGTGGGCGCCGGCACTGCGGCACGACGACATCGAGGCCGAACGCACCGTGATCCTCGACGAGATCCTGATGCACGCCGACGAGCCGGCCGACCTGGCCGGGGAGCGGTGGCAAGAGGCCCTCTTCCCCGGGCACTCCCTCGGGCGCGACACCCTGGGCACGGCGTCGTCGGTCCAGCGCATCACCCGGGACGACATCCGGGCCTTCTGCGATCTGCACTACCGGCCGTCGAACATGGTCGTGTCCGTAGCCGGCGACTGCACGCACGAAGCGGTCGCGCACGACCTCGAGGAGCGCTTCGCCGGTTCGCCCGGCGGCACCTCCCCGGTCCGCAGCGCGCCCGGTCCCGAGACCATCGCCCTCGACGTGGTCCGCCGCGCCACCGAGCAGGCGCATCTCGTCTACGGCATGCGGTCGGTCTCGCGCTTCGACGAGCGGCGCTGGGCCCTCTCGGTGCTGAACCACGTCTTGGGCGGAGGGCTGTCCAGCCGCCTGTTCCAGAAGGTGCGCGAGCAGCGCGGGCTGGCCTACTCGGTGTGGTCCGAGCGGGCGGCATACCAGGACAGCGGGTCGCTGGCGGTCGTGGTCGGCACGGCGCCCGAGCATGTCGACGAGGTGCTGCGCATTGTGCAGGCGGAGCTCGACCTCCTGGCCGCCGAGGGCATCACCGAGCGCGAGCTCGCGGTGGCCAAGGGGAACCTGCGCGCCGAAATGCTCCTCTCGGGAGAGGACTCCGGTGCGCGCATGAGCAGGCTCGGCGCGTCCATGCTGCTCCACGGCGAGGTACTGACGGTGGAAGAGGTGCTCGCCCGCATCGACGCCATCGACCGGGCCGACGTCCTGGCGGTGGCGCAGGAGTTGGTGCAGGGGCCCCGGACGCTCAGCGCGGTCGGCCCCTTCGACGCCCGCGACTTCGAGTCCCACCAGCCCGCCTTGGCCGCCCGGTAGCCTGCCAACCATGCAGGCCGTGCAGAGGGTCGGTGTGGTCGGTGCCGGCGGTCGCATGGGCCAGGAGGTCTGCCGGGCCGTCTCGGAGGCCGCCGACCTGGAGCTTGTGGCCGCCATCGACCCCGCTCACGTCGGGGCCGACGCCAGCGGCCGCACCATCGTGGGTGAGGTGAACGCGCTCTCCGACCTCGGCGCCCAGGTCGTGGTCGACTTCACCATCGCCGAGGCGGTGCGCCACAACGTGACGCACTACGCCGTCCAGGGCATCCATGCCGTCATCGGGACCAGCGGGCTCTCCGACAAGGACACGGCCGACATCGGCGAGCAATTCGCCAAGAGCGGCACGGGCGCCAACGTGGTCGTCGTGCCCAACTTCGCCATCGGCGCCGTCCTGCTGTTGCACCTGTCCCGGATCGCCGCCCCGCACATGGACGGCGTCGAGATCATTGAGCTGCACCACGACGCCAAACGGGACGCCCCCTCGGGGACCGCCATGCACACGGCGGCCGTCATTGCGGCGGCCCGCCGGGAGGCCGGGAGCGCCCCCTGGCGGCCCGACCCGACCACCGACCACGTCCTCCCGGGTGCCCGGGGCGGCGAGGCCCCCGGCGGCGTGCACGTGCACTCGGTTCGCCTGCCCGGCCTGGTGGCGCACGAGGAGGTCATCTTCGGCGCGCCGGGCCAGAGCCTGACCATCCGGCACGACTCCTACGACCGCCGCTCGTTCATGCCCGGCGTGCTGCTGGCCGTCCGGGCCGCACCGACCCGGCCCGGCCTTACCGTGGGCCTCGAGGCGTTGCTGGGGCTGTGAACCCCGACGTCCGGGAGCGGCTCCTGCAGGCGACCTACGACTGCGTGGCCCGCTGGGGCTTCGCCAAGACGACGGTCGAGGACGCGGCCCGCGCCGCCGGCGTGTCCCGGGCCACCGTGTACCGCTACTTCCCGGGCGGCCGCGACGAGCTGTTCTCCGCGGTCGTCGGCTGGGAGTTCTCCCGCTTCTTCCTGCGCCTCTATGCAGAGGTCTCCGACGCCGACACGCTCGAGGAAGTGATGGAGCGCGGGCTCATGTTCGCCCACCGCGCCCTCGTCGAGCACGAGGTGCTGCAGCGGGTCCTGGTGACCGAGCCTGACATCCTCCTGCCCCGGCTCTCGACCGAGGCCGACCAGACCCACACCCTGGTGGCCCAATTCCTGGCGCCCTACCTGGCGCGTCACGGCATGGCGGAGGGCCCCGACCTCAATGCCGCCGCCGACTTCCTGGCCCGCATGGTCCTCTCCTACATCAGCTCCCCGGGGCGCTGGGACCTCAACGATCCCGAGCAGGTCGCGCTGTTGGTGCGCTCCGAGCTGCTCGCCGGCATCCGGTGACGTGACGTGAGCGGCTCAGAGCTGCAGCCGCAGCCACCGCCCGTCCCGCCGCCGTCGTGTTACCGCCACCCCGAAAAGACCGCCTCGGTGCGCTGCGCCCACTGCGACCGCCCGATCTGCACCGACTGCATGGTCCAGGCCCCGGTGGGCTGGCAGTGCCCGCAGTGCACCTCCGAGGGGGCCAAGCGCTCCCGCCAGGTCCCGGCCTTCACCCACACCAGCCGGGGCCGCACCGGCGTGGTCGGCTCCACCAACCCGACGCCGGTCGTCCTGACCATCATCGCCATCAACGTGGTGGTGTTCTTCCTCGAGGGCTTCGGGACCAACAACCGCGTCATCACCCGCTACGGGCTCTGGCCCGACGGGGTGCACCAGCTCCACCAGTACTACCGGGCCTTCACGGCCATGTGGCTCCACGCCAGCTTCGAGCACATCTTCTTCAACATGATCACCCTGCTCATCGTCGGCCCCGCCCTCGAGGTGCTCCTGGGCAAGGCGCGCTTCATCGCCCTGTACCTGCTGGCCGGCCTGGGCGGCAGCGTCGGCTCGTACCTGCTCGGCCCGCACAACGAGCTCGGCATCGGGGCGTCGGGCGCCATCATGGGGGTGCTCGGCGCCTACATCGTGGTGGGCCTGCGCCGCCGGCTCCCGGTGGCACCCGTGGCCATCCTGCTTGTCTTCAACCTCGCCCTCGGCTTCACGGGCAACACGGACTGGAGGGCCCACTTCGGCGGCCTCGTGGTCGGCGGCCTCCTCGGCCTGCTCTACGACTACGCGGGCGACCTGCGGGACCGGAACACGGCGCTGGTGCTCACGGTGGGCGGGAGCGTGGCCATGCTGGCCGTACTGGCCCTGCTCATCACGTCCATCGCGCCGGGGCACTTCAACCTGAATTGAGCCCCGTCGGGCCCGAGGGTGGTTGACAGTGAGACAAAAATCGCCATACTGTTTCATCAGTGGGTGCAACCGCGGCACGACCTGACCTCGTCGAGTCCGGCCCCCCGAGCGGGGGGCGGGACAACGTCGTGCGGCATCTCGGAGCGGACGACCGCTCCTCGACCCGCGTTCGCCTCGTGGACGGGGCGCTGAGCTGCCTGGCCCGGCAGGGCATCGCCAAGACGACGGTGGACGACATCGCCCGGGCGGCCGGCCTGTCCCGGGCCACGGCCTACCGGGCCTTCCCGCGGGGCAAGGAGGGGATCCTCGCCGCCGTCGTGGAGACCGAGGTCGCCCGCCTGTTCTCGTCGCTGGCCGTCGTCATGGGCGAGGCCGCGGACCTCGAGGACGTGCTGGTGGCCGGCATGGTCGAGTCGGCCCGCTGGCTGCGTGGCCACGAGCCCCTGGCCTACCTCTTGGAGCACGAGCCGGCCGCCGTGCTGCCGTTCGTCACCTTCGGCGGCTTCGACCAGGTGATGCGGGTCGCCAGCGACCTGGCCGCGCCGTTCTTCGCCCGCTGGCTCGAGCCCGATCAGGCCTCCCGGGCGGCCGAGTGGGCCGTGCGGATCGTCATGGCCTACTGCTCGGACCCCTCGCCGCACGCCGACCTCACCGTCCCGGCCGACACCCGGGCGCTGGTGCGGACCTTCGTCCTGCCGGGGATCCTGGCCCTTCGCCTTGAAGCGGCCGCATCGACACCGACTCCGACCACTTCGACCTCGACACCGACCACACCATCGACGACCAAGCAGGCACCGACTGCAACCAGAGCAACCTTCAAGGGGGCGGCACAATGACCTCACTCGACGAGAACACCACCGAGCAGCTGCGGTCCAACCTGGACCTCATCGGGCGGGAGGACATCCACGACCTCGAGGCGGTGATGAGTGTCGTCGGCAAGTACGACGTGGAGGGCTTCCACCGCGTCCCCGACAACTGCCCGGCCGAGTTCACGTGGGACTACGAGAAGGGCGCCAAGCCCCAGCTCGACAAGCTCTACGAGAAGGCCAAGAAGGCGCAGTGGAACGGCCAGACCGACCTGGACTGGTCGATCGAGGTCGACCAGGAGCAGGTGGTCATCGCCAACGCCGAGGCCAACCCCGCCCAGATGCAGTGGGACGAGGCCGAGCTGGCCGGCACGGCCCTGGCCAAGTGGGACGAGAAGCAGTTCATCCAGTTCGGCATCGAGAACCAGAACTGGCTGCTCTCGCAGTTCATGCACGGCGAGCAGGGCGCGCTGCTCTGCACCGCCAAGATCGTCGAGACGGTCCCGTGGATCGACGCCAAGTACTACGCCGCCACCCAGGTGATGGACGAGGCCCGTCACGTCGAGGTCTTCTCCAAGTACCTCGACGAGAAGCTCTCCGGGCACTACCCGATGAACGCCCACCTGGGGCTGTTGCTCGACGACATCGTGGCGGACTCTCGATGGGACATGACCTACCTCGGCATGCAGATCATGGTCGAGGGCCTGGCCCTGGCCGCCTTCGGCTTCATCCACGCCATGACGACCGAGCCGCTGCTCAAGAAGCTGCTGCGCTACGTCATGGCCGACGAGGCCCGTCACGTGGCCTTCGGCGTGCTGAGCCTGCAGGAGTACTACAAGGAGCTCAGCGCGGCCGAGCTGCGGGAGCGCCAGGAGTTCGCCTTCGAGGCGGCCATCCGCATGAAGGACCGCATGGCCATGCAGGAGGTGTGGGAGCGCATGGAGGTGCCCACCGCCGACGTGGTCAAGATCATGCAGGCCGCACCCGAGCGCGACGACTTCCAGATCCTGTTGTTCTCCAAGATCGTGCCCAACCTCAAGAAGCTGGGCCTGCTCGATGCCGCCGACGGCTGGCTCCGCACCAAGTTCACCGAAATGGGGGCGATCGCGTTCGAGAACCTGACCGACTCCACCGAGGACGAGGACGCGTTCGCCGACGGCTCGCCGGCCGAGCGCCAGGTCGCGTAGCCACAGCCGCGGAGCCCCGGACCGCCGCACATCGCTGGTAGCGTGAAGGGGCGATGAGCCCCGTGCCGCACGACTCGCCCCGCTTCGGGCGGGTGGTCACCGCCATGGTGACCCCGTTCGACGACGACGGCGAACTCGACCTCCCCGCAGCCGTCGACCTGGCCAAATGGCTGGCCGAGCACGGGAGCGACGGCCTGGTCCTCAGCGGGTCCACCGGTGAGAGCTCGGTGCTGACCGACGACGAGAAGGTGGCCCTCTGGCGCGCCGTCGCCGAGGCGGTGACCGTCCCTGTCGTGGCCGGGACCGGCTCCAACGACACGGCGCATTCCATCGCCATGACGAAGCAGGCCGTGGCGTGCGGCGTCGACGGCGTGCTCCTGGTCACCCCGTACTACAACCGGCCCTCGCAGGCCGGCATCTTCGAGCACTTCCGGACAGTGGCCGAGGCCGCCGGCGATCTACCCGTCATGCTCTACGACATCCCAATCCGCAGCGGGCGGCGCATCGAAGCGCCGACGTTGCTGCGCCTGGCCCGTGAGGTGCCCAACGTCGTGGCGCTGAAGGACGCGGCCGCTGACCCCGCCGGCACGGCGCACCTCGCCGCGCAGGTGCCAACCGGGTTCGAGATCTACAGCGGCGACGACGTCATGACGCTGCCCCTGATGGCGGTCGGCGCACTCGGTGTCGTCAGCGTCGCCGCCCACTGGATCGGCCCCCAGCTCCGCCGCGTCGTCGACGCCTTCGCGGCGGGCGACGTGGCCGCCGCCATCGCCGGCAACGCCGAGTTGCTCGACTCGTTCGACTTCGAGTCCACCGCCGAATTCCCCAACCCGCTGCCGGCCAAGGCGATGATGCGGGCCCTGGGTCTGCGTGTGGGGCAGTGCCGGCTGCCCATGGGCGCGTCCACCCCGGACCTCGACGCCCAGGCGCAGAAGATCCTGGCTGCCGTCGGGCCACCTGCGGTCACGGTCACGGTCGCCCCGCTTGGCTGAGCGCGGCAGAAACGCGAAGCCGGTCCGGGTCGTCTTTCTGGGCGGCCTCGGCGAGATCGGACGCAACTGCGCCTGCATCGAGGTCGACGGGCGCATCCTCGTCCTCGACTGCGGGATCATGTTCCCCGACCCCGACATGCCCGGGATCGACCTGGTGCTCCCCGAGTTCACCTACCTGTACGACCGCAAGGACAGGGTGGACGGGATCGTGCTCACCCACGGCCACGAGGACCACACCGGCGGCCTGGCCTTCCTGCTGCGCGAGGTCCGTGCGCCGATCTACGGCTCCGAGCTGACGGTCGGCCTGGCCCGCCACCGCATCGAAGAGGCGGGGCTGTCGAGCCACACCAAGTTCATCGCGGTGGCGGACGGCGAGACGGTGCGGATCGGCGGCTGCGACGTCGAGTTCATCCCCGTGACGCACTCGGTCCCCGAGGCCATGGCCATCGCGTTCCACACGCCGCAGGGGGTCGTCCTCCACTCGGGCGACTTCAAGCTCGACCTGCAGCCGGTCGACGGCCGGCGCACCGACATGTCCCGCATGGGGGAGCTGGCCCGCACGGAGGGTATCCGCCTCCTCTTGTCGGACTCCACCAACGCGGAGGAGCCCGGCTTCACCGAGTCGGAATCGACGGTGGGCGTGACGCTGCGCCGGGTCTTCGCCGCCTACGCGGGCCGTCGCATCGTCGTGGCCTGCTTCGCCAGCCACATGCACCGCGTGCAGCAGATCATCGACGCCGCCGTGGCGAACGGTCGCAAGGTGGCCACCCTCGGGCGTTCCATGGGCAAGAACGTGGAGCTGGGCGCGCGCCTCGGCATCATCAGCATCCCCGACGGCGTGCAGATCGACATCGAAGACGTGGACAGCGTGCCGCCCGGGGAGCTCTGTGTCATCTCGACGGGGTCACAGGGCGAGCCGATGTCGGCCCTCTCACTCATGGCCACGGGTCAGAACAAGTGGCTCCACATCGGCGAGGACGACGTGGTCGTCATCAGTGCGCACCCGATCCCGGGCAACGAATGGTCGGTGGGCCAGGTCATCGACGACCTGCACCGCCGCGGTGCCGAGGTGATCCACTCGGGTTCTGAGGCCGTGCACGTCAGCGGTCACGCCCGCCAGGGGGAGCTGCGGACGCTGATCTCGGTGACCGAGCCCGAATGCTTCGTGCCGGTGCACGGCGAATTCCGCCACATGGTGCACCACGCCCGCCTGGCGCTGTCCATGGGCCTCGACCCGGCCAAGGTGCTGTTGTGCGAGGACGGTGACGTCATCCAGCTCGACGCCAAGGGTATCTCCCGCGACGGCAAGGTCCCCGGGGGCTACGTCTACGTGGATGGGACGGTGGGCGATATCGAGCACGGCGTGCTGCGTGATCGCCAGAAGCTGGCCGAGGAGGGCGTCGTCATGGCCGTGGTCACGGTCGACCGCCAGCAGAACAAGCTCAGCTGCCCGCCGGTGATCGAGACCCGGGGCTGGGTCTACGCGCCCGAGGCGGAGGAACTGCTCGGGGAGGCCAGCGAGGTGGTGTCGGCGGCGGTGACGCAGGCGTTGCGCGATGGCGCCCACGACATTGAGGTGTTGAACCGCCACACCCGCAAGGCCCTGGGCAAGTTCGTGAGCGACCGCACCAAGCGGCGCCCGATGATCGTGCCCGTCGTCCTCATGGTCTGAGCGGGCCGCCCCCGGTCCCTTCCGCCGGCTCTGGGCCCTGCGCCGTCCCCGCGGCCTCGCCCCGCAGCTCATGCCCCCACCGGAACGACGGCGTGTACATCCCGACCAGGCGAGCCACGAGGACCACCAGGAAGATCTGCCCTATCAGCGCCTCGAGGACCGCATTGGTGCGGGGGAGCCCGCTCGCCGGCGTGAGGTCGCCGTAGCCGACGGTGGCCATCGTGATGTAGCTGAAGTACGCGAAGTCGGCGGGACCGTGCTGCCCGGGCTGGGCGAAGAAGGAGTGCCCTGAGACCAATTGCACTCCGTAGTCGGCATTGGCGAACACGAGGCCGATCAGGACATAGATGCACAGTGCCCCGAGAACGGTCTGCGTCGTCACGCGTGTGTGGTGCAGGATGCGCCAGCCGATGGCGATCGGGCTGGCAACCACCAGCAGCGACGTCAGGATCACGATCGTGCCGGACGCCTTGTCGCCTCCCCCGAACGCCACTGCGATCGCTGCGACCACGACCACGACGACGGCCACCCGGACCACGAGCATGAGACGGTGCGGCACCTCCGAGGTCCGGAAGGTCAGCAGCACCGTCAGTCCCAGCCAGACCGCGCTGACGATGACGGCGACGCTCCCGTGCCAGCCCACCGTCAAGAACACGTAGTCGACGATGAGGAAGAGGAACACGATCCCGTAGGAGTCCGGGCCCCACACGATGTCCTCCAGTGCACGCAGCCGGCTCCGCTCGGGGTTCGCCATGGGTTCCATCATGGCCAACCGCCACCACCGACGAGGGGATGTCCCGGCTCGGGGACCCCGTGGGTCCAGGCACCTGCCGAAGGCCGACTCCGTCCACGTCGGGCCGGCTCAGTCGTCGACCCGGGTCCAAGCGGGGTTCGAGCGGCCGGTCCAATGGCTCGCCGCCGCCACGGCGATCGCCAGCGCGAGCGCGACGACCAGCGGGAGCGCAACGTGCACATGGAGGATCAGGACGGCGCCGACGAGTGCGCCGAGGAACATGGCGGCCACGGAGATCAGGCGCCGGCCCGACTTGGACCCCTTCCCGCCACCGAGGGCGCTGTCGGCGCCGATCCCCGTCACCGTGAGGGTCAGGACCGTGGTCGTGAGATCGGGCACAGCCAGCCGGCGCACGCTCGAGTTCTGGATGCCCATCGCCAGCGCGAGGAACACGATGAGCGCGTAGCGCACGCCCGAGCCGAACGGATGCGATCCGGCGAGGGCCAGGATCGTGGACACCACGAGGAGGAGGGCCTGGATCCCCGTCGCCACGGTGACGTGATGGGCGCGGTGATGGCCGAAGCGCTGCACGACCCGGCCGCCCACGACGGACCCCAGCCCGAACGATGCCAGCGCGACGAGGGACGCCGCAATCGAGAAGCCCTGCGCGCCCGCCACCGCGAACCCCAAGAAGACGACATTGCCCGTCATGTTCGCCACGAACACGTGACCCAGGAGCAGGTAGCTGAACGCGTCGACCAGTCCCGTCACGATCGTCATGATCACCAGCAGCGGGGGCAGGGGGCCGAAGGCGCCGCCCTGTTTCGGGACCAGGGTCTCGCGGACCTCGGCGAGGAATGTCTGCATTGCGAAGACCTCCTTGTCGTGCGTGTGCTGGGAAATTACGTCGCGACCGGGAGTCGTGCTGTGGCGGAACACTAGGGTTCAGCGCCATGAACTACTGGGTGACCTATCCCCTCACGACGCATCCCTATAACCCCGAATTCACGACGAAGGCGGCGCTGACCCGGTTCTGCCAGGTCGCCGAGGAGGCCGGGTTCTCCGGCATCGGCTTCACCGACCACCCAGCTCCCACCGAGCGTTGGCTCAAGGCCGGCGGCCACGACGCCCTGGACCCCTTCGCGGCCCTGGCGTTCTGCGCCGCCGTCACCGACCGGATGCGCCTGATCCCCAACATCCTGGTGCTGCCGTACCGCAACCCGTTCATCGTGGCGAAGGCGGCGGCAACCCTCGACGCCCTGTCGGGCGGGCGCTTCACGCTCGCCGTTGCCACTGGATACATGCGCGGCGAGTACAAGGCCCTCGGCGTCGACTTCGACGAGCGCAACGCGCGCTTCGACGAGGCCATCGAGGTGATCCGCGGCATCTGGAGCGAGGAGGACTTCGCCTATGAAGGCGTGACCTTCAGCGCCAAGGGCCAGACGGCCAACCCCAAGCCCTCACCGCACCCCCCGATCTGGATCGGCGGGAACAGCCGCATGTCGCGGCGCCGGGTGGCCCGCTACGGCGACGGCTGGAGCCCCTTTCCGGCGCCCAGGGTCCTGTCCAACACGGCCAAGACGCCCCCGCTGGAGACGCTGGACGACCTCCGCCCGATGCTCGACGAGCTCTGGGGGTTCATGGAGGAGGCCGGCCGGGACCCCAAGAGCATCGACATCGCCTTCGGCACCGGCGCCGGCGGCGACCCGGGTCAGGACACGTTCAACCCCGAGGCCCGCCGGGCCGCCGACGAGGAGCTGGCGTCGCTGGGCGTCACCTGGTCGGGCGCCGGTGCGCCGGGGGACTCGCTGGCGCACGCCGTCGAGGCCCTGCAGCGGTTCGGCGAGACCGTCATCCGCTAAGCGGCACTCCGAGCCCCGAGCCCCGACCCGTCCTATATTGACCCCGGGCCGCCCGACGCATGGGCCGGCGCCGCGGCCGGCACAGCACGGCAGCAACACCCGGGGGAAGGGGAGCACATGCCTGACCGTGACCACACGTTCGAGCGCATCGGGGCGCTGAGCGGACTGGCGTTCTTCGTCCTCGCGGTGCTGTCGGGGTTCATCTATCCCCAACAGCCACGGGTCGACGCCGCCCCCGCCAAGACCCTGGCGTGGGTCCACGACCACCATGTCGCGCTCCAGGCCGGCATGATCTTCGACTTCTTCGCCGCCGGCGCGCTGCTCTGGTTCGCCGGCTACCTGTTCCGCGTGCTGCGCCGGGCCGAAGGCGAGACCGCGTCGCTGGCGCCGATCGTCCTCGCCGCCGCCATCGGCGTCTCCATCACGACGGCGATCGCCGCGCTGCCCACGGTGCTGCTGGCGTTCATGGATGCGCAAAAGGGCGGCCTCAGCGATCTGTCACTGGTGCGCGCGCTCGGCGATCTGAACACGATCTTCTTCTCCGCCACGTCCGTCATGACCGCCGTCTTCCTCGCCGCGCTCGGCTGGGCCATGCTGCGCGGCGAGCTGGCCAGCCGCTGGCTCGGCTGGCTGGCGCTCCTCGTGGCGGCCTTCAACTGCATCGCGGTCTGGATCGGTGTCACGTTCAGCAGCTACCACGGCCACTCGTGGCTCATCATCGGCTGGGGCGCCTACGTCGGCTTCCTCGTCATCATGCTCATCACCAGCGTCACGATGCTGCGCCGGCCCCGCCTCGCCGCCACGCCGCCGGACAGCACCCGAGCCACCGCCGCGGCCGTCGCCGCCTAGCTGCATCCTGCGACACTCCGCGCCGACCAGGCGCAGCCGCGGACCGTTCGCCCATATGGCACGCGCCGCCCGCAGTGGCCGCTCGCCCCGAACCGGCGGGGCCACGACCTCCCGCCGGACCCGACCCCTGAGTCGGGACTACGGCAATGACGCCCGCTCGGCGGAGTTGGCCGAGAGCATCGGTCGGCATCAGCGCATCATCTCCGAGCACGAAGGTGCGATGTTGCGCGAGATCGCGGAGTTCGACCAGAAGGAGGCCTGGCGCGGGGACGGGTCCCTGTCGATGCGCGACTGGTTGGTCGCTCGCCTCCATATCGGCCGTGCTCGCTCCCGTACCCTCGTGGATGCGGCGTCGAAGGTGAGGGAGCTTCCGGCGCTCGCAGGCGCTCTTTCCGACGGACGCCTCACGCTCGATGTATTCGCACCTCTTGCCGCGGTGGCCACGCCCGACAAGGACGCCGAGCTGGCTCGGGCCTCGGTCCATTGGACGCCCCGCGAGGCCCGGCAGCTGGCGGCCGATCTGAGGGGAGCCACGGACGCCGAGGCGGCGACGCAGCTCCAACGGCGCTTCGTCCGTTTCGACGACGAGCGCCGCCTGCTCTGGGCCCAGCTCACCGGTGACGCGTATGCCCTGGTCAAGTCGGCGATCCTGAGCAGAGCTCGTCGCCACGACCATCCGAGTGCGAACGACCCGGACTACGAGCGCTTCGAGAGCCGCTGCGCCGACGCCCTGCTCCAGATCTGCGTCGAGCAGGGGCGCCGGCAGCGCCCGACCCCCACCGCTGCGACCGTCTCCACGACTGCCCGTCCCCCCGCCCCCGCCGCTCCCGCCGCTCCCGCCGCTCCCGCCCACGCTGCACACACCCCCGCGGCCGACACCGCCCCGGTCCACGGCGGCGCTCGCACGACGATGATCGTGCATACGGACCTCGATCGTCTCCTCTACGGCGACGGCTACGGACACGCCTCCATTCAAGGGGTCGGCCCGATCTCCGCCGAGGTGGCGCGTCGGCTCGCCTGTAACGCGCACATCACCCTGTCGTTCGACGCGGCCGACGGCACCACGCTGGACCAGAAGCAGCTGGAGCGTGACCCCAGCGAGGCCCAGAGAATCGAGATCCGGCGCCGGGACGACGGCTGCCGTTTCCCGGGCTGCGGGTGCAAGCACGTCACCGATGTCCATCACATCGTGTGGGCCTCGAAGCAGGGACGAACGGTCATGTCGAACCTGCTCACCCTCTGCGTCGCCCACCACAGCCGGGTGCACGAGCTCGGATGGAAGATGGACGGTGATGCTCAGGCCGAGGTCCGGTTCATCAGCCCGCAGGGACGGACGTTCGTGTCGGTGCCCTCGCCCACGTGGCGCCGCCCGCGCAAATGAGCGCCTGAACTACCCGAGGCGTTACCCCTTGACCGCCCGCACGATCTCGTCGGTCACCGCGTCGGGGTCCTCGAGCGGAAGCATGTGCCCCCTGTTCTGCAGGGTGATCAGTCGCGCCCCGGGAACGGTGGCCACGATCTGGTCAGCCTTCTTGGGCAGCGTCAGGGTGTCGCGCGTGCCGACCATCACGGTCGTGGGCACTTCGATGGTGCCCACGCCATCCAAGAGATCCATCGCCGACATCGACAGCAGGAAATCGCCACGCACGGTGCCGTGGCAGCTGCCGAACAGATTCCGGGTCAGATCCACGTGCGAGCGCACCGGGTTCTCGCCGAACGCGCTCCGCACGAGCACGTGCCCGTTCTTCGATTGCATTGCCCGCGTCACCACCGGTGACGCCACGAGCGCCGTGGCCACCCGAGCCCCCCGTGCCGAGCCGGTCCCGATGCTCGTCGCCGCTGTCGCCACGAGCACCGTTGCCTTCGCCCGTTCCCTCAGGACTTCGGGCCGGTGCGTCGCCAGCGACATGATCGTCATGCCGCCCATGGAATGCCCCGCCAGTACGACGTCGCGTGCATCGGTGGCCTCGAGGACCGCCGTCAGGTCGTGGGCCAACGTCTCGATCGCCAACGGCGATGTGCCGCGAGTGCTCGCCCCGTGTCCGCGCTGGTCGTAGAGCACCACCCGGAAGCCCTGCTCGCGTAGCCGTCGGGCGACGGGCAGCCAGATCTCGTGACTGCAGCCCCAGCAGTGGGGGAGCACGACCACCGGCGCATCGGGACCCTCGCCCTCGAGATCCCACACGGCCAGCTCGGCCCCGTCGGGCGTCCGCACGACGGCGTGGTCCGGCCGGCTGACCCCCTCGCCCCATCCGAGAGCGAGGCGCGCGTCCTCGGCCTCCTCGCCGCGACCGCGCTCCGCCACCAGGCGCTTGTAGACCACGCCGGCGGCCCCGGCCGCCGCAAGGGCTGCTCCCACCAAAAGCAGCCGCGACCCGGGCCTGGAGCGGCCACCGCCACCACCGCCGCCACCAGACTCGGCAGAACCAGCGGCAGGGGGAGGGGCGGGGGTCATGCCCCACGAGCGTATTGGCGCATATGCAGCGGGGCGACCTCGCCCCGCCACCGCTGGCGCCGCACGCCCGCGCGCCCCGAAAATGCACCCCCCGTGCGCTCCGAACCCGGCACCCCGGGAAATCAGGGTTTTACGAAAATGCTTAGATCCAGAGGAAGGTGGGCATGGCTTCAACCATGGACACGACGACCAAGACGGCAACCCGAGACACGGCGGCCACCGGCAGCACCGCCGCCACGAAGATCACGGCCCCCGGACCATCCCTGCGGGCGGTCGACCAGCGCATCGAGCGCCTCTCCACGGCCTCTCTGAAGCGCATCATGGAGCCCGACACCGATGTCCCGGGCTCCGTCGGCGACGGACAGGTCCTTCCCGACGAGCTGCTCACCCTGGCCAACGTGCCCGAACTCTTCGACAAGCTCACTGCCGAGCAGAAGCGCATCCTGGCCCGGGAGGAGTTCGCCTCCATCGTGGACACCGGCGTCCGCTTCGAATCGGTCCTGATGGCTGGATTCAGCATGGACATCCTCTCCCGCCCCGACCTCACCGACCCCCGCGTGACGTACCTGCTCCACGAGATGGGCGAGGAGACCCGACACTCCCGTCTCTTCGTGCGGCTCCTGGACCAGGTCAAGCCTGGGGCGAAGAACCCGCTCGACAAGCCGATCGGCCGCATTGCGATGCAGGTGGTCATGCCATTCCTCACCGCCATGCCGTCGCTCTTCTGCCTGCTCGTCCTCAGCGGCGAAGAGGTACCGGACCTCCTCCAGAAGCTCGCCAGCGAGCACCCCGACACGGACCCGATGATCAAGGCGGTCTCCAAGTACCACCGGCAGGAGGAGGCCCGCCACCTCGCCTTCGGCCGCATGCTCTTCCCCGAGCAGTGGGCCGCCGCCGGCCCGATCGAGCGCTTCCTGGTGCGGCACCTCGGCTCCCACATCGCCAAGGCCATGTTCGACACCATCGTCCACCCGGGCGTCTACGGCACCGTCGGCCTGCCCACGTGGCCCACCTGGAAGGCCGTCAACCGTTCCGCCGGCCGCACCGCCATGCGCCATCGGGCCCTGCGACCGCTGCTCACACCGCTCCTCGACGCCGGCGTCTTCCGCGGCGGGCGCGTGCCCAGGGGTTGGCAGATCGCCTGCGGCGTCGACCGCAACGGTGCCGCCGTGGACCCGGTGGCGGCGGCCTGACCCGGTGCCGCCGAACAACCCCAACAACCCCGACAACCCCAACAACCCGACCAAGGGCGATCGCACGCGCCAGGCCCTCCTCGATACGGCCGTGCTCCGCTTCGCCCGCGAGGGCTACCGCGGCACGTCGGTCGCCGACGTCTGTCGGGACGCAGGGCTGTCAACGACGGCCGCGTACCCCTACTTCGCCAACAAGGAGGCTCTGTTCGTCGCCGCGGTCGACGAGGACGTCGCCGGACTGATCGACGAGGCCGTGTCGTTCGTCGTCATCGACGAGGACCCCGACCAATGGGGGCGCGCCATCATGCGCGCGCTCCTGGCGCACGTTGGCGCGCATCCTCTGGCGGCCCGCATCCTGCGCGGCCTCGAGCCCGATTTCACCATGCGGTTGCTCCAGATCCCGGCATTGCAAGAGCTGCGCAAGACGGTGACCGAGCTGATCCGCACACAGCAGATTGAGGGCGGCGTCCGCCAGGACATCCATCCGGGCCAGACCGCCAGCGGCATGGTCGTGATCGTGATCTCACTCCTGATGGCCACCATGCAGACGGGTGCCGACGACGGTGGATACGAGCTGGTGGCGGCCGACGTGGAATCGGTATTGCACGCCGCCACCAGGCCCCCGACCTGAGCGACCACTTCGAACCACTCACGCAGTCCTAGCGTCTCTCTCGTATGAGAGCCGCCGCCGTCGAACCAGCAGCCACCTCCGCCGCCGCTCCCGCCGCAACCGCCGCTCCCGCCGCAACCGCAGCCATCGCCATCGCCACCGCACTTGCTGTCCTCACCATCGCAGCGCCCTCGGCCGCTGCATATGCAGCCGCGACCAAGCACGCCACCGCCACCGCCACGCGTCACACGCTCCGCGCACGTCGCCTTCGGGGTCTGCAACACGCGGCGCGTCATCCTCAGCGTCACTGCGCCGACGCACCCCTTCACCCCAAACGAGCCGGTGACGATCAAGGTCCTGCTCCGCAACACGGGCTCCACCACCTGTGGGGGCCCCTTGGCCCAACATGTGCCCCAAGCGAGGCAGAAGTTGACCGTCGGGCCGTGTGGGACCATGTCTCTGGTCGTGCGCAACAGCACCGGGGTCGAGGTCTACCCCGGCCCCGCCGTCTTCCACTGCCCTGCAGAAATGGGGTTCCAGCTCGGGCCGCACAGCACCGCCCGAGCCACCGCGACATGGAGCGAGGCGGCCGACGTCGGATTGGAGTCCAATTCTGCGCCCCAGCTCGCGCCCCCGGGCATGTACCGCCTGTCGGTGGACGGAGTCGTCACCGTCCCCGTCACGCTGACCTCCGCCTGACCTCCGCCTGACCTCCGCCCGCCCCACCCGACCCCGCCCCGACCCCGACCCGGCCCGACCCGGCCCGACTGACCCCGGACCAGCACCGATACAATCGTTCTTCGCGCCATCCCCCCACCACCGGGGTGACGAAGGCCACCCGGACAAAGACGCAGGGCAAAAAGAGGAACGAGGGCAACAACATGTCGGGTCACTCGAAGTGGGCGACCACCAAGTACCGCAAGGGCGCCCAGGACAAAGCCCGCGCCAAGATCTTCGCCAAGTGCATCCGCCTCGTCGAGGTCGCGGCCAGGGACGGCGGCGGGGACCTCGAGGCCAACGCCACCCTGCGGACCGCCTACCAGAAGGCGAGGGCGGCCAGCGTCCCGCTCGACACGATTGAGAAGGCCATCAAGCGGGGGACCGGCGACCTCGAGGGCGTCAGGTACGAGTCCATCAACTACGAGGGCTACGGCCCCGGCGGCGTGGCCATCATGGTCGAGACGCTCAGCGACAACCGCAACCGCACCGGTGCCGAGATGCGCAACCTCTTCAGTCGCAACGGCGGCAACATGGCCGAGCCCGGCGCCGTGGGCTGGCAGTTCGAACGCAAGGGCATCGTGACGGTCGGCCTCGACAACGACGAGGACAAGGTCATGGAGATCGCCATGGAGGCCGGGGCCGAGGACATGACGAGCAACGGCGCCGCCTGGGTCGTCACCAGCGCCCCCGCCGACGTCGAGTCGGTGCGCCAGGCCCTCGACGACGCCGGCATCACGCCCGAGTCGGTCGACCTCAGCCTGGAGCCCACCCAGCTGGTCCCCGTGCCCGACGAGGCCGAGGCCAAGAAGGTCCTGCGCCTCCTCGAGGCCATCGACGACCACGATGACGTGCAGGCCGTCCACTCCAACGCCGACATCTCCGACGAGGTCCTGGCCGCCTTCGAAGGCTGAGCGCCAGGAGGTCCGGCCCGCCGCCCCGGCTCCGGCGGCATCGGCGCGGCGGCCTCACCCGGATCCGCCCCCTGCGCAGCACCCCCGGCTATCCTGCGAACGCATGTTCGTATTGGGCATCGACCCCGGCCTGTCACGCTGCGGCTACGGCCTGGTGTCCCGATCGGAGGGCACCGGTGACCTGCGGGCGCGGGCGGCCGGCGTGGTGGAGACGGACCCGGCGGCGCCGCTGGCCGAGCGGCTGCTGATCCTGCACACGGAGCTGCGGGCGCTGGTGCAGGAGCTGCGGCCGGCGGCGGTCGTGGTCGAGCGGGTGTTCTTCCAGGTCAACGCCAAGACGGCCATGTCGGTGGGCCAGGCCAGCGGGTTGGCGCTGCTGGTGGCGGCCGAGGGCGGCTGCGAGGTGGTCCAGTACACGGCCAACGAGGTGAAGCTGAGCCTGGTCGGGTACGGGGCGGCGACCAAGGACCAGATGCAGCACATGGTGGCGCGCGTGTTGGGCCTGCCGGGTATCGAGGGGCCGCCCGACGTGGCGGACGCCCTGGCCCTGGCGGTGTGCCACCTGACCACGGTGCCGCTGCGGCGGGCGCTCGATGCTGCGCTGGCCGGGGCCGGGGCGCGCCAGGCGGTCGCTACGAGCATCGGGCGGAACGGGGACACGGGGCGCATAGGGCGCACAGGGAACAAGGAGGGATCGGCGTGATCGGACTGCTGCGCGGTGCGGTGGTGGTGCGGACCGGTGAGGGCGAGGTGATCATCGACGTCGGGGGCGTGGGCTATCGGGTGTCGGTGACGCCGGCGACGGCGGCGGCGTTGGTGGTCGCGGGCCCGGGCCCGGGCCCGGGCTCCGACGCCACGCTCTACGTGCACACCCACGTGCGGGAGGACGCCATCGTCCTCTACGGGTTCGTGCACGATGACGAGCGCCGCTGCTTCGAGGTGCTGCTGGGCTCGCACGGCGTCGGTCCGGCGCTGGCCCTGGCCATCATGGCGGCGCTGTCGCCGGCGGCGTTGTCGACCGCGGTGCTCGAGGAGGATCTCGACACGCTGTGCACGGTGCCGGGGGTGGGTCGCAAGACGGCGGCCCGGTTGCTCATCGAACTGAAGAGCCGTCTGGATCTGCCCGACCTGTCCCTGTCCGGCGCCGGCGGTCCGGGCGCCGACGTTGCCGGCGGGGCGGGCGGTGCGGGCGGTGCGAGCGGCCTGCGGGGCTCCCGCACGTCTCGGGCCGAGGCCCGGGCCGCCCTGAGCGAGCTCGGGTACGCCCCCGACGAGATCCGCGGTGCGCTCGACGGCCTACGCGACGATGTCGGGGTGGAAGAGATGCTCCGCCTGGCGCTGCGCGAGCTGGCCTCGCGGTGAGCCGATGAGCCCCCGCGCCCGGCGCGAGGTCCTGGCGGTGGATCCGGACCCGGACGAGTTCAGCGGCGAGGTCGACCGGGGCCGGGTCGTCGATGCCGCGGCGTCGGGCGGCGTCGAGGAGGCCGAAGAGGTGGGATTGCGGCCCCGGTCGCTGTCCGAATTCCTGGGTCAGCCGCAACTGGTGGAGCACCTGGGGATCGTGCTGCAGGCGGCCCGCCAGCGGCGCCAGCCGGTCGACCACATCCTCTTCGCGGGGCCACCGGGACTGGGCAAGACGTCCCTGGCCGGGATCGTGGCAGCGGAGATGGGTGCCGGGTTCCGCATCACCGCCGGCCCGGTCCTCACCCGGGCCGGGGACCTCGCGGCGCTCCTCACGGACCTCCAGGACGGCGACGTCCTGTTCATCGACGAGATCCACCGGCTGCACCGCTCCGTCGAGGAGATGCTCTATTCGGCCATGGAGGACGGGCGCCTCGACATCCTGATCGGGAAGGGCCCGACGGCGCGCTCCATCCGCTTGGAGCTCCCGAGTTTCACCCTGGTCGGCGCCACGACGCGGACCGGTCTCGTGGCCGGCCCGCTGCGGGACCGCTTCGGCTTCGTGGGCCGCCTGGATCTCTACGACCCGGCCGACCTGCGGGCCATCGTGGAGCGGTCGGCCCGCATCTTGAAGGTCAGGATCGACGCGGAGGGCGCCATCCGGATCTCGGAGCGCTCACGAGGCACGCCTCGGGTGGCCAACCGGCTCCTGCGGCGGGTGCGGGACTTTGCGGAGGTGCGGGGGGAGGGCTTCATCGACGGCGCCATCGCCAGCGACGGGCTCGAGCTGTTCGGGGTGGACGAGCTGGGCCTGGACAAGGTCGACCGGGCCATCCTCGCCACCTTGTGCGGGCGCTTCGGCGGGCAGCCGGTGGGCCTGACCACGCTCGCGCAGTGCGTGGGCGAGGAGACCGACACGATCGAGGACGCCTACGAACCGTTCCTCTTGCAGAGCGGGCTCATCCAGCGCACGGCCCGGGGCCGGGTGGCCACGCAGCGCGCCTGGACCCATCTCGGTCTCGAGCGACCGGCGTCGGCAGCCGACGCAATGAACACGCCTCCACTCTTCTGACGGGACGCCCGCGGTGCACCGCGGACGCGTCATTTCACATTTCTTGCGCCGTTTCGTGTTGCGGTGGGCTACCTTTGCGTAGTTGCACCACAGGACGGAAGCGAGGTGACCACATGGCAGGAATGACGACACGCAACGCGGGACCGATCGCGACGGCTTTCGTGGTCCGGCAGCCCGTCCTGCCGTTTGGTGCCCTCGGAGGGAGGTCCCGGATGGCCGGGCCCGACCTTCGCCCCGCTGGTCACTGACGCCGACCGCGACACCGCCGGGCTGACCGCCCGGACGCAATCCGAGGCCCCTCGCGCACGACGAGTGCGTCCCGGCCCCGATCCGCCCGCTTCACCTCCCACCAGGAGATCCCCATGGGTGAACGCACCCTCTTTCCGAATGCCTCGACCAAAGACACCCTGGCGTACTGCTGGCGCCAGATGCAGCCAGACCGCGCCGCGTTCACGGGTGCCTGCACGGCCATCGTGCTGGGCACCTTGGCCAACGCCGTGGCGGCACCGCTGATCTTCGCCGCGCTGTTGAGCCGCATATCGCAGCTCGGTCCGGACGCGCACGAAGGGCTGTGGCAGTCCTTCGGCCCCCTGTTGGTGGGGTATGCGATCGTGCTGGCGGCCGCCACGCTGTTCGGTCGCATCGGCGGCTGGATGAACTGGGGCGCCACGCTGCGCTCGTTCGCCCGGGCCATCACCAGCGGCTACGAGCACCTGATGCGGCTGAGCCACTCGTGGCACACCGACCGGCCGTCGGGCGAGGTCATCGCGACCTTGGAGACATCCACCTGGGCCTTCGCCGACATGATCGACGCCACCGTCTGGGGCATCCTGCGCATCAGCGTCACGACGATCGGGGCGATCGTGGTCCTCGGGGTCGTGGCCTGGCCCGTGGCGCTCGTGATGGCGGGCCTCGTCGCCGTCTTCGGCGTCGTGCTGCACCGGCGCATGGGCCGGGTCGTCGCGGCCGAGAAGCAATTCTCGGACGCGCACTCCCGGGCGACGGGCGTCATCGCCGACACCATCGCCAACCTGACCACCGTGCGCTCACAGGCCGCCGAGGAGCGGGAGATGGATCACGTCGAGGCGCTGGTCGCCGACTCCATCAACGCGGACCTTCGGGCCCGCAAGGTGTTCACCGCGACGCGCATCCAGATGGAGTCGGCCATGTCCTTCTTCAACTGGGCCGCCATCGTGGTCGGCGTCGTCCTGGCGCTGCACCACGTGGCCGCGGCCGGAGCGGTCTACCTGATCCTCTTCTACGCCACCTTCGTGGGGACGAGCCTGGAGGAGTCGTTCGAATTCATCCGTCTGATCTCCCGGGCCATCGGCCGCTGTGCGAAGTTCGCCGGCATCGCCGCCACCGAGCCCGACATCGTCGACCTCGCGGGCGCGCCCGACATGGTGGTGCCGCACGGACGGGTCGAGTTCGTCGACCTGCGGTTCGCCTACCGCGGCGGGGCGCCGCTGTTCGAGGGGCTCGATCTGCGCATTGAGCCGGGGGAGCACGTCGGGCTGGTCGGGCCATCGGGCTCGGGCAAGACCACGCTGACCAAGCTCCTGCTCCGCTTCGCGGACCGTGACGGCGGGCTGATCGAGATCGACGGCCAGGACATCGCCTGTGTCACGCAGCACTCGCTGCGGGGCCACATCGCCTACGTCCCGCAGGATCCCCAGATGCTGCACCGCACCATCGCCGAGAACATCTGCTACGGCATGGAAGGTGCCGCCGCGGGCTCCGGCGTCGACATGGACCTCGTGCGGGCGGTCGGCCGCGCCGCCTATGTGGACGAGTTCGTGGAGCGCCTCCCCGACGGCTACCAGACCGTGGTGGGGGAGCGCGGCATGAAGCTCTCCGGCGGGCAACGCCAACGCGTCGCCATCGCGCAGGCCATGGCCAAGGGAGCCAAGGTGCTCCTCTTGGACGAGGCCACCTCGGCGTTGGACTCCGAGTCGGAGTCGCTCGTCCAGGAGGCGCTGTGGCGGCTCATGGAAGGCACGACGGCGTTGGTGGTGGCGCACCGCCTCGCCACCATCGCCCGCCTCGACCGGATCGTGGTGCTCGACCGCGGGCGCGTGGTGGAGCAGGGCACGCATGCCGAGCTCCTCTCCGCCGGACGCAACGGTGTGTACGGGCGCCTGTGGGCGCACCAGTCGGGGGGCTTCCTGGCTGCATGAGCGGCGCGGGTCGCCTGGCGAACCCGGCCAGCCGCCCCGCCGGCCAGCCGCCCAGCCGCCCAGCCGTCCAGTTCAGTCGGTGAGCCGCTCGGCCCCGGTGCGAACAACCGAGGCCACGGACGCGCCCAGCGGGAGGTACACCCGGAAGGTGGTCGACCAGCCCGGCGTGTCGACGATGTCGACGAAGCCCTCGTGCGCTTCGGCCACCGACTTGGCGATGGCCAGTCCGAGCCCCGTCCCGGGCACGCCCATCTCGGTGGACGACGCCAGTCTGTAGAAGCGCTCGAACAGCTGGTCGCGTTCGCCCTCGGGGATGCCCGGGCCTTCGTCGAGCACCTGCACGCGGGCGTAGGAGTCCACGCTGTCGACGATGACGTGCACCCGCCCGCCTCGGGGCGAGAACTTGATGGCATTCGACAACAGGTTGCCGAGGAGCTGGTGCAGGCGGGTCGGGTCCCCGAAGACGGGGACCTCGTCGCCGGGGTCGATGGTCAGGACGACGCCGTGGACCGTGGCCGAGGTCTGAATGGCGTGCACGGCGTCCTCGGCCAGGCGGCTGAGATCCAGCTCCGTGAAGGCGACGCGGAGCCCACGACCGGCGCCGGGGTCCGCCAGCAGATCCTCCGCCACGCGCTGGAGGTGCTCGGCGTTGCGCTCAATGGTCTGGAGCATCCGCATCTGGCTCTCGGTCAGGTCGGCGGTGGCGTCGAGCAGCAACTCGACGAAGCCCCGGATGGAGGTGATCGGCGTGCGCAGCTCGTGGGAGACCGTCGCCACCACGTCGTCCTTCATCTGCGTCAGCTCGCGCAGCCGGTTGTTCTGCTCAATGAGCGACTGCGTGACCTCTTTCTGAATGGCGTAGAGCCGCTCCCGGTCCGCGGCCAGCTCCTCGCGCTCGGTCACGTCGATGGCGACGACCACGTAGCCCCCGTTGGCCGGGGTGAACTCGTCGCGCTGCACGACCGCATCGTCGGGATGTGCCGCGGCGTCGGTGTCGGTGGAGGCGTGGTCGGTCTCGTCACCCCACTCCTCGTCCAACGCGGGGTCAGGGGTCGGCACGGGCAGGGCCCGCACCCGCACGACGCAACGGCGCTGCTGGCCGTCCTTGCGGGTCGCGGTCCACGGGACTTCGGCCGCCGTCTCCGCATCGACGGGCTCGAGTGCGGTGCGCATGGCGTCGATCGTCTGGCGGCGCTCGTCGATCTGCGCCGGGTCGATGAAGTCGGCGATGGAGTGGAACCCCACCACCTCCGCGGCCCGGTAGCCGAGCAGCTGCTCCGCTCCGGCCGAGAAGAAGGTCACGGTGCCCGCCGGGTCCACGCCCAGGATCGCACTCCCGGTGGCGGCGCGCAGCAGCGTTTCGAGCCGGTCCCGGGCGTAGTCCGCCTCGCGGGCGTTGCGCCGCGCGATGCGCGACTGCTGGGCCAGGTCGGTCAGGAAGGCCCGGTCCCGCGACACCATCGTGTAGACCGTCGACGCCACCAGGGTGGTCACGGTGGCCATGACGGCGACCTGGCGCCATTCGAGCGTGGGGTAGTCGGGCGGACCGACCAGGAGCACCGGGACCAGCAGCGCCAGGTCCATGCAGAAGAGCCCGACGAGCAGGTGCAGGCGTCGCCCGTAGAGGGAGAGCCAGACGATGGGCAGGAGGTAGACCACCACGAGCCCCGAGTCGGCGCCGCCCTGCGTGTCCCGGATGATGGCGATGACCGCGATATAGCCGATGGGGATGATGAGCCAGGCCCAGTCGGGCAGTCGTTCCCAGGGCAGCAGGAAAGCGGCGGCGACGAGGCAGAAGAAGATGACGCCGGCGATGGAGATCTCTCTCCTGGCGTCGTGGGGGAATGGGATGAGCGCAATCAGGATCGTGCCGATGGCCACCAGGGCGAAGACGGGGAGCCGGACCCGCATGGAGCCCGAGAACCCGATCGGGAGGGTGGATCCGGGCAGTTGGGGGTCGCGGCGCCGTCCGGCGTCGGGTTGGGGCTTGGACGACTCGCTCACCGGTTCCGCGAGCGGTAGCGGTATCCGAAGCCCCGGACCGTCTCGATGGGGCCCTCGTCGCCTTCGTCCCAGCCCAGCTTTCGCCGGAGGCGCAGGACGGCGTACTTGACGCGGGAGGGGGCCAGGCCGCTCGGGTCGTCCCAGGCCAGCTCGATGAGCTGGTCCGACGACAGCACCTGGCCCTGGTGCCGGGCCAACGTGGCGAGGAGGCGGTACTCGGTCGGCGTCAAGATGATGGTCGTGCCGTCGACGGTGACCTCCTGGTGGGCGAAGTCGATGTGCAGGGTCCCGTCGTCGAAGGTGGTGACCGGCTCGCCCTTCGAGACCTGGCGGCGCCCGACAGCCTGGAGACGGGCCAGGAGCTCGGAGCGGCTGAAGGGCTTGGTCAGATAGTCGTCGGCGCCGGAATTGAGTCCCCGCACCTTGTCCCTCTCGGTCCCGAGGGCCGTGAGCATGAGCACCGGCACGTCGCTCATGTCCCGGATGCGCTCCAGGACCTGCCATCCGTCCAGGTCGGGGAGCCCGACGTCGAGGATCACGATGTCGGGATGGCTCTGGTGGAACTGCCGCACGCCGTCGCGGCCCTCCAGGGCCTCCGCGACCGAATAGCCCTCGCGCTCGAGGAGGGTACGGAGGAGTTGCCGGATGTCCGCCTCATCCTCAATGACCAGCACTGAGATATGACCATCTCGCATCAGGCTGCAACTGTACTGGGCAATTGGGCAATCTGAGTGAATAGAAGAGGCCCCTCGTCGGCCAGAAAAGGCCTGATCAGTCGGCGAATTCCGACTCGGATCGACAAAGAGGAACCGTCGGGGTCGCCGGGGACGCCCCGGAGGGGCCGCCCCGGGCGGTTCCGAAGGGCCTCAATTCGGGTGTGTCCCGGTGTTCAGCCAGGCAGGAAGCACGGGATCGCGACGGGCGTCGCGGGCGCTTCAGGGAGCGAAAGGTGCGCCGGCCCGGGTCGTCGGTTCCCCCGGATCCCCCCGTCCAACGTCCTCGTCGGTCCGGCGCACCTCTTCGCTGCTCCTGTTGTCCCCCACGGTTCCCCCTCGCGTGAGTCCGCTCCCCTCCGTCGGACTCGCACTCGGTCGTCCCCCCTCGAACGACCGTCACCGTGAGGCTGCTGTACTGATGGTGCGTACTTTGCCGACGAGGTGTCGCAACCGGGGCCACTTTGGGTTGCAGTCGGGTTGCCCGCGTCCGGGCTGCACCAGACGGCCCCTCGCGGGGCGTTCTCCCCGCCGGGAGGCGACTGGGTCGCGACCGCTCTCCCTGCCTTCGGTCGAGGGGCGAGCGGCGCCAACCTCCCGCCGTGCCGGGAACGCGGTCTTCGGTCGCCGGGCGCGACCGGCGCTGTCAGGGCGGTCGGGACGGGTCGGGACGGGTCAGGGCGGTCAGGGCGGTCGGAGGCGAGCACCGCGCCCAGGGCGACCCGGGCGGTGGTGTCGGCACCGAGCAGCCGCCCCGGACCCGCGGGAGCGAGCGACGGGGCGGGTCTCCGAAGACCCGGGTCCGGGACTGGCCGCCTCCTCGAGAGCCCCCCGATCCGGAGCGCCCGTGGAGCAAAACAACCTGCTCCCGCCCCCGAAAGGCGCCTCGCTGCCCAGGAGACCTGCAACCCAGGCACTAGGGTGGCGCGTCGCAACCGATTCCGGTCCAAGGATCCCTCATGACATCAACCCCCGCGGTGGCCCACCTCGTGCTGGCTGCCGCTTCCAAGTCGAGTTCGAGCTCTCTTCTGACGCTGCTGCCGCTGGTCGCGATCGGATTGCTCGGCTACTTCTTCTTCATCAGGCCGCAGCAGCGGAAGGCCCAGGCCGCCCGCCAGACCCAGGGCTCGGGCTACGAGGTCGGGGACGAGGTGCAGACGGTCGGTGGAGTCATCGGCACGGTTCTCGAAGTGCACGGTGACCGCTACACGCTCTTGACTGGCGCCCTGGGCGACGACGGCAACCTCGACGGGCCCCAGCCGACCCGGATCGTCTTCGTCCGCCAGGCCATCGCGAAGAAGATCGAGCCGATTGAGGACGTGCGCGTCGACGACGAGCCCGTCCAGGACGTCCGACCGGCGCGGCCGACGCGTAACGGCACCAGCGACGCCACGGCCGACCACGACGACGACATCGATGACGTAGGTGGGGACGGCGCCGCCAGCAGCGGCGACCTCGGTGGGGAGGCCGAAGAGGCGTGAGCCCGAAGTCGGGGGGACGGGCCCAGCGACGTCAGCGACGCAATCTGTGGATCAGCGTGCTCGTCGTGGTGGCGATCGCCCTTGGTTCGTTCGCGGCCGTGTTCGCCGCGCAATGGTCGCCCCGCCTGGGGCTCGACCTGGCCGGGGGGGTCTCGGTCGTCTACACCGCGGAAGGGCAGCACGTCTCGCAGGCCGACCTCGACGAGACGGTCAACATCTTGAACCTCCGGGTCAACGGGCTCGGCGTCTCCGGCGCCGAGGTGCAGACCTCGGGGAAGAACCAGATCTCGGTGTCCATCCCCGGAGTGACCGACGCCCAGCAGGTGCTGGAGCAGATCGGGCAGACCGCGGCGCATGTACTTCCGCCCGGTCCAGTGCTGGGCCTATCCCGAGGGTGTCCCGAAGAACCCCAAGGTGAAGCTCCCGAAGACCGGCATCGGGGCGATTCCCCCCTGTACGTCGTCGGCGCAGCTGACCGAGGCGGCCATCGGCGTCACGCCCAATAGCAGCCCCCAGGGCTACAGCTCCAACACCATCGCCCCGGACAGTCAGTACGAGGCGTACCCGTCGACCAGCGTGGAGAAGCCGAACTACGCAAAGAGCACGGTGCTGCTGCCGGGGATCGGCGGCGCCTGCGACGGCTCGACCGAAGTGCGCTGCGTGCTCGGACCGGCCCAGATGACGGGCCGCTCCATCGGCAGCGCGCAGGCGACGCAGAACCAGACGGGGCAGTGGGTGGTCGACTACACGCTGGCCGGCGCGGCCGGCTCGGCGTTGTGGGACAAGGTGGCGCAGGAGAACTTTCACCAGTTCCTCGGGATCGAGCTCGATGGAGAGGTCTATTCGGCTCCCATCATCCAGCCCACCCAGTCGACGTTCTCCTCGTTCGACGGCAAGGGCGAGATCTCGGGGAGCCTGACGCAGGCGCAGGCGCAGCAGCTGGCGCAGGCCATGAACTTCGGCGCCCTGCCGGTCGTGTTGAAGGCGGCGACGTCGGAGACGGTCTCGGCGACCTTGGGCCACTCCGCGTTGGTGGCGGGCCTCGGCGCGGGCATCGCCGGGTTGATCCTCGTGCTGCTCTACGTCCTCTTCTATTACCGGGGCCTCGGGTTGGTCGTCATCTCCGGACTGGTGCTCACCGCCATGATGCTGTGGGCCATCATCTCGGCGCTGGGCCATACATCGGTGGCACCGAGCTTCGACCTGGCGGGCATCACGGGCCTCATCGTGTCGATCGGCATCACCGTGGACTCGTACATCGTCTACTTCGAGCGATTGAAGGACGAGACGAGATCCGGCCGCTCGGTGCGGACATCGGTCGACCGTGGGTTCAAGAGCGCCTGGCGGACGGTGTGGGCCGCTGACTTCGTGTCGCTGCTGGCGGCGATCGTCCTCTACCTGGTCGCGGTGGGCAACGTGAAGGGCTTCGCCTTCTTCCTGGGTCTGTCGACGATCATGGACATGGCCGTGACCTGGTTCTACACGCGCCCGCTCGTCATCTTGATGGGCCAGAGCTCCCGTCTGCAGGGCTCGGGCGCGTTCAGCATCGCTACCGGCCTCGGGGCCGGTCCGCAGGCGCCGGTGCAGGCGCCGGGCTCAGGTCTGCCCGTGGGCGCCGGCGCCGGCGCCGGCGCAGGGGCGGGGGGCGGGTCGTGAGCGACAACGGCCGCGGCGCCAACGGGAGCGGGAGCGGCCGCGACGAGGGCAGCTCGCTCGACGACGTGCGCGAAGAGGATGTCGAGCAGCTCGAGGAGAGCGTCGACACCGGGAGCCTCGACGAGGAGGAGTTGGTCAGTCTCGACGACGCCGCCCGTGCCCTGCTCGCTCGGGAGCCGAAGGGGCACGGTCCGCTCTCGCGTCTCTATCGCGGCGAGACGCGCTTCGACTTCGTGGGCAAGCGCAGGATCTGGTTCAGCATCTCGGCAGCCATCATCGTGCTGGGGATCATCTCCATCATCTTGCGGGGCGGGCTGAACCTCGGCATTGAGTTCAAGGGCGGGACCGAGTGGACCATTGCCGCGCCCGGCGTGACGCAGACGCAGGCGACCGATGCCCTCAGCGGGACGGGCCTGATCGACCCCACCGTGGAGCTGCTCGGGAGCGGGAGCAAGCAGACGCTCAACGTGCAGTCGGACCTGAACCACCTGTCCGAAAGCCAGCAGGAAAAGGTCGACAACAACGTCAAGCAGGCGTTGTTGGAGGTCACCGCGGCCCATGCGCCGAAGACGACGCCGACCACCACCACCTCGACCACTGCCAAGCCGACGACCACGACGACCGCCAAGGCGGGCGCGGCCGCGGCGGGATCCACCACCACCTCGGCCCCCACGACGACGACCACGACCAACCCGCTGACCGCCACCACGCCGGCCGACAAGATCAGCGTGACGACGGTCGGCCCGACGTGGGGATCGTCCATCACGAACAAGGCGATCGAGGCGTTGATCATCTTCTTCATTGTGGTGGCGATCTACATCAGCATCCGGTTCGAGCCGAAGATGGCGCTGGCCGCGTTCATCGCCATGATCCACGACGTCCTCGTGGCCATTGGCATCTACTCGATCTTCAACTTCCAGGTGACCCCGGACACCGTCGTGGCCATCCTGACCATCCTGGGCTATTCGCTCTACGACACCGTGGTGGTGTTCGACCGCGTCCGTGACAACACGAAGGGCATCGGCAGCAGCGGCCGGCTCACGTACCCCCAGCTCATCAACCTGTCGATGAACCAGACGCTGGCCCGGTCGATCAACACCTCCATGGTGGCCATCCTGCCGGTGCTGGCCGTCCTGCTCATCGGCGCCCAGCTGCTCGGCGCCTCGACGCTGCAGTCCTACGGCCTGGCTCTCTTCGTCGGACTGCTCTCGGGGGCCTATTCGTCGATCTTCATCGCCTCGCCGGTCCTCTGCATGATGAAGGAGCGCGAAGACCGCTGGGTGCAGATCGCCGACCGCCTGGCCAAGCGGGGTGACACGAAGGGCTGGTACTCCGCCGTGGACGCGGCCAACATGAGCACCGCCATGAGCGTCGCCGCCTCGGGTCAGGCTGGTCGCAGCGTGGCTGCGGCCCCGCCGAAGGCGCGCAACAAGCGCAGCGGACCGATCCGGCCCGGCTCGGGCAGCAGGCCGAGCGGAGGCGGCGGTACCGGGGGTACGACGGCGGTGATCGACCGCCAGCCCGGTGCGGGTTCCGGTTCCGCCGCTGCGGGCTCGTCCTCGTCCCCGGGCCCGGGCCCGGGGACGGCATCGGCATCGGCATCGACTTCGGGGCCCACCTCCGGGCCGGCCGGCGCGAGGCAGGTGCAAGGCCCTCGTCCCCGCAAGGGCAAGGGCAAGCGCAAGCGCTGAGCGCCACCCAGATGTGCTGAAGCCCCTGGTCCTCGGGGTGCACATGCAGCGCGCTGTGCGTTCTGGCATTTCCCTTGGCGGGTAGCCTGTATGGATGGTGGCCCTGACGCGGGTGACTCCATCCGACACGGACACAGACTCGACCACGAACGCCCGAGAGCTCGGGCCGGAGCAGGCCTACGAACCGGTGCTGCGCGACTTGTTGGCGCCCCTCCTGGCCGAGTTCGCCCGCCACCGCCCCGAGGATGACACCTCCATGATCGTGGCGGCCGGCCGGACCGCCGCCGGGGCGCATGAGGGCCAGTTCCGTCGGTCCGGCGAGCCTTACATCACGCACCCGGTCGCCGTGGCGACGATCGTGGCCGAACTGGGCCTCGACGAGCAGACGGTGGCCGCCGCCCTCCTGCACGACGCCGTGGAGGACACCGGGCTGACGCTCGAGACCATTGCGGAGAACTTCGGCGAAGGGGTGGCCAGCGTCGTCGACGGCGTGACCAAGCTCGACCGCCTGCAGTTCAACTCCAAGGAGGCGCAACAGGCGGCGACCATCCGCAAGATGCTCGTCGCCATGGCGGACGACTGGCGCGTCCTGCTGATCAAGCTGGCCGATCGGCTGCACAACATGCGCACCCTGGCCGTCATGCCCGAGTGGAAGCAGCGGCGCACCGCCCAGGAGACCTTCGACGTCTACGCGCCGCTCGCGCACCGGCTGGGTGTCCAGCAGGTGCGCTGGCAGCTGGAGGATCTGGCCTTCGCCACCCTGCACCCGAAGCGGTATGCCGAGATCGAGCAGATGGTGGCGGCCCGGGCGCCGCAGCGGGAGGAGTACCTCGAACGGGTGCTCGTCCACGTCCGCCAACGCATGAACGACATGGGTGTTGTGGCCGATGTCACGGGGCGACCGAAGCACCTGTGGTCCATCTACGAGAAGATGGTGGTGCGGGGCAAGGAATTCGACGACATCAACGACCTGGTCGCCATCCGGGTCGTGGTCGAGTCCGAGAAGGACTGCTGGGCAGCGCTCGGCGCCATCCACGCCATCTGGGCGCCCGTGCACGGGCGCTTCAAGGATTACATCAACACGCCCAAGTTCAACATGTACCAGTCATTGCACACGACGGTCATCGGGCTCGACGGGAAGCCGGTCGAGGTGCAGATCCGGACCTCGGAGATGCACCACCGCGCCGAGTACGGGATCGCCGCCCACTGGGGCTACAAGTCCAAGGAGGACCACTCCTCCGAAATGGCATGGCTCCAGCGCATCGCCGACGTCGACCGCCAGACCGACGACCCGATCGAGTTCCTCGAGGCGCTGAAGCTCGACCTCGAGCAGGACGAGGTCTACGTCTTCACCCCCAAGGGGAAGGTCATTGCGCTGCCGGCCCGGTCCACACCGGTCGACTTCGCCTACGCCATCCACACCGAGGTGGGGCACCGCTGCATCGGGGCCCGGGTCAACGGGCGGCTCGTGCCGCTCGAGACGCAGCTGGCCAGTGCCGACACGGTCGAGATCTTCACCTCGAAGTCGCCCACGGCAGGTCCGTCGCGCGACTGGCTCCAGATCGTCGCGTCGACCCGTGCCCGCAACAAGATCCGCCAGTGGTTCTCCAGGGAGCGCCGTGAGGATGCCATAGAGAACGGGCGCGAAGAGTTGGCCCGGGCCCTGCGGCGCGACGGCCTGCCCCTGCACAAGTTGCTCGGCTCGAGCGCGCTCCAGCAGGTGGCCGACGGCATGAACCTGTCCGACCTCGATGCGCTCTACGCCTCCATCGGCGAGAACCAGGTCTCGGCGCAGTCGATCGTGCAGCGCCTCACCAAGGCGCTACGAGGTGGCGGCGAGGCGGACGAGCAGCTTCCGACCATTGCACTGCCGGGGACGACCCGGCCCCGCCAGGGCCGCCGCACCGGAACGGGCGTCTATGTCGAGGGGCTCGACGACGTCATGATCCACCTCGCCCGCTGCTGCACCCCGGTTCCCGGCGACCAGATCGTGGGCTTCGTGACGCAGGGCCGGGGCGTCTCGGTCCACCGGGCGGACTGCGCCAACGCGGCAGCGCTGGCCGATCGTTCCCGGGAGCGCCTCATGGAGGTCGAGTGGGACCGGGGCAACGACGGCGTCTTCGTGGCGACGATCGAGGTGCAGGCCTTCGACCGGGCCCGGCTGCTGGCCGACGTGTCCCGGGTGGTCTCCGAGCACCATCTCAACATCGTCGCCGCCCGCACCGCCACGACGCCCGACCGGGTCAGCCGGATGGCCTTCGACGTCGAGCTGGCCGACCCGACCCATCTGCACTCACTGATCAGCGCGCTGAAGCACCTCGACGGGGTGTTCGACGCGTATCGTCAGCTCCCTGGCAAGAAAGTCTGACCCCCGACCCGTGAGGAGCCTTCTGTGACCGCGGGATCGGCCGCGCCCGGAGCCGGGTCGGGAGAGACCTCCCCGAAGGGCGCGGCGAAGGGCCGAGTCGCTCTGCAGACCCCCAAGGGAATGCATGACGTGCTCTGGCCAGAGTCCGTGCGCTGGGAGGGGACGGTCGCCCGTTTTGCCGCCCTGGTCGAGGGCGCCGGCTACGGGTTGACCGTCACGCCGATCCTCGAGCACGCCGGCGTCTTCCTCCGGGGGATCGGTGAGGGCAGCGAGGTCGTCGGCAAGGAGATGTACGTCTTCGAGGATCGCGACGGCCAGATGATGGCGCTGCGCCCCGAGGGGACTGCGCCCATCGCCCGGGCCTACGTGCAGCACCATCCGGTGCCGCCGTGGAAGGCCTGGTACGTGGCGCCCTCGTTCCGCCACGAGAACCCGCAGCACGGTCGCTACCGCCAGCACTACCAATTGGGGGTCGAGGCACTGGGCCCCGCCGACGCCGACCTCGACGTCGAGGTCGTCACGCTGGCCCACGACTTCTTCACCGGTCTCGGCCTGCGCCAGGTGACGCTGAAGTTGCACTCCATGGGCGACAGCGTCTGCAAGCCGGGCTACGTGGCGCTGCTGAGCGCCTTCCTGGCCGAGCGGGCCGACCAGCTGTGCCCGGCCCACCGCGCCCGCCACCTCGAGAACCCCCTGCGGGTGCTCGACTGCAAGTCGGACGAGTGCCGGGCGGCCACGGCCGATGCGCCGCACTTCCTCGACCACCTCTGCGACCCGTGCCGCGAGCACTTCGCCCGGGTGCGAGAGGGGCTCGACGCGCTCGGGGTCGACTACACGATCGACCACCGTCTGGTGCGTGGCTTCGACTACTACACACGCACGACCTTCGAGTTCGCGGCTGACGCCTTGGACGCGGCCCAGAACGGCGTGGGCGGGGGCGGCCGCTATGACGGCCTGGTCGAACTGCTCGGCGGGGATCCGACGCCCGGGATCGGCTTCGGCATCGGGATCGAGCGGGTGCTGCTGGCGTGCGACGCCGAGGGCGTCTTCAGCACCGAGTCGGTGCTGGCGGCACACCCGCTGCATGCCTACGTCATCGACACCGCAGGCGGCGAGTCGGCCGTGACGCTGACCGCGGAGCTGCGCCGCGCCGGCCTCCGGGCCGACCGCGCCTTCGGCGGGCGCTCCATGAAGTCCCAGATCAAGTCGGCCGACCGTTCGGGCGCCCTGGTGGCGCTGGTGGTCGGGCCCCAGGAATTGGTGGCCGGAACCGTGGGCCTGCGCCCCCTCCGCAGCGATGCCGAGCAACGGAGCGTGCCGCGGGCTGCCATTGTGGAGGAGCTCAAGGCCTTCCTGGGCGACACGGTGCGGGGTTGACCCTCCGCCGCCAGCCGCCAGCCGCCAGCCGCCAGCCGCCAGCCCTCCGACCACTCCGACCACTCACTGAACCGAACGCCAGAACCCCCGAACCGAACCGAACCGAACCAGCCCGCACCGACAAGACTGAGCCCCGAGACCGACCCCACCATGACCACCGACCCCACCGCCAACCAGCCCACCGCCATGCGGACCCACCTCTGCGGGATCCTGCGCCCGGCCGACGTCGGCCAGACCGTGACCGTCTGCGGCTGGGTCGGCCGCCGACGCGAGCACGGCGAGCACCTGGCCTTCGTGGACCTGCGGGACCACTCGGGCATCATTCAGTGCGTCATCGACCACGCCACCGATGTGCGCTCCGAGTGGGTCGTCGCCGTCACCGGCACGGTCCGCCACCGACCGGAGGGCACGGTCAACCCCGGCATCGGGACCGGCGAGGTCGAGATCGGGGACTGCACCGTCGAGGTGCTCAACGAGGCCGAGCCGCCGCCCTTCTCAGTCGACGACCGGGACGAGTCCGACGAGCCCGTGCGCCTGAAGCACCGCTACGTCGACCTGCGGCGTCCCCGCATGCAGCGCAACCTGCGCCTCCGGGCGAGGGTCAACGCGGCCTTGCGCGCCGCCATGGACCGCCAGGGGTTCGCCGAAATCGAGACGCCGCTGCTGTGGGCCCCCACGCCCGAAGGATCCAGGGAGTTCTCGGTCCCGTCGCGGCTCCACCACGGCGAGTTCTACGCCCTGCCGCAGAGCCCCCAGCTGGCCAAGCAGCTGCTGATGGTGGGCGGCTTCGACCGCTACTTCCAGATCGCCCGCTGCCTGCGGGACGAGGACCTGCGCGCCGACCGCCAGTTCGAGTTCATGCAGCTCGACATGGAGTGCTCCTTCGCCTCCCAGGACGACGTCATGGCCTTTGTCTCCGAGGCCGTGCTCGACGCCGCGGAGGCGGCGACGGGGGAGCGGCCTCCCCCGATTGAGCGCATGACGTGGGCGGAGGCGCGGGACCGTTTCGGCACCGACAAGCCCGACCTGCGCTTCGGCCTCGAGCTCATCGACCTGTCCGAGGCGTTCAAGGACACCGAGGTCAAGGCGTTCTCGTCGCCGACCGTCAAGGCCATCGTCGTGCCCGACGGGGCGACCTGGCCTCGCAAGAGGCTCGACGAGGTGACCGAGCTGGCCAAGAAGCACGGCGCCGCCGGCCTGGCCTGGTTCCGTGTGGTCGAGAACGGCCCCGCACTGGACGGGCCCCTGGCGCGCCACCTCTCGGAGCAGGAAGCTGCAAGCGTCCTGCAGCAGACTGGGGCGGGACCAGGTGACCTCATCCTCGGCGTCTCGGACAGTTACGAGAGGGCCTGCGAGGTGCTGGGTGCGCTGCGCGTGGCGATCAGCGCGCCCCCCGTGGCACAGGGCCCGCATCGATACGTCTGGGTCGTCGACTTCCCCATGTTCGACGGCGTCGGGGCCGACGGCAACCCGCAGCCGGCGCACCATCCGTTCACGATGCCGTATCGAGAGGACCTGCCGCTGCTGGCGACCGAGCCGTTCGCCGTGCGCTCGCAGGCCTACGACCTGGTGCTCAACGGGTGGGAGTTGGGGTCGGGGAGTGTGCGTATCCACGACCGCGCGACCCAGGAGCAGGTGTTCGCCGCGCTGGGCATCGGGCCCGAGGAGGCCGAGGCGCGCTTCGGCTTCCTGCTCGGCGCCTTCCGCTACGGTGCGCCGCCGCACGCCGGGTTCGCCGTCGGGGTCGATCGGCTGGTGGCGATTCTGGCTGGCGAGGAGAACATCAGGGAGGTCATCGCCTACCCCAAGACCCAGTCGGGGGCCGACCTGCTGACCGGGGCGCCCTCGGCGCTGCCCGCCGCCAGCCTGGCCGAGCTGGGCATCCGGGTCGTGGTGCCGGCGACCCCGGCGACCCCGAGCGCAGGACCCCCGCCCTGAGCCTCTTCGCCGACGCCGCCGACCGCCGGCTCCAGCGCCAGGCGCCCCTCGCCGCCCGTCTCCGCCCCCGCACCCTCGACGAGCTCGTCGGCCAGGAGCACCTCGTCGGCCCGGGTGCCCCCCTGCGCCGGCTGGCAGAGTCCGACCGGGTCGGCTCCTCCATCCTGTGGGGCCCCGCCGGCACCGGCAAGACCACGCTGGCCCGGCTGCTGGCCGACACCACGGCCAAGCACCTGACCACGCTCTCGGCCACCGCGGCGGGCGTGAAGGACGTGCGCGAGGCCCTGGCCGAGGCCCAGCGCCGCCTGGGCGAGCAGGGCCAGGGCACCATGCTCTTCATCGACGAGGTGCACCGCTTCAGCAAGTCCCAGCAGGACGTGCTGCTCCCGGCCGTCGAGGACGGACTGGTCGTGCTCATCGGCGCCACGACGGAGAACCCTTTCTTCGAGGTGAATCCGCCCTTGTTGAGCCGGGCCTCACTGTGGCGGCTGCACCCCTTGTCGCCGGACAACCTGCGCACGCTGATCCGGCGCGGGCTGGAGCTGGAGGGGGCCGACGCCGAGGACGACGCCATCGACGCCGTTGTGGCCGCCTGCGAGGGCGACGCCCGCGCCGCGCTGACCACCGTGGAGACGGCGGTGGCGCTGGTGCGCGGCAACGGGCCCGACGACGCCCGGGTCGTGCTGACCATGGACGACATGGCGCGCGCCCGCGACGGCCGGCTGTTCCACCAGGGCGCCGACGAGCACTACGACCAGATCAGCGCGCTGATCAAGAGCGTGCGGGGCTCGGACCCCGACGCGGGCCTGTACTGGATGGCCCGCATGATCGAGGCCGGGGAGGACCCCCGGTTCCTGGCCCGCCGCATGGTCATCCTGGCCAGTGAGGACATTGGGCTGGCTGATCCGCAGGCCCTCCTGGTGGCCGAGGCGGCGGCGCGGGCGGTCGAGTACGTGGGGCTGCCCGAGGCGGCGCTGAACCTGGCCGAGGCCGTCATCTATCTCGCCCGGGCGCCCAAGTCGAACGCGGTGGTGGTCGCCCTGGGCCGGGCCCAGGCCGACGTGCGCTCCAGCGTGAGCCAGGAAGTCCCCACCCACCTGCGGGATGCGCACTACAAGGGCGCCGCCACGCTGGGCCACGGCGACGGCTACGTCTACCCCCATGACGACCCCTCCGGGGTGGTCCCCCAGCAGTATCGTCCTGACGCGCTCGAGGGACGGGTGTACTACGAGCCCACCCGGCGCGACGGGGTGGGCCGGGGCGAGGACCCCGGCAGGGAGGCCGATTCGTGAACCTGGTGCAGCGCGGCGGCTCGGGGCGTCCGAGCCGGCCGAGGGTGCTGGTCGGTGCCGGTGGGGCGGTGGTCCTGATGGTCGGCGTGCTGGCTGGGGCGCTCGGCGCGGCCGGCGCGGCCGGCGCGGCGGGGTCGCCGGGGTGGATCACCTTGCCCCAGGCCGCCCCGCACCTGCCCGCCGATGCGAGCCAGCTCGGTGCCGCCCCCTCGGGCCAGCAGCTCGAGCTGGACGTGGTCCTGGCCGGGCAGGACCCGGCGGGTCTCGCGCAGACCGTGGCGGCGGTCTCGACCCCCGGCTCGCCCGACTATCGCCACTACCTGAGCGCGGCGCAGTATGCAGCGCAGTTCGGGCCGAGCCCGGCCGAGGTGGCACAGGTGTCCTCCACGCTGCGCAGCCAGGGGTTGACCGTGGGCACACCCGAGCCGGGGAGCGCGTTGTTGCCCGTCAGCGGCACGGTGTCGGTCGTCTCGGCCGCGCTGGGCACCCCCCTGGAGTCGGTGAAGGCTCCGGGCGCCTCCTCCCGGACGATCGTCAACACGGCGCCGCCGCAGATACCCGCCTCGCTCGGGGGCGCGGTGACGGGTGTGGTCGGCCTCGACGGGGTGTTCCAGGAGCACGCCATGATCAAGCAGGCCCCGGCGGGGACCTCGGAGTCGCCCGAGTCGCCCGAGTCGCCCGAGTCGCCCGAATCGCAGCCGGCGACCGGCGCCGGCGCGGCCCGGAGCCCGGCCGCCATCGCCCACGCCGGCACCCCGCAGGCCTGCCCGGCCGCCCAGCAGAGAGCGGTCGCCGGCAGCTACACCTCGACACAGCTGTCCTCGGTCTTCGGCCTCGACCAGGTCTTCGGGCAGGGACGCACCGGGATCGGGCAGTCCATCGCCATCGTGGAGTTCGAGCAGTACGCCGCCAGTGACTTCGCCGCCTTCCAGTCCTGTTACGGACTGTCCAACTCCATCCGCAACGTGCTCGTCGACGGTGGGGCGGGTGGCGTCCCGCAAGGGTCCCAGGGCGAGGCCGCGCTCGATACGGAGCTCGCCGCATTCAACGCCCCCTCCGCCTCACTGGTGGTCTACGAGGCGCCGAACAACGACGACTCGCAGGCCTTTGACCTCTTCAACCGGATCGCCAGCGACGACAGCTCCCAGGTCGTGACGACGAGCTGGGGCGTCTGCGAGGCCGAGATACCCACCGCCGACCGCCAGACCGAGAACGGCATCTTCCAGCGCATGGCCGTGCAGGGGCAGACCGTCATCGCCGCCTCGGGTGACGCCGGCTCCGAGGACTGCTACAGCGCAATCGACGCGCCGACCCAGACCCAGCTCGCGGTGGACGATCCGGGCTCGCAGCCCGACGTCGTGAGTGCCGGCGGGACGACGCTGCCCAGTGCGACGGCCTCGTCGCAGACGGTCTGGAACGACTGCCAGGGCACGCCGGGCTGCTCCACCGCCGTCCAAAACGGCGCCACGGGCGGGGGCTTCTCCCTGGAGTGGCCCGCCAATCCGGGCCAGCCTCCGGCGACAGGCCCCGACACCACGCCGTGCGGGCTGAGCACGTGCCGGGCGGTGCCCGACATCTCGTATCCATCCGACCCGACGGCGGGCGGCGTCGTCGCCTACTGGAACGGGCGCTGGCTCGGCTTCGGCGGCACCAGCGTCGCCGCACCGACCAACGCCGGGCTCTTCGCGGACACCAATCAGGGCTGCTTCAGCAGGCTCGGGCGGGTGGGCCCGGCCCTGTACGGGGCCCAACAGTCCAACGCCAACACGTTCACCGACATCACGCAGGGCAACAACGACTTCACAGACACCAACCTCGGCCAGTTCGCCGCCGCCCCCGGCTTCGACGCCGCCAGCGGCCTCGGCACACCCGACGATCCCGACCTGACTCTCGCCCTGCAGGGCGCGGACGGATGCCCGTCGGTGTCCGCGCTCAGCCCTCACACGGGCCCCGTGGGCGGGGCGGGAACGATCACGATCTTCGGCGGAGGCTTCGGCAACGTGACCTCTGTGACGTTCGGCGGAGTGGGCACCGGGCGCATCGTGGCGCAGTCGGCGACGACGATCACCGTCGTCCCGCCCAACGCCCCGTCCGCGCAGTGCGTCGACGTCACCGTGACCAACGGGCTGGGTGTCTCGGCCCAGTCCACCGCGGACCACTACGGCTTCGGCGGTGACCTCGACTGTGGTGACGGGTACCGCTTCGTCGCCTCCGACGGCGGCATCTTCTCCTACGGCGACGCCGGCTTTTACGGCAGCGCCGGCGGCCTGCAGTTGAACGCGCCCATCGTGGGCATGGCAGAGACCGCCAGCACCAACGGCTACTGGCTCGTCGCCTCCGACGGTGGCATCTTCTCCTACGGCGACGCGCAGTTCTACGGCTCCACCGGAGGCATCACCCTCAACAAGCCCATCGTCGGCATGGCGGCCACGCCCGACGGCGGGGGGTACTGGCTCGTCGCCTCCGACGGCGGCATCTTCTCCTACGGCGACGCGCAGTTCTACGGCTCCACCGGAGGCATCACCCTCAACAAGCCCATCGTCGGCATGGCGGCCACGCCCGACGGCGGGGGGTACTGGCTCGTCGCCTCCGACGGCGGCATCTTCTCCTACGGCGACGCGCAGTTCTACGGCTCGACGGGGGGCATCCATCTGAATTCACCCGTGGTCGGCATGGCGGCCGGGCCCGGCGGCGCCGGGTACTGGCTGGTGGCGGCGGACGGCGGGATCTTCAACTACGGGAGTGCCAACTTCTACGGGTCCGCGGGCTCCCTCCACCTCAACAAACCGGTGGTGGGCATGACCGTCGGTCCGGGCGGCGTCCGGCTACTGGCTGGTGGCCTCCGACGGCGGCATCTTCAGCTACGGCAACGTGTTGTTCTACGGGTCGACGGGGGACATCCAGCTGAACAAGCCCATCGTGGGGATGTCCTCGGCCTGAACGAGCCGCCCGGCCGGCCCCGGGCCCCCATTTCGGAGCCCAGAGCGGCCCCGGATCCGTTTTTGCCCCCGGTAAGCTGCAGTGATGGACGCCAACGGACTGCGGGCGGCCTTTACGCGCTTCTTTGCGGACAGGGGCCACACCATCGTCCCCTCCGCCAGCCTGATCCCACACGACCCCTCGGTCCTCTTCACGATCGCGGGCATGGTTCCCTTCAAGCCCTATTTCGTGGGCGAGGAGGCCGCTCCGTGGCCGCGGGCCACCTCGATCCAGAAGTGCTTCCGCACCCCCGACATCGAGATCATCGGCACGGACACCTACCACTGCACCTTCTTCGAGATGCTGGGCAATTTCAGCTTCGGGGACTACTTCAAGGCCGAGGCCATCCCCTTGGCCTGGGAGCTCCTCACCGAGGTCCTGGGCCACGACGGTGACCGCCTCTGGGTGACGGTGCACGAGGGGGACGACGAGGCCGAGCAACTCTGGATCGACCAGATCGGCATCCGCCCCGAGCGGGTGCAGCGCATGGGCGACGAGGACAACTTCTGGGCCATGGGCGAGACCGGTCCCTGCGGCCCCGACTCGGAGATCTTCATGGATCTGGGCGAGTCCTACGGCCACGAGGGCGGTCCCAAGCACGGCGGCAGCGACCGCTTCGTCGAGATCTGGAACCTCGTCTTCATGCAGTTCGACCGCGACGCGTCCGGAGTCCTCACTGACCTGCCCCGCAAGAACATCGACACCGGGGCCGGACTCGAGCGGAACCTGCCCATCCTCCAGGGTGTCGATTCGGTGTTCGACACCGACCTGTTCGCGCCGATCATCGACACGGCGGCCTCCATTCTCGGCACGGGATACGGGAAGGACCCCGAGACCGATGTGGCGCTGCGCGTGCTGGCCGACCACGGACGCGCCTTCTCCATGCTCGTCGCCGACGGCGTCCTGCCCGCCAACGAGGGGCGGGGCTACGTCCTGCGCCGCGTGGTGCGCCGCGCCGTACTGGCCGCCCGTCGCTCCGGCGTCGACAAGCCGATCGGACCGGCTCTGGTGCGGGCGGCCACCGAGGTGCTGGGCGAGGCCTACCCGGCGCTGCGGGCCCAGCAGGATCTCATCATCAACGTCGTGGCGCGTGAAGAAGCCGGGTTCGATCGCACGCTACGGGCGGGGTTGAGCCGGTTGGAAGAGGCGTTCGCCACCGGGACGAAGGTGCTGGAGGGCGACGTGGCCTTCACCCTGCACGACACGCACGGCTTCCCGGTGGAGCTGACCGAGGAGCTGGCGCGCGATGCGGGGGTGGAGGTGGACCGGACCGGCTTCGATGCCGCCATGGCCGCCCAGCGCGAGCGGGCCCGTGCCGCGGCGAAGTCGACCCGCGCCGGCGACGAGGCGGCCTACCGGGCCTTGCTCGAGGCCGAGGGGACGACGGTGTTCGTCGGTCGCGGTCAGGAGAACTACGAGGTCCCGGCGCGCATCGTCGCCGTCCTCGAGGGTGAGGCCGGGGCGCGCGCCGGCGGTGACGAAGGCACGCGCGACGACGAGGGCGGCGGCGACGATCGCATGGTCGAGATCTTCCTCGACCGCACCCCGTTCTACGCCGAGAGCGGCGGCCAGGTGGGGGACACGGGCACCATCGTCACCGAGTCCGGGATCGCCGAGGTCGTGGACACCGTGCTCGCCGTGCCGGGCCTGGTGGCGCACCGGGCGCGCGTGAGCGGTGAGGTGCGGGCGGGACAGGACGCACTGGCCACCATCGACGGGGAGCGCCGGGAGGCCATCCGCCGGAACCACACGGCGACGCACCTGCTGCACGCGGCGCTGCGCGCGGTGCTCGGCGATCACGTGCGCCAACAGGGGTCCCTGGTGTCTCCCGAGTACCTGCGCTTCGACTTCTCGCACCACGCGGCACCGAGCCGCGAGGATCTCGACGAGGTGTTCGCCCGGGCGAACCGGGCCGTCCTGACCGACGTGGGCGTCGAGACGACCGAGACCTCGCGCGAAGAGGCGGAGGACATGGGCGCCATCGCCTTCTTCGGCGACAAGTACGGATCCTCCGTCCGTGTCGTGCGGGCGGGATCGACGTCACTCGAGTTCTGTGGGGGCACCCACGTCGACTCGCTGGGACAGATCGGGACCATCACGCTCCTCTCGGAGGGCTCCATCGGATCGAATACGCGTCGGATCTTCGCGGTGACCGGGTTCGTGTCGATTGCGCGCGCGCTCGAACGCGAGCGGCTGGTCCAGTCGGCGGCTGAGCTCCTGCGGAGCGAGCCCGACGAGCTGTTGGCTGCCATCGGACGGCTGGCCGAGCGCCAGCGCGACGCGGAGAAGGAACTGGGCCGGCTGCGCCAGCAGACGAGCGAGGCGGAGGCCACTGCGTTGGCCCAGGCGGCCGCGGCAGATGGCGGGGTGGTCGTGGCCCGGCGCGACAAGGTGGGCCAGGACGACCTGCGCAGCCTGGCCCAGGCCATCCTGCGCCACGACGGTGTCCGGGCGGTCGTGCTCGGCGGCTCGCCCGACGGCAAGTCGGCGGCCATCGTCGCCGTCACGGGGGGTACCCCCGACGCCACGCAGCTGGTGCGGACGCTCGGCAAGATGGTCGGTGGCGGTGGCGGTGGCTCGGCCGAGCTGGCGACGGCGGGGGGCAAGGACCCTGCCGGGATCGAGGCGGCGCTGGCCGAGGCGCAGCGGCTTCTGTCCGCGTGAGCGATGGGGGACCGGCCGGGCGCGGCCCGGGCCGCGTGGCCGCGCTCGACCTCGGTGCCCGTCGCATCGGCGTGGCCTACAGCGACAGTGGGCGCAGCCTGGCCAGCCCCTGGGGGACGATTGAGCGCAGCGGCGACCCGGTGCGCGACCGCACGGCCGTGGTCGAGGCCGTGCGCGAGGTGGAGGCGCTGACGGTGGTGGTGGGACTGCCTCTGAGCCTCTCGGGCCAGGTCGGGCCGGCGGCCCGGTCGGCCTTGGACGAGGCGGCGGCCCTGCGCGAGCTCCTCGAGCCTCTCGGCGTGACGGTCGAGACGGCCGACGAGCGCTTCACGACCGTGGAGGCGGAGCGCTCGCTGCGGGCGGCTGGTCGGACCGGGAAGGCGGCCCGCAAGGTCGTCGACAGCGCGGCGGCCATGGTGCTCCTGCAAGCCTGGCTGGACAACGCGTGAGCGGGCCCAGCGAGCCCTTCGACGGGGACGGTGGCGACACCGGTGAGGAGGAGCTGCCCTGGCCGACCCCCGAGACCGGGCCCGAACCCGACGTCGAGGAGACCGGGCCCCGCCGGCGCGTCACGGATGGGGATGCCGGCCTCGACGAGCCGGGCGGAGACGACGATCCCGAGAGTCGTGCGGCGCGCCGGGCCGCTCGTTCGGCCCGCGTCCGCAGGCGCCGGCGGGTCCTTCTCGGCATCGGCGGCGTGCTGGTCGTCATCGTCCTGGCCTTCGTGCTCTGGTACGAGCTGGAATCCCACGCGCTGGGGCCGCCCGGACCCCAGGTGGTCATCACCGTGCACCAGGGTGAGTCGACGGACGCGGTCGTCAGCGCACTGAGCCAGCAGCACGTGATCGGGAGCTCCCTGGCCTTCGAGGTCTCCGAGGTCTTCCACGGGTCGCCGACCGTGCTCCCTGGGCAGCTACGCCATGCACCAGAACCTGGCCTTCTCGGAGGTGCGCCAACTCCTGGCGGCGGGCCCCAACATCTACCCGGTGAACGTGCGCCCTGGCTTCACGCTCTCGGAGGTGGCCCAGCAGGTCGACAGCCTGCCGGGCCATGGCGGTGAGAGCTTTGCCAAGGTCGCCGCGAGCGGGGCGGTGCACTCGACCATTGCGGCACCGGATGCGAACAATCTGGAGGGCATGCTCGGCGTGGGGGTGTATCTCGTCCTGCCCGGTGAGAGCGACACGACCATCCTCACCGACATGGTGCAGCGCTTCGACCGGGACGTGCAGGCGGCCGGGCTCACGCCCGCAGCGGCCGGCGCGCTCGGTGTGACGCCGTACCAGATGCTCACCGTCGCCTCGATCGTGGAGAAGGAGGGCTATGTCCCGGTCAACATGCCCGACACGTCGCGGGTCATCTACAACCGTCTCGCGCAAGGGATCCCCCTGCAGATGGACTCCACCGTCCTGTACGCCCTCGGCCAGGACGGTGGGCCGGTCACCAGCCAGGACCTCAAGGTCCAGTCCCCGTACAACTCGTACCTCAACACCGGGTTGACGCCGACGCCCATCTGCATGCCTTCGATGGACGCCTTGAACGCCGCCGTCCATCCGCCCGCCGGTGGATGGCTCTACTTCGTGCTGGTCAAGAAGGACGGCACCATGGCCTTCTCGGACACCTACGCCGAGCAGCTGGCCAACGAGCAACTGGCCAAGAGCCGTGGTCTGCCCTGAGCGGGGCGCCGGCCCGGTCGTGACGATGGACGGCGCACGGGCCGACGCGGGTCCCGGGACCCGGTTGGTCGGCGTGATCGGCAGCCCCATCGCGCACTCGCTCTCACCGCTGCTGCACAACGCGGCGTTCGCCGCAATGGGGCTGGCCGCGACGTGGCGCTCGTCGGCCTTCGAGGTCCCACCCGGGGAGGCGGCGAGTGCTCTCGCCGCCATGCGTCGCGCCGACATCAGCGGTCTCTCCGTCACCATGCCGCACAAGGCCGATGTGGTGGCACTGGTCGACGACTGCACCGAGGTGGCGCGCCGCCTGGACGCAGTGAACTGCATCGTCAATCGCCAAGGGTTCCTGCTGGGCACCAACACCGACGGCGCCGGGTTCGTCGCCTCACTGGCCCGGGGCGCCGGCTTCACGCCGGCCGGCCGGCGGTGCGTGGTGATCGGCGCCGGTGGGGCAGCACGGGCCGTGGTGCTGGCTCTGGCCGAGGCCGGTGCCAGCTCACGTCGCACTCCTCAACCGGACGCCCGAGCGGGCCGCCACGGCCGCGGCATTGGCCGGCCCGGCAGGCTCCGTGGTCGGGTCCGGGGCAAAAGACCAGCTCGAAGCGGTTGCATCGGCCGATCTGGTGGTCAACGCCACGCCGCTCGGCATGACGGGGGCCTCCACGGAGAGCGGCGCGTCCTGGTTGGTGGCCCCGGACCTGCTGCACGCGGGCCAGGTGGCGGCCGACCTCATTTACGCACCCCGGCCGACCCGCTGGCTGGTGGAGGCCGCCGCGGCAGGTGCCCACCCGGTCGACGGGCTCGGCATGCTGGTGCACCAGGCGGCGGCGCAGTTGGAGCTGTGGACGGAGGAGGCCGCTCCGGTCGAGGCCATGTGGCAGGCGGCGGAGGCGCTCGATCCTCCCTCTCCCTCCGGCCGCTGATCCGGCACGTCGGTCCACGTCAACCCCGGTCCGTGGGGGCCCCTCGGGGTCCGTCAGCCGCCCGTCATGCGGCGGGCGTTGCGGGCGGCTCGATCGCCGCCGGCCAGAGCGAGGCTTTCGCCAGCGCCTCCAATGTTGCCTCGCGCAGGGCCCGGGTGAGCGCGTCGCGCTGTGACGGGACGGTGAGCAACATCACCCGCATGGTGACCGTGGTGGAGTCGGCGGACTGCAGCCCGACCACCGTGGGCGGCTCGGTGCAGTGGCCGGCGAACGTCGTGCTCGTCGCCACCTCGTGGGCCGCCGCGGCGATCACGCTGCGCAGGTTGTCCATGTCGACGGCATCCACACCGGGCAGTGTGAGGTCGACGATGGCCCGGGCCCACCCGCGCGACAGGTTGCCGACGAGACGGATGTCGCCGTTGGGGATGACGTAGAGGGTGCCGTCGACGCCGCGGAAGCGCGTCAGGCGCATGGTGACCTCCTCGACGACGCCAGTGATCCCGCCGACCGTGACCGAATCACCCACGTTGAACTGATCCTCCATGGTCATGAGGATCCCGGAGAAGTAGTCCCGCACGATCTGTTGCGCACCGAAGCCGAGCGTGGCACCGATGATGGTGGCGCTCGCCAGCAGCGGCGTCAGGTTGATGCCGAGCATCCCCAGCACGATGGCGCCGGCGACGACGAAGACGAAGAAGCGCCAGATGTTCGCCACCACGCCGGACATGGTGGTGACGCGGGCACCGGTCCGGGTCGAGCCGGAGCGGCTGGCCGCCTGATTGGCCACGCGCTCGAGGACGCGACGGATGACACGGCTGCCCAGACGGGCCACGATCAGCGCGATCACGACGACGATCAGGATGCTGAGCGGCCGCACGATCAGATCGGTGACGGTCGATGCCGTGTCCGGGCTGACCCCGGACTTGGTCAGGAGGTGGTACAGCCAACCCCCGCCCTGGTCGACCTGATCGGAGGTGGAGGACGCGCGCAGGGTGCCCACCAGGGCAGGGAGCGGCGCCAGGGAGGGTGAGGTCACGGCCGGTATTCTGTCCCCGAATCCGCCTTATGACCACACTCGCCCGAACACACGTTGCCACCAGACGCAACGTCCCTCCGTTCGACCTGATCCTCCTCACCGCCACCCTGCTGGTGTCCGTCATCGGGGTGGTGATGGTCTACACGGCCACCCGCGGGTCCTTGTTGGCCCAGGGCGAGGACCCCAAGACCTTCCTGAAGAAGCAGGGCCTCTTCGTCGTGCTGGGCGTGATCACCATGGTGGTGGTCGCCCTGATCGACTATCGGCGTATTGAGCCGGTGGCCAACATCCTCTACTGGCTGATCGTCCTCGCCCTGCTGGGCGTGTTCGTCGTCGGGAGCAGCGCCCAGGGGGCGGCGCGCTGGTTCAGTCTCGGCCCGTTGCAGTTGCAGCCCTCGGAGTTCGCCGTGCTGGCGCTCATTCTGGCGGTGGCGGCGTACTGCGCGCGCCGCGAGGAGGATGGCCTGGCGTGGCGCGACGTCTTCCGCCTCCTGATCATGGCCGGCATCCCCATCATCCTGGTCCTGCTGCAACCGGACCTCGGGACGGCGATGATCATGGTGATCGTGTTGCTCGTGCTGCTCGCGGTGGCGGGCCTGCCGATCAGGATCCTGGTGATGTTGCTGGTCGGCACCGCCCTCTTCGCGGTGGTCGCCGTCGAGGGCGGGCTCTTGCACCACTACCAGATCGCCCGTCTGACGACCTTCCTCAATCCCAATTCGCACAGCACGAATCCCTACGTGCAGTCGGCCATCTACAACACCCAGCAGGCCAAGAACGCGATCGGGTCCGGCGGCCTTTTCGGATCGGGGATCGGGCACGGCGTGGAGACGAACCTCGGCTATGTGCCCGAGCAGCAGACGGACTTCATCTTCACGGCCGTGGCCGAGCAGCTGGGCTTCGTCGGGTCCGTCGGCGTGCTGGTCCTGCTCGGCGTCATCGCCTGGCGGGTGCTGCATGCGGCCGTGGTGGCCCGGGACACCTTCGGCCGGCTGATCTGCAGCGGTTTGTTCGCGTTCATTGCCTTCAGCGTCTTCCAGAACGCAGGGATGACGATGGGGATCATGCCCATCACCGGTATTCCGCTTCCGTTCGTGAGCTACGGAGGGACGGCGGTCCTGGTGTTCTTCGGGGCTGTCGGCCTCGCCCTGAGCGTCGGCGCCCGGCGGAAATTCCGATGACCGACGTGCAACCACAGCCGGAGGTGGCGGACGAACCAGCGGCAGCCTCCACGGTGCCGACCGCCCCGACCGCCCCGCCCGCTCCGCCCGCACCCGCGCCCTCCTTCCGGGTGATGGACGTCGAGGACGTGTCCCTCGATCTGCCCTCGCCCTACCCGGCCGTCACCCTGGTGGAATCGGAGCCCCCGATGCGAGCGTTGGTCTTTCCGGTCGGGCTTCCCGAGGGCACCGCTCTGGCGCAGGCCCTCCGGCGCATGGATTCGCGCCGACCGATGACCCACGAGCTCTTCATGCAGGTGATGCAACGGTCGCGCATCGACGTCATTGCGCTCCGGATCGTGGGAAGGGACGAGGGGAACCTGTTGGCAGAGCTGGACCTCATGACCCCGAGCGGCCGCGTGCGGGTCGACTGCCGGCCCTCCGATGGCATCGTGCTGGCGTTGCGCATGCCGGTGCCGGCACCGATCCTGGTCGACGAGCGCCTCCTCGAAGAGGCGGGCGACGTCGTTCCGGTCGACGGGGGAAGTCCCGCCGTCTGACAGTCACTCGACAGCGGCTTTGAACTCTGCCTTCGACATGTGCCACACACGCTTCTGCGCATACGCTTCGCTCTGACATCGAGCACATGTCCTGAGTTGTGCCACTCGGGTCAGCATGGATGCGTTCGAGCGTCGCGCCTCAGCGATCTGCGGCCCCATTCCGCCGGCATTGAAACCTCCCGTTCCGGGGTTCATGGGGAGACCCTTGAAGTGGGCTTTGGAGAGGTACCTCGCCAGTGTCCATGTGTACCCGCACGCCGTACAGGTGCGGACCACCGTGGGTCGCGCCAGGGCGCGCACGAACGCCATCGGCCCACCGCCGTCGATCACGGCTGACACCCTAGACCCGGGCGAACGGCACGCGACTGAATCCTTGGACCTTCCCGCAGGGCTCAGCTACGTTCTCTCCGGGTCGGATCAAGGCGACTCCGATGGGGAGGGACCACACCATGGCTGACGGTGAGTTGCACACCGTGATCAAGATCAACGCGATCACCGTGCCGGAGAACTCGGGGGACGAGCTTGCACGCCGCTTCGCCGCGCGTGCCGGCGCCGTGGACGACCAGGATGGCTTCGAGGGTTTCGAGCTCCTCCGTCCCACTGATGACCGTCTGCAGTGGCTCGTCGTCACGAGGTGGCGCGACGAGGAGTCGTTTCAGCAATGGGTGTCGTCGCCCACGTTCGCCCACGGCCACGCCGGAGCGGACCGGCCGTCACCCCACGGAGGCGCGGTCTCGGTCTCATCCGAGCTCTGGTCCTATGAAGTGGCCGGACGATCGCAGGCGTCGGGACAGCACGGCAACCGCTCAGAGGAGGATGGATGACGCAAAGCGCCGATCATGTCGAACCACTGACGACGAAGGAGATCGACCTCGAGAGAGATTCCATGTTGGGCGATCGCTTCATGATCCGCTTCAGCGAGGACACCCTCAAGCATCGCCCCCTCGGCATCCGCCTCATCGTGGAGTTCGTCGGGACCTTCTTTTTGGTGACCGTGGCGGCGGGGTCGGGCGTCATCAACCACTACGCCGGAGGCGATCCGATCAGCCGGACCGCCGCCGTCATCGCGCCCGGCGCCATCGTGATGGCCATGATCTATGCACTCGGTCCATTGTCGGGCCTGCACATCAATCCGGCCGTGACGCTGGCCTTCACCGCCCGGCGGGTCTTCAAGGCCATCTGGGCGATCCCCTATATCGTGGTGCAGCTGGCCGGCGCCGTGTGCGCCGCCCTGTTCCTGCAGGTCATGTACACCCACGTGTCGGCGGGGGGCAATTACCCGATCGCCAAGCCGGGTGGGGAGTGGCGCTCGCTCGTCATGGAGACGATCCTCACGGCAATCCTTGTCACCGTGATCCTCAACACGGCCACGGGCTACCGCAGCATCGGGCACAACGCCGCCCTCGCCGTCGGAGCGACGGTCGCGTTGCTCGGCCTCTTCGCCAGCCCCATCAGCGGGGCCTCCATGAATCCGGCCCGCACGCTCGGCCCCGACATCGTGTCGTGGGACTTCACGGGGTGGTGGATCTACATCGTGGGGCCGCTCGCCGGTGCAGCGATCGCCGTCATGATGATCGGCCTCGTGCGCGGGTTGCCGGGCAAGCTCGAACGCGGCGCCGCTGAGGGCGACGCGCTGCCGCTCGAGCAGTGACGGACTGATGCAGTTCAGCGGGCCGGGACCATCGGGCGCTCGCCCGGCCCGGCCGCCGCACCGGCTGCCTGCATCTCCGCCTGGGCCACCGCCCCCTCGTCGGAGATGCGCAGCATCAGGGCAATGAGGACATAGTTCGCCAGCAGCGAGGACCCTCCGTACGCCACGAAGGGCAACGTGATCCCCGTGAAGGGCAAGATCCGGACCACCCCCGCCATGATGAAGAAGGCCTGGAAGCCCAGGATCAGCGTGAGCCCGGTGGCCATCAGGCGCGAGAAGTCCGAGCGTGCCGTCTGCGCCACCCGGAACCCCGATCCGACCAGCAGGATGAAGGCCATGACGACGGCCGCGCAGCCGACCAGGCCCATCTCGGTCCCGATGGCGGCGAAGATCATGTCGCTCGTGAGCTCGGGGACGAGGCCGACGTAGTGGGGGGCCAGGCCCAGGCCCGTCCCGCCGACGCCCCCGTCCCCGAGGCTGAACCAGGCCTCGCTGAGCTGCGTGTTGCCCGGGTTCTTCGTCGTCGGCCACGGGTTCTGCCACTGCTCCACGCGCAGGTGCACCTGGCCGAAGTATCGCGCTGCGATATAGGCGCCGACGCCGAACAGCACCAGCCCCAGCACCAGGTAGCCCACGCGTCCCGTGGCGACCCAGAGCAATCCGATGAAGAGGACGAAGAGCAGGGCGGCGAAGCCGATGTCGTCCTCGAGCCCGATCACCGCCATGGCGGCCCCCCAGGCCACCAGGATCGGGATCAGCGGCCGGGGGTCGAGATAGAGGCGGTTCCCGACCTGCGCCGTGGGGATGGAGAGCATCTCCTTGTTCTCCGCGAAGTAGGACGCGAAGAAGATGCAGAGCAGGATCTTGGAGAACTCGATCGGTTGGAAGGAAAGGCTGCCGAAGTGCACCCAGAGACGCGCCCCGTAGATAGGGGAGAAGAACAGCGGCGCCACCAGGAAGATGCCGGCGACCAACAAAAGGAGGTAGCGGTACCGCTCCAGATCTCGTGAATAGCGGACGACGAGCAGCGTCAGGACGTAGAGCAGGACGCCCAGCGCGGCCCAGGCGGCCTGGCCCTGGGCCTGGCCCGGATTCCACCGGGCGATGACGACGTAACCGATCCCGTTGAGCAATGCGGCGAGGGGGAGGATGACCGCATTGGCGTTGGGGGCCAGCCAGCGGTTGGCCATGTGGGCGAGCAGGGCCAGACCGAGCACGACCCCGAGGAAGGCGCCGATGTTGTCGGGGATCTTCGACTTCTGGCCCAGGACAGCAATGACGTAGAGCGCGACGACCAGCAGCGAGCCGAAGACGAGCAGGCCCAACTCCGTCCGCCGCTTGGGCTTGGGGCCGAAGACGTAGCGCGGGAAAGGCGTGCGGCGGGCAACGGACGGCACCGGGCGAATCGTAGTGGTGGGGGGTAGGATCCGGGGTGACATCCCGCACCGCCGTTCGCGCGTCGCACCCCTCCCCATGACCCAGACCGAGCCTCAGCACCAACCCCCGGCGCAGCCGGAGTCCCAGGTCACGGGCAATGGACCGGCCGCACCGGCCGGACCGGCCGCACCGGCCGGCACGCCGAGCGAGCAGCGCATCGGCGCCGAGGTGGAGCACCCGACCCCGCCGACCTATCAGCAGATCGAGGCGTTCGGGTTCCAGCGCTTCACCAACCGAGAGCAGTCACGCCTGGACTTCGGCTCCCGCCTGCTCGATCTGGCCGAGGACGACGGCGTGCCGATGCTGGAGCGGGCCAAGTTCCTCGCCATCTTCTCCGAGCTGCTCGACGAGTTCTACCAGATACGGGTGGCCGCGCTCGAGGACCAGGTGGCCGCCGGCGTGCGCACCCGCTCGGTCGACGGGCTACGGCCCGGCGAGCAGCTGACCATGATCCGGGCCCGGGTCGAGGAGCTGGTGCGGCGCCAGGACCACATCTTCTTGGACCTCATCGTGCCCGGGCTCGCCGAGGCGGGCATCCGGTTCGCCGGCTGGTCCTCGCTCAACGACGAGGACCGCCAGCACCTCGTCGACGTCTTCCAGCGGCAGATCTACCCCGTGCTCACCCCGCTGGCCGTCGACCCCGGCCACCCGTTCCCCTACATCTCGAACCTCTCCCTCAACCTGGTGGTCGAGGTGCAGGACCCGGCATCGGGCGAGGGCCGCATCGCCCGGGTCAAGGTGCCGCCCGCGCTGCCCCGCTTCGTGGTCATGCCCGACGGCGAGCGCTTCGTGCCCCTGGAGCAGGTGATCGCCGCCCACCTCGACTCCTTGTTCCCGGGCATGACCATCGGCCATCACCACGCCTTCCGGGTCACCCGCAACGCCGACCTGGCGCTCGAGGAGGACGAGGCCGACGACCTGCTGGTCGCCATTGAGATGGAGCTGCGGCGCCGACGCTTCGGCAAGGCCCTGCGGCTCGAGGTCGAGGCTGACATGGGCCAGGAGCTGGCGGACCTCCTCGCCACCGAGCTCGAGGTGGGGGCCGACGGCGTCTTCCGTGTCGGTGCGCCGCTGGACCTCAGCGGGCTGTGGGGCGTCTACGCGCTGGACCGCCCCGACCTGCACGGCGAGACCTGGACGCCGATGACCCCGCCCCGCCTGGCCCAGGCCGCCCACGATCCGGCCGAGTTCTTCGCCATGCTCCGCGAGCGTGACGTGCTGGTCCACCACCCCTACGACTCGTTCGCCACGTCGGTCGAGGCTTTCGTGGCCATGGCCGCCGAGGACCCTGCGGTGCTCGGGATCAAGCAGACGCTCTACCGCACCGGTGGCGACAGCCCGATCGTCGCCGCGCTGATCCGCGCCGCGGAGAACGGCAAGCAGGTGGCCGCCATCATCGAGCTCAAGGCGCGCTTCGACGAGGAGGCCAACATCGGCTGGGCCCGCGCGCTCGAAGAAGTGGGCGTGCACGTCGTGTACGGGATCGTCGGGCTCAAGACGCACTCGAAGACCGCGCTCGTGCTGCGCCGCGAGGACGATGGCGTGCGGCACTACTGCCACGTCGGCACGGGCAATTACAACTCCAAGACGGCGCGCATCTACGAGGACCTCGGGCTGCTGACGTCGGACCCCGACATCGGCGCCGACGTGGGCGAGCTCTTCAACTACCTGACTGGCTTCTCGCGCCACGCCGACTACCGCCAGATCCTCGTGTCGCCGGTGACGGTGCGCAAGCGCATCATGGCCATGATCGAGGAGCAGGCCGAGGCGGGGCCGGCGGGCCGCATCGTCCTCAAGCTCAACGGCCTCACCGATGCGGCCATGATCGACGCGCTCTACCGGGCCTCGGGCGCCGGCGTCGAGATCGACCTCGCCGTGCGGGGACTGTGCCGGCTGCGTCCGGGCATCCCGGAGCTCTCCGAGCGCATCAGGGTGCGCTCCATCGTCGGCAGCTTCCTCGAGCATTCGCGGATCTACCGCTTCGGTGGTGCCCCCGCCGACCCGGCGGCCGGGCCCGGACTGCCTCTCAAGATCTTCATCGGCTCCGCGGACCTCATGGGTCGGAATCTGGACCGCCGGATCGAGGTCGTCGTGCCGGTGCACGACCCCGAGTTGCAGTCCCGGCTCTTCGAGGTGCTCGACCTCGTCTTCGCCGACGAGACCAACGCCTGGGAGCTGGGCTCGGACCGGCGCTGGCGGCGGGTGCCGAACCGCCACGGGGTGAGCTCGCAGGAGCGACTGAAGGAGCTGGCACGGGAGCGGGCCCGTCGCCGTCTCGACACGGATCTCCGCGTCGGAGAGGGTGAAGAGGCCAAGCCTCCCGCGTAGCGGGGCCCGGGTCACCCCGGGTCACGAGCGCGGCGATCGGGGTGCGCAGCGCCGGAGGTGGTCGCCACTACCATCCGGGTCGATGTCCGGCGACGCGTTGGCCCTGCGCATGGGCGCGATCGCCCGGAGCCGGAGCTGGGGACTCCCCGCCCTGAGCGCCACCGTCGCGTTCGTGGGTGCCACCGTCCTGGCGCTGTTCCACCAACAGCTGGACCTGAGCACCTATCTGTTGGGCGGTTCCCACGCGTCGTCGAACGACCTCTTCACCGTCACCTATCCGACCGACCACCTCGGCTTCACCTATCCGCCGTTCTCCGCGCTGCTCTTCGCTCCGTTCGCCCACTTCCCGTTGCGCGCCTGCGAGGTCGTCTTCTCCTGGATCAACCTGGGCGCACTCTTCGGGATGATCGTCGTCAGCCTGCGCGCGGTGTGCCGCAGCCTCGACAAGCGGACCGTGCTGTGGTGGGGTCTCGCCCTCGTCCTGCCCGTGCTGCTCTTCGACCCGGTGCGCCAGACGTTCCTGCTCGGGCAGGTGAACATCATTTTGGCGCTGATGATCGTGGCCGACCTGACCATGGACCTGCCGGTGCCCCGGGGGATCCTGGTGGGGCTGGCCGCCGCCATCAAGGTGACGCCACTGATCCTCATCCCGTACCTCTTCCTGACCCGTCAGGGCCGGGCCGGGGTGCGGGCCTTGGCCGCCTTCGCGGGCGCCGCCCTCCTGGCGGTGGTGTTCAACGCCTCGACGTCGTGGTCGTACTGGACGCATTACATCCGTGACCCCCAACGCGCCGGGATGCTGTCGTGGATCGGCAACCAGGGCGTCCTCGGAGCGACCGAGCGGATGCTCGGGCACACCGTGACCACGCCGACCACCTTCGTGATCGTGGTGACCGTCGGCGTGCTGGGCCTGGTGATCGCCGCCGGGGCCTACCGCCGCTCCTCACCGGTCCTCGGGCTGCTCGTGGTGGAGGCCACCGAGTCGCTGGCCAGCCCGGTCTCGTGGTCCCACCACTTCATCTGGATGATCCTGCTGGTGGCCTGGCTGGCGCTGGCCGAGGACCGCCCACGCGCCGGGGAGTGGTGGGCGCTCGGCACGGCCGTGCTCTTGTGGGCGGCGCCGTACTGGTGGGTGCCGCACGGCCCGGCCGTCCGCTTCGCCGGCCGGGGGTGGCTGCTCCCCGTGGGTGACGCCTACGGGCTCGTCTTCGTGATCCTGCTGATCGGGGCGGCCGTCCGCGTGGCCCGCTCCTACCAGACGCGCCCACTGCGACTCGGCCGGCGCACCATTGCGCCGTCCGGGGCCGGCCCGTGAGCAGGGCGCTCAGCCGCCCCGAGCCGCGTCGGGCTCGCTGACGAGGATCAGCACGTGGGCGCCCGGGTCCAGGCGCCGATCGGACGACGACTCCGCGTGCGTGACGCGCCAGCCCGTGACGACCAGCAGCTTGTGCGGGTCGTCGGGAAGGAGCTCGTTGCGCCGGGGGGCGTCGGTGGCGCGGCGCCACACGGCGGTGGCCGAACGCAGGGCCCGGACCGGGCCGCTCCCCGGGGCCTCGACCGGGAAGGTGGCCACCAAGACGCTGCCCGGTGCGGCTCGAGACCGCAGTGCGCCGCAGGCTGCCGCGGTCGCCTCGAGCGTCAGGGCGTCGAACACCCCCTCGCTCACGAACAGCGACGGCGCACCGGCCTCGTGGCCGGCGCCCGCGAGGGCGGACGCCAGGTCATCGGAGAGCAGGTCGAGACCGACCGCGCAGGCGGCGCCGGTGAGGATGCCGAGCGCGTCGAGGCGCCGGCGCTTCTCGGCGAGGGCCTGGGGCCGGTCGACCTCGAACCAGCGCGTCGCGCCGCCGGCGAAGCGGAGGGCGCGCCCGTCGCCGCCTGCACCGAGGAGCACAATCTGGGTCGTGCCGCGCCCGAGGGCGCGGGCGATCTCGGCGTCGACGACCCGGGTGCGTTGCGCCAACGCCGGGGCCCGACCGAGGGGCACGCTCACGCCGCCGGCGATGGCTCGGTAGAAGCGGTGCTCGGCCTCGACGTCACCGCCGGGCGTGGACGGTCGGGTGCGCTCGAGCCGCAGGCGTTGGGCCGCCACCCAGCGCGCGGTCAGCGAGGGATGCCCGGCGCGCATCAGCGTCGCCGCGTCAGGAGGGGATCGCCTTGGCGGTCGCCGCTCTCGGATGTCCGAAGCGCAACGACAGGTAGGAGGCGCCCCCGAAGGGGATCGGCAGCCAGAAGTTCACCAGTCGCCAACTCAGGACGCCGGCGGCCGCCACGCCGCTGGGCACGCCGAACCCCTTCAGGATCGCGATGACGGTGATCTCCACCACACCGAGACCGCTCGGGGTGATCGGGATCACCGCCAGGATGTTGGCCAGCCCATAGGCCACCAGGGTGTCGACCGGGTCGACGTGTGCCCCGAACGCGAGGAGGAAGACCCACAGCGACGCACAGTCGAGCAACCAGTTGGCGGCGGCCCAGCCCCCGGCCTTGAGGAGCAGATCCGAGCTCGTGAACAGGATCTTCATGCGGTCGGCCACCCTCTGGACCAGGGACGTCACCGTCTCGGTCCGCACGAAAGGGAGCCGGTCGGCCACCTTGCGCAAGAAGAGGGCGGCATGGCGCTCCCCCCGGGTCAGGAAGAAGATGACCGCGGCGAAGATGGCCAGCAAGAGCACGCCCAGGATGGCGGCGAAGCCGTAGAGCGGGTTGTAGCCCTGCAGGGGGATGGAGATGAGCAGCGCCAGCCAGAAGATCACGTTGAGCACCACGGCCGAGCCGATGCCCTGCGTGGCCAGGCCGAAGGCGGCGGTGCTGCCCGACACGTCGGAGTCCGTGAGCAGCTTGTAACTGGCCGCAGTGCCCGGGACCTGGCCACCGGGCAACGTGTGGCTGATGGCCAGGGCCCACATGTTGATGCGGAAGATGCGCCAGCGATCAGGTGCGCCGGGGGAGAGGACGGTGTGGGTCAGCTGCGTGTAGGCCACGAGCGCCGCCACCTCGAGCAGCGCGCCGAGGATCAGCCACAGGATGTTCAGCTGGGTCAGCTGATGCGCCTCCCGGCGGGCGCTGGCGAGCTCGGGCAGCAGGATGTACTCGCCGATGAAGAAGAGCAGGAGCACCATCAGCGTGATCTTCACGTTGCGGGGCAGGAACCTGCGCCGCACGCGGGGCTGCGGGGCGGGTTCCTCCGGGGGCGCTCCGGCGGCCGGCGCCGGCTCCTGCGCGGCGATCGGTGCCGAGGCCGTCACGCCGGCCGCGGCACCGTCGGGTTGGGGTGGCGGTTCGTGAGCCGGCTCCTGCGCCGGCCCGTCCGTCTGCTCCTCCTCGTGCATCGGATCTCATGCTTGCACGTGGACCACCGCAACTTGAGGAACCGCCGCTCGGGAGTCCGAAGCTGCCAAGCTGGTCGCCATGCCCCCGAAGGCCCAAGAGACCTGGCGCTCGCGATTCTCCGGGAGTGCGGACCGGCGCGGGATCCCACTGGGGACGATCGTGGTCTCGGTCGCCACCGTCGTTCTGCTGTTGGACATCAACGCAGCCCTGATCCTCGGGCTCTGGGTCCTGCGCAACATCGTCGTCTACGTCATCATCGCCTTCTTCTTCACGCTCCTCCTCACGCCGGCCACGCGGTTCCTGCGCCGTCGCGGGCTCAGCCACGGCGGTGCCACCCTGGTTGTCTTCCTCGTCGGCGCCCTGGCCGTGATCGGCCTGGTGTACCTGTTCACCGAGCCGCTGGTGACCGCCGCGGTGCACTTCGGCAAGCAGGTCCCCTCGCTCGTGAGCGAGGCCAAGAAGGGACACGGCCCACTGGGCCGGCTCCTGTTCCGGCTGCACCTCCAGAAGTACCTCTCGGAGGGGTCGTCGAAGTTCGCCTCGCAGATCACCAAGGTGCTCAAGCCCGCCACCGCCTTCTCCGTGGGGGCGGCAGCGGTGTCGACCCTCGTCACGATCGTCACCATCGCCATCCTGACCTTCTTCACGATGCTGGAGGCCCCCAGGATGTGGCGCGGCTTCCTGAGCCTGTTCCAGCCCTCGACGGCGGATCGCCTGCACCGGGTGGTTGACGAGTCGATCCGGTCGGTCACGGGCTACATGCTGGGCAACGGCGCCACCTCGGTCATCGCCGGGATCATCTCGGGGGTGACGCTGCAGATCCTCGGGGTGCCGTTCGCCCTGCTTCTCGGTGTGTTCGTGGCACTGGTCGACCTCCTGCCCCTGGTGGGGGGCCTTCTCGCCGGCGTCCCGGTCGTCGTGATCGCCGCCATCCACTCGGTGCCCGCCGGGATCACCATGCTGGTCATCTTCCTCGTGTACCAGCAGGTGGAGAACCATGTCCTGAACCCGGTCATCATGAGCCGGACGGTGCAGCTCAACCCCTTCTGGGTCCTCATCGCGGTCCTGGTCGGGGCCACCCTCGGAGGCCGGGTCGCCGGTGGGCTGGGCACGTTCGTCGGCGCCCTGGTGGGGATCCCCGTCGGGGGCGCCGTTCAGGTGATCGTGCGGGAGTTGCGGCGGGGCCCCGATGCCGCGGGAAGCCTCCCGGACGAGGAGCCTGCCCCCGCCGTGGAGCCGGTCGACATCTGACCGGCCATTGCGCCCCCGCAGAGGCTGGTGCGGCAACCTCACCTAGAATGCCTGCATGCGACCGCTGGTGGTGATCCCGACCTACAACGAGTCGGAGAACATCGAGCGGATGTTGCGCCGGATCCACGAGTGCCTGCCCGACGCCGGCATCCTGGTGGTCGACGACGGCAGCCCCGACGGCACCGCCGACCTCGTGAAGGGGGTGGCGGTCGAGCTGCCCGACGTGCACCTGCTCTCGCGGGCAGCCAAGTCCGGGCTCGGCAGCGCGTACCGCGCCGGCTTCACCTGGGGCCTCGAGCGCGGCTACGACGCCTGCATCGAGATCGACGCCGACTTCTCCCACGACCCCGCCGCACTGCCGTCGTTGGTTGCGCCGCTCAGCGAGGGTTTCGACGTGGTGATCGGGTCGCGCTACGTGAAGGGTGGTTCCATCCCCAACTGGGCGTGGCACCGCCACCTGCTCTCGCGCGGCGGCAACCTCTACGCGTCCGCCGTCCTCGGACTCGGCGTGTCCGACTCGACGGCGGGTTATCGGTGCTACTCGGCCGGGATCTTGCGCAAGCTCGACCTCGACCGCATCCGTGCCGAGGGCTACGGCTTCCAGATCGAAATGACGTACCGGGCGCGCCAGCTCGGCGGCGCCATCACCGAGGTGCCGATCAAGTTCGTCGACCGGGAGATGGGCGAATCGAAGATGTCCTCGTTCATTGTGGTCGAGGCGCTCGGGCTGGTGACGTTCTGGGGCCTGGGCCGGATCGTGCGCGGGACGCAGCGTCTCGTGTCGGGCTCGCGGCGCAAGGCGCCGACGGCCGGCGCTCCTGCGAGCGCGGGTCACGCGTCCGCGGTCAACGGCGGCGCCACCGGCGGCGCGAACGGAGACGGCACTGGGGCCGGTACCGGCAGCGGCACCGAGGACCCGGTCCGATCGGTATGAGCGCGGGCGGGCGGGCGTGACGGTCGAGGCACCTCCGTCCCGCATCCTCGTCGTCGACGACGAGCCGAACATCGCGGAGCTCCTCTCTGCCGCGCTGGTCTTCGAGGGGTACCAGGTAGGCGTGGCCGCCACGGGAGCCGAGGCGCTCGAGCAGGTGCGCTCCTTCCGCCCGCATCTGGTCATGCTCGACGTGATGCTGCCCGACTTCGACGGCAACGAGGTCTGCCGGCGCCTGCGCAACCAGGGCGAGCAGATGCCGATCGTCTTCCTCACGGCGCGGGACACGACCGAGGACAAGGTCGAGGGCCTGAGCATGGGCGACGACTACGTGACGAAGCCGTTCAGTATCGAGGAGCTGATGGCGCGCGTGGGGGCGATCCTTCGCCGCGCCGGCGAGATGGCCGCCGCCGACACCTCCGTCCTGCGCTTCGCCGACCTGGTGATGAACATCGACACCCACGAGGTCTGGCGCGACGAGTTGTCGGTCGATCTGACGGCGACGGAGTTCAATCTCCTGCGCTACCTGCTCGAGAACGCGCGACGTGTGATCTCGAAGTCGGAGCTGCTCGACAACGTCTGGGGTTACGACTTCCACGGTGACCCCAATATCGTGGAGACCTACATCAGTTACCTGCGCAAGAAGATCGACGACCGCGAACCGGCGCTCATCCACACGATCCGACGCGTCGGCTACACCCTCCGCCTACCCCGGGACGGATGAGCCTCCAGAAGCGGCTCGTCGCCGTCGTGGCGCTGCTGCTCATGGTCGGCCTCGTGGTCGCCGACGTCGTCACCTACGCGTCCGTGCACTCCTTCCTCTACGGCCAGGCCGACAACACGCTGGCCCAGAACGAGTCCCTGGGGTTCAACTACGTCACCTACGCCGCCGAGCGCGGGCTCACGGTCAACCAGGCGGACCTGTCGCGACGCGTCTCCGCCGACGTGTACGTCCAGTTGCTGAACCGCTCCGGGAAGGTGATCCTGGCCCGCCCGTCCGGATCCTTGGCGCACCCCGACCCGGCGCCGATCCTGAACAAGGACATCCCGGTGCAGCAGGTGCCGGACATCGACCGACGGGTGCGGGTCGGCCGCTTCGCCGGTGTGTTCCACCCCGACCCCGACGCCGTGGTGCTGGGGAGCACCGGGGACCCCGACGGGCAGTACCGCACCGTGGCCGTCACCGTTCCCCAGGGGACGCTGGTCACGTCCATTTCGCTGAACCCGACCAACGACACGCTGGCCTCGTTGCGCAAGGTCGAGCTCTTCGCGACGCTGGCCGTGTTGTTCGCCATGGGTGTGCTCGTCCTGGTGGTGGTGCGCCGCGGCCTGCGGCCCCTGCGCCAGATGGCGGGCACGGCCGACGCCATCGCCTCGGGTGACCTGACCCGCCGTGTCCCCGAGGGCCGCCCCGGGACCGAGATCGGCCGCCTGGGGTCCGCCCTGAACGAGATGCTGGCCCAGATTGAGGTTGCCTTCGACGAGAAGTCGGCATCCGAGGAGCGGCTGCGCCAGTTCGTCGCCGACGCCTCGCACGAGTTGCGGACCCCCCTGACCTCCATCCGGGGTTACGCCGAGCTGCTGGGCCGCGGCGGCTTCTCGGACGAGGCCGGGAAGAACAAGGCGCTCAAGCGCATTGAGGTGGAGGCGACCCGCATGGGTGGCCTGGTCGAGGACCTCCTGCTGCTGGCCGAGCTGGACCGGGGCCGGCCGCTCCGGGCGGAGCAGGTCGACCTGCACCGCATCTGCAGCGACGCAGTGGACGACTCCAACGCGGTGCCGCACGGGCACAACCTGACGCTGCAGCCGGGACCCCCCGTGGTGGTCGTCGGGGACGACGAGCGCCTGGCCCAGGTGGCGCACAACCTGGTGCGCAACGCGTTGGCCCACACGCCGCCGGGCACCGACGTCGTCGTGTCGACAGGCGTGGCCCAGGGCATGGGGTACATCAAGGTGACCGACAACGGTCCCGGCATCCCGCCCGCCCTCGCCGGCCGCGTCTTCGACCGCTTCTATCAGGGCGATCCGTCGCGTTCGGTGTCGGGCACCGGGCTCGGCCTGGCCATCGTGCGCGCCATCGCCGAAGCCCTGCACGGGACGGCCGAGGTGGCCGCGTCGCCGGAGGGCGGCGCGACGATCGTCGTCACGATCCCGTTGGCCGCCATCCGGGCCGGCCTGGCGCTCGGCCCGCCGCCACCGGAGCGCTCACCGCAGTTGCACTGAGGCCCCGGGCAGGACGGCGTCCAGTACCGTCGCCAGCTTCACGTCGGCCTCGGCCGCCTCGGCTCCGGGGTCGGAGCCGGACACGATCCCCCCGCCGGCCCGCAGCGTGAGCGTCGCCCCGTCGGCGTCGAGCTGGGCGCTGCGGATGCCGATCATCCACTCCCCGTCACCGTCCGCGCCGACCCAGCCCACCGGGCCCGCCCAGTGGCCCCGGGCACCGGCCTCGTGGCCGGCGATGAAGGCCAGGGCTTCGGGGCGAGGCGTCCCGCCGACCGCCGGGGTGGGATGGAGCGGCTCCAGGAGCTCGAGCACGCCCACCGGCTGCGCCAGGTGTCCTTCTATCCGCGTCCCGAGGTGCGCCACTGAACGGAAGGCGACCACCGAGGGCTCGGTCGGGACCGACAGCTGGTCGCAGAAGGGCGCCAGGGTGGCGGCGATGGCGTCGACGACGTAGCGGTGCTCCGCCCGGTTCTTGGACGACCCGGCCAGGTCGCGCTGGGCGTCGGCATCGGCGCGGGCGGTGTCGCCCCGCGGCACGGTTCCGGCCAGGGGGTGGCTCGACACCCGGGTCCCGTGCCGGGCCACCAGCAGCTCGGGGCTGGCGCCGAAGAAGGAGCCCTCCGGGACCGGCATGGAGAAGATGGTGCAGTTCGGCTCGCCGGCCCGTAGCCGGCGCAGGACCGAGGAGAGGGAGAGTCGCCCGCGCAGGCGGACCTCGACCGGCCGCGAGAGGACGACCTTGCGCAGCGTCGCGCCCGGCTCGGCCATGGCGGAGACCGCTGCGGCGACCATGGCGGCGTAGCCCTTCGCCGTCATGGGGGTGGTGAGCTCGGCGACGGCCGCCTCGGCCGCCTCGGCCGCCTCGGCAGGATCCGGGCCGGCATCGGGCGCCGAGCCGTACTGCCAGATGACGGCATCGAACAGCTCGTCGGTGTCTGGGAGCGCCAGGTCCGCCGGCCCGATCGCGGTGGCCCAGCGCCGGACGACCCCGTCGGCGTCGCGTGAGGTGCCCATGGTGAAGCGCGGGACGACGAGGAGACCGGCGAAGGTGTCGGAGAAGGGCAGCGCGCCGAGGGCGACCGGCCCGGAGCCCAAGGTGCCCACGGCGTCGTCGCACGGGATGGCGGCGAGGGCCGCCGCGGCCTGAGACGCCGGGACGAGCAGTGCGGTGCCCCACCCGACCAGGGTGAGGCCCGGGCGGTCGAACAAGACGGTCGGGCTGCCGTCGAACTCCAGCGCATCGGGGCCGTACTCGAGGGCCACCGTGCGGGCGTGGAGGGCCTCTCGGGACGATCCGGCCCCCGTCACGGCGTGCCGGCGCGGGTGGCCACCACCATCTGGCTCAAGCCGCCGGCCAGGGGGCGGATCCCCACGGCGGAGAAGCCGGCCCCGCACAGCATGGTGCGCAGGACCGGCGTCGGAGGGAGGTAGGCGACCGACTGGGGCAGGTACCGGTAGGCCTCCTTGTCCGAGAGTGCTGCACCGAGCGCGGGGACGGCCTTGGTGAACCAGAGGTCGTACCCGGCACGCCACAGCGGAGCCGTGGGTGTGTCCACCTCCAACACGGCCAGGCGCCCTCCGGGCCGCAGCACGCGGGCCGACTCGGCCAGGGTGGCGGCCAGGTCGGTGAAGTTGCGCAGGGCGTACCCGCAGACCAGACCGTCGAAGGCGCCGTCGACGAAGGGCAGGTGGCTCCCGTCCGCCTCGACCAGAGGCGTGGCCGCCCCGTTGGCCCCGAGCATGCCCGCACTGAGGTCCGTGCCCACGACCCTGTAGCCACGCCGCAGTGCCAGGCGCGACAGGTCGCCGGTGCCGCAGGCGAGGTCGAGCACGATCGACCCCTCGGGCAGCGCCAGCGCGGCCACGGTGCCGCGGCGCCACGCCTGGTCCAGCCCGAAGGTCATCAGGCGGTTGATCAGGTCGTAGCGCGGCGCAATGGTGTCGAACATGGCGCGCACACGCGCCGTCTTCTCTTCTCCGGTGGGCAGCGGCGGCGGTGACCCGGTCCGGCGTCGCGCCACGGCGTCAGTGGGTGTCAGCGGTAGTAGCGGTAGACCACTTGGGCGACGCAGGCGGGCTTGGGCGCGTCCTTGACCTCCATCACGAGGTCGTACGTCACCTGCACGCCACCTTCGGTCTCGTCGACGGCGGCGATGGTCACGCCCATGCGCAGCTCGGCCCCGACCGGCACGGGGGAGGGGAAGCGCACCTTGTTGCAGCCGTAGTTGACGCCGAACTTGGTCTTCTCGACGCGGATGACCTTGTTCAACAGGACGGGCGCCAACGAGAGCGTGAGGTACCCGTGAGCGATGGCCACGCCGAAGGGCCCGTCCTTGGCCCGCTCCGGGTCGACGTGGATCCACTGATGGTCGTCGGTGGCGTCAGCGAAGAGGTTGACCCGCTCCTGGGTGATCGGCTGCCATTCGGAGTAGCCGAGATCCTTGCCGACGAGCTCGGCGAAGGCATCGACGCCGTCGATGGTGGTGGTCATGGTGTGCTCCTTGCTGCTCAGGGTCTGATTCCGCTGCAGGACGCTACCCGCGTGGGAGTGCCTCACTACGCTGATGGCGATGAGCTCCACGCACGAGCACGAGCCGGCCCTGCCGCACCACCACCGGGACTTCCGGGGCGGTGGCGCCCGCGCCGCCGTCTTCGGGGTGAGCGATGGCCTGGTGACCAACGTCTCGCTGGTGCTGGGCATCGCCGGGGCCAACCCCGGTGGCTCGATCGTGCGCCTGGCGGGGGTGGCCGGCCTGATCGCCGGCTCCTTCTCCATGGCGGCCGGTGAATACCTCTCCATGACGGCCCAGCGCGAGCTCATGGAACGCGAGCTCGAGGTGGAGCGGCACTCGCTCAGTCACAGTCCCGAGGGTGAGGCGGCCGAGCTGCGCGGGATGTACGTGCGCCGCGGCATCGACCCCGTGGTGGCCACCGACATGGTCAACGAGGTCATGCAGGATCCCGACTTGGCGCTCGAGACCCACGCCCGCGAGGAGCTCGGCATCACGCCCCAGACGCTGGGGTCGCCCTGGCAGGCCGCCGCGGCCTCATTCGTCACCTTCGCCGTGGGGGCCTTCATCCCTCTGGCTCCCTGGCTCTTCACCTCGGGGACGACGGCCGTCGTGCTCTCCATTGTGCTGGGCGCAGTGGCCTCGCTCACCGTCGGCGTCGTGCTGGCCCGTTTCACGGAGCGGCCCGTGGTGATGTCGGCCCTCAGGCAATTGGCGGTGACCGTGGTGGCCGCCGGGGTGACGTTCGGCGTGGGCAAGGCGATCGGGACCGGCATCAACTGAGCCGCGGCGCCGGCCGGGCGCGCCGTCAACCGGAAGGGCGGCCGGCCTCGCGCCGATAGGAGCGGTCGATGTGGTCGACCGTGAAACCGAGCGACCGGTACAGCGCCACTGCTGCCGTATTGGAGGCGTCGGTGTAGAGCATGCCCACCGTGATGCCGCGCCCGGCCAGGTAGACCAGCCCGGCCACCGTGAGCGAACGGCCCCAGCCCTGCCCGTGGTGCCGGGGGTCGACGTCGATGACGTAGATCTCGCCGAGGACCGGCCTGTGGTCGTGATGGATCTTGGTCCAGCAGGCCCCGATGAGCCCGGGACCGTCAGGATCGTCGGCGACGAGGAAGCCGTCGAGATCGACCCAGTCGGCCGCCATGCGTTCACGGAGTTGGGCGACGGTCCACGCACCCTGTTCGGGGTGTCCGGCAAAGGCGCGGTTGTTCGTCTCGACCCATTCCTCTTCGTCGCGGCCCGGGACGAATGGCCGGGTCAGCAGCGGCCGGGTCGCCGCGACCACCTCGTCCGGGAGCGGCAGGGGGACACGCATCTGGAGGAGGTCGCGTTCGGGCACGAAGCCCTCGGCGCCGACCCGCTCGTCGTCGGCATCGGTGGCCCGCATCACCCACAGGTGGACTGGGGACCCCTGGGGTGTCTCCGCCACCGCTCGGCGCAGGAGCGCCGTGCCGATCTCCTCCGTCGGCCGCGGAGTGCCCGGCGCCACGACGACGTGGACGACCGTCGACCCGTCCCGGGCGGGGGAGAGGACGGCGCACGCGACGAGGTCCGTCCCGTGCCGCGCCAGGATCACGCGTTCGCCGTGCGATGCCTCGGCCGGGTGACTGACGGCGAGCAGCTGTGGCTCGGGCAGCGGTGGGTGTCCGGTCACCGCTGCCACCCGCTCGAGGAGGGAGAGGAGCGACGTGCGCACCGGCGCGGGCACCTCGCGGAGGTCGACCACCGTCTCGTGCAGGGCGTCCACTGCAGCCAACGTAACCCGGTACCGTGAACCGGTGGCGAAGCCCAGGACAGCGAAAGGCCGGGCCCTCCTGACCGTCGAGCGGCTGGCCGAGATCTATCCGGGCACCGCCGCCGAGTTGTGTGCACTGGATTTCAAGGACCCGTTCCAGTTGCTGGCGGCCACCATCCTTTCGGCCCAGAGCACCGACGTCCGTGTGAACATGGTGACACCGGCGCTCTTTGCCGCCTATCCCGACGCGGCGTCGCTGGCCGCGGCGAATCCCGAACATGTGGAAGAGCTCGTCCGCTCCACCGGGTTCTTCCGGGCCAAGACCAGGAGCCTGATCGGGATGGCCAGCGTGGTGGCGGAAGACTACGGGGGCCAGGTGCCGAGTGACCTCGACGAGCTCGTGAAGATCCCGGGTGTCGGCCGCAAGACGGGCAATGTCGTACGCAGCGTCGCCTTCGGGCTGCCGGGGCTCCCGGTGGACACACACGTCTTGCGGGTCAGCGAGCGGTTGCACCTGACCGAGGCCCTGCCGCCCGCCGCCCGCAAGGACGCCGTCAAGGTCGAACACGTGCTGAACGGCTTCATTCCGGCCGGCGAACGGGGTGCCTTCAGCCTCCGGGTGATCCTCCACGGGCGGAACACGTGTGTTGCCCGGAAACCCCATTGCGACGCATGCTCGTTGGCTGATTTCTGCCCTTCGGTACGGTTATCGGCGTAGCGGGGGGCATTCTTCTCGTTTTTGGGCAATTCGTTGTACTCAAGGTGAAATCGGAAATTTCAGGCGCTACCATTGTTGCTGGAACCGGTTCCCGCCACCTGGTTCCAAAAGAGTCTGCGCTGGGATCCGCCTCCCGGCCGACTCGCCCAATGCCGGCCTTCGGGCCGGCATTGGTGTTCCCGGGGCAGGTCGGACAGGGTGGCGACCGGCGGTACTACTCCAGGTGTTACCCTCGGACCATGGTCACGAAGCGCTCGGTGTCGCTCGATGACGAGGTCGCGTCCTCTGTCGAGGAGGCCGCCAAGCAAGACGGTGTGTCCTTCAGTGCCTGGCTCTCCTCCGCCGCTGAGAAACAGCTGAGGGTGCGCCAGGGTCTGCGCGGTGTCGCGGCCTGGGAGGGCGAGACGGGATCGCTGAGCGCGGAGGAGCTGGCCGCCGGTGAGGCGTTGCTGGCCCGCTTGCGCTCGGGTGTCTCGGGCGTGGCGTCGCGCGTGCGACGGCGGTGAGCACGGCGCGCCGCGAGGGCCTCGTCTACGGACTGGGCGCGCTGCACGCGGCGGCCCGGGGCGACCGCATGATGTGGGCGTTGCACCGCGCGGCGCTGTCCAACGGCATCGTGCCGGTGATCCCCGCCGTGACGGTGGCAGAGGGGTACCGCACCGAGGCGCGCAGTGATCGCATCGGGGAGCTCCTCGCCGGGACCGAGGTCGAGCCCTTCAGCGGGGAGGCGGCCCGCCGGTCGGGCGAGATCGCGGCGCGCTGCGACACGTCGGACCTGAGCGTCGTCGCCGTGGTCGAGGTGGCGGAGCGGCGCAACTGCGCCGTGGTGGCACAGCGCCAAACCGTGCTCCGGACGGCGGCGTCGCTACTCGGGCACGAGCTGGTCCTCTACGCCGTCTGACCTGACCTGACCTGACCTGACCTGACCTGACCGGCGCCGGGGCTCAGCGACGACCGGATCGGCCCTGGCCGAAGCGCCGCAGGCGGCGGAGCGCGCCACCCAGGGCCCGCTCGACCGCGATCAGCTCGTGTGCCATGTCCTCGTCACCGCTGGCCAACGCGTTCTCCGCCAGCGCGGTCACCCGGTCGTGCAGTTCGGCCAGGGTGGAGGAGAGCGAGGAGATCTCGGCTGCGGAAGTCATGCCGCGATGATGGCCCATGGGGCGTCCTCCGGCGGCGGTGGCTCCGGCCAGGGTCCGGCCGCCACCGCTCGGTAGGCTCCGGCCCCATGAGCGCCGGGGAAGAGCCATCGGTGGCGCCTGTCGCCTTTCCGGCTCCGCGCACACGACCGGTCGGTCCCGAATTGGTGCAGCGGGCACTGGCGTTGATCGACGGCGGCACGACCGACATGGCCGACGACTTCCTCCAGGTCCCGCTGGGCTACTACCGCGACGAGGCCCTGCTGGCTCGGGAGGTCGAGCTGTGCCGGCGGACGCCCCTGGCGCTGGTCCCGACCTGCCAGATGCCGGACCCCCACGACTTCGTCGTGCGCGAGGTGCTCGGGAGCTCGGTCCTGCTGAGCCGGGGTGCCGACGGCGAGGCACGGGCCTTCCTCAACTACTGCCGTCATCGGGGCGGGAAGCCGGCGACCGGGTGCGGCACGACGAGGCGGCACACCTGTCCGTACCACGCCTGGTCCTATGACAGTGAGGGCCGGCTGGCGGGCCTGCCGGGACAGGACGGGTTCGCGGGGATGGACCGTGACGACTACGGGTTGCTGGCTCTGCCGACCGAGGAGCGCCATGGTTTCGTCTGGGTGGTCCTCACGGCGGGGTGCTCCATCGACGTGGCGCGCCACCTGGGGCCGCTCGACGCGGAGCTGGCCGGATGGGATCTCGCCGGCTCCGAGTACCTGACCGAGCGCGAGATCGAGGCGGACGTCAACTGGAAGGCGGCCATCGAAGCGTTCGCCGAGAACTACCACTTCCCCTTCGTCCACGCGAACAGCATCGTGGGACAGAACACCGTGGCCGACACGGCGGCCTACGACGGCTACGGCCTGCACCACCGCCTCGGGTTCCCCTGCCCGTGGATCGAGGCGGCCCGCCACGATCCCGATCCCGCCGACCCCCTCGCGTTCATGGTGTTCATCTACTGGATCTTCCCCAATCTGACGCTCGCCATGAGCCCGGTTGGCACGGAGATCATCGACATCCTGCCGTCCGGGGGAAGCGGACGCAGCATGCTGCGGCACGGGTGGATGGCGTCGGAGCCGGCGGCCGACGAGGCGACGCGGGCGGGCTACCGCGAGCTGTACGAAGCGGTGCACGCGGCGGTGCGCGACGAGGATTTCGGGGTCCTTCCCGGCTGCGGCCAGGCGGCGCGCGACGGCCAGCACGGGCACATGGTCATCGGCCGCAACGAGATCGCCGTCCAGCATGTGGTGACCACCTTCACCACCGCACTCTCCCGGGACGACTGAAGCTCCCTACCGGCAAGTGGCTGCGAGGCCCGCCGGTAGCCTTGTGTCCTCATGTCCCTCCGAACCCTGGACCTGCGCGGCACACCTCCGCCCTACGACGCGGTTCTGCCGCGCCCGGCGGATCCGGGGTCCGACGTCCACGACGTGGTGGCCGAGATCCTGCGCCAGGTACGGGCCGACGGGGACGAGGCCCTGGTGCGCTACACGAGCCGGCTGGACAGGGTGGACGTGTCCGACGGGCTGCGGGTCCCGGCGGCCGAGATCGAGAAGGCGCGCGCCGAAGCCGACCCGGCCCTCCGCCGGGCGCTCGAGGTGGCCTTCGAGCGCATCCTGGCCGCACACGCTCACGAGGGCACGCCGCCCGGCGATCTGGTCGACGGCGGGATCACGGTGAGCCACCTGACCCGTCCGGTGGAGCGGGCGGGGATCTACGCGCCTGGTGGCCGGGCCCGCTACCCCTCCACCGTCCTCATGTGCGCAGCGCCGGCCCGGGTGGCCGGCGTCGGGAGCATCGCGCTGTGCGTCCCGCCTGCTGCCGACGGGCGGATCGACACGGCGACGTTGTGTGCCGCCTCCATCGCCGGCGTGGACGAGGTCTACCGGATCGGCGGCGCACAGGCCATCGCCGCCATGGCCTATGGGACCGAGAGCGTGCCGGCCGTCGACGTCATCGCCGGGCCGGGCAACGCCTACGTCGCCGAGGCCAAGCGTCAGCTCTCGGGTGTCGTCGGTGTGGCCTCTGCCTTCGCCGGCCCCTCCGAGGTCGTGGTGGTCGCCGGCCCGGAGGCCCCGCCCGTGCTCGCCGCCGTCGATCTGGTCGTGCAGGCCGAGCACGGGCCCGACGGGCTGGCCTGGCTGGTGACCTGGGACGCCGGGTTGGCGCAGGAGATCTCGGCGGAAGTCGACCGCATGGTGGCCGCGTCGAGCCGCCGGGCCGACCTCGAGGCCACGTTGGCCGGCGCGGGGATCGTCTGTCTGGTCGACGGCCCCGTGCAGGCACTGGCTGTCGCCAACGTCATCGCGCCCGAGCACCTGCAGCTGATGGTCCCGGAGGACGAGGGTCAGGCGCTGCTCGGACTCGTGCAGAACGCCGGTGCCGTCTTCATCGGGCAGTGGTCGCCGGCGAGCATGGGGGACTACATCGCGGGGCCGAACCACGTCCTGCCGGTCAATCGGACGGCGCGCTTCTCCTCCGCGCTGCGCGCGAGCGACTTCCGCAAGCACATCCACGCCGTGCGGGTGTCGCCCGACGCCCTGCGCGCGCTCGGGCCGCTCGTGATCACGCTGGCGGAGACCGAGGGGCTGCCGGCGCACGCCGATTCGGTGCGACTGCGGCTCGAAGCCCTGGCCAATGACGGACAGGGGCCATCGTGAGTGCGGTCCCGCCGGTGCGCCCGGACCTCCAACTCACCGAGGGCTACCACTCGCCCCAGGTCGAGGCGGAGGTGCGCCTCAACACGAACGAGTCACCGTTCGCGCCACCTGACGCCTGGCGCGAGGAGCTGCTGTCCGCGCTGGCGGAGGTCTCCTTCCATCGCTACCCCGACCGACCGGCGACCGAGTTGCGCCAGGCCGTGGCCGACCTGCACGGGGCGTCCCCGGACGAGGTGTTCTGCGCCAACGGGTCCAACGAGGTGTTGCAATGCCTGCTCCTCGCCTTCGGGGGGCCGGGCCGGCGCGCCCTGGTCTTCGAGCCCACCTACGCGTTGCACTCGCACATCGCACGGATCACCGGGACCGAGGTCGTCGAGGGCGCCCGCGACGACGACTTCCAGATCGAGCTTGGGCATGCGCTCGAGCTGTTGGCGTCGCAGTTGCCCGACATCACGTTCCTGTGCTCGCCCAACAACCCGACCGGGCGGGCCGAACCGCCCGCGACCGTGGCCGCGGTGAGCGGGGCGGCACCGGGGCTCGTGATCGTCGACGAGGCCTACGGCCAGTTCTCCCCGTGGTCGGCACTGGCACTGCGCGGGCGCGAGCAGCCCGGCCTCGTCGTCACCCGCACCTTCTCCAAGACGTGGGCGATGGCCGGGGCGCGGCTGGGCTACCTGGTGGCGGATCCCGCCGTCGTGGAGGCGTGCGAATCCGTCGTGCTGCCGTACCACCTGTCGGCCCAGACGCAGGTCGCCGGTCTCGTCGCGCTGCGACACGTGCCCGAGATGGAGGCCAGGGTCGCCCGGATCTCCGAGGAACGGGGGAGGGTGGCCGCCGCGCTCGGCGACCTGCCGGTGGACAGTTGGCCCTCCGACGCCAATTTCATTTTGTTCCGGCCCCGGGAGCGCAACGCCGACGACGTCTGGCAGGCCCTCCTGGACCACTCGGTGCTGATCCGCAACTGCGCCAGCTGGGACGGCCTGCGGGGCTGCCTGCGTGTCACGATCGGGACGGCCGAGGAGAACGACCGCTTCCTCCACGCCTTGAAGGAGAGCCTGTGACCACCGATGCCCGCCGCGCCACCCGAGCGCGCGCCACCAAGGAGACCACCATCGAGGCCGAGCTGGTGCTCGATGGCACCGGGCGCACCGAGGTCTCCACCGGCCTGCCCTTCTTCGACCACATGGTCGAGCAGCTCGGCAAGCACGCCGGGTTCGATCTCACGGTGCGTGCCACCGGCGACCTGCACGTCGACGCCCACCACACCGTGGAGGACGTCGGGATCGTCGTCGGTGCCCTCCTCGCCGAGGCGCTGGGCGACAAGGCCGGCGTGCGCCGCTTCGCGTCCGTGTTGTTGCCCCTCGACGAGGCGCTCATCGAAGTGGCCCTGGACCTCTCGGGCCGACCGTACCTGGCCTATTCGCTCGAGTTCGCGCCGGACACGCCCGGCCTCGGCACGCCGCCCTTCGACCCGCAGCTGGCCGAGGAGTTCTGGCGCGCCTTCGCCACCGCAGCCAACCTGACGCTGCACATCCGCCGGCTCGAGGGCAAGAACACGCACCACATGCTGGAGGCCAGCTTCAAGGGGGTGGCCCGGTGCCTGCGCGACGCCGTGCGCGTCGAAGGGGGTGGCATCCCCTCCACCAAGGGCAGCCTGTGACCGCAGCGCCCCGCATCGCCGTCCTCGACTACGGGATCGGGAACCTCCGCTCGGCCGAGAAGGCCCTGCAGCACGTCGGAGCGGCGGCTCGCCTGGTCGACGACCCCGCCGATGTCGCTGGAGCCGATGCCGTGGTGCTGCCCGGCGTGGGCGCCTTCGGTGCCTCGCGCGCGGGCGCTGCACGACAGCGGGCTGGAGGACCCCGCCCGCTCCGCCATTGCGTCCGGTGTCCCCTTCTTCGGTGTCTGCGTCGGGTTCCAGTTGCTCTACGACGGCTCGGTCGAGAGCCCCGGTGCCACCGGACTCGGGGTCTTCCCGGGGCAGGTGGGAGCGCTGCCCTCGGGTGTGAAACACCCGCAGATGCAGTGGAACGTGCTCGAGGTGTGCGGCACCGGGGCGGGGGAGCCCGCGCCGCTGCACGGACTGGGCCCGCACCCCTGGGTGTACTTCGTCCACTCCTTCGCACCGCCCGTCGGCGCCGAGACGGTGGCGGTGTGCGACTACGGCGGGGAGGTGGCCGCGTTGGCCATCCGCGGCTCCCTCTGGGGCGCGCAGTTCCACCCGGAGAAGTCCGGGGCCACCGGGCTGGCCCTCCTGGCCAACTTCGTGCGGGCCGCCAAGGCTGCCGCATGATGGAGCTGCTCCCCGCCATCGACCTGCGCCGTGGGACCGCGGTGCGCTTGACGCAGGGCGACTTCGGACGTGAAGACCGCTACGGCGACCCCGCCGCGCTGGCGGAGCGCTACATCGCGGCCGGCACGCGCTGGATCCACGTCGTGGACCTCGACGGGGCCCGGACGGGTGTGGCGCACGAGCGCGGCGTCCTGCGGCAGATCCTTCGTCTGACCGGCGAGGCCGGCGCGCGCGTGGAGTTCGGCGGCGGCGTCCGCTGCGAGGATGATGTCGAGGAGCTGCTCGGGTCCGGCGTGGCGCGGGTCGTCCTGGGCACGGCTGCGCTCGAAGAGCCCGCTCTGGCCGGGCGCTGTGCCCGCCGCTGGCCCGGGCGGGTGGCGGTCGGCCTCGACTACCGGGTCGGCGAGGACGGGGTGGCCGAGGCGCAGGCGCAGGGGTGGCTGGCCGGGACGGGGCAGGCGCTGACCGACCTGCTCGAGCTGTGGCAGCACGATCCCATCGACGCGGTCGTCGCCACCTCGGTGGCGCGCGACGGCATGCTCTCGGGGCCCGACCTGAAGGGGCTGCAGGCGTTGCTGGCTGCCACGGAGCTGCCGGTGGTGGCGTCGGGCGGCGTCTCGAGCGTGGACGATCTCGTCGCGCTGGCAAGGCTGCAGGTCGCCGGCCGGCGGCTGGCCGGCGCCATCGTGGGCAAGGCCATCATGGAGGGCCGGCTGACCGTGGAGGAGGGGATCGCCGCGTGCGCAGCATCCGCCTGATCCCCTGTCTGGACGTGACGGGCGGCCGCGTCGTCAAGGGCGTGCGCTTCGTCGACCTGACGGACGAGGGCGATCCTGTGGAGCTGGCGGCGCGCTACGACACCGAGGGTGCCGACGAGGTCACATTCCTCGACATCACCGCGTCGTCGGACGAGCGCGACACCATGGTCGACGTGGTGGCCCGCACGGCGGAGCAGGTGTTCATCCCACTCACCGTCGGAGGCGGCGTCCGGGTGGCGGAGGATGCACGCCGCCTCCTCCGGGCCGGCGCGGACAAGGTCGCGGTGAACACCGCCGCGGTCGAGCGTCCTGAGCTCGTGCGCGACATCGCGGACGAGTTCGGCGGGCAATGCGCGGTCGTGGCCATCGACGCCCGGGCGCGCACGGACGGCGGCAGCGGGTGGGAGGTCCACACCCACGGTGGGAGGACGCCGGTGGGCCGGGACGTGGTCGCCTGGGCGGTGGAGTGCGCGTCCAACGGGGCCGGCGAGATCCTCCTGACGTCCATGGACCGCGACGGCACGCGGGACGGCTTCGACCTCGCGCTGACGCGGGCGGTGGTCGAGGCCGTAGACATCCCGGTGGTGGCATCGGGTGGCGTGGGCGGCCTGCAGCACCTGGTCGACGGCGCGCTCGACGGAGGCGCCGACGCCGTGCTGGCGGCGTCGATCTTCCACCGGCGCGAGTTCACCATCGGTGAGGCCAAGGCCTACATGGCGGCGCACGGCGTCACGGTCCGCCCGGCGTGAGCCGGACCCCCTGACCTGGGACGGCGTCCTCGTGCGGTACCGTGCAACGGTGGCCACGTCGACGACGAAGGAAGGGTCCAGCCGCGCCAAGACCGAAAAACCGGCGGTGAGTGAGGACAAGCAACCCATCTCGGTGCTCTTCGACCGGGTGATGGTCCAGATCTCGCCGACAGACGGTGAGCGGCGCTCGCGGGCCGGCATCCTGATCCCGGCCACGGCCCAGATCAGCCGCCGCCTGACCTGGGCGGAGGCGGTCGCCGTCGGGCCCCACGTGCGGACGGTCAAGGTCGGCGACACCGTGCTCTTCAACCCCGAGGACCGCTTCGAGGTCGAGGTGCACGGCGAGGAGTACGTGATTCTGCGCGAGCGCGACATCCACGCCATCGCCTCGCCGCGCAACGACAGCGGCACGGGGCTGTACCTGTGAGCGTGCCCGCAGGCGTGCCCTTGACCTTCGACGAGGAGCTGGCGCGACTGGTCGACTTCGACAAGGCGGGCGGGCTGGTGCCGGCCATCGTGCAGGATGCGACCGACGGCACCGTCCTGACCGTGGCCTACATGGACGCCGAGGCCTTGCGCCGCACCGTCGAGACGGGGCGTTCCTGGTTCTACAGCCGCAGTCGCAACGAGTACTGGCAGAAGGGCGAGACCTCGGGCGACCGCCAATACGTGCGCGAGGTCCGGATGGACTGCGACGGCGACGCGCTCGTCGTCCTGGTGGACCAGCACGGCCGCGGGGCCTGCCACACCGGGGAGCGGACCTGCTTCTACCGGACCATCGGCACGGGCCCGGGAGTGCCCGCGCCGTGACCGGCGCCGGCGATCCGGGTCCGGGCCCCGCGTCGTCGGCGGGCGCCCTGGACTTCCACCCCGACGCCGCCGAGTTCGCCGCGTTGGCCAAGGCGCACACCATCGTCCCCGTCTGGTGCGAGGTCGTGGCCGACACCCTGACGCCCGTCACCTGCTTCGCCAATGTCGTCGGAGAGGCGGACGGCTTCCTCTTCGAGTCGGTCGAGGGCGGGGAGCGCTGGGGCCGCTACTCCTTCGTGGGGCGACGGCCGCTGGCGACACTCACGGCGCGGGGCCGTCGCGTCCAGACGACCGGCCGCCTGGCCCTGGGCGACTCGGACGAGGGGATCCTCGCCGCGGTGGAGGCCATGGTGGCGCGCTTCCAGTCGCCTGCGCTGGCCGGGCTGCCGCCGCTGCACGGGGGCCTGGTCGGGTATCTCGGCTACGACGTCGTGCGTGAGGTCGAGCGCCTCCCCGACGTGCCCGATGACGACCTGGGGCACCCCGACGCCGCCCTCGTCGTGATCGGCCAGTTCTGCGCGTTCGACCACTGGCGCCAGCGCATCGTCCTCGTCGACAACGTCGTGGTGCCCGAACCGGACCCCGCGGGTGCCGTCGACGCCGAGGCACTGGCGGCGGCCTACGACGCCGCCTGTTCACGGCTGGTCGAACTGGCGGCGGACTGCGCTCGTCCGGCAGACGGCTCGGACCCCCGCCCCATGGTCGCCGCACCGCGTCCGGGACTGCCCAAGGCCGAGGCGCGGCGCACGGTCACCTCGGAGGAGTACAAGGCCTCCATCGGCGCGGCCAAGGAGTACATCCGGGCGGGTGACATCTTCCAAGTGGTGCTGTCGCAGCGCTTCGACCTGGAGCTCGATGCCGACCCCTACGACGTCTACCGGGCCCTGCGCCTGCTCAACCCGAGCCCGTACATGTACTTCCTGCGCTTTCCCGAGGTCACCGTGGTCGGCGCGTCGCCCGAGCCCATGGTGCGCCTGCGTGACGGGGTCGTGATCTCCCGGCCCATCGCCGGCTCGCGGCCGCGGGGCGAGAACGAGCAGCACGACCGGTTGCTCGAGGGCGAGCTGGCCGAGGATCCCAAGGAGCTGGCCGAGCACATCATGCTGGTGGACCTGGCTCGCAACGACGTCGGGCGCGTCGTCCGCTTCGGCACCGAGAAGGTGGACGAGCTCATGACGATCGAGCGCTACAGCCACATCATGCACATCACCTCGCAGGTCTCCGGTGAGCTGGCCGAGGGCAAGGGGCCCATCGACGTGCTGCGGGCGACCCTGCCCGCCGGGACGCTCTCCGGCGCGCCCAAGGTGCGTGCCATGGAGATCATCGACGAGCTCGAGCCGACCAAGCGCGGCGTGTACGGGGGCGTCGTCGGCTACATCGACTTCTCGGGCAACGTCGACACCGCCATCGCCATCCGGACCATGGTGGTCACGCCCGGCGGACGGGCGAGCGTGCAGGCCGGCGCGGGCATCGTGGCGGACAGCGACCCGCAGAGCGAGGACGAGGAGTGCGCGCACAAGGCCGGCGCCCTGTTGGTGGCGGTGACGGCGGCACGCGGCATGAGTGCGGCCCGCCGGGCCGGGCGGCGGCCGTGACGGCCCCGCGGCCCCTCGACGCGGACGCACGAGCGGATGTCGACGCCGAGACCGGGGCCCTGCGCCATGGTGCCGGGGCATTCCGTGCCGGTCGCGACATCCTGGCCGTGCGCGGCCCCGATGCGGAGGCCTACCTGCAGGGCCAGCTCAGTCAGGACGTCGCGGCGCTCGCCGTCGGCGCCACGGCGGACTCGCTTCTGCTCGAGCCGGACGGGAAGCTCTCGGCGCTCCTGCGGGTGACCCGCACCGACGGGCACGGGTTCGTCCTCGATGTGGACCGGGGCTACGGCGACACCGTCCTCGCCCGGCTGCGCCGCTTCCTCCTGCGTTCGAAGGTCGAGCTCGAAGTGCTGCCCTGGCGCGATCTCTCCCTGCGCGGCCGGGGCGTGGGCGAGGCCGCGGCCGGACTGCTGACGGTCCTGGCCGAGCGGGGCGTGCTGGCCCTGCCGTTCGAATGGAACGGATGGACCGGCGTCGATCTCCTCGGACCCGAGGACGTGGTGCTGGCCCCCGGTGACGCGTCGCTGCCGGCGGGCATCACGGCGTGTCGTGCCGAGGTGGTCGAAGCCTGCCGGATCGTGTCGGGTATCCCCGCCATGGGCACCGAGCTCACCGGAAAGACCATTGCGGCGGAGGCCGGCCTCGTGGAACGCACCGTGAACTTCACCAAGGGCTGCTACACCGGCCAGGAGCTGGTGGCCCGCCTGGACGCCCGTGGCTCGAACGTGGCCCGCCGCCTCGTGGGCGTGGTGGCCACCGAGACGGCCGGGCCCGGCGGCGGCGCCGCGCTGGCTCGGGGCATGACCCTGCACGGCGGGGAGGCGCCCGCCGGCGACGGGGCCGCCGAGGACAAGGTGGCGGGGACCGTCACCTCCGTCGCCTGGAGCAGCGAGATGGGCGCCTGGGTGGGGCTCGGCTACCTGCACCGCGGCGTGGGGGCCCCGGGTCCCGTCCGGCTGCGCTCGGGCGACGGCGTCGGCGGCTCCTGGCCCGCTCGCGTGGCGCTCCTGCCCCTGACCGAGCCCGGCTAGGGCGTCGGGTCAGGCAGGCCGTGCCGGTGCCTGCGGGGCAAGCTCCGGGCGGCGGCCGACACCCGGAGCGGCGACCGAGATGGACCCGGTCAGCGCCCGGCCGCGCCGCGCTGGTGGCGGCCGGGGCCGCCTACGCGCTGGTCGCGGCGCGCACCACCGCCTTCACCGGCGGGGCCAACCTGGCGACCGGGCTGCCGATCGTCGCCATGGCTGCACTCGTCGTCGCCCTCTGGCCGCTCCGTGCCGAGCCACGCCCGCCGCGCCGCCGCGCGCTGCCCGACGCGGACGGACCCCTTTCCCACCCGTGGCGAGCCTGGGTGGTCCTGTTCGTGGTAATGCTCGCGTGGGAGGTGGCCGAGTACGCCGCCCGGGGCGGCCGGGCCGACCATCCGACGCTCAGCTCCATGGCGGACGCAGTGGATCGACACGAGGGCCTCAAGGCCATCGTGTTCTTCCTGTGGCTGTACCTCGGGGCGGCCATCGTGCGGCGAGGGGGACGGCGCGCGGATGCGGCAGGACGGGGCGCCGGGCACGCATGAGCTCCGCGCTCTCCTACGCGGTCTGGGCCGTCCTCGGGCTGGCCACAGTCGCCGTCGTCGCGCGTTCCCGTGTCCCGGGGTCCCCGCTGGCCCGCCCCGGCGTGGTGCTGGAGCGCCTGGCGACGGGCCCGTTCCTCCGGGTGGTGCTGGTCCTGGCCTGGATGTGGGCCGGCTGGCACCTCTTCGCCCGGTGACCGCCCGCCGCCCGCCCGCCCGCCGCCCGCCCGTTGGCCTTAGCGCTTTGACCTGCCCCGATACAACCGGCAACCCTCGTGACCGCCGGCACCGAAACTGCAACCGGACGTCACCGCACATGAGACGACCGGGGCGCAGGCTCTGGGCATGGGCGACACGCAGTGCAGCACGCAACGAGACACCGTCGAAGGCGCACCGGTGCTGCCCGAGCTCAACCCGTGGCGGGAGGCGGGATGGATCTTCCGCGACGGGGACTGCATCGCGATCGAGCGGCAGGCCGAGGAGCCCGCCGCCCATGCCCTGGTGGACTGATGGTCAAGGTGATTCAGCTCGCCGACGACGGCACCGAGACGGCCTCCGTCGAGGTCGACGACTTCACGATCGAGGTCATCTACTCGGGCCTGGCCGAGATGCTCCGCGAAGCCGCAGCGGCCCGCCCGCCCGTCTCGTTGGCGTCGTGCGACCTCCCACGCGAGGCGCGCCAGCGCCGCCAGCGCGTCCTCGACCGGCTGCACGACTGAGGGCGCCGGCACCGCCCGCTGCGCTCCGGCCGGCCCGGGGCGGGGGAGTGGACCAGCGGCGAAAGGGCGCGCCGCTACGCTGAAGCGTCATGCCCACCTACCTGGCGGACATCCTCGCTGCTCACCGGGCCCGCGCCGAGGCTGATGGCCGCGCCCTTCCCGACCTGGTCGAACAGGCGGCGGGGACCCCACTGCCCCGGGACTTCGTCGGTGCGCTGCGCGGAGGCGGCCTGGCCTGTATCGCCGAGATCAAGCGCCGGTCGCCGTCCAAGGGCGACCTCGACCCCGACCTGCAGGCCGACCTGGTGGCCAAGGAGTACGTCACCGGCGGCGCCGCTTGCCTGTCCGTCCTGACCGACGTCGACTTCTTCGGCGGCTCGCCGGCCGACTTGGCCACGGCCCGCCAGGCCTCGGGCCTGCCGGTGCTGCGCAAGGACTTCACCGTGCAAGAGGCCGATGTGGCCGACGCGCTGGCTGATGGGGGCGGACGCCGTGCTGTTGATCGCCGCCGGGCTCTCCGATGCCGAGTTGACCGCCTGCGCGGCGCTGGCCGCGGATCTCGCCCTGGCCGCGCTGGTGGAGGTGCACGACGAGGAGGAGCTCGCCCGCGCCCTGGCTGCGGGCGCGTCGCTCGTCGGGGTGAACCAGCGCGACCTGCGCACGTTCCAGGTCGATCACGAGCGGGCGTGCGCCCTGGCGGCGCACATCCCTCCCGGTGTGGTCGCCGTGGCCGAGTCGGGGATCCGCGACGGGGCTGACGCCCGGCGTCTCGCCGAGGCGGGTTACGACGCCATCCTCGTCGGCGAGACGCTGATGCGGGCGGCGGACCGGCCGGCGCAGCTGCGCGAGCTCGTCGGGCACGCAGTCGGGACGCGATGAGCGCCGACCTGTTCGTCAAGATCTGCGGCATCACCTCGGAGGCCGATGCACTGCTCTCCGTCAGCCTGGGCGCCTCCGCCGTGGGCTTCGTGTTCGCCCCCTCACCGCGGCAGGTCTCCGTGCACCTCGCCGGTGACATCGCCAAGCGACTGCCCGAGCACGTGTTGACGGTGGGAGTGTTCCGCGACGAGGCGCCCCAACGCGTCGTGGAGGCCGTCCGGCTGGCCGGCCTCGGGGCGGCCCAGTTGCACGGCCACGAGACGGCCGAGGAGACCCAATGGGTACGGGCGCGCGTGCCCACCGTGATCAAGGCCTTCCCGGCAGGTGATCCCACCATCAAGCGCTTCGAGGACTTCGGTGCCGACTACCTGCTGGTCGACGGGCCCAATCCCGGCACCGGCGATGTCTTCGACTGGCGCCTGGCCGAAGGGGTGTCGGACAACAACCGCCTCATCGTCTGCGGCGGCCTCCGGCCGGAGAACGTGGCCCAGGCCGTCAGCCATCTCCGGCCGCGGGGCGTCGACGTCTCCACCGGGGTCGAGTCCGCCCCGGGCCGCAAGGACCCCCTCCTCTTGCGCCAGTTCATCGCCAACGCACGGCAGGCCTACGACGCGGTCGCCGCACGCGACCCCCTGGGCGGCGACGCCGAAGAGCCCTACGACTGGAGGGACGCGTGAGCGACGGGCGCGAGGGCCTGATGGGACACCCGGGCTCCGACGGCCGCTTCGGCGAATTCGGCGGCCGCTTCGTGCCCGAGTCGCTGATGCCCGCCTGCCTCGAACTGGAGAAGTGGTTCGACGACGCCTGGGCCGACCCGGACTTCCGCTCCGAGCTGGACGGGCTGCTGCGCCACTACGGGGGCCGTCCCACTCCGGTGACCGAGTGCACACGCCTCTCCGAGCGCCTCGGCGTGCGTGTCTTCCTGAAGCGGGAGGACCTGGCCCACACGGGCTCGCACAAGCTGAACAACGTCGTCGGTCAGGCGCTCTTGACCAAGCGCATGGGCAAGTCGCGCATGATCGCGGAGACGGGGGCGGGCCAGCACGGCGTCGCCTCGGCCACGGCGGCCGCGCTGTTCGGCCTGGAGTGCACTGTCTTCATGGGCGAGGTGGACACGCAGCGCCAGGAGCTCAACGTGTTCCGCATGGAGTTGCTCGGTGCCGAGGTCCGCACCGTCACCTCGGGCAGCCGCACGCTCAAGGACGCAGTGAACGAGGCCATGCGCGAGTGGGTGGCCACGGTGGACACCACGCACTACTGCCTCGGCTCGGTCATGGGGCCCCATCCCTTCCCCTACATGGTGCGACAGCTCCAGAGCGTCGTGGGCGAGGAGGCACGCGTGCAGTGTGCTGAGCTCCTCGACGGTGCCGCGCCCGACGTCGTGGTGGCCTGCGTCGGCGGCGGCTCGAACGCGGCGGGCACGTTCGCCGGCTTCGTCGACACGCCGGCCCGGCTGGTCGGGGTCGAGGCCGCCGGCGGCGCCGCGATGACCAACGGCATTCCGGGGGTGTTGCACGGCATGCACTCGCGGCTGCTCCAGGACGAGGCCGGGCAGATTCAGGAGGCCGAGTCGATCTCGGCCGGGCTCGACTATCCGGGACTGGGGCCCGAGCACGCGCACCTGGCCGCCATCGGAAGGGCCGAGTACTCCCTGGCGTCGGACGACGAGGTGCTCGAGGCCTTCCGGCTCCTCAGCCACACCGAGGGCATCATCCCCGCGCTCGAGTCGTCCCACGCCGTGGCCTGGGTGGCCAAGAGCGCGGGCACCGACGCCCTGCCGGCGGGTTCGACCGTGCTGATCACGCTGTCGGGCCGGGGAGACAAGGACGTGGCCCAGGTGCGCGAGATCTTCAGTCGCCAGAGCGATGCCTGACCTCGAGAAGGAGCTCCGGGCCCGCCGCGAGCAGGGGCGCAAGCTGCTCGTCCCCTACCTGATGGGCGGCATGACGGAGGACTGGACGCAGTCGCTGGCCGCGGTGATCGCGGCCGGGGCCGACGCGGTGGAGGTCGGGATCCCCTTCTCGGACCCGATGATGGACGGGCCCGTGATCCAGGAGGCGGCGCTGCGAGCGCTGCGCCGGGGCACCGTGCCCGACCAGGTGCTCGACGGTCTGGCGCGGGCGGAGGCTCCGGTGCCCGTTGCGGTGATGACCTATTACAACCTCGTGTTCCGAGCCGGCCACAAGCGCATGGCGCGCTCGTTGGCCGCCGCCGGTGTCAGCGGGGCGATCCTCCCGGATCTGCCGATTGAGGAGATCAGCCCGTGGGCCGCCGAGGCGGACGCCGCCGGCATCGCCACCGTCCTCCTGGTCGCCCCCTCCTCGCCGCCCGACAGGGTCGAGCGCATCTGCGCCCGGGCGCGCGGCTTCGTCTACGCCGTCGCCCGCATGGGGGTGACGGGGGAGCGCGTCGACCTCGGCGCTGACGTGACGAAGGTCGTGGAGCGGATCCGCCGCTTCACGGACATGCCCGTCTGCGTCGGGGTGGGCGTCTCGACGCCCGATCAGGCGGCGCAGGTCTGCGAGGTTGCCGACGGCGTCGTGGTCGGCTCGGCGCTCGTGCGGCGACTGCTCGAGGACCAGGGGCCCGACGGGGCGGCGGCCTTCATCGCGTCATTCCGGGAGGCAATCGACTGAACGCCGCCCCCAGCCGCTGCTCCACCGCGGCCGCGAGGGCGCGCTGTCCCGCCGCTGTCGGGTGCGCGGCGCGCCAGACGTAGTCCTGCAGGTTTCGCTCGGCGGCGAGCGCGGAGCCCGTCAGGCCGGCGCAGCTCATGGCTCCGTGGAGGGCCGTGGTCTCCGAGCACGCCTTGGCGGCCAGGATGCGCTCGGTATCGGCGGCCAGCGTGCCGTCGGGGACAGGCTCGCCCGAGAACACCCAGGGATCAGCGGTGCAGATGCCGTGGCCGTCGAAGCTCTGCGCCACGTCCACCAGGGTCACGTTCTTGACGTGGTGCACCCGGGCATCGGCGACCGCGCCGGCGATGGCCTGGTTCAGCGCGGCCAGCACGACCTGGGCCGCGGCGTAGGTGCTCCCCGCATTGGGCTTGAGCCCGCTGCACACGAGGTTGGTGTGCAGGCCGTCCGCGGCGACGCCCTTGGCGATCTGTGACGGCTCGGGGATCGGTTGGTAGTAGTCGAGGACCGCGATGGCCGAGGTGTGCGGGGCGATGGCCTCAATGGCCCGGGTCAGGCTGGTCCGCACGTTGCTCAGCTCCGTGGCGATCATGGGTGTGACCGCTCCGTTGGCGACGCAGCTGTGCCCGAGGTCGATGCCGACCCCCAGGACACGGGCCAGCTGGTACTCGAGGCATGCGCTGAAGTCGATGTCGTCGGCCCCGTCCTGCAGGAGGACCAGGCGGGCCGGCTGCCGGGCGAGGTCGGTCGCCGCCAGTTCGTCGGACAGGTTGCGCGCCTGCTGGGGCGGCACCGGGCACTGGCCGTCGCGGGTGGTGTTGTCGCTGCCGTCGGCCACCGCCCCGCTGACGGCGAGCTGATCGCCCGTCAGGTGACAGTTGCTGGAGCGCACGGACATGGTGAGGCCGAACCGCGTCGCCACCAGGCTCGGGTAGGCCCGGGTCGAGGGGCCCTGTGAGACGGCCCCGGAGGGCAGCCCGATCTGGGGCGTCAGATAGGGATTGGCCAGCCCGTGCCCGTAGGGGACCGAATCCCCCAGGGCGACGGCCCGGGTCGAGAGGGCCGGCTTCGAGGCCGGGGACGGCGGCGCAGTGGTGCTCCGGGTCACCAGCACGAGGACGCCCGCCACCAGCGCAAGGACCACGACGGCGGCCACGACCTGGAAGGGGCGGGAGCGGCGCGCCGCGGCACCCCAGGTTTGCAGCCTTCCCATCGACGGACCTCACGAATCGCTGCTCCGGCGGCAGCGGAGGTGCGACCTTATCGGCTGGTCTCAGCCAGGGGGCAGCAGCACCAGGCAGCCGTTGTGGCCGCCGAAACCGAAGGAGTTCGAGAGGACGGCTGCCGGTTCCCACGGCCGCGGTGCGCCGTGGACGATCGCAATGGTGATCTCGGGGTCGGGCTCGGCGTAGCCGGCCGTCGGCGGGATGGTCGCCCGGTCGATGGTGAGGACGGCGGCGACGGCTTCGATGGCGCCCGCGGCGGCCAGCCCGTGGCCCGTGACCCCCTTGGTGGACGTCACGAGCGGCCCGGGCTCGCCGAACACCTTGGCGATGGCCCGCGCCTCGGCGAGGTCGTTGAGCGGCGTCGAGGTGCCGTGGGCGTTGATGTGCCCGACGGCAGAAGGCGCGATCCCGGCGTCGCCCAGGGCCAGTTCCATGCAGGCGACCGCGCCGGCGCCGTCCGGAGCAGGCGCGGTGATGTGATGCGCGTCGGCCGTGCTGGCCGCACCGGCAACCTCGGCGTAGATCGTCGCGCCGCGTGCGACGGCTCGGTCCCAATCCTCGAGCACGAGGGCGGCAGCACCCTCGGTCATGACGAAGCCATCGCGCCGGATGTCGAACGGGCGTGAATGACCCGACGTCGACAGCGCGGTCATATTGGCGAAGGCGGCCAGGGCCACCGGGTGCATGCTGGCCTCGGAGCCGCCGCCGATGGCCACGTCACAGCGCCCCGAGGCCACGAGGCGCGCCGCCGCCGCGATGGCGTGCGTCCCGGCCGCGCAGGCCGTGCAGATCACCTCGGAGGGACCGCGCCAGCCGAGGCGCATGGAGATGCCGGCGGCGCCGGCGTTCGCCATCATCATCGGCACGAGGCGCGGGGAAACCCGGTCGGCCCCCTTTTCGTTGTAGACGCCGACCTGGTTGGCCAGCGTCTCGAAGCCACCGACGCCGGTGGCGAACACGACGCCCGCCTTGGCGGGGTCGACCGCGATCTCACCGGCGGCGCCGACGGCCTGGTCCGCCGCCACCATGGACAGCTGGGCGAAGCGGTCGAGCTGGCGCACCTCCTTGGGCCCGAACCAATCAGTGGGCTCGTAGTCGCGCACAGGCCCCCCGACGACCGTCGGATGGAGCAGCCCGTCCCACAGCGCGTCCACGCCCACACCACAGCACGTGACCGCGCCGAGGCCGGTGACGGCGACCCGCCGCCCCTGGATCGGGCCTTCGGCGCCAATCCCGATCTGCATCAGAGCTTGGCGGAGATCAGGTCGAAGGCCTGGCCGATGGTCGTGATGTCCTCGAGCTCGGTCTCCTCGACCGTGATGTCGAAGGCCTCCTCGAGTGCCATGACCAGCTCGACCAGATCGAGGCTGTCGGCGTCGAGGTCGTCGGCGAACTTGGCTTCCTTGGTGATCTTGTCCGCCGGTACCTGCAGTACTTCCACGGCGCACTCGCGAAACTTCTCGAACGCTGCGTCGCTGTCCACAATCTGCTCCTTTGTCGTCGGTCCCTTGAACGCTACAGGCCCATGCCCAGCCCGCCGTCGACCGGCACGACGGCGCCGGTCACGTAGGCGGCGGCGTCGGAGGCCAGGAAGCCCACCACAGCGGCCACATCGGCCGGGCTGCCGGCGTGGCCGAGGGGGACCTGGCCGGTCATGAGGGCGATCCTGTCGGCGCCGAGAGCTGCGGTCATGTCGGTGTCGATCAGGCCGGGGGCGACCACGTTCACCGTGATCTGGCGGCTGCCCACCTCGCGGGCGATGGCCCGGGCCATGCCGACGAGGCCCGCTTTGGAGGCGGCGTAGTTCGCCTGCCCCGGCAGGCCCACGAAGGCGCCGACCGAGGACACGAAGACGATGCGGCCCGTGTGCAGCCGCAGCATCTTGGCCACGGCCCGTTTCGCCACCCGGAACGATCCCGTCAGGTTGGCGTCGATGACGTCGTGGAAGGCCTGATCGCTCATGCGCAGCATGAGCGAGTCCAGCGTGATGCCCGCGTTGGCCACCAGCACCTGCACCGGCCCCCACCTCTCCTCAATTGCGGTGAAGGCCGATTCGACGTCCTCGCTGTTGCGGACATCGCAGCGGACGGCGAGGAAGCGCTCGGGGTCGCCGCCTTGCGGGGGCGCCGGTGGATCATCGGAACGGTAGGTCGTGGCCACCTGATCGCCGTTGGCCAGGAACCAGGAAACGCAGGCAGCGCCGATGCCGCGTGTCCCACCGGTGACGAGGACGATGGCCATCAGCGCGCGTCGGGTACCCGGAGCCAGACGAGCGGCTGGCCCTCCTGGACGCGCTCACCGTCGGCCGCCAGCCATCCGATCACCTGTCCTGCGAAGGGGGTCCGCACGTCCGAGACCCCGACCCGGCCCACCAGATCGCCCACGTCGACGGCCGACGACTGGTCCGAGCCGCCGCCGGTCCCGGGCAACAACCCGGTCCCGGGCGCCTGCAGGGACGCCTCGGGGCTGAAGATGCCGCTCGAGGGGCTGACCACGACGCGCTCGGACATGTAGAGGTGCTCGCCCTGGTGCAGAGCGGGCTCGGCCCGCCAGGTCCCGGCCGCACCGATCTGATCCATGAGGGTGTCGAGGTCCTCGGGCTTGGAGACGGCCAGGGACTGGATCTCGGGCAGACTGCGCTTGGCCAACCCGCTCAGCACGCCACCGGGCCCGAGCTCCACCAGCGACGTCAGGCCGAGCCCGGCGAAGGTCTCGAGCGTCTGGCGCCAGCGCACGGGGCTGCACAGCTGGGCCGAGAGCAGGCCCGGCCAGTCAGCCGGGTCGTCGTGGACGTGCGCATCGACGTTGGCCACGACCCGCACCTCCGGCGTGAGGAAGGTGACCTCGGCCAAGGCCTTGCGCAGGTCGGCACGCGCACCCTGCATCAGTGGCGTGTGGAAAGCGCCCGAGACCTGAATCGGCATGACGCGCTTGGCGCCCAGGCCCTTGGCCAGTTCGCCGGCCAGCGCGACCGCTTCGGCCGTGCCGGCGATGACGACCTGCCCGGGCGCGTTGTAGTTGGCCACCCAGACGTCGCCCTCGGCGCGCATGCAGGCCGCTTCGGCGTCGTCGTCGGCGATCCCGAGCAGGGCCGCCATCGTTCCTGGAGCTTCCTCGCCGGCTCGGGCCATCGCCTCGCCCCGCGCCACCACGAGCTGAATCCCATGGTCGAAGCCCAGCGACCCGCTGGCCACCAGTGCGGTGTATTCGCCCAGGCTGTGGCCGGCACAGGCCGCCGGCGTGAGCCCGATCCGCTCCACCGCGTCGAGTACCACCAGGCTGAGCACCGTCGTGGCCAGCTGCGCGTTCTCGGTCTGGGTGAGCTCCTCAATGGGAGCGTGGAGCAGGAGGTGGGAGAGGTCGCGGTCTGCGGCGGCCGAGGCCTCCTCGACGACCTCCCACGAGGGATGGTCGACCCACGGTTCACCCATTCCGGCGCGCTGCGATCCCTGTCCGGGGAAGGTGAAAACCAACACGTGTCCGACGGCTCCCATCGACGGCGGGCGGAGGAACCCACAGTGTGGCATGCCGGCGCGCCGCGCGGTCGCGTCCGGGGCTCAAATCGCACCGCCGGTGCGACGCCCGCCGCAGCGAAGCAGCGCAGTGCTGGTTACCCGGTGGAAACCCGGTGCGACGCCCGGTGCGACCCTGGGGCGACGACGACGCTGACGACATCGCGGGGACCCGGTTTTCGGCTCCGGGCGACAGTCGGCCGGTGCGCGTGCGTTCCCGTGGTGACCGCGCAGCACGGATGTCGGCTGCGACAAGCTCGAGCCACGCCATGGGGGTCAGGTGCATCAACCGGGAGAGCCACACGGCGAGGCGGCGGAGCCCCGGGCAGCACCCGGGGGAGCGCCGTCGTCTCCGGCGAGGAGGGCCGGACCGGCGCTGGCCACCGGCGGCAGCCTGGTCGCCGTGATCCTGATGACGACCGTGCTGGCCGGCGGTGGGACACCGGCGGCGACGGACAGCACCCAACCGACGGGTTCCCCTGTTCTGCAGCGCGCGCCGGCCGGCACGTCGACGACCGTGCCGGAGCCGACGACGACGGCAACCACGGGGCCGCCAGCCGGTCGGGCCGCGGTGGTCCCGCACACCGTGACGCCGACAACGCCGCGTCCGGTCCCGGCGACCAGCACGACGACACCCGCCGCCGCTGCGCCGGCACCCGCCTCCCCGGGTACGTCCACCGCGTGCGGGGGACAGCCGACCGTCAGCGTCGACGGCCAGCAGTGGCAGTGCACGTTCGACGACGAGTTCGACGGCCCGACGCTGGACACCTCCAAGTGGGTCGTCCAGCAGACGGCCGACGGTGGCTACCACTCCGGGCTCGAGTGCTACGAGGACAGCCCGGACAACGTGTCGGTGTCGGGCGGCACCTTGAACCTGACCGCCGAGCAGGTGGGGTCGTCCTTCCTCTGCCCCGGTGACCCGCCCTACTCCACGCAGTACACGAGCGGCATGGTCTCGACCTACCAGCGGTTCACGCAGGCCGACGGCCTCTTCGAGGTCCGCGCCAAGGTCTCCGGTGCGACCACGCAGGGCCTGCAGAGCTCCTTCTGGCTCTATCCGGCCCAGCTGACCTACGGCGCCTGGCCGGCGTCGGGTGAGATCGACATCGCCGAGCTCTTCAGCCAGTACCCGACGCTGGCCATCCCGTTCGTGCACTACAACAACTCCTCCAACGACCCGTCGGCCACGGACGACGACTGCGTCATCGGCGATCCGAGGCAGTTCCACACCTATGCGGTCGAGTGGACGCCCGAGGCGCTGACCTTCCTCTACGACGGGCAGACCTGCCTGGTCGACCACTGGAACGCCGCCTCGCCGTTGATCGATCCCGCCCCGTTCGACGAGCCGTTCTACGTCTGCCTGACCCAGGCCTTGGGTATCGGGACGAACCAGTTCCTCCCCGGCACGACGCCCCTGCCCGCCACGACCTCCGTCGACTGGGTCCGCGTGTGGGGAACGCCCTCTCCGACGGGCTGACCTGAGCCCTAAGGGAGTGCCTCCCTGGTGCCGATAATTACCGGGCAAACGCCCGTTGGGCGCGGCCGCTCCAGTCGGAAGGCGCGGGCAGCGTCCCAGGTGGGCAGCATTAGCCTTGCCCGCCGGGGGGGGCTCCTGTGGAGGACGCACGGATGAAGGTGGATGGACGTGGGGGCGCCCTGCTGCGGCGCGTCACGTCGTGCCTCCTCGGTCCGGCCATGGTGCTGGGGTTCGCCGCGGCCTTCGGTGCCATCGCCACGCCGACGGCCGGTGCGGCCGGTGTGGGGCGGGAGAAGTTGCCCGGGCACCAGGGGCTCGTACCCCCCGGCGCAACCCTCGTCGGTCCGGCGCCGGCGGCCACCGCGCTCCCGCTGACGGTGACCCTCGAGCCCCGCGACCCGGCCGGGCTGGCAGCCGAGGTCCGGGCGGTGTCCGATCCGGGTTCGCCCGACTACCACCACTTCCTGACGCCGGCACAATTCGCTGAGCAGTTCGGGCCGACCCCGGCCACGATCGCGCAGGTCGCTTCGAGCTTGCGAGACGAGGGCCTGACGGTGGGGACGCCATCGGCCACCGGCTTGTCCCTGCCCGTGTCGGGCACGGTGGCCCAGGTCCAGTCCGCCTTCTCGACGCCCATCTCGCAGTACCGGCTGTCCTCGGGCAAGACCGGGTACGACAACGCGACCGCTCCCGAGGTCGACACCACGGTGGCACCCCAGATCGAGGGCATCCTGGGGCTCGACACCCTCAGCCCCCCACAGCCGTCGACGAGCGTGCCGCAGGCGAGCCAGGCGGTGGCGCATCCGGCCGCGGTTCTCGCCGCTCCCACGCTGGCGGCGGGGCAGCCCTCGCCGGTCAACGGCTCCTGCGCCACCAGCATCAGCGGGGTGAAGAGCAGCACCGGGGCGCTCGAAGCCCCCGACCTGGCGCAGGCCTACGCGTTCGGCTCGCTGTACGCGTCGAACGACTACGGGGCGAACAGCACCGTTGCCCTCCTCGAGATGAGCGGCGCGGGCTATCTGCCGAGCGACATCACGACGTTCGCCAACTGTTACGGGATCACGTTGGGGAACAACCAGATCACGCAGACCGACATCGACGGCGGGGGAGCCACCGGTGGCGGCACGGCGGAGGCCGAGCTCGACATCGAGACGGTGCTGTCGCTGGCGCCGAAGGCGAGCATCGAGGTCTATGAAGGCGGGTCCTCGGACAGTCTCTACACCGTCTTCAGCAAGATCGTCAGCGACGACACGGCGAAGATCGTCAGCGCCAGCTGGACGAACGGCTGCGAGGCCTACGTGGGCCAGTCCTTCCAGGATTCCGAGAACACGCTGTTCCAGGCGGCTGCCGCAGAGGGGCAGTCGGTCTTCGTGGCCTCGGGAGACCAGGGAGCGCAGGGCTGCAACATCAACGGCGAGATCGACGCGACGACGGGTACGAATCCCGTCGCCCAGGCCGTCGACCCGTCCACCGGGACCCTCTACATCGCCAACAAGTCCAGCAACACGCTGAGCGTGGACAGCGAGGGGACCACGAGCAACCCGACGAACTTCGTCACGGCCGGCTCGGTGTCGACCGGCTCGGGATCGGGGCCCGACGCCGTCGCGCTCGATGCGACGGCCGGGAAGGTCTTCGTGGCCAACTCCAACGGCAGCCTCACCGTCGTCTCGACCGGGACCTGCAACCAGACCACGACGACCGGGTGCGGCTCGCCGACGCAGATTGCCTCGGGTGGCCATCTCAGCTCCCCGACGGCGCTGGCCGTGAGCGGCTCCACCCTCTACGTGGCGAACACCAACGGCACGGTCGCCGTGTACAACGCCACGACGAATGCGTGGGTGGCCACGCTGACCCTCGTGTCGTCCACGGTGCCGACTGCGTTGGCCGTCGATGCCACGAATGGCTTCGCCTACGTGGCGGACGGCGCCAACGGACGCCTCGAGTACTTCAATGCCGCAGCGTGCAACGCCACGACGACGAGCGGGTGCTCGGCCGGTCCGAGCACCATTGCCGTCGGGAACGACCCCGTCGCCCTGACCGTGTCCAGTGGCGCCGGCGACCTGTACGTGGCCAATGCGGGAACCGGGGGAGGGATCACCGTCGTGAGCCTGGGCAGCCGTTCGGTGGTCAAGACGATCGCGACCACGCAGCCCTCCAACGGAACCGGCCTCGTGCAGTCGATCGGCCCGTCCCCGGACGGCAACGAGGTCCTTGCCGTCCTCAACGGCTTGAGCTTCCCCGGCGACGTGATGGCGACGGTCAGTACCTCCAGCAACACCATCACCTCGACGGTGTCGCTCGAGACCGGCACGGATGCCATGGGGCAGCTCGTGAGTGATAGCAGCCGCGACTACGTGTGGGTCACCGACAAGACCAGCCGGGGCGACGTCATTCAGAACCTCAACCTGGCCGTCTCCGACCCGGCCGCCCAGCCCGACGTCACCGCTGTCGGAGGGACCTCCCTCGGCCACGGGACGCAGACGCTCGGGCCACCGCCGACGGAGCAGGTCTGGAACGACGCGCTCTACTACTCGGAGGGGGCGGGCGGAGGGGGCATCTCCGAGACGTTCCCCATGCCGGCCTACCAGCAGGCGCTCGGGCAGGTCAGCGGGAGCAGTGGCACGCCGTGCGCGGACGCAGGGGGTGATTGCCGGGAGGTCCCTGATGTCTCGGCTGACGCCGACCCGAGCAGCGGCTACATCATTTACGACAGCGTCAACGGGTTGGGCTGGAACGCGCTCGGCGGGACCAGCGGTGCCGCGCCGCTGTGGGCCGCCGTCGTGGCCGTGGTGGCCTCGGCCAACGACAACACCGCCGGCTACGGCCAGCTGAACCCCGCGCTCTACTTCCTGGCGCAGCAGTCCCCGAGCACCTACCTCACTGACGTCACGACGGGCAACAACGACTACAACGCCACTGCGGGGGGCCAGTACCCCGCGCTGCCCGGCTACGACATGGCCACCGGGCTCGGCACACCCGTGGCGTCCGCGCTGGCCAGCGGCCTGGCGTCCATGCCGCTCAGCGTGACCATCACCGGCAGCCAGACGTACGGCCAAGCGCCGACCTTCGCCGCCTCGGCCAACTTCGCGGGAACCGGGACCGGTCCCTTCGGCGTCACGCTCAACAGCAGCGGTCTGACCTGCACCACGGTCGGGTCCTCCACGGCGATCGGCCCGACGCTGGCGCCCGGGGCGTACACGCTGCTGGCGTCGTCCTGCTCCGGGCTCACGCTTTCAGGTGCCGACGCCGGCGAGTACACGCTCGTCTACGCCACCCCGGCCAATGACTTCACCGTGAACGCCATCCCGGTCGACGTTTCCGTGACAGGCACGCAGACCTACGGTGGCACACCGAGCTTCTCGGGAACCGACAACCCGCCGTCGGGCATCACGGTGGACACGTCAGCGCTGCTGTGCACCAGGATCGGCCTGATGACCATCGGGCCGGCCATGTCCGTCGGCGCCTACACCCTGGCGCCCGGCGGATGCAGCGGGGCCACGCTCGAGGGCAGCAACACCACGGGCTACGCGGTGGCCTACACCGGCGCGGCAGGGGACTTCACCGTGACGAAGGCTCCCTTGACGGTGACCGCGTCCAGCCCGTCCATGACCTATGGCGGTGCGCTCCCGACCATCACGCCCGCCTACTCGGGCTTCGTGAACGCCGATTCGCCTGCCTCGTTGACGACCAAGCCGACGTGCTCGACCACGGCGACCAGCTCGAGCCCGGTGTCGGGGAGCCCGTATGTGTCCTCGTGCGGCGGCGCCGTCGACCCCAACTACGCCATCACGTATGTCGGCGGCTCGGTCGTGATCACCACGGCCAGCCTGACGATCACCGCCTCGAGCGGGTCCATGGCCTACGGCGGCACCGTCCCGACGATCACAGCCGCCTACTCGGGCTTCGTCAACAACGACAGCTCCACCTCGCTCAACGTCCAGCCGTCCTGCTCGACGACGGCCAGCGCGTCCAGCCCGGCGTCAGGGTCGCCCTACCCGACGTCGTGCAGCGGTGCCGCCGATCCGAATTACGCCATCTCCTACGTGCCCGGCGTGCTCGTGGTCGGCAAGGCGACCCTGACCATCACCGCCTCGAGCGGCCCCATGACGTACGGCGGCACCGTCCCGACGATCACGCCCAGCTACTCGGGCTTCGTCAACAACGACACCCCTTCGTCGCTCACCACGGCGCCCACCTGCCGCACGACCGCCACCAGTGCCAGCCCGGTCTCGGGCTCCCCGTACCCGACGAACTGCTCAGGTGCGGTCGATCCCAACTACACCATCGGCTACACGGCCGGGTCGGTCTCGGTGGGTCAGGCTCCGCTGACCATCACGGCCTCGAGCCCGACCACCACCTACGGCACCGTGGCGACGATCACACCGACCTATTCGGGCTTCGTCAACAACGACACGCCTTCGTCGCTGACGGCACAGCCAACCTGTACGACGGCGCAACATGCAGGGAGCCCTGTCGCGATCTCGTTCTACGCGTCTTCGTGCGCCTTGGCCGTTGATTCCAACTACGCCATCAGCTACGTCGGCGGGTCGGTCACCGTGGGGCCCGCCCCGTTGACGATCACGGCCTCGAGCGGCTCGGCGACGTACGGATCCACGCCGAGCGTCACGCCGGTGTACAGCGGCCTCGAAGGCGGCGACAGCGGCGCGTCGCTGACCCCGCCCCCCACGTGCACCACTACCGCCACCAGCACCAGCACGGTCCTCGGCTCGCCCTACACGTCGTCGTGCAGCGGCGCGTCCGACCCCAACTACACCATCAGTTACGTGACCGGCCTCACCACCGTGACCCCCCAGCCCGTTCCCGTCGCCGTCAGCGGGAACCAGGCCAACAGCGGGACGCCCGTCTTCAACGGGACCTATTCGAACCTTCCGGCCGGCGTCGCTGCGAGCACGAGCGGGCTCACCTGCGGTGAGGTCACGCCGTCGACGCCGATCAACGGCAGCCTGGCCTCCGGCAGCTACACGCTGGTCCCGGGCTCGTGTGCCGGCGTCGCGTTGAGCGGGCCCAACGCCGACAACTACAGCGTGGGCTACACGAGCGCGGCGGGTGACTTCGTGGTGACCGGTGGTCCCGTCGTCCCCCCACCCCCGGCGCGCACGGACGGCTACTGGCTCGTCGGCTCGGACGGGGGCATCTTCACGTTCGGTTCGGCCCAGTTCTACGGGTCGACCGGCAACCTCAGGCTGCAGCGGCCGGTCGTCGGGATCAGCCCGACGGCCAACAAGGCCGGCTACTGGCTCGTGGCGTCCGACGGCGGGGTCTTCGCCTTCGGCAATGCCGGCTACTACGGGTCGATACCGGGCGTCGGTCTGTCGCCTGCCGGGTCAGGTCTGCCGCACAGCCTCGACGCGCCGATCGTGGGCATGGTGCCGTCGTCCGACGGGGCCGGCTACTTCATGGTGGCGTCCGACGGCGGCGTCTTCGCCTTCGGCGACGCCCGGTACGCCGGATCGTGCCCAGGCATCGGAGGGTGCTCGGGCGCCGCAGTGGCCGTGGTGCCCGATGCCACGGGCAACGGCTACTGGTTGGCCACCCAGACGGGCAACGTGTACGCCTTCGGGGACGCCGCCTTCTACGGGGCACCGGGGAACCAGGGCTCCCCGGTGACGTCCGCCGTCCGCACCGCTGACGGCGGCGGCTATTGGGTTCTCCTGGCCGACGGCGCCGTGTACGCGTATGGCGATGCCGTCGGGCGTGGCGGCCCGGTGGGGGCGGTGGGGGGCTTCAACCCGGCCGCGGCCATCTTCACGGACGCCGGCGGGGGCGGCTACTGGGTGGCGTCCGCCGCCGGTGCCGTCTACGCCTACGGCGACGCTCCCAACGAAGGGTCGATGACGGGGAGCCACCTGAACGGCTCCATCATCGCGGCCACCGGTTTCTGACGGCCGCCTGACCGCGCCCGGCCGTGACGTCAGGCGTTGGCGGGCGGGGCGAACGTCGCGATGCAGCCCTGCAGCGCCGTGACGCCCGCCGCTTCTGCGGGCGGGGCGGTCCCGGTCGCGGGGCTCGCGCTCGGCGGGACCGTGGTGGTCGTCGTGGTGGTGGGCGGCGCCAGGGACGTCGTGGTGGTGGGCGGCGACGTCGTCGTCGTGGTGGTCGGCAACAGCACGCCCGGCGGATCCGTGGTGGGCACCGTCGTGGTAGTGGTCGAGGTCGTCGGCGGTGCCGTGGTCGTGGTCGGCGCGATCGTCGTGGTGGTGGTCGGCGGCACCGTGGTCGTGGTCGTGGTGCTGCTCGTGCCGGGCGAGCCCGTCGCGGCCGCCGGGCTCGACGGTGGCGGCGTGATCGTCACGGTCGCGCAGGCGCCCGCATGCTCGAGCGTCGCCACGTCCACAATGAGCTGGCCCAGGTCGCGGTTCTCGGCTTCCTCGTCCGAGGTCAGCGTGAGTGCGGCCTCGGAGAGGGCCTTGGCGGCGTCGCCGCGACGCTGTTCGGATCCCTTGAAGGCGCCTGCGGCCGCGTTGTTGTGGGTGATGAGGTTCGTGGCCGCCACCCCGAGATACTGCTGCGCCACCACCCCGTCGGAGTCCCGCGGCGTCGTCGGGCTCAGCGGCTGCGTCCCGCCGCTCACGAGCGGGGCACCCGAATACAACCCGCTGTTGACGTATTCGCTGATGGCGAATCCCTGCAGGGCGCGCGATGCCGCTCCGAGCTTGCCCCGGGCCGCAGCCACCTGGTTCTCCGACGCCGCCAGTGCGAGGTCGCGTTCGGCCACGGTGTTCTGATCTGCCGTCACCGTGGCGATCGACTGCTGGTAGGCCTGCAGATCCTTCGTGACGCTCCCGTAGACGTCGAGGGCGGACGAGGCGGGTACGGCCAGGGTGAGGCCCCCGGCCGGGCTCAACATGGCGTTGACATAGCACGGGACCCCGCCGGGCGACGGCGCACACCACGCACTCTGGTCGACGACGGCGAGGAACGCCGCGGGGGGCGACACGTTCCCGGCCCGGAGGGCCGCCGTGATCACCCACATGTTCGGCTGAAAGAGGGTGGCCACCGTCGCGGCGCAGCCGGCCGCCCATGTGGGGAAGGCCGGGAATCCGTTGGCCGACGTCGAGCCGGGGATGGCCGCGCCCGTCGCATCGGTCGTCCGCAGCGAGTTGAAGGGGTTGAAGGCCGCGGTGTTGTTGGTCGAACCGCCTTCGGCGGCCTGCCACTCGTCGAGGTCGGCCACGTTCGCCGCCGTGGCCGGTGCCGTCACCCCCTCCAGGACGCACAACTCCCAGCCCGGAGGCAGGGGGGTGAAGGCCGACTGCGCCGACGCCGTCCCGGCCGATGTCCAGGCGAGCGCGCCTGCGCCGAGGCCGGCTGTGGCCAGGGCCAGGACGAATCCGACGCTGCGAAAGATGCGTGTCATGAAAGGTCGATCAGGATCGGTGACTCCGCCAATGGAGCGCTCTGGCCCCAGATCCGCGCCGAGGCGACGCCGATGAGCCGCCCAAGGTTGGCACGTTCTGCGCCCTGCTCCAACGCGACTATCGGCCGGTGCACCCGCTCGGGTGACCAACGTTGTGCGAAACATGGGTACGCGGGTTCGGCCGACCCCTGCACCCATTCCCGGTGAGGGCGCTCCTCCGGGATCCCGGATCTCGACGAATGCGCTGGTCAGGGGGGTGGTGGCGACAGGAATCGGGTCGACCCGGCGAGCACCGCGCTCCCTCGGGGGGCTGCCCCGCGGCGTTCCAGGGTCAGACGGCGACCACCGTGGCGGCGAGAGCGATTCGCTGGTCCTTGCCCCAGGGCGGCCCCAGGATCTCCCCGGGGCCGTGCAGCACCTCGTGGGCCCGGTCACCCAGGACGCGGGCGGCCTCCAGCTCGACCCTGTTGGCGTTGAAACGCGTGACGGCCCACCCCTGCCGGCGTGCCACCTCGTCCAGCACCCGGAGGTACATCACGGAGTCGGCGCGGCTCTCGTGAGGCACGCGGCGTTGGACGGCGATCTCCTGCGGGAAGTCGTCGGGCCACTCCCGCAACGACAGGGAGATCACCGGTTCGGGCAAGTCGGCGGCCAGCGCGTGCAGCGCCGCCGCCGTGGCCCGGAGCGACGAGGCACGGACCTCGGCCACCAGCGCGGCGAGGGCAACGTCGTCGAGCGGCTCGTCGGTGCCGTGGAGAGGGAAGGAACCTCCCTCGTGATGGACGGGGGCGACCGGATGGCCGGGCTCGATGAGGTCGATGCGGCGACGATCGATCACCCGGTGCTCGGCGGACGCGGACACCGCGACGGCCCAGCCGAAGTGGTGGGCGATGCCGATGCGCATGCGCGCGAGTATGCCGCTCGGCCCCGCCACGAGGAGGCCTGAGTAGTCTCTAGCGCTAGCCATGGACCTCGGGGAGCTCGAACAGACGTGGACCAGGTTGGGCGAGACGGATCCCCTGTGGGCCGTGCTCTCCCTGCCCGAGCTGCGCTACAACAACTGGGATGTAGAGGACTTCTTCCGCACCGCCGACACCGAGATCGGCGAAACGTGGCAGTACCTGACCGAACTCGGCGTGTCCACATCCGGGGCATCGTGTCTCGACTTCGGCTGTGGTGTCGGGCGGTGCGCGCGTGCACTCTCTGCGCACTATCCCGAGTACGACGGGGTCGACATCTCCGAGCCGATGCTCAAGCTGGCGCGGGCCTACAACGACAGCCCGCACATCCGGTTCCACCACAACCAGAGCGATGATCTGGCGCTCTTCGGGGACGACACCTTCGACTTCATCTATTCGAGATTCGTCCTGCAGCACATTCCACCGGAGAGCAGCGCCCGCTACATCTCGGAGTTCATTCGTGTGCTGAAGCCGGGTGGCACCGCGCTCTTCCAGGTGCCGGCATCGACGAAGGACATCTCCCTCCCGAGCTACCGGGCGCGGCTCACCATGGTGGGGTCGTCTGCGCCGAGGCGCCGCCTGCGGCGGGCGATCAGCATCGAAGCGTCGGGGTCGAGCACCTGGACACTGCGGGTGGACAACGTCTCGGACGTCACCTGGCCCGCCGACAGCGTCGGCCTCGGAAACCACTGGCTGACCCCCGAGGGTGACATGGTCCGGATGAACGACGGTCGGGCCCGCCTGAGCGGTGACCTGCGCGGTGGTGGGCACGAGGACCTCACAATCCGGGTCAACCACCCGAGCCGCCCCGGTCGCTTCGTGCTCGATTTCGACATGGTGCAGGAGGGCGTGACGTGGTTCACCGACCAGGGCTCGCCGGTCCTGCGGGTGCCGGTGCTGGTCACCGAGGCGGCCCGTGTCGGGGGACACGACGGGCCGCCCGACGGTGCGGATGCCGGCAGCGCGGGAGATCAGGCGGCAAAAAGCGCAGCGGAGAGCACCGCGGAGGAGGAGCCGCCCTCGTTCGACATGCACGTGCTGGAGCGGTCCCGCGTCGAGTCTCTCGTCGCCGAAGCCGGTGGCCGGATGGTCGCGGTGTCGGAGAACCTGAACAGTGGCCCGCTGTGGCTCAGCTATCTCTACGTCGCCACCAAGGACCGACGCCTCGCTGCCAACCCGACCTGACCTGTCGGAAAACACGTCACGACAGTGGTGCCCGGAGCGGGACTCGAACCCGCACGCCCTTTCGGACAGCGGCTTTTGAGGCCGCCGCGTCTGCCATTCCGCCATCCGGGCGAGAACGCTCGATCGTACAAGCTGCGATCTACGGTGACGGCGTGGGAGTGCCGCCGCCATGAAGCTCACCGGCGTCGAGCTCGTGCAGGTCGACGTGCCGTTCCGCCAGGCCATCGGCACCGCCGCCGGCGTGCACCGGGTACGCCCGCTGCTCTTCGTGCGGGTGGTGGCGGAGGAGGCCGAGGGCTGGGGCGAGTGCGCCGCCCTCGCCGAGGGCACCGCGGTCGACCCCGCCCTGCAGGCGGTGGAGCGGGCGGCGGTGGACCTCGGCGTACGCCGCCTGTCCGAGGCCGCGGCCACCCGGGGCGGCCAGCTGCCCTCTGCGGCCGGCGTGGCCCAGCTGTTCGGGGGCACTCCGGTGGACCGGATGCTCGCCGCCACCTTCGAGATGGCGGTCGCCGACGCCGAGCTGCGCCTGGACGGCCGCTCGATGGCGAGCGACCTCGGCGTGACGGAGGGCTTCGAGGCTCTGGCGGTCGGGGCGGTCGTCGGGATCCCCGACGGACACGACGTCGCCGCGCTGCGGCGGGAGGTCGACGCCGTCGTCGCGGACGGGGCGGCCCGCGTGCGCCTCAAGATCGAGCCGGGCTGGGAGGTGGAGCCGGTGCGCGCCGTGCGGGCCGACCACCCCGGCCTCGTGCTCCAGGTGGACGCCAACGGCTCCTTCCGCGCCGGCGACGAGGACGTGGCCGTGCTGAGCCGACTGGCCGAGTTCGACGTGCTCTGCATCGAGCAGCCCCTGCCGCCGGCCGACCTCGTGGCCCACGCCGTCCTGGCCCGGCGGCTGTCCGTGCCCATCTGCCTCGACGAGTCGCTCTCGACGCCGCGGCGGGTCAGCGACGCCCTGCGCAACGGCTCGTGCGCCGTGGCCTGCCTCAAGCCCGCCCGGCTCGGCGGTGTGCGGGCCACCCGGGCCGCCCACGCGGCCTGCGCCGCCGCCGGCGTGCCCGTCTTCGTGGGCGGCTTCTTCGAGGCCGGGCTCGGGCGCTCCTCCAACCTGGCCCTGGCGGCCCGGCTGAGCCAGGACGCGACGGGCCTGGTCAGCGACGTCGGCGACCCGGCGGAGTATCTCGCCGTGGACCCCTGCGGCTATCCGCCCGTCCGGGCCGGTTGGGTCCGCGTGCCCGCCGGAGCGGGGGTCGGGAACCCCCCCGGGGCCCCCGTCCTGCAACGGCTCGAAGCGCGGCGTCGCTGGTTCCCCGCCACCTACACTTGACGCTCCATGCATCGCGTCCTCTTGGAGCGGCGGATCAGAGATGTCCACACCCGGCTGGTCCGGGCGCGGGAGGAGTTGGCCGTGCTGAACGAGCAGTTGGCGGTTGTCCAGGAGTCAGCTGACGAGGCGCGCGTGCGCGCCCTCGTGTCGGAGACGCCGCTCGCCAGTCAGGAGCACAACGAGGCGGCGCGCCACGCCGACGCCATGGTGCGGGCGCGCGACGCGCTCTGCAAGGCCGTGAGCGACCTCGAGCGCCGCCAGGACGAGCTCCTCGCCGCCGTGGCCACGGGCAAGCAGTGACGGCACCGGACACGCTGGCCCGCGTGGTCATCGCCGAGGACGAGGCCATCGTGCGCCTCGACCTCAAGGAGATCCTGGTGACGGCCGGCTACGAGGTCGTGGGGGAGACCGGGCGCGGCGACGAGGCCGTGACGCTGGTCGAGCAGCACCAGCCCGACCTGGCCATCCTCGACGTCAAGATGCCCGGCATGGACGGCCTGCGGGCCGCCCGCGAGATCACCTCCCGCCACCAGGTGGCCGTCCTCCTCCTCACGGCGTTCAGCCAGCGCGACCTCATCGAAGAGGCGCGTGACTCGGGTGTCTCGGCCTACCTGATCAAGCCGTTCCAACCCCGGGAGCTCCTGCCCGCCATCGCCGACGTGCTGGCCAAGGCGCGCCAGGACTGGGCCATCGCGGCCGACGAGGCGGAGCACGCCGACGGGGCCGAGGACAAGATCGCCACCCGGCGCGTCGTCGACGAGGCCAAGCAGATCCTGATGGACCGCGACGAGCTCCCCGAGGACGAGGCGTTCGGCTTCATTCAGCGCACCGCCATGCAGACGCGCGCCCGCATGCGCGATGTGGCTCAACAGGTCGTCGACGGCACGCTGACCCCGTAGTGTCGACGGCATGACGCCGCCGCCCCCTCCGCCGCCGGAGACGCAGGACCGGGCCGGGCCGCTGCTGCTGCTCGACGGCATGTCGCTGGCCTTCCGGGCCTACTTCGCGCTCCCCGACACGCTCGCCACCTCCACCGGCGTCGTCACCAATGCCGTGCACGGGTTCACGTCCATGCTGGTGTACCTGATCCGGGAGCAGCACCCGTCCGCCCTGGCGGTGGCCTTCGACGCCCCCGGTGCCACCTTCCGCGACGAGATCCTCGAGGACTACAAGGCCGGGCGGGCCGAGACGCCGTGGCTGCTGCCGCCCCAGTTCGACATGATCCGCGAGGTCATGGCGGCGCTCGCCATCCCCGTCATTGAGGCGCCCGGGTTCGAGGCCGACGACGTCCTCGCCACGCTGGCCACCGAGGCGGTCGAGCGCCAGACCGAGGTGGTCATCGTCACCGGCGACCGCGACAGCTTCCAGCTCGTGCAGGACCCCTACGTGCGCGTGCTCTACAACAAGCGCGGCGTGAGCGACTACGCGCTCTACGACGAGGCGGGCATCGTCGACCGCTGCGGCGTCCCGCCCTCGCAGTACGTGTTGCTGGCCTCGCTGCGCGGCGACCCGTCGGACAACCTGCCCGGCATTCCCGGCGTGGGCGAGAAGACCGCGGCCAAGCTGCTGACCAAGTACGGCGACCTCGACGGCATCTTCTCCCACCTCGACGAGCAGACGCCCAAGCTGCGCGAGAACCTGGCGGAGAACGAGGAGCTGGCCCGCTCCAACGCCCGCATCATCCCGCTCGTGCGCGACGTGCCGCTCGACGTCGACGTCACGCACCTGACGCTCGGAGCCTGGGACCGCGCCAACGCGGCGGCCACGTTCGACCGCTTCGAGATGAAGACGGTCTGGAGCCGCCTGGAGGAGCTCCTCGACGCCGGCGCGCTGGGCGTGCCGGTCGAGGGCAGTGCGGGCCCGGCGGCGAAGGGCGCGGAGGCGGTGATCGCCGCCGAGACCCGGGGCCACGACCGACCGGTAGACCACGTCGTGCCGCCCTTCGACCTCGGCGAGGTGGCGTTGCCCACCACGGCGGGCGAGGTGACGGCTGCGCTGGGCGCGCTGGGCACCGGTCGGTTGGCGCTGGCGGCGCGCTGGGACGGCCTGCCCGGGCGCAGCGACCTGGTGGCGCTCGTCCTGGTGGCCACCGAGGGCGACGAGGCCGGCGCCGGAGTCCTGGTGCCGGCGGGCCTGCTCGGCGCCGCGTCGGTGGTGAAGAAGCTCAACAGCGTGCTGGCCCGCCCCTTCGTGGGCCACGAGGTCAAGGAGGCCATGCGCTCGCTGCTCCCGCTCGGCATCGACGCCACCGGCCTGGCGATGGACACCGCCGTGGCGGCGTACCTCCTGGACGCCTCGACCGGCGAGTACCGGCTGTCGCAGCTGCGCGAGCAGACAGGGCAGCTGAGCCTCGAGATCGTGGAGCCCGGCGAGACCGAGCGCGACCTGGCGCAGGACGCCGCAGGTGAGGCGGCCGACGTGGCCGGCATGGCGCTGGGGTTCCGGCACCGCATCGACACCGAGGGCATGGTCGAGCTGCACGACGACATCGAGACGCCGCTGGTGCGCGTCCTGGCCAAGATGGAGGTGGCCGGCATCGGCGTCGACCGGGCCGAGCTGCAGGCGATCACCGACGCGCTGAAGGAGTCGGCCGCCACGTTGCAGGCCGAGGTGCAGGAGCTCGCCGGCCACGAGTTCAACGTCAACTCGACGCCCCAACTGCGGACCGTGCTCTACGACGAGCTCGGCCTCACCCCGGGCAAGAAGACCAAGACCGGCTTCTCGACCGACGCCCAGACGCTCGAGAGCCTGCGGGGGGACCATCCCATCATTGACGCGCTGCTGGCCTACCGCGAGGTGGAGAAGCTGCGCTCGACCTACGGCGAGAGCCTGCTGGCCGAGATCGCGCCCGACGGCCGCATCCACGCGTCGTTCGGCCAGACGGTGGCGCGGACGGGCCGCATCTCGTCGGACCGGCCCAACCTGCACAACATCCCCGTGCGCACCGAGCAGGGCAAGCAGTTCCGGCGGGCCTTCGTGCCGGCGCAGGGCTCCACCTTCCTGGTGGCCGACTACGACCAGGTGGAGCTGCGCTGCATCGCGCACCTGTCGGGGGACCCGGGGCTGATCGACGCCTTGACGACGGGGTCGGACGTGCACCGCACGGTGGCGGCCGCCGTGTACGGGATCACCCCCGAGGAGGTCAGCCACACCCAGCGCGAGTACTCCAAGATGGTCTCCTACGGCCTGGCCTACGGCATGGAGGCCTACGGGCTCAGCCAGCGTCTCGGCGTCCCCGTCGAAGAGGCCGCCGCCATCATGGAGAGCTACTTCGGCGCCTTCCCGCTCGTGAAGCAGTACATGGACCACGCGGTGGCCGACGCCAAGATCGCCGGCGCCACCCGCACCCTGTTCGGCCGCATCCGGCCGCTGCCCGACCTGCACGCGTCCAACTACCGGGTGCGCCAGGCGGCGGAGCGCCAGGCCATGAACGCCGGCATCCAGGGCCTGGCGGCGGACATCTTCAAGCTGGCCCTGGTGCGGCTCGACCGGGACCTGGAGGCGGAGAAGCTGTCCAGCCGCCTGGTGCTCCAGGTGCACGACGAGGTCATCGTCGAGGTGGCGGCCGGGGAGGAAGCCGACGCACGCCGCCTCACCGAGGCCGCCCTGACCGGCGCGGCGGACCTCAAGGTCCCCCTCACCATCTCCATGGCGACGGGACCGAGCTGGGCGGCGGCGAAGGGATAGGCGCCGGAGGGTCGCTCGGGGGAGAAGGCCGCTGAGCAGCTGCTACGCTGGCAGGCCTTGCCCGCCGGCACCGGTGGCGGCGCAAACCACATTCCTCGAACTGACCCCGGCGCGGTCCTGCGGGTGCAAGTCGCACCCGCCGCAAGGAGCTTCACCATGGCTGACGCAGCACGCACCTCCCTCCTGTCCCCCGAAGCGATGGGCAGCTTCGACGCCGAGGGGAACTACACCCCCCGCACCATCGTCGACGACGACCTCGGAGACGCCGATCTCGAAAAGGCGATGGGTGACTCCATCATCGAGTTCGACGACGGCGACGTCATTGAGGGCACGGTCGTCAAGATCGACCGCGACGAGGTCCTCCTCGACATCGGCTTCAAGTCCGAAGGGGTCATCCCCGCCCGCGAGCTCTCCATCCGCAACGACGTCGACCCCGCCGAGATCGTCTCGCTGGGCGACCACGTCGAGGCCCTCGTGCTCCAGAAGGAGGACAAGGAGGGCCGCCTCGTCCTGTCCAAGAAGCGCGCCCAGTACGAGCGGGCCTGGACGACGATTGAGGAGAAGAAGAACAACGGGGAGATGGTGTCCGGTCCCGTCATCGAGGTCGTCAAGGGCGGCCTGATCGTCGACATCGGGCTGCGCGGCTTCCTGCCCGCATCGCTGGTCGAGCTCCGTCGGGTGCGCGAGCTGCAGCCCTACGTGGGCAAGGTGATCGAGGCCAAGATCATTGAGCTCGACCGCAACCGCAACAACGTCGTGCTGTCGCGCCGGGCCTGGCTCGAGGAGGCCCAGAAGGAGCAGCGGGGCGACTTCCTGCAGAACCTCAAGCCGGGCGAGCGCCGCAAGGGCGTCGTCTCCTCGGTGGTCAACTTCGGCGCTTTCGTGGACCTGGGCGGGATGGACGGGCTCGTCCACGTGTCCGAGCTGTCCTGGAAGCACGTCGACCACCCGTCGTCGGTGGTGTCGGTGGGCGACGAGATCGAGGTCGAGGTGCTCGACGTCGATCTCGACAAGGAGCGCATCAGCCTGTCGCTCAAGGCCACGCAGTCCGACCCCTGGCAGGAGTTCGCCGACTCGCACGCGGTGGGCCAGCTCGTCTACGGCCGCATCACCAAGCTGGTGCCCTTCGGTGCCTTCGTGCAGGTGGGCGACGGGATCGAGGGCCTTGTGCACATTTCGGAGATGGCCGTGCACCACGTGGACCTCCCCGAGCAGGTCGTCACGCCGGGCGAGGAGCTGTGGGTCAAGATCATCGACATCGACCTGCAGCGCCGCCGCATCTCGCTGTCGATCAAGCAGGCCGCCGAGGGTGGCGAGGTCTCCGAGGAGTACCGCGAGGCCTTCGGCGAGCACGCCTACGACGAAGAGGGCAACTACATCGGCTTCGACTACGCCGAGGGCGAGTTCACCCCCGAGACCGAGGCCCAGGCGGCCTGGGCCGACTTCGCCGAGGAGGCGGGCACGCACGTCGTGCCGCCGACCACGGACGAGGCGGGCAACGAGGTGGCGGCTGTTGCGGCCGATGCTCCCGCGGAGCCCGAGGTGGCTGCCGCCCCCGCCCCGGTGGCCGAGGAGTCCGCAGCGGGCCAGGTCCCGGCCGAAGGCTGAGCCGGGGACCGGGTCGGCCCCGGGCGCCGTCCCGGCGACCCCCTACCCGAGGCGCACGCGTCCCGCGAGCTCCCGGGCCAACGCGTCCGCCGCCGCGGCACCCTCGGTGTGGTGCGTGAAGAACAGCACCGGATCGAGCAGCTCGAGCTCGAGCAGCGCAGGCCCGCGTTCGGGCGTCTCCACCAGGTCGACCCGGGCGTAGCTCGTCGGGCCCAGCAACTGTTCGGCCACGGCGAGGGCCTGCTGGGCCACGTCGAGCTGGGCTGCGCCGGCGGTGGTGCCGGTGACCACCTGGTTGTCGATCAGGTGCTCGAGGGGCCCCACGCCGCGGCGGATCATCGGCTCCTTGTGCAGGGCGTGGGTGAAACGGCCGCCCACGAACACGAGTGCCGTCTCCCCCTCGGTGTCGACCCGGGCCTCGTAGGGCTGGACCATGGCCGTCCGGCCCGCCTCCGTGAGCTGGCGGACATGCGCCCGGGCCTCCTCGTGCTCATGGGGCAGGTAGCGCGCCGTGCGGTACCCGCCGCCCGACACCGACGGCTTGACCACGATCTCGCCGTCGGGGAGGGGCGCCGCTCCGGCATAGTGCGCCGCCGGCTCCACCCACACCGTCGGGACCGTCGGGATGCCCGCCCGCTCCAGGTCGCGGAGATAGTGCTTGTCGATGTTCCAGCGCAGCGTGGCCGGGTCGTTGCGTACGGGCACGCCGGTGGCGGCCACGCGGTCCAGCCAGGCCAGGAACTCGTCGACGTGATGGATGCTGTCCCAGGCGCCGTTGGCCAGCACGAGGTCGAACGCCGCCCAGTCGACGGCGGGGTCGTCCCACACCGCGGTCACGCCGTCCACCCCGAGGTCGGCCAGGGCGGCACGGAGCAGCGGCCAGTCGTCGTACTGGTCCGGGAACTGGGCGCACGACACCGCCGCCAGGACGGGCCGCGGTGCCCGGCGGCGGGCGCCGGCGCTGCCTCCGGTGCTCAAGTGCCGATGGGGAAGTGGCAGGCCACCTGGTGACTGGGGCCGATCTCCCGCATTTCGGGGACCTCCTCGGCGCAGCGTGCCTCGGCGCGCGGGCAGCGGGTGCGGAAGCGGCACCCCGACGGCGGGTTGATCGGGCTCGGGGGTTCGCCGGTGAGGGCGGCCGTCGTGCGCGGGGCCTCGGGGTCGGGCTCGACGGCGGACGCCAAGAGGGCGGCCGTGTAGTGGTGCGCCGGCGTCTCGTAGAGCAGGTCGGACGGTGCGATCTCGCACAGGCGCCCCAGGTACATGACGGCGACCCGGTCGCTCACGTTCTTGACGACCGCGAGGTCGTGCGCAATGAAGAGGACGGTGAGGTCGTACTCCTGCTTCAGGTCCTGCAGCAGGTTGAGGATCTGCGCCTGGACCGACACGTCGAGCGCGGAGACGATCTCGTCGCACACCAGCAGCTTGGGCCTGAGGACCAGGGCGCGGGCGATGCTGATGCGCTGGCACTGGCCGCCGGAGAACTCGCGGGGCCGCCGGGACCCGTTGACGTAGGGGTCGATCCCGACCTGGTCGAGCATCGCCCTGGACGTCTCGACCCGCTCCTCCTTGCTGCCGATCTTCCAGATGGTCAGCGGTTCGGCCACGATGTCGATGACCTTGCGGCGCGGGTTCAGCGAGGAGATCGGGTCCTGGAAGATCATCTGGACCTGGGTGCGCAGCGTCCGCAGGTCGCCCCGGCTGAGCGCTGTGAGCTCGGTGTCGCCGAAGACGATCCTGCCCGAGGTGGCCTTCTCGACCTGGACGATGGCACGCCCAGTGGTCGACTTGCCGCAGCCCGACTCGCCGACGAGCCCCAGCGTCTCGCCCTGGCGCAGGGTGAAGGTGATGCCGGCCACCGCCTGCACGGCGGCGTTGCCCCGGCCGAAGGACACGTGGAGGTCCTCGACCGAGAGCAGCGGCTCGGTCGCCACCGGAGCAGGCTGCACGGACGTGTCGGTGGTGTCGGTCATGCGGGCACCGGGTCGGGTTGTGGCGCCGGGGGCGCGGGGTCGCTCGCCGTCAGCGGGAACCAGCACGCGTAGCTGTGGCCCGGCGCCGCCTCCACCAGCGGGGGCTTCTCGACGTGGCACTTGTCCCGCGCGTAGGGGCAGCGGGGCGAGAACGGGCACCCGGCGGGCGGGCTGAGCAGGTCGGGCGGCCTGCCCTCAATGGCGATGAGCCGGGTGTGGCTCGGCTCGGCGATGCGGGGCGTCGACTTGAGGAGCGCCTCCGTGTAGGGCATCGCCATGCTCTTGAAGAGCACGTTCGTCGGCGCCCGCTCGACCACGTTGCCGGCGTACATCACGATGATCTCGTCGGTACGCGTGGCGACCACGCCGAGGTCGTGGGTCACCAGGATCATGGCCATGTCGCGGTCGCGCTGCAGCTGTCCCAGCAGGTCCAGGATCTGCGCCTGCACCGTGACGTCGAGGCCGGTGGTGGGCTCGTCCGCCATCAGGAGGCGTGGCGCGCAGGCCAGCGCGATGGCGATCATGACCCGCTGGCGCATGCCGCCCGAGAGCTGGGCCGGGTAGGCCTCGTAGCGCTCGACGGGGGAGGGGATGCCCACCTGCATGAGCAGCGAGAGCGCCGTCTCCTTGGCCTCGCTCTTCGAGAGCTTCAGGTGGATCCGCAGGGGCTCGGTGATCTGGTTGCCGATCCGCTGCACCGGGTTGAGCGACGTCATGGGATCCTGGAAGACCATGGCGATGTGCGTGCTCCAGAGCTTGCGGAGCTCGTCGTTCGGCGCGTTGAGCAACTCGGTCCCGTCGTAACGGACCGATCCGGTCTGGGTCGTCGAGGCGCGAGGGAGGAGCCCCATGATGGCCCGGGACAGCACGGTCTTCCCCGAGCCGGACTCGCCGACGATCCCGAGGGTCTTGCCCTGATCCAGGGTGAGCGACACCCCCTGCACCGCCCGGAGCGGTCCGCGGCTGGTGGCGAAGGCCACCTGCAGATCGTCGACCTCGAGCAGGCGCCGGCCGCTCACAGCTTGATCTCCGAGACGTCGAAGTAGGCCCGCAGCTTGTCGGCCACCACGTTGAGGCTGATGAGGAGGAGGAACATGGCGGCGGCCGGGAAGATGACCAGCCACGGGTTCGTCTGCCCCTTGGCTCCGGTCAGGAGGGTGGAACCCTCGTTGAGCATGTTGCCCCAGCTGGGCGTCGGCGGCGCCACGGAGAGGCCGAGGAAGGCCAACGAGCCCTCCAGCACAACGATGGTGGCGACGGCGATGAGCCCGAAGGACACGATGGTCGGCATGATGTTGGGCAGGATCTCGCGGGAGAGGATGCGGGTGTCGCTCGCACCGAGCGCCTTGGCGGCCAGCACGAAGTCCCGGGTGGCGTAGGACAACGTCGAGGCCCGCACCACCCGGAAGATCAGCGGCGCGGCGAAAAGCCCGATGATCAGCGTGATCTTGAACAGCGACTTGCCCCAGAACGAGACGATGGCGATGACGGCGACGATGGCGGGGAAGGCGAGCACGATGTACGAACCCGTGTTGAGTGCCGTGTCGATGCGGCCCCGGCGGTAGGCCGAGATCATGGCGGGGATGCCGCCGACGACGAGGCCGATCAGCGCACCGCCGAAGCCCACGACCAGCGAGACCCGCGCCCCGTAGACGAGGCGGCTGAAGATGTCCCGGTAGAGGTCGTCGGTGCCGAGGAGGTGGCCCCATCCGGGACCGGCGTTCTGCACGCTGTTGTAGTTCCCCAAGTTCGGGTTGGGTAACGGCAGGAGGTTGGCGAAGGTCGCCGCCAGTGCGACGAGGACGATCCAGCCCACGCAGAGCCAGAAGAGGACCCCGAGTTTCTTCTTGGTCGGGTTCGCGGCCTCTTCGGCCTCGATCTCCTCCTTGATGTCGGCGAAGGCCTCGTTGGTCGGGTTCGTCAGGCTGACGCTACTCACGGGCAATCCTCGGATCGACGATGGTGAACAGGAAGTCGAAGATGAAGTTGACGAGCACGATGGCCACCGCCACGAACAGGGTGATGCCCTGCACCACGGTGTAGTCGTCCTGGTTGACGGCGGAGATGAGCTGGTATCCCAGTCCCGGCATCTGCAACAGGAGTTCGACGATGAACGTGCCGGCGATCAGGCTGCCGATGGTCACGCCGGCCGACGCCAGCAGGGAGATGGAGGAGGGGCGCAGGGCGTGGCGCCACATGATGCGCCGGTCGGACAGTCCCTTCGAGCGCGCCATGGTGATGAAGTCCTCCTGCAGGGTGGAGATGAGGTCGTTGCGCAGCAGGCGGAAGTAGACGACGATCCCGCCGAGGGCGAGGACGATCGACGGCAACAGCATCGTGTGGATGTTGGACCAGAAGGCCTGGGTCAGCGGGACGTAGGACGCCGGCCCGGGGAAGATGTGCCAGTGCACAGCGAAGATCAGCACCAGGACCGGTGCGATCACGAACGGCGGCAGCGCCAGCATGGCGAACGTGGTGCTGTTCGACGCCTGGTCGAACAACCCGTTCGGTCGCCGGGCGGAGTGCATGGCCATGGGGAAGGCGATGGCGAAGGCGATGATCTGGGAGAAGATGATGAGCTCGAGGTCGATGGGGAACGACTGCGTGATGATCGTCCACGTCGACTGGTGCGTCGTGTACGACTGACCCAGGTTGCCCTGGAAGACGTGGCCGATCCAGATGAAGTACTGCTGCCACAGCGGCTTGTCGAGGCCGAGCTGGTGGTTCAGCGCCGCCACGTTCTGCGGCGTGGAGTTGGGCCCGAGGATCGTGTCGGTGGGATTGCCCGGGAGGAGATGGACCAAGAAGAAGGTGGCGATCGACACGAAGATGATGATGACGAACAGCAGCACCAACCGCTTCAAGATGTAACGGGTCACGGCGCCCCTTTCCCCCCTTCGCTGTGTCGATTCCCTTCCCCCGCGCCGGCCTCCTCCGGCGGCGGATGATCCTAGACCTCAGGCCCCTTGTCCTACCATGCGCCCCATGTCTGAGGAGGCCTCTCCGCTCACCGGTCGCACGCGCCTCGTCGCCGGCCTCGCGGTGGGGCTGGTTGTCGCCGCCGGGCTGGTGCTCCGGTTCTGGACCCGATCCGGACTCTGGTTCGACGAAGCCCTCACGGTCGACATCGCCCGGCTGCCGCTGCACGCCATCCCCGGCGCGCTGAAGCAGGACGGGGCGCCACCGCTCTACTACTACGTCCTGCACTTCTGGATGGCCCTCTTCGGGCAGTCCAACGACGCGGTGCGGGCACTGTCCGGGCTCATCGCGGTGGCGACGCTCCCCGTGGCCTGGCTGTGCGGGCGGCGCCTCGGTGGCCCGACGGTGGCCTGGACCGTGCTCGTGCTGCTGGCCAGCGCGCCCTTCGCGGTGTACTTCGCCACCGAAACCCGCATGTACGCGCTGGTCATACTCCTGACCGGCTGCGGGTACCTGGCCCTGGCGCGTGCCGTCGAGCAGCCGCGACCCGGCAACGTCGTCGCGGTCGCCGTCGTGACGGCGGCGCTCCTGTACACGCAGTACTGGGCGGTCTATGTCGTGGCCATGGTGGCCATCTGGCTCGTCGCCTCCGTGTGGCACAGCCGCCGGCAGGGACATCCGGACAGCGCGCCGTGGCCCGCGCTGGTCGCGCTGGCGGCGGGCTGCCTCCTCTTCGTGCCCTGGGTGCCGACCTTCGTCTTCCAGGCGCAGCACACGGGGACGCCGTGGGCGCCGACACCGACCTTCTCCGACCTCATCAACGTCCTCACCGGCTACTCGGACAACCAGGGGTCCACCCAGCAGACCGGCACCAACCAGGGCCGCCTGCTGGCCGTCATCTACTTCGTGCTCGTCACACTCGCAGTCTTCGGCGTGGCCCGGTCGCGACGCGTCATCGAGCTCGACCTGCGGACGCGGCCCCGCTCGCGCAGTCTCGGCTTCGTGGTGCTCGGCGCGTTGCTGGCTGCCCTGGCGGGGGGCCTCCTGACCGGCACGGCGTACTCGGCCCGCTACGCCGCCGTGGTGTTCCTGCCCTTCCTCCTCCTCGTGGCACTGGGATCGGTCACGCTGCTCAACCAGAGGGCGCGCGTCGTGGTCGTCGGGTTGGCGGTCGCCGCGGGGCTGGTGTCCTCGGCCCAGAACGTCACCACGCAGCGGACCCAGGCGACCGGGGTGGCCGCGGCCATCAACGCGGGTGCCAAGGCGGGCGACGTGATCGCCTTCTGTCCCGACCAGCTGGGCCCGGCCGTGTACCGCCAGATCCAGAATCCGTCGCAGTACGACATGGTGACGTTCCCGCGTCGCACGGGGCCCGCCATCGTGGACTGGGTCGACTACGCCGCGGCCGTGCAGAGCGCCGGCCCGAGCGCCTTCGCGGCCGACGTCGTCCGGCGTGCCGGCGCGGACCACAACGTCTGGCTGGTCTGGGAACCCATGTACAAGAAGTACGGCGTGAAGTGCGAGCTCATCGAAGAGGACCTGCAGAACGCGGCCGCCAAGGCCGGTGGCGGCGGCCGCCTCGTGGTCACCAGCCGCGCCGCCCGCTACTACGAGCCGATGAACCTGACCGAGTACCCCGCGCCCGGGTCCTGAGCGCAGGCAGAGCGCCCGCCGCCGCCCCCGCCGCCCCCGTCGCCGGTCGGACCCTCCCCGAGGCCTTCTGGGGGGTCCACTAACCTGCCTACCTCGTGACCGCCCTCGAAGACGCGCCCGTCGTCATTGCCGGCGCGGGCCCCGGGGGCCTCACGGCCGCGTATCTCCTGACCAAGCGGGGTGAGCACCCCGTCGTGCTGGAGGCCGACGACGTGGTCGGGGGCATCAGCCGCACCGTCGAACGCGACGGCTGGCGCTTCGACCTGGGTGGACACCGCTTCTTCACCAAGGTCCCCGAGGTGGAGGCGCTCTGGCACGAGATCCTGCCCGAGGGTGACTTCATGCTGCGGCCCCGCATGAGCCGGATCTACTACCGGGGCAAGTTCTACGACTACCCGCTGAAGGCCCTGAACGCCTTGCGTAACCTGGGGCTCTGGGAGGCCATCCTGTGCGGGTTCTCGTACATCTGGGCCCGCATCCGACCCCCGAAGGACGAGTCCAACTACGAGAACTGGCTGGTGGCGCGCTTCGGCTGGCGCCTGTACCGCACGTTCTTCAAGACGTACACCGAGAAGGTCTGGGGCGTGCCCGTCGCCGACATGCCCGCCGACTGGGCGGCCCAGCGGGTCAAGAACCTCGACCTGCGCAAGGCGGTGATCAACGCCATCCTGCCCAAGCGCAACCAGACCGACATCACGACGCTCATTGAGGAATTCCAGTACCCCAAGTACGGCCCCGGCATGATGTGGGAGGTCTGCGCCGACAAGGTGCAGTCCGCCGGGGGGACGCTGGAGTTGGGGGCGCGGCTGACCGGCATCCGGGTGGAGGGAGGCCGGGCGGTGGGCGTCACGTACCGTCAGGGCGGGACCGAGCACACGCTCGCGGCCTCGCACGTGGTGTCCACCATGCCGATGCGCGAGCTCGTGCACACGATCACGCCGCCCCCGCCGCCCGAGGTGGTGGCGGCAGCCGACGACTTGCACTACCGCGACTACCTCACGGTGGCGCTGGTCGTGCCCGAGTCGCGCAGCTTCCCCGACAACTGGATCTACATCCACGCCACCGACGTCGAGGTGGGTCGCATCCAGAACTACGGGTCGTGGTCGCCGTATCTCGTCAAGGACGGGCGCACCTGCCTCGGTCTCGAGTACTTCGTCTTCGAGGGCGACGCCATGTGGAACAAGCCCGACGACGAGTTGATCGCGCTGGGCACGAGGGAGCTGGTCTCGCTGGGACTGGCCGCCCCGGGCGACGTCGAGCACGGCTACGTGGTGCGCGTGCCCAAGGCGTACCCGTACTACGACTTCAGCTACAAGGCCAACGTGGGCACCATCCGCAAGTGGATCGAGACCGAGGCGCCGAACATCCACCCGGTGGGCCGCAACGGCATGCACAAGTACAACAATCAGGACCACTCCATGTACACCGCCATGCTCACGGTGGAGAACATGCACGGAGCGGACCACGACATCTGGTCGGTCAACGTCGAGGAGGAGTACCACGAGGCGGGGTCGACCGGTCGGGACGCCCCGGTGCTGCCGCGCCGCACGAGCGCCACGGCCGGCACGCTCGAAGCTGGCTGAGCACGCGCCGAGTACGGCGCAGCGATCGTGGTGGCGTCCGTGGATGACCCTCGTGGTCGCAGGCCTGCTCTACCTCGCGCTCGGGTTCGTGCTGTGGATCCATGCCTGGGCCGAGGGCGTGACGACACACACGCTGTGCGGCTGTGGGGACCCCGCGCTCTTCCTCTGGTTCTTCCAGTGGCCGGCCACCGCGCTTGCCCATGGGCAGAACCCCTTCTTCTCGACCGCGCTCTTCCACCCCAAGGGCATCAACCTGCTGGCGCAGACGTCCGTCACCGGGATGAGCCTGCCGTTGGTGCCCGTCACCTGGATCTGGGGGCCCGTTGCCTCCCTCAATGTCGCGTCGACGCTGGCACCCGCACTCAGCGCCTTCACCGCCTTCATTGCTCTCCGCCGCTGGGCGCCCTGGACCCCGGCTTCCTTCGTGGGCGGACTCGTCTACGGCTTCTCGCCCTTCGTGCTGACCAGTCTGGAGTTCGCGCACCTCATGACGGCAGCGCTCATGGTGCTGCCGCTCATCCTCATCGCGCTGGACGAGATCCTCGTCCGCCAGCGCCACAGCGCGCTGTGGACCGGCCTGCTGCTCGGGCTGGTGGTCTTCGCGCAGTTCTTCCTCTCCACCGAACTGCTGGCCATCGCCGCGATCGCCGTCGTGATCGGCGTCCTCGTGCTGGTCGTCGGGGCGCTGCTCACCGATCGGGCCGAGGTCCGGCGACGGGCCCGCCATGCCGCGGTGGGCCTCGGCGTGGGTCTCGGTGTCGGCGCCGTCCTGCTGGCCTGGCCGGTGTGGTTCGCGCTGGCCGGCCCGGGCCATCTGTCCGGCTCCATCTGGCCCAACATCGCGCCCATCGGCGGCTATGTCCCGGCCAACTACGTGTCGCCCCATTACATTCAGGGCTCCAACGTCTTCCAGCTGCTCGGCGGGTACTCCGGTGCACAGTTGGGGTCCTCGGGCTACCTCGGCTGGGGGTTCCTCGCCGTGCTCGTCGGGGGACTGGTGGCGTTCCGGCGCGATCGCCGTCTGTGGTTCTTCGGCTTCGTGCTTGCGTTCTGCGCGCTGTTCGCGCTCGGGGACCGCAGGGGGCAGTGGTGGGAGATCGCCGGGGCCCTCGCCCACGTCCCGGTCATGAACAACGTGATCGTGCAACGGTTCATGGCAGTCGGCTTCCTTGCCGCAGCCGTGATGCTGGCCATCGTGCTGGACCATGTGCATACCTGGGCGCCCGACTGGCGCGGCCTGCTGAGCGCGGTCGCGGTGGCGGCCGTCGCGCTGGTGCCGATGGGCGTGACGTTCGGCGAACGCCTGCCCTTCACGATGACGCGCGTGCTCCTGCCCCGCTGGTACACCGAGGTGGCACCGGCGCTGCCATCGGGCCAGGTGCTGTTGTCGTATCCCGCACCGTTCACGGGGATCCAGTCGGCCATGGCCTGGCAGGCGGTCGACCGCATGCACTACAGCCAGGCCGGCGGCGGGGGTCCCCAGGGAACCCAGGCGCGCGCCGGCGCGGCGGCGGGCGGATTCGGCGTCCTGACCAAGTTGACGCTCAACTACGGCCTCCCTGCTCCGACGGGTACGCCGGCCCAGTACGCCGCCGTCCGCCGCGCCCTGCGCGTCTGGAGGGTCGACAGCGTCGTCGTCTCGACCGACCCCGCGGCGCCCTTCCTCCAGCGGGGACAGGATCCGGTCTACGCGGCCGCCTTCATGACGGCCGCGTTGGGCCGGTTGCCCCGCATAGAGGCGGGAGCCTGGGTATGGGACGATGTGGAGGCCGACACCACGCCTCCCTTGCGCACCGGCCGCGACGCCCTCGGCGCCTGCACCCGGAAGGCGGAAGGCAGCGCGGAAGGGGTGGCGGTTACGCTGGAAGCCCCGCGCTGTGTGGGTCTCGAGGCCCTGGTGAAACAGTGACGCCGAGGTGAAAATGGTCAACTTGGGGCACCTTTGGGCCGATGCAACCCCGGAGGGCGACGTCCCTCCCCGTGTGGGGGGCGTGCACGACCCGGTGGCCGATCGGCGAGGAGGGGAGTGGGGATCCTGAGACGTTCTGCTGCGCGAGCCCTGCTCGGCACCGTCTCCCTGGTCGGTGCGGTCTCTCTGCTGGCGTCGGGCACCGGCGCCTCCGCCAGCTCCTCTGCCACGGCTCCGGGGCGGCCGGTGTCGGCCGCCGGGGCCGACGGCGGGGCGAGGGTGGCGCAGGCCCTGCCGCTCGGCCTGACCTCGGCGGAGCGCTCGGCCCTGGGCCGCACGGGTGCCTTCGGTGCGCATCCCGTCCGCCTCCTGATCCTCGGCGACTCCATCGCCATGACCCTGGGCATGGGCCTGTCCGAGGGGGCGCACACGTCCTACGGCGTCGCGGTGGCCGACGAGGCCACCATCGGATGCGATCTCGACCCCCAGTTGCAGGTCGTCACCTCCGGCACCGTCGGACCGGCCACGCAGGGCTGTGTGGGCTGGCGCACCACCTGGCCCCTGCTCATGGCGAGCCAGCGCCCCCAGGTGGTGGCCCTCGGGCTCGGCCGCTGGGAGGTCTCCGACCACCTGCTCGACGGGCGGTGGGTGCACGTGGGCGAGCCGGTGTGGGACGCGCACCTGAGCGCAGACCTGGAGGGCGCCATCTCCATCTTCCACTCGTTTGGTGCAAAAGTGGTCCTGTTCACAATGCCCTACATCGACCCCAGTGCGCGGCAGCCCGACGGCCTCCCCTGGCCGGAGAACTCCCCGGACCGCACCCGCGCCTACAACGCACTCCTGGCGCAGGTGGCCCGGGCGCAGCCGTCCGGCGAGGTCACCGTCGTCGACCTCAACAAGATGCTGAGCCCGAACGGCGCCTACACGCCGTCGGTCGGGGGCGTCCGGGTGCGCTACACCGACGGCATCCACGTCAGCCTGGCCGGCGGTGTCCTGCTGCAGCGCCAGATCCTGCCTGAGGTGGACAGGATCGGCATGGAGGGCGAAACGGCGGCGAAGGCCGGAGCGTGATCGACCCCGAGGTCGCCGCGGGGTCAGAGGCCGACGCGCCGGCCGCCGAGGTCGTGGTCGAGGCGGTGCCCGCTGCAATGGCCCTGGCGCCGAACGCGGTCGGGCCCAACCTCGGTGCCGAACTGCTTCTCGATGCGTCGGCGCGGCCCGGTGTGGAGTCCATGCGCGCCGGCCTGCTCCAGGCCGGGCCCCTCGCCGCCGCGGGGGTCATCGCCAACGGGGCCAGCGTCGTCCTCACCGTCGCCCTGGCCCGCCTGCTGTCGCCGCACAGCTACGGCGTCCTCAACCAGCTGACCGGCCTCTACCTCATCCTCTCCATGCCCGGCTCGGCCGTGGTGGTCGCCGTGGTGCGGCGGGTCACCGTGTGGCACGAAGACGGGACCGGGCATCTGGTGCGCCGGTGGGCGGGCCGGGTGCACCGCCAGTGCACGCTGATCGTCCTGGTGTGGGCGGCCGTGGTCTTCACCAGCCGGCACGGCGTGGCGGTGCTGCTCAACCAGCAGAGCGGCATCGGCATTGCCGCCATACTCACCGCGGCGGCTTTCTTCGTCCTGCTGTCGCTCGACCGGGGCCTGCTGCAGGCCCACCGGTCCTACCGGCCGCTGGCGGTCAACCTGCTGGTCGAGATGGGATTCCGGGTGGTCGCTGTCGTGGCGCTGGTCGCAGCCGGGTTCGGTCCCTCCGGCGCGGCGGTCGGGGTGCTGATCGGCGAGGTCGCCGCGACCACCCACGCCCGCTGGGCGTCGGTGCGGGCCTGGGCCGGCGGGACGGCGCTCCGCCTGGTCGACGCCGGCAGCTGGGTGGCGTCGCTGCGCCCCGATGCGCTGCTGACCGGCCAGCGCTCGGTGCGCCGCACGGTCGTGATCGACCTGGTCGTGGCCTCGGTGTGCCTCTCCATGGTGGCCGTGCTCCAGAACGTCGACGTGCTCGTGGTCGGTCGCGACAACCCGTCGCACAGCGGCGCCTATGCCGCGGTGTCGGTCACCAGCAAGGCCATCGTGTTCGGCGCCGTCGTCCTGGGGGGCTACCTGCTCCCCGAGGCCGCCATCCGCTGGCGCCAGGGTGGCCATGCGCTCCGGCAGCTGGGGGTGGTCCTCGTGCTGCTGGCCGTCCCCTCGGTGTTCCTCCTGGCCGTGGCCGTCGTGGCGCCCGAGCAGTTCCTCCAGATCTTCTTCCACCACGCCTACACGTCGGCCGCCGACGCCTTGGCACCCCTCGTGTTCGCCATGATCATGCTGAGCGTCTCGGTGATCTTGACCATGTACCTGCTCGCCGTGGGCCGGCGCTGGGTCGCTGCAGTGCTGGTCGGTGGCGCGGCGGCCCTCACCGTGGCGGTGCTGACCGTGCACGGGGCACCTCTGGCCACAGCCTGGGTGGACGTGGTGGTCCAGGCGGCGGTCCTGGCGGTGATCCTGTGCGGCTTCGTGATCGTCCACAGGGTCCGACAGTCGGAGCAGGTCATAGGGCTAACCTGACGCCCGATGGGTGACGACCTGGGGCCGGTACCGGCCGCGCCCGAAGGGCCCCACGAGGACCGGACGGGGGCCTCGGAGTCCGACGTACTGGCGACCATCGCCTCCCAGGCGGGCCTGCGCCGGATCCACTTCGTCGCCTGGCGCGACCTCGACGACCCGGAGGCCGGAGGCTCCGAGCTGCACGCCCACAAGATCGCCGCCCGGTGGGCCGCCGCCGGCCTCGACGTGACCTTCCGCACGTCGGCGGTGCCGGGCGCCCCGGCGGCGCTGACCCGGGACGGCTACCGGGTCGTGCGCCAGTCCGGCCGCTACGCCGTCTTCCCCGGCGCGGCCTGGGAGGGCATCCGCATGGGGCACCGCCAGGGTGATGCGCTGGTCGAGATCTGGAACGGCATGCCCTTCCTGTCGCCCGTCTGGTACCGGGGGCCGCGCATTGTGTTCCTGCACCACGTGCACGCCGAGATGTGGGGCATGGTGCTGCCCCCGACGCTGGCCCGCCTCGGCAATCTGGCCGAGCAGCGGATCGCCCCCCGCTTCTACCGGTCGAGCCGCATTGTGACGCTGTCGGACTCCTCGCGTGACGAGATCGTGGACCTCTTGGGGATCGGGAGCGGGCAGATCACCGTGGCGCCCCCCGGGGTGGACGCCCGCTACACACCCGGTGGCCAGCGCTCCGCGGCACCACTGGTCGTCGCCGTCGGCCGGCTGGTGCCGGTGAAGCGTTTCGACGTCCTGCTGCGCTCCCTGGCGGAGGTCAAGAAGGACCACCCCGACCTGCAGGCGGTCATCATCGGGGAAGGCTACGAGCGTGCCGCCCTCGAGGCGTTGCGGGACGAACTGGGCGCCACCGACTGGGTCAGCCTGCCCGGCCGGGTCGACGACGACGAGCTCGTCGCCTGGTACCGGAAGGCCTGGGTCGTGGCCAGCAGCTCGCAGCGCGAGGGATGGGGGATGACCCTGACCGAGGCCGCCGCCTGCGGCACGCCGGCCGTGGCCACGGCGATCGCCGGGCACGCCGATGCGGTCCTCGACGGCGAGTCGGGGCTCCTCGTGGAGGACCCGGACGAGCTGGCGGGCGCGCTGGGCCGGGTGCTGGGCGACGAGGTCCTGCGCAGCCGCCTGGCTCGGGGTGCGCTCAGCCGGGCGCGTTGGTTCACCTGGGACGCCACGGCCAGACGGGCGCTCGAGGCGTTGGCGGCGGAAGCGACGCGGACGACCAGGGGCTGAGCGTCGCAGAACCGCAGCCCGCGCGTCGGTCCCGGCCCGACCGGCCGTCCCCTCAGGCGCCGGACAGCGGGCTCAGGGACTGGGTGACCGGTTCCGGGACGCGCTCTTCCTCCGCTTCGGCGTCGTCGGCGTCGTGGTCGTCGTCGGCCGTGTCCGCCACGTCCGCAGTGACTGCCGTCTCCGGGAGATCCGCCCCGTCCGCCGTGGCTGCCGCATCGGGAGCGCCCATGTCGGGCGCGGCGGCCGGAGCCCCGCCGTCGGGACTGCTCCCATCCCCGGGGCCTCCGTCGCCGCCGGGCCCGTCCGGACCACCTGGACCTCCGGCACCGTCGGCACCGGCGGCACCGTCGGCACCGTCGGCACCGGCCTGGCCGCCCGCACCGGCCCGCCAGGCCCGACTGCCGCGGAGCCTCTTCGTCCGGAGGCCGAAGGCGGAGATGACGCCGTCGGCGAGGAGCAGCGCCATCCCGATCCAGACCAGGTTGCCGGCGTGCACGAACGCTCCCGCCCAGTCCGACCCGGGTGCGTAGTGGTGGACCTGTTGACCTCGGATCACGTTGAGCGCGCCGGCGACGATGAAACCGAGTGCGCCCACTGTGGCGATGACGCGGGCCCAGGGCAGCAGGAGCCCCAGCACCACGACGCCCCCGACTGCGAGGGCGGTCGCGCCAGGGAGGACGAGTGACGCCACGCCGGCCGTGACGGCGCCGATCAGGAGCGACCGCAGGAAGGTCAGCGGGCGGGCGGAGAGGCGCACCGCGGGGTCGCGCACGAAGGGAAGAGTCAGGGCGGGGGAGTCGAACGGCGTCGCCGGCCACTTGGGCGCGTCCGGCCCGGCCGGACCGCGCAGCCGCCGCGGCAGGCGCGCCCGCAGCCAGCGCCGGGATCGCGTGGGCAGGAAGGCCAGCAGGAGGCACAGCACCAACGTGGCCGAGGACAGCGCGAGGGCAGCCCACACCTCCTTCTGGGGGGTCCAGGACAGCGTGACGGTGAAGTCGGGTCCGCCGAGGGCCTGCAGGTCCGCCTGCGTGACCTGCCATCCGTTGGCAAAGCTGTCGATGAGCTGCGAATGATCGAGGTCCACGGCGTGCGATCCCGCCGGCGCACCCGCAGCGGGCTGCGCGACCGCCTTCCATCCCTTGTTCACGCTCTCGCCGAGGACGAATTCGAACGGCTGGGCCGCTCCGGTCACCTTTGCCGTCAGCGTGTCGATGTGGCTCGAGGTCTGGGTGACCGCCGGGGCGGAGCCGGGCTGGGTCGCCGACAGCACAGGGGTGCCCTGCGAGGTCGGGAATCCGCTCGAGCCCGTTCCGCCACCGGGGGACGAATCCAGCGTGAGCTGGTCGAGGTTCCATCCCGTGCAGGTTTGCGGTTCCGACGCACAGGTCGTGTTGTGCCCCGTCGCCGTCTCCACGATGTGCGTGCCGGCACTCAGCGGGATCCCTGCGGCGTCGGGGCCGCAGGGGACCACCTGCACCTCGCCGCCGCTGAGGGCCTGCTGCGTCGTCCCGACGATCTTGACGTCGATCGGGTTGCCGTCAATGGTGAGCAGGTTCGTCACGCAGTTGCCCGGGAGCTGCGCGGGTGTCGGAGCGGACGTCACGCCGGGGAAGCCGATCTCGGCGATCCCGAGCGGGAGCGCCAGCGCTCCCGCCGAGTAGTAGTTGCCGGCGGACTCGGCACGCACCGTGTCGAACGTGACCACGAAATGCGAGCCGGTGATCGGTGCGAAGGAAACGGGCACGGTGGCCGTTGCCCCCGGCACCGTCGAGTCGGCGATGGCCGGGAGGGTGATCGTGCGCGACTGCGTGCCCGAGGTGATCGTCATGGAGGTGGGCACCGAGTGCCGGCCGTCGGCGATCACCTGGAGGTTCAGTTGGCTGAACGTGTGGTCGCCCTTGAGGTCGTAGGTCAGGGTCGCACCGTTCTGGGCGGCGATGCCCAGGCCCGGCTGCCACGCGGTGCTCGGATTGCCGTCGAGGGTCGTCGATGCGGTCGCGTTGAGGTCACCGGGGAGCCGGCCCGAGGAGTAGGCCGTGATCTCGCCTCCGGCCCCCGAATTGGAGCGGCCCACGAGGTCGTCGATCTCGTCGTCGGGGATGAGCGCGGAGAGGCTGGCGCTGCCTGCGAGGGTGAACGTGCGCGCCGTCGGCAGGGTGAATTGGCGTGAGATGGTCGTCTCGGGGTCGTCGCGCGGCGGGTACTGCGACTCCCGCTCGCGGGTCATGACGACCGTGAGGCGGTCGGCCTGGGAGGCCGTCCCGAGGCTGCCGAGCATCTGCGTCGGCATGTCGATGACCTGGCGCACGATCTGTCCGGGGATCTCGACCTCGGAGAACCCGACGGCCGAGGCGGAGTGGAAGTCCTGGTGGTCGTCGGTCGTGCTGTCGATGGTCACCCGCACCGTGTGGAAGGACTGCGTGGGGAAGGTGAGGGTCTGCCCCGACTCCGCATGGGAGGCCTTCGTGAGCTCGAAACGCTGCGGGCTCTTCCCGTCGAACGTGAGGGTGACGGAGGAGATCCAGCGCGAACGGTCGCCCCGCTGCGGCTGGACGAGCGTGATGTGGTTCGTGGTGACGGGGTGCGCGAATTGGGCCTGCCACCACTGGCCGGCCGGATCCGGGACGAAGGTGCCCGTGATCCAGGCGGAGTCGAAGTTGTTGTCGATCGCGCTGCTGGCGGCGTACTCCGGGTTGTAGGTGATGCCGTTGCCGTAGCTGCTGGACGTGATGTTGACCGCTCCCTCGTACGACGCCACCGTCTTGCTGTTGAGCCCGGCGTCGGGGAAGAGCTCGATCGGGCTGTCCCTGGGATCGGTCTTGGCAGGATCGTCGCTCGGCGTCTCGGTGAACCCCGCGTTGGCCGTCATGGAGGCCCACTGGAAGGCCTGCTTGCGGTTGGTGTCGGTCAGCACCAGCTGCGCGCCCTGCCCGGCCAGTTGGCGGAGCTGCGAGGGATCACCGGCGAGGGTGCCCGCGTAGTAGATGGCGTTGTCGTTGTTGAGCAGCCCCAGGCCGGCCAGGTTGTTGATGCCGGTGGCGTCGCCCTCCATGACGACGGCGCCCGTGTTGGACTCGGCGCGCAGCAGCGGGCGGGGGTTCGCCACCGTGTAGTCCACGAGCGGGCTCGGCCAGGCGAGGTTGGCCGGTGCGGCCAGGTCCGCCTCGTTCAGCGTCGAGTAGGTCGAGACGTTGGGGCGGGGGGCTCCGAACGAGGTCGGGTCGGAGAGGCCCAGCGGGGTCTGGCTGAGGAGCTGGGCCAGGAGCTGAGGGTGCGGGACGCCGTAGTGCTCGTAGCGCTGGTCGTACTCGACCAGGAGGTCGCCGGCACCCATGAGGCGGGCCATGGGCGCCAGTGCGTTCGTGTTGGCGGTGCCGTCCTGATAGGGGCCGTCCACCGCGAACAGGGTGTCGGCTGTGGCGATCGAGCCCATGATCTGCTGTTCCCGGGTCACGAAGCTGCGGTTCAAGAGCGCGGGCTGCGGCGTGTCCACGGTGTTGCCCCAACGGTCGCTGGCGAAGTCGTTGCCCGGGATGGCGAACACCCGCGTCGACTGGTGCGTCGCGTTCAGGTGCTTGATCGCCGCGAGTTGGTAGGAGGGGAGCGTGGCGGGTTGGACGAGGGAGCCGGCCGAGATGGCCTCGCCATTGAAGATCGAGGGGTTGTTGGCCAGGACGAGGCCGACGACGAGCAGAGCTGTGGCGATGCCGACGACGGACAGCCGTCGCCAGAGCGCGGTGACCGCGCTCCCGAGCAGCATCGCCAGTGCCAGGAGCACGACCGGCGTCGCCCGGTCGGTCGAGCGCAGGGCCAGCCCGGCCGTGGTGTTCGTCATGAAGTTCTTGAGGACGCCGCCGATTCGAGTCGGGTCGTTGTAGGGGAAGGGCCCGACCGAGAGCACCATGCCGAGGAACAGGACCATGAGGAAGAACGCGCGCTCGCGCCAGCGGACGAACGCCGCGGAGACCAGGGCCAGCACCGGGACGGCGTAGGACGTCACCAGCAAGCCGATCTGCTGGGTGAAGCGAACGGCCGCGGTGGTCCAGGCGCCGAGGTGGTCCGAGCCGTAGAAGTACCAGTAGCCCAGGCCGCGCAGGATCTCGGACGGGTTGGAGGTCTGTGACGTCGACGAGACGGTCTCGGTGTACTTGAGGACATTGACGCCGTAGGCCGCCTCCACCTCCAGCCCCGCCATCCACCACAGGCACGCCCCCAACGTCAACACCGCGATGCGCAGCCCGGTGGCCAGAGCGTGGCGCCAGGTGGACTCGCGCAGGACCACCACGGCGTAGAGGAGCCACAGGATGGGCGCCACGGCGACGTAGATGATGGAGCTCGCGTTGATGCCGCTCACCAGCGCCACGACGATGGCGAAGAGGGCGGGCTCGCGCCAACCCCCTCTGCGGAGCGCGACGATCGTGAAGGCGAGCATGAAGGGCAGCCCGGCCCACGGGAGGAGGATGACCGAGATGCGCGCCGCGTACTGCAGGAAGTAGGGCGACAGCATGTAGGCGGTTGCCGCGGCGATGGGGCCCGGCCCGCGCAGGCCCATCACGCGACAGAGGTAGAGGACGCCCGCTCCCGCGGCGAAGATGATCGTGCCCATCCAGAGCCTCTGGGCCGCCCACACCGGCACGTCGAGGACATGCAGGACGACGTAGAACGGACCCATCGGCAGCAGGTAGCCGATGTATTCGTGGGTCACCGTGCCCAGCGCGACCGTCGGATTCCACATGAAGGGGACCTGGCTCAGGAAGCGCACAGGATCGAGATACAGGTACGTCTTCGTGTCCGGCGTGACGACACCGGGACGCACCGCCAAGAGCGGCGCATAGGCCAGGGCGGCCAGCACGGCGAAGCCGCCCCAGTACCAGCTGCGCCGTTCGGGCCCGGCTTCACGAGGAGTCTTTCTGATGGCGTGCCGCCCCCGAGAGGCGGTGGAAATGGTGGTTGTGCTCATGCAGAAAGTCGTGGGCTCAAAGGTCCGCCCGGTAGTGTAAGCAGCCAGCGCCATCCGGGCGTGTCAGGAAGGGATCTGCACATGCCCAGCAGCACCAAAGGCAGGCTGACGGGTGAGCGGCCCCTCCAGGGCATCACTCCGGACTCCTTGCTGGCGCTGCACGAGGCCGGGTACCGGATCGTTCGCGAACGTATCGGCAGTGGGCGGATCCTGGACGTCGGCTGCGGCCACGGATTCGAGTCCGTCCGCTTCCTGGCACCGGACCGCGAGGTGGTCGGTGTCGACTATGCGCCCGATGCGGTCACCGCCGCATTGGCCAGCTACGGCGCGCTCGGCCTGAGCGTGGGGCAGATGGACGCCCTGTCGCTCGGGATCCGCACGGGCAGCTTCGACGGGGTGTGCTCCTCACACCTCATTGAGCACTTCACCGACCCCGAGCCGCACGTGGCCGAGCTCGCTCGTGTGGCCAAGGAGGACGGCGTGGTCTGCATCCTCACCCCGAACAAGACGGCCGACTTCGAGAACCCGTTCCACCTCCATCTCTTCGACCGGGACGACCTGCAGGGGATGCTCGGGCGCCACTTCGCCGACGTCCGGCTGCAGGGGCTGGACACCATCCCCGAGGTAAAGGCGCATTTCGAGGCCCGGCGGAAGAAGGCGGCCAGGCTCTTGAAGATCGACGTGCTCGACCTCCGCCACCGCGTGCCGCACTCCTGGTACGTCTGGGCCTACACCCGGCTCCTCCCGCTGGCGTACAAGATGTTGGCCCGGGAGGAGGTCGGCGGCGTCACGGGCATCACGGCCGATGATTGGTTCGTGACCGACGATGTCGACGACTCCACGCCGCTGCTCTTCGCGGTGGCCCGGAGACCCCGCCGGGCCGAGCCCGCGCAGACGATCGCCGGCGTTGCGTCCGCCAACGGTTCAGCCAAGGCCTCCACCCGGGTGACGACCTGATGCTGGCGGTCGGACTGACGGGCGGCATCGGCTCGGGCAAGTCCGCCGTGGCCGACCTCCTCGTGGCACGAGGGGCGGTCCTCGTCGATGCCGACCAGGTGGCCCGGGACGTGGTCGCTCCCGGCGGACCGGCCTACCAGCCGTTGATCGACCGGTTCGGTCCGGGGATCGTCGCCGCCGACGGCACCATCGACCGTCCCGCCCTGGCCGCGCTCGCCTTCGCCGACGAGGAGAGCCGGCTCGCGCTCAATGCGATCACGCACCCGGTCATCGGTCTCGCCATGATCGCGGCACGCGATGCCCACGAGGGCACCGACGACATTGTGGTGCTGGCCATCCCGCTGCTGAAGGCCCTCCACCGCGAGACGGTGCGGCTCGACGTCGTGGTGGTGGTCGACTGCCCGATCGATGTCGCGCTCGAGCGGCTGCTCAGCCAGCGCGGGTTCGACCGCGCCGATGCCGAGGCGCGCATCCGTTCGCAGATCTCGCGTGAAGAGCGCTGCGAGGAGGCCGACTTCGTCCTCGACAATTCGGGTGACCGGGCCGCGCTGGAGGCGAAGGTGGCCGGGCTCTGGGACTGGTTGCAGGCGGAGGCCGCCCGGAAGCAGGCACGTACCGGCGCCGCAGACCCGGTCAGCTCCGGCGCGGACGCGGGGAACATCGCACGTTCCGGGTAGTTCCGCGACCCTCTCCGGGTTCTGGTCGCGTGGTCGGCGAAGCGGAAAACCCGTGTCGATCGGCCATACTCACCGTGTGAACCAGCGCATTGCCGCGGGTCTGGTGAGCGCCTGGTTCGGGGCCGTGATGCTGGCGGTCGCCATGGCCGGCCCGCCGGCCCAGGCGTTCGAGCCGGACCACCCGCTGACCGAGACGGCACACATGGACGAAGCGGCGACGCAGCTGCCGCCCCATACGCCGCCGCGCATTGTGGTCTACGGGGACTCACTCGTGTCCGAGGCCGGGCAGGACTTCGCCTTCCTGGCCGCACGCTCGGGAGCGTCGGTGCAGGTGCACACCTTTCCCGGCACGTCACCGTGCGACTATTTCGGCTCCATGGCTCAGGTCGCCCGGGACTGGCAGCCCACGGTCGCGGTGCTGCTGTTCAGCGGGGACGTCTTCACTGCGTGCAACGGCGGCGTGCATGTCGGGACGGCGCAGTACTACGCGAAGTACAGCGACGAGATCCGAACCGCGATCGCGCTCTTCCGCTCCGTCGGCGCCAGCGTCGTCCTGATCGGTCAGCCGGCCGACAGCAGCGCCAGGCTCACGAGGAACGGGTCCGCCCTCAATCAGCTCTACCGGTCGGTCGCCGGGGCGACCACGGGCGTGCGCTACGCCGACGCCGGGCAGGCCGTCATGGCGAAGGGGCGGTTCACCTGGACCCTGCCCTGCCTCTCGGGCCAGCCGTGCACCGGACCGCACGGGACGAACGTCGTCCGCTCCCCGGATGGCGTGCATTTCTGCCCCGACGGCCGGACCACGCCGGACCGGGGCCTCGAAGTGTGTGACGTCTATTCCTCGGGCGCGTTCCGCTTCGCCTCGGCCATGCTCAAGGCGGCGCTCGCGTCCCGGGCCGGCTCCGGACGGTGAGCAGCCCGGGTGCGGCGTGCCGCGGGATGATCGGCCCGACGCCGCACGGCCGAACTGTCACACCCCCCGGGTAGCCTCGTTGGGTCATGCCCGATTTCGAGGTCGTATCCCCCTTCCAGCCCTCGGGTGACCAGCCCACGGCCATCGCCGGCCTGGCCAAAGGCGTCCGCCGGGGCGACCCGTACCAGACGCTGCAGGGCATCACCGGGTCGGGCAAGACGGCGACCATCGCCTGGATGATCGAACAGGTCCAGCGGCCCACGCTGATCATCGAGCCGAACAAGTCGCTGGCCGCCCAGCTGTCCTCGGAGCTGCGGGAGCTCTTCCCCAAGAACCGGGTTGAGTTCTTCGTCTCCTACTACGACTACTACCAGCCCGAGGCGTACCTGCCGACGACGGACACCTACATCGAGAAGGACTCGTCGATCAACGACGAGATCGACCGCCTCCGCCACGCCACGACGTCCTCGCTCCTCATGCGGCGCGATGTGATCGTGGTGGCATCGGTCTCCTGCATCTACGGCCTGGGCTCGCCCGACGAGTACCGCGACCGCATCCTCGGGGTGAAGGTGGGGGACCAGGTGGACCAGCGCGAGATGTTGCGCCGCCTGGTCGACCTGCAGTACGCCCGCAACGACGTCAACCTCGTGCGCGGCACGTTCCGGGCCCGGGGCGACACGGTGGAGATCCACCCGGCCTACGAGGAGCAGGCGCTGCGGGTCGAGTTGTTCGGGGACACCGTCGACCGCATCGTGCCCTTCGACGTCCTGACCGGCGAAATGGGGGACGAGATGGAGGACGTGGCCGTGTACGCCGCCACGCACTACGTCACGGGGGACGACATCATCCAGCGCGCCGTCGGAAGCATCGAGGTGGAGCTGCGCGAGCGTCTCCAGGAGTTCGAGAGGGAGGGCAAGCTGCTCGAGGCGCAGCGCCTCCGGGTCCGCACCGAGCACGACCTCGAGATGCTGGCCGAGACCGGCGTGTGCTCCGGCGTCGAGAACTACAGCCGGCACCTCGACGGCCGGGCGCCCGGTGAGACGCCATACACGCTGTTGGACTTCTTCCCCAAGGACTACCTCTGCGTGATCGACGAGAGCCACGTGGCCGTCCCGCAGCTGCACGGGCAGTACGCCGGCGACAAGTCCCGCAAGGACGTGCTGGTCGAGCACGGCTTCCGCCTGCCCTCGGCCAAGGACAACCGGCCGCTCCGCTTCGAGGAGTTCGTGGCCCGCGTCCCCCAGACGGTGTTCGTCTCGGCCACACCGGGCGCCTTCGAGCTCGAGCACTCCCAGCAGGTGGTCGAACAGGTGATCCGCCCCACGGGCCTGGTCGACCCGGAGGTGACGGTGATGCCCACCAAGGGGCAGGTCGACGACCTGCTGGCCCGCATCGGGCGCACGGTCGAGGCCGGCGGGCGCGTCCTGGTGACGACGCTGACCAAGAAGATGGCCGAGGACCTCACCGACTACCTGGCCGACGCCGGCGTGCGCGTGCAGTACCTGCACTCCGACATCGACACCATCACCCGGATCGAGATCCTCCGCGAGCTGCGCCTGGGCTCCATCGACGTGCTCGTCGGCATCAACCTCCTCCGCGAGGGCCTCGACCTGCCCGAGGTGGCGCTGGTCGCCATCCTCGACGCGGACAAGGAGGGCTTCCTGCGCTCCGCCTCCTCGCTCATACAGACCATGGGCCGCGCCGCCCGCAACGTCGACGGCATGGTCGTGCTCTACGCCGACACCGTCACCGACTCCATGCGCGAGGCGGTCTCGGTGACGCAGCGCCGCCGCGAGGTGCAGATCGCCTACAACAAGGAGCACGGGATCAACCCCCAGACCATCCGCAAGTCGGTCACCGACATCCTCGAGCGACTGCGCGGCTCCGGGGGTGGGGGCGTGGCCAAGGCGGGCCGCAGCCGGGCGGAGGTGCGCAAGAACGCGGCGGTGCGGGGCAACCCGCGTCCGGCCCTGCTGGCCGACGGCGACGCCTCGACGCCGGCCGAGGCGGTGGAGCTGATGACCCAGCTGGAGGCCGAGATGAAGGCCGCCGCGGCCGAGCTCCGCTACGAGGAGGCAGCGCTCCTGCGTGACGAGATCGCCGACCTGCGCGCCTCTATCCCCGGCTGATCGGCGGGCTCGTCAACCGCTCAACCGCTCAGCCGCTCAACCGCTCAACCGTCGGCCGGGGCGTCCCGAGCGGGCCAGTAGCGCCGCTCGAGCGCAGCGCACAACGCGTGGTAGATCGGTTGGTGCAGTTCCTGCACCGCGGCGACCTCGGTGGCGGGCACGGCGACCCACACGTCGGCCAGGCTCCCGAGCCGCTCCCCGGTGGCGCCGGTCAGCGCCAGGACGTGCACCCCGGCCGCACGGGCCGCCAGGGAGGCCAGCACGACGTTGCGAGAACGTCCCGACGTGGAAAGCGCCCAGAAGACGTCGCCCGGCCTGCCATAGCCGTGGATCTGCTGTGCCAAGCCCATGTCTCCCGCGGTGTCGTTGGCCACGGCCGAGAGGAGGCCGGACTGGCTCGTCAGGCAGACGGCACGCAGGGCGCCCTCCAGGCGCTCGGCGACATAGTCGGCCTCGGCGGCCAGGGCACCGGGGGCCGAGCGCCGCAGCGCGGCCTGTGCCGGACCTCCCGGCGGGCGCCGGTGCTCCATCCCCTTCATCATCTCGCCGACGATGTGCTCTGCGTCGGCCGCGCTGCCTCCGTTGCCCCCGACGTAGACGGTCCCTCCCGTCTCGATGGCGCGGGTCAGGAGTGAGAACGCCGCCTCGATGTCGGAGCGAACGGGAACGAGCTCCGGGTGGCGCGAGAGGAGGCCCGCGAAGTCGGCCCGGGCCCGGGGCCGCACCTCGAGCTCCGGGATGTCCACGGTACGCGAGCCCGACGGGTCCTTGTCGGGCATGAAGACGGTGCGCACCTCGTGGGGCCGCAGCTCGCCCTCCCAGGCGCCCGGCGACCCGTCCGCAGCCGGACCGAGTGACAGCCGGACGCGGCGGTGCGAACCCGCGACCTCCCAGAGTCGTGCCACGGTGCCGCCCCCGTCCTCGGCCCGCTTGAGGACGGGCACGAGGACCCCTTCGCCTTCCAGGCGCAGCGCAGAGCCCTCCGGCCCGAGCCGGCCCCGGTGCCAGGTGTCGAGCACCACCGGGAGGGTGGCCCGGTGCTCGGCTGCACGCTGGGGGAGGCCTGCGCCGGCGGCGGGCCCGGCATGGGGGACGAGGGCGAAGCGGGCCCGGTGGCGTCCCTGGTCGGTGAACGGGTAGCCGGCGGCGTCGCCGGCGCCCCAGCCCCGCCCGTGGTCCGCCACCCGCGGGCTGCGCAGCACGGTGAGCCGCAGCGTGGCGCCCTGTGCGTCGTAGCCGCCCGCTCCCTCCGTCACGCAGGCGAGTCCCCAGCGGGCGGATGCGCCGGAGAGGTCGACCCAGTGGACCATCGGTTCCTCGTGGCCCGAGCAGGGACGCCCGACCGATCCGTAGGGTGCGCCGGCCGTGCTCGAGGGCTGGTCCAGTGCCAGGGGGACGACGAGCTTGAGCACGCGGTGCCTCTCGTGCCAGTCGACGTCGAGGCACACCTGCGCGCCGGCGTGGCCGGCGAGGAGGGAGACCTCCTGGGCCACCGTCGTCCTGCCGTCGCCGAACGACCACACGCTGCGCACGGTGGCGCGCACCGGGCCGCGCTCGATCACGTCGACCGACAGGAGCCGTCCCGCCTCCTCGGGTCCGTCGTAGCGGGCGACGTCGTGCGACCAGGTGTCGCTGTCGTCGGGAACCAGGACGGGACGGATGCCACCCGCCAGGAGCTCGGTGCCCGGCGCGATGTCTCCACCGATGGACACCGCACTGGCCAGGGCGCCGGTCTCCCGGTCCACCTGCAGGCGCAGGCGGCCGTTCGTGAGGACCGCGTCGTCGCCGGCGGTCGCCGCGTCGGCGGCCTCCTCCGGGGCTCCGGGGCCAGGGTCGACGACGTGGAGCCAGTAGCGCCGGTAGCCGAGGGGGGGCACCGTGACCTGGAGGAGGCCGCGCGTCGGGCTGTAGGTCACCTCTCCCGAGGCGACCTGCTGCACGGCGACGCGCCGCCCTTCGGCGTCGCTGGCCACCGCGATCGGGTGCGCCACGGAGACGGACGCGGTGACCGGCCACGAGTGTGGATTGAAGACCACCATGGGCACGGGCAACCCGGTGAAGGCGCTCTCCATGCTCTCGCCCGACTCCGCGCCCTCGACCCAGGTGTCGACCTGCTCGGCCACGCGGTGCAGCGCCCGCACCGCCACCTGCTCGGCCCGGGCCGCGCCGGAGACCAGCAACGCCCGCACGGCCTCGGTGGCGCCGTCGGTGCAGGTGCCGCCCAGCGCATCGTGGAACTGCGCGAAGAGGACGCCCTCCCAGGCCGCCGCCAGCTCCGCGCGGACGTCCGGGCCGTCGCCCGTCAGGAGTCGGCACATCTCGGTGAAGGACTCGGCGGCGACCAGCGCGTCCTCCGCCCGCGCGTTGGCCAGCTTGAGGTCCGCGTGCACGGAGTAGCAGCCCACGGCGTGCCACTGCAGCTCGCCGTCCACCACCGGCAGCGCGTCCAGCACCCCCGGCATGCCTTCCAGGGCCTCGAAGTACGCGGCGGGGTCCCCGAAGGCGACGGCGCCCTCGTACTCGGCCGCCAGCGCGTGCACGGTCGCGATGGCCAGGCGGGTCGGGCCCCCGCCGTGGTCGCCCACCCCGAAGAAGCCCATCAGGGGGATTCCGAGATCCTCGCTCTGTTCGAGCAGCTCGGCCGTCCGGCTGCGCAGCGTCTGCTCCTCGGACCAGCTCGGGGTGGAGTAGTCGATGGGGATCCGGTACGCCGGGAGCTCGGTGCCGTCGGTGCCGCGCCAGCGGAAGGCGGGGGAGGGGAGCGCCTTCTCGTCCGGACCGGGCCGCATGAAGACATAGGCGCCGATTCCCGAGGCCGCCAACAACTGCGGGAGGGACCCGGCGTGCCCGAACGAGTCCACGTTGTAGCCGATCCTGGCCGTGACCCCCAGGTGCTCGGACAGGAAGCGCTGGCCGTAGAGCAGCTGCCGGCACACGGACTCGCCCGCCGGCAGGTTGCAGTCCGGCTCCACCCATTGGCCGCCCGTGACGATCCAGCGCCCGTCGGCCACGAGAACGCGGATGCGGGCGAACAGCTCGGGTGATGTCTCCATGGCCCAGCGGTAGTAGCTGGCCGAGCTGGCGGTGAAGGTGAGGTCGGGGTCCTCGTCCAGCCGGTCGGCCGCCGCCCTGAACGTCTGGAGGACCTCGTGCATGCCCTCGTCCCATGCCCAGATCCACATCGGATCGATGTGGGCGTTCCCGATCATGGAGAGACGACGGTCGGGAGGCGCTGCGGGCACGACACGCCAGTGTAGGGACGGTCCATCCGCAGGGCAGGACGGCGCCCAGTTAGCCTGCCGCCATGCCGACCACCGCCCAACTCCGCGAAGCCATGGCGCGCTACGCCGCCGTCGTCACCTCCAAGGACGCCGAGGCCTACGCCGCCCTCTTCACGCCCGACGCCGTCCAGATGGACCCCTACCCGAGCGGGCTCCACACGGGCCGCGACGAGATCAAGGCCTTCATTCAGTCCGGCTTCGACGGCTGCGAGACCATGACCTTCGAGGTGGAGGAGGTCCACCCGGTGGCCGACAAGGCGGCCATCCGCTTCCAGATCACCCTGACCCTCGACGGCGGCGCCACCATGTACATCCGGGGTGTCGAGGTCTTCACCGTCACCGACGACGGGCTCATCAGCGCGGTGGAGGCCTACTGGGGCGAAGAGGACGTGACCTTCGCCTGAGCCGCCCAGGCCTCCGCCGACCCCCGCTCCGGCGGCACGCCGGCGACCCCGCAGGCCCGGCTCGGGCGGTCCCGGGCGGCCCACCCGACGCCGTGACCAGGCCACTGGATGACGTGACACACCCCACCGGTATCCTCCACAGATGGCCGACCGTCTCGTCGTTCGCGGCGCTCGTGAGCACAATCTGCGGGATGTCTCCCTCGATCTGCCCCGGGACCGCCTGATCGTCTTCACCGGGCTGTCCGGCTCGGGCAAGTCGTCCCTGGCCTTCGACACCATCTACGCCGAGGGCCAGCGCCGCTACGTCGAGTCCCTCTCGGCCTACGCCCGCCAGTTCCTGGGCCAGATGGACAAGCCCGACGTCGACTTCATCGAGGGCCTGTCGCCGGCCATCTCCATCGACCAGAAGTCCGCCTCCCGCAACCCCCGCTCGACCGTCGGGACCATCACCGAGGTCTACGACTACCTGCGCCTTCTGTATGCCCGCATCGGCCATCCCCACTGCCCTGTCTGCGGGCGGCCCGTGGCGCGCCAGACCCCGCAGCAGATCGTCGACCGGGTCCTCGAACTGCCCGAGGGCACCCGCTTCCAGGTCATGGCCCCCGTGGTCCGGGGCCGCAAGGGCGAGTACAGCTCCCTGCTCGACGACCTGGCCAAGCAGGGGTTCGCCCGGGTCAGGGTCGACGGCGTCCCGCTCGAGCTGTCCGACCGGGCCGACGTCAACCTGGCCCGCTACGAGACCCACACCATCGAGGTGGTGGTGGACCGCCTGGTCAGCCGGGCCGACATGCGCCAGCGCCTGACCGAGTCGATCGAGACCGCCCTGGAGCTGACCGGCGGCACGGCCGAGGTGCTCGTGATGAACGGGAAGGGCGGCGGGAAGGGCGACGGGGAGGAGGCGGACGAGGCCATCACCTTCTCGCAGCACCTGTCGTGCACCCACTGTGGCATCAGCTTCGAGGAGCCGGCGCCCCGCAGCTTCTCCTTCAACTCGCCCTACGGCGCCTGCCCGGCCTGCCTCGGGCTGGGCACCAAGTTCGAGGTGGACCCCGAGCTCGTCGTGCCCGACGACTCGCTGTCCCTGGCCGAGGGTGCGTTGGCGCCCTGGGCCGGCGTGCGCAGCGAGTACTTCACGGGCCTGCAGGTGGGGGTGGCCGAGTTCGGCGGCTTCGACTTCGACGCCCCGTGGAAGTCGCTCAAGGCCAAGGACAAGAAGCTCGTCCTCTACGGGACGGGCAGCCGCTCGGTGCACGTCACCTACAAGAACCGCTTCAACCGCAAGCGCTCGTACGAGGCGGTCTACGAGGGCATCATCCCGTGGCTGCAGCGGCGCCACGGCGAGTCCGAGTCGGACTGGTCGCGCGAGCAGATCGAGAACTTCATGCGCGAGGTGGACTGCCCCGAGTGCGGCGGCGCCCGGCTCAAGCCCGAGTCGCTGGCCGTCACGGTGGGCGGGCGCAACATCTACGAGCTGTGCAGCCTGTCCATCGCCAACGCCGTCGAGGCGATGGCGGGGCTCGAGCTGAGCGACCGCGAGCACCTGATCGCCGACCGGGTCTTCAAGGAGGTGCGCGAGCGCATGCAGTTCCTCCTCGACGTGGGGCTCGACTACCTGTCGTTGGCGCGGTCCGCCGGCACGTTGTCAGGCGGTGAGGCCCAGCGCATCCGCCTGGCCAGCCAGATCGGGAGCGGCCTGGTCGGCGTCTTGTACGTCCTCGACGAGCCCTCCATCGGCCTGCACCAGCGCGACAACCAGCGCCTCATCGCCACCCTGGAGCGGCTGCGCAACCTGGGCAACACCGTGATCGTGGTCGAGCACGACGAGGAGACCATCCGCACGGCCGACTACGTCGTCGACATCGGGCCCGGGGCGGGGGAGCACGGCGGCACCGTCGTGCACGCCGGCCCCGTGTCGGGGCGGGGCGGGCTGCTGACCAACAAGGCGTCCATCACGGGGCAGTACCTGTCGGGCAAGAAGTCGATCCCGGTGCCTGGGCGGCGGCGTCCGGGCACCGGCGACGTGGTGACGGTCCGGGGCGCCCGGGAGCACAACCTCAAGGACGTCGACGTCTCCTTCCCGCTCGGGTGCCTCATCGCCGTGACCGGCGTGTCGGGCTCGGGCAAGTCGACGCTCGTCAACGACATCCTGCTGCGCTCGCTGGCCCAGACCCTGCACCGCGCCAAGGCGGTCCCGGGCCTGCACCGGAAGGTCGAGGGCATGCAGCATCTCGACAAGGTGGTCGACGTCGACCAGGCGCCCATCGGGCGTACCCCGCGCTCGAACCCCGCCACCTATACCGGCGTCTTCGACCACATCCGCAAGCTCTTCGCCCAGACCGCCGAGGCCAAGGTGCGCGGCTACCAGCCCGGTCGCTTCTCCTTCAACGTCCGGGGCGGGCGCTGCGAGGCCTGCGCCGGCGACGGCACGATCAAGATCGAGATGCACTTCCTGCCCGACGTCTACGTCCCGTGCGAGATCTGCCACGGCGCGCGCTACAACCGTGACACCCTCGAGATCACGTTCCGGGGCAAGACCATCGCCGACGTGCTCGACCTGTCGTGCGAGGAGGCACTGAGCTTCTTCGCCAAGCAGCCGCCGATCGCCCGCCACATGCAGACCCTGGTCGACGTCGGCCTGGGCTACGTCCGCCTGGGCCAGCCCGCACCGACCCTGTCCGGCGGCGAGGCGCAGCGGGTGAAGCTGGCCTCTGAGCTCAGCCGCCGCCCGACGGGGCACACCTTCTACATCCTCGACGAGCCCACGACCGGGCTCCACTTCGAGGACACCCGCCGCCTGCTCGAGGTCCTGGGGCGCCTGGTCGAGCACGGCAACACGGTCGTCGTCATTGAGCACAACCTGGACGTGATCAAGACGGCCGACTGGATCGTCGACCTCGGCCCCGAGGGCGGCGACAAGGGCGGCACCGTGATCGCCGAGGGCACACCCGAGCAGGTGGCCAAGACGGCGGGGTCCTACACCGGCGAGGTGCTCAAGCCGGTGCTGGCGAAGGCCAAGTAGCGCGCGGACCCTCCCCGGATCACAACCGACGTTGCGGTCTGAAAAGGAGGGAACGGGGTGGCAGCGGAGGACGTCACGGCGGAGATCCACGGGTTCAGCGAGCCGGACGCCACCCCGGTGCCGTGGACGGCGGCAATCGAGCAACTCCGTGCAGCGGACACCTACTGGCTCTCCACGGTCCGCCGCGACGGCCGGCCGCACGTCACGCCGCTCATCGGCGTCTGGCACGCGGATGCGCTCTGGTTCGCCACCGGGCCCGGGGAGCGCAAAGCGAAGAACCTGGCCGAGAACCCGTCGTGCGTGCTGACGACCGGGTGCAGCGACCTGGTGGCGGGGGCGCTCGACCTCGTCATGGAGGGCCGGGCCGAGCAGGTGACCGACGATGCCGAGCTGGAGCCGGTCGCGGCCGCGTTCGCGGTCAAGTACCCCGCCGGTCCGTGGAATTTCGTCGTGCGCGACGGGGCATTCAGCGACCGCGATGCCGGCGGGCGCGTGCTCGTGTTCCGGGTGCGCCCGGTGCGGGGCCTGGGGTTCCGGAAGGGCGATCACTTCAGCCAGACAACCTGGCAAGGATTCCGGTGAGCCCGGATTCTGGTGAGCCCGGATGCCGTCGGTGACTGTGAACCACGCGCCCTCTCGAGGATCCATTCGACGACGGCCTGTACTCCGATCGGGACGAACATCGCCGCCCGGCTGAGGAGTGTCCGTCACCCGGCATCCGTCCCGACCCAGCCAACGGCGCGGCGAGAGCGCGTCACTGTCCGCCCTCTCACGCCGGAAGGGTGGGTAGGTGCAGACTTGAGGGTGACGCGAGGAGGTCGAGAGCGCTCGACCGGTCGGACGACAGAGTGAGGAGCATCACATGGCAAGGGTGTTGATGATTGTGCAGCATCCCGTCGAGGATTTTGACGCTTGGCGGATTGAGTACGACAAGGCGCAGCCCATACGTGACAGGCACGGCGTCACGGACGCCACCGTCTTTCGGAATGCCGACGATCCGAACGAGGTCACGGGACTCCATTGGTTCTCCTCAGTCGAGGAGGCGCATGCGTTTGCCGACGATCCCGATCTGAAGGACGCCATGAACAGGGCGGGCGTGAGTGGACCGCCCCGGATCGAAATCAACGTGGAGGTCTAAGCGGTTGCTGGCCGGCTGGCCGGCTGGCCGGCTGGCTCATGGAGTGCGGGTAGGCCGCGACGGGGCGCGGGGCGACGGGACGATGGGGCCGCGATGTCGCATCCGGTCGCATCGAAGCTCTTGGGGGTCGCTCCAGGAGTCGGGACGCGCCCTTTGCATTCCGCCACCTTGTGGCGCAGCTCCTCGCCGCGCCGCGCAGCGCAGCGCAGCGCAGACAACGGTCGCTGTTTTTCGCGCAATGTCAGAGGAATTCTTCTCGATTCGCGTCCCCCGTCGTGTGACAACCCCGTGCTTGCATCGGAGCCATGGAGTTGGAGAACTTCGCCGGAGCACTCGAGGCACTGATCGCCTCGGGTGCGGCCAACTACGGCGACTGCGAGTCGATGGAGCAGCTCCACCACCTCGGCGCCCGCTTCGAGTCCTTCATGACCGAGGCGACGGCCGCCTTCGAGGTGGGGGAGGAGTGGGCGGCTGATGGGGCCAAGACGGCGGCGGCGTGGATCGCCACGCGCTGTCGGGTCCCACGGGCGGCGGCCAAGCGCCGGGTGCGCCTGGGACGCTCGCTGCGCCACCTGCCCGCGGTGGCGCAGGCCTGGCGCGAGGGCGACATCGGGCCCGATGCGGCCCGGGCCATCGCCTCGGCGCGGCGGCACCGCACCGAGGCCTCCATGGCCCGTGACGAAGAGATGCTGGTGGCCCAGGCCGCAGAGCTGGGCTTCGAGGACTTCTCCCGGGCCTTGTCCTATTGGAAGCAGCTGGCGGACCCCGACGGGGCCGAGGCGGAGGACGAGGAGCGCAAGGCCTCTCGCAACGTGTTCTTAGAGGCCAGCTTCAGCGGCATGTGGCTGGGCCAGATGACCCTGGACCCGGTCTCGGGCTCCATTGTCTCGAACGAGCTGAACCGCTTGGAGCACGACCTCTTCGAGGCCGACTGCGCCGAGGCCAAAGAGCGCCTGGGCCGCACGGCCAGGATCGACGAGCTGGCCCGCACCTCGGCCCAGCGCCGGGCCGACGCCCTCGTCGAGATGGCGGCCCGCAGCCGCACCGCCCCCGCCGAGGGCATCCGCCCCGCCCCGCTCTTCAGCGTCTTCGTGGGTTATGAGACCCTCTCGGGCATGATCTGCGAGCTCGAGAACGCCACCGTGCTGGCCCCCTCGGCCCTGGCCCCGTGGATGGACTCGGCCTACTTCGAGCGGGCCATCTTCTCTTTGGGCAACCGGGTCGACGTCAGCGTGCGGGCCCGGCTCTTTAGCGGTGGGACCAGAAGGGCCATCGAGCTGCGCGACCGCATCTGCACCCACCCCCACTGCTACGAGCCCGCCGAGAGCTGCCAGGTCGACCACATTCAGACCTGGGCCGACGGCGGGGAGACCACCCAGGACAACGGCCGGCTGCTCTGTGGCTTCCACAACCGCCTGCGCAACCAGCGTGAGGCCAAAGCGGCCAACGGGGCCGACGGGGCCGACGGGCCCAAAGCAGCCAATGGTGACCAGCGCCAGCGGCCCCCGCCCAGCGCCGCCTGAAGGGGCGGCCCGGCGCACTCTGCTGCGCCCCCGCCGCCCCCGCCGCCCCCGCCGGCACCCACTGGATCTACAGGCCGGTGCATTCCGAAAAGAGAGCGGGTCCGCCACTTCTGCGCGCCCGCGCACCCATGCGGCCGCGCTACGACAGGTGCGTGCGCGGCCTCTCGAGCTCGACGCCGTCGAGGAACAGATCGATCTTCTCGTTGTAGAAGGCGATCAGCCCGGCGATGGGAAGGAGATCGCGAGTGGGGAAGTCGTAGGTCCAGGCGATGTCCGGATGGATGCGCAGATCCACCTCCGCCGACCAGTAGCCGCTCGTGGTCCCCTTGTAGGGACATGCGGTCTGGGTGTCCGACGGCACCAGGTGGGTGAAGTCCACGTCGGTCCGGTCGATGTAGTACCGGGTCGGCAGCCCGGTCTCGAAACACAGGACGGGCGACGTCGTCTCGGCCAGAACGACGCCCTTCGACTCCACGCGCAGGCGACGACTCGAGCGCAAGGAGTCGACACGGGTGTAGGGATTGCGCGGGTGGACGAAGACCTGCTCGTCCTCCTCGAACCAGGCATCGAAGGCCGACCACGAGAACCGCACGGTGTCGTCGAGCCCTTGCACCTTGGCTGCGGCGAGCACGGAGGCTGCACTCGGCCGGTCGATGGAACCCACGCGCACGCCGTAGCGCCGGGCATCGCCGCGGGACGTCTCCGTGGAGGAGCCTTCGTCGATGAGTGCGTCGGCGCGCACGTCCGACAGCGGGATGTAGTACTGCGGATACGACGTGTTCTCCCACACGTAGCGGGCGTTGGTCGTGTCGACGACGACCTCGCCACCGAGGAAGGCCCTGATCCGCCGCGGCACCGGTTGCACGTGGTTGACCGCTACGGGTGGGGCTGGAAAGTCACTCACGGTAGTCGCCTCCTGATCGGCGGGCCGGCCGGCCGGCCGGCTGGCGTGCTCTCGGCGCGGTACCGGACCACACGGGACCCTACCGGCCCCTGATGCAAATCAGGTGATGGCGAGCATCCGCTCCAACGCGACCTTGGCCCACGAAGCAGTCTCCGCGTCGACCACGATCCTGTTGCGCACCTCACCGTCCACCAGGCCCTCGAGGACCCAGGCCAGGTGCTGCGGGTCGATGCGCGACATGGTGGAGCAGGGGCACACCAGCGGGTCCAGACAGACCACTGTCTTGTCGGGCGACTCGTTGTTGAGCCGGTTCACCAGGTGGATCTCGGTGGCGACGCCGATGACCGAACCGGCGGGGGCGGCGGCCACGGCACGGATGATGGCATCGGTGGAGCCCGTGACGTCGCCCAACGAGACCACGTCGTGGGCGCACTCCGGGTGGACCATCACGATCCCGGACGGATGCTCGGCACGGAAGGCGGCCACGTGCTCCGGCCGGAAGCGCTGGTGCACCGAGCAGTGCCCCTTCCACAGCAGCAGCGTCGACTCCTTGACCTCACGATCCGACAGGCCGCCCAGAGCCAGCCGCGGGTTCCAGACCCGCATGTCGTCAGCGCCGTAGCCGAGCTCGAAGCCCGTGTTCCTACCCAGGTGCTGGTCGGGGAAGAAGAGGACCCGCTCGCCGCGCTTGCCGCCGCCCGCACCCTCGGCCTGGTCCAACGCCCACGTCAGCACGGCCCGGGCGTTCGACGATGTGCACACGGCGCCCCCGTGGCGGCCGACGAAGGCCTTCAACGATGCAGCCGAGTTCATGTAGGTGACCGGGATCAGCCCGTCGACGTCGATGACCCGGCCCAGCTCGTCCCAGGCCTCCTCGACCTGGTCGATGTCGGCCATGTCCGCCATGGAGCAGCCGGCGTTCAGGTCGGGGAGCACCACCTGCTGGTGGTCGCCCGTCAACACGTCGGCCGACTCGGCCATGAAGTGGACGCCACAGAAGACGATGTAGGACGCGTCGCTCTGTCCGGCGGCGAGACGGGACAGCCCGAAGGAGTCGCCCCGGGCGTCGGCCCAGCGCATGACCTCGTCCCGCTGGTAGTGGTGCCCCAGAATGAACACCTGGGACCCCAGCGCGGCCTTGGCCGCACCGATCATCGCGTCCAACTCGTCACCGGATGCGGACGTGTAGCGCTCCGGAAGTGGCGTCTGAAGCCTGAGCATGTGGGTTGCCCCCTTGTCGGGAGTGCATCGATGTGGCCGGCGGGGACAGCCTGGTCGCCCATCCGCGGGTATGTCGGCCTCGATGCGAGGTTGTCTGCCGGAAACCAGGCCGGCACCCAGCACTCTACCGCCCTTCACCAGCGCCGGCGCGAGACAGCACGAACGTAAACTGGGGGCAGTGCAGTATCGGCCGCCCACCGGGTCCATCCCGGACGCCCCCGGCTCCTACCAGTTCTACGACCCCGAGGGCCGGGTCCTCTACGTGGGCAAGGCGAAGTCCCTACGGCACCGCCTGCCCAATTACTGGCAGGACTCGGCCAAGCTCGGGCCCCGTACGGCCCAGATGGTGGCCCAGGCCGACCACGTGGAGTGGGTGGTGGTCGACAGCGAGGTCGACGCGCTGATCCTCGAGCACAGCCTCATTCAGGCACACCTCCCGCGGTACAACGTCCGCCTCAAGGACGACAAGAGCTACCCCTGGCTCGCCGTCACCCTGAACGAGGAGTGGCCCCGGCCCGCCGTCGTCCGCGGCCGCAAGAGAAAAGGGGTCCGCTACTTCGGCCCCTACGGCAACGCCGGCGCCATCCGGTCCACCCTGGACCTTCTCGTCAGGAGCTTCCCGGTGCGCACGTGCTCGGACACGAAGTTCACCCGGCACGAGCGCCTGGGCCGGCCCTGCCTGCTCTACGACATCGACCGCTGCTCGGGGCCGTGCGTGGGCGCCGTCGACCACGAGGCGTACGACGGCTACGTCGACGACCTCATGGGGTTCCTCTCGGGCGACACCGAGCCGGTGCTGGCCCGGCTGGAGGCGGAGATGCTGGCCGCCTCAGAGGACCTCCAGTTCGAGCGCGCCGCCCGCTTGCGCGACCGCATCGTCGCCGTGCACAAGGCGGCCGAGTCCCAGCAGATGGTCTCGGACCGGGCCGAGGACTTCGACGTCGTCGGGCTGGCGGAGGACCCCCTGGAGGCGTCGGTGCAGATCTTCCGCGTGCGCCGGGGCCGCGTGGTGGGCCACCGGGGCTTCGTGGCCGAGAAGGTGGAGGACCTCTCGGGACCCGAGTTCATGGCCCAGGTGGTGGCGCAGGTCTACGGCGCCGACGGGGCCGAGGTGCCGCGTCGGCTGCTCGTGCCCGAGGAGCCGGCCGACCGTCAGCTGCTGCAGAGCTGGTTGCACACCATCCGCGGCGGGCCCGTCGACATCGCGGTGCCCCGGCGCGGCGCCAAGCGCGCCCTGCAGGACACGGTCACGCGCTCGGCCGGCGAGGACCTGGCCCGGCACCGCCTGCGCCGCGCCTCGGACCACAACGCGCGGTCCAAGGCGCTGACCGAGCTGCAGTCGGCGCTGTCGCTGCACGACGCCCCGCTGCGCATCGAGTGCTACGACATGAGCCACCTGCAGGGGACCGACTACGTGGGCTCCATGGTCGTCTTCGAGGACGGGCTGGCCAAGCGCTCCGACTACCGTCGCTTCAAGGTCAAGTCCGTCGCCGGCAACGACGACTATGCCGCCATGGAGGAGGTCCTGACACGGCGGCTCGCCGCCCTGAGGGAGCCGACCGGGGTACCGGCGGACGGGCGCCCGCGCCGCTTCGCCTACCGCCCGAACCTGATCGTCGTCGACGGCGGCAAGGGGCAGCTCGGGGTGGCCGAACGGGTCGTGCGCGAGCTCGGGCTCGAGGGAGAGGTCGAGCTGGCCTCGCTGGCCAAGCAGTTCGAAGAGGTCTACCGGCCGGGCTCGCCCTTCCCGGTGCGGCTCCGGCGGGGCTCCGATGCGCTCTACCTGCTGCAGCGCTTGCGGGACGAGGCGCACCGCTTCGCCATCACCTTCCACCGGGAGCGCCGGGGCAAGCGGATGACCAAGAGCATCCTCGACGACATCCCCGGCCTGGGGCCGGCCCGCCGGGCCCGCCTGGTCAAGGAGCTGGGCGGGGTGAACGCCGTGCGGGCCGCCTCGCTCGAGGAGCTGCTGTCCCGGTCCTGGCTGCCTGACGAGGTCGGGCTGGCCGTCTTCGAGGCCACGCACACCCTCGGACCGCGCCCGGGCGGTGCCCGGGCCGGCAGTCCGGCGGGGCGGCCCGGGCACGGTGGGCGGCCCGGGCACGATGGGGAGGCCGGCGGGCGCGAGGCTGGGGGGCGATGAGCGAGTTCGTGGTGGTGACGGGCATGTCGGGCGCCGGGCGCTCGACCGTGGCGGCGGCCCTCGAGGACGTCGGGTGGTTCGTCATCGACAACCTGCCGGCCGGCCTGATCATGAAGATGGTCGAGATGGTGGACCGGCCCGGGTCGGGGATCGAGCGGGTGGCACTGGTGATCGGGCGCGGCGGCAGCAACACCGGCTCGGAGTACTTCGACGACCTGCCCGACGTGCTCGACGAGCTGCGGGCCACCCGGCGGCGGGTGCGGGTCGTCTTCCTCGATGCCGCCGACGACGTGCTGGTGCGGCGCTACGAGGGCACGCGCCGGCGCCACCCGCTGGCGGCGCGGGGCGTGGAGGAGTCGATCGTCGACGAGCGCAAGCTGCTGGAGCCGGTGCGCGAGCGCGCCGACCTGCTCATCGACACCGGCGAGCTCAATTCGAACCAGTTGCGGCTGCGCATTTTGGAGGCGTTCGGCGACGACGAGGCGCCGCACATGCAGACGTCGGTCATCTCGTTCGGCTACAAGCACGGCATCCCGCTCGATGTCGACGTGGTCTTCGACTGCCGCTTCCTGCCCAACCCGTTCTGGGTCGAGGAGCTGCGGCCGTTCAGCGGGGAGGACGAGCCGGTGCGCGACTACGTGCTGGGCCAGCCCGAGTCGCAGGCCTTCCTCGAGAAGGTCGACGAGCTGCTGACGAGCATCCTCCCGGCCTTCGCCCGAGAGGGCAAGTCGTATCTCACCATCGCCATGGGCTGCACGGGCGGGCGGCACCGCTCGGTGACGCTGGCCCGGGAGCTCGCCACCCGGCTGAGCGGTCACGGCGAGCCCGTGTCGGTCTTCCACCGGGACATCGACCGATGAGCACCGGGAGCACCGGGAGCACCGGGACCAGCGGGACCATTGGCAGCAACGGGACCACCGGCAGCAGCGTTGGCGGTGGGACGAGTGGCAGCGTTGGCGGTGGGACGAGTGGCAGCGGGCGACGGGGCGGGCGACCCTCGGTGGTGGCCATCGGCGGGGGACACGGCACAGCCGTCACCTTGAAGGCCGCCCGGCGCTACGCCGGCCTCCTGACGGGCGTGGTCTCGGTGGCCGACGACGGCGGGAGCAGCGGCCGGCTGCGCGAGCTGCTCAACGTCGTGGCCCTGGGCGACCTCCGCAAGTGCCTGGTCGCCCTGGCCGACGAGGACTCTGCCCTGGCCAACGCCTTCGAGCGCCGCTACGACGAGGGGGAGCTCAAGGGGCACGCCCTGGGCAACCTGATCCTCGCCGGCCTGATCGACGCCACGGGCGACCTGGTGCTCGGCGTGGCCGAGGCGGCCCAGCTGCTGGGGGCCAGCGGGGACGTCCTGCCCGCCACCTCCGAGCTGGTCGTGCTGAAGGCAGAGTCGAGCCACGGGACCGTGGCGGGGCAGGTGGCCGTCAAGGGAACCTCGGGGATCGAGCAGGTCTCCCTGGTGCCCGGGGACGCCCAGCCGCCGCCGTTGGCGGTGGAGCGGATCGCCGAGGCGGACCAGATCGTCATCGGGCCCGGATCCCTGTTCACCAGCGTGCTGGCCGCCGTGGCGGTGAGAGGCATCGCCGAGGCGGTGGCCTCCTCAAAAGCCCAGGTCGTGTACGTGTGCAACCTGCGTCCCGAGGTGTCGGAGACCGAGGGCTACGACGTGGCCGACCACGTGGCGGCGCTGGCCCGGCACCATGTCACGGTGGATGTCGTGCTGTGTGACAGCATCCGGGGTATGGGCATCGGTACGACGGATGTCACGGTGCGCGACGTTCCCCTGACAGGAGAGAACACCCTGGTCCACAGCCCGGCCAAACTGGCGCAGGCGCTGTCGGGTCTGCTGGCATAGCCGGGTGGACCGAGCGGTCTGCTCGGGTCGAGGGCCCAGTGGGCCGTGAAGAGTGCCGACAAGAGTGCCGACAAGAGTGCCAGGAGAGTGAGTGATGGGGCGAGAGGACGGAGCGAGATGAGGGTACGGGCCAGATGACGGTGCGGGTCGGGATCAACGGGTTCGGGCGGATCGGGCGCAACTTCCTGCGCGCCGTCCTGGACACGGGCGCCGACATCGAGGTGGTGGGGGTCAACGACCTCACCTCGCCCGAGACCCTGGCGCACCTGCTGCGCTACGACTCCACGCACGGCCGCCTGTCCGTGCCCGTCCAGGTGGAGGGCTCCGATCTGCTGGTGGGGGAGAGGCACATCCGCGTCATGGCCGAGCGGGACCCCGCCCAGCTGCCCTGGGACCTGCTCGAGGCCGACGTGGTGATCGAGGCGACCGGGATCTTCACCAGCCGGGAGGAGGCCGCCAAGCACCTGGGGGGCACGGTGCGGCGGGTCATCATCTCGGCGCCGTCGGCCGACGCCGACGCCACCATCGTGATGGGCGTCAACGACGACGACTACGACCCCGAGCGCGACATCGTCATCTCGAACGCCTCCTGCACGACGAACTGCTTCGTCCCGATGGTCAAGGTGATCGACGACGAGTTCGACATCGTCAGCGGGCTCATGACGACCGTGCACGCCTACACCAACGACCAGAACCTGCTCGACCTGCCGCACAAGGACCTGCGCCGGGCCCGGGCGGCGGCGACCAACATCGTGCCGACCTCGACCGGGGCCGCCCGGGCCACCGGCCTGGTGCTCGCCGCCATGAAGGGGCGCCTCGACGGCTACTCGCTGCGCGTGCCGCTGCCGGCCGGCTCCATCACCGACTTCACCGCCGTCGTGAAGGGCAACCCGTCGGTGGCCGACGTCAACACGGCCTTCGCCACGGCGGCGGCCAAGCCGCCCCTCGAGAAGTACCTCGTGTACACGGAGGACCCGATCGTCTCGAGCGACATCGTGGGCTCGCCCGCCTCGTGCACCTTCGACGCCGGGCTCACCATGGTCATGCCGATCGACGACGACCTCGGGCTGGTCAAGACCTTCGGCTGGTACGACAACGAGTGGGGCTACTCCAACCGGCTCGTCGACCTCACGCTGCTGGTAGGCGGCTGAACCGGATGGACCCCCTCCGCGGCATCCCGCTCCTGGGGGACCTCCCCCCGCTGGACGGCAAGCGCGTCCTCGTGCGGGTCGACTTCAACGTCCCGCTGCACATCGGGGTGCGGGGCCGGGCCACGGTGGCCGACGACTTCCGCATCGAGGCCGCGCTGCCCACACTGCGCCGGCTGCAGGACGAGGGGGCCGTCGTCGTGGCCGCCTCGCATCTGGGCCGGCCGGCCGGCGCGCCCGACCCCCGCTGGGAGATGGACCCCGTGCGCGAGCGGCTGCAGTCGCTGTGCCCCGGCGTCGAGCTGACCGAGAACCTGCGCTTCGACCCGGGCGAGAAGGCGAACGACCCCGCCTTCGTGCAGCGCCTGATCGCCGGGTTCGACGCCTACGTGGACGAGGCCTTCGGAGCCGCCCACCGGGCCCACGCCTCCATCGTCGGGCCCCCGCAGTTCCTGCCGAGCGCGGCCGGGCTGCGCTTCGCCCGCGAGGTCGAGGTGCTGGGCGGGATCCTGGAGCAGCCGGCCCGCCCCTTCGTGGCCGTGGTCGGCGGCGCCAAGGTGGCCGACAAGCTCGAGGTGCTCAAGGTGCTGGCCACCAAGGTGGACACCCTGGTCGTCGGCGGCGGCATGGCCTACACGTTCCTGGCCGCCCGGGGCCAGCACATCGGCAGCTCGCTGCTCGACGAGACGCACCTGGAGGCCTGCCGGGCCCTGCTGGACTCGGGCGTCGACATCCTGCTCCCCACCGACACCCGGGCCCTGGAGCCCGGCGGCACCTTCGGCCCGCCCTCGGTGGGCCACGGCCCGCGGGGGAGCGTCAAGATCATTGAGGGCGACCTGCCCGACGGCTGGACCGGGCTCGACATCGGCCCGGACTCCGCCGCCGCCTTCGCCGCGGTCGTGGCCGGCGCCGGCACCGTCCTGTGGAACGGCCCCCTGGGCGCCTTCGAGGACCCACGCTTCGCCGAGGGCACCCGGATCGTGGCCGAGGCGGTGGCCCACTGCCCCGGCTTCTCCGTCGTCGGCGGCGGCGACAGCGCCAGCGCGCTCGAGGAGCTCGGGCTGTGCGACAAGATCGGCTACCTGTCCACCGGTGGCGGCGCCTCGCTGTCCTTCATTGAGCGGGAAGGCCACCTGCCGGGCATCGACGCCCTGCGCCAGGCCCCGAACGCGCCGCGCGGGTGAGCGCCGCCAAGGCGGTGAGCACCCGCCGCCCGCTGATCAGCGGGAACTGGAAGATGCACCACGACCACATTGAGGCGCTGCACACCGTGCGCGACCTCGGGCTGCGGTTGAAGCCCGACGACGTGGCGCGGGTGGACGTGTCGGTGCATCCGCCCTTCACCGACCTGCGCACCGTGCAGACACTCGTGGAGAAGGAGCATCTCCCCCTGGCGCTCGGCGCGCAACACTGCTCGGACGAGGACGCCGGCGCGCGCACGGGCGAGGTCAGCCCGCGCTTCCTGGCCCGGCTCGGCACGGCGTACGTCATCGTCGGCCACTCGGAGCGGCGCACGCTCTTCGGCATGGACGACGCCACCGTGGCCCTGACCCTGCGCGGGATCCTGCGCAACGGCATGACGCCGGTCCTCTGCGTCGGCGAGTCCGAGGAGCAGCGGGCCCGGAGCCAGACCGAGAGCGTGCTGGAGGAGCAGGTGCTGGCCGCCCTCTCCGGCCTGGCGGCCGACGTCGTCGGCGGCCTCGTCGTGGCCTACGAGCCCCTCTGGGCCATCGGCACCGGGCAGGCGGCCACCCCGGTGGACGCCGAGGACGCCGCCGTGTTCATCCGCTCGCTGGTGGCCAAGGTGGGCGGGGACGAGTCCGCCGCGGCGGTGCGGATCCAGTACGGGGGCTCGGTGAACGCCGAGAACGCGGCCGACCTGATGGCCGAGCCCGACGTGGACGGCCTGCTGGTGGGGGGTGCCAGCCTGGAGGCGGCCGCCTTCACCGACATCATTCGGGCCACGGCCGCCTGCTACCGTTCCTAGGCCGAACAGGCTGTTCGGACGCGAGTTGGAGGCTCCGCCGTGCTGGCAACCTTGGACACTGTCACCTGGATCTACATCGTCATTGAGGTCCTGTCCGCGCTCGGGCTGATCTTCCTGATCCTCATGCACAGCGGCAAGGGCGGCGGCCTCTCGGACATGTTCGGTGGCAGCGTGGGCGCAGCGGCGCAGGGCTCCACGGTGGTGGAGCGCAACTTGGACCGCATCACCGTCACCGTGGCCATCGTGTTCGCGCTCACGACAGTCGTCCTGGATCTCCGACTGCAGTGACGGGCCGGGGCCGACGCCCCCGGCGCTGGCGCTGGCTGGTCGGGACGGGAGCGCTGCTGGCTCTGTTGGCATCCGCCTGCGGCAGCAGTGGCGGAGGCGGGACCACGGTCACCTACGTCAGCGTGGCCGGCGGCGACATCTCCTTCGGCATGACCCAGAGCCCGACGGGCTGCAACCCCAACACGCCCGGTGGCGACACCGCGGGGACGCAGACCGTGCTGGCCGGGGTGCTGCCGAGCCCCTTCGTGCCCAACGTGGTCAACAGCGCCAGCGAGCCGATGTCGAACTCGGAGCTGGTCGTGTCCGCCGAGCCCATCAGCCTCAAGCCGCTGACGGTCGTGTACACGCTGAACCCCAAGGCGGTGTGGTCCGACGGCGTGCCCATCACGGCCGCCGACTTCAAGTACGCCTGGGAGGAGCAACGCGGCCCCCCCGAGAGCGACCCGACGGACGTGGCCAGCATTGCCGGCTACCGCGACATCGCATCGGTGGTGGGCTCGAACGGCGGCCACACGGTGACGGTGAATTTCAGGACCCCGTTCGCCGACTGGCAGATGCTCTTCGCCAACCTCGTGCCCGCCCATGTGATGGAGAAGGTGGGCTGGAACCCGGCCTGCACCACGGTCGACCCGGCCATCGACCTGTCCGGCGGCCCGTTCATGCTGGGCACCGTCACGCCCCAGGCCATCACCCTCGTGCAGAACCCGAAGTGGTGGGGGACGCCGGCCAACGCCAAGTCGATCACCATCCGCATCGCCTCCTCCACGGCACAGCTGGGCCAGTGGATGGCCTCGGGCTACGTGCAGGTGGCGGCGCCCGCCACGGTGACCCAGTCGTTCCTGACCCAGATGACCGGGCTCCCCGACGCCCAGAGCGAAGTGGACACCTCGGCCACGCTGCTGCAGCTCGACATGGCGAGCTCGCTGGACTCGGACCTGCCGCCCGATCTCCGGGTGGCCATCGCCCTGAGCATCAACCGCCAGGACCTGGTGAACCAGCAGGTCAGCTGGGCCTCGCCCGGGATCGCGCCCGGGAACAGCCACCTCGTCGTGCAGGGACAGGTGAACTACAAGTCGCCCTCGAACGGGTCGTCCACGACGACGGTGCCGCCGCCGACCTCCTCGACCTCCACCACGGTCATCGGCGCGGGCGGCAGCGTGAACTTCCCGGTGACGCCGGTGCCGACGCAGGCGGCGGCGTTCATCGCCGCCACGGGGATGGTGCGCACGCCGGGCGACCCGTACTACCACTCGTCCTTCGGCACGCCGTTCGTGCTGCGCATGGTCTACGACTCGAGCGACCCGTGGGCCACGGCGGCGGCGCCGGTACTGCAGTCCGAGCTGCAGGCGGCGGGGCTGCAGACGACCCTGACCGCGGTGGCCGGAGCGGCCCAGACGGGCCAGGTCCTGGCGGCGGGGTTCGCCAACCTGGCCGTGCTGCCACAGACCTTCACGCCCTACATGAGCCAGACCATTGCGCTCTACACGCAGCTGCTCGGGCCGGCGGGGAAGAACGGCTCGCAGAACTGGACCGGTTTCTCCAACAGCCAGTTCGATGCGCTCGTCACGAAGGCCTCGCAGCAGCTCAACCCCAACACGGCCCTGGGGTACTACACGCAGGCGGACACGATGTTGTGGGACAACATGGTCTCGCTGCCCCTCTTCGCGGAGCCGACGGTCCTGGTCTGGAGCCGGACTGTCGGGGGCGTCAACGCCGAGCCGCGCAGCACCAGCCTCCTGTGGTTCGCGCAGTTGTGGGCGGTCAAGGTGCCCGAGTCGACCAACAACACCACGCCGTCGTTGCCGGGGCAGTAGGGGAAGAGGGGAAGAGGGAGGAGGGCAGGGGGGCGAGAGGGCAGGGGGGCGAGAGGGCAGGGGGGCGACACGCTGGTGTCAGCCCTTGGTGTCCGGGCATGCAGGCCCGGAGGAGGCCCGATGGCCACGCGCTACGATCTCCGGACGCTGCGTTCCCATTGCATGCTCGTCGGAGTGGCGGAATAGGCAGACGCGCCAGCTTGAGGGGCTGGTGCCCGCAAGGGCGTGGGGGTTCAAGTCCCCCCTCCGACACGATCAAAACCCGACTCCTTGAGTCCAACCTCCTGGTAGAGGACGTGCACCGGCGGCGCTCCGTGCACTTTCACGTCGAGGTAGTCCGGTAATACCGTGATCTCCTCGATGAACTCGTCGATCAACACACGTCGCTCGACATCCGTGGCGGCCTTCCATGTCTTGTCGACGTCGAGGGTTGCGAGCAGCTGAGCAACTTCGTCGAAGTGCTGTGCCACATCGTCATTGCGCGCCACCTCGACCCGGGCATCGTCGACCTCACGCTGCGCCTCACGGATCGCCACGGACAGGCGAGCCTCCTCCTCGGCGAACAGGTCGGCCCCGACCTTGTCGTCGTAGTACAGGCGCAGCAGCTTGCGACGTTGGGCCACCAGGTCGTCGACACCGTGACGTGAGCGCCGAGTCCGGAGCCCTCCGCCGGCCCTGGGGGCCGGCGTTCGGGCCAGCTCGAGCTCCCGGCGGATGGCGGCCTGCAGTTCGACGTCGTCGCCGATGAGCCGCAGCCCCAACACGGCGGCCCGGTGCAACCCGATGTTCGTCCGGCGGGGTTGCCTGCAGCCCTGGCCCCGGTGGTGGCAGCGGTAGAGCTTGCGGCCCTCGCCGTTCTGGTCGAGCGCCATGAGCCGCTGGCACAGCCCGCAGCGAACCCGGCCCGACAGGAGGTCGGTACCCCGGGCCCGGCCCCTGACCCGGCCCCGGTGGGCGGCTGCGAACAGTTCGGGCGTGATGACAGCCTCGTGGTGTCCGGCGAACCACTCGCCGTTCATCTGCACCTCGCCCAGATAGATGCGAGATCCGAGAATGCTCAGCACAGTCGAATACTTGACGCCCGTGGCCTCGGCGATCTTGCCCTGACTCGCCCCTTCACCCCGCATGGTGAAGATGCGCCGGACGACGGGTGCCATCTCGTTGGGGACGAGCTCGCCGTCGACGAGGTCGTCCCCGGTCTTCGGACGATTGACCCACTTGCCCTGGCGCACGGCCTGCTGCATGCCCATCCGTACGTTCTCGGCCAACTGCTCGCGGTAGAACTGCGCGAACGAACCGAGGATGTTGTAGAACATGCGGCCCGTCGCCGACGACAGGTCGATCTTCTCGGTGAACGAGTGCAGTGCGACGTTGGCCTGCCCGAAGCGGTCCGCCAGCATGATGAGGTCGCCGAGGTTGCGCGACAGCCGGTCGAGCCGCCAGGTGATGACGTTGGCGACGTGGCCCTCGTCGACCATGTGCAGGAGTTGCTGCAGCCCGGGCCGCTCGAGGTTCTTGCCCGACAAGCCGGGGTCGGCGATGACCGTCACGCCGCCGAGGTCGTGCAGCTCGGCGTAGACGCGCAGCTTGTCAGCTTGCCCGGCGATCGAGAAGCCCTCCGCCGCCTGTTCCTCCGTCGACACCCGGCAGTACGCCACCGTCAGCATCGCTGCCCTCCTGTTCCACCTTGTCTTGCTTGTAATCATCCGAGTTGTCTTCGCGTCACCATGCGCAACCCGATGCGTACGAGCACGGCGGCCACCCGTTCGTAGTCGGGCCCGGCAGTGCTCACCGCAGCTCCAGCTCGCTGCGGCGGCGGGCCACCCGGTCGGCGAACGGCGTGTGGCTGACGATCTCGTAGGTGTGCAGATGATGCCCGATGGCTCCCAACGTGTCGTCGATGCCTTCCGTCCCGATCAGGGCGCCCAGCGAGGCCAGGTAGCCGGTCAGGCCGGGGAGCAGCGTCTGAATGGAGGACGATCGCCGGGCCAGCCGCAGACGCTCGACACCGATGGCCTGGTGTCCGAGGGTTGCTTCCTGCACCTGGAGCCACTCGGGAGCCAGCGGCCAACGGGAGCGCGTCTTGTCAGAGGTGGGGGAGCGGAGGGTCAGCCATTCCCCGGAGGCGTAGGCCCACAGGTCGCCGGCGGCGGCGAGCACCTGGTCCGGGGTGTTGAGGTCGAACTCCACCAGCCCTTGGCGACTGAACTCGAACTCGAGCCGGTGGACGGGCGGACCGTGCACATAGCGCTCGCCCCAGAGCTCGAGCCACCAGCCGGTGTCCTTGGCGGCGACGTCGGCCGTCTTGTCGTAGAGGCGGGCCAGCAGCGTCTTGGTCTTGCGGGAGCCGAATTCGAATCCGGTCAGCACCCCGCCGACCTCGTAGGTGCGGCGTGCGTCGGCCCGGCAGACGAAACGCTGCGCATCGTCGAGGGTGAGCTTCCAGCCCTGCCAGTCGGCGAAGAGGTCAACCCGATTGACCCAGAGGCGCAGCTGCCCTAGTTCGGCCCCGAGCACTTCCCGCAGTGTCGTGACGGCTGCGCCGGGCCCGACGGAATGGAGGAACTCGGACCGGGGCTGGATGCGCACGGTGGGAAGGTGACGGCTGGTCGAGAGGCCGATGCGCGCCATGTGGTGGTCGAGACAGAAGCGGTACTTGCCCCACCCGTGGGGAGCGATGCCAAAGGTGATGTCGCCGATCTCGCATGGTGCCGGACGCTTGGCTTCGGCGGCCCAGGCCCGGCAATCCTCGAGACGAGCCAGGAATCGCTTCGGGAGTTCGGCTCGGCCAGAGAGGTACAGGGCGTCGATTCCCGACGCCAGCTCCCGGAGCTCAGGCTCGGATAGCTGCATATTTGCGACTAGGCGGTCAGACGTGTGCATGGGACTGAACGTGTTCGAAGTCAGCCGAAGAAGCCGCGGCTGCGGGCCGCTTCGAGCTGGCGGGAGATCTGCTCGGACCACGCTGTGTCGAGGTCGAGCTCGATCCAGGGAAAGACGAACTCGTCGGGGTGGGCGCCGTAGGTGGCGCGGAAACGGCGGACCTTGCGGAAGATGGTCGCCCGGTGCCAGCCGCCTCGCTCGAGATTGTCGAAGCCGCCGGCAAGATGCCAGGCCACCCAGAAGCCGATGAGTTCCGAACGCTCGAGGGCATCGGAGGCGATGGCATCACGGATCTCGGGGTCGAGTTCCTCCATGCTCTGCGCGGGCGTCGAGAAGGCCTGAGCCACGACGTCCTCGTCAAGGTTGTGGTGATAACCGGCCCAGCGGTTGACGGCTGTCCGGCCGCCCTCGGCGCTGTCGCTCTTGTCGCTACGGAAATCGAGGTCCTCGGTCATGGCGCAGAGTTTGTCGCATGGTTGCGACAAGCCCTCCGGATAGGGGCAAAAGCGCAGGTAGGCCGCCCATGGGGCGGCCGGACTCATCGTGACCATGGCATCCGCCCGGACCCGTCAAGGCTTCCCCTTCGGGCGGCTGCGCCGGCCTTGACCGGCCCTGCCTGTCCGGAGCCCGGTTGAGGTGATGACTTTGTACGTCATACGGCGTACACTTCCTGCATGGCATCGAAGACCGAACGGCTGAGCTTGAGACTGACCCCGGAACAGGACGCCGTCCTGCGCCGGGCCGCCGAGGCTCGAGGCGAGTCCGCCAACGACTTCGTGTTGCGTCATGCGGTCGAGGCGGCAGAGACCGAGCTGGCAAACCGGCGCGTGTTCTTCGTCGACGATGCCCAGTGGAGCCAGCTGCAGGAATTGCTGTCAGCTCCGCCGGCACTTCCGGCGGCGATGGTCAAGTTGCTCTCCAATCCCTCGGTGCTCGAGCAACCTGCTTAGTGGCCTACGTCGGTCCGGAGTTGCTGGCCGGTGACCATCTCCTCGAGGGGTTCGACTGCGGCAAGCCGGCTCTCAATCAGTGGTTGATCCGCCAGGCCCGCAAGAACCAGGCGGGCGGCAGCAGTCGCACGTGGGTCGTCGTCGAAGCCGACTCCCGAGAGGTCGTGGCTTTCTACGCATCAGCGACAGCATCGATAATCCGATCCTCGACACCAAAGTCAATGCAGAGGAACCAACCAGAAGAGATGCCCGCCATCCTGTTGGCCCGCATGGCTGTTGATTCGAGACACACCGGACGCGGTCTCGGAGCGGCTCTCCTGAAGCACTTCACGCTCAAAGCCTTCGAGGTTGCCCAGTCGGTCGGTGTCCGGGTGCTCCTGATCCACGCCAAAGATGACGAGGCCAAGAGCTTTTACACCCACTACGGATTCGTCGAGTCCCCGTTCGATCCACTCGTCTTGATGATGTTGCTAGGCCAGCCCTAATGGCCGCCGAATCCGCTTTGGGCCGCTAACGGAAGCAAGCGGATGACCGATTCGAAGCGGAATTGTGTGCCACCAGACCGGCGTACTGGGGCAGTCAGCTACTGGACGACCGTTTCGGTCGTCGCCAAGGCACGGCCACGATGCGTTTGGAGGAAAAAGGTGAGGGCCTCCACGTCGGCGACCTCGAAGTACGGGTCGCCGGGTCGGGGAAGGAAGGCTTGCAGTAGCTCCCTCTCTAGTGCCGGTGTGAGGACTGGCATCGTGTAGTCCGGCATCGTTCCACGTAGCCACAAGAGGTCAAAGACGCGGCCTACAGGTCCGCGGCTGTCTTCGTTGCCAGGCTCTGGCACCTGGGTCCGCCCTAGCCGAAACTTCGGTGCAGAGTCGATGATGGCGGCCAGCTCAGGGGTCTCCTGGACGTTCCAGTGACGACGTACCTCGTCGGCGCTGACGGCATCGGGAAAGGCTGCCAACCACACATCGACGTCCATCCAGTCATTCTGACGCCAAGGCATCCGTCCCACCTATCCGGCGATAGGGGGCAGTCTTCGAAGCGTGAGGCCAATGACATTCCTCAGACTGCAACAAGATCCTGATTCGGCATCCGCTGGGTACGGACACTTGGTCAGGTCGGGACGTCTTGTTGCCGAAGCCTCACCATTGTGTGCCGACGTTTCAGTAGAACTCTGACCTATAAATGGAGCAGAAATGGGTCGTACTATTAAGATTGCGCTCGTCATGTCAGTAGCGGCGGCTGCCACCTTTGTATTAGGTGCAATGCCGGCGGGCTCGTCTGGACAACAAGTCGCTACGAGCATGGTGGCGAACCACGAGTCCGCCGCGAGTCGTCCTGCGGCAGCTCAGACACCCCCGATAGTTCTCTCGGGCGAGAGTGAACGAGGGGTGGACACCCAGCCGTTTGTGGTGACTGGCGGCTTCACAGAGTTCGCTATGCGCTGCTCTTGTAGCGCGTACTTTGCTCTGGAGCTAGACGGCGGACACCCCGTGGGGTTCGGAAAGATCCTGGTAAATACGGTGGGTGCCTACTCGGGCACCCGGGCCGTCGGCATGGAAGCGGGTTCGTACGTCCTCAACGTCGCCGCTGACGGACCTTGGTCAGTGACTATTACTCAACCTCGTAACCTTCCCTCCGTTAAGGCTCCACACACCTATTCAGGCACTGGCGCTTCCGTTGTGGGACCGTTCTCGTTGAGCGGGGACAACATTCGCATCACGGCGAAGAACGTCGTTCCCCACATTGGCTCTGTGTTCATCGTCTACGTCTATCCCGCTAGAGCAAGGAACGTTTCTTCGCTGGATCAGGTAATCAATGACGACAACGATTTCTCCGGATCCACTGTCGCCAAAGAGACGAAATCTGGTCCCTACTACCTCTCGATCGATTCTCACGGCAGCTGGACAGTGCGAGTCGCCAATCCATAGGGCGCCAAAACCAGCCAATGACAAGCTTGAACTGGCTACGACTCAAACCTGCCCCCATGGTGCCGTTCAGCCACGCCCAGGTCCGGCGTTAGGGGGCACCCTTCACGCCCGTGGGAGTCGTCGACTACCCGCCGGGAGAGCCCATTCGGATGAACGACAACACACGAGGAAACATGTGGCAGAACTCCCCGCCACCCCAAGAGTCGACTAGGCCACCGGCTTCCTCAAGCGCGTCCCAGAGTGGCTCCGCCGCCCGGACAATGGCCTCAGCGGTGTCGATATCGACATCGAGAACATCACGCACCGCCTCAACGACTTCGCGCCGAGACTCGGCAGGTAGATCATCCAAAGGGTCGTGGTCCATCCCAGAACGCTATGCCACGTCATGCGCCGGCAGTACTGGCATGCCGGGATCTCGGGCGGCCTCCCATTTACTCCTGCCTCAGTCGTGATGCAAAGTGCGACCCAGTCTCGGCGGTATGGGGCAGGTGCGTCAGGTGGTCCAGATCAGGGGGCTCGGCGGTGGCCGACAATCGCGACGAGTCCGGCAAGCAGTGTCTCGTTGCCGAAGGCCTGGCGGACGTCCGCGTCGACGCCGAACCGAGCAAGGAACTCTGGGAGTCGGCCGGTGTCGATGAGCACGTTGTCGTGCGTCTCGTCATCACGACGCCAGAGTTCGCCGTCGCGGACGAACATCGTCATCTCACGCCGGAAGATCCGATCACCGATGACCGAGCGACGCGTCGTGAGCACCCAGTCCTCTCCGAACCAGACCCCGGGCGGCTGCCCGCGCCGGGCAGATCCCCACTCCAGGTCGCAGATGTCGAACGCGAGTACCCCGTAGTCCTCGAGCGCACCCGCCATGGCGGCCAGCGAACGATCGATTTCATCCTCGCTGTCGAGGTAGCTCAAGGCATGACCGACACTGACGATCGCATCGGCGGTCGGCAGCGGATCCTCGGGAAGCCGAAGGACCTCGACCGGCACCGTGGGAACGAAGTCACGGGCGAGCTCGACCATGGCCGGAGACGCATCGGTCGCGAGTACCCGATGGCCTGCTTCGACGAGATACTTCGTGAACAACCCGGATCCACAACCGAGCTCCAGGACGAGCCCGGACCGTTCCAGGACGGGCTCGAGGGTGGTCAGAATCCCGGGTGCCACCGCATCCGCGTGGAACCCGAACCCTTCGTGATGGATGCGCGCCAGATCCGACCGGTAGTACGGCGAGGCAGGCATACGACGCGATTGTGTCACAGCGGTCCGTCGTGAGACTGAAGCCTCACGTCTTCAGCCCGGCGTTAGGGGGCAGTCACTCGGAACGTCACGTCTATCCCCGGGGATCGACGGATCGAAGCTTCAAGTGGAACGTTCGGCCCAGCAGGAGCGGATTGAAGGCAGCCGATCCAGGTCTGGTCGAGCAGGCCAGTTCGGCGGTTTGAGTCGGAGCTACGTCGATTTCCACCACGTTCGACGCCTCATTCTCAGGAAGAAATCTCACCTGGACTCGATGAGTTCCCGGAGTAACCGTGCAAGTGAAGGAACGGTTTGCTGGGAGCGTGCCAACCATTTCATCATCTACCAGGAGGGACTGCTGAAGGTTTGGTTTCCGATTTCGGTTAAGTGTGTTCAGGCAGCTTGAAGCTCGGTTTCAAGTATCTCAAACTCGACCGGGGTGTGTCGTCCGAGGACACGCTGGCGGCGACGTCGGTGATAGGTCCGCTCGATCCAGGTGACGATGGCGATGCGCAGATCCTCTCTCGTCTGCCAACGCTGGCGATCGAGCACGTTCTTTTGGAGCAGTGAGAAGAAGGACTCCATGGCCGCGTTGTCACCGCAGGCGCCGACCCGGCCCATCGACCCGGTGAGGCCGTTGTGCTTGAGGGTACGGACGAAGGCCTTGGATCGAAATTGAGACCCGCGGTCGGAATGAATTATCACGGTGTCGACCGGATGGCGGAGTGCAATGGCGTTGCGCAGCGCCGAGACGGCCAGCGCTGCGGTCATTCGATCGGCCAGGCTGTAGCCGACGATGCGATTCGAGTAGACGTCCTTGATGGCACAGCAGTAAAGCTTTCCCTCATCGGTCCTGTGCTCTGTGATGTCGGTGAGCCACAGCGCATTGGGCCGGTCTGCCGAGAAGTCACGACCGACCAGATCGTCGTGGACGGGCGGCCCGGCCTTCCTCGAGAGACCCTTCTTCTTGGCGAAGACGCTCCAGATGCGCTCTCGTGAGCACAGGCGCCAGACCCGGCGCTCGCTCACCTCGAAGCCGGCATCGGCCAGTTCATCGGAGATGAAGCGATACCCAAAGGCAGGATCGTCGTCGTGGATGTCGATGGCCGCATTGATCACGTGCGCCTCGTCCCAGTCGTGCTGGCTGACCGGATCACGGCGCCACTTGTTGAAGGCTTGGGTGGAGAAACCCAGCACCCGGCAGGTCACCGCCACGGGAAACCCGTCGTCGGCAAGGTCGAGGACCAGCGGGTACATCATTTTGGGGGGAGCTCCTTGGCGAAGTAGGCGGCAGCACGCCGGAGGATCTCGTTCTCCTGCTCGAGGGTCCGGTTGCGCTTCTTGAGCTCACGCACCTCTTCGGCCTGGGCCTCGGTCACACCGGGCTTCACGCCGTCTTCGATGTCGGCCTGCTTCAGCCAGTTCGAAAGCGTGGCATCGGAGATCCCGAAGTCCTTGGCGATCTGCACGAGTGAGGTCTCGCGTCCGCGAGCCACCCGGACCACGTCCTCGCGGAACTCGGCGGGATAGGGCTTCGGCATGGTTCCATCCTTTCGTGAGGACCGAAGCCCTCAACGTTAAGTGGAAACCAAACCTTCAG
>CAWDOU010000010.1:0-16271 GCA_963804055.1 uncultured Acidimicrobiaceae bacterium | reverse complement strand
ACCACCCCGCCGCCCCGCCGGACGCCTGGCAGGGGGGCGGGCCCATGGTGTAACGTCGCGGGCTGCCCAAATGGGCATATGAGTGGCACTTCGGTGCTGCCGAGCACAACAGACGTGCGTGAGAGCCGGCCTTCTCGGGACCTCACGCCGAACCAATCGAGCGCTCCGCTCGGGTCTCCCGGGCGGAGCGTTGGCATGCGCCCAGGAAACTCGGACGGCGCAGGGAGAAAGAGACGTACGTGGCAAGCAAGGCGATCGTCGGCGAGAAAGTCGGCATGACCCAGGTCTGGGACGACCAGAACCGCGCCGTACCGGTGACGGTCCTGAAGGTCGCGCCCGTACGCGTGGTCCAGGTGAAGACGCCCGAGACCGACGGGTACGCCGCCCTGCAGGTGACCTGGGGCTTCCGCCGCAACTCCACCCTGACCAAGCCCCAGCTCGGGCACTACGCCAAGGCCGGCGTCAACCCCGGCCGGGCGCTGGTGGAACTGCGGCTCGACGACGTGGCCGACTACACGGTGGGCCAGGAGCTGGCCGCCGACCTGTGGGAAGCGGGCGAGCGGGTCGACGCCATCGCGGTCAGCAAGGGCAAGGGCTTCGCCGGCGGCATGAAGCGCCACAACTTCAAGGGCCAGGGCGCGTCGCACGGAAACCACCGCAGCCACCGTGTGCCCGGTGCCATCGGTGCCTGCGCCACGCCGTCCCGTGTCTTCAAGGGCACCCGCATGGCCGGCCAGATGGGCGGCACGCAGGTGACGGCCCTCAACCTCGAGGTGGTCTCGGCGGACGCCGAGCGCGAGCTGGTCCTGGTCAAGGGCGCCGTGCCCGGTGCCCGGGGCAGCGTCGTGGTGCTGCGCAACTCGGTCAAGGCCCCGACGAAGGCCGGGAGGTCGCGATGACGACCACCGCCACCTCTTCGGTCGCGGCCCGGACGGGCTCGGTGCTGCGCCACTCGGTGCGCAAGGAGCGTCCGGACCCCGTCACCCGCACGGCACCGCACCGCAACGCGGCGGGCCACGACCTGGGCACGGTCGACCTCGAGCCGACCGTGTTCGGACTGGAGCCCAACCGCGCCGTGCTGCACCAGGTCGTGACCGCACAGCTGGCCGCCGCCCGGGCCGGCACGCAGTCGACCAAGACCAGGGCCGAGGTCCGTGGGGGCGGCGCCAAGCCGTTCCGCCAGAAGGGGACCGGCCGGGCCCGCCAGGGTTCGAGCCGTTCGCCGTCCATGATCGGCGGCGGGGTGGCCCTGGGGCCGAAGCCGCGCAGCTACGCGCAGCGCACCCCGCGCAAGATGGTCCGGCTCGCCCTCCTCTCGGCGCTGAGCGACCGGGCCGACATCGGCAAGGTCGTCGTGGTCGACGACTGGAAGATCGAGGCGCCCAGGACCAAGGACGCCGCCACCATTGTGCGCAAGCTCAAGCTGACCGGCTCCGTGCTGGTCGTGCTGGGCCAGGACGAGCTCGACGTCGAGCGCTCCTTCGCCAACCTGCCCCAGGTGCAGACGACCACCTTCGGCGAGCTCTCGGCCCATGACGTGATCCGGGCCGACTGGCTCGTCTTCTCCGACGCCACGCTGCCGGGCGCCCCTTCCGACTTCTCGGGGACCCACGTGGTCGACGAGGCGCCGGAGGCGCCGGCCAAGGCCGAGCAGCCGGTCAAGGCGACCGCGACGAAGGCGACGAAGGCCACCAAGGCGACGAAGGCCGCCGACGCCGACGCCGACGCCGACGTGGACGTGGCACCTGTCACCGACGCCGCCGACGCCGACGCCACGAGTGACGAGGAGGCCGACACCGATGCGTGACGCCATGTCCGTGCTGATCCGCCCGGTCGTCTCCGAGAAGAGCTACTCGCTCATGGACCAGAGCGTCTACGTCTTCATCGTCGACCCCCGGGCCACCAAGATCGAGGTGCGTCACGCCGTGGAGCAGGCCTTCAGCGTGCGCGTGACCAAGGTCAACACGCTCAACCGCAAGGGGAAGGCGACGCGCAACCGGCGCACCAACGTGAAGGGCAAGCGGCCCGACACCAAGCGCGCCATCGTGACGCTCCACCCCGACGACTCCATCGACCTCTTCGAGCGCTGATCAGGGAATCGCCATGCCACTTCGCTCCCGTAAACCAACCAGCCCCGGACGGCGGTTCCAGACCGTCTCGGACTTCTCCGAGATCACTCGCGACCGTCCCGAGAAGTCGCTGCTGGCGCCCAAGCCGCAGACCGGCGGGCGTAACAACCACGGCCGCAAGACGGCGCGCCACCGTGGTGGCGGCCACAAGCAGCAGTACCGGGTCATCGACTTCCGGCGCAACAAGGACGGGATCCCGGCCAAGGTGGCGTCGATCGAGTACGACCCCAACCGCAACGCCCGCATCGCCCTCCTGCACTACGTCGACGGCGAGAAGCGCTACATCCTGGCCCCGGCCGGGGTGAAGGTCGGCGACAAGCTCCAGAGCGGTCAGGGCGCGGACATCCGGCCCGGCAACGCCCTGCCGCTGCGCTACATCCCGGTCGGTTCCACCATCCACAACGTCGAGCTCCGCCCCGGCGGCGGCGGCAAGATGGCCCGCGGTGCGGGCATGAGCGTGCAGCTCGTCGCCAAGGAGGGCGTCTTCGCCACGCTGCGTCTGCCCTCGACCGAAATGCGCCGCGTCTCCATCGACTGCCGGGGCACCCTCGGTGTGGTCGGGAACTCCGAGGCCGAGCTGGTCAAGATCGGCAAGGCGGGCCGCAACCGCTGGAAGGGCAAGCGACCCCAGACACGCGGTGTCGCCATGAACCCCGTCGACCACCCGTTGGGCGGTGGCGAGGGCAAGTCCTCCGGTGGCCGCCACCCCGTCTCGCCCTGGGGCAAGCCGGAGGGCCGCACCCGGGCCCGCAACAAGAAGTCCAATTCGATGATCGTGCGTCGGCGCCGTACCCGCGGCGCGCGGCGGTAGACGAGGGGTTGAGGAAGCATGCCGCGTAGCCTGAAGAAGGGACCCTTCGTCGACGACCATCTGCTCAAGAAGGTCGACGTCCTGAACTCGAGTGGCGACAAGAAGGTCATCAAGACCTGGTCGCGCCGTTCCACCATCATCCCCGACATGGTCGGGCACACCATCGCCGTGCACGACGGCCGCCGCCACGTGCCGGTCTACGTGACCGAGTCGATGGTCGGCCACAAGCTGGGCGAGTTCGCGCCGACGCGCACGTTCCGCTACCACGCCGGGCAGGAGCGGGGAGCCCGCCGATGACGGCGACCAAGACGAACGAGCGCCCCGGCACGCGGGCGGTCCACCGCCATTCCGGCATGTCCGCCTCCAAGGCACGCCAGGTCCTCGACCTGATCCGTGGCGAGGACGTGCAGCGCGCCGCCGAGATCCTCAACGGCGTCGAGCGAGAGGCGGCCGAGGTCATCGGCAAGGTGCTGCAGTCGGCCGTGGCCAACGCGGCGCACAACGACCAGCAGAACCCCGAGGAGCTCTACGTGTCGGCCTGCTACGCCGACGAGGGCGCCACAATGAAGCGCTGGCGCCCTCGGGCCCGCGGCCGCGCCACGCGGATCCGCAAGCGGACCTGCCACATCACCGTGATCGTGAGCCGGCTGCCGGCCGACAAGCTCGAGCTGCGGCGCAAGCGGATGGAGGCGGTCAGCTCCAACCGGTCCCGCCGGGTCGAATCCTCGCGGCGCCGGGCCGACCTGTCCGGCCGCCTGACACGTCGCCGGGCCGCCCAGGCCACGGCCGAGGCCGAGAGGGCCGCCGCAGCGGAGGCGGAAGAGGCCGACGAGGACATCACCGACCAGGCCCTGGCCGAGGCGGCGGTGGCCGATGCAGAGCCCGAGGTGACCGAGGCGGACACGGTCGACGGGGGCGTGGACGTCGACGTCGACGTCGAGGATTCGGCCGCCGACGAAGAGTCGGCTCCGGCTGACGACAACGAGAACAGCGAGGACGAGTAGATGGGCCAGAAGGTCAACCCTTACGGCTTCCGGCTCGGGATCACGACGGACTGGAAGTCCCGTTGGTTCGAGGAGCGCAATTACCGCGAGTTCGTGGTCGAGGACTGGAAGATCCGCGACTACCTGATGCGCCAGCTCGAGGCCGCCGCCGTCAGCCGCATTGAGGTGGAGCGCACGCGCGACCGCCTGCGCGTCGACATCCACACTGCCCGTCCCGGCATCGTCATCGGTCGCCGCGGCGCCGAAGCCGACCGGCTGAAGAAGCACCTCGAGGAGCTCACCGGGTTGCAGAACCGGATTCAGCTCAACATCCAGGAGATCAAGCAGCCCGAGCTCGACGCCGCGCTGATCGCCCAGGGCATCTGCGACCAGCTCGTGCGCCGCGTCGCGTTCCGCCGGGCCATGAAGCGGGCGATCCAGACCGTCCAGAAGGCGGGCGCCCAGGGCATCAAGGTGCAGTGTTCGGGCCGTCTCGGCGGCTCGGAGATGTCCCGCAAGGAGCAGTACCGCGAGGGTCGTGTCCCGCTGCACACGCTGCGGGCCGACATCGACTACGGCTTCCGCGAGGCCCGCACCACGTCTGGCCGCGTCGGGGTGAAGGTGTGGATCTACAAGGGCGACATCCTGCCCTACAAGGTCTCGATCGAGGACAAGATCACCCGCGAGGCCGCCATGGCCGTAGGTGAGACATCGGGGCAGGGCGGCCCGCGTCGTCTCATCACCGCCGGGGGTGGCCGTCGCCGCGCCGAGGCGTTCCCCGCCGACGAGGATGGCGCGGCCGAGGTCGAGGAAGAGACCGTCGAGGCGGAGGCCCCGTTGGAGGAGACCGTTGCCGAGGCCACGGGGGCGGCCGATGCCGCTCCCGATGCGTCGGTCACCGAGGTCGAGGTGGACGAGGACACGGACGCGGACGCCGAGACGCCCCCGGCCGACCTGCTTCCCTCGCCGACGGAGCCCGACGACCTGGAGCGCCAGCTGACCCAGGACGAGGAGATGGAGCGCCAGAACCGGCACCAGCACCACGAGGCCCCGCACTTCCGCAAGGAGTCGGACTGACATGTTGATGCCCAAGAAGGTCAAGCACCGCAAGACGCAGCGCGGCCGGCTCTCGGGACAGGCCAAGGGCGGCACGTCCGTCGCATTCGGCGACTTCGGGATCCAGGCCATGGAGCCGGGCTGGCTCACCGCACGCCAGATCGAGGCGGCCCGTATCGCCATGACCCGTCACGTGAAGCGTGGTGGGAAGGTCTGGATCCGGGTCTTCCCTGACAAGCCGGTCACCCAGAAGCCGGCAGAGACGCGCATGGGATCGGGCAAGGGCAACCCCGAGCTCTGGGTTGCCGTCGTGCACCCCGGGCGCGTGCTCTTCGAGCTCGCCGGTGTCGACGAGGAACTGGCCCGCGCCGCCATGGAGCGCGCCATTCAGAAGCTGCCGTTCAAGGCCCGCTTCGTGGTGCGTCCCGGTACCCACGGGCATGCCGAGGTGGCGATCTGATGCCGGCCGCCTCCGATCTTGCGATGCTCGACGGCGACGAGCTGGCCTCCCGGCTGGGCGAGTCGCGTCGCGAGCTGTTCAACCTGCGCTTCCAACTGGCGACCGGCCAGCTGGACAACCCGGCGCGCATCAGTCAGGTCAAGCGCGAGGTGGCTCGCATGCTGACCGTGCTGCGCGCCCGGGAGATCCTCGAAGCCGAGGGCGCCTATGTGGCGCCGACGACGGCCCAGCACGAGGCGGCCCGGGCCAAGCTCGCGGCCGAGGATGCCGAGCGCGAGGAGAAAGCGGCGCTGCGGCAGGCGGCGGCCGAAGCGGCGGCCGGGGCGGACGAGCTGCACGACCACGATCACGACCACCTGGACGACGACGAAGAGGATGAGGCCTGATGGCCGACGAGACCCCAGAGAACGAAGAGGCCGTGGCGGCCGCCGAGGATGCCGCCCAGGCCCTCGAGGCCATCGAGGCCGAGGCCGCCCGCGAGCTGCCCGCGGCCGATGCGCCGTCTGCGGCTGACGTACCGGCTGCCGCGCCGTCTGCGGCTGACGTACCGGCTGCCGCCCTCGAGCCCGAAGAGGACGGCCCGCGGCCCAACCGCCGCAAGGTCCGCGAGGGCATCGTGGTGTCCGACGCCATGTCCGCCACCGTCGTGGTGGCCGTCGTCGAGCGGGTGCGCCACCCCAAGTACGGCAAGACGGTGCAGCGCACCAAGAAGCTCTACGTGCACGACGCCGAGGACAGCGCCAAGGTGGGCGACCGTGTCCGGGTGCAGGAGACCCGGCCGCTGTCCAAGCTCAAGCGCTGGCGCCTGACCGAAGTCGTGGAGCGGGCCCGATGATTCAGCAGGAGTCCCGGCTCCGGGTGGCCGACAACTCTGGCGCACGCGAGGTGCTCTGCATCCGTGTGCTCGGTGGGTCGCGCCGGCGCTACGCCAGCATCGGGGACGTCTTCGTGGCCACGGTCAAGGACGCCATCCCCGGTGCCGCCGTCAAGAAGGGCGACGTCGTCAAATGCGTCGTCGTGCGGACCAAGAAGGAGAAGCGGCGCCCGGACGGCAGCTACATCCGCTTCGACGAGAACGCCGCCGTTCTCATCAACGACCAGCAACAGCCGCGCGGGACCCGCATCTTCGGTCCTGTCGGCCGCGAGCTTCGCGACAAGCGCTTCATGCGCATCGTGTCGCTCGCCCCGGAGGTGCTCTGACATGAAGATCCACAAGGGAGACCAGGTGATCGTCCTGTCCGGCAAGGACAAGGGCAAGAAGGCCGAAGTGGTGCGGGCCATCCCGAGCCGCGAGCGCGTCATTCTCGAAGGCGTCAACGTGGCCAAGCGCCACGCCAAGCCCACACGCGCCACCCAGCAGGGCGGGGTCATCGACAAGTTCATGCCGGTGCACGTGTCCACGGTGGCGCTCGTCTGCAAGAGCTGCGACAAGCCCACGCGCGCCGGCTACAAGATCGAGGACGACGGCGAGAAGGTCCGCGTCTGCAAGAAGTGCGGGTCGACACTGTGAGCACGACGAGCGCGCCGGCGCGTCCCCGGCTGAAGGAGCGGTACCTGGCCGAGGTCCGGGACAGCCTGAAGGAAGGGCTGGGCCTGGGCAACGTCATGGAGGTCCCGCGCCTGGAGAAGATCGTGATCAACATGGGCGTCGGCCGCGCCACGCAGCAGGCCTCGCTCATTGAGGGAGCACAGCGCGACCTCGAGACCATCACCGGCCAGAAGCCGATCGTCACCCGGGCCAAGCAGTCCATCGCCGGCTTCAAGCTTCGCGAGGGCCAGGCGATCGGGGTCAAGGCGACCCTGCGGGGCGACCGGGCCTGGGAGTTCTTCGACCGGCTGCTCAGCCTGGCCATTCCCCGCATCCGTGACTTCCGGGGGCTCTCCCCCCGTTCGTTCGACGGGCACGGCAACTACACGTTCGGGGTGACCGAGCAGCTGATCTTCCCCGAAATCGACTACGACAAGATCGACACGACCCGCGGCATGGACATCACCATCGTCACGACCGCACGCACCAACGAGGAAGGACGGGCGTTCCTCGCAGCGTTCGGCTTTCCGTTCCGACAGGAGAACCGGTAGCACCATGGCGAAGAAGGCTCTGATCGAGAAGCAGCAGCGCACCCCCAAGTTCAAGGTGCGGGGATACACCCGGTGCCAGCGGTGCGGCCGGCCGAAGGCCGTGTACCGCAAGTTCGGGCTCTGCCGCATCTGCCTGCGCGTCATGGTGCATGCGGGCGAGGTGCCCGGCGTCACGAAGGCAAGCTGGTAGGCCGCCATGACGATGACTGACCCCATCGCGGACATGCTCACGCGCATCCGCAACGCCAACTCCGCCATGTTCGACACGGTGAAGATGCCCGGCTCCAAGCTGAAGGAGTCGCTGGCCTCCGTCCTCCAGCGTGAGGGCTTCATTGCGGGCTACACGGTCGAGCCGAACACGGGCAAGCCCGGATCGACCCTCGAGATCACCTTGAAGTACTCGGGCGACCGCACCAGGACCATCGCCGGGATCAAGCGCGTGTCCAAGCCCGGGCTGCGCATTTACGCCCGGGCCGACGGCATGCCACGCGTGCTCGGCGGCATGGGTGTGGCCGTGGTCTCCACCAGCCAGGGACTGCTGACCGACGCCGAGGCGCGTCGCAAGCACCTGGGCGGAGAGGTGCTGTGCCATGTCTGGTAGCACCGTGACCGTCACGACGATCGTGACCGCCCCGACCCGAGGGGAGGCCTGATGTCGCGCGTCGGACGCTCGCCCATCGCCGTCCCCTCCAGCGTCACCGTGACCCTCAGTGGGGACACGGTCAACGTCAAGGGCCCGCAGGGCTCCCTGGAGCGCCAGCTGCCCGAGGGCATCACCATCGCCCAGGAGGGCGACACCCTCGTCGTCAGCCGCCCCGACGACGAGCGCCGGCACCGTGCCCTGCACGGCCTCTCGCGCTCGCTCGTGGCCAACATGGTGTCGGGCGTGACCGAGGGCTTCACCAAGGAGCTCGAGATCGTCGGCGTTGGCTACCGTGCCACGGCCAAGGGCCCCAACGCCCTGGAGCTGGCGCTCGGCTTCTCGCACCCGGTGAACGTGGACGCCCCGGAGGGCATCACCTTCGAGGTGCCGGTCCCGACGCGGGTCATCGTGAAGGGCATCGACAAGGAGAAGGTGGGCCAGGTGGCCGCCGACATCCGCAAGCTGCGCAAGCCGGAGCCCTACAAGGGCAAGGGCGTGCGCTACGCCAACGAACGAGTGCTGCGCAAAGCAGGAAAGGCTGCCAAGTAATGGCACGTACGAGCGATCGCACCCGCCTGCGTCTCCGGCGTCACAGCCGCGTCCGCACCAAGGTCAGCGGCACGGCCGAATGCCCGCGCCTGGCCGTGCACCGGTCGAACCGGCACATTTCCGCCCAGCTCATCGACGATGCCGCTGGCCGCACCCTGGCCTCCGCCTCGTCGGTGGAGCCCGACCTGCGTGCGTCCTTGGGCAGGAGCGGCGGCGGTAACGTGACGGGCGCAGAATCGGTCGGGCGGCTCCTTGGCTCGAGGGCCAAGGCGGCCGGTATCACCAAGGTGGTTTTTGACCGTGGGGGCTTCGTGTACCACGGGCGTGTCGCCGTCCTGGCTGACGCGGCACGGGCCGAGGGACTGGAGTTCTGAGCATGGTCGACACACAGTACGAAGAGCGCACCATCAAGGTGAACCGCGTGGCCAAGGTGGTCAAGGGCGGTCGGCGGTTCTCCTTTGCCGCCCTCATGGTGGTCGGTGACGGCAACGGCAAGGTCGGCCTGGGCTACGGCAAGGCCAAGGAGGCCGGGCTGGCGGTCCAGAAGGGCATCGAAGAGGCGCGCAAGAACCTCTTCGAGGTGCCGCTGGCCGGGAGCACCATTGTGCACCCCGTCATCGGCGAGAGCGGGGCCGGCCGTGTCCTCTTGAAGCCCGCCGCACCGGGAACCGGCGTCATCGCCGGCGGCGCGGCCCGCCACATTCTGGAGATGGCCGGCATCCGCGACATCCTGGCCAAGTCCCTGGGCTCGTCCAACGGCATCAACGTGGCCCACGCCACCATCGCCGGGCTGAAGCAGCTCCGGCGGCCCGACGACGTGGCTGCGCTGCGCGGCAAGTCGGCCGACGAGGTCACACCGGGTGGCGTGCTGCGGGCCTACCGCGAGCGCAAGCGTGAGACCGACCTGTTCGCCGCGGAGACGCGCTGACCATGGCTGCCACGACGAAGAAGGCGACGGCGGAGGCCCGGCTGCTCGTCACGCAGACGCGCTCGGCCATCGGGACCAAGCCCAAGCACCGCGGCACGTTGCGGGCCCTGGGCCTGCGCGGCATCGGCCAGTCCAACGAGTTGCCGGACCGCCCCGAAATCAGGGGCATGCTGGCCCGCGTGCCGCATCTGATCCGCATTGAGGAGGTGTCCGAGTGAAGCTCCACGATCTGGCGCCGCCCAAGGGCGCGACCTCGGCCAAGCGCCGGGTCGGCCGCGGCACCGGGGGCAAGGGCCACAAGACGGCCGGCCGTGGGACCAAGGGCCAGAAGGCCCGCAACACCATGCCGGCCGGTTTCGAGGGTGGCCAGCTCCCCCTCATGCAGCGCATCCCCAAGCTGAAGGGTTTCAAGAACCCCTTCCGGGTGGAGTACACCCCCGTCAACCTGGCCGCGCTCGACGCCCTCGGGGCCGACGAGGTCACGGTCGAGGTGCTGGTCGAGGCGGGTCTGGTGCGCCCGAAGGCCCTGGTCAAGGTCCTGGGCCAGGGTTCGCTGCGCCGCCCGGTCCGGGTCTCGGCCCATGCGTTCTCCAAGTCGGCCGAGGCGGCCATCACCGCCGCCGGGGGTAGCGTCGAGCGCGTGCCATTGCCGTTCGCGCACGGGCGACCGCCCGCATCGGGCAACGCCCTGATGAACCGCTAGTGACCACCGCTCCGGGACTCAACTGAGAGGAAGGGCCATGCTCTCCCGGCTCGCCAACATCTTCAGAGTCCCTGACCTTCGAAACAAGGTCGTCTTCACGCTCGCCATCATCGCCCTGTACCAGATCGGGGCGAACGTTCCGGTGCCCGGCGTCAACTGGTCGCGCCTGCAGAGCCTGGAGAGCTCCGCGTCCGCCTCGGGCGTGCTCGGCTTCCTCAACCTCTTCAGCGGTGGCGCGCTGGTGCGCCTGGCCGTCTTCGGCCTGGGCGTCATGCCGTACATCACCAGCTCCATCATCATTCAGCTGCTCTCGACCGTCATCCCCAAGCTGGAGGAGTGGCGGGACCAGGGAGCGGTGGGGCAGAAGAAGATCACCCAGACCACCAGGTACCTCACGGTGGCCCTGGCGGTCATGCAGTCCTCGGGCCTCGTCTACGCCTTCCACGGCCACGACTCGGCCCTGCTCGGCACCAGCGTCGACCTGATCCCCAGCTTCAACTGGCCGCTGGCCCTCTTCATGGTGCTGATCCTGACCGCCGGCACCGCCTTCGTCATGTGGCTGGCCGAGCTGATCACCCAGCGGGGCATCGGCCAGGGCATGTCGATCCTCATCTTCGCCAACGTGGTGGCCGCCATCCCCACCGGGTTCAAGGCGATCTACGAGGAAGGGGGGAAGACCAAGTTCGGGATCATCATTCTGGTGTCGATCGTCTTGCTGGTCTTCATCGTCTTCATGGACCAGGGGCAGCGGCGCATCCCCGTGACGTTCGCCCGCCGGGTGGTGGGGCGAAGGATGTACGGCGGCAGCTCCACGTACATCCCGCTCAAGGTGAACCAGTCCGGCGTGATCCCGATCATCTTCGCCAGCTCCGTCCTGTACATCCCGGTCCTGCTCTCGAACGTGGTGCCCTGGAACTGGTTCCAGAACTTCGTGCGCAACAGCCTGACCCCGACGAGCTTCTTCTACATCGCGGCCTACTTCCTCCTGATCGTCATGTTCACCTTCTTCTACGTGTACGTGGCCTTCGACCCGCACCAGCAGGCCGACCTGATCCGCAAGCAGGGTGGGTTCGTGCCCGGCATCCGGCCCGGGCCCCCCACCGAGCGCTACTTCGCGCACATCCTCAGCCGCATCACCGTGGTCGGGGCCCTGTTCCTCGGCTCGGTGGCGGTCGTGCCCTCGCTCCTGATGGCGCTCTGGCATCTCAACAAGTTCCCCTTCTACGGCACCACCCTGCTGATCTCGGTGGGTGTCGCCCTGGAGACCATGCGCCAGATCGACAGCCAGTTGATGATGCGCAACTACGAGGGCTTCCTCAAGTAGGCGCGGGTGATTCCCGGGGTCAGGCTGGTGGTCCTCGGCAAGCAGGGGGCCGGCAAGGGGACGCAATGTGTGCGCCTCTCGCATCACTACGTCGTGCCGCACGTCTCCACCGGGGACATGCTGCGCAGCGAGGTGAAGTCACGCTCCCCGTTGGGCCAGCGCGCCTCCTCGCTCATGGAGAGAGGTGAGCTCATCCCCGACGAGATGGTCATGGAGATCGTCGAGGGCCGGCTCTCCGAACGCGACACCACGGGCCGGGGCTTCGTGCTCGACGGGTGCCCGCGCACGACCGCGCAGGCGGAGTCGCTCGAGAAGATCGTCCAGCCCTTCGGCCTCGACATCGTCATCGACCTGCAGGTCCCGACCAACCAGGTCATGAAGCGCCTGGCCTCGCGCCGGGTCTGCGTGGACTGCGGCGCCAACTACTCGACGGCCGCCCCGCCGCTGGTCAACTGGACCTGCGACGTCTGCGGCGGCGAGGTGGTGCAGCGGGAGGACGACACCGAGGAGGCGATCGAGCGCCGGCTCAACCTCTACGAGGAGGAGACGGCGCCGCTGCTCGACTGGTACAAGGAGCGCAGCCTCCTGGTCGAAATCAACGGCATCGGCTCACCCGACGCCGTGACCCGTAGGGTGGTCGGGGCGATTGACACCCAGCGCCGGAAGATGAAGGGAGATGAGCCTCTGTGAGGCGCAACGACGACGAGCTGGCCAAAATGCGCCGCGCCGGCAAGGTCGTGGCCGAGATGCACGAGGCCACCCGTGCCGCAGCGAGACCCGGGGTCACGACGGCCGAGCTCGACACCATCGCCCGCGAGGTCCTGGAGCGCCGGGGGGCCAACTCGAACTTCCTCAACTACCACGGGTTCCCGGCCGTCATCTGCACGTCGCCCAATTCCATGATCGTGCACGGCATCCCGGGCGGCTACGTGCTGGAGGAGGGGGACATCCTCTCCATCGACTGCGGCGCCATCATTGAGGGCTACCACGGCGACGCCGCCTTCACCATGGGCATCGGCACCATCTCCAAGGAGGCCCAGAAGCTGCTGGAGGTCACCGAGCGGAGCCTGTGGGCCGGGATCGAGCAGATGACCAGGGGCAACTCCCTCAACGAGATCGGCCGGGCCGTCCAGGACGTCGCCGAGGCGGCGGGCTTCAGCGTGGTCCGCGAGTACGTGGGCCACGCCATCGGGACGGCCATGCACGAGCAGCCCCAGGTCCCCAACTACTGGCCGGGCACCAAGGGCCCCACCCTCAAGACCGGCAACGTGTTCGCCGTCGAGCCCATGGTCAACGTGGGTTCACCCGAGACCCTGCTCCTCGACGACAATTGGAGCGTGGTGACCGCCGACGGGAGCCTCTCGGCCCACTTCGAGCACACCATCGCCGTGACCCCCGACGGCCCCGAGGTGTTCACCCTGGCCTGAGGGCCCCCGATTCCCGGCCGGGCCAGGGCTTTCGCAGACTCCGGCTGGAAATTCCCCGGGGATGCGGTAGACTTATTCGCTGGCTCTGGGCCCTGGCACGTCCCCGTGGGGGTGTCCTGGCCGGCAGCCACACCCGATTCCACCCCGTTCCGGCCTCGCGCCACCGGCGTGGTCCGGGGCAGCACACGAGAACGAAGACCAGGAGAGAGTCACCTGCCCAAGCCCAAGGAAGATGCCATCGTGCTCGAAGGCACGGTGGTCGAGCCACTGCCCAATGCCATGTTCCGCGTCGAGTTGGAGAACGGACACAAGGTGCTGGCGCACAGCTCGGGGAAGATGCGGATGCACCGCATCCGCATTCTGCCCGGCGACAAGGTGCAGGTGGAGATCACTCCCTACGACCTCAACCGGGGTCGGATCACCTACCGGTACAAGTAAGTAAGGACGGCGATTCAAGTGAAGGTTCGGCCGAGCGTGAAGCCGATCTGTGAGAAGTGCAAGGTCATCCGGCGCCGCGGCGTTGTGCGGGTGATCTGCGACAACCCGCGCCACAAGCAGCGCCAGGGCTAGGAGAGGACGACAGATGGCCCGAATTTCCGGAGTGGACATCCCGCGTGAGAAGCGGCTCGAGATCTCGCTGACCTACATCTACGGCATCGGCCCGACGCTGTCGACGCAGATCTGCCAGGCGGCGGACGTGAACCCGTCCACCCGGGTGCGCGACCTGACCGACGAAGAGGTGGCGCGGCTCCGGACCTACATCGACGCCAACTTCCGGGTCGAGGGTGACCTGCGCCGTGACGTCTCGCAGGACATCAAGCGCAAGATGGAGATCAACTGCTACCAGGGGGTCCGCCACCGCAAGGGCCTGCCGGTCCACGGCCAGCGCACCCACACCAACGCCCGTACCCGCAAGGGCCCCAAGAAGACGGTGGCCGGCAAGAAGAAGGTGAAGAAGTAGTGGCCAAGCCCGCAAAGCCCGGCGTCCGTCGGCCCCGGCGCAAGGAGCGCAAGAACGTCGCCTACGGCGTCGCCCACATCAAGAGCTCGTTCAACAACACGATCGTCTCCATCGCGGACCCCGAGGGCAACATCCTCGCCTGGGCCTCAGCCGGCAATGTCGGCTTCAAGGGCTCCCGCAAGTCCACGCCCTTCGCCGCCCAGCTGGCGGCCGAGGCCTGCGCCAAGCGGGCCATGGAGCACGGCGTGCGCAAGGTCGACGTCCTCGTCCGTGGTCCCGGCTCGGGCCGCGAGACCGCCATCCGGTCGCTGGCCGCGGTCGGTATCGAGGTCGTGGGCATCAAGGACGTCACCCCGATCCCGCACAACGGCTGCCGCCCCAAGAAGCGGCGCCGGGTCTAGGCCGAAGAGGAAGAGGAACCCCACCCCATGGCTCGATACACCGGTCCCGTCTGCCGCCTCTGCCGGCGCGAGCGGACCAAGCTGTTCTTGAAGGGCGAGCGTTGCTACTCGCTCAAGTGCCCCGTCTCCGAGGCCGTCACCGACCGCCACAGCCGCGCCTACCCGCCGGGTGAGCACGGCCGCGACCGCATGCGCCAGGGCTCCGAGTACCTGGCCCAGCTGCGCGAGAAGCAGAAGGCGCGCCGCATTTACGGCATCTTGGAGAAGCAGTTCCGCAACATGTACGAGGAGGCCAACCGCCAGGGCGGCATCACCGGCGAGAACCTGCGCCCAAGCCCAAGGAAGATGCCATCGTGCTCGAAGGCACGGTGGTCGAGCCACTGCCCAATGCCATGTTCCGCGTCGAGTTGGAGAACGGACACAAGGTGCTGGCGCACAGCTCGGGGAAGATGCGGATGCACCGCATCCGAATCCTGCCGGGCGACAAGGTGCAGGTCGAGATCACTCCTTACGACCTCAACCGGGGTCGGATCACCTACCGGTACAAGTAGCCGTACAGGACGGCGATTCAAGTGAAGGTTCGGCCGAGCGTGAAGCCGATCTGTGAGAAGTGCAAGGTCATCCGGCGCCGCGGCGTCGTGCGGGTGATCTGCGACAACCCGCGCCACAAGCAGCGGCAGGGCTAGGAGAGGAACGACAGATGGCCCGAATTTCCGGAGTGGACATCCCGCGCGAGAAGCGGCTCGAGATCTCGCTGACCTACATCTACGGCATCGGCCCGACGCTGTCGACGCAGATCTGCGCAGGCGACCGACGTCGAACCCGTCCACCCGGGTGCGCGACCTGACCGACGAAGAGGTCGCACGCCTCCGCACCTACATCGACGCCAACTTCCAGGTCGAGGGTGACCTGCGCCGTGACGTCTCCCAGGACATCAAGCGCAAGATGGAGATCAACTGCTACCAGGGCGTCCGCCACCGCAAGGGCCTGCCGGTCCACGGCCAGCGCACCCACACCAACGCCCGCACCCGCAAGGGCCCCAAGAAGACGGTGGCCGGCAAGAAGAAGGTGAAGAAGTAGTGGCCAAGCCAACAAAGCCCGGCGTCCGTCGGCCCCGGCGCAAGGAGCGCAAGAACGTCGCCTACGGCGTCGCCCACATCAAGAGCTCGTTCAACAACACGATCGTCTCCATCGCCGACCCCGAGGGCAACGTCCTCGCCTGGGCCTCGGCCGGCAACGTCGGCTTCAAGGGCTCCCGCAAGTCGACCCCCTTCGCCGCCCAGCTGGCCGCCGAGGCCTGCGCCAAGCGGGCCATGGAGCACGGCGTGCGCAAGGTCGACGTCCTCGTGCGCGGCCCCGGCTCGGGCCGTGAGACCGCCATCCGCTCGCTGGCCGCGGTCGGCATCGAGGTCGTCGGCATCAAGGACGTCACCCCGATCCCGCACAACGGCTGCCGCCCCAAGAAGCGGCGCCGGGTCTAGGCCGAAGAGGAAGAGGAACCACCCCATGGCTCGATACACCGGTCCCGTCTGCCGCCTCTGCCGGCGCGAGCGGACCAAGCTGTTCTTGAAGGGCGAGCGCTGCTACTCGCTCAAGTGCCCGGTCTCCGAGGCCGGTCACCGACCGCCACAGCCGCGCCTACCCGCCGGGTGAGCACGGCCGCGACCGCATGCGCCAGGGCTCGGAGTACCTGGCCCAGCTGCGCGAGAAGCAGAAGGCGCGCCGCATTTACGGCATCCTCGAGAAGCAGTTCCGCAACATGTACGAGGAGGCCAACCGCCAGGGCGGCATCACCGGCGAGAACCTGCTGCGCAACC
>CAWDOU010000009.1:0-66902 GCA_963804055.1 uncultured Acidimicrobiaceae bacterium | reverse complement strand
TAGGGGGCAGTCACTCGGAACGTCACGTCTATCCCCGGGGATCGACGGATCGAAGCTTCAAGTGGAACGTTCGGCCCAGCAGGAGCGGATTGAAGGCAGCCGATCCAGGTCTGGTCGAGCAGGCCAGTTCGGCGGTTTGAGTCGGAGCTACGTCGATTTCCACCACGTTCGACGCCTCATTCTCAGGAAGAAATCTCACCTGGACTCGATGAGTTCCCGGAGTAACCGTGCAAGTGAAGGAACGGTTTGCTGGGAGCGTGCCAACCATTTCATCATCTACCAGGACGTCGTAAGCAATATTCATGTCCACGACGACGTGGGCCCCGCGGACAATCCGAATATCTGACATCGCCCCCATAGTGCACCCAGTCCCGGCGATAGGGTGCAGGGTCGCAGGCATTTCGGGGACACCCCACGACAATTTCGATTCTCGTGTTTACTGTTGGCTCGTGCGCTTCCTTGGGGCCGTCGCCCCGCTCGCTTTCGTAGCTGCCTTTGTGTTCGCTTCATTGACGAGTCCCGCCATCGAAACTGCTTCAGCAACCTCGCACGCTGCTCACATCAAGACACCTGTTGAGAGCGCCCTCGCCTGGTTCAGCGCAATCAATCACAAAAACGTCCACCTGGCCAAGAGCTACTTCGTGCCCGCCGATGCGGGGATGACAGCCTGGGTGAAGGGCTACAAATCGAAGGGCACGCCCTTCACAGACATTCACTGCCGGCCTGCGCCCTACGGCCCGGGTTATGCCAATGTCCGCTGCACGTTTAGAGAAGCTCCCTCACCCGACGAGGGTCAGCCCGATTCGTTTGGACGGTGAGCCTTGTAAGGCAGCGAGACGGTCGGTGGCTAATGAGCAACTACGGGCAGCCCTGAGCAGTCGAGTCGCAAGCTCCGAGCCGCTCACCTACCCGGCAGGGGACGGTCTTTCAGACCTGAAGGTGCTCAGTAACGGTCGTGAGCCACGAGCGATCTTGGATCCTGGACACAGTGAACCCCTTGGCCAGTATCTCGAGGGTGTTCTCCTTGCACGCAACCATGAAATGGCGCAGGCCTAGATCGTCAGGGGTCTCTGGAAATGCCTCCCGGTTGGCCTTCACGACCTCCCGTGGCCAGGTGCTATTGAGAACCTCGTAGAACCCGATCCCCTGAAAGCCAGTCACCATCCATTCGCCAAAGGCTTCCTCGTTCGGGAATCCGAACTTGGCCAAAGTCAGACCCCAGAGGGGTAGTGGGCTCGCCTTGGTGAAGGTGATTGCCACGGTCCCGAGATCTTCTGGGTAGCCCTCTCCTCCCCAAAGTGAGCCTCGGAGAACGAGCAGTGGCCGACCAAACTCAGTCTGGACAAACACCTCGCCCGACCCGGAGAGATCCGGACGGAACTCTCGGCCGCTCTGATCGTCACGGTCAAGGGAGTCGACGTCAAGACATACTCGGATAGCAACCGGATCCTTCCTTGCCCTTGCGAGTTCTACTTGAGCATCAGCGAGTTCGGCATCGATGGTGAATATCGTCCGAGGCGAATGAAGACCCTTGGACTGCATGAACGCCTCAAGTCGCGCCTCGACGACGGCTGAATCGCTCTTGTCATTGCCGTCGTCGTACTCGGCAAACTCCCTGAAAAGGCTGGTACGACGGGCTACTTCCTTTGACCGCGGGTCGAGCAGCGCAGTTCGCTCGGCTCGGAGATCGGCGATCCGTTGCTCGAGTTCCGTTTCGATTGACACTGGGCAATGGTGCCACGTCTGGTCCAGCTCTCGACATTCTTGAAGTGCTGAGGTGCCTCACAGACCCGGCGTACGGGGGCAGTTTCACTAGACCCGAAGCCGAAGCCGAGGCCGATAAGGCCATGGACACGGCTGTCGAGGTTCGGTTAGGAATGAGCGTCTCGAACACCGAAGTATGCAAGACGCTCTGATTGGCGGATCAGTTTGTAAGGGCCTCAACCTCGGGCCACACTGTATCTGCGGCGGCGAGGACGTCCTCAGCGCTCAAAGCCGCTCGACGAAGCTCACCGCTGGTTGCCAGCCTCGTCGCTGCTTTTAGGTGCTCGGGCCTCATTTTGCGATGAGCCTCGAGGACGTAATCCGGGGCGTGCTCAGCCAGCCACGTCAGATGGAGAAGGTGAGCAAACGCCCCCCACGAGCCACCCAACAGCTCTCGTTCTGGCAAGCCGCGTGCGATTGGTTCGAGGCGAGAGAACAGGTCATGCATCCCGTCCCATACTGGGTCGGCAGCTGCATAGCGCACCCTGGGGATCCGGTACATCCGGATGGTTGCAGCACACATGACGCATGGTTCGAACGTCGTATAGAGCGTGAGCCCTTGGCGGGCATCTCGGCCCAAAAGCGCTAGTGCATTCATCTCGGCGTGGGCCATCCATATCCCAGCGAGAGGGGCGGTGCCGTCGGGTTCGTCGAATACCCGGCTGCGGCCAGTGACGATGACCGCATTCTCTCCGTTCGTCACCACCGCCCCCACGCCAGCCGATCCCGAGCGAAAGGACTCCCAGGCCTCTTGGAAGGCGATCTGCCAGGGATCGGACAGAGACGCCCATGATATTTCCGCGTGCGTCATTCGAGGTTGAACTTACATGAAGGCCGAATGGACGTCCCCTCTACCCGTTGACTCGGCACCTAGTGCATCCTGCGTCACGCGGCACAATGGGTTCGTGAGCGACGACGAAAGATTCATGCGTGAGGCATTGGCGGTTGCGCGGGCTGGGCTCAAGGCCGGAGAAATGCCGATCGGAGCGGTGGTCGTGGTGGACGGCGAGATCGTTGCCGCAGAACACACCCAAGAACGTATGACCGGACGTCTTCTCGTCCACGCTGAACTGCTCGCCCTGGAGGCTGCTGATCGGGTGATTTCGGGGCGCCGTCATCGGGCCACTTTGTACGTCAACTTGGAGCCTTGTCTGATGTGTCTTGGCGCAGCATTTGCCGCCAAAGTGGGAGCTGTCGAGTATGGCCTGGAGTCCCCGAGCGATGGAGGCGTCGCCGCGTTCGAGCGTTGGAGCGAGGACCGGGACGCCCACGCAATGCCTGGGTCGTTCTGCCCCAGGTTCGCGGAGGCGTCTTGCGGGCAGAAGCGGCCACTTTGTTTGGGAATTACGCGGAGTTAGCTGAGAAGGGAAGCTGGGCTGCAGATTGGGCCCATGATCTGGCCAGCCTCACCAGGTAGCAACCTCATCCCGGCGTTCGGGGGCACCCTCGCACTTCCGTATCGGCTCGTGTCCCGTGGGAACTGAAGTCCTAGTTAGTGGATGCCCGTGGGTACCCAAGCAGCGACAAGGACCGCCGGTGCGAGCGCGGTGGGTGTCGCCGATCCACTGGTCCAGCGAAAGAGACGGCCGAACCCGAAGGAGCCGGATCCGCTCGCTGCGACGATGAGATGCTTGCCCGAGGCGTCGGCCTGGACCGTCGCATCCGAGGCATTGGGGATGGTGACGAGCCTTCTTATCGTGCGGCCTGAACGAGCATTGACGGCCATCAGGCGAAGGCCACTCCGAAGCTGTACCTCGCCAACACCCACAAGTCCTCCTGGACGAGTTCCGGCCATAAAGCACGCCCACGAAACGCCGGGAGCGAGGGTGAGCCGATGCGCGGCACCGGAGGTGAGCGTCCCCGTCGTATCGAGCACCCAATAGGAGGTTGCTACGGAGTTCGGAGATGTGGAGGCGGTCTCGCTGAAGGACAAGGAGCGAGAGTCCGGTGCCCAAGACAGCGCCCAGAGATCGGCCTCAGGTGCCATGGCCGTCCACGAGCGAATCGCATGAGACCGCAAGTCTTCGATGGTGATGGACTCTTTGTAGACAGCACCAGCTACGGGGTTGTTGGTGACATAGGCGAGCAACCGACCGTCGGGGCTAACGGCCGGAGTACGACCGTCAGCTATGTGACTCGCAGCCCCTCCGCTTACGCGAACGCTGTAGATGCGGTCAACGGGGGACGATCCGACATACGCATGGTTGTCGAAGTACACCGTTCCGCCTGGAGCAACTGACAAAGACGGCGAACCGCGGAACTCGCCCACGTCGGTGGCGAGCGTGCGGATCCGATGACCGTCGAGCGATGACAGTACGTCGAGGCGGAAGTGCTCCCACACCACCACCTCTGAGGGAAAGGCCGAAGCTGCTTGCGGAACCGATCCAGCCATGATGTGGCCCCGTGATCTGGACATCGAAGATCTCCGAACTAGCACTACCGCTGCGATGGTGGCGAGCGTGACGGCGAGGACCAGAAATCCCACCATCCACCGACGCCGTCTCCGACGGCGGGCTTCCCTAAAGAGGACTTGAACCTCGTCATGAGCTGGTGCAGTCGAGCGTTTGTCGATGAGTGTCATGTTCCGCGACCTCGATCGCTGATCACAATGCGATCAGCGACGGGTCTTCGTTGACAAGTGTGAACTTGGGAAGCCTCAACTTGGGAAGCACTCGGGCCTGACTCTCACCAGGACGCCAAGCCTCCACTGTCGTCTTCCCAACAGTGGAGGAGAACAACCAGCCATGGGTTGACCATGTGAGGAAGGTCGGACCAAGGTTGGGGTACGTCAACTGTCGTGACCCAGTCAGCATCTTGGCTACCTGAGTACGGGGACCGAACAAGAAGACCGCTTGGGGGTCGGGAATGAGAGAGGCGCGACTGAGCGCAGCCGAGACGGCGATCGTGCGACCATCCGGCGAGATCGCTACGTCGCCGGTTGCGGTGACGCCCGAGGGAAGTCGTACCGTTCTCTCAGACCCGTTCAGTGCGTTGAGAACGTGAAGAGGAACAATTCGTCCTGCAATACGGTGCGGCTGTCTCCCAGACGACCGAGTTGCCACCGGCGCCCAATACGTACGCATTGGCGAAGACGTGAACCACTCGATCCGTCAGCGGATTCCAGATTTCCTGCTGGTTGAGGTGATTGCCGTAGGGAGGAAGTTGCTGGAGCACGATGCCGGCTTTCCCCGCGATACCCGTGGGATACCACCCGTCAACTCCGGGTAGTTCCACCGCGGCTCCTATCGAGTGCCCTGCACCCCTCAGCCCACAGGAACTGAGCCGCATCTAACTTCGCACATGGGCGCCCGATACGGCGTCGCACTGATCTAAGGAGACCCATGCCCATCGATACCCTTCTCGTGTATTGCGGCGTTTACGGCGATGTCCAAGACGCCTTGGCTGACTACGAGGTCATCAAAGATCTGCACACCGAAGCCAACCTGATCGACGCCTACGACGCGGCCGTCATTGAGCGCGATCACAACGGCAAGGTGAAGATCGCGAAGAAGCACGAGACTCCGACCCGGGCGGGAGGTGTGCTCGGTGGCGGGGTCGGCCTGGCCACCGGGCTGGTGATCGCGCTGTTTCCCGCTGCCGCCATCGGGGGAGGCCTCCTGCTCGCGACCACCGGCGGGGGTGCGCTTCTCGGGTCGCTCGCCGGACATGCTGCAGCTGGAATGAGTCGTAGCGACCTCAAGGATCTCGGTGAGTCTCTCGACGAAGGTGAGGCCGGCTTGGTCGTCGTTGCCGTCTCGGACATGGAGGCCAAGGTCCGCTCCGCCATGAAGCGGGCACAGAAGGTCGAGGAGAAGCAGCTCAAGGCGGATCAAAAAGAACTCGAAGCCGACGCTGCCGAGGCGCAGAAGTCCTAGGTTGTCCTCTCCCCGAGTAGTGGCGACACCTGGGGAAATCCACCTCTGACGTGCCACGGCGGCGCCAATCCTTCCGCTTGGAAGAACCACCAACCGAGCAGAAGGAGTACGCCGTCGTGACATCAGATGATGCCCTCTACAAGTACCGCCTGCGCGTCTTTGCGCTGGCTCGGCGAGCTTGGCAATGTCCAAGCAGCATGTCGGATCATGGGAGTGCATCCCTCGACCTATTACCGCTGGCGGCGTCAGACCCTGCGCTACGGCCTCGAGATCCTGCGGCCCCGGGAGCGCCGAAGCCCCAAGATGCCAAATGCCACCCCCGTCTTCGTCGAACAACGGGTGCTGGCCTTTGCCCTCGGGCATCCCGGCTTTGGCCCGGGCCGCATTGCGGCCGAGCTGCGTCGGGCCAAATGGGGCGGGGTCCGCCTCTCGCCCAACGGGGTCTGGCGGGTGCTGTGCCGCCACGGGCTCAACACCCGGGCCAAGCGCCTGGCCCTCGTCGCGGGCTACAGCGCCCCGCCCCTGGCCGAACGGCCGGCGGCCCCGCCCGAGCGTCACATCGAGGCAGATCACCCTGGCCAGGTCGTCCAGATGGACTGCTTTTACGTCGGACGCCTCTCGGGCACCCAAGGGGCCGTGTGGCAATACACGGCCATCGACGTGGCGACCTCTTATGGGTGGGCCGAACTGCATCCGGGTCCGGTCAAGCACCCGAGTTCTCGGTGGACTTCAGCCCTGGCCAACAAGGTGGCGTCCGACCTGGCTGCTCGGGGCTGGCGCCTCGAGACCGTGACCACCGACCACGGTTCGGAGTTCAAGGGCGACTTCGGCCCCACCCTCGAGAACCTGCATGTGCATCATCGCCGCAACGTGGCTGGGCGCCCTCAATCCAACGGGTGCGTGGAACGCCTCCACGAGACGATCCTCGAGGAGTGCTCGGAAGCCCAACGTTCGCTTGCCATTTCCTGCCCGGGCTGACGGGCTTGCGCGAGGAGCTGCGCCGTTACCTGCGCTACTACAACACCGATCGGGCCCACACGGGCCGACTCACTAAGGGCCGCACACCCGAGGAGGTGTTCGGCGCTGCCAAGATGTTCACTCGATAGCGGAAGGAAGCGTCGCTATCTCTCGGGGAGAGGACATCCTAGGTCTCCACCTCGCGATGACCAGGCCCGGATTGTGACGCAGGTCGCCTCAGGGCAGGACGCGGTTCCGGAAGGGCCCGGGGTGTTCTGGTACGGGCTCGACGGCGCCGAGGTCGCATCGACCCTCGGCGTGGACCCCGGGGTTGGCCACAGCGCCGACCGGGCGGCCGCACTGCTGAACGCACGCGGGCCCAACGCCCTCCCCGAAGAAAAAGCCAAACCGAGCTGGCTGCGCTTCATCGACCAGTACCGCACGTACATGCAGCTGATCCTGATCGGCGCAGCCATCGTGTCGGCGGCGGTCGGCGAGTGGAACACCGCGGTCCTGCTCCTCGCGCTCACCCTCCTCAATGCAGTCGTCGGTCTGCGTCAGGAGGGCAAGGCGGAGAGCGCCATGAACGCGCTCAAGTCGATGATGAAGGTCACGGCGCGGGTTCGGCGGGGTGGGACCGAACTCGAGATCCCTGCCGAAGATGTCGTCGTCGGGGACGTCATCCTGCTCGCCGCCGGCGACGAAGTTCCCGCCGATGGGCGCATCATCTCGGCGACCGCGCTGCAGATCGACGAGTCGGCACTCACGGGCGAGAGTGTCCCGGCGCAAAAGGAGGCCTCGACGCTCAATGCTGCGGCTCTCCCCCCGGGTGATCAGGTGAACATGGCCTTCATGAACACCCCCGTCACCCACGGCAGCGGCGTGATGATCGTGACGGCGACAGCCGCCGAGTCCGAGATGGGGAAGATCTCGGGGATGCTCTCTGCCACCGAGGCCGAGCAGTCGCCCCTCACCAAAGAGCTGAACACGCTGACCCTGTGGATCGTGGCTGCCGCCGGTTTGACCATGGTGGTCATGTTCATCTTGGGCCGGGCCCGCAACGAGGCGTGGGACGTCCTCTTCGTGGCTGCCGTCTCGCTCGCCATCGCCGCCATCCCAGAAGCCCTGCCCACCGTGACCCAGGTCATCTTGTCGCTCGGCAGCGTCGAGCTGGCCAAACGAAATGCCCTGGTCAAGGAACTCCCTGCGGTCGAAACGCTCGGTTTCACTTCGGCCATCAACACCGACAAGACCGGCACGTTGACGCTCAACCAGATGACGGCCGTCGAGGTGCTCGACCCGACTGACCGGTACACCATCACCGGGTCGGGGTACAGCCTCGAGGGTCACATCGAGCATGTGGCCGGGAAGACCGACACGATCGAAAGCGCCATCCTGCCGTTCCTGGTCGCCAACGACGCTGCGCTGGTGGATGGTGAGGTGGTCGGTGACCCGACCGAAGGTGCGCTCCTCGTGCTCGGGGTCAAGGCCGGGGTCGACATCGAGGGCACCCGCGAGGCGCTTCCTCGTTTGGCCACGCTGCCCTTCGACCCGACTTACAAGCTGATGGCCACCTTTCACCAGGTCGAGGTCGATGGCCACTTCGTGGTGCGCTGTTTCGTCAAGGGAGCCGCACCCGCGGTGATGGAGCGGACCACCACCGCGCTCTCGGCCGGCACGGCGACCCCTTGGGATGGGGGCCTGGCCGCCCGGGCACAGGCCAACGTCGAACGCATGGCGGGGGCCGGGCAGAGGGTGATGGCGGCAGCGCAGCGTGATTTCGACCTGGTCGGCTTCGATCCCGCCGGTGACTTGCTGGCCCACGTCCAAGATCTCCAGATAACTGCGCTGGTCGGGATGGTCGATCCGCCCCGGGCCGAGTCCAAGGCGGCAGTCGCGGAGGCTCAGGCGGCCCACATCCGGGTCCGGATGATCACCGGCGACGACGTCACCACCGGGGCCGCCATCGCCCAACAGGTCGGGATCGGCGGTGAGGCCATCCTGGGAGCGGACTTCGCCGCCATGTCCGACACCGAGCGCATAGCCCGAATTGAGGGCATCGGCGTCGTCGGCCGAGTCGCTCCCGAGCACAAAGTGCTGCTCGTCGAGACCCTCAAGGCGAAAGGTGACGTCGTGGCCATGACAGGCGACGGTGTCAACGATGCCCCCGCCATCAAGGCGGCTGACATCGGGATCGCCATGGGGAGTGGGACCGAGGTGGCCAAGAACGCCGGGCGCATGGTCCTGTCCGACGACAACTTCGCCACCATCGTCTACGCCGTCGAACAGGGCCGCAAGATCTTCGACAACCTCACCAAGTACATCCGCTTCGTGCTCGTCCTCCTGGTCGTCTTCGTCCTGACGTTCCTGGGTGCCTCGCTCTTCAACATCGCGGCGGGAGCTCCTTTCAACCCGGCCCAAGTGCTGTGGATCCACTTCTTCGTGAACGCCGCCTTCGGCTTCGCGCTCGGATTCGACCTCGAGACGCCCGGGCTCATGGATCGGGTGCCCAAGCCGAGGGGTGAATCCGTCCTCACGCCGCGCATGATGGTCACCGTCGGCTCGGCCGGTCTGGTGATCACCGTCGGCCTCCTCACGATGATCGAGCTCGGGACCAAGCACTTCCATTCCGAGGCCGTCGGTAACTCGATCGCCTTCACGACCTTTGCCTTCTGCCTCGTGGTGGCGGCCCTCGAGTGCCGGTCGGAGACCGGGACCATCCTCACCACCGCCACCTTCGACTCCAAGCAAATGAACCGGGCCCTGATCATCGAGGTCATTTTGGCCGTCTTGATCACCCAGATGGATGCCCTGCGCCGTCTGCTCGATACGACGGACCTGAATGTACGCGAGTTCGGCTGGGCGCTGGTCCCCGCCATCGGCCTCTTCATCGTCTGGGAGTTGGGTAAGTTCATTGCTCGGCGTTACGTCGACGCACCTGCGCCCACTCACAACGCGATCCCCGTCGGAGCTTTGCCATGAGGTGGCCGAGGTAATGCCAGAGAGCCGAGAGCCCATGACCAAGATGCGCCGCAAGGACTACGAGGAAGCACTGCGGCGCTTGCAGGTCGAACTCGTGCAGATGCAGCGTTGGATCGTCGAGGAGCATGCCAAGGTGTGCATCGTGTTCGAGGGCCGGGACACCGCAGGGAAAGGCGGGGTCATCAAGCGGCTCACTGAGCGAGTGAGTCCTCGCGTCTTTCGAGTCGTGGCACTGCCGGCACCGAACGACCGCGAGCGTTCACAGATGTACTTCCAGCGCTATATGCCGCATCTCCCCGCCGGGGGTGAGGTCGTCATCTTCGATCGGAGCTGGTACAACCGGGCCGGAGTCGAGCCGGTCATGGGCTTCTGTACCAAGGAGGAGTCGGCCCGCTTCCTCGAGCTGGTTCCCTTCGTCGAACAGGCGATCGTTGACTCAGGCGTCATTTTGCTCAAGTACTGGCTCGAGGTCAGCCCAGACGAGCAGACGAAGAGGTTGACGTCCCGCATCGACGATGGTCGCAAGACCTGGAAGCTCTCTCAGATGGACCTCGACTCCTACGGCCGTTGGTACGACTACTCCCGGGCACGCGACGCCATGTTCGCCGCCACCGACACCGAGACGGCGCCTTGGTACGTGGCCGACTCGGACGACAAGCGCCGGGCCCGTCTCAACATCATTAGCCACATCCTCGACATGGTCCCCTACGAACGCGAGAAGAAGTCGCACGTCGTTCTGCCGGCCCGCCAAAAGAGGGGCGACTACCGGGAACCCGTTGCACATCGAAATCTGGTGCCGATCCGGTTCTGATCCGTAATGTGTGACCACCACGAGCTGACAGATGCTGTTTGAGGCATGTGGCAGTCGTCGAGGCACTGGCCTTGATCGCCGGTGTTGCAATCGAAAACGGCCGCCTGCATGAGATGCGTCCGAAGAGCGCTCCCTCGCTTCACGGCCCCTGTCCCGTGCTCTCGCAGTCCGGGTAGGCCACGTTCCCGCCGCCTCGAACCGACAAGATGGGAAATAGGTCCTCTGGACGTCTCGGCGCATTGAGCGCACACTCATAGTGAGGAGTCCGAGAGGGTTCCGGAAGGAGGCGCTTATGCGATGTCTACATGAAGGGCCGTCCTGAGAGCGGACAGACGGGGACCTACCGGGAGGGATCCCGGTAGGTCCAGGAAGAAAGACAGCAAGAAGCTCGAAACAGGAGCATTGCAACGCTGAGGACAAGGACGTCCTCGCTGGTTGCCATTTCCTCGGGCCGTCCGCTCTGGGAGAACAGATAAGAAAGCGCCCGATCCCCGGTAGCTCGTGGGACGGGCGCTTTCGCGTGAGTCAGCTCCAAATCTACAGCCGTCACAGCGCTCCATTTTGAGGCCAGACTTGAGTTGAGGCCACGTCTATGCCAAATCGTAAGGAAGCATTCGCGCGGAGGATGGCGACGGAAAAAGGTCGTCAGGAGCCACCGAACGGGACAACGCGTCCATGGGTCAGGCTTCACCGGTTCACCGGACGCTCGGCGTCATCGGGGCCAGTGCAGTGAGCGGGCTGCCGAAGATCAGGGAGCGGTGCAAGACGGACATGAGAACAGGAGGGCCTCGTGAGCGTCATCCCGGTCGAGTTTGACGTCTCCTTCAGCGACAAGGGTAACCGGCTCGTCTATGACCTCTACGGCTCGAAGGGCGCCCCCCTGGTCGTCTACCTCCACGGACTGCTGTTGGATGCGGAGCTGAACAGAGGCATCGCCCAAGCTCTCGCCGAGCAGGGCTACCGGGTCGCCTTGCTCGACCTACTCGGCCACGGGCGCAGCGACAAGCCGACCCACGCTTCGACGTATCGTATCGACAGCTATGCGGGCCAGGTGATCGCTCTGCTCGACCACCTCGGAGTGGAGAGAGCCGTGCTCGGGGGCATCTCGCTCGGCGCGAACGTCAGCTTGTTCGCGGCGGCCCACTACCCCGAGCGGGTGCGGGCGTTGGTGCTCGAAATGCCTGTGCTGGAAAGGGCGGTTCCCGCCGCGGCAATGGTGTTCGTGCCCATTGTGCTCGCTGCCCACTACGGGCGGCGAGTGCTCAACGTCACGTCGGGGCTGGTGGGCCGTGTCCCTCGAACGAGATTCGGCCCGCTCAACAGCGTTTTGAACGCCCTTTCGGCGCCCCCCGACGCGACGTCAGCGGTGCTCCACGGCGTGCTGGTCGGTCCGGTCGCTCCCACCCAGGAGGAGCGCCGCGCCATCGTCGTCCCGACGCTCGTGTTGGCGCACCGCAACGATCTCATCCACCCCTTCGACGACGCCGTCAGCCTTGTGGCGCGCATGCCGAACGCAACTCTCGTCCGCGCGCGTTCGCCTCTGGAGTTGCGGCTCCAACCCAGGCGGCTCACCAAGGAGATCGTGACGTTCATCTCGGACGTCGAGACCCCTTTGGCTCGCCGCCCATCCGATCGTTCTGCGTGACCCTCTGAGCACGCAGAGGTGTGCAGTGCTTCAGATCGCTCGGACGTTCTTCGCCTGGAGCCCCTTCGGCCCCTGCTCGGACTCGAACGACACCTTCTGACCTTCGATCAGCTCTCGGTAGCCCGAGCCTTCGACGGCGGAAAAATGTGCAAACACGTCGGCTGTGCCGTCGTCGGGGGCTATGAATCCATAGCCCTTCTCTGCGCTGAACCACTTGACAGTGCCATCGGCCATGCCCTTACCTCTATTCTCCACGCACGATGCTTGCGGAGAACCCAACAGGTAACCGGCAACAACGAACGGCCTGCGTGATGCGACCGGGCGCTAGGGCCATGTCACCTGCTGCAGTTGGAGATCCCGCAGCAGGTGACGGACCTCTGGCGACGTAGAGCCCCGGACTTGCCTGGCGAGATCGCGGCCGGCGACGCGAGAGAACTCTGAGGCGTGTCGTCGCACGCCGGCGGCGCGCCCGATTCGCCCATGCTCAGGCAGCAGCGGTCAAAACGCCATTGCGAGTGACACCCGGCGTCCTACCCAAGTCAGCTGCCGCCCTTCGTGGAGAACCCCGAAAAGATCGGGTGGCGGCGTCCACAAGGGCATTCGAAGCTGAAGCCGGCCCAGAGCTCGGAGGGGGTCGCACTGGGGACCTCGACGGATTGGCCGGTAACCGGACAGGTCACCGTCAGGAGGCTGCGGGTGGAATCCCCCAGGACGGGGGCGTCGGGATCTTGCTCGGCCACGACAGTAATTGTGGCCTCTCCACCCACGGCGTGCACCCACGACCCCCAAGGCCGCCCAAGGCGGGCCGGCGGCACGCCCCCGGGGGGCATTCGCTCCGAGCGCTCGGAGGACCTGCCGCGACACCGTCACTGCGACGGGCTCCGCTGGACAGGCCAACACGGCGATGACTCGGTGGGCTGTGCAGAACGTGCTCCGAGAGCCGATCCGCTGGCGAACATGCCGTGGATGCGGTTCTGTCCGTGACAGTTGCGTGAACGGCAGTGGCCCAGGCTTCACACCTGTTGCCACCCCGACTAGAACGAGGCGACTCAACGAGAAGGAGCAAGAAGGTGAACGTCGGCAGGGTGACAGCGGGCGACCGGCGACAGACGCGGGACACCTCCGCCCACAACGTGAGGGCAGGAGCACCGAGGTCATCGTGACACTGCGGCGGAGGATGCTGTCGCCGCTCCTCGTGTGTGCGGGTGCGTGCGCGTTGAGCGCGTGTTTCTCCTCGCCTCCACCTCCGACGGCCGCGCAGAAGAACGCCGTCGTGAACATCTTGACCTCGACGTCGACGACCGCCACGGGCGGGACATCGACAACAGCTGCACCCAGATCTTCCACCTCTTCGACATCTGCGCCATCTCATGCGCCGACGACGCCCACGACAGCAGCGGGCGGTTCGACGCCGTCGCAATCCACGTGGCAGGTAGGCGGGACGACAGCGCTCCCGCTGTATGCGATCAGCTGCACGACACCAACGGCCTGTATCGCCGTCGGAGGTGCATCCGGCCAGGGCGCGGCATACTCGACTGGCAATGGGGGAGTGAGTTGGACCCCCCTCGCACTTCCAGCCGGCACGCCGAATCTCGAGGGCGTCTCATGTCCGAGCCCGACTCAGTGCATTGCCGTGGGCAGCTCTGTCATTCTCGTGACGACGAGCGCCGGCGCTACATGGACCTCCGAGGCCCAGTCCGGGGACATCCGCGGTGTCTCGTGCCCCGACACCTCGCACTGCGTCGCCGTCGGTGCCGGAACCGCGGGCGAAGGCGCCTCCTTCGCCACTGCCAACGGCGGCATCTCCTGGACGATGACCACGATCTCGGCCGGCACCCCGGATGCGGTGGCCTGCCCCTCGGACGTGTCGTGCTACGCAGCGGGACACGCTCCCAACGGCGACAAGAACACCAGCGGCCTCGTGCTGGCGACCTCCGATGGAGGTGCGACCTGGTCGACCCAGTACAGCACGCCCGGGAACGCATCGGCCTACAACGGTGCTTCGTGCTGGTCCGATACAAGTTGTGAGGTCGTCGGCCAAGCAAATCAGCAACCGGTCCTCGGGACGACCGACGGTCACACGTGGACACACCAACCCGTCGGCAATTCCAGTGGAGCCCGGACGTGGAACGCCGTCGCGTGCACGACGGCGTTCTGTATCGCTGTCGGCAACGCCGCGCCGATCATCCTCACCACAGCGGCGAACGGCCGGTGGAAGTTCCTGACCTTGCCCGCAGGAGCCGGCGCCATGGGTGGAGTCTCGTGTGCCGGAACGACGTGCATCGCCGCAGGCTTGGCCCAGGACGGGACGACCGGGCTGACGATGAACTTGCACTAGAAGCGCCCCAGATCGTCGGCTTCCGGGGCGGCCGGCGCAATCGCTCCACCCGCTGACAATCCGGCCACCGAGGCCGTTCGCGGAACGGTCACACAACGACCGCACGGCCTCACAGTGGCCGGCCGGTCATATTGTGGACGCCGGCGATCCGCAGTTAGATTCCGTACCGCTGAGGGGGGTCGTCGGAGGAGGAGCAGGAGATCGGTCGTGCGGAGCCCCCATCAGCCCAGAGTCATTCATCGCCCCGACGGGCCGTGGGTCGTTGAGTGCCGGCAGTGCCGGGAAGACAAGTCGTCGTCCATGCCGATCGGCATCGGCATGCCACTTCCGGACCAGGTCACCGCCGAGCGTTTGGCCGAGAACCACGCCGGACCCGTAAGGCTGATCGCGCACAGTCGCTGAGGCAGCGGACGGCACCCGATGTCCCTCGAGGCCATCCCGCCGGAATAATCCCACCATCAGGGGTACACGAGCGGTAAATTCCGACTCCCATTGTCGGTGCAAGCAGGGAGTCGGCCCATGCAAAGCCCCCACCGTCCCACGGTCGTCGATGCCGGCGATGGCACGTGTCACGTTGCGTGCCCCCAGTGCAGCGAGGGGAGCCCGTCGGACATCCCGATCGGGATCGGGCTGCCGATGTTCGACCGGATCACAGCTGAGCTCCTGGCCGAGAATCACCGTGGCGATCGCCGCCTGGCGGGAGCCACTCGCTAGGGGCGGGGGCCTTGCGACGTCGGCAGGAGCGCTCCGCGCGGAGCGTCGCGCGTCCTCAGGGAGGTCCCGACCCGCCTACGGGGCGATGCTCAGGACGCCGAGGGCCTTGACGACAGAGTGCTCAAGCTCGGTGAGCCCCATGAACTCGATTCCGACTCGCACGGACTCATCCCGCATCGGAACGGCGTTCCTCACCTCTCCCTCCAGGCGCACGTTCACGGCGGTACCCATGGTCGGGCTCTCGACGATGATGCGGCGACCGATCAACTCGCCCGGCTGAACGTCAGTGAGCAGGATCCCGACACCCAGTTCGGAGATGTCGAGCACGCGACACTCCCTGCGTTGGCCCGCGGGCTCGCCCTCGATCTGGCAGACCCCGCTCCAGCTGGCAATCTGGCGGGGCACTCGGCGTCGGAACTCCATGTCGCACCTTCCCTGGGGTGTTCGCAGCGTCTGGATGAGAGCCCAATTCGGGCGCGCCAGAACCTTTCGCATGGGTAACGGACCAGGGCCCGGAATCTTTCCCTGGTAGTGCAACAATTCGGCCTCAACGAAGGGAGGCCGCCGGCCTTCCGGTGGAGCGGGTGGAGAGGAAGGCGCGTCGAGGAGGGGCGGTGATCTCCGACGTGCGTGCATCGTCCCCCAACCACCGCCCCTCGGTTCGGATCCTGACAGTCCCGATCTGTCTCAGGTAGAGCCGGTCAGACCGGGCGGAGCACAACAGTCGAACAACGACAGGGGCTTTCAATGCCGCGCGATCGGTCCGCCATTCGGCAAATAGGCCCGAACCCATTCTCGTCGAGGGCGATGCCACCCACAGAGCTCCGAAGCGGCGGCTCCAACCGTGGTGTCCCAGGTCAGAGGAAAGAAATCTGCGTTCCGCGTGCAAACTCCAACTCCTGTGTAAAGTGGAAATTCTCAGCCCCTGAACTCTTTATTCTCAGCTGACTCCCTGTTAATTTGTTCGACAGGAAGCCCATGGGGGAAGGGCATGGGGGTGGGGGCCGGGCGTCGAGGTTCCCCTAGCCCCTCCGACGACCCGGCCCCCACCTCTCTTCTAGCGAAGTCATGGGGCGCTGGCCCGTCAGGGTGTGGGGTCGGGCGGCCTCTCGGCGCGCAGAGCGCGCCAGCTGAAGAAGAGAGGGGCGGGGTGACGAATCCCCCCGGAGACTCCCCGGCCACCCCGCCCCGCAATTGAGTCTGGTTGTCCGCCGATTCCCCGAGTAGGGCAATTCGACTCGAAGGCGCACAACGCACGGACAACAGCGATCAGCCTCCAGTTCACCGGCTGATCAAGGGAGGCGGGGGCCGGCCTCCGCTCGGGGCGCCCGCCGCTGGAACACCAGCACGGTTGCGCCGGCCAGGAAAACCAGCATGGCAAAGAAGAACGAGTCGCCCGCCATGAGTTGCAGCGCGTTCAGGTGCAGGTCCGAGGTGTTCTTGTACGGCACCCACCACACAGGCGCGCTCCAGAAGAGGATCGCCGTCGCCGTTGCGAGAGGACGCCCCCAGCGAGGCCTGTCCGGTGCGAAAGCCAGCCACAGGATCGCCGGCACGACCCAGACCATGTGATGCACCCAGGAAATCGGCGACACGAGGAGGCACGTCGCCGCGCAGATCAGCACCCCGAGGAGCGGGGATGATCGGCGGTGGGCCTGGGCCGCCAGCAGGAGGCCGACCGCAGCCGCGGCGATCAGGAGCGGCAGCATCAGCGCTTCCGGCAGGACGCCGTGCGTGAAGCGGTCGAGGACGCCCCACAGGTTCTGGTTGTCGACGATCGTGAGGTCGCCGGCCCGGCTCGGCTTGAAGATGGCCTTCGTCCAGTACGCCCTCGAGGACGTGGGTGAGACCGCGAACGTCACCAGCTCGCACGCGCCGAACGTGAGCACACAGGTCACGGCTCCGCGCCAGCGCCGGGTCAGCACGAGATACGGGACGAACAGCAGCGGCGTGAGCTTCACCGCCGCGGCCAGTCCCGTGGCCACCCCGAGAGGCATCTGTCGTTTGCCGATTCTCCGCGCGCTGAGCAGATCCCACATGACGAGGAAGGTCACGAAGAGGTTGACCTGTCCGAAGCCGATCGTGATCAGCACCGGATTGAGAAGGAGGGCCGGGAGGCTCAGGGCGAGCGCCAGGCGCCACGTTGCGGTCTTGTCGAGTGACGGCTTGACCAGCCGCACGGACAGCACGAGCACGCCCACGAGGGCAGCGACGTTGCACATGGTCCAGACCGCCTGCACCAAGGCGACGCTGCTGAACGTGCGCTGCCACGGTGCGAAGAGGAGCGCCGCGAACGGGGGATAGGTGAACGGGAGGCTGGTGTTCGGGAGGACGAGGGAGTACAGGTGGGACGTGAAGACGTACTTCCCGCCGAGGCGCAGGTACACACCGAGGTCCACCTCGTACGTGCGCAACGCGATGTAGAGGCCGTACGTCACGGCCAGCGTCAGCGATACCAGGGCAGGGCCCCACCCGTTGAGCCGACGCAACCCAGCACTCGAACCGGTGAGCCCGTTGCGGCCGCCGTTCAGGGGCTGGTTGACGGTTGTCACGGGTCCTTTCGGGGTCGGCGGGCGTTCCTACCCCTGGCCATACCCCTGCGGAGGCGTGCCAGAGCAGTGGGACCTGAGCGGTGTTGCTCCACTACCGGGGCCGTTGGGCACCCTGGAGACTACTAGCGCGGCGCCTACGAGCCCTGGATTGTGGCCTCTTGCTCGACTAGTTCGACGGGACGCTGAGGGGAGGAACCGTGGTACTGGGTACCGTCACCGGGCCTCCTCCGCCCGCCGCCCCGGCCGCGCCGGACGACGTCGCGGCGGGGTTGCCCGGGCCCTGCGTCAGATGCAGCAGCACCTCGAGAGTCCCGGAATTCGCCGTCGTGACGAAACCGCCGATGCTCGGGTTGGCGATGTTCCATTCGGAGAACGTGATGGGGATGTCGGCCAGGACGTCAATGCCGGATCCGATGCGCTCTGCCGTCACGGGGAAGCTGACCGACTTCGTCACCCCGTGCATGTCGAGGGCACCGACCGCGTTGTCGTGCACCTCGACGCCGTCCGCCGGGATCTTCCCCAGGCTGATCGGAGTGGACAGGGTGAGGGTGGCTGTCGGGTACTGGCTCACGTCCATGATGGGACCGTCGAAGCGCGCATTTCGTTGGCTCTGGTCGCTCACGACGCTCGCCAGGTCGACCGTGAAGGTGGCCTTGGTCACCGTCGTTCCAGAGATCGTCAGGGAGCCCCAGATCTTGCTGGTGCGACCGACCGCAGTGGCGTTCTGGCCGACGAGGACCTCCTGCACCCGGTAGCCGGCTTGGGAGCCCGTGCCGACGTTCCAGATCCCGTCGACCGACGAGCTCGTCGCCGCGGTCCCGCTACCTTGTGACGTGCTCGTGGTTGACGACGACGTGGGGAGCTCGAGCTTGGCCGGCGCCGGGCCCTCAATGAAGTGGATGTAGACGTAGGGCCCGAGCACTGCCGCCAGCGCGACGAGGACCACCACACCGACGACCGCCACGGTGATCTTTCGTCTCCTGGGCACCGCCATGCGCATCAATGATGACCCGCAACCCTGGCGGCCCGCTGTGTCGCACCTGGCATCGCCCGGAGAGGGCGTCCGCACCGAGACGGGCGTCGCTCCACAAAGGCCTCCACAAAGGCGAGGGAGCGTACCGGTCGGCCAGGGTTAGCGTTGCCTGTGCTTCGGCGGGAGGGCCCCCACATCACAGCGCTCCGCGAACGGGTCACCCTCCCTCGGCCCGGGCCTGTGGAGGAGCGGGACGGGCTCGGCCTCTGGGGCGTGCCCGTCCTGGTGCTCGTCCTGGCGGCCGTGGCGGGCTGGCGCGACGGCGGGTTCTGGGACGGCGGAGCGGCGGCCGTGGCGGTGATCGCCACGGTCCTTCTGATTGCCGCGTTGTTCAGAGCGCCCCCGGACCGTCGAGAGATCCTCGTGGTGGGGAGTCTCGGCCTTCTGGTGCTGTGGTGGTTCGTCCGATCGGTCACTGCCGGCCCCGGGGCGGATTTCTTGCCTCTGGGTGCGAGCATCATCGGCTTTGCGGCCGCCTTCGCCGCCGCGCGGCCGCTGATCGGACGCGCACGGCAAGAAGCCGCAGTGTCGATGGCATGCCTGGGCGCCGTCGGCGCGCTGGTCGGCTTCGTCGGGCTGGTCTGGCGCGTCATGCCCCTGGCTCTGCCGGCGCAGGGACTGTGGCGCCTGTCGTCCTCCGTGACGTACGCCGACGCAGCGGGGTTGTTGTTCGGCGTCTGCCTGCTGCTCGCCCTCGGATGTGAACGTGCGCAGTCCCTCGTCCGTGTCGTCGTCTGCCTGAACGCGGCCGGGCTCCTGGCCACCCAGAGCCGCGGTGCGTGCGTGGCGATCGCCTGCGCCTGTTTCCTCGTGCCGGCCCGCCGCTACCGGGACTTCGCCGTGCCGCTGCTGGCGGGGGCGGTGCTCGGTGTCGCCGCCATCGCCTCGTCCCCGCAGAGTCGTCCGGTTCCATGGCTCGGGGTCGTGGTCGCGTTGGCGGTGGGGCTGTCGCTCCGGGGCGAACGTGGCGTCACCTGGCCACGGTTGGGCGGTTGGGCCAGGGTGGCCGCCGGGGGAGTGGCCCTCGGCGCCGCCGTCGGCATCGCCGTGCTCGTGCACCACGAGATCGGCCTCCGGGCGCTCGCCCCGAGCGATCAGGACCGCTCGGCCGAATCGTCCAGCGCCCTCCGCCAATTGCTCTCCTCCCCCCTGGCCGGAGTCGGACCTGACCGTCTACTTGAGCTTCATGCTTCCGACGGGTCGTCGGCCCGTTTCGTCCATGACGAGTACCTCCAGATCGCGGCCGATACCGGCATCGTCGGGCTCGGCCTCGTCGCATGTGTGGCCCTCTCGCTGGCGAAAACGCTGCGGCGATCTGACCCGCTGTCGTCGTGTGCCGTGGCCGCCGTAGTCTGCTGGGCGGTAGGAGGTGCCGTTGACTTCAGCTGGCACCTCCCAGTGGTCGGGCTTGTCGGAGGCTGGTGCGCCGGATTGGCGGCGAGGGAGGAAGGATCGGGGTGAAGAGTCGCGTCATCGGCATCGTCGTCGCGGCCACTGCCGCGGTCGGCCTCACGGCGGGTTTCTTCTCCCTGCCGGCCGGCGCCCTGACCTCGACCTTGACCGCGACCGTCGTCGATAACGGCACGAGCACACCGTGGTCCGGCTCCGAGGTCGTCGGTGCCAGCGCACAGGACACGGCGACCCTCGTGGGAGACGGAACCGGCACGCCCACAGGGACGGTCACCTATTCGTTCTTCGACAACTCGTCATGTACCGGCACTCCAACGATCACAGACCCGGAGACGGTGGCTGGCGACGGCTCTGTGCCGCACTCGACGTCGACAGGGCCGCTCGGTGTGGGGAGCTACTCCTTCAGCGCGCTCTACAGCGGCGACGGCAACAACGACCCGTCTGGTCCGAACTGCGAGTCCTTCACGCTGAGCGCGCAGGCCACGTCGTCGACGACGACCACGGTGTTCGACCAGAGCACGAACGCCCAATGGTCGAGCTCCGAGCTCGTGGGTGCCAGCGCCTATGACACCGCAACGGTCACCGGCGTGACCGGCGTGATCCCGACCGGGACGGTGACCTACTCGCTCTTCGACGACGCAAACTGCACCAACAGCCCCACGACGACAGACCAGGTGACGGTGGCCGGGGACGGCTCGGTCCCGAACTCCACTCCCACCGGCGCCCTGGGGGCCGGGAACTATTCGTTCGACGCGGTCTACAGCGGCGACACCAATTATCTCGCCTCGCCGGCCAGCGCCTGCGAGCCGTTCTCGGTCGGACTGCTGACGGCGACGACGACGACCGCCGTCGTCGAAGCCGGCGGGAGCACCCCGTGGGGCGACACCGAAGTGACGGGGGCCAGCGCGCAGGACACGGCGATCATCCACGGCGTCGCCGGCACGACACCGACGGGCACGGTGACCTACAAGTTCTTCACCAACACCTCGTGCGCTGACACGGCTGCCTCCACGGACATCGTCGCCGTCAATGGCGACGGATCGGTGCCACCGTCGACCGCCACGGCGGCGCTCGGCGGAGGGCAGTACTCGTTCGATGCGGTCTACAGCGGCGACAGCAATTACAACGTGTCGCAGGTGAGCAGCTGTGAGCCGTTCACCGTGAGCCCGACCACCTCGTCGACCTCTGTCAACGTGCTGGACATGTCGACGAGCACCGCCTGGGCCGGGACCGAGGTGACCGGGGCGAGTGCAGAGGCGGCTTCGACCGTGAGCGGCATCGCGGGCTTCACCCCGACCGGAAACGTCACGTATTCCTTCTTCCACAACACGACGTGCACCGGCGGCGCCGTGAGCACGGACCAGGTCTCCATCGCCGGCGACGGCACCGTGCCGAACTCGAGCCCCACCCCGGCTCTCGAGGCGGGCAGCTACTCGTTCATTGCGATGTACGCCGCCACGGCCAACTACACGTCCTCATCGAGTGCGTGCGATCAGTTCAGCGTGGCCAAGGACACCCCAGCCGTCATCAACACGGTGCTCGAGGCCGGCGGGAGCACCCCGTGGGCCAACGATGAGCTGACGGGGGCCAAGGCCCAGGACTCGGCCACCGTCAACGGAGCGGGCGGCATCACACCCACCGGCACCGTGGACTTCGCCTTCTTCCAGGGGAGCGGTTGCACCAGCACCCCCCAGGACGAGGGGACGTTCCCGCTCGGCATGGACAGCAATCCGACAGCAGCGCTCAATGCAGGCTCGTACTCGTTCGAGGCGACCTACGGCGGCGACGCCAACTACCTGCCATCGCCGGGCGCCTGCCAGTCCTTCACCGTGGCCCAGAACAATGCCCCCGGGCAACCGGACATCTCCAACCCGCCGCCAGACGGAACGGTGGTCTACGGGGGCAGCTTCACGCCGACCTACGACATCTTCACCGACGGTGCCCCGTCGACCATGTCGTCCACTCCCTCCGTGTGCGTCGTGTCCGGCGGCACGGTCGTCCTCTTCGTGGGCGTCGGCACGTGCACGTTGACGGCGCAGACTGCAGGAACGCCCAACTACACCGAATCCACAGGAAATCCGCAGAGCTTCCAGGTCGGCCGGGCCACGCTGCCCGCGTCGTCCATCGCCATCTCCAACATTCCCGCGGCCATCGAGTTCGGCAAATTCGTGGCCGCGCTCACCCCGGTCGCCGGTGAGGGGTCTGCGTCGGTGTCCTCGAGCTCCACGACCGTATGCACCGTCGGCCCCGACGGGCTGACCGTGACCTTCGTCAGCTTCGGGGCGTGCACCCTGACGGCCAGCGTCGGCCAGGGGGTGGACTATCTCGCCGGCACCGGGAACCCGCAGTCGTTCATGGTCGGCCCGGCCACGCGCGGCTATTGGTTGGTCGGCTCCGACGGCGGCATCTTCTCCTTCGGCGGCGCCGCCTTCCATGGCTCCATGGGTGCCACCTCCCTCCAGCGGCCCGTGGTCGGGATCACGCCGACGGCCAGCCGCAACGGCTACTGGCTGGTGGCCTCCGACGGCGGCATCTTTGCGTTCGGCGACTCCGCGTACTATGGCTCCATCCCCGGCCTCGGCCTGCATCCGGCCGGATCGGGGCAGCCCAACAGCCTCATCGCACCCATCGTCGGCATGGTGCCGTCCGCCACCGGACACGGGTACTTCATGGTCGCCTCCGACGGCGGCGTCTTCGCGTTCGGCGACGCCCACTTCGCCGGATCGTGTCACGGGATCGGCGGCTGCTACGGCAGCGCCGTCTCCGTGATGCCCGACAGCACCGGGCTGGGCTACTGGCTCGTCACCAACCTCGGGGCGGTCTACGCCTTCGGCGACGCCGCCAACTACGGCCAGCCCCCGTCCGAACCGATACCCGTGGTCGACGCGGTCGCCACGCCCGACGGCAAGGGTTATTGGGTGCTCTACTCGAACGGCACCGTGTTCCCGTTCGGCGATGCCACCGCGATGGGCACCCCGCTGGGGTACGTGAACAGCTTCAACCCCGCCGCGGCCATCTTCCCCACGGCCGACGGCAAGGGCTATTGGATCGCCTCGGGACGCGGCGACGTGTTCGCCTACGGCGACGCGCCGTACCTGGGCAGTGAGGCCGCTGCCGGCCTGAACGGCGAGATCATCGCCGCCTTCGGCTTCTAGGTCCAGGGATCAGGCGCCCAGCGCCTCGTTCTCGGGAACCGGAAGCTCGGCCACGACGGCCCGCACGACGGCGTCCAGGCCGTGACCGAGGCCGGCTGACGCCCGCCGCAGGAGCTCGGAGATGTAGCCGACCAGGCTCACCACGTCCGACCGCGGCGATCGGCCCACCATGGGGAACGGCTCGGTGGAGGGATCGAGCCCGCAGACCTCCAGGATCACCCGGCGGATCTCCAGGAGGGAGGACCGGGCCTCGAGGAGGGAGGTCCCGCTGGTGCGGAGCCAGACTGAAATTCCCAGTTCAAGCGACAGGTCTCCGGAGAACGGCTCCACGGGGCCGAGCTCGGCCAATCCGCTGAGCAGGGCCTGGCCGAAGCCGGCTGGAGCGTCCTTCACCATGGTTTCAGTGTGACGAAGGGCTGTAACAAGGTGGTGGACCGGCTCTGGGCTGGTATTTTGTTGGACGTGCCACGCACGATCTGGAAGGGGGCCCTCAGTTTCGGACTGGTGAACATCCCCGTGGGCCTGTACCCGGCCACCTCGGACAAGAGCATCCACTTCAACCAGTTCGAGGAGGGGACGTCCGACCGGATCCGCTACAAGAAGGTCAACGAGCGGACGGGCGAGGAGGTGCCACAGGACCGGATCGTCAAGGGCTACGACCTCGGAGGCGGCGAGTACGTCATCCTCACCGAGGAGGAGCTCGAGTCGGCCGAGCCCAAGAAGTCGCGCCAGATCGAGATCTCGGACTTCGTGGGCCTGGTGGACATCGACCCGGTCTTCTTCCGGTCCAGCTACTACCTGGCCCCCGAGGGGGAGGGGGCCGACAAGGCCTACGCCCTCCTGCGGCAGGCCATGGCGGAAGCCGGGCGCATCGCCATCGCGACGCTGGTCATGCGCAACAAGGAATACCTGGTGGCGATCCGGCCCGAGGACGATGCGCTCGCGCTGCACACCATGTACTTCTCCGACGAGGTGCGTGCCCCCGGCCGTGACCTCGATCTGCCCGAGACGGGTGACGTCACCGACCGGGAACTCTCCATGGCGCAGCTCCTGATCGAATCGATGGAGAGCGAGTGGGACCCGGCTCGCTTCCACGACACGCACCGCGAGAAGGTCGAGGCCATCATCGAGGAGAAGCGCCAGGGCCACGAGATCGTGCTGCAGGAAGGCCCCGAGCCCGCCGCCAAGGTGGTCGACCTCATGGAGGCGCTCAACGCCAGCATCGCAGCGGCCGCCAAGCCCGGCTCGCCGGCCAAGACATCGAAGACCGCAACCAAGGGCTCGACTGCCAAGCGGTCGACGGCCAAGCGCGCGGCCGCTCCCGCCAAGAAGGCCACCAAGGCCACCAAGGCTCCCACCCGCACCAAGACCGCCGCCCGCCGCAAGGCGTCCTGAGCCGCCTGGACCCGCGCTCGGGCTGAGCGATGCGCGTCGCCGAGGTCATCGTTCCGGCGGTGGTGATGGCCTTCCTGGGCGGATCTCGCGGCGCCCTGTACCTGCACTGCTCGGGCGTGGTGAAGGTGCACCGCCAGTGACGGTTGTGGCAGCCGCGTCGTGCCGTCCAGCGGCACCTGGCGGGGCCCGGCGTCGCCTTCTCCTCGGCGGACTTCGTGCGTCTGAGGCCGATCAGAAGCAATGAATCCCCGACAAGTCGCCGATTTGATTCCTAATCCCGCCCAGAAGGGCACAACCGTGGTGAAATACGCCTGACGAGCCCAGCTCGTGAAGGGAGTCCAGGTGACCACTGCGCCGGTACGGGTACCCGATACGAGGATCCCCGAGTGGACGGGCTTCGACGGCTTGGTGCAGCTCATCTCGGTCGACGGGCAGCGGACGGTCGGCTGCCCCTACTGGGATCTGGTCGGCGACGTCGATGCCGACCAGCTGCGCAGCCTCTACCGGGACATGGTGGTGGTCCGCCGCATCGACGCCGAGGCCATGGCGCTCCAACGCCAGGGCGAGCTGGCGCTGTGGGCCCCCCTCCTCGGGCAGGAGGCAGCCCAGGTCGGCTCGGCCCGAGCCCTGCGCGCCGACGACTTCGTCTTCCCCAGTTACCGGGAGCACGGCGTCGCCTACTGCCGGGGCGTTGACCCCGTGCAGATGCTGCGGCTGTGGCGCGGTGCCGGCCTCTCGGGTTGGGACCCCGACATGCACGGCATCGCCACGCCGGCCATCGTCGTCGGCTCGCAACCGCTGCACGCCACCGGCTATGCGCTCGGGGTCACGCTCGACGGCGCCGACTCCGCCGTGCTCACCTACTTCGGTGACGGCGCCACGAGCGAGGGCGACGTGGCGGAGGCATTCGGGTTCGCCGCCAGCTACGTCGTTCCCGTCGTCTTCTTCTGCCAGAACAACCAATGGGCCATCTCCGAACCGGTGCGCCTCCAGTCCCATGCCTCCATCGCCCAGCGCGGCCGGGGCTATGGCATCCCCGGCATCCAAGTCGACGGCAACGACGTGCTGGCTGTGCTGGCCGCCACGCGCCTCGCCCTGGCGCGCGCCTCGGCCGGCGAGGGCCCGACGCTCATCGAGGCGGTCACCTACCGCATGGGCCCGCACACCACCTCGGACGACCCGACCCGGTACCGCTCGGCCGCGCAGGACGAGGTGTGGCGCGTGAAGGACCCCTTGGCCCGTCTGTCCGCCCTGCTGCGCGCCGAGGGCCTGGCCGACGACGAGTTCGACGCGCAGGTCGAGGCCGACGCCTCCTCGGTCGCCGCCACACTGCGCGCCGGATGCCTGGCCATGCCCGACCCCGAACCCGCCGACCTGTTCGCGCACGTCTACACGGAGCCACACGCGCTGGTGGAGGAGGAACGGGACGCCTACGCCGCATATCTGGCGTCGTTCGAGGACGACGAGGGCGTCTGATGCCCACCATGTCGCTCGGGAAGGCGCTGAATGCCGGGCTGCGCCGGGCGATGGAGCACGACCCCAAGGTCGTGTTGATGGGGGAGGACATCGGCAAGCTCGGCGGCGTGTTCCGCGTCACCGAGGGGCTGCAGCGGGACTTCGGGGACCGCCGGGTCATCGACACCCCGCTGGCCGAGTCCGGGGTCATCGGAACCGCCGTGGGGCTGGCCATGCGCGGGTACCGGCCGGTGTGCGAGATCCAGTTCGACGGCTTCGTGTATCCCGCCTTCGACCAGATCGTCTCCCAGGTGGCCAAGCTCCACTACCGCAACGAAGGAAGGGTGACGGTCCCGCTGACCATTCGCATCCCCTTCGGCGGCGGCGTCGGCGCGGTCGAGCACCACTCGGAGTCGCCCGAGGCCTACTTCACCCAGACCGCGGGCCTGCGGGTCGTGACCCCGAGCAACGCGGCCGACGGGTACCGCATGATCCAACAGGCCATCGCCTCCGACGACCCCGTCGTCTTCTTCGAGCCCAAGCGGCGCTACTGGGAGAAGGGCGAGGTCGACGAGGAGGCGGCGCTCTCCGATGTCCCGCTCGCGCGCGCCGTCGTGCTCCGGGAGGGCGGTGACGCCACCATCGCGGCCTACGGGCCCATGGTGGCCACGGCTCTCGACGCGGCCCGCATCGCCGAGGAGGAAGGGACCTCCATCGAGGTCATCGACCTGCGCTCTCTCTCGCCCATCGACTTCGCCGTCATCGAGGCCTCGGTCCGCAAGACCGGGAGGCTCGTCGTGGCCCACGAGGCCGGCGTGTTCGGCGGGCTCGGCGCCGAAATCGCCGCCCGAGTCTCCGAGCGGTGCTTCTTCCATCTCGAAGCCCCCGTCCGGCGGGTCGGCGGCTTCGCCACGCCGTACCCGGCGTCCCGGGCCGAGCACCACTTCCTCCCCGATGCCGACCGGATCCTGCACGAGGTGGACCGGTGTCTCCGGCCCTGAGCACCCGGCACCAATTCGTCCTGCCCGACCTGGGCGAAGGGCTGACCGAGGCCGAGGTGGTGGCGTGGCACGTGGCCGTCGGCGACGAGGTGACGCTGAACCAGATCCTGGTCGAGGTCGAGACCGAGAAGGCGGTGGTGGAGCTGCCGAGTCCCTTCGTCGGCACCGTCGTCGAGCTCCTGGCCTCGGCGGGGGAGACGGTGCGCGTCGGTGCGCCCCTCATCGGCATCGACGCCGCGTCATCCGAGGCGAGCACGAACGAGCACGCACCACCCGGCGCGGCAGCCACCGAGGAGACGGTCCCGATGCTCGTCGGCTACGGGCCCTCCGAGGCCCCGCCGAGCCGCCGGCGGCGCAACGGTGACGGCCGCGCCCATCGGGACAGGCAGAGGCCCGCACCGGCCCGCACGAGCACCACGCCCACCCAGCCCACCACGCCCACCCGGCCCCTGGCCGCGCCGCCGGTGCGCTTCATGGCGCGGCAGAACGGGATCGACCTGGCCGACGTGCCCGGGCACGGCCCGGGCGGGGTCATCACGCGGGAGGACCTGGCCGCGCACCTCGCCGGCGGGAGCACGGACGACCCGCCCGTCGATTCCGGCCGGGAGACGCGCGCGCCGGCGCGAGGCGTCCAGAAGCACATGGCGGAGGCCATGGTCCGCAGCGTGGCCATGGCGCCCCAGGCCTGCGTCTTCCTCACGGTGGACGCGACGCCCACGGTCGAGCTGATTGAGCGGCTGCGCGACAACCGACGCTTCGAGGGCCTGCACGTGACGCCGCTGGCCGTCGTGGCCCGCGCCGTGATCCTGGCCCTGCGGGAGCACCCTGCCCTCGAATTCGTCGTGGGACGAGGCGACCGGAGAAGTGGTGACGAAGCGCTACGTCAATCTGGGCATCGCAGTGGCGGGTCCGCGTGGGCTCGTCGTGCCCAGCGTCAAGGACGCGCAGGAGCTCGCGCTGCGCGAGCTGACCGCCGCCCTCGGCGAGCTCACGACGAAGGCGCGCGCAGCGCGCTGCACAGCCGAGGACCTGCGCGGCGGGACCATCACCCTCACGAACATCGGCGTCTTCGGAGTGGACGCCGGGGTGCCGATCCTCAATCCGGGAGAGGCGGCCATCCTCGCCGTCGGCGCCCTCCAGCGGCGGCCATGGGAGTTCGAGGGTGAGCTGGCCCTCCGCCACCTGGTGACCCTCAGCCTGGCCTTCGATCACCGGCTGGTCGACGGGCAGGCGGCTGCGCTCTTCCTGCGCGACGTCGGTGAGGTGCTGGCCGATCCGACGAATCTCATCGCCCTCGCATGACGTTCGGCACTCCGCCAGTGCGGCAGTGACCGTGTCGGCTGCCCTCCCGCGAGGCCATTGCGGTGGACGGTGTCGGGCGCGAGGGTAGGGGGCGGGCCGGCGAGCGAGAACGACCCGCAGTGGGAGGTGCCATGAGGACCATCCGGGACATCATGTGCGAGGGGGTCGATGTCCTCCGGACCACCGACACCGCGGCCGACGCCGCCAACTTCCTGGCCGGCCAGAGCGACGACTCGGTCCCGTTGTGCAAGAGCGACGGCAGTCTGGCCGGCGTGGTCAGCACCCGGGATATCGTGACCCACGTGGTGGCGAAGGGACGCGACCCGCGTGACGTGAGCCTGGCCGAGTTCGCCGGGCCCGCCGATGTGGTGGCGCTCGACGTCGACGTCTCCCTGGAGGATGCCGTTGCCCTCATGTGCCGCCACCAGCGCTCCCGGCTCCTCGTCCTGAAGGAGGAACGCGTCGTGGGGTTCGTCACGCGACGCGACGTCGCCCGGTCGATCAGCTTCCAATCACCCTGGGCTGACATCTGATCCAGCCGAAACCGGCTGGATCCCCGACACCGGCCGAGGCAGCTGCACCCGCCGAACCCGCCGAGCACAGCCCCCGGCTCAGCCCGGGCCGCCCACCGCCCCCTCGATCGCCCTCGCCACGGCCGCCGCATCGTCGGCGGTGACCACCAGGCGCCCGTACTCGGCGCCCTCGAGCTCCACGACCACCGCCGGCCCCTTGCCGTGCACGGCGGCGAAGTCCTTGCCGAAGCTGCCCCGCCGCGTCCCGACGGCGATCACGTTCGGCAGCCCGGTCCCCGGCGCCCGGATACCGCGCAGCTCGGGCCAGGCGTCGTCGACCGGGCGCACCGCACGCACCGCGGACAGCGGCACCCGGATGTCGGCGTGTGCACCCTCGGCCTTCTCCAGCGCACGGAGGTGGAGCACCAGCGAATCCCCGTCGACCTGCAGCTCAGCCACGCCGACAGAGTCTAGGAAGGACCGCGGAGGACGGGAGGACGGTTAGCCTCGCCCGGCATGTGGCCGCCACCGCCCGCGGGGACCTGGGTCGTCGACCTCGATGGTGTGGTGTGGCTCGCGGGCCGGCCGATCCCCGGCGTGGACGAGGCGGTGGCCCGCCTGCGCGGCGTCGGCGTGCGCGTCCTCTTCGCGACCAACAACGCGGCACCGACGCGGGCCGAGTTGCACCGCCAGCTCGCCCACTGCGGCATCACGGCCGACGACGCCGACCTCCTGCGCTCGGCCGACGTGGCCGCCGGCATGCTGGACCCCGGGTCCACCGCCGTGGTGCTCGGGAGCGACGGCGTCCTGGAGGCGCTCGCCGCCCGCGGTGTGGTCGTCGTCGCCGAGGGCCCGGCCGACGCCGTGGTGGTGGGCCTCACCCGCGACTTCACCTACGACAGCCTGTCCCGCGCCGTCGCCGCGGTCCGGGGCGGGGCCCGGTTGGTGGCCACCAACGAGGACGCGACCTACCCGACCCCCGAGGGCCTGGTGCCGGGGGCAGGCGCCCTCCTCGCCGCCGTCGAGACCGCCAGCGGCGTGCAGGCCGACGTCGCCGGCAAGCCGCACCGCCCCACGGCGGACGCCATCACCGCCCGGACGGCCGAGGGCGATCTCCGGGTCATGGTGGGCGACCGCCCCTCGACCGACGGGGCTCTCGCCGCCCAGCTCGGCATCCCGTTCGGCCTCGTGCTCTCCGGGGTCACCACCAAGGGGCAGATCCCGGCTGACGCCGATCCCGCCGCGGTGGCGCCGGACTTCCTCCGCCTCGTCCAGCAGGCCCTCGGTGGCGCCTGAGAAAGTGCTTGCAGCCAGCTAGCACTTTGGATACTCTTGTGAAATGGCAAGCAATGAGCGCATACGCAAGTACCTCGATGCCGGGACGGTCCTCGGACAGGTCAGCCGTGGCCGGGCCGAGGAGATCGTGCGAGAGTTGGTCAACGCGGGAGACATCCAGCGCAGCCAGGCACAGGAGTGGGTCGACAACTTGGTCGAGCGGAGCCAGAAGTCCAGCGAGCAGGTGCTCGAGCTGGTGCGCCACGAAGTGGCCGCGCAGCTGGAGAAGATCGACCCCAGGTCCCTGGAGTCGCTGGCCAACCAGGTGGCCGAGGTCCTGAAGAAGTCGGCCAAGGCGGGCCGCGACGCCACCAAGGACGTCACGGCCCGGGCCGGGCGGGCCGCCAAGGACGTGACGGCGAAGGCGGGCCAGACCGCCAAGGACGCCACCAACAAGGCCGGCCAGACCGCCAAGGGCGTCACGGCCCAGGCCGGCAGGGCCGCCAAGGACGTCACGTCGCAGGCCGGCAAGACCGCCACCCGTGCGCGCGACGCCGCCACCAAGGTCGCCCCGTCGCGCCTCCCCGGCATGAAGACACTCTCCGGTCCGTCCGCCGCCAAGTCCGACAAGTCCCACAAGTCCGACAAGCCCCACAAGGGCGGCAAGTCCGACAAGGGCGACGGCAAAGGCAAGTCCGACCACAAGAAGTCCCACGACAAGACGGTCACCGAGGCCGACGACTCGGCGTCCAAGAAGGCCGCCAGCTGACCAGCGGGGCCCGCCGCCGGCTCGATGCCGAGCTCGTGCGACGCGGCCTCGTCGAATCCCGGCAGGAGGCCCAGGCGGCCGTGGCCGCCGGCAGCGTCCTCGTCTCGGGCACACAGGCCGACAAGCCGGCGCGCCTCGTCGCCCCCGACGAGCCGGTCGTACTGCTCGGCCCGCGGTCGCCCTATGTCGGCCGCGGCGGAAGCAAGCTCGAAGCAGCGCTGGACCGGTTCCCGGTCGCCGTCGCCGGCCGGCGCGCCCTCGATGCGGGAGCCTCGACCGGCGGTTTCACCGACTGCCTGCTCCAACGCGGCGCGGCGCACGTGTACGCGGTCGACGTCGGCCACGGGCAGCTCCACCCGGCCCTGCGCGACAACCCCGACGTGACGGTCCTGGAGCGCACCAACGTGCGGACCCTCACCGTGGCCGAGCTGGCGGCGAAGGATCCCGCCTACGAGCCCTGCCCGCTTGTGGTGGCCGATCTGAGCTTCATCTCGTTGCGCAGCGTCGTGCCCGCCCTCACCGGACCGGTCTCGGCCCCGGACGCCGACCTGGTCCTCCTGGTCAAGCCGCAGTTCGAGGCTGGCCGCGCCGCCGTCTCCCGGGGCAAGGGCGTGATCCGCGACCCGGCCCTCTGGCTGGGCGCCCTCGAGGGGGTGGCGTCCGCGCTGCAGGACGCGAAAACCGGCATCATGGGAGCGATGGTTTCCCCCCTGACCGGCTCGGCCGGCAACGTCGAGTTCCTCGTGCACGCCCGCAAGGGCCTGGCCGGGGACGAGGCGGGGGAGGCCACCGCCCTGCTCACCGCCGCCGTGTCGGAGGCGGACGGACCCCTTCCACCGGCCGCTCCGGCCGGCTGAGCCGCCGCTCGCCGATGGCGACTGTCACCTTCCTGGTCCATCCCGACCGCCCCGACGCGCTCGCGCTGGCGACCGACACCGCGCGCTGGCTGAGCGGGCGCGGCGACGTGGCCCGCATCCTCCAGTTCAGCGGGCCCGACCGGGTCAGAGAGGCGGGCACCGACGTCGAGCTCGACGACGTCGACTTCGGCGGCACCACTGTGGCCGTCAGCATGGGCGGCGACGGCACCTTCCTGCCGCGTGGTGCGCCTGGCCGCCACCGAGGACGTCCCGGTCCTCGGGGTGAACTTCGGCCGCCTGGGGTACCTGCCGGACCTCCTGCCGGACCAGGTGCGGGGCGCGCTCACCAAGGTGTTCGAAGGCACGGCGATCATCGAGCCGCGCTGCGCGCTGGACGTGGCGATCACGGACCGTTCCACCGGTGATGGCGTCACCGACCTGCTGGCCCTCAACGAGGTGGTGATCGAGAAGATCGACTTCGGGCACACCGTCCGCCTCGCCACCTCGGTGGACGGCGAGGAGGCCCTCACCTATTCGGCCGACGGCCTCATCGTGGCCACCCCGACCGGCTCCACGGCATACAACCTGTCCGCCGGCGGCCCCATCCTGGCCCCGACGCTGCGCGCCATGGTGCTGACGCCGGTGGCGCCGCACTTCGCGCTGGACCGCAGCCTGGTGCTGACCGAGGACCAGGAGGTCACCATCGAGATCGCGCCCGACCGGGCCGGCGTCCTCGTCATCGACGGGCAGGAGATCGGACGGCTGCAACCGGGGGCCACCGTCACCTGCACCGTGGCCGAGCGTCCGGTGCGCGTCGTGCGCAACGAGCCCCAGACCTTCGGCGGCATCCTGCGCTTCCGCCTGCTGGCCGACCGGGAGACATGACCCGGCCGTGCTGACCGATCTGCATGTGCGGGACCTCGGCGTGATCGAGGACCTGACGCTGGCCTTCGGTCCCGGCATGACGGCGCTCACCGGGGAGACGGGCGCCGGCAAAACCCTGGTCGTCGAGGCGCTGCAGCTGGTGCTGGGCGGGCGGGCCAACCCGGGCATGGTCCGGACCGGCGCGGCCGAGGCCCTCGTCGAGGCGCGCTTCGTCGCGGGGGAGGGCGACGCCGCCCACGAGGTGATCCTCACCCGCTCGGTCCCGGCCGAGGGCCGCTCCCGGGCCTGGGTCGACGGCCGCATGGCACCGCTGGCCGCGCTGGGCGAGGCCGCGGCCGAGCTGGTCGAGATCCACGGCCAGCACGAGCACCGCGCCCTGGTCACGCCCACAGCGCAGCGCAACGTGCTCGATGCTTTCGCCGGCACGGACCTGAGCCGGGTGCGGGCCATCCGGAGCCAGCTGCACGCCCTTGACGAGGCGCTGGCCGGGCTGGGCGGCGACGCCCAGCAACGCGCCCGGGAGGCGGACGTGCTGCGCTACCAGGTGGAGGAGATCGCAGCGGCCCACCTCGACGACCCCGACGAAGACGGCGTCCTGCGCCTGGAGGAGGACCGCCTGGCCGACGCCGCGGCGTACCGCGAGGCGGCCATCGAGGCACTCGAGCTCGTCGACCCGGCCGGCGACGGCGGGGCCGTGGACCTGCTGGGACGCGCCGGCAGCGCGCTGGCCGGCCGCGAGTCCTTCGCCGGCTACCACGCCCGCCTGGCCGGCGCCGCCGTCGAGCTCTCGGACCTGGCCCGCACGCTGCGCGACGAGGTCGAGGGCTGGGAGGACGACCCGCAGCGCCTCATCGACGTGCAGGAGCGCCGGCGGCTGCTGGCCGAGCTCCGCCGCAAGTACGGCGAGGACCTCGGCGCCGTCATGGCCTACGGGCGCGAGGGCGCGGCGCGGCTGGCGGCGCTCGAGAACGCCGAGGGCGAGGCCGCCCGCCTGCAGGCCGAACGCGAGCAGCGCCTGACGGAGCTGGCCGACGCCGAGGCCGCCGTGCGCGCCGTGCGGACCAAGGCCGCCCGCTCCTTCGCCGCCCAGGTCGCCGAGCGGCTGGGCGCGCTGGCCATGGCGGGGGCGCGGCTCGAGGTGCACGTGGCGCCGGAGGGGTCGGGCGAGCCCGTCGAGCTCGCGCTCGGCGCCAACGTGGGCGAAGCCGTGCAGCCACTGGCGCGCGCCGCCTCCGGGGGCGAGCTGGCCCGGGCCATGCTGGCCATCCGCCTGGTCGGCCTCGGTGGTCCCCAGACGATGGTGTTCGACGAGGTCGATGCCGGCGTGGGTGGCGCCGCGGCCCTGGCGCTGGGCGACGCCCTGCACGAGGTCGGCCGCGACCGCCAGGTGCTGGTCGTCACCCACCTGGCCCAGGTGGCGTCGCAGGCCGACGCACAGATCAGCGTCGTCAAGGGCGCGTCCCGCGGACGCACCGTGACGAGGGCCACCGCGGTGGAGGGTGAGGACCGGGTGACGGAGCTCTCCCGGATGCTCTCGGGCCACCCCGACAGTGATGCCGCCCGGGCGCACGCCCGTGAGCTGCTCGGAGCGACACATGGGCGGTAGTCCACCGCGGGTCGGGTTGGCGTCGATTATCGTGGTCGGGTGCACCGATCACTCGACTTGATCCTCAACGTGCCAAAGGCGGCGTGAGCAAGTTCATCTTCGTCACCGGCGGTGTCTCGAGCTCGCTCGGGAAGGGTCTCACCGCCTCTTCGCTCGGCCGCCTCCTCAAGTGCCGGGGCCTCCGGGTGACCATGTGCAAGCTCGACCCCTACATCAACGTCGACCCCGGGACGATGAACCCCGGCGAGCACGGCGAGGTCTTCGTCACCGAGGACGGCGGCGAGACCGACCTCGACCTCGGGCACTACGAGCGCTTCATCGACGAGAACCTCTCCAAGCGCTCCAACACCACGACCGGCGGCGTCTACCGCTCCGTCATAGAGAAGGAGCGGCGCGGCGACTTCCTGGGCCGCACGGTGCAGGTCATCCCGCACGTCACCGACGAGATCAAGGACCGGATCAAGCGGCTGGCCGACGAGGACGTCGACATCGTCATCGTCGAGATCGGGGGGACCGTCGGCGACATCGAGATCGTCCCCTTCATTGAGGCGATCCGCCAGTTCCGTCGGGACATCGGGCGGGACAACGTCTGCTACATGCACCTCACGCTGGTGCCCTACCTCGTGTCGGGGGAGCAGAAGACGAAGCCCACCCAGCACTCGGTCACGGAGCTACGGAGCCGGGGTATCCAGCCGGACGTGATCGTCTGCCGGAGCGACAAGCCGATCTCCGAGAGCCTGAAGCGCAAGATCTCGCTGCAGTGCGACGTCGCCATCGACGCCGTGGTCTCGGCCGTCGACGCGCCGAGCATCTACGAGATCCCGCTCGTCCTGCACGAGCAGGGTCTCGACTCCTACGTGTGCCGCACGCTCGGGATCGACGAGGCGGCACACCCGATCGACATCTCCGACTGGGAGGCGCTCGTCGGCCGGGTCGAGTCGCTGTCGCGCCGCGTGAAGGTCGGCATCGTCGGCAAGTACGTGAACATGCCCGACGCCTACATGTCCGTCGTCGAGGCACTGCGCCACGCCGGCTTCCACCACGGCGCACAGGTGGAGCTCGACTGGATCGACGCCGAGCTGGTGCCCGATCTGCTCGGGACGGACCGCCTGCGGGGCCTCGACGCCGTCGTGATCCCGGGCGGGTTCGGGGAACGCGGCATAGAAGGCATGGTCGCCGCGGCCGGGTACACCCGCGACCACGGCATCCCGTGCCTCGGCCTGTGCCTGGGCCTCCACGTCATGGTGATCTCGGTCGCCCGCGACTGGGCCGGGCTCGACAAGGCCAACTCGCGCGAGTTCGACAGCTTCTCCCCGGACATGGTGATCGACCTCATGCCCGACCAGGCCGAGGTGACCGACAAGGGCGGGACGATGCGCCTCGGCTCGTACCAGGCGGCACTGCTGGCGGAGTCCAAGGTGGCCCACGCCTACGGCACGCTCGCCGTCACCGAGCGGCACCGGCACCGCTTCGAGTTCAACAACCGCTACAAGACCAAGCTCGAGGCTGTCGGCCTGGTCTGCTCGGGGATCTCGCCCGACGGGCGGCTGGTCGAGTTCATCGAGTTGGAGGACCACCCCTACTGGGTGGCGACCCAGGCCCACCCCGAGTTCAAGAGCCGGCCCGACCGGGCCCACCCGCTGTTCCGCGAGCTCGTCGCCGCAGCGCTCGAGCGGGCCGAGGGGCGCGAGCCCCACCTGCTCGACCTCGACGCCGTCACCTAGCCCCGTGCCGGGGTTCCGCCGCGTCTCGGAGGAGCAGCTCCTCCGGGCCTGGCTGTTCCGGGTGGACCGCTTCCACCTGCTCGACCCCGACGGGAAGCCGTTCGACCGTTTCGTCATCCGCCATCCCGGCGCCGTCACCATCGTCCCCGTGCACGACGACGGCACCGTGACGCTCGTCCGCCAGTACCGGGCCGCCGTCGACAGCCTGGTGCTCGAGATCCCGGCCGGGACCCGCGACAAGGACGGTGAGGGCCCCGAGGCCACGGCGCGGCGCGAGCTGGCCGAGGAGGCGGGGCTGGAAGCCGCCCACTGGGAGCTGCTCCTCGGGACCTGGAACTCCCCGGGCATCAGCGACCAGCACACGCTGATCTATCTGGCCACAGGGCTGTCCTCCATCCCGGTCCGGCCCGACGGCGTGGAGGAGGGGTACATGACCATTGAGACGATCCACCTCGACGACGTCGATGCGCTCGTGGCCGACGGTTCGCTCAAGGACGAGACCACGGTGCTCGGCCTGTACCTGGCCCGCCAGCGCCTCCGGGAGAGCGGCCGGACACCGTGACGCCGACCCTGCCCCGCGACGCCGAGGAGTACCTCTCCTGGCTCGAGGTGGAGCGGGGACGCTCGCCGCGCACGCTGGCCGCCTACCGGCGCGACCTGGGGGCGTACCAGGACGGCCTCGAGGGACACGACATCGAGGAGGCCACCTCGGCCGAGGTGGCGGCCCATCTGGAGCGGTTGCGCCGGACCCACAATGCGGCCTCGGTGGCCCGCGCGCTGTCGAGCATCCGGGGCTTCCACCGCTTCCTGGTCGAGGAAGGGTTGCGCGGTGACGATCCGACCCTCGACCTGCCCTCGGTGTCCGTGACCGACCTGCTGCCCAAGGCCCTGAGCGAGGAGGAGACGGAGCTGCTCCTCGGTGCGGTCGTCGGCACCGGGCCGATGGTGCTGCGCGACCGGGCGCTGCTCGAGGTCCTCTATGCCACCGGGGCCCGCGTCAGCGAGGTCGTCGGGCTGAACCTGGGCGACGTCATCGCCGCTGTGGAAGGGACCGACGTCCCCCTGCTGCGCGTGCTCGGGAAGGGGGACAAGGAGCGCATTGTGCCGCTCGGTTCGCTCGCCCGTGCCGCCCTGGCCGAGTGGCTCTCGGGGCAGGGGCGCCCCCTGCTCGAGCCGAAGAAGTGGCAGCGTCGCAGCGATGCCGAGGCCGTCTTCCTCAACGCCCGTGGGGGCCGGCTGTCCCGCGTCGGGGTCTTCGGCGTCGTCAAGAAGTACGCCGGCCGCGTCGGTCTGGCGGACAAGGTCAGCCCCCACGTCCTGCGCCACTCCTGCGCCACCCACATGCTGGGCCGCGGGGCCGATGTGCGGGTCGTCCAAGAGCTCCTGGGCCATGCCTCCATCGCCACGACCCAGCGCTACACCAAGGTCTCGGCCGAGCACCTGCGCCGTGCCTACGAGGGAGCCCACCCTCGGGCGGGAACCACGAGGGGGAGCAACCGCGTAGCATGACGCCATGCCGAATGAGGCCCCTACGGCGGAAACCGCCGATGTCGATTTTGCCGCCCTCCTGCACACGGAGCAGGCCGGCTTGCAGGCCCAGCTGACCGAACTGGGGTTCGCCGACCAGGGGAGCGGCCTCAACTACGACTCCAACTTCGCGGACTCCAGCCAGGTCACGGCCGAGCGGGGCGAGGCCGAGCGCCTGGCCACCGAGCTGCAGGAAGCCCTCGACGAAGTCGAAGCCGCCATTCAGCGCCTGGAGGCGGGCACCTACGGCCTGTGTGAGGTCTGCGGGAAGCCGATCGGCGCCGCGCGCCTCGAGGCCATGCCCGCCGCGCGCCTCTGCATCGTCGACGCCGCCAAGCACTAGGTGCAGCCGCCCGGAGCCTCCCGCGGGGGGCGCCGTCCGATGGATGTCCGTACCAAGCGCACCCTGTGGGTCATTGCCGGGGCGATCGTCTTCGTCGCCCTGTACCGCTCCCACCACATCACCGAGCAGGAGCTCATCATCTTCTGCGTCATTGTGCCGTCGATCATTTTGCACGAGGTGTCGCACGGGTGGGTCGCCAACGCGTTCGGGGACGACACCGCGAAGCGGGCCGGCCGGTTGAGCCTCAATCCGCTCGTGCACGTCGACCCGGTCGGCACGCTGATCGTCCCCGCGCTGCTGTCGTTGGCCGGTGCCGGCGTCTTCGGCTGGGCCAAGCCGGTGCCGGTGAACACGGGGCGGCTGCACAGCCCGCGCAATCAGGGCGTGCTGGTGTCGCTGGCCGGCCCGGCCACCAACGCGTTGTTGGCGGCCGTCTCCGCCGTGGTGTTCATAAAGGTGGTCCGTCCCGGGCTCCCGGCCAGCGGCGTGATCCCGACCGGCGCGCTGATCGTGTTCTACATCGGCCTGGTCAACGTGTGGCTCTGCATCTTCAACCTGATCCCGATCCCGCCGCTCGACGGCTCGGTCCTGTTGGAGCGGCTGCTGCCGGCGCGCTCGTGGCCCGCCTACCTGCGCTACCGCCAGTACACGATGCCGATCCTGCTCGGGCTGGTCCTCTTGAACTTCTTCCTCTACCCCCACGGTCCGATCACATGGCTGTTCGACCGGCTCTTCAACTGGTGGGTGAGCGTCCTCGGGATCTAGCCCGCCTCCGGGGCCAGGAGGCCGATGGCCGCGGCCGCCCGGGCGTAGGTGGCGGCCGCCACCTCGTGGGCGCGGGCCGCGCCACGTGCCAGCACGTCGTTGACGTACGCCAGGTCCCCTTCGAGCTCGGCGCGCCGCTCCCGGACCGGACGGAGCAGCTCGGACAGCGCGCTCGCCACGTCGTTCTTGAGGTCCCCGTAGCGCTCGTAGCCGGCGGCCGCGTCGACCGGCGTGCGTCCGGTCGACGCGGCGAGGAGGTCGAGAAGGTTGGCGAGACCGGGCTTGGCCTCCCGGTCGTAGCGCATCTCACCGTCGGTATCGGTCACCGCCTTGCGCACCTTCTTGGTGATCTCCTCTTCGGAGTCGAGCAGGCGGATGGTGCCGAGCGGTGAATCGGCCGACTTCGACATCTTGCGCTCGGGGTGCTGCAGGTCCATGACGCGGGCACCGACGCGGGGCACGCTGGCCTCCGGCACGACGAAGGTGTCGCCGTAGCGGTGGTTGAAGCGGATGGCGACATCGCGCGTCAGCTCCAGGTGCTGGCGCTGGTCGTCGCCGACGGGGACCTCCGCCGCGTCGTAGAGGAGGATGTCCGACGCCATGAGGGCGGGGTAGGTGAAGAGCGACACCCGTGCCGTCTCCTGCCCCTTCCCCTTGTCCTTGAACTGGGTCATGCGCCGCAGCTCGCCCATGGTGGCCGTGCTCTCGACGAGCCAGGTGAGCTTGAGGTGCTCGGGCACATGGCTCTGTACGAAGAGCGCGCAGCGGGCCGGGTCGAGGCCGACCGCGAGGAGGTTCAGGGCCGCGTCGAGGGTGTTGGCCCGCAGCTCCGCCGGGTCGATCTCGGTGGTGAGGGCGTGGAGGTCCACCACGAAGAAGAAGGCCTCGGACTCCTCCTGGATGGCCACCCACTGCCGCAGGGCCCCGAGATAGTTCCCCAAGGTGAAATTGCCCGAGGGCGCGATGCCCGAGACGACCCGATCCATGGGGCGCCATGGTAGGGCGCCGCGGAGGGGCCTTTGGCAGGGACTTTGGCCCGTGGCCAGGGGTGCGCGGAGGGCGGCGGCGGGTTCGGTAACGTCAGCGGGTGGCCTACTCGGTCTCGACGCCAAGTTTCGAGGGTCCCATCGACCTCCTGCTGCACCTCGTCTCGTCCCATGAGGTCGACATCCTCGACATACCCCTGCTGCCGGTCATCGACGGCTTCGTGAGCGTGCTGTCCGGGCAGCGGGAGCAGATCGACTTCAACCAGCTCTCCGAATTCCTCCTCGTGGCGGCCATTCTCATTGAGCTCAAGTCCCAGCGGCTCCTCCCGGGCCGCGAGACCTCCGACGACGACGAGGACCTGGTCGGGTGGGAGGAGCGGGACCTCCTCCTGGCCCGGCTCCTCGAATGCCGGGCCTATGCCGCGGCCGCCGACGTCTTCGTGGCCATGGCCGAGCAGGCGTCCCGCTCGATCCCGCGCGAGGTGGGGCTCGACGACGATTTCGTGGTGCACGCACCGGACCTGCTGGCGGGGATCACGCCGGACGACCTGGCCCAGGCCTACCTGCGCGGGTCGGCCGAGCGCCCGGTGCCCCGGGTGGACCTGTCCCACGTCACCGTCGACACGCTGTCGGTCTCCGAGGCGGTGTCGGACCTGATCGCCGTGCGTGAGTCGGACCGGGCCACCTCCTTCCGATCGCTGGTGCAGGGGTGCCGGACGCGCATTGAGGTGATCGTGCGCTTCCTGGCCCTGCTCGAGCTGTGCAAGATGGGGCGCGTGACCCTGGGCCAGGGGTCGACGTTCGGCGACCTCCAGATCTCCTGGGTGGCGACCGACGACCTGGCCGGCGTGACGAGCGGCCGCGGCCTGGCGGAGCTCGACGGCTACCAGATCGACGACTACGAGGGATGAGGGCTTGAAGCAGATGGAGAACGCAGAGCTGGGCCGCACCATCGAGGCCATCCTGCTGGTGGCGGTGGAGCCGATCGCCCCGCAGCTGCTGGCCGAGCTGGTCGAGGTGCCCGTCGAGCAGGTCGACGAGGTCCTCACCGAGCTGGCCCAGTCCTACGAGCGCGAGCAGCGCGGCTTCGTCCTGGCCCGGATCGCGGGCGGTGCCCGCCTGCAGACCCACCCGGACATGGCGCCCTACGTCGAGCGCTTCGCCAACCGCGAGGTGTCGCACCGGCTCTCGACCGCCGCGCTCGAGACGCTCGCCATCGTGGCCTACCGCCAGCCAGTCTCCCGCGGTCAGATCTCGGCGCTGCGCGGCGTGAACGTGGACGGCGTGAGCCGGCTGCTGGAGCAGCGCGGCTACATCGAGGTGGTGGGGCACGCCGACGGGCCGGGCCAGCCGGCGCTCTTCGGCACCACGGATCTCTTCCTCGAGCGCCTGGGCCTCGACTCGCTGGAGCAGTTGCCGGCGGTCGAGGACTTCCTCCCGGGGCCCGACGTGGCCGGCGACTTCGAGCGCGACCTGCAGTCGGCGCTGGGCCTCGGCGTCGAGGCATCCACTGACGACGCCTGAGGGCGGGTCAGAAGGGGAGCGCCTCCAGAAGGTCCTGGCGCGCGTGGGCCTCGGATCACGGCGCGCCTGCGAGGAGCTGATTGCCGCCGGACGGGTCCGCGTCGACGGGGAGGTCGCCACGCTCGGCCGGCGCATCGACCTGGGGACGGCACGCGTCGAGGTCGACGGTGCGCTGGTGCCCGTCGCTCCGGACCTCGTGTACTACCTCTTGAACAAGCCCGACGGGGTCATCACCACGGCCGACGACCCCCAGGGACGGGCCACGGTCATGACGCTGGTGCCGAGCGAGCCCCGCGTCTTCGCCGTCGGACGCCTGGACCGTCACACCGAGGGACTGCTGATCCTGACCAACGACGGCGCGCTGTCCCAGCTCCTGACCCACCCGTCGCACGGCGTCCCCAAGGAGTACGTGGCGGAGGTCGCCGGCGGGACGCCGGCCCCGGGAGCGCTGCGCTCGTTGCGCCAGGGCGTCGAGCTCGAGGACGGGCTGACGGCGCCCGCCGAGGTCGGCGTGCTCGCCCCGGGCGTCCTGCGGATCGTCATCCACGAGGGCCGGAACCGCCAGGTCCGCCGCATGTGCAGCGCCATCGGCCATCCGGTGCGGCGCCTCGTCCGCACCCGCATCGGGCCGGTGCGGGACCCGAACCTGGCGCCCGGCCGGTGGCGCGCGCTCGAGCCGGCGGAGGTGCGCGCCCTGGCCGCCGCGGCCGGCTCCGGCGGCCCCGGGGCGGCGGCCCGCCCCTAGAGGAGCGCTTCACCTGGGCCTCTGGCCGATCCCGGTAGAGTGACCCGCCATGGCAGCTGCTCCCACCGTCCGGGGTCTGCGCGGCGCGACGACCGTCGACGAGGACACGGTGGCCCAGGTCACGGAGCGCTCCCAGGAGCTCATGCGCGAGCTCATGACCAGGAACGGACTGGTCGAGGACGACATCATCAGCGTGCTCTTCACCGCCACCGCGGACGTGACGAGCACCTTCCCGGCCACCGCCATCCGCGCCATCGGGTTCGGGGCGGTCCCGCTGCTCTCCGCGGCCGAGATCGCCGTGCCCGGCTCCATGCCGCTGTGCATCCGGGTCCTCCTCCACGTGCAGACGACCCGCTCCCGCGACGACATCAGGCACGTCTACCTGCACGGCGCCCAAGGGCTCCGCGATGACCTCCCCGGCTGAGGCCGGAGCGCGCCGGCGGGCACTCGTCGTCGGGACGGGGCTGATCGGAGGGTCGATCGCGCTCGGCCTGCGCCGGCGGGGGTGGCACGTCTCGGGCCTCGACGCCGACGAGGAGCGCCTGCAGGCCGCGTTGGACGGCGGGGTCATTGACGCCGCGGGTGACGACCTCGGGGCCGAGGTGGTCTTCGTGGCGGTGCCCGCCGCCTCGGCGGCCGGGCTGGCCCGCCGCCTGCTGCAGGAGGACGGCCGGCCCGACGACACCGTCGTCACCGACGTCAGCGGGGTCAAGACCGCCATCGTCGAGGAGGCCGACCACGCGCGCTTCATCGGTGGCCACCCCATGGCCGGGTCGGAGCAGAGCGGGCTGCACGGGGCGGACCCCGACCTCTTCGTCGGCGCGGTCTGGGTGCTCACGCCCACGGCCGCCACCGATCTCGAGGCGTTCAACCGCCTGAAGGGCGTCGTCATGAGCCTCGGCGCCGACGTCCTCGTCCTGTCGGCGGCGGACCACGACCGCCTGGTGGCCGTGGTGTCGCACGTGCCGCACCTGGTGGCCGCCACGCTCATGAACGCCGCCTCCGACGGGGCCGAGCACGACGGTGCGTTGCTGCGGCTGGCCGCCGGCGGCTTCCGTGACATGACCCGCGTCGCCGCCGGCCATCCCGGCATCTGGCCCGACATCTGTGCCGAGAACGCGGCCGCCATCGTCGCCGCCCTCGATGCCCTGCTGACCGATCTGGGCACCATGCGCGACCGCGTGGCCGCACGGGACCGGGCGGGCATCCTCGAGCGCGCTGCAGAAGGCCAGCGCGGCGCGGCGGAACCTGCCCGCCCGCGCCGTCCGGCCCGAGCACCTGGCCGAGCTGCGGATCCCCGTGCCCGACCGCGACGGTGTCCTGGCCGAGATCACGTCCCTGGCGGCGGGAGCCGGCATCGGGATCTACGACATAGAGATCGCGCACTCCGCCGAGGGCCCGCGTGGCGTCCTCATCCTCGTCGTCGACGGCGGCGATGCCGACACCCTCACGGCGGCCGTGGAGGCCGCCGGCTACCCCGCCCGCGCCGAGCAGCTGTCGTGACGGCGCCCCGCGTCCTCGTCGTCGACGGCGGCACCGCCTGCCGGGGGACCGTCCGCACGCCGGGCGAGAAGTCCATTTCGCACCGCTCCGTCATTTTGGGCGGCCTGGCCGAGGGCACCTCGGTCATTCACGGCCTCTCCGACGGGGCCGACGTGGCGGCCTCCCTGGCGGCGATGGAGGCCATGGGGGCGGGCGTGGAACGCCACGCCGACGGGACCGTCGTCATGCACGGGGGCCGGGCCCGCCTGCACCGCCCCGAGGAGCCGCTCGACTGCGGCAACTCCGGGACGTCCATGCGCCTGCTGGCCGGTCTCGTGGCCGGCTTCGCCTGGGAGACCGAGCTGACCGGCGACGCATCGCTGTCGAGCCGGCCCATGGACCGCGTGGCCGAGCCCCTCGGCCTGATGGGGGCGACCGTGACGGGGCAGGGTGAGCGCTGCCTGCCGCCCGTGCGGGTGCGGGGCGGCGCGCTGCGGGGCATCGACTGGACCACCAAGGTGGCCAGCGCCCAGGTGAAGTCCGCCGTCATTCTGGCCGGGCTCTCCGCCGAGGGGACCACGACGGTGCGCGAGGCCGTAACGACGCGCACGCACACCGAGGAGATGCTGGCCGAGGCGGGGGCCGATCTCACGGTGGAGCCCTGGGGCGAGGGCCGCGTGGTGCACGTGCGCGCCTCCTCGCTCAAGCCGGTGGACCGCACGGTGCCGGGGGACCCGTCGGCCTCGGCCTTCTTCGCCGTGGCGGGCTGCGTCGTGCCCGGAAGCGCCGTCGACGTGGCCGGCGTGTACCACGGCCCCGCCCGGCTCGGCTACGTCGCCGTCCTGCAACGCATGGGCGCCTCCATCACGCTGGTGCCCGGCGCGCCCGGCACGACCACGATCCGGGCCACCTCCGGTCCTCTGACCGCCACCGAGGTGCGGGCCAGCGAGATCCCCTCGCTCGACGAGATCCCCGCGCTGGCGGTGGCCGCCGCGGTCGCCACGGGTACGACGGTGTTCACGGACGTGGGCGAGCTCCGGGTCAAGGAGGTCGACCGGCTCGTCGCCGTCGCCGCCATGGTCGAGGCGTTCGGCGCCCGCGCCACGATCGACGGGGACACCCTGGCCGTCACCGGGGTCGGCGGCGCGCTCCGAGGCGGCCGCTTCGACAGCCGGGGCGACCACCGCATGGCCATGGCCGCCGCCGTGGCGGGGCTGGCGGCGCACCCGGGGGAGCGCAGCCTGATCACCGGCTTCGGAGCGGTCGAGACCAGCTACCCGGCGTTCGCCGCCGACCTGGGGCGGCTCACCGCGGGGCCGGGCGCCCCGCGGGCACTGCTCGTCGCCATTGACGGGCCGGCGGGAGCCGGCAAGTCCACGGTCTCGACGGCGGTGGCGGCGCGGCTCGGGGTCGACCGGCTCGACACCGGTGCGATGTACCGCGCCGTCGCCGCGCTGGCGCTCGAGCTCGGCACGGCCCCCGACGACAGCGAGGCGGTGGCGGCGCTGGCCGGGGCGTCGACCATTGAGGTGGGGGAGCGGGTGACCATCGACGGGCACGACGTCACCGGCCGCATCCGCTCGCCCGAGGTGGGCCGGGCCGTGTCGGTCGTCGCCGCCAACGCCGCTGTGCGGCGGCACCTGGTGGAGCGCCAGCGGGCGTGGGCGGCCGCCCACGGCGGCGGCGTCGTCGAAGGGCGCGACATCGGCTCGGTGGTCTTCCCGGGGGCCGAGCTGAAGGTCTACCTGACGGCCTCGCCCGAGGAACGCGCCCGCCGGCGCGACGACGAAGCCCCCGAAGGGGTGGCGCGACGGGACCGGATCGACTCCACCCGGGATGCATCGCCCCTGCGCGAGGCCGAGGACGCGCACCGGCTCGATACCACCGGCCGCACCGTGCAGGATGTGGTGGAGGAGGTGCTGTCGTGGTTGTGAGCGCAGCGGGGTCGTCGCCCGAGGCCGAGGGCGCAGGACAGGATGCCGCCGAGACCGGAGACCGAGGCGGAGGCCCCCGGGCGGCACCAGCCGTTCGAGATCGACACCCGCCGGTCGCCGCTCTACCGGGTGGAGCGCATGCTCTTCGGCACCGCGCTGTGGACCTGGTTCCGGCCCCGCGTCGTCGGCCGCGAGCACATCCCCGCGACCGGCCCGGCCATCCTGGCCCCGGTGCACCGGTCCTTCGCCGACTTCGGGTTCGCCGCCTTCTGCACGGACCGCAAGCTCTTCTTCATGACCAAGGACGAGATGTGGAAGAACAAGTGGCTGGGCAAGCTGCTGCTCACGGTGGGGGCCTTCCCCGTGCACCGCGAGTCGGCCGACCGCGAGGCGCTCCAGCGCGCCGAGGAGGTCCTCCAACGCGGCGGGCTCCTCGTCCTGTTCCCCGAGGGCACGCGCCGTCAGGGCCGCGTCGTGGAGGACCTGATGGAAGGCGCCGCGTTCCTGTCGGCGCGCACGGGAGCGCCCATTGTGCCCATCGGCATCGGCGGGTCGGACCTCGCCATGCCCAAGGGGAGCACCATCCCGAAGCCCTACACGATTCAGGTGGTCATCGGGCCGGCCATCCCCCCGCCCGCACGGACGGCGGGCGGGCGGGTCTCGCGGTCGGCCGTCCGGGCCGCCACCGAGGCGCTGGTGCACCAGCTGCAGGCCGTCTACGACGAGGCCCGGGAGAAGACGGGCCGCTACTGAGCCCGCCGCACCTGCCCTACTGGTGGTGGGGCTCCTTGCGGAACTTCCACCAGGTCTCGACCACGACCCGCCCGTAGCGGAAGCCGAAGAGCCAGTTCTTGCCCTTCTTCGTCGTGCCCGAGGCCCGGGGCAGCCAGACCGTGGGCTGCTCGCTGACGCGCCAGCCGCGCTGCATGGCGATGATGAGGAGCTCGGCCGTCTGGTACTGCGGCTGCACGAGCCGGTAGGCCACGTCGTCGAGCATGCTGACCCGCAGGGCCCGGTAGCCGTTCGACGTATCGGTCAGCTTGGTGTGGCCCATGATGCTCATGGCCCAGGAGAAGACGCGGACGCCGGCCTTGCGGAAGCGGTCCGTCGTGGTGTCCTGCCCGAGCACGCGCGAGGCGACCACGAAGTCCGAGGTGTCGTCGACCAGCGGTTGGAGCATGACCGGGATCTCCGAGGGGTCGTTCTGGCCGTCGGCGTCGAGCGTCACCACGAACTGTGCGCCGAGCTCGATGCTCAGGGCGTAGCCCACGCGCAGCGCGTAGCCGTGCCCGAGGTTCTCCTGCAGCACGAAGGTGACCGCGCCGGAGTCCTTGGCCACCTGGTCGGTCTTGTCGCTGCCGCCGTCGACGATGACGACCGTCGTCACGGCCAGGCCGCAGGCTTCCGCGGGCATGGCGGCGAGGACGGCCCCGATGTTGTCCTCCTCCTCGTAGGCGCAGATGAGGCCGACGACGGGAGAGAACTTCAGGTCGGGGTAGCGCGCGTCGAACTCCCGGCGGGACGACTCGATGACGCGGCGCGCGCGGTCGGGATCGGTGTGGATGCTGGCGCCCGAGGTGGCGCCACGGGACGGGCTCAAAACGTCCGCGGCGAGGCGAAGACCTGGCGGACCAGGGGCTCGAAGTGAGAGAGCGGCTTGGTGGGGTAGTCGGGGTCGAAGCTGTTCTGGTCCCACTCGTCGGCGAACTGCTCGGCCAGCCCGTACCAGGGCTGGCCCTCGTACTTCTTGCGGGCGTCGGGGTTGGCGCCCAGGTACTCGTAGTAGTGCTGACCCTGGAAGTCCTGGTGGGCCTCGATCATGTGGAACGTGTCCTCGCTCACGTAGGGGCGCAGGATCTCGGCCGCCACGCGGGGGTGGTTCATGACGGACACGACCTTGCCGATGTCGTGGCACAGGGACGCCACCACGACCTCGTCCGACGCCCCCGCCTCCTCGGCCCGGGTCGCCGTCTGCAGCGAGTGGACCAGCTGGTCGACCTCGAAGCCGACGACGATGTCCTCGAGCGAGGCGAGCATGGCCAGCACGCGGTCGGCCATGCCGGTCTCGTACTCGATCGTCTCGACGATGATCTCCTGCCACTGCTCGGCCGTCGACTCGTCCATCCGGGTGAACGTCATGAGGCAATCATCGCGCTCACCAGCCTAGGAGGCCAGTAAGTCCAGGACGTCGGCGGCGGACACGGACCGGTCCTCGGCCGCCGGATCGGAACGGCCGGGGCCCACCTTCCCGGCGAAGAAGCCCAGCAGGGAGCCCACGGACCGCAGGAGCTCCCGCAGCTCGGGCGGCGGCGGGAAGTACTCGTCCTCCGTCGTGACCGTCACCTCGGTGACACCCTGGGCGGGGGCGAGCCGGGCGATGACCTCCTCGACCAAGGCCTCGGGCGCCGAGGCCCCCGCCGTCACCCCGACGGTGCCGGACAGATCGTCGGGGAGCTCGTCCGCGGCGTTGATGCGCAGCACCCGCGGGCACCCCCCGGCACGGGCGACCTTCTCGAGGGCAACGGTGTTGGACGAGTTGGCCGACCCGATGACGACGACGGCGTCGGATTCCGAGGCGATGGCCTTGAGGGCGGCCTGCCGGTTGGTCGTGGCGAAGCACAGGTCGCTGCGGTTGGGCATCCACAGATCGGGGAACCGTGTCCGGGCCGCCTCCATCAGGCCGCGCCACTCGTCGTGGCTCAGGGTCGTCTGCGCCAGCAGCGCCACGGGCGTGCCCTCGGCGACCAGCTGGTCGAGGCCCTCGAGGTCCTCCTCGCGTTCGAGGAGCCGCACCGACTCCGGGGCCACGGCCATGGTGCCCACGGCCTCCTCGTGGCCGGCGTGCCCGACGTAGAGGACGGTGAACCCCTTGCGGCTGCGCACCTTGAGCTCGTGGTGGACCTTCGTCACCAGCGGGCAGACGGCGTCGACGACCGTTCCGCCGCGGGCCCGGGCCGCCTCGACCACGTCGGGCGCCGAGCCATGGGCGCTGAGCATGAGAGGGGCGCCGGGCGGCACATCGGCGACGTCGTCGACGAAGATCACGCCCTGGGCACGGAAGCGCTCGACGACATGCCGGTTGTGGACGATCTCGTGATAGCAGTAGACCGGCGGCTCGAACACCCGCACCATCCAGGCCAGGGCCTTGATCGCCTTCTCGACGCCGGCGCAGAATCCCCGTGGCTCCGCCAGCATGACGCGGTCGACTCCGGGCACAAAGTCCAGGTTATAGGGGCTAACCTGTGTGGCGTGTCAGCTCCCACGGTGACTTCGGTCACCGCGGCGTCGCCGGCCGCCCGCGCCGGTCTGGCCGTGGGTGACGAGCTCCTCAGCATTGACGGGCAGGAGCCGCGCGACGTCATCGATTTCCAGCGCCTCAGCGACGCGGGTGACCTCAGCGTCCTCGTTCGCCGCGCCGGCGCGCCGCTGCCCCGGGTCGTCCGGGTCGACAAGGAGGCGGGGGAGCCGCTCGGCGTGGAGGTCTCCTCGGCCGTCTTCGACCGGATCCGGACCTGTGACAACCACTGCGCGTTCTGCTTCATCTACCAACTGCCCAAGGGCATGCGGCGCAGCCTCTACCTCAAGGACGACGACTACCGCCTCTCGTTCCTCTACGGGAACTTCACGACGCTCACGCGCTTCACCGAGCTCGACGCGGAGCGCATCCTGACCGAGCGCCTCGGCCCGCTGTTCGTGTCCATCCACACCACCGACCCCGACCTCCGCGCCCACATGCTGCGCAATCCGAAGGGCGCCACCAGCCTGCGCTGGCTGGAGGTCCTGCTCGACGGGGGCATCGAGGTGCACGGGCAGATCGTCGTCTGCCCCGGGGTCAACGACGGCGCCGCGCTCGAGGACACCTTGGCCGGGATCCTGGACCGCTACGCCGGCCTGTCCAGCGTGGGAGCCGTCCCGCTGGGGTTGAGCCGCTACTCCAACGAGGCCGAGATGCGCCCCCACACCCCGGAGGAGGCCGAGCGGGTCCTCGACACCATCGACGAGTGGCAGCGCCTCTACAAGAGGGCCCTGGGCCATCGCATGGTCTTCGCGGCCGACGAGTACTACCTCCTGGCGGGGCGGGAGCTCCCCCCGGCGCGCAGCTACGAGGGCTATCCCCAGCACGAGAACGGCATCGGCATGGCCCGCGCCTTCGCCGAGGCCTTCACACGCCCCGCCGCCAGCGGCCCGGGCGGCGTGCGCCACGGATTCTTCGCGTCCGTCGACGCGGCCCCGGCGGAGGGCTACCGGGCCCCGCGGCTGCCCACGGTCCCCGGAGGCGCCGACACGCGACCCGTGACGATCCTGACCGGTACCTACGGCGCCCGCGTGCTCGGGCCCCTGGTGGCGCTCCACCCCCGCGACGACGTCGAGCTGCGTGCGGTCGAGAACGACTTCTTCGGCGGCAACATCGGCGTGGCGGGACTGCTCACCGGCGAGGACGTCGCCCGTGCGCTCACGGGCGTGCCCGACGCCTCCCGCTGTCTCCTGCCCGACGCGTGCTTGAACGAGGGGCGCTTCCTCGACGGGATGACCCTGGCCGACCTGCCCCGTGACGTCGAGGTCGTGCCCACCGAAGGGGCCTCGCTCCGGCTGGCGCTCGACGGCACGTCGTTCCGCCCCGCGTGCGCGGCATGAGCCCCATGGTGGTGGTGGCCGGCCGCCCCAACGTCGGCAAGTCCTCGCTGGTGAACCGGATCGTGGGCTCGCGCGCCGCCGTGGTGGAGGAGGAGAAGGGGGTGACCCGTGACCGCAAGGAGCTCTCCGCCGAGTGGTCCGGGGTCCCGTTCTCCATCATGGACACCGGCGGCTGGCTGGCGGCGGGGGACGCCCTCGAGTCCAAGGTGAGCGACCAGGCCGAGCGCGCCCTGGCCGAGGCGGACGTGATCCTCATGGTGGTCGACGTGACCACCGGCGTGACCGACGAGGACATGGCGGCGGCCAAGGTGATCCGGCGGGCCGGGCCGCCCGTCCGGCTCGTGGTGAACAAGGTCGACGGCGCCAGCCGTGACTCGGCCATCTGGGAGTTCGTCTCCCTGGGTCTGGGCGACCCCTACCCGGTGAGCTCCCTGCACGGGCGCGGCACGGGCGACCTGCTCGACGAGGTCGTGGCGCTGCTGCCGGTCCCGCTGCCCGACGGGGAGGAGGACCCCGCACCGGCCAGCAACGGCGCCAGGGGCGACAGCGTCCCGGGGACGCCGAGCGTCGCCATCATCGGCCGTCCCAACGTGGGCAAGTCGACGCTCTTCAACAAGCTCCTGGGCGAGGAGCGGGCCATCGTGCACGACATGCCCGGCACCACCCGCGACGCCATCGACACGGTGGTCGAGACGCCCGACGGGCCGGTGCGCTTCATCGACACAGCCGGGCTGCGCCGCCCGTCCAAGACGGACCGCGGCACCGAGCAGCATGCGACCATGCGGGCGCTGCGGGCGCTGGAGCGGGCCGACGTCGCCGTCCTCGTCATCGACGCCACCATCGGGGCGTCGCACCAGGACCAGCGGCTGGCCGAACGCATCGGCGTCTCGGGCTGCCCGGCCATCGTCGTCCTGAACAAGTGGGACCAGGTGGCGGTCGACGACCGCGACGACGTGCTGGCGGGGGTGGGGGACCGGCTCGCCTTCCTCGGGGCGGCACCGGTGCTCAAGATGTCGGCCCTGTCCGGCAAGGGCGTCCACCGCATCCTCCCGGCGCTGCGCGACTGCGTCACCGCCTACCACCAACGGGTCCCGACCGGCGCCCTCAACCGAACGGTGCAGGAGCTGCAGCTGCGCCAGGCCGCGCCCCGCGCCAAGATCCGCTACATCGTCCAGGGCGCCATCGACCCGCCGACCTTCACGCTGTTCACCAACGGCCGCCTGCCGCAGACGTATCTCCGCTACATAGAGCGCGGGATCCGCGAGAAGTTCGACCTTGGCGCGACACCGATGAAGCTGCGCGTGCGGATCGGGGGGAAATGAGAAGCGACCGGTCCTGATGGCCTGGTGCGAGGAGTGCGACACGCTCGTCGAGGACGAGGACCTCGGTGAGGAAGGCGAGTGCCCGACGTGCGGCACGATCCTGGCGGAGCAGGAGCGCGCGCCGATCCCCTGGTACTTCAAGGCGATGCTCGTCGCCAGCGTCATCTACCTCGGCTATCGCGGCTACCAGGGGGTGACCTGGATTGCCGGCCACGTGTAGACGCAACGAACGAGCGTCGCCGGCAATGCGACACGGCATGGTGACCTCATCAGGTGATCTTGAGGTGCTCCACGAGCCCGAGGGTCCCGGCCGGCTGACCCCAACTGGAGAACGTCCCGTAGCCCGCCAGCGTGGTCAGCGCTCCGATGCTCCCGCCGCCGGAGGTGATGAGGAACGTGCCACTGACCGATCCGTTCGGGGACACCGTGCCGTATGCCCTGATGGCGACCGCGCCGGTCTGGCCTTGGAAGGTGCAGGCGCAATTGTCGAAGGCCGTGAACGACTCCGATCCGTTCGGGTACGTCGTTGCCGCGACGGCCTCACCGGTGGAGCCGAGCGGCTGCGACGGGTCGTACGTTTCCGATCCGGTCAGCCCGCTCCCGCCAAGGATGATGTTGTTCACCTCGGCCGCCAAGGCATCTCCCGATTCGGTCGTGCCGATAGGCAGTGAAACCTCGCTCGGTCCGTCCTGGGTGTGCGTCCCGTAGTAGGTGCCCAGGCTCCACTTGCTCACGGAGATGTGCTCCGGGATGCAGATACTCGGGGTGCAGGTCTGCGGGGGCGTTTCCTGGGCCAGGGCTTCTGGCGCAGGGTTCGGCTGGAGCACGTTGAAGCCGCACTGTCCGAGACCGATCCCGCCCACCGCGCTGGGAGCGGCGCCACCATCACCGAACTGCACGCCGGCTGTACCACCCTCGGAGTTGCCGAAGCAGATCATGTTCCCATCGATGACGTTGCTCCCGATCTCCATCGCGTCAGGATCACCCATGGTGTTGTTGTTCCATGTGGCGCTCCCACCGACCTGGTCACGCAACGACCCCAGCCAGCACGAGGTGAGACTGCTGACGTTGAAGTTGCCACCGATTGTGGCGTCCTCGAAGTCTGTGTAGACGGGGGTGAAGGCCAGGTTCGGGTCTTGTGACCACGGCGCCGGCGGGATCGGTCCGTTCTGGGGGATGGTCACGGCCGAGCAGTTCTCCGCTGCGGCACCGCCGCCACCGCCGACCAGGTTGACGCTGCCGCCGATTGAGGCCGAGTGGACCACGACGCCCTGGGCTCCGTACCCCGTGATGTTGCCGTTGATCCGGTCGTATGAGATTGCAGGCGGGTTCGAGCACGAGATGTTCGGCGAGCAGCCCAGGAGGAGGACCGCACCCGAGCCAACGTTGACGTTGCCGCCGACCGCGACCGTCGCTGGTACGGCAGGGGCGCTCGCCGGGTCGCCGGGTGTCACGGCGTCCAGCAGGGCACCAGGCGCGATGTCGAGGTCGCCCCTGATCGTGATGTTGCCCGCAGGCATGTAGCACGTTCCCGTGATGAGCACAGAGCCATAGGTCCCGGCGGGGACGATGCCGCCGTTGGTTCCGTTACAGGTGTAGTTGTTGCCGAAGAACGGGGGCGGATACGGATGGTGCTCGAAGCGACCTCCAGGGTTGTTGCCGAACGAGAGGCCACCGAAGGGGCGTGCCGCCCCGGCTGCCGTCGCTCCGGTCACCGAGAGCGCGCCGATGGCCGCGAGTGCGAGCACTGGAGCGAACAACACACGAGTAAACCGACGAGTACGCATGTCACAACCCCCTGGGGATCGCCTGACGCCGCCTAGCGCCATCACGGATATTTCTCCCCTAAGGGTCGCATCGGCTATAGGCAAAAGGTCACAAATCCAGGAAGACTCCTGGGTGCGACAACGTGTCCTTCGGTCTCACCCCGGCCTTGGGACAACCCAGCCTGGCCTTGCCGAGGGGCCACCATTGACCAGGGAATGTGTGCCAGGGAATGTGTGATTGTGCCGTAATTCCTGGACGCGCGTGGACACAATGCCTGCTCACGGGTTCCGCGTTCTTGCCATGGCGTGACCTGGATTGCCGGCCACGTGTAGCGTCGCCCGCCGTGCCCATCTACGAGATCGAGGGCGTGGGCCCGCGCATCGACGACGAGGCCTTCGTGCACCCCGACGCCGTCGTGATCGGCGATGTCACCATCGGCGCCGAGTCGAGCATCTGGCCCGGAGCGGTCCTCCGGGGCGACTACGGGACCATCACCGTCGGCGCGCGCTCCTCCATTCAGGACGGCTCGGTCGTCCACGCCGGCCCCGGCTTCCCGACCGCCGTCGGCGACGGCTGCGTCGTCGGCCACCTGACCCACCTGGAGGGCTGCACCCTCGAGGACGAGTCGCTGGCCGGTTCCGGGAGCGTCGTCCTGCATTGGGCCGTCATCGGCAGCGGGGCCACCGTCGGCGCCAACGCCGTCGTGCCGAACCACATGGTGGTGCCGCCCGGCGCGCTGGCCCTCGGCGTGCCGGCCAGGATCCTCGAGGGCAGGTCCGACGTGGCCATGATCCGGATCTCGGGCGACGAGTACATCGCCAACGCCCGGCGCTACCGCGCCTCGCTGCGCCGCCTCGACTGAGCAGGCCCCGCCTCAGCCGCGGGCGAAGGCGGCGATGTCCCGGGCGGTGTCGGCGCTGACGTCGGGGCACGCGATGGAGAAGATCTCCGTCCCGTGCATGGTGCCCATCATCTGGCGGCAGCGCGCCGGGACGTCGGCCTCGAGGAGCAGGCGGTAGAAGTTGATCCCCTCGTCCCGCAGCGGGTCGCACTCGTTGACGTTGATCACCGTGGGAGGAAACCCGGTGACGTCGTCCACCGTGGCGAAGGCGGGCCAGGCCAGGGGGTTGCGCTCGTTGAACGCCTCGATCCCGTAGCCCACGGCGCCACGGTTGTTGTGGAGGTTGAGCAGGATGCCCTCGTTCTCGACCGAGGAGGGGCAGTCGGGGGCCGGCCAGCGGCCGGCGATGTAGGGGCAGAGCGCGTAGAGACCCGCGACCAGGCCGAGGCCGCCTTCACGCTTCAGACGGAGCCCGGTGGCCAGCGTCAGATTGCCGCCACCGCTCTCGCCGGCCACGACGAGTCGGGTCGGGTCGATCCCCAATTCGGCGGCGTGGGCCGCCACCCAGCGCAGGCCCGACACACAGTCGTTCAGGCCCGCGGGGAACGGCTCCACCTCCGGCGCGGACGAGGGGGTGACACAGTTGCGGAAGTCCACCATGACCACCACCACGCCGTTGGCGGCGATGTGCTTGCCCCAGCCCCGGTACATCCCGTCGAAGCAGGACATGGCTGCCATGCCGCCGCCGTGGATGTAATAGACACCCGGCAGCGCGACGTCGGAATCGGGTCGGATCACCTGCAGGTTGACGGTGTTGCCGTCCGGCTCCGAGGCGAATTGGGTCGTGCTGACCGACAGGCCGGCCTGCGGGGCCGCGTCCTCGGTGTCGCAGAGGTCCTGGAATACCCGGAAGGCATCACGGGCGGCGATCGCCTCCGGCGTGTTCGCCTCGGCCAGCAGCTCGGCGCGATCGGCGACGTCACCGGGAGCGGCGGAGGGGATGTGCTCGAGGAGCCGACGGATCCGGGGGTCGAGTCGTCGGTCGTGCGCGAGATCGGGTGTCATCGCCCCATTCGACCATACGGACGTCGATCCGCACCGGGGACGTCCGACGGCAGGCGCTGGTGCGAGAGGGCGACTAGCGCCGGGCTTTGGCGCGCAGCAGCGAGGCGCGGGCCTCGGTGAGGAGCTCCTCCGCCGTGACACCGCTCCCGGCGCTCCAGGCCACGCCCACGCTGGCGGCCAGGGTGAAGCCGTCGAGGCTGAGATCCTTGTCGACGTCGGCCACCACGCCCTCGATGCGCCCCTTGAGTCGTTCCTCCACGATGGATTGCTCGGCGTTCCCGCACAGGACGGCGAACTGATCGCCCTCGATGCGCGCCAGGGTGTCGCCGCCGCGCACCGTGTTGTTAAGCCCCTGGGCGACGGAGCGGAGCACCGCATCACCCCACTCGGGCCCGAGCGACTCGTTCACGACCGACAGGCGGTCCAGACCGATGAGGAAGAGCCCGTAGGGCCTGCCGTAGCGGCGCGCCTCGTAGCCGTGGTGCGCCAGGCGGTCCATGAAGATGAAGCGGTTGGCGAGCCCGGTCAGCGGGTCGCGCAGGGCTCGCTCGGCTTCCCGTTCGAGCTTGGAGCTGTTGGACAGGCCGGCGGCAACGAGATTGGCCATCAGCTCGAGCACGTCGAGGTCGGCATCGTCGAAGTGCTCTGCCTCGCTGGACATGACCCGGAGCACGCCGACGGCTTCTCCGGATCGGATCATGGGTGCCACGGCAATGGACCGGATGCCCGCCGGCCCGCAGGCATCGGCGTCGACCCGGGGATCTGTGGCGGTGTCCCGGCAGAGCAACGGCATGCCGACGCGGGCACACAGGCCGGCGAGGGTCTCGTCCCCGGAGGTCCGCGCGCCCGTGGGCTCGGTGCGCAGGCCGCTGACGGCGCGGTGGACCATGACGCTGCCCTCGACCACCTCGATGGCGGCCCCGTCGGCGTTGGTAACCGTCTGGACGCGGTCGAGGAGGACCTCGAGGGCGCGGTCGGCCGCGGCGGCAGGGACGTCGTTGACGAGACGCTGGGTCTCGAGGACATAGTGCAACAGATCGAGCTGGGTATCCCGGGCGATTGTTGCCACGACAGTGAAATCGGATGAGCCGGGCCTTCGCTTAAGCACAATTTCTTGTTGCAATGTCCGTGACCAGGGGAATCCCGAGGTCCTTCGTCAGAACGGAAGGAGCAGACGCGGTCGAACCCTCGTAGCGGATGATGGTCCGAGGGGTTCTCGCCCGAGCGATCCGATGTTGCGAGGTGTCGGACCTATCGGTTGTCTCCCCGTTGTGCGGCGCCTCAGCCATCTGATCGGGTGATGGACGCAATTGCCGAGGCCCATGTTCATCCTGGAGCGCGACGCCACGAGCGGGACTTCCTGTTCGTGCTCCTCGAGAGGCCTGAGAATGCGACCTTTCTCGGGAGCCACTTCGGTGCACCAGTCGTCGCCTGACTGCTTCTCGCGGAGAACTCGCCCGACAGCTCGAAGAAGTCGACGAGTCCCAGAAGTTCGAGGACGCGCAGTGGCGTGCCCTCGCCGCAACTGACCGAGAATGTGCCGCCATCGGCCCGCACCCGCGTGCACGCGCTGACGAGCAGCCCGATGCCGGACGAATCGAAGAACGTCACCTTCTTCATATCGATTCGCACCTGCTTGGCACCGAGCACCCCGACACGCGCGAGACAGTGTCGGAGGTCTTCGGCGGTCGAGACGTCGAAGCCTCCAGCCAGTGTCACGGTGACCGACTCATCGCCACTCAGACTGAGTGTGGCCGAGGAGCCGTCCTGCCTGAGCCAACGGTCGTTGGCCCCCTGCCTGGCCACGCTGCATCGCTCCCACCGAATCGGTCGAGTGAAGGAAGCAAGGCCGCCGCGTGGTCTGGAGCGCGGATCACTTGGATCAAACGAATGTGCAACCAAGGTAGCACCGAGGGTCTCGCCGCAGTGGTGGCACCGATCCTCCGCCCTCTCGGGGCGGGCTACCGTGTACCTCCTGCTCCAAGGCGCAGGGCCGAAATGTTGGCAAACCGTCGACCGGAGGCCTTGTGGATCGGCAGCAGGGGAGTGGTCACCCTCCTGAACAGGGCGAACACAACGCGGGCTGTGGCGCAGCTTGGTTAGCGCGCTTGACTGGGGGTCAAGAGGTCCCGGGTTCAAATCCCGGCAGCCCGACCAAAAGTGCAGGTCAGAGGGGTCTCTCGGCCTCTTGACGCCGGCTTCTCGCCATCCCCGCGAAATCCCACGCGCGACACCGAGGCGGATCGCCGTCCGGCAGAGGAGCGGATGCCCTCGGAATCGTCTGCATCGATGACGGCGGTCCGGGCGGCGTCCATGGCGTCGGCTACCGCACCGAGATCACCCGGGTAGAGATGCGCATACGTCCGCAGGAAGATGGCGGGGTCGTGGCCGAGAGATGCGGCCGCCGCGGCCACGGGAACGCCGCTCTGGGCCAGGAGGCTGGCGGCCGTGTGCCGCAGCACGTAGGGGGTGGCCCAGACCGGGAGTCGCAGGCGGGCGGCGACGGGATCCCAGACACGGTGGCGCCAGTTCGACAGCCGAACCGGATCCCCGGTGGGCGTGGTGAACAAGAGCGCCGTCGGCTCGAGATCAACGTGGAGCTCCACGTGCGCCCGTAGCTCCTCAAGAACTGATGGGGGCACCTCGACGACTCGGGAGCGGTGCGTCTTGGTGTCCCGCTCGAGCAGGGTCCCACGATGCTCGGTGAGGCCACGCTCCACCGTCAGCCGGCCGAAGTCGTCGAGGTGCATCCGCCGCAATGCAGCGGCCTCGCCGGGGCGCAGCCCGCAGTATGCGAGGACCAGGACCAGCGGTCGCCACCAGGGGTCGACTTCGGCGGCGATGCGTTCGACCTGCTCGACCGTGAGTGCGTTGCGGGTCCGGCTGCTGCCTTTGGGTAGGCGGAGGCCGGTCAGAGGATTCCCCGTCATGATGCGAGCGTCCACGGCGGATGCGAACACCATGCTGGCCACCGTCCGAGCGGCGTGGATCGTCGAGTTCGAATAGCCGGCGACCCGAAGGTGCCCCAGCCACTCGAGCATTTCGATCCGCCGCAGCGTGCGCAGGCGACTCTCGCCGACGAAAGGCAAGACCTGAAGCCGGAGGGCGGACTCGTAACCCGAGATGGTGCTCGGGGCCCGCTCGCTGTGCTCAACCGTCGGCCACCAACGCTCCGCCCACTCCCGCACGGTGATGCGGGCGGAATCCGGGTCGAGATACTCGTCGGTGTCGAGGCGACGGCGAACGTCGCGCTCGTACCGTTCGGCGTCAGCCTTACGGTCGAAGGTGCGTTCCCGGGGAATGGGATCCCGGTAGCGAACCACCCATGTGGTCACGCCTGACTTGGCAATTCGACGATGGATGCTCATGGCGGCCTCTCCCTACCTGAACGGTCGTGCGGGGGAGGCGAACGCCGATGGAGCTCTCGATTGCGTGAGCGCTCCAGGCCACCTGGTACCAACCGAAGCTAGCTGCCGGCGCTGGTTGCCACGAGGTTCTTGGGCCCGGGCAGGCTGTCCAGCGGCGGGTCGGGGCTGCCGCACCGCCTGCGGCGGTTTGGCCTCTGGCAGAAGACCTACTCGTTGCGGGAGTACCACTCGGACATCACCTCCCGATGCTCCTCGGACCGCTGACGCTGCTGGAGAGCGGCAAAAAGCTCCTCGCCGCGGTTGGCCCAGCCGGCACCAATGGCTCGCCAGTGGCTGTCGCTTTTCTGATCGTCGGAGACGTTGCCCCCGAGGCGTTTCGCTTCACGCCAATCGACGCGAGCCTGGCGTAGTGCGCCGAAGGTGGTCGAGTAGCCCCTCGACTTGGTGAGGAAGTGTCCGCCGAACCCGAGGCGGTGCGCATGCCGGGCCAGATTCAGGTGCTGCATCGCCGGGTCAACGTCGAGCTCGAGTGCCGTCGCCACCATGGCATGGAGGTGCGCCGGCAGATTGCGTGCCTCGAGGTCGCCGATCGAAAGGATGCGAGCGTCGAGACGAGGATCCTCGCTCGAGGACTTCGTGGCGTACTTGCCCAGGTAGCTCGCCACCCGGCCAACCCTGTCGTCGCCCTCCCCGAGGACCTGCACGTCGATCTGGGCACCCCAATAGGCACATCCCCTCGGCGTGACCAGCGAAACACTCCGAGCGCCGTCCAGGCAGGCTCGAGCGAGCTCGTCCGCCTCGAGGCGTGGTGGGGCCCCGTCCGCCCCGTCCATTCGCACCACGGCATGGAGGTGGACGACACCTCGGCGCTGGAACTCAGCGACCCGGCAGAAGGACAGCACCAACACCTTCGCTGCTTTCGACTGACTGATACCGAGCACCGCTGCCAGATGGCGCTGGGCGTAGATCATCGTCCGCCGCCACAGCTCCGGCGTTGCGGCGTTGTGCACGACGGCGCCGACGTAGTCGTAGCACTGCGCACAGAGGGGAGTGCCGAGCGCCTCGTCGTCCACACCGTGCCGCCTCCCGCAGAGGGTCGGACAGCCATGAACGCAGCAGGACCGCACACGCCCGGGATGGCACACACCGCCCGAAGTGGCCGTGTGGACGGCACCGAAGCCGGGAGCGGTCAGCGTGAGGAAGACAGCAGGTCGCTCGGTAACGGCTTCCGAAACGCCCTTGCCGCCTTGGAGGCCGGCCCGGATCAGATGGCGGGCATCTCCTCGATAGACGTTGGCACAGGCGGGGCAGCGCACCGAGCTCCGGGCGCCACAGGCCTTGAGGACGACACCATCGGGCAGTGAAGCGCTGGAGAAGCTGAGGCTTCGCCGATCACCGGCGCCCGAAACGGCGTAACCCCGCAGGCGGATCGGATGGCGGCACCATCCGCAGCCAATTCCCTGGCCGAGGAAGTCGTCGATCTGATGACGCCGTCCATGCCGAGCGAGAGCCTCGAGCATTGCGTAGTCCGCTGCATCCATGGCCGAGAGGGTGCAGCCCGGATGTGACAGCTCGGCCCACCAAATTGCCGCAACAACCAGCTCTAACGGGCACTAGCGGACAGTGGCGGTCACCAGTGCACAACAGCGGACAGCAAAAACTTTTCCGAAGAAATATCGACGCCACGATGCAGACAACCATCACAGCCAGTTCGTCATCTGACCCAGTACTCGTCGATGATCCGTGAGGAATTTCTCTACCTGATCAAGACGCAGGCTCGTCGCCGGCGGCTCCGCCGCCGGCTCGGCCTGCGAAGTTGGGCTGGCCGACCGACACGAGCTCCCCATAGTGCTCGAACAGCATGTCGGACTTCATCAGTCTTTACGTTCCGCTGAACCCAACGTTGAGACCTCCTTGAGGAAGGACTGCACAAAGCTCCGTCGCCATGGCGACACCGAGCCCGGCCGCCGGATGGGCGCTGGCATGGACGGTACGCAACCGATCGATGCTTACCCTGGTATACCGCTGGGTCGTCTCCAGACGCGTATGACCGAGCAGCTCGGCCACGTAGCGGATGTCCGCACCACCTTCCAGCATGAGTGTGGCGACGGTGTGCCGAAGGAGGTGGCAACTCCCACGTTTCTGAACTCCGGCCTTGGCGATGTAACGCCGGACCGATCGTGAAAGCCAATCCGGGCAGATCGGAGTTCCGGCGGAGGACAGAAAGAGGTGGTTCGGATAGGACTCGGTCACGAAATGAGGCCTGACCAGTTCGCTATACAGCCGGAGCCAAAACAGGGCCCGCTCGCCAATCGGCACGTAGCGGTCCTTCCCTCCCTTGCCGCATCGGACGAAAACGGTTCCTCGGGAAAAGTCGATGTCCCGGCAGGAGAGTTCAATGAGTTCGTTGCGCCGCAAACCGCAGGAGTACAGAACCTCGAGCACGGCCCGATCCCGCAGACCCAGCGGCTTCGACACCACGGGTCCACTCAGCACTGAAGCCATCTCGTTTGCACTCAACGTGGCCTCTGGCAGTCGACGGTCCGGCCGCGGCATCGTGATGTCAGCAGCAGGATTCGTCGTGAGTCGACCCGTGCGTCGAAGCCACGAAAAGAAATGCGCCACTGGTACTAGCCGCTGCGCCTGGGTAGCAACGGTCAAAGGCAAGCCGTCGCGCTTTCTGTGGGCATAGAGTTTGTGCTGGTACTTCAGCAGCTCCTCGAGGCTCACCGACTCAGACGACTCGATGCCATGCCCGGCAAGGAAGCACGACAAATAGCGCAAATACACCTCTCGGTTTGCGATGGTGGTCCGGGCGTAGTTGTGGATCTTCATCCACATCAGGTACTCCGTGATGTCTGTCTCGATGGGCGTCATGGCGGCCCTCCTTCGAGACGGCCGACCAAGGGACGAAGGCAGGTCCGACCCTGCCGCCGGGCCGCTGACGGAGACTGGACATCCCCTGTCGCTAGCCTGCGCTCCGGGGCGTGTATTAGCAAGCACGTCACGAGCAGGCGATTCGCCATCGACTGCGAGGATCACGTCAGTTGGGCGCTACTACGACCCGGCGACCGACCAGTTCCTGAGCATCGATCCCGACGTGGCCGAGACGGGTCAGCCGTATGCATTCACGGGAGACGATCCGCTGAATGCCGCGGACCCGTTGGGCCTATCGGGTGGCAGCCAGGGTTACGTCAACTACTTGAAGAAGTATGGGTGTTACGGCCACGGACGGACGCGTGTCATGGGTTGAGCATCGCCTCAATTGCAAAGAAGATTGCTCGGGGAGTAGCAAAAGTGAGCACCGCAGTCGGACACGCGGATGTCGCCGTCGTCAAGTACGAGGCCTCCCACCCGCTCCAAATCGCTGAAGCATCTGTGGGTGCGGTTCTCCTTGCTACGCCGGGAGCCGGATCGCGGGTGCCCGTGTCGAAGCATCGGCCTTCCCAGCGATAGACGCAAGCAGCCTTGATCTCGGCCCTTCGAGCGGCGCAATCGGGCTGCGAGGTTCGCGTCACTAGGCTTGGTTGAAGCCGATACCCATTCATGCGTCTCGGGTCATAGCTACGGGTCTTGCTTCAGTGCTGCGGCGGGCGTCGCCGCCTTTCCGCCTTCCTCTCTCGAACCTGCCAGCGCCTCTATTACGGTTGCTAACGCTCTGTTCGACTTGGTGAAATAGCATTGAGTTCGTGGCCCGACCGAACACCGATGAGCTAGTAGACCTGTGGGAACCGCGGATCGGAGCTGCTGGAGCAAAGTGGTTCGTCTTATACGCATGGGGCGTATACGTGATAGGCCCGATTCTGCTGCTGTGCTTCCTCAGTATCTTTCTCGCGACAGATGTTGGGAATGGCGTGACCATCGCCCTAGCAGCACTTATGGGGTTCATCGGATTGGTGAATGCGAGCATCATCGCGGCAGCACCAGTCGCAGCACGTCGGTCCGCTAGTCATGCTCTCGGGGTGAAGGTAACGATGCGAAACTATCCTCCTCGCGACTCAGTCGAATATCGGAATTGGTGCAAACGCAACAACCTGCGACCCTTCAGTGCGGGCTCAGGATCTCAGCACCCGTAAGGCCCCTGTCGTTCCGATCATGTGTCCCGCGCAGCTCCGTTTCCGCCGGCCTAGGTGGCGCGTAGCCGCCTACTAGATGAATTCTCTCGAATGGACGGGATGCCACTGCCGGTTCGGAGACAGGGTAAGAATCACTCCCGTTCGGCCCGAAACGCCGAGTCATCGCCCATGTGGAAGTAGATGTGTCCTGTCAGGCTGCCGTCCGGCTGCAGAGCAGCCCACCCTCGACCACTGGCCGGATCGCACTCGTCGTTGCCGTCCCACGAGGAATTCCAGTCCGGGTCGGTCGTCGACTGAGGCTCCTCGGCAATCCATCCAGCCTTCGACGGCGATGAATCCGAACTGTCCCGTCATATCGGAGCGAAACTCGATGAACGCAGGGCCGACGAGATCGAGTGCGTCTCGTTCCCAAAGGTCCATCTCCTCGATTATCCACCGACCGATTAGTGCTCTTGCTCCCTTGCTCAGTCGTCGAGTTGTCACGATGCTCGTGGGAGCAGGCGCTGCACAGCGAGTTCGAGCTCTGGCAGGTCGTTGTCAAGAGTGGCCTGGACGATGGCGTGTGACGTGTCGAAGTATCGATGGGCGAGACGATCGCGTATCCCAGCGATTTCCTCCCATGGGAGGTCAGGTTCGTCCGCCAACAAGGCCGGACTTATTCGCTTAACGGCCTCCCCGATCTCAATCAACCGAAGTCGAACTGCATCGAAGATCAAGCCGTCACTCAGGTCGCCTCGCTCTTGATAGTCGCGAATCGCTCGAATGGCATCGACGATGTCGGCCAACCACTCACGGTCGTAGCGGCTCACACAGCGATCGCTTCCGACTCCGCTTCAGTACGCACTGCCTCTCGCAAGCCTTCGGCCGGAACGACATCGACCGGAGCGCCGAGAACGTCGCTGAGCTCTCGCTCCAACCGTCCCAACGTGACCAGGCTCGACTTCGGCGACAGGTCGACGAGAATATCGATGTCACTGTCGGGAGTGTCCTCTCCACGGGCAACGCTTCCGAATACCCTCACATTGGAGGCGCCGTGCTTCGTGGCGACGGCCAACACCTGCCGGCGACGTTGGCGGAGTCGACGTCCGTAGGGCGTGTCGGGTAAACCCGGGCGAGCGCTTCCTGCTGGCTCGACCCGGACGTCCAGCCGATGCCCTGTGGCGGCGATCAGTCGCTCCAGTGTGGCGAACGCCGGTTCTCGACGTCCGGACTCGTATGCGCTGACGACGCTCTGAGCTACATGCGCTCGCCGTGCGACGTCGTTTTGCGAGAGGTTGGCGCGGGTGCGCGCCTCTCGGAGTAGGGCGGCTGGAGCATTGGGTGCCGACTTCTCCATGAAGGAGAGCCTATAGCGGATCGTCTATGGCCGTCGCAGATGGAAGTCGCCCTCCTGAGAGGGCGGTCGACCCCACTCTGACGGAGTAATTCAGATCGCCATCCCCGCGCTATCCCCGCGCGGCATCGAGTAACAGGGGGTGATAGCGGGTGCCAACGGTTACTTAGAAATCTACTCCGACCAGCGCATTTACCGAAACTCGCAGATCAGCGACCACGTCGAAAATGGCTCCAAAGGCGCCTGGGGGTCAAGAGGTCCCGGGTTCAAATCCCGGCAGCCCGACCAAAAGTGCAGGTCAGAGGGCACGCCTCTCGGCCTCTTGGCGGCTTCTCGCCATCCCCGCGAATCCAGGCGCGCTACAGAGCTCGGCGCCCGCAGAGCTCGGCGCCCGCACATTCGGTGTTCCCTCGTCGCCCAGTTGCTGCACATCGACGACGGCGGTCCGGGATACGCCGACAGCTTGGTGCGGATCGCAGTACGGCCGGTGCTTGACACGGATAACTACATAGGTAGAGTTACAGTCGTGTCCCGTTCACGTCGTCCGTCTCCGCAGGTGATCAGAGTCCTCCAGGCATTGGCGGCTGATCCGGCGAAGTGGCGCTACGGATACGACCTGGCCACCGAAGTCCACCTGAAGTCGGGTTCGCTCTATCCCATTCTGATCCGACTGGCCGACCGTGAGGTGCTCGAAACGTCCTGGGAACCAGGTCCACCCGGCCGGCCGCCCCGACATCTGTATCGACTCACCCCGACGGGGCGGGAGTACGTGGCGACGCTTGACGCCGCCCCGACCGAACGATCCGTGCCGCGCCGGCGCTTGGGTTTGAGCGGAGCGTAGTGGCCCGGTTCCGGCAATGTTGCTGCTGATTGGCGGGGGTCCGCCCTCCGTCCTCGCGATCTTGCTGCTGAGTGGCGCAGGGGCGGTGCTGTGGAGTCGCGAGCACCCACCTCCAGACATGCAGACGCCACGACGCGACGTCCCGCTCCGGTTGTTGCAATGGGCGGTCGGACTGCTCCCCGCCGACCGGGTCGATTGGGGCCAGGCGATGCTCGGCGAGTTGGATCGGATTCAAGGTCGTTCGGGGCGGCGGCGCTTCGCTCTCGGATGCGTCACCGGCGTCGTGCTGTTGCCACCATGGGGATCGGACGGACCGATGGCAGTACTGGGCGCCGCCGCGCTCGGCAGCGCAGTCGTGTTCGGCATCGGGTTTGTCCACTTCGGGCTGGCCACCAACCCGTGGAACTGGGTCATGATGGCAATACTGGCCGTCCTCGTGATGAGTTCCCTCATCGCAGTGAGCGTGCAGTTACGCCGGCCCGGTGTGGCCCGTCTGGGGCTGGTTGGGAGCCTCTTTGTCGCGGCAGCGTGGTTAATGGTCTCTGGATTCACTTGGCAGGGCATCATCAGCCCGATCTATTCGGTGGGTGCGTGGTCAGGCCCGGCAGTGTTGATCGGGGTGCCATTGGTGGTGGGGATGGGTGGCGCGTGGCGCAGCAAGAGCGCCTCTGTGGGCCGGCGCGCAGCGCGACTGGCCGGCGCCAGTGCCGGCCTGGCCATGTTCTTCGTCTCGACGATCGCTGTGGTGGCCATCGACGGAGGACAGCGCGACCCGGGGGCAGGGGTGGCCGGGGGCGTGAGCGAGTCGTTCTCCAACGTGGCGATGCTCTTCTTGATTGTTCTCCCCTTAGCCACGGCAACGATCGGGTGGGTCGCGGCGACAGCAACCGCCCGCCTCCGCTTTGTGGACCCGGCCCAACGGAGCCAAGACTCGATGAGCACGCCGGAGACGGCCGTACACGTTGCTAAGGGAAGCCAGAGCCGAGGTAGCGGACGCCTGCTGCTCCTCTTCGCAGTGATCGTGGTGGTCGTCATGGCCGTTCCACTCTTTTTGGAGGCCAGGTAGTCGGGCCGCTCGCGGGGCCGTCGGAAACACCGAGCCGAGCAGAGATCACTTTGCAGACAGTGGCTCGCTAGTCACGGGTGCCCTCATAACGTCGGGAATGGGTGCGACCGTCCGGCACGTTGGGGATAGTGGTGAAGGTCCGAATGGGGAGAGGCCCTGGGGGTTCTAGGAGGGCGCTTCTGGGGGAGGCTCGTGCACGGCGGCCTCCCAGACCTTGCCGGACAGGCGCACGGCCACCACTCGCGAGACGGCGATGCCCACAGCCATGGAGGTGGCCCAAGTGAGGGCGGCGCCCCAGGTAACTCGGCGGTCCGCCGGTCCGCTAGGAGGAGGCTCGTGGCGCACCATGCGCCAGGCCATGGTGAGCAGGCGCTGGGTCACGAGGGCGGCCACGGCCAGCGTGGCGGCGTTGACCACCTTCCAGCCCAGGTTCTTCTGCTCGGGGCTGGCGTTGAGGGGCTTGTGAGGCCTCCAGGTGTGGTGGTAGCGAGCCTCCTCCATCTGGCTCCAATAATGCCCCCCCTACCACCGGCCTTCAACTGACGTTCCGCCACCGATCGGGGACCATACGATTTCACGCACCCCGATCCTCCATGGACACGATCCTCGATCGCATTGAGACTGCCCCACTTCGCCGGACCGGGGCGCACCGTGCGGCACGAGTGGGGCACCCCCCGTCGCCTCATTTTCGGCCATCATTGACATTGGTGAGCAACGGGCGGGTGGCGATATTTAGGGTTGCTTGGTTTGCCATAGCGCTTGCCATGGCGATGCTGGTAGGAGCAGCCGCCTCTGCGGCAAGTCCGATCGCGTCGCTTAAGGCTTCCGCACAACGCATCTGCCAGACCCACGAAGCAGAGGCCGGATTTCCCCCGCCGCATGCAACCGAGTCAGCGATCATCCGGCAGTCAGTGCGCTTGCTGATCCACAACCAGGGCGTAGAGGACCAGGAATACCAAGCATTTCAGCGGCTTGCGACGCAATACGAACACGTATCGTCAGCAGAGCAGACTGTGACTCAGCTCAAGGTCATCCTTTCCCACTGGGGCACCTTGACTCACGAGGAGTCGCAGGCTCTTCTTGAGGCCAACAAGCTCTTGAATCGGACTCACGGAAACCTGACTCCCAGTCAGCACGCCCAACTTGATGCTCTGCTGTTCAAGCACTACGGAACGGCCGAGACCGAAAGTGCGAAGGCTGTTGACCGCCCTCTGACGGCGCTGTTCCCACGCTGCTAGCAACATGTGCCGCAAGGTGCCCCCGTA
>CAWDOU010000008.1:0-155253 GCA_963804055.1 uncultured Acidimicrobiaceae bacterium | reverse complement strand
TCGAAACGACGTCCTCTAGCTGGGCTGATGCGTGGCCGCTCGCTGGTTCGGTTCACTGTAGCTGCCCATCACCGCCCATCACTTGCCCATCACAGGACAAGGCTGGAGCGATGGATGCGGCCAAGGGTTCAATTCGTCAGCGGGGGAGCGGTTCATTCGAGCTGCGGGTCCACGGAGGCACCGATCCGAGCACTGGGAGGCGCCGCTGGCTGACGCGCACTGTTCGGGGCGATAGGTCAGAAGCCCTGAGAGAGCTCAAGGCGTTGGCGGCGCACGCCAACATCGCTCCTGCGGTCGGGGCCCATACAACTGTCGCTGCACTGCTCGATCAGTGGTTCGCCTGTGGTCGGTCAACGTCGGCACGAGGGGAAGGCCCAGACGCCCCGACATGACCCAGTTCGAGAACGCTGCCAGTGTGCCGATGTCTGGCACTCGGCGTACGACTCTGGCGCCGATATCACCACCTTCGAGGGAGTCCGGTTGTAGCCCTAGGAGAGTGGGGAGGGATCAATCTCCGTACGACGCCGTGATTGGGACATGACGGTAAGCCTGGGCGCCCGTCTCAGAAATCCTCCCACCACCGTTGACTCCGGCGAGAGCACTCGCAGGTTGTTATTGCGTATTGACCAACGATGCAAAGTTACTAACGGACTTTTCGAGCATGTCTCTAGGAATCAATGGGAATCTGTTCCGGACTTGCTCGGGTGCACCAGCCCAATCGCAATAGTTGGTCACTTCTGTATGGAGATCGTCAACTGACCTCATCTCCCATCCAAAGACATGGCCATAGGAGGGCCGCTCTCTGCTCCCAACGCTCCACTCGAGCAATGTGTCTGGAACGATCTGGGTCACGGTATTGAAGGCCTTGTACCTGCCCATCGGCAGGTCGCCGAGTGGCTCCCGGTCCATTTCCATCTCGAAGGTATCGCCTACTGCAGTCAACGGTGTGGCGTCGGATGCTGCTTGCAGCATGCCTGATCCGTCGATCTCCACATGCATTCTGGGGTCGCAGACGATGCGAAAAGCTGCGGAAGGTGTCGTCGCAATAACTCGGCTGACGGCGAGTCGGCAGACCTCGGTCACCGCTGCTCCTTCCGACTGCACGGTTCATTCACGGAGGTGGTCGAAACTCAAGCTGGGATCTTCAGGGCGGCCGCCACGTTGCCCCCCATGATCCCCTTGATGTCCTCTTCAGAAAGGTTCTCGAGCTGCTTGGCGTAGGAGACCGGATTGGCCAGTCCCTCGGGATGTGGAAAGTCCGAGCCGAAGACCACCTTCTCAGCGCCGACAGCGTTGACGAGGCCCACGGGGTCCTCCTCGAAGAAGGGGTGGATCCAGATGTTGCGCCGCATGACCTCAACGGGGTCCTCTTCATAGAGGCGCGGTTGCTTCGCGTACGAGTGACCCAGAACGTTCATGAGCGGGACTGCCCAGCTTGAACCCGTCTCGATGGGAAGCAGTCGGAGCTTGGGGAAGCGCGAGAGCATGCCATGGGTGATCGCGGAGCACATGGCGTCGAAGATGCCCCGAGACATAAGGTGCTGCACATCGCCGAACGCAGTCGTGTTGGCAAAGGGGAGATGCTCGTCGAAGTGACCCTCCCACTGGTTGTAGTAGCGGGTCATCCCGTCGTCGGACGCATGCATGCCGACTGTGACGTCGTACTCCTCGACCTTGGCCCAGAAAGGATCGAACTCCGGCAAGGCGAAGGAGCGGAAACCCCTGAGGCTGGATACCGGTGCGGGGCGTATCAAGATGACCTTGGCACCCCTCTCCATGACCCAGTCGAGCTCACGGATTGCTTCCTCCACGATCGGGAGCGTGATCACTGGGGCAGCAAAGATCCGGCCCTTGTAGTTGAAGGTCCACTCCTCGAACATCCACTCGTTGAATGCATGCACGATTGCATGGGTGGCCTCGGGATCCTTGGTGAGTCGTTCTTCGAGCACGCTGGCCAAGGTGGGCCACATAAGCGCCCGGTCGACGCCCTGCTCGTCCATGAGACTCAGACGTGGCTCTGGTCGGAAGAAGGCCTCCGGCGAGCGAATGGGCTCGCCGAGGATCTCGCGTCGGGACTTACCTTCAGGATTCCCGTTCTTGAAGAAGTCTTCCTGAGCGCCGGGACGAGCGACGACGTTGAACGTCGGGTTCGGGATGTACTCGGAGATCGTGTTGTTGATGACCAGCTTCTGTCGGCCGTTGATCTCCATCAGCTTGACCACGTGGGCGTACTCGCCAGGCAGATGGCGGGTGAACGCGTCCGCCTGTTCGTACATGTGGTTGTCGGCGTCAAAAACAGGAAAGCCGAGTTCGTTGCCCATGAAATTGCTCCCTGGTCGTTTGGGGTCGGTGAGCGGATGCCATACCAACGGCTCAGCGCTCGGACGTCGTGAGGCGATTCTTTAGGAACATATCTAATTTTGACGTCAATGTCAATATCTCCTGAAATCGGACTTCGCCGACTCAAAGTGCACAGTGGAATTAGTGAGGGCTACCGGTCGGGTCCGGGTGCCTCGGCTTCAAGGGTGAGTGGCCTGAGGTAGGAAAGGTCGCGTCGATCCCTAGTGCCCCTCGGATAGCCCTGGTCTTTGAAGAGCTGGCTCTGCAAACCCGACGCATCGGCTGTGAACATGAGCTCGACCGTGGACCGTCGCACAGCGATCTTCCACTGGCCGTCTCGCTTTTCGAGTCGGTCGATGTACCGGCCACTGATGACCCGTGCGGTGATGCCGTCATGGTTGAGGAGGCAGACCAGCACATAGCTCTCACAGTGCGCCGTACCGCCGTCAATCTCGCAGTTGTGGGTGGTGATGTTGTGGGTGTGGACCTGGGATCCCGCAGCGTGGACCGGGTTCATCCAGGACGCGTACTCGGGCCCTGGATTGACGACGTTGCCGTGCTGATCGAATCCATCGGAGTGGTAGGCCTCCGTAATGAGATCCACGTCGTGGCGATCGTGGCCCCGGCTATGCGCGGAGATGCAGTCGAGAATGGCAGTACGGTCCAGCAGGTACTGCACGTCTTGGCGCAGCTGGTCCAATTCGGTTTCGGTGCTCACGGCAATCCCTTCTCCATTCGATGCGATCCGATCAGAGCCTTCATCGGTCCAGAATCTGCCCATAGATCCGCTCGACACGGAGTTCGACGGCCATCCGATGGTCTGCCAGCATCTGTACACCGAAACCATCTCGATCCGTTGCGGCCCCCAGATCAGCATGAATTGCGAACAGCTTGTCGACGGCGGCATCGTCGGGTTCCTGGGGAACAGCCAGTGCAACCGGTCCCGACACGACGGCAAAGTTGAAGAAGTCCCGGCCCGCAACGTGCAGCGTCGCCCGATGATCCCGCAAAAGGTTGCGCCCCTTTGTCCGAACGGTTGTCGTCGAAAAGCGAACGAGTTGGCCGGACGGGTCGGACACGTAGTAGATGTTCGAGAGCTGCGGGGCTCCGTCCTCACCGATGGTGGCCAGGATCCCGTTGCGAGAGCCGGTCACAATGTCCCACAGGGGCTCAGTCGTTATCGTCATTTACCGTCCTCGCATCTACGTCGTGATTCATTGGAGAGACTCCCGGTGTCAATGTCCCGCGGAGCCGGGGCCGCCATGCATGTGCAGAGTCTGACCTGAGCAGAAGCTCGAGGCGTCGGAGGCGAAGAACAACACGCCATAACCAATCTCGTCGGGTTCACCGAGCCGCCCCAAGCCATTCATCGTGCCGATGACGTCCGGGTCGATTCCATGTCGCTCCGCGTCCTCAATCAGCGTCGCTGCTCGCACCGCACCCACGGCGATGGCATTCGTTCGTACGCCCCGTCTGGTCCAGGCCGCGGCCATTGCACCGGTGAGGTTGTTGACACCGGCCTTGGCTGCTCCGTATGGGGCGGCCTGGGGCATGGCGAGCATGCTTGCGCCGGACGAGATGTTGACGATTGAGCCGCTGCCCTGCTTCAACATCGACGTGGCGACGAAGCGTGAGAGTCGCCAGACGCTGCTGAGGTTGAGTGCAAACACGCGATCCCACTCCTCGTCAGTCCACTCTGCGATCGGCCTTGTTGTTGCGCCGCCGGCGCAGTTGACCAAGACATCGATCCGGCCAAGGTCCTGGAGCGCAAGAGCAACAAGGCGCTCGCACTCTTCGGGACTCGTGACGTCGGTAGGGACGGCAATCGCCTTCCGTCCGAGAGAGCGAATCTCCTCTGCGGTCGATTCCAGCGGCTCCGGCCGCCGGCCGGCCAATGCGATGTCGGCACCATATTCGGCCAGGACCAACGCTGATGCTCGCCCGATGCCCGTTCCACCTCCGGTCACGAGGGCAACCCGGCCTTCGAGCGAGAAACGATTCGTCACCGGACCGCACCTCCGTTGACCCCGATGACCTGTCCCGTGACGTAGCTCGCATCTTCGGAGCACAAGAACCCGCACATGGCCGCGATCTCCTCGGACGTGCCGATGCGACCGACGGGGATGGCCTTCGCCAATAGGTCGGAGCTCGGTATGAGGCCGGAGTCCTGTGCTGCGCGCAACATTGGCGTGTCCACGCTGAAGGGCGGAATGGTGTTGGCGGTGATACCGAGCGAGGCGAACTCCAACGCGATCGTCTTGGTGAGTGCGATAACACCACCTTTGGATGCCGAATAGTGCGCCTGGCGCATCGAGCCGGTCTGCCCTGCCGAGGATGAGATCGTGACGATCCGACCCCACTGGGCCGACACCATGTCGCCGATTGCCGCTTGCACGCAATCGAACGTCCCGGTCAGGTTGATGGCGAGGGACCGGGCCCATTCCTCACGAGTGAGATCTTTGAAGGCAACGAACCCGGAGACTGCAGCGCTGGTGACCAGGATCGCGATCGGACCCAACGAGGTGCGGACGCGCTCGAATGCGGCGTCGATCGCTGCCCGATCCGCCACGTCGGCTGCCACCGCAATGGCTTCGCCACCTGATGTCCGCAGCGCTGCCGCCTGACGTTCCGCCGCGTCACCGTCGACATCGAGCACCCCGACCGGATGACCCTGATGAGAGAGGCGTTGACCGATGGCCTGTCCGAGACCTGACGCACCACCAGTGACGATCGCTACCCGACGCAACGCGTTCCTCCCAAACGTTCCTTGGCGATGCGAACCCGCGCTCGCCCCTATACAAGTGTACAGCACTCCTGCTATACATGCGTAGGGCAGCGATGGAGGAACGAGGGCCAGTGACCGGGAGTGATCTCTACTACGACCCCTACGACAGATCGATCGACGCCGACCCTTACCCCACTTTTCGGCGGCTGCGGGATGAAGCGCCGCTCTACTACAACGAGCAGCACGACTTCTGGGGGCTGAGTCGGTTCGCCGATGTCGAAGCGGCGCTCAAGGACTGGAAGCGGCTGAGCTCGGCGAAAGGGGACATCTTGGAGGTCGTCAAGGCCGAGCCATTGATGCCGCCCGGCGTGTTCATCAACGAGGATCCACCCCTCCACACCGTCCACCGCTCACTGGTGTCCCGCGCCTTCACGCCGAAAAAGATGAAACTGCTCGAGGAGAAGGTCCGGGCATTCTGTGCCGCGTGCCTCGATCCATTCGTCGACGCCGACCACTTCGATTTCGTGGCTGACCTCGGTGCCGAGCTCCCTATGCGGACCATTGGCATGCTGGTCGGCATACCAGATGCCGAGCAGCCGGCCGTCCGGTCGAACGCCCGTCGTACCCTGCGCTACAAGGAGGGTGAGCCCCTTCCCGTGAAGAAGGACAAGTATTTCGATGCGGACCAATACGGCGAATACGTGGCCTGGCGAGAAAAGAACCCTTCGGACGATCTCATTACCGAGCTCCTGGGCACTGAATTCGAGGATGAAACCGGCACCATCCGTCACCTGAGCCACCAAGAGATCCTCGTGTTCCTCGCCGTGATCGCAGGGGCCGGTGTGGAGACGACGGGGCATCTGTTCGGGTGGATGGGGAAGGTCCTCGGTGAGCACCCGGATCAGCGGCGTGCGTTGGCCGGAGATCGTTCGCTCGTGACAAACGCCATTGAGGAGCTGCTCCGCTTCGAGCCGCCAGGACCCCACGTCGCACGATGGGTGGCCGAAGACGTCGGGCTGCATGGGCAGACGGTGCCCCGTGGGAGTGCGCTGCTTCTGATGGTGGCCTCGGCCAACCGAGACGAGCGTCGCTTCGAGGATCCCGATCAGTTCGACATCAACCGTGACATCGGTCGCCACGCCACCTTTGGCTATGGGGCCCACCTCTGCCTAGGTGCTGCTCTGGCCCGGCTGGAGGGTCGCATCGCCCTCGAAGAGGTGCTGGCGCGGTTCCCGGACTGGGAGGTGGACCTGGCCAACGCGCTGCCGTTCACCCAGCGCCACCGTGCGTGGCTGGGACTCCATGCCCGTGGTGATCGGCTGAGAGGGCTCCAGGCGGCTGCTTCCGTACCGTCAGCTGCCTGAGGGCGTTTTTCGTGTCCTCGCCTTTGGCTTGGACTTCGTCCCGGGCTTTCCCCTCGGCTTCTTCGATCGACTAGCTCGAGGTTCGGCGGTATCGAGAAAGTCCTCGAAGGCGGTCACGGCTTCGGCGTGGGTGGTGGAGATGCCCACACCCTGCTCCAGCCGGATCAGTTTGGGGGTGCCGGTCAAGAGGAACAAGAACGCCTCAGGTGTAAGCCGTCCTAAGTCGATCCCCTCTGGACCGAAGCGCGCATGGAGCACTTGCAACTGAAGTCCGCGAACCCGCTCGGTCACCTCGGCGATCACCTCTTTGATGGACGTGGAGTGATTACCGAGCGCGAGAAACTCCGTGGTGAGCGCCGCAACGGATTCGTCCTGGCTGTACTCCCAGAGCACCCGCAGGGGTTCCTCGGCGTCCTCCCGCAAGGCATCAGTCAGCCGGTCGATGTTTTGTTGTGAGCGTCTCCGTACGACGGCAGCGAACAGCTCATCTTGGCTGGGGAAGTAGTACTGGACCAATCCCGAGGTGACGCCGGCCGCGGCGGCGACGGCACGGTACGTCACGCCGGCGTAGCCGGATTTGACCATGAGCCGCTCGACACAATCGAGCAGCAAGTCCCTCGTCTTCGATGTCTCTGTCCCAACTCGCCGGGGGGAGGCCATGCATACCTCGGTCTCTCGTTTGCACGATTATTGCAGTCGTTCCGAACTCGTCTGATGCGACGTTCCTATCCGACCAGTTCCTTCAGCAGGCCGGTCGTCCGCTGCACCGAGCGCGATTTGTCTTCACCGACGGGGAAGACGGAGGCCCAGATGTCGGTGGCCCCGGCGTCGAGGAGAGACTGCAGTTGGCTCCGGACAGACGCTTCAGAGCCCACGATGGCGGCCTCGGCGGGTGTGGAGATACGTCCGATGTGAAGGATCCGTTGATAGTTGGCCATCCCGGCATAGATGCCGGACCGCGTTGCGGCAACGGCGCGAGCCTCGGACGTATCGTCGTGTACGGCCACGGGGAGGCCGGCAACGATCCGCGGAGCGGGGCGTCCAGCCGCGCTCGCGGCGGCGTGGATTGTCGGTGCGATGTGAGACTCGATAGCCCGGGCCGGTGCCATCCACAGGACCGTCCCGTCCGCCACCTCGCCGGCCAGCCGAAGCAAACGCGGACCAAGGGCGGAGACAAGCACAGGAATGTCGTGGCCAGGTGGATCGACCGAGGCTGGGGTATGTGCCCGCCAGTCTTCGCCGTCGATATCGACGGGTCCTCCACGTAGCGCAGCCACCAGAATGCGCACGTATTCCTCTGTATTCCGGCCCGGGTGAGCATAGGAAAGGCCGTACGTACCTTCGATGAGCGGCTCATGCGATGGTCCGATGCCCAGCGTGAAGCCTTGACGACCCATGACATCAGCAACCGACGCGGCGCGGTTGGCCTGGAGAAGCGGGTGACACGGATACGTCTGGAGCACAGCGGTGCCCAGTTCGATCCGCGAGGTGGCGCGGCCTGCCGTCGCCATGGCAGCCAGGGGATCGCCGGTGACCACGCTGGCATACCAAAGGGACGTGAATCCGTCGCTCTCTGCCTGCAGGGCTTGGGCGATGACGTCATTCGCCGTCGCCCCGCTACCAGTCAAACCGAGCCGCATAACCTCGCTTCCTCCGTGATGCTATACAGATGTACAGTAGCCCAGCGAGCGGGCCGCCACGGAGGGACGATGTCAATCACAACCACTCCTCTCATGCCCAACATCGGACTCGAGGTCACCGGCTTGTCGGGCAGCGATTTCGTCGACGAAGGAGTTTCCGACGAATGTCGATCAGCGCTCGATCGCCATGGGGTCCTGGTCTACCGCGATGCGTACATCTCCGATCCAGATCTTGTGGCATTCAGCCGGCTGCTTGGTGAGGTTGTTGTCAACCGCACGGGCGAGCACGAGTACCCAGAGATTGCCACCATCACCCTGGACGTCACCAAGACCAATGCCGTGCTGGCCTGGTACCGACAGGGGAACTTTCTCTGGCACATTGATGGCGCAACCGACGAATTGCCCCAGATGGCGACGCTGCTCACGGCAAAGGAGGTCGCCGACGCTGGGGGCGAGACGGAGTTCGCCACGACGTATGCCGCCTGGAACGAACTTCCTGAGGCTGAAAAATCCGAAGTGGCCCAGCTGCAGGTCGTGCACAGCTTTGCCGCCGCTCAGGAGCGGGTCCATCCTGACGCATCGGAGGCGGAGCGGGCTGGTTGGGCGCGCGTCCCGACACGGGTGCATCCCCTGGTCTGGACGCACCGAAGTGGCCGTCAGTCACTGTTGCTCGGTGCGACTGCTTCCGAGATCGTCGGATGGCCGCAGGAGAAGGGGACAGCTCTCCTCGATGACCTCCTGGCCTGGTCGACGCGACCCCAGTTCGTTCTCCGCCATCAGTGGCGGCGGGGCGACCTCGTCATTTGGGACAACACGGGCATGTTGCACCGAGCAATGCCGTATGAATCGAGCTCCCGGCGTCTCATGCACCGTACGACGCTCGTCGGTGTCGAGCCGGTGACGTAGTCGGCATGCCAAGCCGGCGTCCTTGGACGCTCGCACCAGATCTCGGACCGCGCTCGACGGGCGGGACCTCATGCTATACACTTGTACAGCTCACCAATCCGTGAAAACGGGCCGTGGGTGTCGACAGTTGGGGGAGACCACTGGTCGAGGGGTGGGCTGGGTCTTCACCGACGAGGAACGTGGAGAGACATGTCAAGTGGTTGGCCTGCAGTGCGCCCTCGAATGAGGGTGGTCTCGGACAACGACTACTGCGGCGACCCCGACGGATTGGTCCAGCTCGCTCATCATCTGTTGAGTCCGAGTGTGGATATCCGATACGTGATCGGCAGCCAGGTGCCGACGTATGACCCTTCGTGGTCGCCGACCTGCGCCCATGATTCGGTTGCAGCGGCACTCGAGGTGGCTGCCCTGGCCGGCCGCAATGACGTGCAGGTGATCGCGGGGTCAAGCGACAGCCTGACGAGTCCGACGCAGCCACGGTCAACGATCGCTGCAGAAGCAATTGTCGAGGAGGCGCTCCGCGAGGACGTCGAGACCCCGCTCGTCGTCGCCTGCGGAGGATCCCTGACGAATATCGCCTCGGCGTGGCTCATGGAGCCGCGCATCGCCGATCACCTCACTGTTCTGTGGATCGGAGGACGTGAGTACGACGATCAGGCCCAAGCCGAAGCGGGAGCCCTGAACGTGGAGTACAACACCAGCATCGACCTGATTGCTGCCCAGGTCGTCTTCAACTCCTCGAATCTGAGGTTGTGGCAGGTGCCCCGCAACGTTTACGGCCAGGTGCTCGCCTCGGGCAGCGAGATGCTGACCCGCATGCGGCCACAAGGCCCACTCGGAGAGCACCTTTTCGCCTCGTTGGCCAGGGCCGCCCAGGCCCTGGAGAGCTTTGGTCTGGCCACCGGCGAGACCTACATACTGGGCGATAGCCCTCTGGTGTTGCTGACAGCGCTTCTTGCGAACTTTGACTCGACGCCTGCATCGAGCGAATGGGTCGACAGACCCCGCTACAGCCTGCTCGAGACAGGCCACTACGACAGCACGTGGACGGGTCCTTCTGTCCGGATCTTTACTCGGATCGACGCGCGTCTCGTGCTGGCGGATCTCTTCGCCAAATTGTCGCTGCACGCAACGAAAGCGCAGCATCACAGTGAATAGAGGCATTCGGAGAAGATGGGACCGCTACGCCGCGGTCGATCCAATGGCGAATCGCTGAACGCAAAATGATCATGGGGAGGGCATATGAATAGGGCCGGAGCGGGTCGAATGGAGGGGTTTCGAAAGTACAGGGGGCGAGCGCTCATAGCGTTTGTTGGCTGCGTCTCTTTGGTCGTGCCGCTCAGCGTCGAATCGGATGCGTCAGCAGCGCAGACGCAGGGGGTCACCTCGACAACGATCAATGTCGGCGTTCCGTATGTGGACCTCGCTGCCCTCAAGTCGTTGGGAATCAACATCGATCAAGGCAGCTACCCCGATGCCTACAATGCATTGATCGCGAATATCAACGCAAAAGGCGGCATCAACGGCCGCAAAATCAAGCTCTTCCTCGTTCCGGTGAATCCGACGGGGACAGCTGCGACCGCTACTGCATGCACGCAGCTCATCGAGGATGACAAGGTGTTCATGGTCATGGGCCCGCTGCAGCCCGAGTGCTATCAAGTGGCCAACATCCCCGTGGTGAACGGGACGGCTGTCACGAGCACATTGCCCGCGGGATCTGCGCCGAACTTCGCGCCGATACCACCTACCGTCGCGTTTGATCCGGTGCAGCTCGCCTGGTTCACCAAAAAGGGCGACTTCAAGGGAAAGAAGGTTGCGCTCTTCGGGGGAACGTCCGCTGACAAGAGCGAGGTTGCAACCGTCCAGGCCGCGCTCAAGAAGGACCATGTCAACGTCGTGTCGACCGCGATCGATTCCGCTCCGGAAGGAGACCTGCCCGCTTCGAATGAACTCATCGCCAGTATCGCCCAGCGCTTCCAGAGTGACGGAGCGAACGTGGTGGTTGGAGTCGGTTCTGGATCCGCCAACTGGCTCGAAGGGCAGCAAGCCAATCAGAGCACGTACAAGCCGCAATTGATCGCCACCAGCTACCCCGATCTGGCGGGCTACATCCAGGAAAAGGGCGCTGACAACCCGACCTACCTCAAAGGCGTCCTTGCTGCCGACCCGTCACCCTCTGAGTCGTCCGAATGGGAGGATCCAGCCATGCAGAAATGCATTGCGATCATCCGAAAGGCCTATCCCTCGACCGTGATCGCCAGTCCGGTCGGTGCAGCTGCCACGGCCCCCACCACTTGGGTCGCTGCCGAGACGGCGTGCCAGGGCGTTGCGCTGCTCGAGGCCATCACCACGGCGGCTGGGAAGACCTTGACGACGAAGTCCTTCGAGAAGGCGGGGTACGCATTGCAAAACGTCGCTGTACCCGGGTTCAGCTCAACGACCTCGTTCGCCCCCGGCCGCGACTATGGACTCGGGCCGCTCTATCCCGTCTCGTACAACACCGCGACACAGCAATTGGTCATCGCGAACAAGTCGGTAGGCGGCTGAGCTGATGATCAATGCCACTGAAAGGATGGCCCGATGCGGACACCGGGGTCCTGCATCGCCGCGGGGTGTGCTCAAATCGCCTTCGTGAAAAGGGAGTACTGAGATGACAAGTGTGGACTGGCGTACGCGTCCCGATGTTTCTGTGCCACCGGTAGAGGCCGGTAGATTTCTCGAGGTCGATCTGCCGGCCTTGCTCGAGGAACGGGGGATCGAAGCTGGACAGGCGGTCGCGCAGCTGGGTCTTCCCCCTCTGAGCGTTGACCTCGAAGGCGATCAGTTCACGCTGGCAGGCGAAGACGGACGGCTCGTTCTGACTCGCGGCACCAGCGAGGCATTGGTGGTGTCGCTCGATGTCCCTACCTGGTCTGATCTCTTGAATGACACGGTCTCGACGTTCGGGCTCGTGATGTCTGGTCGAGTGACGATCCAGACCGGTACCTCGGATGACTTCGTGGATTGGGAACCAGTCCTGCGTTGCCTGTTCGACGGCTCGTCGGTCTACAAACCGGGCACGATTGCGTTCGCAGACCGTGACGGATTTCCCCTCAACCTGAAACAGTCCTTCAACCTCAAGGACGATCCCGATGCAATCGGTCACTTCCTTTCTCAAGCTGGGTTTCTGCACCTCGAAGGTGTATTCAGCGAGGCAGAGATGGATGCCGTGAGCAGCGAACTTGACGATGCCATTGCGGCGGCTGAGCGCGATGACGGTGCGTCATGGTGGGCGCAAACTGCATCGGGGGAGTGGTATCCGGCCAGGATTCTCGGATTCAACCTGAAATCCGCCGCGCTCAGGAGTTTGCTGCACAGTCAACGCATCGCGGCGATTGGGTCGTTTACGGACGACCAGTTCATACAGCGAAACCCCGACGTCGGCGACTCCGCCGAGGGACTTCTCAAGAAGGTGCAAGTCATCGAAGGCATTTCGGATGTGAGTTGGCACAAGGATTGCGCCATGGGTGGTCACAGCCGACATTGCTGCGGTCTGGTCGTAGGCATTTCTGTGACTGGCGCAGGTCCCGAGAACGGGGAGCTCGGCGTCATTCCAGGCTCACATCGCGCCAATATCTCGCCATTGGGTGCCGAGGGGCTGGATCTCCCTCGACTGCCGCTGCCAACGAAGACCGGTGATGTCACCGTGCATTGTTCTTGCACCCTGCACATGAGCCGACCACCTGTGTCGGCGGAACGACGCGTTGTCTACACGGGCTTCCAGCTCGCAGCACGGCCTGGCGATGAGAAGCGCGAGCTCACTCCCGAAGAGATTCGCCGTGAGCGCGCTAACCTCAACGACCAGGTGCGGGACGGACAGCAGCGCAAAGTGCTGAGCGCGGATGGTCGTGGGTTCGATTTGTAGCGAACAGCTCGGGGCGACGGCTTCTCGAACCGAGAGCGGTAGAGAAGGCGTATGACCTCACAGCTTCACGGCGGCCAGCTCTTAGTCAATGGGAAACCCTCACTGCTGCTCGGGGGAGAGCTGCACAACTCGAGCGGCTCGACCGGTCGGCTGATGGCCTCCAGGTGGAAAGGAGTCATCGACGCCGGCTGTGACACAGTGCTCGCGCGCACCATTCGGGGCCAACCGCTCGAATGCCCTGCGAGAGCTCAAGGCGTTGGTAGCGCTCGCCGACATCTGCCGTCGGCTGGAGCCCACAACGGCGATCAGAGAGCGTCCCCGGCGTGCGAGAGGTTGAATCTCTTGTGCGCAATGTCGACCAGCGGGACCGGCGGCGCGGGCCAGTGGTGGAACGACGGGTCGACGATCTTCACCTTTGCGAGTCGACCCTCGTCGTCGAACTCCACGCTGCACGGCAGGTCCGCGCCGCCTCGGCGGTCCCCACTCCACTGACCGATCGGATGGTTGATGGAGTTCGAGTCCTCGATATTTGCGGTGCCACCACCTTCGAAGTCAGTACGCCCCCCCGTAGCCCAGCGTGTGATCGGTCGGCGAACCGTTCCGCGTTCACGCGACCACATCTCCGAGAGGCACGATGGGAGCCTGGTAGCCGAGGCGAGCGAGTTCGCGTCGGCCGAGGCGCCACGGTTCATGGATCCGGGCCGAGTCGAGTCCGAGGAGCTCTGGCACGTGCCGGCGTACGTAGGTGCCATCCGGATCGAACCGGTTCCCCTGGCGTGTAGGGCTGAGGACCCGGTGGGGGTTCGCGCCGGTACCGCGCCCGGCCATCCATTGCCAGTTCAAATTGTTGAGTGCGACGTCCGCGTCGACGAGGTGTTCGAGGAAGTGTCGTGCGCCGTCGCGCCAGTCGAGCCCGAGGTTCCTCGTCAGAAACGATGCTGCGATCATTCGGGCGCGGTTCGGAAGAAAACCTTCGAGTGCCAGCTGTCGCATCGCTGCGTCGACGATTGGCACGCCCGTGCGGCCCTTGCGCCACGCCTCGAATCTCACCGGGTCCGTGCGGGGCCGACGTCCCCGTTCGACGTAATCGGACCATGCTGCTTCGGGCCGCGCCGCGAGGATCTGGAGGTAAAAGTCACGCCAACACAGCTGCCGAAGGAATGGTCCGGCCCCTGGGAGACCGTCGATCAAGATTTCGACCTGGAGCGGGGAGATACAGCCGAAGTGCAAGTCCCGCGAGAGCCCGGAGTGCGCCGGTTCAGCGAGGTCGTCTCGATGCTCGCCGTAGCGGGTGATGCCTCCGGCAGCCCAGGCCGCAAGCCGTGTCGCGGCGGCGTGCTCGCCCCCCGAGCCCAGGGGGAGTGGCGACGTGGGGAGCGTCTTTGCGGACCGGGACCAAGGCCTCGGATTGGTGCCGTCAACCGTCGGTAGCCAGGCGGGCGGGGGCAGGAGGTGCCGCCTCGGGGTGGTGAGCCATCGTCTGTAGAAGGGTGTGAAGACGCGGTAATGGTCCCCGCCCGCCGGCGTGAGGACTCCCGGGGGCAATGTTGTGAGGCCAGGGCTGCGGCACACTTCAATGGTCTGTCCCGCCGCGGCCTCCAGTCGGGCAAATCGTCGCTGCGCATAGGGCGTCACGTCGTCGCTCATGTGGATCGACCGTGCACCGCTCTGTGCGGCGAGCCCGAGGACCTCGTCTACCCACTTGCCTTCTCGCACCTCGAGTCGAGATCCCAGCCGCCGGAGGGAGACGTCGAGGTCAGCGAGACACTCTGAAAGAAAGCGGGTTCGAAGCGGGTGCATCGGCCGGCCTGACTTCAGCGCTGCGTCGTGGATGAATGCGCAGACCACCCTCGACGCCCGTCCTGCGGCGGTGAGTGCAGGGTGGTCGGTGACGCGGAGGTCGCGAGTGAAGATGACCAGGGCTACCTGGTCATCGTTCGTCAGCGGTCCCTCCCGATCCCGAACCGCGGCGCGCACCAACTCCACAGCCAGTGGCCTTCCTCTTGGCGGCCCTCCGGTGGTCGCGTCCGGGCAGTTCGCCCAGGCCACGGATGCGTCGGTTGCACTGGAACCACTTTCGACCGATTGCGAGGGTGGGCAGAGCTGTCGCAAGAGGTGGTGCTGCGTCGACACCAAGCCAGACCACCGTGTCGACACCGTCATCGGGTCGAAGCGACACGGGGCCGAGTGACCGAAGGCAGTCCGCTGGGCAGACCGGGCGTGTGGACCCAGCGCTCGGACGATGGGCGTAGGGAGCGACGCCCGGGGCCAACGAGCGCCGGGTTAGGGGTCTCCTGAATTCCCTTGGCGTGGGTCTCGGTGGGTGAGTGTCGCATTCGATGTGGTGAAGGGACATCGGGCCCACTTTAGTGCTAAATCAACGGAACGGCGAACGACCAGCCTGGCGGGGGAGGGACAACCCGAGGACGTACAACGGCATCTGTAGGGCGCAACGGTCCATGGCTTGTCACGGGGCAAGGCCGGAGGAGCTCGTCTGCATCGTCGCCGCTTCGATTATCTGGATGTCGGGCGGTTGGATCGCAAGTGGTCCACCGGCGACAGGAACCTGCCACACCATCGTCATATACGGGGTGGGTCCTGTGGTTGAACCCGTCGAACACGGTGCGAATCCGGAGATCGAAAGAGGTACGGCCGGCGATCCGGTCTCGGGAACACACAGCCCGGTGCGTTCGTGCCATTGGACGAGCGAGCCGTAGGGCATCGGTGGATCATTGATGAATGAGGCGGGAAGCAAGTACATCGCAGCAGCAAGAACTTGCTCTCCTGAGGGTGTCGTGGCGTAGACGAGCCCATCGACGGCAGAGGGATCGAGGGTGCGGCCAGCGGATTGATTCGCCGTCACAATGGCCGGGTCCACGTAGTAGACGACCGGGTAGCCGGTCGGACTTACTGGCTCGTACCCTGCGGCCTGTGCTGCCGCTGGCGTGGAGTAACGAGCCACCTCCTGGCTCGTGGCTTGGACGTACTGGGTGGCATTGATCTGTTGGGAGAACGTCGGCTCAGGTGAGCATCCTTGGGCCGCCATATGGACGCTGGCGGACCCGTTGGCGCCATGGGCCAACAGGGCCCGGGCCTCTGCCGCTGGCAATGCCGGACCGGTGTAGTGCCAGTTCGATTTAGTGGTGTTCAGCCCAGCCGCCGCGCTGGCGTCGGCCCCGTTCATGTTCATGTTGGTGCCCGGCCCAGCCATGACCATGTTCGGTGTGTTCTGGATGTCCAGCCCGGTCCTCGGCGCCCCATTGTTTCCTCGAGTGCAGGTGGCGGTTGTCGAAGTCGCGCCCCCCGAACCCGAGGTCGCCCCGGCCATGCCGGCCATGCCGGCCATGGCCGTGCTGGTCGACTCCTGGGCGGCCACGGGGTAGGCGGCGCTGAGGAAGAGCCCCGCGAGCAGCGCGACCAGGCTCCCCAGCACCAACACGGGGTATCGAAAGAGCGCGGTCGAGAACGGCGAAAGCCAAGACGTCGTATCCGGCAGCACGGCCGGCACCATGGCCAGCGCCAGGAGCACGATCAGCGGACCGGAGTTCGGATCGGTTCCCGAGCCCGTAAAGATGCCTCCGAGACCCTGGCCGCTCACCCAGAAGAAGGTCGCCAACAAGCCACCAGCGGCCAGGAACGGAGTCGGTCGGCGGAACACCAGCGGCCCGAATCCGATGACGAGGGATCCGATGGCCAGGAGCCAGGTCGTCCACACTCCACCGCTGCCGAAATGGTTGCCAAGGCTGTTGAGAAGGTGGGAGTAGGCACTCGGCTCGCCCGATGACATGCCTGTGATCGCACTCGACACCGATGTCGGGGTCCGGTTGTCGGGGAGGAGGAACAGGATCGCCGCCAGCGACCAGTACCCGCACCACACCAGCAGCGGAGTCACCGCCCCGCCGAGGCCCTGCCCGGCGGCCGAGGAGGCGATGCCGACGCTCGGTTCCGTCTCATCGCCCTCCTCGGCGGGTACGGACCGCGGCCAGGCCATCAGCCCGATCAGTCCATAGAGGAAGACCGAGCCCGGAGCGCCGGTGAGGGCTGACGCCGACCCGGTGAAGATCAGGCCGAGGCCTTCCCCGAAGAACCAGACGCCGAAGGCCCAGAAGAATGAGACAACAAGGGAGGGTCGCACGGTCCGGCGGAATAACAATCCCAGTCCGATAGCCACCTGAATCAGCGCAAAGAAGGTGTTCCAGACCGCGACGTGGGGCCCGACGAAGTTGCCCACGTTCGTGATGATCCAGCGGATCACATCGGGCTGGTTCTGGGCGTTGTTCAACAAGTAGGTCGTGGTGAAGTTGCTGCTGAACATGTAGGGCTGGAACTGGAGGCCGGCGTCGAGCAGCCAGAAGAGTCCCAAGATGATCTGGAGGACCCGCTGTGTCCGCACGAGGCGAAAATCCCGACGTTGGCTCGTGTCTGGAGATTCGGTGATGTCAACCATGTTTCGCAATCCCCCAATCGATCCGTCCAGGTCGGTGTTCTCTCACGAAGCCGTCCGGAGCGGCCCCGCTCCCCAACGTCGTGCGGAGGCGATCGGGCGCCATCAGGTGTTCGCGATGCCTGGGATGTTCTGACCCACCAGCCAGCTGATTGAGCTCAGCGCGTCGGAGAGGGTCCAATTGGGATTGCCCTGGTGGTCGAGATTCTGCAGCCCGCCGTCGTTGAGCAGATTCGTGAGCTTTTTGTCCAGGTGCCCGTGCAGATCGGGTGGATTCGAATCGCTGAAGCGCTCGTGGCCGGCGGAGTCGATGAGGAAGTAGCCGTCGGTATGGTCGACGTCGTACGTAAGCGGCTTGCCGGTGTACCAATCGATCTTGGCCGGCTGCTCCTCAGGGACGATCTGCACCGATACGCCGAGGAACTTCCACAGCGCATCGAGGTTGGCCGGCGTTCCGGTGGCCAGGACCCAGTCGGCACCGAACTCCTTGGAGTAGGCCGCAAGGCGAGAGGGGCTGTCGCGGCCCGGGTCCACGGTGATCTCCATGAACACCACTTTGCTTCCCAGACCCGCCGCACGGACGTCGCGCTGGAGGGCGATGAACGCACCGGTGACCAGCGGGCATTCGTCCTGGCAGAGGGAGAGGAACGGCGCCATCACGATGTCCTTGCCGCGGTAGTCTCGTAGCGAGGTCGGCGTCCCCGAGCTTGAGATCAAGGGGACATCGGGTATCGCCCGGTTTTCCACAACGCCTTGTGATTGCGGTGGGGCGGGTGGATCGCCTGCGCTTCCGCATGCGGTGAGGAGGCTCGCGACAGCGACGAGAATGATCGCTATCCCTGCGCCCGACCGTCCTCGACGATCCCGCTTTGAGCGGCGAATCACGGTCCCGAAGAAACAGCGGAGGGGCTCGAGCCAGCTTCCCGCTCCGCATCCAACTCGCGATCGACGCGGATCGCCTTGCGCTCATCCATATGCATCCAACGCAGTGCGACCGGGATCATCGGCCAGAGCATCAACGTGTCGCCAACGACCCACATGATGTCCCCGCCTACATGAAGGTCGGTGATGTAGGACGGGCCCCAGTTCCGGTGCGTGGCGAAGTAAGCGGGGAAGAGCTCCTTGTTCGCCCCCGCAAGAGACAGGCCTGTGAAGGTGTCGATGGGGATGGCCATGAAGAGATAGAAGAACTGCAGCGCGGGGTGGAGTCGGTACCTGTTGGGATCACTTCCGAAGATCTGGCGCCAGAACAGATACCCGACGATTAGAAACGCCAGATGCTCCGCGTTGTGGACGCTTTCGTGTTCGAGCGTGAGGTTGTACCAACTGGTGAGATGGCTCACCGGGATCATCACGGCATAGAGGACGAAGGCCGTGACGGGATGGCCGAAGAGCTTGGCGATCCTCGAGCGCAAAGCCTCGGTGACGACGATGTGTGCGGCGCCCGAGGTCGAGCGCCAGGCCAGGTCCAGGGGAGAGGCGATGGCGAAGAGAGGAGCGGCCACCATGATCAGGATCAGGTGCTGGATCATGTGGTCCCAGAAGAGCTCGCCGTCGTAGACGCCGACGAAGCTGAAGATGGCCACACCAGTCGTGAAGAGGGCACCGATCCAGGCAACGGTCTTGCCCACCGACCAGGGGTGCCGGGCGTGGAGGGCGTTGTTGCGCTTCACGGCCCAGAGATAGAGGACGAAGGCGACCAGGATCATTGCCACCGGGACGAACTCGAACTGCGTCGAGACGAACTCGTGGCCGGCGAGAGGTGGCAGTGGCTCGTCGTAGAGAGCTGCGATCACGAGGCAAAAGGTACTACTACATAACGTAGTAGTACAACTACGGCGCGTAGTAGTAGAACAAGGAACGCCATGGCTGACCCTGAGAAGAGAACCGATCCGGAGGACCGCTCATGAGGCGCCTGGGGGAGCTGGAACGCCGCGTGATGGACGTCCTCTGGGACTCCGAGACCCAAGCGCTGACGGGGCGGGAAGTGGCGGATCAATTGCCCGACAGGGCCTACACGACGGTGCTCACGATCCTCGAACGCCTACGCCGAAAGAACCTGGTCGAGCGGACCACAGACGGCCGGACGCATCGATTCGCCGCCGCCGACACCCGCGAGGCCTATCGAGCCGAATTGATGATTGACGCCCTCGGTGAGGCAACCACGAACAGGAGTGCGGTTCTCGTCCGTTTCGCCGAATCGGTGTCACCTGAGGAGGCAGAGATTCTCCGACGGGCCCTGGACGAAGCAGCAGCCGGCCCCGAGGAGGGGGACGGATGAGTCTTCTCGTTGCGGCAGGGCTCTTAGCGGTGCTCGCCGTGGCGCTCCTGGGCCCCTTCTCAAAATGGCTCTCACGGGCATCGTGGGTGTACCGAGCGCCGCGTGCAGCGGTGTTCTGCTGGCAATGCCTCGGGCTTAGCGCGATCGCCGCCGGAATCGGAGCCGGACTGTCCGTCGCCGTGGCGCGCTATCAGGTCGGATTCGCCAGTGGTGTCAGAGAACTCGTTGCAAGCCTCTTCAGTGGGCACCCCCTCCAGGGCCTGGGCCTCTATGACGCACTGGCTCTCACCCTTGCGGCCGACTTGGGAATCGTGCTGGTCTTCATCTTCGGATCGCTGATGATCCGGACGGTCCGATCGAGGGCGCGGCACCGCCGCCTTCTGGATCTCGTCGCGCATCAGTCCGCCGCCTACCCCGGGACGGATCTCCTTTCGGACAGCCGGACTGTTGCCTACTGCGTTCCGGGCCTCCATCCGAGGATCGTGTTGAGCGAAGGAACCCTGCGTCTCCTCGGCCCAACAGAAATTGCGGCGGTCATTGAGCACGAGCGTGGCCATGTCCAGGAGCGCCACGGGCTCGTGATGCTCCCGATGCTCGGGCTGAAGAACCTCTTCCGGTGGATCCCCTACGCTCGTCTGGTAGCGCTGGAGATCGCCACGCTGCTTGAGATGTCGGCAGACGACTACTCTGCTCGGCGGTACGACCCACTGACACTCGCCGGAGCACTCGTGGACATGGCGGCGTCGGGGTGTGCCCCACGGTGTGCGCTATCGGCCGCTGGCTCGGATGTGCCCCAAAGAGTCAGCCGGCTGCTTTCATCTTCTCGGAAGTCCAAGAGGATTGCCGTGGCCTCTGGACTGCTGGCCGGCGCGATTCTCGTTCTGCCTCTGGCAGTCGTGGCGCTCTCGGGATGAAGGGCCCTGTCCCGTAGCAGATATCACAAGGACATGGTCGGGGAGCCGGGGCTAGGGCGAGACCGTCAATGAGTTCGTCGGCTACACAGCGGTACTCGAAGCCGGCGTGACCCACGATGTCGGATTCGAGAGCTGGTTGGCCCACAGTCTTGCCCCCGAGTTGCTGACGCGCCTCCAGCGAATGGAGCACGACACTTGACGTTGGTGGGCAGGTATTCCGACACACGCGAATCCGAGCCCTCCTCAACTGGGCCTGATCTTTCAGTGGGATGCGCCATTACAGCGCCTGATTTCGGTGGACCGACTGGAAACCGCTGGACCCCGCTGGTCTGAACCGGGCTCAGAAGGCCCACCACACGGCAGCGCCATGAGCTTTGGCTGAGATTGATCTGAGGGATTGCGATGGGCAGGGCTGAAGAGCGCTCCTCGGCCAGCGACTTCTGCCGAGGCAACTACATCTCCCGTTGCAAATTTGTCTGTGCGGGTTTACCTTGCAAAGAGGACTCGGGCCAAAGGAGCGGCCATGGCGTTCGTTCAGATCATCGAGATCGAGACCACCAAGCCTGACGAAGTCGAGGCACTCGTCAGCGGATGGCGGGCGGAGACGGAGGGGATCCGGAAGGCGCAGCGGGGGATCTTCACCAAGGACAGAGATCGCCCGGACACCTACGTGCAAATCGTGGAGTTCCCCTCGTACGAGGACGCCATGGCGAACTCAGAACTTCCGGAGACGGCCGCATTTGCCGAGAAGTTGCGCGTCCTGTGCGACGGCACACCGCGGTTTCGTAATCTCGACGTGCTGAGTGTCGAGGAGTTGTGACGGCCGAAGACACAGAGAAGGGAGAGAACAATGGGCAGAAAGGTTGCGGACTGCCGCGACTTTCCCAGTGAGAGCGGTTGTACGCTTTCCATTTCCGGTGAAGAGGATGAGGTCGTCCTCGCTGCCACCGAACACGCAGTGTCCGTACACGGTCACGAGAACACTGACGAGGTTCGAGCATGGTTGCGTCAAAACTTGAAGGACGAGGTGCCCGCATAGAAACACGTGGAGACAGCATGTCCGGATTGACACGCACGAGCGCTGACAACCCTGACAAGTCCGACCCTTCGACGGGGCAACCGGAAAGCTGGAAGTGATCGATACGGAGGGCATGGCGTGGGCGGCGCCACGTTTCTTCCCGGACTGAGACTCGGAGCACGTGAAGTCGATTCCCGACTGACCTCGTGATTGGATGGGGACTCGAGTGTGAGGATCGCGGGGAGTTCAGGCTGAGGGTGTCCAGGGCCACTGGCGGTGTTTGCAGCCGGGCGCTTACGGGTCCGATAAGCAGGCCCGACGTGGAGTCAATGCCTAGAGGCCCTCTTGGTTCTCATCGCGCTCGTCACTCCCACAGTCATGCCGCCCATTTCCTGGCGCTTCGTACCCGCCCCCCTGATGCTGAGCCCAGATCATGGCTGCGACTGCGGCTACCGTCAATGAGGTGATCCGATTCGCCGATTGCGAATTGAACCTGGACCGCATCGTCCTTCGACGGGGCGGCGAGGAGATCCGGGTCGAACCCCAGGTGTTCGACGTGCTCGCATACCTCGTCGAGCGCCGCGGCACGGTGGTGCGAAAGGAGGAACTGCTCGACGCGATCTGGGGCGACCGTTTCGTGAGCGAGTCCGCACTCACGACGCGGATCAAGGCGGTCCGCCAGGCTGTCGGTGACGACGGCAGCCAGCAGTCGATCATCCGGACAGTGCACGGCAGAGGCTACGAATTCGTGGCGACCGTGGAGGAGATCGAGGAGGGCCGGACCGGGGTCGCCTTGTCCCCGGTTGCCACGGGAGCGTCGATCGGCGTCCGGGTACAGCCGTTGATCGGACGTGATGCGTTGTTAGCGCAGCTTGCCGAGATGATCGTCGATCACCGGTTGGTCACATTGATCGGCCCAGGGGGCGTGGGGAAGACCTCGCTGGCGATGGAGCTGGCCCGCACTGTTGGTGTCCAGTTCGTGGATGGTGTCCACGTCGTGGAGTTTGTAGGAGTCATCGATCAGGACGCTACGGGCGCAGCGCTTGCCACGGCCATCGACGTGAATCTACGGAAGTCGAGCTCGATCGACGATGCCATTGTTGATCTGTTGCGCCCTCGGCACAGCCTGCTGGTGCTCGACAATTGCGAGCATCTAATCGAGCCTGTTGCCGAACTTGTGGCGCGGATACTGCGCGAGGCCCCCACCATTGCGATCGTCGCCACCAGTCGGGAGCCGTTAGCCGTGGCCGGTGAGCGCCTCTGGACGGTCGACCCACTGCCCACTGGGCCTGTGGACCTCTTCGCGTCTGATGTGGCTCTGGGCGAACTGGCCGAGATCCCCGCGGTCGCGCTCTTCGTCGCTCGAGCCAAGGCCGCCGACCCTTCCTTCGCCCTGGACGAGATCACTGGGCCGCTGGTTGTCGAGATCTGTCGACGCCTCGATGGAATCCCGCTGGCAATCGAACTGGCGGCGGCACGGGCGCGCGCCATCGGCGTTGCCGAGGTTGCTCACCGCCTTGACCAACGTTTTGGCGTGCTCAAAGCGATGCGAAGGGGGAGCGATCCTCGGCACAGGACCATGCACGATGCCATCAGCTGGTCCTACGACATGCTTGAGCAGGACGAGCGTGCCCTCTTCACGGCGCTATCAGTGTTCGCCGGTTCCTTCGAGCTGCGCTCGGCAGAGGCGATGGCACCGGGGGGCGATACCCTCGACCAGCTGACCCGGCTCACCGAGCGCTCCATGCTTGCCTTGCGTCACCAGGCCGGGGGCTCGACTCGCTACGAGCTGCTCGAGACGCTAAGAGAATACGGCCGGACCCGCCTCAGCGATGCCCGAGCGGCCGAGCTGTTCGCAGCGCATGCGAGACATTTCGCCGCCGAGGCCGGAAGGGTCGAGTCTGAGCTGTCCGGTCCTGGCGAAGGCGACGCGATCGCCAGGGCGGAATCCTCACTGGCCGACCTGCGAGCTGCCCAGCGCTTCGCTTTGGAGCTTGGGGCTCTCGACGTCACTTTCGGCCTGATCACATCGATCCGCGAGTTCGCCATGCGGGCCATGCGCTACGAAGTATTTGCGTGGGCCGACGCCGCCTGCAACGCGCCGGGCGCGCTCGACCACCCACTGGCCCCGATGCTGACTGGGATTCGCGCGTACGGTGCCTGGGTCCGTGGCGAGTTCGATCTCGCGGTACAGCTCGCAGAAGAAACGCGCCAGCTGGAGAGCCGACTGTCGGTATTCCCGAGTGGCCTCGCGGAACGAACCTTCGCCAACGTGCTCTACCTGGTCGGCGAACCGATGAAAGGCCACGCCGAGGCACTTCGCCAGATCGAGCTGGCCGAAGAGTCCGGCGACGGTTCACGACTCGTCCACGCCTGCTATCTGGCGGCCGTAGGACACAGCTCGAACGGCGCCTACGACGAGGCCGACGGATTGATTGCGCGCGCTGACGGCGTGGCGAAGCTGACGATGTCACCGACGGACCTGGCGTCAGTCGAGGTCGCCCGGGGATTCGCCAGCCGAACCGAGGACGAGGCTCTGGAGGCGTTCAGCGCGAGCGGCCGGATTGCGGGAGCTATCGGAAACCGCTGGATGTACGGGTTCGCCGTCACCGAAGCGAGTGGACTCCTGGTCTCTCGGGGAGAGCTTGAGGCCGGGTGTGCGGGTCTCGCCGATATGGTCGGCGTCTGGGACCGAGCCGGGGACTGGTCGCAGCAGTGGCATACGCTGTCCCGCTGCGCGATCGCCCTCGATCGGATCGATCAAGCCGAGCTTGCGATCGAGCTGTTCGGTGCCATCGAGAGGCACGCGATGCTCGGCGTGGCGCCGATGTCGAGCACTTTGCATGACCTCGCCTTCGCCACGAGAGATCGACTCATAGACTCCTTGGGGACCGAGCGAGCCGGCGAACTGCTCGAGGCGGGTGCCCTCTGCCCGGTAGGGGACATCGTTCTGCGGACCCGGCGCGCCCTCAGCGGGGCCAACTGATCCCGGCCTCAGCGGACGTCGAAATGCCATCCGCCCGGCTGGCCCCCAAATACTCGACGAGGTGTTGGCCGAGTTCGGACGCATCAAGGCCCAACCCGCCGAGGAGGTTGGAACGACGCCGCCGCAGGAACGGGAGACCCAGGAGGTAGAGGCCCGGCATTCTCGCGACGCCACCGTCGTGATCGACTCGGCCGCGGCGGTCGAGCGCCCTGGGATCCAACCAGTCGTAGGTGGGCCGGAACCCTGTGGCCCAGATCACCGTCCCGAAGCGGGCCAGATCGAGCTCGGTGGGCACCTCGGTAAGGACGGTCGGACGCGGCTTGACCGCAGGGCCGACGAGGTCGGCGACGTCGTGTTCATCGACCCACTCGTCGATGCGGCGGAGGAGCCTGGCCTCCTTCAGATCGGCGTTGGCGACGAGACTCCCCAGGCCGCCCGAGCACAACGCCGTCGTGCCGCGGATCGCCATGAGGCGCCCAATGAGCTCGACGCCAATGCCCTGGAGAGATTGGAGGTCGACGTCTCGCCCGTCGTCGCCTCCCATCACCTGCACCGATGCGTGCCGGCGGGCCCGCTGGAGGTCCTCCACCTCGTCCCATCGCTCGTCGAGCTGGCCGATCCTGTCCAGCCATCGATAGATGTCACACCCTCGATACGACCGCGGCAAACGGACGTGCTCACCGACCGCGATGGTGACATCACGGCCGGATCGCTGTAGCTCGTCCGCGATCTGTACTCCTGACGCTGACGCACCCACCACCAACACGCAGCCCCGGTCGTCGATCTGGGTCGGTCGGCGGTAGGACAGGGAAGTGAGCTGCTGGACGGTCTGGGGGAGGGCGGAGGCGAACTCTGGTACGCGGGGCTCGCTCGACGCACCAGTGGCAGCGACAAGTGCGTCGCAGCGCCAGGTCCCGCCGGCCGTGCGAACCTCAAACCCGTCGCCGCTGCGACAGGCCGCTTCCACCTCAATACCGGTATGCAGCGGCGGGTCAAAGGACGAGCCGTACGCCTCCAACGTTGCGACGGTCTCTGCCGCCGTCATGTACCCGTCCGGGTCGTTGCCTTCATAGCGCGCCCCAGGCAATGGGGTCATCCAGTTCGGGGTCAGGAGGCGAAGCGAGTCCCAGCGCTCGGTCCGCCATGAGTGGGCCAGCTCTCCTCGCTCGAGGAGGACGTGGTCCACGCCGGCCCCGATGAGGTGATGGCTCATGGCGAGCCCACCGGGGCCGGCTCCGACGATGACGACGGACGTATGCAATTCGGGCTCCCGTCGCGGCAGTGTCGTTCAGGCCACCGTGACCTGGACGGTTGTCGGGTTGGTGACGATGTCGAAGACAGCGGAACGCTTCTGGGACTGTGCCACGATGGCCTCGATGTCGGCGGGGCTGGCGTCAGCGTCGATTTCGAACCGAACGTCGATGTGGTCGAATCCATTGCGGACGTCCGCATCGATACCCAGGATGCCCTGTAGGTCCATGTCGCCGCGTACGGTCGCGGTCACCGAGCGCAGCTGAACGCCGCGGTTGGTGGCCACGGTGGCAACACCGGCAGTGAGGCATGAGGCCAGGGCACCCAGCACGAGTTCCGGAGGGGTCAGACCGTTGTCTGCCGACGCGAACACTTCGGGGTGGTCAGCTTCGATGGTGTAGGCCTGGCGATGGGAGTGCTGGTCTCCAAGGCCGGAGAAGTCGGTGACGGTCGAGCGGCTGTGCGTGCCGTTCACCCACTCGCAGCGAGCACGCCATTGGAATTGTGCCGCTTGGGGCGTATCGGTCAGCGCCTGCCGGGCGCCCCGGAGTGCCTCGATGTTGACGCCGTTGTCGACTGTGGGGGCTTCGGTCTGAGTCATGATGGGTCCTTTCGGTCCGTCTGCGACGGCAGAATGGCGCCGCAGATTCCACTGTCGATGAAAGACCTCTACAGGTCATGAAGTCGAAGTGGTTATCCAGTGATGATCGTCTCCACGGGATCTCCACGAGAACTTCAGGACCATTTCGGGTCACCGGCGCAAAATGCGGTCATGGCATTCGGTCACGAAGACATTGCGACCGCCGCGTCGTCCCACAGATGGGAGGAGGCGGGGGAGGCGTGGGGGAGCAGGGCCGTCGACTGGTCGTGCCTCTATGAGCACTACTCGCTCGACATGCTCGTCGCACTGCTCCCTAGGCTCGGGGTCGGTCCGGGAACCTCGCTCCTCGACGTGGCTTGCGGTTCGGGACTTGCCGTCCGCGTCGCAGACGGCATGGGGGCCGACGTCGCCGGCATCGACGCATCTGCCGAGCTCGTGGCGGTGGCACGCGACCGTGCGCCAACCTCAGATCTGCGAGTCGGGTCGATGTTCGAGCTTCCCTGGACCGATGACCAGTTCGACGCTGTCCTTTCGGTGAACGGGATTTGGGGTGGATGCGGCGAGGCGCTCGACGAAATTCATCGGGTGCTGAGACCTGGCGGGCTGGTTGCCATCAGTTTCTGGGGAGAGGGACCACCCCTCGACATCCGTGAGGCGTTCAAGGTCTTTGCGTTCTACGCTCCCGAGCAGCACCTTGACTCGATGCGACGGCTCAATGACATTTCGGCGCCAGGCGTTGCTGAGCAGATGTTGGAGTTGAGCGGATTCTCGGTCCTCGAACGAGGAGCCCGCATCTCGACGATGGAGTGGCCGGACGCGGAAACTGCGTGGCGCGCGATTTCTAGCGTGGGACCGGCGGTTCCCGCGTTCCGCTCGAACGACTCGACGATCTTGCGAGGCGCACTGCTCGAGGCACTCGAGCCATGTCGGGATTCGCGCGGGGTGTATCGGACCCGCAGCGACCATCAGTTCGTGATGGCGAAGAAACGTCCAGCTGAACAGAAATAGTAGGTTCGATACTTGGCCGCCGCAGACAAGCTGCACCGCGTCGGAGCAAGTTCGAAGAAGGCGGCAATGACCTCTGAACTGCTTGTTGCTGCGGCGCACGTTCTGTCGTAGTGCCGTTGCCGGAATGGGGAGTCCCGCCTTCGTAGGAGTCCGTAACGTCACTGCTGAGTTGTCCCTCGAAGATCTTCAGGCCGCTCTCGGGCAGCGACACGACGCGGCTCAGGTCAATACCTGGCAGCCATGAGAGCGGAGCAGCAGTGCGTCTGATTACGGGTCATGGTTACTGGACTACTCGAGGACCCAATCGATCGCGTTGAACGCCTGATCCACCGTCCAACTTCCGCCACCCGGATGTTTTAGATCGTAGAGACCTTGGGCATCGAGAAGCCGGCGAAGGGAAGTCGGCAGGGTCGCACCGTTGACCATTCCTGCAGCGACGAACCGCTCGTGAAGAGTTGGGTCGATTACGATGAATCCGTCGGAGTGGTTGACGTCGTAGGTGTAGGGCTTCCTGGTCTCCCAATCGACGCCGGCAGGCGAGCCTTCTGGCACGACCTGGTAGTAGATGCCGAAGTAGTGCCACAGCACGGCGATCAATGCCGGTGAGGCGGTCAGCAGTGGCCACGTGGCACCGGTGAGCTTGGCGTAGGCCGCCATGCGCTGTGGTGAGTCGCGACCAGGATCAACCGTCACTTCGACAATGGCTGCTTTTGAGGTCAAGTGTTGCGCAGTGAGCTCTCGTTCGAGGTCGAGCAGCGCACCGGTTGTCACTGGGCACTCCTCCTGGCACGAGGTGAGGAACGGGACCAAGAAGATCGCTTTCCCAGCGAACTGGCGCAACGTGACGGGCTGGCCCTTCTGATCGATGAACGGTGCGCCGAGGAGCGATGCGGGAAGCGCCCGATCCATCTGGTCCCCGATCGAAGCCGGCGGAGGGCCAACCGAGGTTGCACCCAGCGATGAGAGCCCGAAGGTCAGGGCTGCAGCGACAAGCACAAAGGCACCCACGACCAGGGTCAACAGCTTGCGCCGAGAACTCATACTGTGCACAATAGTTGCTATATGCAAGAACTCCAGATCGCCCCTCAGACTGAGGAACAGGTCGTCGACGCCGTACTGAGTGCCAGCCGGGTGCTCGTCGCAATTGCTGCCCGCTCCCTCGCTGACGTGGGAGAAGAGGTGACCCTCACCCAGTACCGCTCGCTCGTGGTGCTGGCCTCTCGGGGTCCCCAGGGCGTGGCCGCGTTGGCTGATGCAGTTTCAGTCACCCCTCCAACGGCGTCGAGGATGTGTGACCGATTGATCAAGAAGGGACTCGTGACTCGCAGGACTGACCGCCGAGACCGGCGCCAGGTCCGCATCGCACTGTCTCCGGGAGGTCGGCGCCTCGTCGACGCAGTGACGGCCCGTCGACGTCTAGAGATCGAGCAACTCGTGGCATCGATCCCGACGGAATCCCGGAGCGGCGTCGTGGAAGCGTTGCGCCATCTGAGCGAGACGGCGGGGGAGGTGCCCGAACAGGACTGGAGCACAGGCTGGGACCTGTGAGCGCGCAGTCGAGTGAGGATGCGTTGGGCGGCCCGCCGCACCCCAGCAGTTCGGTACGCGCCCGTGGGGCGGCCGCCGCTGTGGGTCGATGGCTGCGATCGTCGTCCTACTTGCAACGCTGGATCGTGCTCGGCATTGCTATTGGTGCCATCGCCGGTCTGGGGGCCGTCGTCTTCTACGAGGCGCTACGGCTGTGCACGCATTTCTTCTTGGAGGTCCTCGCCGGCTATACCGTCCCCACCCCCGCTGCCGAGGGGCACGTCGCCGGTTCGGCGCACGCCGCTCGACCATGGGCGCTGCCGCTGGTCGCAGCTGGCGGCGCCCTGCTCGGTGGGCTTCTTGTCTACCGCTTTGCCCCTGAAGCCGAAGGACACGGCACCGACGCCGCCATCTCGGCAGTGCACCACAACCCCAAGGGCGTGCGCTTTCGCGCCGTCATCATCAAGATCGTGGCCTCCGCCCTCACCATCGGCTCGGGGGGATCGGGTGGGCGTGAGGGGCCCACAGGCCAGATCAGCGCCGGCTTCGGCTCGCTGCTGACACGCGTGCTCGAGCTCGACCCAGCGGACGGGCGCATCGCGGTCGCCACAGGGATCGGATCAGGTATCGGGGCTATTTTCGGCGCGCCGCTCGGCGGTGCCGTCCTCGCTTCGGAGATCCTCTACCGCGACGACTTCGACCCTGCAGCGTTGTTGCCGTGCTTCATCGCCTCATCGGTCAGCTACGCAATCTTTGGATCCTTCGAGGGCTTTGGGCCGCTCTTCGGCTACGTCGGCTCCTACCGATTCGATGATCCGGCCCAACTGGGCTGGTTCGCTCTCATCGGGGTCCTCGGCGGTTTGATCGGGCTCCTCTACGCAAAAGGGTTCTACGGCATCGCTCAGGTTTTTTCCGGGATCCCCAAGCTCCCGAAATGGGTGAAGCCGGCGATCGGCGGGCTCATCGTCGGTGCCATCGGCATCGTCATTCCCGAGGTCCTCGGCACCGGCTACGGCTGGATCCAGAAGTCACTGGGTCCTGAACTCCTCGGCATCCCCTTGTGGATAGTGCTCATCGTCCCTTTCGCCCGGATCATCGCGACTGGGCTCTCCATTGGCTCAGGGGGATCGGGAGGCATCTTCGGCCCGGGCATGGTGATCGGTGCCTTCATGGGCGCTGCCGTCTGGCGGCTCTTCGAGCCCATCGCGCCGTCGATGGGGCACGACCCTGCGCCCTATGTCATCGTGGGCATGATGTGCTGCTTCGGCAGCATCTCGCGAGCGCCCCTGGCGGTCATGATCATGGTTGCCGAGATGACCGGGAGCCTCTCGATCGTCACACCAGCGCTGGTCGGAGTCGGTCTGGCTTGGCTGATCGTGCACCACTTCGACGACACGATCTACCGGAGCCAGATCCGCAGCCGATCCGACACCGAGGCCCAGCACATCTTGGCGGGACTGCCACTCTTGGCCAGCATTCCGACGGCGCGCGCCATGATTCCTCCCCGGCTCGTGCTACCAACATCAACGACGGCGCCGGAGGCCCTTGAACTCTGCACCGCCGCTGAGGTGCCGGGCGCACCCGTCATCGACGCTGCCGGCCGCTTCGAGGGAACCATCTCGCTGACTGAGCTCACAGAGTCGTCCGCGCCCACGGCCATGGTGGGTGGCCTCGCTGACGCTGGTGCCCCGTCCATTTCGGTGCACAGCCGGCTCGACACGGCCCTCGAGTCCATTGCATCGGCACACCTGTCGTGGGTGCCAGTGCTCGACGATGATCGCCGCGTCGTGGCTACCGTGTCGGTCTCGGACTTGGTCCAGGCCTACCGCCGAGAGCTCTTGGCCTCGGCCGAGCGGGTAAGTGCGCTGGGTGCGTCAGCTGGCGCATTCGAGGTATCCGTGACAAAAGATTCGACTTTGGCGGGGCTACGGCTGCGCTCGGCCGGGTTCCCTGAAGGTACCCTCGTGACCTCGATCGCCCGAAACGGACACGTCCTGGCTCCGACCGGAGACGTCGTCCTCGAAGCAGGAGATCGTCTCTGGGTACTTGGCCAGGATCCATCAGACTTCACACGCGTGCCGCCTGAGGATCGTCGATGTCGTTGATCGACTTCTCCAACAAACCGACCCGGCGGCTGAGGCGGATGCTCAAGGCGCCCACCTATCTTTACTGAGCACGACTGGGCATTCTCTTCGGCTATCGCTTCGTGATGATCGAACACCGCGGGCGCAAGAGCGGCGCACGCTATGCACCAGGTGACATTGAATTTGCGCCTTGTTTGGATGGCGGAGCTCTTACCAGAGGAGGATTGGGTAGGCGAAACTGGAACTGGGTGGAAGGAGCCCACCGCGGCCTACGCTGCCTTGGGCGACGCTCCTCGCCACGACGTGAGGGCGCTCGTCGGGCTCGGCAGCGATGGAGACACGCTCTATGCGCTGCGCAGCCGGGGGGCGAGCGACGCGCCGGCCTGGTCGGCAAGGGCGACGGCAACGACCCGAGGCTGAAGCGGTACCTCGTAGCCCGGAGTGGGTGTGAGGACGAAACGACCGAGACTTGCTCCGCGGTGGGCGACGAGGAGCTCGATCTCGGGTCCGGGTAGCCCCATGCGATCGACGTTCCAGAGTCTTCCGCCCAGGAGCACTTGGCCGTCGTGTTCGAGGCGCATTATGGGGCGGGTGCCCAGCCCTTCTTCATAGCGACAGGCTCGGAGGTGCAGGAGCTCCACCAGTGTGGCGCGCACGCGCTCGAGCACCTCGGAGGCGGGTTTGCCCGACGCGACAAGTTCAGACACGTCATAGATCATTCCGACGTAGTCGGCTTCCTCGAACGCGCTGGCCCGATGGTGCCGATTGCGCGCCGCGAGCTCGGTCACGATGATCCCGACAACGAAGAGGCACACCGCCGTCTCGATGTCGGGACGATGCGTGATCGCAAGCCGGCCATAGGGTTGCGTCAAGAAGTAGTCGAACCACAACGTGGCGCTCAACGTGGCCACGAAGCCGCTGAACCGGTTGCCCAGAGCGGCGACAGCAACGATGACCGCGACCAGGATCAGTGCCGACGCAGTGTTGGCGAAGTCTGAGCGGAACGGGACCAGGATGCCGGCGACTGCGAGCGGCAGGACGACAGCGGCGACCAGGGCGATCTGATCTCGATACGGACGGAGTCGGTCCATAAGTGCCTCGCTTTGCTCAGGTGCCGCCATGTTCCCACGACAGGTGCCGTTGGCGGAAGGCATGTGCCACGGGCCGATCTGCCGAGACGTCGGGCTACGCCGGCGCGATGCCCGATTGCCTCGTCACAGACCCGACGACCCCGCTGTCCAGGGGCACGCGGTAGCCACCATCAGAACGGCAGAGCAGACGCCACAGATCGCTTTGCGCCAAGCTGATGTGTCAACCATCCGTGTGAGCTGAACGACGAGATTGCTGATCGGCGACCAGTGCTTGTTCTACGGCTGGTCGGTGCCTATCTCCGAGAGTGCACGAAGTATGTCGGCCACTTCGGTGCGGGCCGTGTAATCAGGTTGGACGTCGACAAAGCGGACGATGTGCTCCTGGTCGACGATCAGCACGGTAGGCCGGGGTAGCTCTATCGACCCTTCGGCATTCACTTGTGCCAGATCAAGCCCGAGCTTCCGTTGGGCCTCGAGCACGTCTTCGCTCTGCTGGAACGAAATGCCAATCCGCCGTGCCAATCGGCTGCCTGGATCCGAGAGCACCGTGAAATCGAGCCCTGCCTTCTCGGCGGTGGAAAGCGACTGATCGGGTGATTGGGGGCTGATCGCGACGAGGCGCGACCCGAATCTGTCCAGCTCTGGGAGGAGTTCCCGCTGGTAGGTCCGCAGTGCCAGGTTGCAGTAGGGGCACCAGCCGCCCCGATAGAAGACGATGACTGCGGGGCCGTCGACGACGAGCTGATCGAGTTCGACCTCGTTTCCGTTGGCGTCCTCCAGGATGAACGATTCGATGGAATCGCCAGCGGCAATGGCACCCGCGGGGACTCCCTCACGGAGGAATCCTTCGATGCTCCGGTCGAAGGCATCGAGAACGTCACGCGGTAGACGATCCGCTGCTGCGGCCTTCAGCTGCTCGGACTGCTCACCGATGGTGACGGACATCGGACCTCCTAGGACCTCGGGACGTATCTGGACTGCTGAGTCCACTTAAGCCGTGCCAAACTGGACTGTCAAGTCCAATAGAATGAGATCATGGGACAGGAGCCGGCAACCGAGCGGGGCCGTCAGGCCCGCCTTCGGATCGTGGCTGCGGCAGCCGATGTCGTGGCCGAACGAGGGGCACTCGGAGCCAGCTTGGACGAGGTGGGGGTGCGGGCCCGCGCCTCGCGCAGCCAGCTGTATCACTACTTCAAGGACAAGGACGATCTGCTGCTCGCAGTAGCTGAAGCGACAAACGACGCAGTTCTTGGTACCCAACAGTCTTTGTTCGAAGGGCTCGGCACATGGGCGGGCCTGCGGCGGTGGTTTGACGCGCTCGTCGAGCTCCAGGAGCGACGGCACGGGCGCGGAGGTTGTCCGATAGCAAACCTGGTTGCAGAACTGGGTGAGCACGATGACGACATCCGGAACGTCCTGGCCTCAGGATTTGATCGATGGCAAGCGAGCATCCGAGCCGGACTTGGCGCAATGGCCGCTTCCGGCGAACTGCGAGCTGACGCCGACCTCGACTGGCTTTCAGGGTCGACCCTGGCCAGCATTCAAGGCGGTCTGATGCTCACGCAAGCTCGGCGCGATCCTCGACAGCTCCGCCAAGCTCTCGATGGGGCACTCGCCCTGATCGGCGACTACCGCACATCCTAGAGGTGCTGCTGATCCGCCGACGTTCGCCGCGCCGGGCGGAGAATTACCTGGACCCAACTATCCGGTGTATCCGATTCGAAATGTCTATTTTCAAAATCCGGCTGCTCTTTACGGCTCGTCGCGCCAGCGCCGATAGAGCTGAGTCAAGTCATCAACGGCATCGGGAGCTAGCTCCTCCGGTGCGATTGCGCCAGTAAGTCTGACGGTGAGTCGGATTTGTTCGAGGTAGTTCGAGCAATTCGGGCACGCGCGCAGATGGCGCTCGAGCCGGAGCCTTTGCCTGCGAGAAAGGCTCCCTTCCAGGTAGTCGGTCAGAAGCTCAATGGCTTGTTGGCAGACGAGGTCTCGATTGCGCAAGGAGATCATGGCTTATGCCTTCTTCATCTCAGTCGCGAGAGCCTCGCGCAGATTGGCCCGACCGCGGTGCAGCAAAATCCTCTGATTCCCGGGTCGAAGGCCGAGAACGTCACAGGCCTCCTGACTCGACAGGCCCTCCACATCACGGAGCAACACGATCTCGCGTTGGCGCGCTGGAAGCCCTTCGAGCGCTCTCCCCAGCACTGGCATGATTGCCATGGCGTCCAGGCGTTCGGCGAGCTCATCGTCCCAGCTCTCTACCGGCTCGCTCCACTCGCCCGACGGTGTGAAGCATCCCGGGTCGACTGACGGCGTGCGCTGCAGGCGGCGCTGGTGCTCAACGGTCCGGGCTGAGCGGACGCGGTTGACGAGGATGTGGAACAACCAGGTCTTCAAGGACGAGCGCCCTTCGAATCGGTCGATACCACGCACCACGCCCATCCAAGTGTCCTGCACGGCCTCCTCGGCGATGGACCGATCGCTCACCATGGAACACGCCAGCCGGAGCAGCGGCATTTGGTAACGGTTGACGAGGATCACAAAGGCCTGCTCGTCGCCGCTTTGCAAAAGGCTCAGCAGCTCGGCGTCCGTTTCCACGTGATGCAGCGTAGATCGAAGATGGAGAGCGCACGACGCGCCAAACCTGTTCGAAACCAATTCGTCACCTGGTCGTGACGACCGAAGAGAGCTCATCTCACGTAGTCCGATGGCAGCTTCGGCGCGTTACGGGCCAATGACGCTTGCTGAAGGCGACGTTCAAATTGTGCCCTTGATTCGCGTAACGCATCGCGCTCGTTCGGGACAGTACAAGCAAATCACCTAACCCAGGAGGATCCATGAAGACCCGTGTTCGCGCCGCCATGGCGGTTGGCACCGCCGTCGGCCTGTCCGTGCTCGCCATCCCCGTGCTTGCCGGGGCGAGCCCCCAGCCGAGCGCGCCACCCTTCGCTCTAGGAGCTGATCACGCAGTCTTTGTACAGACGGACAATGTCGCAGGCAACCAGATCGTGGCGTATCACCGCGATGCGAACGGGACTCTTGTTGCCGCCGGCAGCTATTCCACCGGAGGCCTGGGAGGAGTGCTCAATGGTTCCGCCGTCGACCACCTGGCCTCCCAGGGGTCGTTGACCTACGACCCGTTGCAGAACCTCCTCTATTCCGTCAATGCCGGCAGCAACACAGTCTCAGTGTTCTCAGTGCGAGGAGATCAACTTGCATTGCGCCAGGTGGTTTCCTCGGGAGGCTCCTTCCCGGTCAGCGTGGCCGTACACGGGACCTCCGTCTATGTCTTGAACGGACTGAGCGCCAATGTGCAGGGGTTCGTCTCCTTCTTCGGGCACTTGTACCCCCTTCCGGGCTCGAACCGATCGCTTGGCATCACGGTGCCGAGTGACACGACGCAGTTCGTAAGCACACCGGGCCAGGTCGCGTTCACACCGGATGGATCGCGGCTCATCGTCACGACGAAAGCGAGTGGTAGCGACATTGACGTATTCCGGGTGGGTCCCTTCGGGTACCTCTCGCCCTCGCCGGTCGTAAACGCTGAGCCGGGCAACGTTCCTTTCGCGGTGACCTTCGATCCGGCGGGCCATGTTGTCGTGGCAGATGCCGGCACGAATGCGGTCTCGACGTACTCCCTGACGCCCAACGGCACGTTGAACTCGATCGCGACCGTCGCGACCGGCCAGAGCGCGACGTGCTGGATCACCTCGGCCCAGGGAGCGTATTTCGCTTCGAACGCCGGGAGCGCGAGCGTCAGCGGCTTTGCTGAGCAGGTCTTCTCGGGCCAACTGTCCTTGCTGAGTGCGACGCCAACGAATCCCGGAACCGTCGACGCTGCGCCATCGGCAGGAGGTCAATTCCTCTATGTCCAGACCGGCGGCACCGGGACCGTTGACGAGTTCCAGGTCGGTCCGGGCGGTGCGCTGGCTGCCGTCGGATCGGTACTCGTTCCTGGAGCGATTGGGGGCGAAGGCATCGTGGCTTTCTAGGACAAGGCATTGCGATTCAGCCGGCGCCGGGTAAAACCGGCGCCGGCTGCCGTTCGTCATTTGTATTCGGTTTGGGTTGTGGAGCGCTCTACTTCTGGGACGGATTCAGCGGACCTACGGCAGACTGAGCGGACAGGGCCCGCATTTCGGGACACTCGCCAGACCTACTACGACGAACTCCGCCACCTGCTTAGGTCAGGGTCGCGGGTTCGAATCCCGTCTTCCGCTCTCGAGATCTCTTCCTCTCACTGGGCTGATGCCAACCCCGCTCGACGGTTCGGTCCATTGCTCTAGGTCGCAGTGAGCGCCGATGAGATGATCCCCTTTGGCCTTGGTTCGAAGGGCCACCCTGTGCCGGGGCTAGTCGGCTGGGTGCTGGCCGGCGAGGAGGTAGCCCGTGAAGCCGGGTCCGGGCACGATGGCGAAGAAGCGGTCGGCGCCCAAACCGGCACGGGAGCCGTAGAAGGGTACGCCGAAGGAGAAGATCCCACCGTCGGAGGCCACCTCCCAATAGCCACCTCCGTCGCCGGTGGCCGCCATGCCCACAATGGGCGCGTTGAGCGGCGTTCCCGCCATCGACCCGTGGAAGGCCGCGTCACCGAAGGAGAAGATCCCACCGTCGGAGGCCACCTCCCAATAGCCACCTCCGTCGCCGGTGGCCGCCATGCCCACAATGGGCGCGTTGAGCGGCGTTCCCGCCATCGACCCGTGGAAGGCCGCGTCACCGAAGGAGAAGATCCCACCGTCGGAGGCCACCTCCCAATAGCCACCTCCGTCGCCGGTGGCCGCCATGCCCACAATGGGCGCGTTGAGCGGCGTTCCCGCCATCGACCCGTGGAAGGCCGCGTCACCGAAGGAGAAGATCCCACCGTCGGAGGCCACCTCCCAATAGCCACCTCCGTCGCCGGTGGCCGCCATGCCCACAATGGGCGCGTTGAGCGGCGTTCCCGCCATCGACCCGTGGAAGGCCGCGTCACCGAAGGAGAAGATCCCACCGTCGGAGGCCACCTCCCAATAGCCACCTCCGTCGCCGGTGGCCGCCGCCCCGACCAAAGGCAGGTTGGACGTGACAGGCGGACCCGGAGTCGGCGCGTTTCCAAACGAATAGGTCGCGCTGACCTGCGGTCCGTAGGTCGGCCCGGCACCGCAGAGAGAGACGAAGGTGTACCCCTTCGCCCGGAGTTCGACGATGATCTGCGGGAGCGCCGCGACCGTCTCGGAACGATCACCGCCGCCGTCGTGCATGTCGACGACCGCGCCAGGAAAGGCTGCGCTGACAACCCTGTTCACGATCGTCTGCACGCCGGGCAGGCTCCAGTCCCGGGGGTCGACGGAATAGCTCATGGTGGTCAGCCCTCGCGATGCGATCTGGCCAAGGACACTGGCGTTCCACGCGTCGTACGGAGGACGCACGCAGAGTGGGGTGGTCCCCGTGACGTTGCGGATTTCGGCCTGGGTCATGTCGATCTGGGAGCCGACCGCGGAGGCGGGCAGCGTGGAGAGATCGGGATGGCTCCAGGTATGGTCCTCGACCGGGAACCCGGCTGCCGCCACCATTTTCGAATAGCGGGGGTAGGCAGCCACCTCCTCACCGATCTCGAAGAAGGTAGCTGGCACCTGATAGCGCTCCAGAACGGAGAGCACTTGCGGGGTGTATGGGCCTGGGCCGTCGTCGAACGTGAGAGCGACGACTCTCTGGCCGGCCGTCGCGGCCCCACCGGGAGCTTCTGAGGTTGTGAATGCAGGCTGGCCATCCGCCGCTCCCGCACCAGGTGCGTCGAGAGGCCCTGTCACGAGCAGGAGCGCGACCGCACCCAAGGCGGCACACATCGCCGCTTGTACGCATCGGGCGTTCACTCTTCGCGGCAAAGGGTCACCGATCAAGCACCTTGAACTCCCACTCCCGAACCGAGCTGCGTCAGCACCCCCTCGAGCGCGACACGCCGGGCGCGCAGCCCGTCACGATAGGCAGGATTGTCCGTCGCGGCGATCTCTGAGCTGAGGTCACCGAGCGCTCCCCGCAGGAGCTCTCCCAGATTCTCCACCTGCTCGTCGGTCAGTTCGATCTTCATCGCATGTCCCTCCATAGAGCCGGGCAAGAAGCCCTCCCTTCCGTGATGACAATTGATGCCGCTCGAGCCCGGGGGCACAAGGGACTTACGTCACAACACCAGGTCCACTACGGAGGACCTATGTCTCTATTTACTCCAATGGGCCCGAGGCAGGCTGGAGTGGTGTCCGAGGTGCGCTTCCACAATCGGGGCGGGCACGGAGCTGCGTCCGCCGCCGACCTGCTCGTCGATCTTGCCGAGGGAGCGTTCGAGGGGTTTCCATTGGCGCCCGCCGATCGGCCCTTGGTCACCAGATGGCGGGTCTTCTCGTCCGAAGAGTTCAGTGCTCTCGAGTCTGGGGGATCCCGCCGGTACCTGGGCGAGCTTGGCGCCGATCGTCCTTCGCGGGGACCCGGACGGCTCTGGTCAGCAGCCCGATCGTCATGATGGTCTTCGACTCGGCCGCACGGCCAAAGAACCAGAACACTGGAACGTCTGCGGCGAGACGGCGGGCGACGCTTGCCGTTCTGTGCGTCACGTTGCTGCTCATCAGCCTCGACAACACGATCCTCAACGTTGCCCTGCCGTCAATCGTCCGGGGTCTGCAGGCCACGTCGACGCAGCTGCAATGGATAGTGGATGCCTTCGCCGTCTTCTTCGCCGGCATGCTGCTGACATTCGGAGCGCTGGGCGATCGACTCGGTCGCAAGTGGGTGTTCATGTCCGGACTCGTCGTCTTTGGCTGCGGGTCTGCTTGTGCGGCCTGGTCAGGCACTCCTGACCGGCTCACAGCAGCACGGGCACTCATGGGATTGGGCGCGGCTGCCCTGATGCCATCCACCTTGTCCATCCTCACCAACGTTTTCACCGGAGATCGAGATCGATCGAGAGCGATCGGGATATGGTCCGGCACGGCTGGCCTCGGGGTGGCCATTGGCCCGATGCTCGGCGGACTTCTCCTGGTCCATTTCTGGTGGGGTTCCGTCTTCTTGATCAACGTTCCCATCGCCGCTATCGGCCTCGTTGCGACCGCCATCCTCGTCCCCAACTCGAGAAGTCCCTATCCGCGGCGAGCTGATCCGCTGGGTGCGGTTCTCTCGGTCATGGGGGTGAGTCTGTTGTTATGGGGAATCATCGAGGCACCGAGCCGGACGTGGACCTCTCCGCTCATCGATGGAGCGCTGGCCGCATCGATCGTCGTTCTCACCTGCTTCGTCCTGTGGGAACGAAGAACCAGTCATCCGATGCTTCCGCTGGAATTCTTCAAGAATCGTCGGTATAGCGCCGCGATCGCGTCACTGGCACTGCTCCTCTTTGCCATGCTGGGCCTCTTCTTTCTACTTACCCAATACCTGCAGTTCGCGCTCGGCTTCAGCCCACTCAAGACCGGATTGGCCATCGGCCCCATTGCGCTTGTCGTGTTGGTCGCCGCTCCGACCTCCGTGGTCATCGCACGAAGAGTCGGAACCAAGCCCGTCGTTGCCGGCGGCCTTCTCATTGTTGCCGCCGGACTCGGGCTCCTCTCACGAACCACCGTGCACAGCACCTATGCAGCAGCCGTGCCCTCGATCGCGCTCATCGGGCTCGGGGTGGGCCTCGGGCTCGCTCCATCGGTCGAGTCGATCATGGGTTCTCTGCCCATCGCCGATGCGGGGGTGGGCTCCGCGACGAGTGACACGTCCATGCAGCTGGGCGGCGCACTGGGGGTCGCCGTGCTCGGGACAGCCCTCAACATGCGCTACCAGAACTTCATGACGCCGCTGCTGGCGCATCAACAGATCCCGCCAAACATCGAAAAGCTCATTGTCGGATCGCTCGGCGGTGCCCTGGCCGTCGCCAACCATGTCCCGGGAAGGACCGGGATGGCTCTTGCTGGAGCTGCACGACGAGGTTTTGTGTCAGGAATGGATCTCGGGCTGGTGGTCGCCACCATTGTCGTAGCCGTCGCTGGTGTGGTCGTTCTGGCCGCACTCCCGAGTAGAGCTCAGCAGAAGCCTGCCTCGGAGGGGGGGAGTGACGCTCAAGCGGCTTCTTCCCGGCTACGAATCGCTCGGAAAGAGGCGAGTGACGTTTCGCAGCCTGAGATGCACTACGAGCATTCCAGCCGAATCTTTTCCCTAGTAGATCGCCCTACAACAGGGTCGGATTCAGACTGACTCTGGGGGACATTCTCCTGAGAGGCGAACAGCTCAAGGGATTGGCCGCCACGTTGTGACCTTGGTCCCTGCCCATGCTGTGGCCCGTAGGCGCACACTGGTCAGTGTCGTCACGACGGTAGTGACCAACGAAAGGGGAGACGATGAAAGCCACGAAGCGTTGGCCGCGCAGGCGTCGGGGGCTTTATCCAGAGAGGCTTCCGTCGTATCTGCTCCCTCCTATCTCGAGCCGGGTGGTCTTCGATCCGACGCTGCATCGAGCTCACGAGGTCCATCGCACGATTTGATCACTCGTGCAGAGCCCGGCCCTGGGATTCTCGACGACCCTGTGTGATGACGCGGCGGGTAACGTCTTCAGGGTGCAACGTCCGACCTGAACGGAGGGCGAGATGACGGGAATCACCTCACGTGCTGTGCGCTTCGACCGCTACGGGGATCGGACCGTTCTCTACGTCGCCGACGTGCCCATTCCGGCTCCCGAAGCGGGTGAGGTCGTGGTGGAAGTCAAGGCGGCAGCCATCAACCCAGGCGAATCTGCCATCCGATCGGGAGCGCTCCATGATCGATTTCCGGCGACATTTCCCTCGGGCGAAGGCAGCGACCTCGCTGGGATCGTGTCCGCCGTCGGGAGCGGTGTTGACGAATTTGCCGTCGGTGATGCCGTGTTGGGGTTCTCCTTTCGTCGCTCCAGCCATGCCACGCACGTTGCGGTCCCGACAACCCAACTGATTGCGAAACCGCCGGAACTCAGCTGGGAGGTCGCGGGGTCGCTCTACGTCGTTGGGTGCACCGCCTATGCGGCCGTCCGTGCCGTCGATGCAAAGCAGGGAGAGACGATCGCCGTCTCGGCGGCGGCGGGCGGGGTCGGGACCGTGGTGGTCCAGTTGTTGGCACGACGCGGCTCGCGGGTTCTGGGCATTGCCTCCGAAGCCAATGCCGACTGGCTGCGCTCTCACGCTGTTATCCCCGTGGCGTACGGCGACGGCCTGCTGGAGCGCCTACGCGAGGCGGGCGGTGGAAGGATCGACGGGTTCATCGATCTCTTCGGGCCCGAGTACCTCGAACTGGCAGTCGATCTTGGTATTCCGCCTGATCGGATCGAGACGATCGCATCCTTCGCGAAGGCCCAAGAGCTCGGCGTCAAGGCTGAGGGCAGCGGTACCGCCTCCACCCCTGAGGTGCTTTCCGAGATGGCCGGCCTCGTGGCGTCGGGTGCGATCGAGATTCCGATCGCTGCCACATACCCCCTGGATCAGGTGATCGATGCCTTTGCGGAATTGGAGCAGCGCCACACACGGGGAAAGATCGTCCTCATCCCGTGATGAGGCCCTGAAATCCTCCTGAGCTGATCGACGTCTCCTTGCCCCCAAGCCGTGACCACGAGAGGAGGAAGCGATGCCTCAGGGAAGAGACCCTGTTGCGTTTCTGGGCATCGGCACCATGGGACACGCCATGGCAACCCGGGCCCTCGGTGCCGGTATCCCGACAATCGTCTGGAACCGCAATCCGGAGGTAACGCGGGATCTGGCGGACCTCGGCGCGGAGGTGGGCGATTCGGCTGCCGATGCAGCTCGCCGGGCCGCCATCGTCGTCACGATGGTGACGGATGCGGATGTCGTCCTGGCGATTGCCAAAGATCAGGGCATGTTGGCCGCCCTGGCGCCGGGCGCGATCTGGGCACAGATGAGTACGATCGGCGACGGAGGGATGAAACGTGTCGAATCCCTTGTGAGAGCCCAGCGCCCGGATGTCGTTCTGATCGATGCGCCGGTCTCGGGGAGCAAGGAGCCGGCGGAGCAGGGTCAGTTGACGATATTCGCTTCAGGTCCCGAAGCCGTTCGTCCCCGGCTCACCCCACTCTTCGATGCGCTCGGTCGGCGAACCATTTGGACGGGACCGGTCGGAACCGGATCAAAGCTCAAACTCGTCGCCAATACCTGGCTGGCGCTGTCGGCGGAAGCAGTCAACGTGTCGGTAGCATTTGCCCATCAGCTGGGCCTTGAGACTGAAAGCGTGATGGATGCGCTTGGTGACGGGCCCCTCGTCTCCCCCTGGCAGGCAGCCAAGCTGGAACGAATCGCCCGAGGCGATTTCTCGGTCCAGTTCGCGCTCTCACTCGCGCTCAAGGACGTGCACCTCGCTCTGGCCGATGCCGGCACAGAGCGCTTTGAGTCGCTCGCAGCCTTGGCCGCGGAATGGGGAAAGGTGACCGGTCTCGGGTTCGGCGAAAGCGACCTGACCGTCGTTGCCCAGGCGCTTGAACAGCAAGGGGGCCGCGGGTGACCATCTACGTTCCCGCCGAGGATCGTTACGAGTCCATGACGTATCGCCGTTGTGGTCGCAGCGGTCTGCTCTTGCCTGCGATCTCGCTCGGGCTCTGGCAGAACTTCGGAGACGACCGACCACTTGAGATGCAGCGCTCGGTCTTGCGGAGAGCGTTCGACCTGGGGATCACTCATTTCGATTTGGCCAATAACTACGGGCCTCCGTACGGCTGCGCCGAGACCAATTTCGGACGGATCCTGCGCGAGGACTTCCGCCAGCACCGCGACGAGCTTCTTGTTTCCACCAAGGCCGGCTGGGACATGTGGCCCGGCCCCTATGGCGACCTTGGGTCCCGGAAGTATCTCCTCGCCAGCCTCGACCAGAGCCTGCGGCGCCTTGGTGTCGACTACGTCGACATCTTCTACCACCATCACTTTGATCCCCAAACGCCCCTCGAGGAGTCACTCGGTGCTCTTCACACGGCCGTCATCTCTGGGAGGGCGCTCTACGTGGGCATCTCCTCCTACTCGGACAAGCGCACCGCCGAGGCAGTCGCCATCCTGCGTGAATTGGGCACGCCACTACTCATCCATCAGCCGTCGTATTCGATGTTCAATCGCTGGATCGAAGACCGCCTTCTCGACGTCCTAGAAGATAAGGGAGTCGGTTGCATTGCGTTCTCGGTGTTGGCGCAGGGACTTCTCACCGACCATTACCTGGACGGTGTTCCTCCGGACTCCAGGGCGGCGCGCGAGGGCTCTCTGACTCGTGACATGCTCAACGATGAAAATCTCGGGCGTATCCGAGGACTCAACGACATCGCCTCGGCGCGAGGCCAGACTCTCGCCCAGATGGCTATTGCGTGGGCATTGCGAGATACCCGAGTCACCTCAGCGCTGATCGGGGCCAGCAGTGTGGCCCAGCTCGAACAAAACGTGGATGCGTTGAAGAACCTGGAGTTCTCTCCCCAGGACGTCATGGAAATCGACCAGTACGCCGTTGACGGCGGCATCGACTTGTGGCGTCTGCCGGCCTCGTCGTGAATGTCGTCCGGCAGGACGTGTGGCGCCGATGGTCGAGCGCTCCACTCCAGTGATGGATTGGGTCTGGGTCCAAGGAAGTTCGTTACCCCCAATGAATCAAAAGTGTTACCGACCCGTTTCAGCGAGATCCATCTCTGCGCGAGGGAGATGTGCCGTTCCCGCGACACATGGCGAAGGTCGACCCAGGTAGAAGCCCTGCGCGAAATCGACGCCGAGATCGCGTAGGAGCGTCAGGGTCGCATCGTCTTCGACGCCCTCGGCAATCGTCTGGCATCCAAATCCTTGTGCGAGGTTGACGATTGCCTTGACGACATATTGATTTGCGGGACTCTCCACCAAATCCCGGACGAATTCGAGATCTATCTTCAGGAAGGTGAGCGGCAGCTTCTTGAGATAGGTGAAGGTGCCAAAACCGGTCCCAAAGTCATCGAGGGAAACGCCGCATCCCAATTCAACAACGCCCCGAGCGAACGCTTCACCCTTGGCAATATCCCGCATCAGCGCCGTCTCGGTGATCTCGAATGCGATATTGGAGGGGTTCGCACCGGTCCGTTGGATTTCGTGCTCAATCAATCTGACAAGATCGAGTGCCACGATGGACTCCGCAGACAGATTGACTCCGACGTGGTGTCCCGCTGCCGCCCGGCTGATTGCCTGCTGTATCACCCACTGATCGATTTCGGTGATGAGGCCGTACTTCTCCGCGACAGGCAGAAATGCCCCAGGGGCAATGTATTCACCATTTCGTCCCATCATGCGGAGCAGCAACTCTTCGTGGGGTTGACCACCGGCCAGGGGAACCATCGGCTGCGAGAAGAGGACGAGTCTGTTCTCATCAAGGGCCTCTCGAATTCGGCCGACCCACGTGAGAGCCGCCAACTCACGGGAGACCCTGAGGCGCTCCGATCTCTCTTCGGAAATGTCTCGAAAGACGATGACCGCACCTTCGAGGGTATCTCCGATGAAGAGGGGTGACGCGGAGATCGCCACCGAAAGAAGTGAACCGTTCTTGCAGCGGTAGACATGATCGTCCAATACGACGTGTCGACCGGCCGCCCGAACGTCTAAGAGCTTCTTGTTCCCCTCATCGATCATCGGGTCAGCTTGGTTGTCGGCCAGGACGAAGAGCCGCATCTCCTTTCCGAGCAGTTCTTCACTGGTCCAGCCGAGCATCTCTTCGGCGGAATGATTGATGGACGTCAAAAGGCCCTTGGCATCGACGGTGAAGAGTCCTTCGGCCATCTGGTTCATCGCGATGGTCCGGAATTCTTCCGCTTGACGCCGTTCTGTGACATCGACCGCCACGATGCCGACGCCGATGATCTCCGTCTCGAGACGCACGGGGAAGTAACTTGCAAGCCAGTAGTGACGATGTCCAGGTTCACTGGGGATTTCCCCCGTGACTTCGATATTGCGGACGGCTTCACCGTATGAGAGAACCCTTCGAAAGATCGGTTCGACCTGGGCCCAGATCTCTGGAACGACATCGGCGACGGTGTGTCCGAGCAATTCCCCGGTCGTTGATCCCGCGAAAGAGGCCAGCATGTCGTTCAGGTGCGTCAGGCGAAACTCCGTGTCGACAAATCCGAATCCGACGGGAGCCGATGACTGAAGCGTCTCCAGTGTGGTGATCGCCTCCTCAGCACTCCGATGCGCGTGTCGCAAGTCGAGGATCTGCTGGTTGTACAGGGTGAGGTCGTGGGCAATCGTTGATCCACCCAGTACAAGTCCATCAGAACCGACAACCGGTGAAACGGTGATTGCCACATCGACCGTCGTGCCATTCTTCCGCAGCCTCGTCGTCTGGAAGTTTCGCACGACATGGCCGGCCCGAATCCGATCCAGAAGGTAGGAGAGCTCGTCAGGCCGATCGGGAGGGATGAGGACCGCAATGTTTCGCCCCAGCATTTCGGAGGCCTGGAACCCGTAAAGTTGTTCGGCCGCTTGATTCCACAGGACGACCGTGCCGTCGAGCGTCTTGCCGATGACGGGATCCTGCGAGGATGCAACCAGGGCAGAGAGGAAGGCTTGGGATTCCAGCGTGTTCACTCGGATCGGAACAGCACCCAATAAGTCGCTCGCCGAGGTCACCTCTGGAAGGTCGGCATCTCGGAGCAATGTCTTGAGGACTCTCGTCGGGGCCCTGGCCGTCTTTTGAGCCGTTTCCGGGACGATCAAAGGGTCGCCTCCCTTTCCCCTTGAGCCGAAGAGAGCAGATACGTGCTGGTGGGACCACGGTGTGAGCGAGAGCAGAGCGCTCCTACTCCGGACCGACCGCCATGTCCAGGGCGAGGGCCGGCCAGGTGAAACCGGATCCTGTTCCCGCCCCGCCAGGTTTACCGGTCAACGCGTCGTAGAACTCCCGGAAGCCGTGCGCGTTGATCAGAGTCGTGAGTTGGTCATGTAGGCGACGGGCTTCGGACCACCAGCCAAGCCGGGTCGCCACCAGAGAGGCCCAGTATGCCGTCGCGCCCCATACCGCGTTGCCGTCCCACTGAACGTATGGATCGAGCTCGCTGCGAGAGGTAATGGCGCCGGCCGAGAAGCCGTGGGGACCCCGCATAGGCCCGCCGGGACGGAGATGGCGTTGGGCCGCCCGTCGGGACAGGCCCGATTCCGCCACAGCTCGACTGGCACAAGGGACCAGTCCCATCGCGCCAATGCCCTGAAGCTGCAGCGATCGGGTCAGGTCATAGCCGACGAAGATGCGACCTTCTTCCCACCAGAGCAGCTCTTCCAGATCGCGGGCGACGCGCCCCGCGATGGCCTCGATCTCCGTGGCCTCCGCGACACGCGTTCGGGCCCGGCAGGCGGCCCCGACCTCCTCGAGCGCCAACAGGAACCAACCGCACACAGTGGGGTCGTAGATCACGAACCCGTGGCCCGCGCCAAGGGCCGCCTCTGGTGCCATTTCAGCTGCGCGGGCCGAAATCGTGAGCCCTTTGAATCGGGCCAGGGAGCCCCCCAGCCCGCCGGGGAGCAGGCTCTGCATGAGGGCGCTCCCTTCCGTCCCGGTTTCGAAGGGGTGCAGCACAGCCGGCAGCGACCGACCGTCCACCGTCCGCTGCCGGACAAGTGCGCGCAGGTGGGAAACAGCCTCGTCAAGTACGCGGTCAGCGGGCGCCCCGAGCGCCAACGACAGTCGTGCCGCCGCATACGCAGGCGTGGGAGGGTCGATGAACGGCGTGCGATCTCCGTCGAACATCGGACCGAAGAGGCTCTCAATGAACCGCTGGTGCTCTTCTGCCCCCGGGATGTAACGCTGGTGCGACAGCAGCCCGTCAGGCAGGCGGTTGGCCCGGTAGAGAGTGGTGAGCTCCTCGATCGCTGCGTCGGGCTCGAGATGGAGGAGCGACAAGGCGTGATACCCACTGTCCCATGCGAAGAGGGCGGGGTAGCGGTCACTGTCAGGCACGTGGAAGGTCCCGTCGAATGCGTGCACCTCGTGGGCGCGGAAAAGTTCGGAGCAACGGCGCTTGAGGCCGACCGGTTCATGCATGAGCGACCTGTCTAACAGGAGGCGGTGGAACGGGAAAAGTGCATCGGGTTCCTCGGTGCGAATCCCGTCGGTCGTCTCCCACCTTCGAGATCCCGGTTCCCGAGTCCGGTACAGGTACCCTACGGGCGGAGCGGTCGGTCCGCCTTGCCCTTTGCTCGTCGCCGGAGAGCCGGGAAGCCTGGTGGGCATACCTCCGGCGCGCACACGAGGAGCGACACGTTGCACCTGGTTCTCCGAAAACGATCCACCGTGGCGTGTGAGCGTGCTGGCGGTTCCTCCGGTGTCATCTGGTGCAGAAACCCGTGACGGTCGGACCATCTGTGGCGGTCTTCGTGATCGGAGCGGTCGTCAGTCTGGCGACGAGCTGGGTACTGGTGACACGGCTCGAGCGCGTCGGCGAGCGACTCGGGTTCTCCGAAGCCAGTCTCGGCATGGTCGCTGCTCTGGCGGCCGACACGCCTGAGATCACGGCCTCGATCACGGCGATCGCACACCACCAACAGACCGTCGGCGCCGGCGTGGTCTTGGGATCGAATGTGTTCAACCTGGCTGCGCTTCTCGGCCTGGGCGCCGTTGTGGCAGGGCGGATCGACCTGCACCGGCGGGTCGTCGTCCTCGGCGGGACCGTCGCGATGATCGTCGCCGTGGCGTGCCTGCTCAGCGTCGGTGGGCAGATCTCGGCAGGTGTCGGGCTGAGCGTCGTCCTGGCGGTGGTGCTCGCCTATATGGCGCTTCTCGCCGCGCACGGGAGCATCTTGGCTCGTCTGCGCCTCCCCGAGAGGTGGGCGAAGTGGCTCAACACGGCGATCGTCGAGGAGGAGAGCGAGCTCGGAGAGGCGATCCGTCCCCGGAGGGGAACCGGCGGCGACGTACTGACGGCAGCGTGCGCGCTGGTGATCGTGTTGCTGGCAAGCGTGGCCATGGAGCAGGGAGCGTCGGCACTCGGTACCCATTTCGCGATTCCCGAGATCGTCGTGGGTGGTCTCGTCCTCGCAGCCGTCACCAGCCTGCCCAACGCAGTGTCAGCGGTGTATCTGGCCCAACGCGGCCGAGGAGCCGCTGCGCTGAGCACTGCCCTCAACTCCAACTCGCTGAACGTGGCCGTCGGCCTGCTGATCCCAGCCGTGGTCATCGGGCTGGCCAGGCCGTCGGGTTCGGGGCTGCTGGTGGCTGGCTGGTACGTCGGGCTCACTGCACTGACGCTCCTACTGGCTTATGGGGGCCGGGGGCTCGGACGCCTTTCGGGGGGCGTGATCATCGCGGCCTACGTCGCCTTCGTCGTAGCCCTGCTCGCGACGACCTGAGGAGGGGCAGAGGCGCGTGACGATGGCCATGTCGTCCGTGGGGACGCCGGCGCACCCGCTCTGAACAGGGTGTTCGATGAGGAACCGCAACCGTGTGCCCTTGGGTCAACCCCCGATGATTACATCCGGGCTGAAACGGGCATAGCAGTGCCCATGCTCCAGGCGTGCCTCAAGTACGGATCTGCTGGTCTCGGCGGATAGTCGCTCGGCGGGGTCAGCGTGACGTCCATGCCTGCACAGAAGAGAGAGCTGCCCGGCGACGTCGCGAGCTGCTCGTCAGCGCGCCGTTTCGTTCAAGAGGCCCTTGCCCAGGCGACTGAGGGTCTTCGCGCGAATGCGTCGCTTCTGGTCTCCGAGGTCGTTGCGAACGCGGTGTTGCATGCCGGTGGTCCGCTCGTCGTCGAAGTGCAGCAGAAGGGCACCGCATACCGGATCGCCGTGAGCGATGGAAGCAAGACGCCACCAACCGACAAGGGCTATCGGACAGACGACGCCACCGGCCGGGGTGTGCAGCTCTTGGAGTGCCTTGCGGCCGCGTGGGGCTGCAAACGTACCGGGATGGGCAAGGTCGTCTGGTTCGACCTGCCGGTCCCCTTCGAGGATTCATCGACTCCCGGTCCCGGGCGCAGATCCCACGACGATCCCTATCCGGACGGGACGCCGATCGCCCTCCTCGACGCGCCGATTCGAGAGATGATCCGCACCGCTGCGCACTATGACGCTCTCTACCGTGAATTCCGGCTGATCTTGGAGCTCGACCCATCGCACCGTGAAGCCGTCCCGGGGCGATTGCTGGAGTTGATCGACGGATTGGGAAGCTCCTTCTTGGGTGTTGGCCACACTGTCGAACAGACATGGGAGACGGCCGTCGAGGAGAACCGAGATGCAGTCGACCTGCACTTCCGTTTTCCGCCCGAAGGGGCCCCTGCCGTCCTGCGATACAACCAGCTCCTCGACGAAGCTGACGACTTCTGCCGGCGGGCCGAACTCTTGACGATCGCTCCCACTGACGAGGCCGTTGCCGTTCGGGGATGGGCGTTCGGGCAGATCGTGTCCCAGTGCCAGGGCGAAGCTCCGACACCCTGGCCTCGGTGGTACCAGTAGCTCCAGCGCTCGACGCCGGCGCCGTGTTCCAAGGCGCGCTGTCTGTTCCTCGCGTGAGCCGGGTCGAGCTCCCCGCGGGAAAGGGGCCTGAGCGCTCTGCGGCGAAGCTGAGGATCAGCCCGTCGCCTTCAAGCCGGTGTATGCCCCGAGCGGCCGGGTGCATCATCTGCGGCGCCGTGCTCCGGGCCTCGTTTCGGCTGGCTTTCGACCTCCGCGATGGCCCAGGCTGCGTTGACGAGCCCGATATGGCTGAAGGCCTGCGGGAAGTTGCCCAAGAGCTCCCCGCTGGCCGGGTCGACCTCCTCGGCCAGCAGGCCGACGTCATTGACGAATGCGATTGCCCGTTCGAAGACGGCTCGGGCTTTTGCCGTCTGCCCGCTTCTCGCCAGAGCCTCGGCGAGCCAGAAGGTGCAGAGCAGGAAGGTGCCCTCTCGACCCTCCAACCCATCGTGTGAACGGTAGCGATAGACCAGCCCGCGGTCGTCCGTCAGCCGTTCCTCCGTGGCTCTGAGTGTGGCCTGCACCCTATGGTCGTCGTGAGGAAGGAATCCGACCAAAGGCAGCATCAGGTTGGAGGCGTCGAGGTCGTCTGAGCCGAAAGACTGGGCGAACGCGTTGGCCTGATCGCTCCAACCCTTGGTGAGGATCGCCTCGCTGATCTGCCCCTGCGTCTGTTTCCATGCCTCGACCCGGTCGGCGGCGTCGAGGGGTTCGGCTAAAGCCACTGCCCGGTCGAGGGCCACCCAGCACATGAGCTTCGAGTAGACGTAGTCGCGGGCGTCTCCACGTACCTCCCAGATGCCCTGGTCCCTTTCCTGCCAGCGCCGGGCCGCGGTGTCGGCGAGCTCGACGAAGAAGCGGCGGGTTGCCGGTGACAGGTCAGGTGGTGCGCCCCATCTGTCGGGATCCGCCATGGGCCCCACCTGCCGGGCTCCGCTGTCGAAGAGGTGATCAGAGAGGCGGTAGACGGCGCTGAGCAGCTCGCCGTAGACGTCGAGTTGGCGCTGGTTCCATGCGCCATTGCCGACCCGAACGGGGGCAGAGTGCCGCCACCCCTCCAGGTGTGGCAGCTCGCGCTCCGTGAGGACCCGTTCGCCGCCGATGCCAAACATGATCTGGAGGTCACCGCCCTGATCGAGGGAATCGGCGGCAGACGACGTCATGTAGTCGAAGAACTGATTGGCTTCGTCCGGGCATGCCGCCACCCAGAGTGCTTGGATCGTGAAAGAGGCGTCCCTGACCCAGGAATAGCGGTAGTCCCAATTTCGGGTTCCGCCCACGGCTTCGGGCAACGACGTTGTGGCCGCTGCGCAGATCGCCCCGGTGGGTGCGAAGGAGAGCGACTGAAGGACGCGACCGCTGTGGTGAACGAGGTCTCTCCATGGACCGACGTAGGCCTGGTGGATGTCGGACCATGATTCCCAAGCCGTCACGGTGTCGTCGAACCGAGTGCCTATCTCGGATTGGCTCCAGACCTTGCCCGGGCTCGCGCCGGACTGTGTGCCGTGGTGAAGGGCAAACCCAGCGCCCTCGCCGTTCTGGAGCCGCAGCTGACCCGAGGCCGCCGCCTCTTCGACCGTCAGGGTCACAGGGGAAGAAAGCACCAGCACGTCCGATCCCGTCGACGCGGTCACCCCGCCTTCGAAACCAGCGAGACGCGGAGTGGCCTGCCCGTATTCGGGGCGCGGGACGTACTCCAGGGCCAACTCGACCTCGCCGTCGATGCATGTCGCGCGCCGCAGCAGCACGTGTGGCGCATCCTTGCCGAGTTGATGGCCGCGGTTGCCGATGCCCATGGCCAGGGCATCGGAGATGGTGACCGCGCCCGTCGGCGTACGGAATGTGGTCTCCAACACCATCGTGCGATCCAGGTACCGGCGAGTTACCTCTGTGGCGCCCGGTGCGCGGATCGACCAGTAGCCAGCGTCCTCGCCGAGGAGCCGACCGAAGATCGACGGGCTGTCGAAGCGCGGAAAGCACAACCAGTCGATCGATCCCGACCGGCTGACCAGCGCCGCACTGTGTCGATCCGAAAGGAGCGCATAGTCGGCTATGGGAGTCGTGCTCATGTCAGCTCCTTCGGCCGTACGTCCCGGAGGTCGGATCGGGCCCGTACCGGTCCGTCGTCGGGGTCTGCGCCGGGCCCACGATCCAGGGCGGTGACAACCGGCACGTCCGGCTCACGAAGGATAATCTGGCCACGACAAGCTTGCCCGCCAAGGGGCAAGACGGGCCGATTCCCGCCGCAAAGCGTGCGTGCTTGAGGCGACAACAGAGGCGATGACCTGTGAGATCTGACATCAGACCCGGTGGCGTCTTCCCCGACTACGCCCTGCCGGATCACACCAATACAGTGCGCAAGCTCAGTGAGCTCCAAGGTGACGATCCTCTGGTCCTGACACTGGCCCGGGGTAATTACTGCCCGAAGGAGCATCAGCAACACCTGGAGCTCGCCGCGAACTATCCGAAGTTCGCCGTCGCCTATACCCAGATCGTGACGATCGCCACCGATGACCATCACACGCTGCAGGAGTTCCGGGCGTCAATCGGGGCCCAGTGGACGTTCCTCTCAGATCCTGCTCGGACGGTCCAGAAGGATCTCGACATCCAGGAATACACCGACCCCGAGCACGACCCGATGATTCCCCACACCGTGGTGCTCAAGCCCGGACTGGTCGTTCATCGTGTCTACAACGGCTACTGGTTCTGGGGACGCCCCTCGTTCTACGACCTGTGGTCCGACCTGTGCGATGTGTCGAGGGAGGTCCGTCCCGATTGGGACCTGAGCAAGCCGGGGCTGCGCGAGGCCTGGGAAGCCGGCGATTACTCGAGCTTTCACGGTTGGGACAAAAAAGCGCGGCAGACCATGCCGACGTCGTATGAGTCATAGTCGCGTGTGATCGGCCGGCGGGGCCGGGGACGGGTCCGCGTCACGGTGACGCCGGCGTTGCGAGTCGGACTGAAAGGGGTAGGTGGTCGTGGTGCGAACGCCGGTCTGCGAACTGCTCGGGATCGAGCATCCGATCGTGCTGGCGGCAATGGTGGCGGTGCCCGAGCTGGCGGCGGCGGTCTCCAATGCCGGAGGGCTCGGCATGGTGACACTGACGTGGTCCACTCCGGCCGGAGACGTCGTCCGTCAGACAGCGGAGCTGACCGATCGGCCCTTTTGCGGCAATTTGGTTCTCACCTCCGACCAGCATCGTCGCCTCGACGAGGCGCTGGAGGCCGGGTTGCGGATCGTTTCGTTCTTTCTGGGCGATCCCGCCGGGTACGTCGAGCAGGTCCATGACGTGGGCGGGATCGTTCTGCAGACGATCGGCAGCGTCGAAGAGGCGCGGCGGGCCGTCGGCGGCGGCGCCGACGTCATCGTGGCGCAGGGTTGGGAGGCCGGGGGCCACGTGGGAAGCCGGATTGCGACGCTTCCGCTGGTGCCGGCCGTCGTGGACGCCGTGGCACCGGTGCCCGTCATCGCAGCCGGCGGCATCGGCGACTGCCGCGGGGTTGCTGCCGTGCTCGCCCTCGGTGCGCAGGCGGCCTGGCTGGGTAGCCGATTTCTGCTGGCCGAGGAGATGCCCATCCACGAGCAGTACCGCCGACGTCTGATCGACGCTGCCGAGACTGACGCGGAGTGGTACGCGGACCTCTACGACGTGGGCTGGCCCAATTCGCCCCATCGCGCCCTGCGAAACTCGACGGCCACGGCGTGGGAGGCCGCAGGCCGCCCTCCGTTGGGGAGCCGGCCGGGAGAGGGAGTCATCGCTCACTTCGCCTCCGGAGAAGCCATCGTGCGCTACGAGCCGGCCCCGCCGATGGTGGGCACCTCAGGTGAGATTGAGGCTCTCTCCATGTGGGCGGGCCAGAGTGTCGCGTTGGCCAGGAAGACTCAACCGGCAGCAGAGATCGTGGCCGAGCTCGTCGCAGGTTTGTAGCGATGGCCGGCGCGGCCCGTGAGGTCGATGGGCGTGGGTCGACAGAATGGAGGGCGGGCCAATTACTTTGACCAGGAGAGCAAGCATCCTCGCCTTCCGGGGCCCGCAGCCGACAAACGCGCGGCATCGAGGCGCAGCACTGGTACAGGAGGCTCCAGAAGAGAGCCCCGCTCGACTCAGGACTTGGAGTATGGAATGAACATTCAGGGTGTCGTGATCAACGTCGCAGAACTGAATCGATCGATCGACTTCTATCGTGAGGTTCTTGGATTCAAGCTGCTGTCCCAGGAAGAGGAGTTGGCGGCCATGAGTGCCTCGGGAGACGACCGGACGCAGGTCGTCGTGCTGCGGGCATTCGGGAGCAGCCCCGAGGGAGGGGCGCGCCACGTCGGTGTCCGGGCCTTCGTCTTGGATGTCGAGTCGGTCGATCGACTCGAGCAGATCTCGAGCGAACTCGAATCGCGAAAGCGACTGATCAGTCGACGCGATCACAGCGAATGGTCTGCGGTGGTGGGGCGCGATCCAGACGGGGTATCGGTCGTTCTGTCCGCCCACCCTCGTGGGGACCGGGCGACCGAAGAGGGCTGGAAGGCGCTCGACGATTTCCTCTATGGAGTCGGCGAGTAGACCTCGTGAATCGGAGAAAGGAAGAGCATGCGCGAAGACATCACGGCTGGAGCGACATTTCCCGACTACCAGCTCGAGGACCAGGCTGGGGTCCCGCGGAGACTTTCTGAACTTCAGGGTGGCAACCCCATGGTTCTCCATCTGTCCCGTGGCTCCTACGACCCAAAGGAGCATCGGTTTCTCAGGAATCTGGTGGACGGATATCCGGAGTTCCGTGTCGCGTACACGCGACTGGTCGTCATCTGCACGGACAATCCGCTCAACCTGAACGAGTTTCGAGATTCCCTCGGTGCTCCGTGGCCGTTCCTTGGTGACCCCGAGAGAACCGTGCAACAGGATCTGGATATCGAGGAATACACAGATCCTCACAATCCGATGATCCCGCACACCTTCGTCCTCGAGCCGGGGCTCCGTATATTCAGCATCTACAACGGCTACTGGTACTGGGGTCGACCGACAATGCATGAATTGCATATGGATTTACGCGCCGTGCTCCAGAAGACTCGCCTGGATTTTGACTTGGGCGCACCGGGGCTTCGAGAGGCCTGGGATCGCGGCGATCGCGACAGGTTCCTCGTTGATACCCTCGACCCGCCGATCCGATTCACTGAGGGTGCCACCGTCGGGATCAAGCGGGGCGGCCTCTAGCGTCCCGCAGCAAGGCTCCGGAACGTGACGGACATCGGCGTTGGTGTCTCGGGCGCTTACGGAATGACGCCGCGGTCTTTGAGCCCGATGATGTCGTCCCAACCCATACCGAGCTCGAGCAGTACTTCCTCGGTATGTTGGCCGAGTTCGGGTGCTGCGCCGACCACAGCCTCCGGGCCGGCTGGTTCGACGTCAGCGGGTGCCGCGATCGCTGTGCGGCCGCCCTCCATTGGCCGGAAGACACCAGCCTGGTGCAGAACGGGGTCGCTGATCACCTCGTCAAAGCTCTGCACCGGGTCCCACCACACGTCGTGTGCGTCGAAGCTGCCGGCCCACTCGTCGAGCGTCCGCTTCGCGAACTCCTGATCGAGAATCGCGACCAGGTCGTCCCGGTGTGCGACGAGTCCCATGAAGTCGCTGAAACGCTCGTCGACGAGCAGGTCTTCTCGCCCGACCGCCGCGGCGATATTGGGCCAGTGCCGGAATGCTTCGAGCCCGAGCAGGAAGAACCACCGGCCATCGCCGGCCTGGTAGCACGCGAGAAGAGGGTTGTAGAGGGCCCGGCGCAGCCCGGCTTCAGGCCCCTCGCCGTTGGCGTGTGCGGCGAGATCAGAGCTGATGACGTAGGCACCGGTGCGCACGAGCGATGTCGTGACGACGCGACCACGGCCGGTGCGTTCCCGGTCGAACAGGGCGGCGGTGATGCCGGCGACCAGGGCGAGTCCAGCTGTGTGGTCGCCCATGGCCGGTCGTTGCACGGGAGGTTCTCCGTCGCCGACGAGCGCGCCGGCGACGCCTGACCGCGCCCAGAAGGCGCCGATGTCGTAGCCGGCGCGATCGGCGGCGGGCCCGTCCGCCCCGTATCCCGTCAACATGGCGTAGATGAGCCGCGGTGTGCGGTTGAGCAAGGAGCCGGAGTCCAGGCCGAGTCGCTCCAGGCCGCCTGGCCGGATGTTGGTCACGAAGACGTCGCAGTGATCGACGAGGGTCAGCATGATGCCCCGCCCTTCTCCGGTGGAGAGATCGAGGGCGATGCTGCGTTTACCTCGGTTGTCCTGACTGAAGTAGGCGTTCGCCGTGTTTCCTCGCTGGGGGTCACCGGTGTGGGGCTCGACCTTGATCACCTCCGCGCCCCAGTCGCCGAGCACCGCCGCCGCCGAAGGCACGGCGAGTGCGATCCCCAATTCGAGGACCCGAATGCCCGAGAGCGGAGAATTCATGAGAGCGACTCCCATCAGCCGGTGAGCCCACCAAGGGAGATCCACCCGGACTGCCTGTTCTGGCAGATCCCGCGTGCAGTCACGTGAGCGGTACATGACTTAGCACAGTGTGCATTCCAATGATGAGGTCGAGTGCTGCGTCACGCCGCCTCGAAGGGCCCGCCGACTGTTCGCCCCATGCTCTGAGTCTCAGAAGATCCTCAGCATGATCGGCCCTCGAAGGCGGGAACGGGAGGGAATGAGGGGGATTCCGTGCCTGGGTGAAGGCCACGTCACCCGAAATCCCGCCCGGTTGCACTTTCGGCATGGGAACGACAAAACTGTTCCCCAATCGTGACCGGTGTGGAGAAAGGTCGGACGACCAGATCAAGAGTGCGGTGTCGTGGGCGGACGCTCGCCACGGTCGTCGGCAGCGCCATGAGTGTGTTGTTCGTGGCGACTCCTCTCTCCGTGGCGATCAACGCCCGGCCTGCCGTAGCCGACCAGGTATCGGATCTCAAGTCACAGGCGGCTCAGATCGCCCAGGATCTGGTGCTGGAGCAGCTCCAGATCGGCGCGTATCAGCAACAGCAAGACCTCGACCGCCTGAAGGTTCAGCAGGACGAGGCTCAGATCGGCTCGACCGAGAGTCAGATCTCGTCCGACGTCAGCCGGGTGAACCGCGATCGCAAGCGGCTTCAGGTCGAAGCCGTGTCGGCCTACGTCAACATGGTTCCGCAGTCGGACGGGGGTCAAACCCTGTTCGCCGGAAATCTGTCCGAGGCGTTTGCCAGGACGGAATACGAGGAGGTGACCAGCGGTGACACCAGTCTCGCCATCGACGTGCTTCGTACCGACGAGAACGGGTTGCAGGCCGAACGAGGTGCCCTCGAACAGCAGCAGGCACAGGACCGAGCGGCCACGAACGAGGAGACGACCCAAGCCAACGCGGCAAGTCAGAAGCAGGTCGAACTCGCCTCCAAGCAGTCTGAGATAACCGGCGCGCTCGCCATTGCCGTCACCCAGCAGCAGGCGGCACAAGCGGCGGCGGCCGCCCAAGCGGTCCGAGCGGCACAGGCCGCGGCAGCGACTGCGGCCGCGGCAGCCTCAGTGGCTTCCGCCTCCCCGCCTTCGAGCGGCAATCCGACGAGCACCTCTCAATCCGCGCCTTCTGCGACCGCGACATCCGACCCCGCCAGCACGTCCGGCGATCCCGCGTTACCTCCCTTCCTCCAGTGCGTCCTGCGGGTCGAGTCGGGTGGCAACTACGGGGCCGTCTCGCCGGGAGGCTCCTATATGGGTGGATTCCAATTCAGCCAGCCGACGTGGAACGAGGCGGCCCAGCTCGCTGGCATGCCTCAGCTCATCAATGTCCCTCCGAACGAGGCAAGTCCGGCAGACCAGGACGACCTCGCGATCGCCCTCTACAACGCCGACGGGCAGCAGCCCTGGGACGATTCCTGTCGAAAGGGCTGACCAGGGTCAGAAATCCTACGCGAGAAGGGAGTCTCGCGAGGGCAACCGTCAGCTGACGCCGTGTCTGAACGCAATGCTCATGCGCGCACCCGCTCTCTTGACCTTCGGGACGCTGTGTTCGTAGCGGCGTTGCGTGCTGCCGCCTGTGACGAGCAGGTCCCCCCGCCCGAGCGTGAACGCGAGTGACTTTCCTCCGCCGTCCGGGCGAAGCAGGAATTTCCGGGGCTCACCGAGTGAAATCAGGGCGACGACGGGATCGACCACTTCCGCGGGAATGCGGTCACGGTGCCAGGCGACGCTGTCGGCACCGTCCCGGTAGAGATTGATCCCCATGGAATCGAAGTGGACGTCGTAGCGAGCCGACAGCAACCCTCGAGCCGCTTCCAACCACTGATACTCCGCTCCGCCGGACCCGTCGAACGTTTGCCAGGAGGTCAGCCGCGGTTCATTGACCCGGCGGTCGTACATCCAACGACGTCGCTGGCCCCAGGCGGTGTCACGGAGCATCTCCTCGAAGGCTCGGTCTGAGCCCGAGATCCAGCCGGGGCAGTGGTCGACCCATGACTCCCCGTCCAGCTGGGTCCGCTCCAGGGTGGAGAACGATCCGTCGACGGAGGCGCTCTGGTCCGCCCACAGCGACGGCTGCCAGGCGAGGGCCGGTGCGGTCGAGGAGCGTCCCATACCAACAGTTGTACCGGGAGTGCCGGGGGCGTCGTTCAGGGGTAATTCCCGTCTCGGCCTGCCAGCCGAAAGAGGGCGGTCGGTGGGCATGGGCCCAGCGACCGGAAGCCGGCTTCCTGAGCGGCATGCAGCGCCTTTCGACCGTCGGGCCGCTCAATCCACCGGCTTGCTCTGACGCCGATGTTCGCCGAGGATGCCCTGTCCGGCCAACGACGCAGCCTGGGCGCGGTTGCGCACGCCGAGCTTCGAGTACAGCCGGCGAAGATGCGTCTTAATGGTGTTCTCGCTGACGTAGAGATTCTCGCCCAATTCGCGATTGGTCATTCCGGTCGAAAGCAGGGACAGGAGCTCGCTTTCGCGTTCGGTCAGGCCGATGTCCCGGCCCGGCCAACGCAGTGCCCCGTCGATCTGCGCGTGTTGAGACCTCTGGGTCAGGACAACCCGGTCACCTTTGGCCGCCGCCTCAATGCCGCCAATGATCTGGTCGCGGGGAACTGCCTTGGAGATGAACCCCACTGCGCCGGCCCGCATGGCATGCCGCACTGCTTCGGGTCGATCAGAAAAGCTGAAGACGACGATCGCCCCGTTGCTGGGGTCGTTGGTGAGAGACCGCACGCGCTCGTCGAGCGAGTCGTACTCCCCGTACGTGTCGAGCAGGGTGACATCGACCCCGCGCCGTGGCTTCTTCCGAATGTCGATCTCAATGACCTTGATCTGCGGTTCGCTGGACTTGAGGAGGGCGCGGAGGCCCTCCAGGACGATCATGTAGTCGTTGACAAGCGCTACCCGGATCGGTTGAGGCACCCCGTGATTCTAGGACCAACGTGGGTTGAGAATCACCCGATCGGGTGATTGACCACCTGCGGATGGATGAAGCAGGCTGAAGGCGCGCGGATCGACGACGAGAAGAACGCTGAGATACCGACCGAGATGACGGAACATCGGGACACGCAGTGGCTTCTGGCTTTCTGCAGACACGCTTCCGGGGGTCCGTTGTCGTGGCCCTCCTCGGGTGCAGGAGAAATAGGCAGATACAGGTGAAAGTTGACCAATTTGGCGTCACGTCCTACGACCTTCATGGTGTGCGCGTCTTCAGTCTCAGGGGTGAGCTGGATGCAAGTACCTGCGGGGCCCTCGCCGAACGTCTGATCGGCGTTCCTGGGTCGCTCATTGTCATCGACCTGAGCGAGCTCAGCTTCATGGATTCCTCCGGACTGGGTGCCATTCACAGAGCACGGCGAAGGGCTCTCGAAGAAGGGGGAACGCTCGTCGTCTCGCGTCCGAGTCCTATGGTCTCACGGGTCTTGGAGATAACGGGGCTTGACACCTGGATCACCGATTGGGACCCGAATTGGGCTGATCCCTCTGCCATGGCCTTCGGACCCCGGACTCCCCGGAGAGAGCCCGAAGAGCGGCGACCATGAAGGCCCCGGCTGCGTACGCTCAGGAGAGGGATTCGTCGAGAGCTCCCAGGGAGCGAATGAGCTCCCGGTTGGCGCTGTAGTCGACCGGACAGGCGATCACCGAGACCGTGTCCTCCGCCAGGGCAGCCTGCAGGGTCGGAAGAAGCTGCTCGGAAGACGTGATCTCGTAGCCGGTCGCTCCGAAGCTTCGGGCATAGGCGACGAAGTCGGGGTTCCCGAAGGCGGTGTCCACGTCCCGCCCGATCTCGAGGTCCATCTTCCAGCTGATCAGTCCGTAGGCGTTGTCGACCCAGATGAGGATGACCATCGGGATCCGCTCGCGCAACGCAGTCTCGATCTCCTGGGAGTTCATCAGGAAGCCACCGTCGCCGGTGGCGACGAGCACCTTGGCATCCGGCCGGGCGATCTTCGCACCGATGGCGCCAGGGAGGCTCCAGGCCATCGTCGAAAGGCCGTTTGACATCAGGCACGTGTTCGGCGCATAGGTCGGGTAGAGCCGGGCCATCCACATCTTCAGCGCGCCGGTGTCGACCAGCACGATGTCGTTGCGACCCATGGCGGCCCGAGTATCCGCCACAATGCGTGCTGGTGCCAGCGGGAATCGCTCGTCCCTGCTCCCTTCGGCGAGCTCCTGGGCCAAGAGTCCTCGGATCTCCAACTTGGCGGTCTGATTCTCGAAACGACAGTCGACGGCAGCACCCAGGGCGTCCAGGCTCTGCCCGATGTCGGCCTGCAACCCGACGGACACGTTGTAGTGGACATCGACTTCCGCGGGGAACCGGTGGATGTGGATGATCTGCTTGTCTCCTCCGGGATTGATGCGCACCGGGTCGAACTCCTGGAGCTCATAGCCGACCGTGACGACGACGTCGGCCTGATCGAATCCGAAATTCACATAGTCGTGACGCATGAATCCGATGGCGCCGAGCGCCTGGGGATGGTCGTCGGGAAAGATCCCCTTGCCGTGGAAGGTCGTCGCGACGGAGACGCCCAGGACCTCCGCGAAGCGGATCAGTGCCGACCCAGCATCCGCCCTGGCCGCCCCATGGCCGGCCAGTACGATGGGGTTCACGGCCGCCGTGAGGATTGCGGCGGCGCGGGCTACCTGGCGCTCGGAGGGCTCGTCGGGACGCGGGACATTGACGGGGAGCGGCACGGCCCCCGCTGGGGCAGGGGCACTTTCGATGTCTTCGGGCACTGCCAGGTAGACGGCTCCAGGTCGCTCGGTCTGGGCGAGCTTGAAGGACTTTCTGATCATCTCCGGTGCTGCTTCCGTCGTGGCGACGAGAGCTGACCATTTCGTGACCGGCGCGAACATGGACACCAGGTCGACACCCTGGTGCGACTCCTTGTAGCTGCGATTCATGCCTACCTGCGCGGACAGGGCGACGACCGGCGTCGAATTGGTCGTTGCATCCGCCACGCCGGTGAGCAGATTGATCGCCCCTGGGCCGAGGGTGGTGGAGCAGACGCCGGCCCGGCCGCTGAGCCGACCGTAGGTCTCCGCCATGAAGGACGCCCCTTGTTCGTGACGAACGAGGACGAAGCGGATCGACGATCGGGAGAGTGCGTCGACGAGGTGGATGTTCTCCTCGCCGGGAATCCCGAAGACGTGCGTGACCCCCTCACGCTCGAGGCACTCGACGATGAGATCGGCGACGAGGGCACTGGATCCGGTCACAGGCGGTCCTCCTTCGCGGCAGCATGGGACGTGCGCGAGCTGCCATGCGCGAAATCGTGATGGCCACTATCCCATTCTTCGGGCTGCCGCTCGTGGTGCAGCCCGAACCGGGGTGTTTGCCATGCCGTGGTTGGGTGTCGTGAGTGCGGTGTCTATGAGCGAGGCCTGTCAATGCCCGGCGATCTGGCCGCCGTCGACGTGCAGGATCTCTCCGGTCACGAAGGGTGACGATTCGAGGAAGAGGACAGCCTTGACGATGTCGCTGACCTGGCCGACGTGGCCGACAGGCGGGAGCCGCGTTCCGAGGGAGGTGTAGCTCTCCACAGGGTGGACTGGGGTCTGAATGACACCGGGGGAGACCGCATTCACCCGGATGCCCCGTGAGGCGAACTCGACCGCGAGGGATCGGGTTGCCGCGGCAAGACCGCCTTTGGTCAGAGCGGTGAGGACCGACGGCGCGCTGGAATCGGCCACGTCGACCAGCGTGGTCGTGATGTTCACCACGTGGCCGGCAGCCCGTTCCAGCATGTGGGAGATGGCGAGCTGCGTCAGACGGAAGAACCCCGTGAGATTGACTCCGACGACTGCCTCGTAGTCATGGGCGGAGTAGTCGACGAACGGTTTGGAGAGATAGACCCCGGCGTTGTTGACCAGCGTGTCGATGCGGCCGTACGTCTCCAGGGTGGTGTTGACGACCCCATCCGCCGCGGCAGGATCGGAGAGATCCACGGCAAGGTTCAGCACCGCAGGGTCCTCGCTGGCCGTGATCGTTCGTGCCGCGGTCACAACCGCCCACCCGGCATGCCTGTAGCCCTCGACGATGCCCGCGCCGATTCCTTGAGAGCCTCCCGTGACGATGACGACCTTCCGGTCCGGTGTGTGCATGCCCGTGACCTCGTCAGGGAGCCATGATCGGTTCCATGCCGGGCGAGCTCGACCCCGCCGCGATCTGGTTGCGGAGCGCCTTGAGCGTGGCGACGAAGATCTCGGAGAACGTCGGGAACGGCTGAATCGTGTCGGTGAGCGTCTCGAGCGGCACGTGACCCCGGATCGCCAGCGTGGCCTGCTGGAGCCACTCGCCCGATTCAGGGCCGAGGGCGTAGGCGCCGGTGAGCCGTTCGCCGTCGCTGAGAAGCGTGAGGAACCCCTTGTCGTCTGCGTATGCCCGCGTGTAGGTGGCGATCTTCGCAATCTCCGTGATGGGGATGGTGGCGCTGAAGCGAGCGGCTGTCGCACCAACCGCCGCCGCCTGGGGATCCGTGTAGACGACCCGCGGCACGGCCTCGTAGTTGGCCTTTCTCGGCGATCCCAAGATGTTCGCCGCGACGACCTCGCCCTGGTACTTGCCGACGTGGGTCAGGGGCCAGAGCCCGTTGACGTCCCCGATCGCCCACAGGCCCTCGGCCGCCCGCAGGTGGGCGTCGACGGGGACCCCGTGCGCATCCTCCTCGACGCCGACGCTGTCGAGGCCGATCCCGCGCACGCGGGGACGCCGGCCCGTTGCCACGAGGATCCGGTCACCCCGGAACTCCCGGCCGTCGTCCACCTCGAGGACGTAGTCGTCGCCGTCGCGCCGGGCCATCGTGACGTTTGCCGACAGCGCCAACTCAATCCCCTCACTCTTGAGCGCTTCGCCCAGCGCCGCACCGAGCGGTGCCGGTTCCCGCCCCAGGAGATGGTCTGCCATGTCGATGATGACCACCTCGCCGCCGAGCCGGCGCACCACCTGGCCCATCTCCACCCCGACGGGCCCGCCTCCGAGTATGAGGAGGCGACGCGGCACGGCCTTCATGGACGTCGCATCGCGGCTTCCCCATATGCCCTCCAGGTCTCGCAATCCCGGGACGGGGGGAACGATCGGATCCGCCCCGTTCGCCAGGACGATGTGATCGGCCGTGTGGCGGACCCCGTCGACTTCGACCACGCCTCGTCCGGCCAGGCGGCCGGTTCCGCGCAGCAAGGCGATCCCGTGATCGGCGAGCCATCGTTCCTGCCCGGCATCGGAGTAGTTCGAGACCATGAAGTCTCGCCAGGCGAAGGTGGCCTCGACGTCGAGCTCTGCTGTCGAGACCGCGTCCCGCGCGCCATGGACCGCCTCGGGCGGTCGCAGCAGGGTCTTCGACGGAATGCACGCCCAGTAGGAGCACTCGCCGCCCACCAGCTCGTGCTCGACCACGGCAACGCGCAGGCCCCCTTCGGCCAATGCGCCCGCGCAGTGCTCGCCCGGCGACCCTCCGCCGAGAACGATCACGTCGTAGTCGCTGCTCATGTCAGCCTCCATTCGTTGGGCACACCCTGATTGGACGACGCTGGAGGCGACGCACGCAAGAGCCACAGCAACGACGGAAGGCGGGCTTCCTGGCTGCAGTTTCGGCCGCGTGGCGGTCGACAGCCTCGCTGCATGTGGCCTCACTTTTCCTCGCTCATTGAGGAAAGTCAAGGGTCGGTTCGAGGCGCAGTCAGCCCAGGGTTCGCCGGAGACCGTCGGTGCCGGCGGCTGTTTTCCCGTTGAAGCCCCGCCCGGCCCGCTCCGTCCATTCCGCATCGCTGACCGCGTCGCGCTCGGGCGGCAGGAAGTGGTTGAGAATGAGCTCGCGCACCTGGGCGCGCTCGAGCCACGCCGCCCACCTCCGTGACGTCCGTGTGCAGGGCCGACATCCTTTGGAGAGCGGGGCCAGTGAGGCCCTGGCGCTCCAGATAGCCCAGGTCTGCCACCTGATGCACGAGGATGTCGGCGCCTCGGGCGAGAGCGATCAGGTCTTCGTTCACCGTGGTGTCGCCGGAGAAGACGATGGCGCCGTCCGGGGTGTCGAAGCGGTAGGCGAGGGCGGGGTGGGCGTGCCCGTGGGTCACGGGTACCGCCGTCACGTGCACCACACCATCGTCGAAGACGGTTGCAGGATCCCGAGGGGTACCCGGGGTCGGCGCCGAGACGGGAATGTCGACCGTCCGGACGAGCGAGCCCGGGTCCGGCATGTGGACGTCGAGGGGCATGACGTTCAGGTGGTAGGCGTTGCCGGCCAGGATGTTCTCCACGAGGTCGGCCACGCCGGGAAAAGGTCTGTCTGGGTGGATGGTCGTCTCTCGGTGGAACGTGGCGTCACCGTCGGGGGCGATGGTGGGAGCACCGGGGCCACAGACAAGGACCGGAGGGAGGGGGTCGCCGTCGGCTCCGGCCCGGGCGCCCCACGGATACAGGAGCATGCCGGTCAGATCACCCGTGTGGTCCACATGGAGGTGCGTGAGGAACACGGCCTCGAGCCGTCTGAAATCGAGGCCGGCCTCGGCGAAGGCCGACGGCGCACCTCGTCCGCAATCGATCATGAAGACACGTCCGTCGACCACGACGGCTGAGGCGATGCCGCCGCGGCCGCGGACCGGCATGGGCGCCCCTGCGGTTCCGAGCAGGACCAGCTCAGTCGTCATTGGCACCCCGTCGCTGTCGGGTCTCGCGACGGCCGGCGGAGTGCCGGCACGTCCCGTAGGCGATCCGAAAGTACGAGGCTATGGGATCCCGACGGATACTGTGTGCTGGCGGTTCGATGAACGACGTCTCGGAGGAGAGTCCGCTGAGCAGCTCGACCTGGATTCCGGCGTCGTCGCGAGAGTCGGGAGTCCTTCTGTTCGAGCGTCCCGCAGTCTCGGGTTCGAAGAGCGGTGCCTGAACAGGAGCCGGGGGTGGCCCCGGGGGCGGATGCGGACGCCGCTGCGCTGCCTGTGGGCGATCCGGGCTCCAGCGCGTCGGGCGCATCCGGTGAGGAGCGCGAGCCGGACGTGCGGTTCACCTACGCCAACGAGCGCACGTTCTTGGCCTGGAACCGTACGGCCCTGGCGCTCATTGCGACGGGGGTCGCCGCCACACAGCTCCTGCCCAAGCTTCAGGTCGAGTGGGGGCGGCGCCTGCTGGGGCTCCCGCTCATTGCGCTCGGTGCCATCGTCGCCGCCGAGAGCCTGCGGCAGTGGCGTGCCAACCAGGGCGCCATGCGGCGGGGTGATCCCCTTCCACGTTCGCGGATGCCGGTGATCATCACGATCGGCATCGTCGTCATCGGAGCGATCGCCGTGGCCCTCACCGCCGCCGGGAGCGGTTGAGGGTGGCGGACGCGTCGGACGCCCACGATGTCGGACTGGCGGGAGAGCGGACGGCCCTGGCCTGGAACCGCTCAGGTCTCGCCGTCGTCGTGTGTGTGGCCGTGCTCTTGCGTCACGTGTGGCCGTTGCACGGGACGGACCAGGAGGTGGCGCTGGGGCTGATTGCCGCCGCTGTGGTCGCCTGGACCGTCGTGCTCGCTGCGTTGACGCTCTCGGCGAGGGGCCGGGAGCCCCTCATGCCCCACGATGCGAACGTCTTCCGGCTCATGACAGCGGGGACGCTGCTGCTGGCCCTGGTGGGTTTTGTCGCCGCCTTCGCGGCACCGTGAGCCGGCGTCAGTTGTCGTCGGCCTGCGGGTCGACACGCGCAGCCCGCAACGCGCTTCGGCGCAGCTTGCCCGCTTCGTTCCGCAAGGGCTGGTCGGTGTACTCGATGGAGCGGGGGACCTTGTAGCGAGCGACCCGCTCACTCACGAAGGACCGGAGAACCTCAGGCGGGACCGCCGCCGGATCCGCCTCGACGATGGCGTGCACGATGTTCCCCCTGTCCTCGTCAGGCAGGCCGACGACGGCCACCGATCGCACGCCGGGGTGCTCTTGCAGTGCGGCCTCGACTTCGGCTGGGTAGACGTTTGCCCCGCCCGTCAGGATCATGTCCTCGAGCCGGTCGCCCAGGTACAGGTAGTTGTCCTCGTCGAGCCAGCCCATGTCCCCGAGCGACTCCCATCCGCCTTCACGACGTCGAGCCGAGGCGCCGATGTATCGGTAGGTCGGGCGTTCCCGGGCGGTGCGCAGCCAGACCTCGCCCTCCTGGCCCGCCGCCAGCTCGATCCCGTCACGGTCGCAGATCATGACGGTGCCCGGGGTCGGTCGGCCCACCGAGCCGCGGTGGGCGAGCCATTCGGTCCCGGTGATGATCGTGGCCGCCTGCGCTTCGGTCCCCGCGTACAGCTCGAAGATGCGTTCCGCTCCGAGCCAGTCGATCCATACCTGCTTGAGCCAGGGCGGGCAGGGCTCGGCCAGGTGCCAGACGGACTGCAGCGACGAGAGGTCGTAGGAGGAGCGCAGGTCCGGGGGCAGTCGCCAGATCCGCTTCATCATCGTCGGCACGAGGTAGACGGTGTCCGCCCGGTAGCGCTCGATGGCTTCCAGCGTGGCTTCGGCGTCGAAGCGGGGGAGCACGACGACGTGACTGCCGGCGAGCCACGCCGAGCACGACCAGACGATGGGGCCGTTGTGGTACAGCGGCGCCGGCACCACCATGCAGCCGTTGGTCTTGCCGAAGAGAGGCGGCGCTTCCGGATCGCATGCAGCGGGATCACCCGACACGATGAGTTTCGGTCGACCCGTCGACCCACCTGATGTCGGTGCCTTCCAGGCCGGGGAGGTGATGTCCGGCAGAGGGTCGTCCGACAGGCCCGGATCGGGTTGGTAGCCGCGTGGCAACGTCCGACGCTCTCCGGTCAGCTCAGCGGGTACGCCGATGACCACCGACGGGTTCGCGAGTTCCAGGATCGCCTCGAGCTCACGCGCCGGCAACGACGCCGAGACCGGCTGGGGGATGGCGCCGATCTTCCAGCTGGCCGCGAAGGCGACGAACCATTCGATGGAGTTGGGAAGGGCGATCGTGACCATGTCGCCTTCCCCTGCGCCACCGGCGGCCAGGTCGCGGGCCAGTCGGTTTGCCCGTGACTCGATCTCTGATCGGGTGATGCCTTGCTCGCCGCAGGTGATCGCCCGGCGGCCAGGGTCCTCTTCGGCCAGTGCGGTCAGCTGGCGGCCATAGGAGATGAGGGCCACGGCGACGAGCGTATTGCGCCGCCGCCGGCGGTGGTGCGGAAAGGGTCAGATGAGCGAGTGGGAGCCCTCGCTCATCTGAGCGTCGCGGGACCACGTCTCGAACCGATAGGTGACCCCGCCCTCCCGGCGGTCGTCACCTTCAGTCGCGAGGTGGAACGCATCTTCGTAGGGAGGAAAGAACTTGGTGCAGTGGAAGTCACCTTGGACCTGGGTCAACAGCAGCTCTTCCGCCTGGCCGATCGTCTCCGTGTACACGGCGGCGCCTCCGATGACCCAGATGTCGTCGTCGGGATGTGCCTCACGGAGCTGGTCGAGACCGGTCACGACCCCGAAGCCCGGACGCAGCGCCGTCGGGCTGCGGCTGAAGACGTAGTTCTCCCGGTCGTGGAGCGGAGCGGCGAACTCGTCGTAGGTGGATCGGCCCATCACGATGAGCCCACGCCGGGTCTTCTCGCGGAAGTGGGCGGAGTCGCCCGGCAGCTTCCACGGGATGCCTGAGTCCGTGGCGATACCCCGTCGGGAGTCGATGGCGGCAATTTGGCGGATCAAGGCGTGACTGTTCCTCGCGGATGTGGTGGGGCGGCGCCGGCAACGATGGCACACGACACTCGGTATCCGCCAAGGCCGGGGGAGCGCTCAATAGTCTCTCTCCATGGTGTCCAGATCGGGCGCACCGTCAACCTGCGACTCGTCGACGCAGCGCCCGTGGAGGGGACAATGACCAACTCTGCTGCTCCGCCGCCGCCGCCGGCACCGCCGCCGGCACCGCCGCCGACGTCGGGTCCAGATCCCCTCGCGATCATCAGGTCCCGGAGCTACGTCGCACTGCTCGTCGTGGGGGCCATCATCGGCGCCCCCGTGGCAGCCGTTGCCTACTTCTTCCTCGATGCCGTCGCCAAGGTGCAAACCGAGATCTTCGTCGATCTCCCGAACAGCCTCGGCTTCCACGGGGAGCCACTGTGGTGGCCGCTGCCCTGGTTGGCTCTCAGCGGGCTCCTCGTCGCGCTGGCCATTCGCTTCCTGCCCGGAACGGGCGGCCATGAGCCCTCCGAGGGCTTCAAGTCCGGGGGGCCGGTGCCGCCCGTCGAGATCTTCGGCATTGTCGCGGCGGCCTTTGCGACGCTGAGCCTGGGCGTGGTGCTGGGGCCCGAGGCGCCCCTGATCGCGATCGGCAGTGCGCTCGGAGTTCTCGCCGTCCACCTGTTCAAACGGGACGCGCCACCGATGGCGGCGCTCGTGATCGGTGTGGCCGGCAGCTTCGCCGCCATCGCCACGCTCCTGGGTTCGCCGTTGGTCGGCGCATTCCTGCTCATGGAGATGGCGGGGCTGGGCGGGCCGATGATGGAGCTTGTGCTGATCCCCGGGTTGCTCTCGGCGGGCGTGGGCGCCCTCATCTTCGTGGGGCTCGACAACCTCACCGGGTTCGGCACGTTCTCCTTGAGCGTGGGTGCGCTGCCACACGTGGGGTCACCGACAGGGGCCGAGTTCCTCTGGGCCATCGTCATCGGCCTTGGCTCTGCCCTGGCTGCCACCGCCATCTTCCGGGTCGCATCCATGCTGCGCCCGCTCGTGCAGCAGAGGCGCATCCTGCTGACTCCACTGGCCGGCCTGGCGGTGGGGGGGCTGGCGGTCGCCTTTGCGGCGGGGACCACCCACGGGTCTTCGGAGGTGCTGTTCTCCGGTCAGAGCGCGTTGTCGACCCTCATCCAGCAGGCGGCCGGGTGGACCGTCGGAGCCTTGCTCCTGCTGATCGTCTGCAAGGGGTTGGCCTATGCCATTTCGTTGAGCGGGTTCCGGGGAGGCCCGATCTTCCCGAGCATGTTCATCGGCGCCGCGGGCGGCATCGCGCTCTCCCACGCCGGAGGGCTGCCCATGGTCGCCGGTGCCGCCATGGGGGTGGGCGCCATGGTGGCCGGAGCGTTGCGGATGCCCATGACCGCCGTGCTGCTCCCGAGCCTGCTGTTCCTCTCCGACGCCGTCGCGCTCATGCCGGTCGTGATCGTGGCGGTCGTCGTGTCCTACGTCGTGGCGATCTGGATCGCGCCCCCGTCGCCGACAGAGGCGCCCGCGGCCGGCCCAGCCACCCCGGCCGTCCCCGCCGGAGCCTCCGGCACATGACGCCCGGATGACGTCGTGGGCCGGGGATCCGTCGCTCGGCGGTCCCGCTCGCCCGTGACCGAATCGATCCGGGCCGACCGCGTCGACGCGTTGTTCGACGACCCGTATGTCGATGTCGACGAGTGGAGAGACGTCCCCGTTCGCCACCGCTACGTCCACGGCGGCTTTGCCGGCACCGACACGCGGTTCTCGCTGTACCTGCCTCCGGCGGCCCGCTATGGGGGGCGCTTCTTCCAGCACATCACGCCGGTCCCCGACAGCGAGTTCCTCGCCCAGGCCGCCACGGGCGAGCAGGACCGGATCGGGTTCTCCATCGCCAGCGGTGGTTTCTTCCTGGAGACGAACGGCGGTGGCGCGTCAGGCCAACCTGGCTCGCCGGTCGACCCCACGATCGCCGCGTATCGTGCCAACGCTGCCTCCGCCCAGTACGCCCGGGTCGTGGCGGCAGCCATGTACGGCGAGCACCGCGCCTACGGCTACGCCTACGGGGGGAGTGGCGGCGGCTACCGCACGATCGGGAGTGCGGAGAACACGTCGGGGATCTGGGACGGCTTCGTGCCCTATGTGATCGGGTCGCCGATGGCCATCCCGAACATGTTCACCGTGCGGATGCACGCGCAGCGGATCCTGCGCGACCGGTTCGATCGGATCGTCGACGCCGTCGAGCCGGGCGGGACCGGTGACATGTACGAGGGGCTCACGGAGGAGGAGAGCGATGCCCTCACCGAGGTCACCCGCATGGGCTTTCCCCCGCGGTCATGGTTCGGCCACCGCACCATGGGGATGCACGCGTTCCCCGTCCTCTACCGGGGCATCGTGGCGGCGGACCCGTCCTACTTCGAGGAGTTCTGGACGGTGCCGGGCTACCTGGGGCACGAGGCACCCCCTTCGTTGCTGCGTGACCGGGTGCAGGAGGAGTTCGACATCGTCGCCGTGTTGACCGGGGATGCGCTCGCGGCGCCCGGGGTGGTTGTGCGCACGCACCCTGGACGCGCTCGCGGCGGGGTCGACACCGCCTGGCGCGGCACGCCCGACCCGTCGGCGCCCCCGGTCGCGGCCAGGTTGTCGGGCACGCCCCACGTCGACGTCCGCGGCGCCGACCTGTTCGTGCTCTCGGGAGCCGCGACGGGGGCGCGCATCGGCCTGCTGTCCGTCTCTGACGGCGTGGCCGTGTTCGGACCCGGGGGCGTCGACGCCATCGGGTTGCTGCAGCCCGGCGACACGGTGCGTGTCGACAACAGCGGGTACCTCGCCGCCGAGACCTACCATCGCCACCAGGTGCCCGAGGACGGTGACTTCGCGGTCTGGGACCAGTTCCGGAACCCGGACGGCTCGCCCCGCTATCCGCAGCGCCCCCTCCTGCTCGGCCCGTTGTTCGCCGCCGCGGCCGCCGGCACGGTGCAGACGGGGCGCTTCGAGGGGAAGATGATCGTCGTCGAGTCCCTCCTCGACCGTGAGGCCTTCCCGTGGCAGGCCGACTGGTACCGCGCCAAGGTGCGCCAGCACCTGGGTGAGGCGGCGGACGACCACTTCCGCCTCTGGTTCACCGACAATGCCTTGCACGGCGACGACACGGTGCAGGAGAGCCCCCTCCACACGGTGAGCTATCTCGGCATGCTGCATCAGGCGCTGCGCGATGTCAGCCGGTGGGTGGAAGAGGGTGTCGCCCCGCCACCGGGCACCGACTACGACGTCGCCGACGGTCAGATCGTTCTGCCGGACGGTGCGTCCCGGCGCAGGGGCATTCAACCGGTCGTCTCCCTGACAGTGGACGGCGGCGCTCGGGCGGACGGCCCCGCGGGGTGCGAGCTGACCTTCCGCGTCACGGCGGAGGTCCCGCCGGGGACGGGCGTCATCGTGGCCGTCGAGTGGGACTTCGACGGATCGGGCCGCTTCGCCGAGGCGGATCCTGTCGATGCGGGGGAACGGGTCAGCGTGGAGCGCCGCTGCTCGTTCGCCGATTCCGGGACCCACTTCCCGGCGGTGCGCGTCGTGGCCGAGCGCGCCGGCGACACGGGCAGCCCGTTTGCCCGCCTGCAGAACCTGGCGCGCGTGCGGGTGGTCGTCGGCGCCCCCGGAGCCGGGTGACGGATGCGCACCCATTCCTGGTAGACCGTCCGGACATGGCTCCTGACCGCATGCTCGAGATGGTGGGGCAACCGGGAGGGCCCCTGGCGGACGCGGCGCTCTGGGCGCTGGAGGTCACCGAGGCGGTCCCGCTCTCTCCCTCCTTCCGCCGCGTCGTGCTGACCGCGCCGGGGATCGCCGAGCTGCGCTACGCGCCGGGCCAGGACCTCATGCTGCGGATCCCTCTGCCGGCGGACAGAGTGGTGAACAGGCGCTACACCATCCGGAGTTGTGATCCCGTCCGGCGGACGGTGACGATCGACGTGTCCCTGCACGGCGCCGGCCCCGGGACAGACTGGATCGCGGCCGCCGAGGCTGGCGACCGGATCGACGCGATCGGGCCCCGGGGCAAGATCACAACGCGCCCGGAGGCCGACTGGCATCTCTTCGTCGTCGACGAGACCGGCCTCCCGGGGACCCTGGCAATGCTCGAGGCACTGCCGGCGGGGTCGGTGGCCGACGCGATCGCCGAGGTCGACACGGTCGCCGACGAACAGGCGCCCGATGCACCAACGTCCCCTCGCCTTCGGATGCACTGGCTGCACCGCGACGGCCGGTCGGTGCCGGGCGATCCCGGACCTCTGCTCAATGCGGTTGCGGACGTGGGACTTCCCCCCGGCGTCGGGCACGCCTACGTCGCAGCGGAGGCGGGCGTGGTCCGGGGCGTCACGCGGCTCCTCACCGAGCGCGGACTGGGACCGGACCAGATCTCCGGCAAGGCCTACTGGCGACGGGGTCTCCCCAACGCCGAGCACGGGGAGCCGGCGAAGGAGGGCTGAGCCCCTCGGGTCAGCCGGCCTCTTCGACCGTCAGCTCGGCGGCCGGGTCGGCCTCGAGGCGATCGTCGGGGATCGGCTGTCCGCTCCGCACGGACCGGCCGTAGGTGCCGTCTGCCAGACGCTGCTCTGCGCGCCCGACGGCGGCGAGCCGCTCCTCGAGCTGGCTCCGGACCGAGTCGTCCGCCTCCTCGGCCGTGAGGGGTTCGGCCGAGTCGTACATCTCCCCGGTCTGGTTGGCGGCGTCGCGGTCCGCCGCCCCCGCCACTCCGATGTCCTCGAGGAGCCGTTCCACGCGGGCTCGCTCGGCGCTGAGCAGTTCCTTGGCCTTGGCGTCTTCCATGGGTGCTCCTGCTCGTCGTGCTGGGGCGCATTCGCCCTCGCGCCTGCGGTGGCGTCGGGTCATAGTAGACCCCACCGCCCAGGAGCAGGCTCAGCGGTGACGCGGACCGAGGCCGAGGGCGCGGACGAAGTGGTTGATCTGCCGATTGCCCTCGCGGTAAATGACCCGGCGTGCCTCGCGCTGCGCGGCGCCTCCGGCCGCACCGGACAGGCCGCCCCGTGTGTAGCCGTGTTCGACCGCTTCGACGTTCCCGAGGTCACGCGCCAGGCGGTAGAGCTGCGACCGGGTGGTGCTCACGAGCGAGGCTCCTCCTTCGTCGCGCGGTCGGCCAGGATGATCTGCTCGACGAGCGTTCGGAGCGCGTCGGGGTCTTCCGTCGTCTCCAGCACGGCGAGCTGGGCGGGCGGGACGCCCACACATCCCATGCCGTGGTCGTCGAACGCAGCCGCGCGCCACGACATCCAGTCGGAGCCGTCGGGATCATCGCCGTTCTCCTCGACCGCGTTGATCAGCGCGACGAGCTCGATCTCACCGTGTGGCGTGACGTCGTATTCGATGAAGAGCACTGGTTCCCTTCGGCCGGTCGACGCGGTCACCCTACGGCATCACGCTCCCGGCGAGGACGGTCCGCGGGACGCCCACGGTGAGCCGCGGTCTCCCCCTCAGGGCTGAGTCCGTCCGCGCCGATTCCCCCCTCCGGGTGAGACGGCCGACCGTCGGAGGCTCGTACGCTGGGGCACCGTGCCCGGCGAGTTGCGATCTGACATCGACGCGCCAAAGATGACCTCCGTGCCGACGGCGGAAGCGGGGTAGCAGTGGAGGAGTTTCTCAAGTCGGCCGGCTACGGCGCGATCTTCGCCCTGAGCTTCATCTCGGCCATGGGACTGCCGGTGGGCGCCGAGCTCGCGCTGATCTACGGCGGGGTCCTGGCCAGTGGCCAGGTTCCCGGCGAGGGCAAGCCGCTGCAACTGGCCGTCGTCATCGTCGTGGCGATCCTGGGCGAGGTCCTGGGCTCGGCGGCCGGCTACAGCATCGGCCGCTACGGCGGCAGGACGCTGGTCGACAGAGTCGGGAAGTACGTCCTGCTGACCCACAAGGACCTCGATCGGGCCGAAGCCTGGTTCGCCCGCCGGGGCGAGCCGGTCGTGCTGGTTGGGCGCTTCATTCCCCTCCTGCGGTCCTTCGTGTCGTTTGCTGCCGGTCTCGGTGAGATGGCGCTGGCCAAATTCGCGATCTTCACCGTGATCGGGTGCGCCGTCTGGTGCACCGCCCTGTGCTCGCTGGGGTACAGCCTCGGCAGCAGCTACAACCACGTGCTCAAGGCGTTCAACTTCGCCGGCTACGTCATCGGGGCTCTCGCCGTGATCGCCGTGGTGATCGTGTTCTGGCACCGGTTGCGCGCCTACCGCAGCCAGCGCGACCTCCAGCGGGCCGACACGGAGGTCTGAGGGCCTTCGGGGAGCCGGCGTTGGCCAAAAGTCACACAGACGGCCCGATCTTCGCGTTTTGATCATAATTCCAGCTCAAACGGCCTCGAAGTCCGTTCCCAACGTGCCGACCCGGGTCGATTTCCTCCCGACCGGGTAAAGAGTCATTGAAGTCACTTTTCGGCGGTGTGACCTTCGCTGACCGACGAGCCCCGCCCGCTCGGCTGCCGCGGTGAGCGCGACGGGGTCGACCCGCGTCGTGGCGATGGTGCGGGCGGCGGCGGGAGTGGTCGCGGGCGCCGTGGCACTCGAGCGGACCCTGTCGGCGGCCGCACCGACGGCGACGGAATTCCTGTGCGCGGCGGTCTTCGGCGTCCTGCTGGCGGCCAGCTGGGTCTGGCCGGTCACGCTGCACGTCGACGGGGTCTCGGACGCCATCGAGCCCGACGAGGCCTTCTTCGTGCTCCTGGTCCTCGTGGTGCCGGCGGCGGCCTTCAGCACCATGCTGACGGCCAGCATGAGTGCCCCGCCCGATCTGCACATCGTGCGCGGGGAGCGCGCCGGCTGAGTCCCGCACCCGCGCCCGGTGACCCGCCCCCCTCGCCCTGCGACCCGAGCACGGTGCGCCGTCCGGCGGTCTCCGGGTGCGGCGTAGCATGCACCGGTGACCAGTCGGGGACCCTCCGCCGATCTGCGCCGCGCCGACGCGGGCGGGTCCGGTGCGGCGCGGCCTCTCCGTGTGCTCATGGCCAAGGTCGGCCTCGACGGGCACGACCGCGGTCTCCGCGTCGTGGCGCGCATCCTGCGCGACGCCGGGTGTGAGGTCGTCTACGCCGGCCTGCGCCAGACGCCGGAGAGCATCGCCGCCATGACAGCGCAGGAGGACGTCGACGTCGTCGGTGTGTCCATGCACAACGGCGCCCATCTCACGCTGGCCCCGGCCGTCGTCGGCGCGCTCCGTGCCGCCGGTCTCGACACACCGGTCGTGATCGGCGGCATCGTGCCGCCGGCCGACGTCGACGTGCTGAGGGCCGGCGGCGTGGCCGCCGTGCTCGGTCCGGGCGCCTCCAACGAGGAGGTCGTGGCCACGGTGCGCACGGCCGCCGGCCCCGTCCTCAGCTGAGCGTCGCCCCGGGCGCGGCGCCGGTCGCCCGCAACGCCGAGTGGAGCAGCGGCACGACCTCGTGCCAGTCGCCCACGATGCCCACGTCGCAGTGCTCGAACACCGGGGCGCCGCGATCCGCGTTGACGGCCAGGACGGTCCCCGCCGCCCGCACCCCGACCATGTGGTTGAACTTCCCGCTCAGCCCGACGGCCACATAGAGCCGCGGCGCGAGGGAGCGGCCGGTGATGCCGACCTGGCGGGCGCGCGGCGCCCATCCCTTGTCGGTCACCTTGCGGGTGGCGGCGAGCTCGGCCCCCAGCAGGGCGGCGAGCGGGGCGAGCTCCCCGTAGTCCTCCGGGGCCACCCCGGTCCCGACGCCGACCACGACCGCGGCCCGGGCCAGCGTCTCGACGTCGTCGTCCCGCCGGTCGGACAGCACGCGGACGCGGCCCCTCCGGCCGAGCGTCCGCGTCACCACGGGCACGTCGCGCGCCAGGAGCGACGCGGCGGGGAGCACCCCCGGGCGCACGGTCGCCATCTGGGTGGCGCTGCGGCACGTGATGTCGGCCACCAGGGCGCCGGCGAACGCCGGCTTGGCCGCCACCAGCACGCCGTCGCGGGCCGACGAGCGCGATGGCGTCGCCCACGAGGCCCGATCCCGTCGCCGCCGCGGCACGCCCGGCCACCTCGCGGCCGAACGCCGTGCTCGGCGCCAGCACGGCCCACGGAGCGGTCTCCCCGACGTATGCGGTCAGCGCATCGGCCACGTCCTCGGCAACGGCCGCAGCGGGGCTGTCGAGCACGACGACGACATCGGCCCCGGCCGCGGCCAGCGCCGCCGCATCGACGGGGCCCGGGCACAGCGCGTGCACCACGGCGTCCACGTCCCGGGCGAGGCGCGTCGCCGCACCGAGGAGCTCCTCGGTCGGGCGCGGGCGGCCGGGCTCGGCCAGGACGGCGATCACCCGGGAGGCACCCGTCCCCGCGGTCCGGCCGTCTCCCCGCGGCGGCGCTGCCGGGTCGGGGCGCGCCGCCAGGGCGCCGCGGGCGGCCAGGAGGCCTACGGCCTCGGCCACCTGCGCCTCGAGGGGGCCGTCGAGGACGAGGAGGGCGCGCTCGTGCTCCAGGGTCCGCGTCGCCCCCACCGCGGTGGGGCTGCCCGCGTCCCCCCAGGGCCCCGGGCCCAACCGGCCGGCCTCCATCCGGGTCAACCGGTCCTGCGCCACGGCGGCCCGGCCCGCCGGGTCGACCTTGCAGGGATCGCACAGGCGCTCGGCCACCGACAGCACGGCGGGGAGCGCCAGCTCCACCTCCTGCATCCCGTCGTCGTGCTCGAGCTCGAGGCGCCACACCGGTCCCCGGTCCTCCAGGCGGCGCACCCCGGCGGCGAAGGGGAGGTCGAGCAGCTCGGCCAGCTCGGGGCCGACCTGTCCCGTCTCCCCGTCGATGGAGTTGCGGCCGAGGAGCACGAGGTCGAAGGGGCCGGCGGCACGCAGGACGGCGGCCAGTGCGCGCGCCGTGGCCAGCGTGTCGGAGCCGGCGAAGGCGGGGTCGCAGGCGTGCAGGCCGGCGTCGGCGCCCCAGGCCACCGCCTCGCGCAGGACGTCCTCGGCGCTCTCGGGCCCGAGCGTCACCACGGTGCAGGTGCCGCCGGTTTCCCGGGCCAGCAGGACCCCCTGGGCCACGGCGCGGCGGCAGTAGGGGTTCATCTCGACGCCGACCCCGCGGCGCACCAGCCGGCCCTCGCCGTCGAGCTCCAGGGTCTCGGCCAGCGGGACCTGCTTGGCCAGCGACGCAATGCGCAGCGGGCCGGCCGCGACTCCGGGCATTCCTCGCACCCCTTCGACGTCGCCCGGTCAGCGGCCCAGCGCGGCGCCGGCCGGGCTGCGCGGGTCCGATGCCGCCACCATGGAGCGGGCGCCGGTGGCGTCGCGCTCGGTGGCGATGATCTGGGCGCAGCCGACGGCCACGGGGTCGAAGGCGCCGATGGTCCGCACCCGGTGGCCGTGGTCGGAGAGCCCGGCCGGCCAGGCGGGGGCGCGTCCGCCTCCACCTGGACGGTGAGGTCCTCGCCCCACCAGAAGCGGAACGGACCGGCCGAGGGGGCGTCGAGGGTGAGCCGGGCCGCCGTGACGGCGGTGGCCGGACTCTGGCCGGCCCGCAGCAGGCGGGCCAGCAGCTGCACGATGATCTGTGGCTGGGCGTCGCCGCCCATGGCCCCGACCAAATGGGTCAGCGCGCCGCGGGGCGTGGTGACGAGCATGGGGGAGAGGGTGTGGGGCGGCCGCCGTCCGGGCGCCACCTCGGCCGGGTGCCCTGCCTCGAGCGAGAAGCCGACGCCGCGGTTGTGCAGGAAGATGCCGGTGGTCGGCTCCACGAGGTGCGACCCGAAGTCCAGCGCGTTGGACTGCGTGAGGGAGATCCCGAGGCCGTCGGCGTCCTGCGCGCACAGGTGCGTCGTGTCGCCGTCGCCGAAGCGGGCCACGTCGGGGCCGGTCGTTCCCCGGCCCGGCGCGACGTCGGGCGGCGCCGCCGGGCCGGCGTGGGCCCGGACGCGGGCGGCGGCGGCGGCCAGCCGCCCGGGGTCGAGCAGCGCGTCCCCGTCGGCACCGTCGTGGAGCACGGCGGGGCGGTCGTGGCCGGTGGCGCGCCAGGTCTCGACCAGGAGATGGGCCCACTGCGGGTCGTCCGGGTCGGCGCCGAGGCCCGCCGCCTCGGCCACCGCGGCGCCGGCCAGGGTCAGGTAGCCCTGCGATGGCGGCGGGACGGTCCACAGGTCGTGGCCCCAGGCGCCCGCACGCAGGGGACGGTGCCAGGACGCCGCGCTGGTGGCGAAGTCCTCCGGTGCGAAGTGGCCGCCGCCGAGCTCGTGGAGGCCCCGGCCGAACTCGCCGCGGTAGAAGCCGTCGCGTCCTTCGCGGGCGATGGTGCGCAGGGTGCGGGCGATGCCGGGCACGCGCACGGTCTGGCCGATGGCGAGCGGGCCGTCGGGGCACAGCTCGCCCGCGCCGGGGAGGGCGTGCACAAGGTGGCTGGCCAGAGCCAGCATGATGGAGGCCGGGAAGCCCTCCTCGGCCAGCTCGGCGGCAGGGGCCAGCACCTCGTCGAGCGGCAGGCGCCCGTAGCGCCCGTGCAGGGCGAGCCAGCCGTCGACCGCGCCGGGCACCTGCACGCTGCGGATGTCGCCGCGCACCGGCATGACGGTCAGGCCGTCGCGACGCATGCGGGCCGCGTCGGAGCCGGCGCCCGCCCGCCCGATGGACAGCAGCGCCTCCGGTGGCCCCTCGCCCTCCGGTGGGGAGATCATGGCCAGCACGTCGCCGCCGAGCCCGCACAGGTGCGGCCCGACCACCGCCATGGCGGCCCCCGTGGCGACGGCGGCGTCGGCGGCCGAGCCGCCCCGCTCCAACATGGCGAGGCCGGCCGCGGCGGCCAGCTGGTCGGCGGCGGCCACCATGCCGCGCAGGCCGGAGCGGTCGCCGAAGGGGGCGAGGGGGAGGGCCATGCCTACAGCACGACGACGGAACGCAGCACCTCGCCGCGCTGCATGCGGGCGAAGGCCTCCTCCACCTGCTCGATGCCGATCGTCTCGCTGACGAACCCGTCGAGGTCCAGCCGCCCGTCGAGATACAGCTCCGTCAGCATCGGGAAGTCACGCGACGGCAGGCAGTCGCCGTACCAGCTCGGCTTGAGCGCCCCGCCCCGCCCGAAGAACTCGATCATCGGCAGGTCGATGCGCATGTCGGGCGTCGGCACGCCCACCTGCACCAGCGTCCCCGCCAGGTCCCGGGCCAGGAAGGCCTGCTCCATCACGGCCGGGTTCCCCACCGCCTCGATGCACACGTCGGCGCCGTTGCCACCGGTCAACCCCTTGATGGCCTCGACCGGATCGGTGCTGCCGGCGTCGACGGTGTGGGTGGCGCCGAAGCGTCCGGCCAGTTCGAGCTTCCGCGGGTCCTTGTCGACGGCGATGATGACGGCCGCCCCGGCGAGCCTGGACCCGGCGACGGCGGCGCACCCGACGCCGCCGCAGCCGAAGACGGCCACCGAGTCGCCTGGGCCGACCTGCCCCGTGTACATGGCGGCGCCGATGCCGGCCATGACGCCGCAGCCGAGCAGCCCGACCGCCTCGGGGCGGGCGGCGGGGTTGACCTTGGTGCACTGGCCGGCGGCGACCAGCGTCCGCTCGGCGAAGGCGCCGATGCCCAGCGCGGGGGAGAGGGGCGTCCCGTCGGCCAGCGTCATCTTCTGCGTGGCGTTGTGCGTGTTGAAGCAGTACCAGGGGCGGCCGCGCCGGCAGGCCCGGCACTCCCCGCACACGGCCCGCCAATTCAGGACCACGAAGTCGCCCGGCTCCAGGTCCGTGACGCCCGCGCCGACCGCCTCCACGGTGCCGGCGGCCTCGTGCCCGAGGAGGAAGGGGAAGTCGTCGTTGATGCCGCCCTCGCGGTAGTGGAGGTCGGTGTGGCACACGCCGCACGCCTTGACCGCGACGACGGCCTCGCCCGGCCCGGGGTCAGGCACCAGGATCGTCTCGACGGTGACCGGGGCACCCTTTGCTGTGGCGACGACACCGCGCGTCTCGGTACTCATCCGTGCTCCTCCCCTCGGCCGACGGCGAGCCCACATGATGCCCGATCGGCGACGGGGCCTCCGGCGCCACGACCGTCCGGCGCTACCAGCCCCCTGCGGTCACGAGGCGCCTGCGGTCACGAGGCGCCTGCGGTCACGAGGCGCCTGCGGTCACGAGGCGCCTGCGGTCACGTGGCCCCCGCCGTCACGAAGATGCAGAAGGGGTGCCCGTCGGGATCGGCATAGATGTAGATCGGCTCCTCGGGATCGTCGGATTCGTCGAGGAGCAGGCGCGCCCCGAGGTCGAGGGCGACCCGGTGCTGCTCCTCGAGGGCCTCTTTGTCGGGCACCGTCAGGTCGAGGTGCAGCTGCTGTGGCACCTCCGTCGTCGGCCACGTCGACTCCCGAAGCGCGTCCACCTTCTGGAAGGCCAGGTAGGGGCCGTCGGGGGAGGTCTCGAGGAGCACCCAGTCGACCTCGTCCTCGGGACCGTGCCCGTCATCGGCGGACGGTTCGAAGCCCGGGCCGTAGGGGTAGCCGAGCAGCCGGTGGTAGAAGTCGGCCAGCCGGCGGGCGTCGGTGGTGTCGAGCACGATCGAACGGAGCATCGGTCGGGCGGCCTCGCTCACGGGCCCATTCAATCGGCACCGGCGTCCCCTGTCGACCGCGGGACGCCGGGGGACGCCCGCAGGACGCCAGGGGATTTCAGGGCCCATGGGTCGGGGGCCACCGACGAGCCGGTGCGGCATAGGGTCACGGCCCATGCGGGCCGGCTACGTCGACGTGCCGAAGGGGTGGCACCGGGTGGCGAGCCGCGGCTTCGGTCCATTCGTCACGCGGGAGGTCTACGGCCTCCCCGACGGCACCCGCCTGCTGTGGGACTCGCGCTGGCACCGCAAGCACGCCGGGCGCGTCCCCGGTGGCTCGACCTGGTGGGCCCCGTCCGCCGTGGGGTGGTGGATGGGCGTCTTCTTCGCCGTCGGCTCCGTCTGCTTCGCCTTGGGCTCCTTTCCGCCCTACGCCACCGCCGTCGGGGTGACGCCGGACAACATCACCTTCTTCATCGGGTCCATCTTCTTCACGACGGCCTCGTTCCTGCAGTACACGGAGGTCGCGTCGGCCCCGTCCACCGTCGTCGCGGCGCGGCGCGACGGCCTCGGTTCGTTGCTGCGCATCCGGCACCGCCGCATCGACTGGTGGGCCGCGGCCATTCAGCTGGTCGGCACCGTGTGGTTCAACCGGACCACGCTGAGCGCCCTGCTCGTCGGGCTGGGGGCATCGCCGGCCCACCACCCGGTGTGGCGGCCCGACGCGCTCGGCTCAATCTGCTTCCTCGTCTCCAGCTGGCTGGCCTGGGCCGAGGAGTGCCACGGGCCCTTCGCCTGGCGCCCGTCCCGCATCTCGTGGCAGATCACCGCGCTGAACCTGGTGGGCTCCGTCGCCTTCGGCGTGTCGGCCGTTGCGAGCTACGTCACCTCGAGCGGGCAGCTCCTGAGCCTGGCCCTGACGAATCTCGGAACCTTCGTCGGTGCAGTCTGCTTCTTCATCGGTGCGCTCCTCCTGCTGCCCGAGCGGACGCTGGAGGGACCGGACACCGCTGCGCTCCTCGGCGACGGAGGCCCTCCCGGCGCAGCCGCGCCACGACCGGAGAGAAGGCCGTCGCGTCCCGGACGCTGAAGGTGCTCGAGCCCCATGCCACTGCAGCCGACGTGCAGGGGCCGACGAGGTCGAAGGTCGCCCCGCCGCAGCGCCGGCGAGCGCCGGTCCTTATGGCCGGGGTGCCCGGCGCCGCCCTCGATATGTGCTGAGAAAGAGGAACGCGGCCGCCACCAACGGCAACACGATGGCGCCCACCCAGTGCTGACCGGCGAGCAGGAAGGCCAGGCCGACGAGGGCGCCGGTGGCCAGGGCGAGCTCGGGCGTATCGCCGACGAGGAAGTCCCACCAGAAGAGCCCGAAGGCGCGCACGGCCCGGGTCACCGCGCTCACCCGGTCACCATGCTCACGGTGTCGCCTCCTCGGGGACCGACGGCGACGCGGACGGCGGCGCGGACGGCGGCGCGGACGGCGACATTCCCGCCGGCAGCTGCGTGCGCATGAACGCGGTGAAGGCGAAGAAGACCACGACGAAGAACCCGACCAGCACCGGGATGGCGAGGTCGGAGCCGGGCCAGTGCACGCCGGCGCCCTCGCCGACCCAGAACACGCCGAAGCTGGTCAGCATCACGCCGACCACGGTCTTGATCGTGTTCTCGGGCACCTCGCTCAGCTGGCGCGCCACCACCAGGCCGACCACGGCCACCAGCACGGCCGCCGCAGCCGCGGCCAACGCGGCGAGCCCGAGGCGGTGCTGCGCCGCCCCCAGGCTGACCACGATCAGGACCACCTCGGTACCCTCGAGGAAGACGCCCTTGAAGGCGACCGCGAAGCCGACGCCGTCGTGCTTCGGAGTCCGGGCCACGGCGGGCGACGCCGCCGCATCTCCGTCCTCGGCGCTGAGCTCGGCGACCGTCGCCGCGAAGATCCTGTCCTCGTCGTGCGGGTCCTTGTGGCCGCTCGCCCGCAGGATCGCCTTGCGCAACCAGGACAGGCCGAGCACCAGCAGGAGCGCGCCCACCACCACCCGCAGGGTGTCGAGCGGGATGTAGCGGATGAGGGGGACGCCCACCGCGACGACCAGCACCCCGAGCACGAGGAGCGCCGCCGCGGCGCCCTCCAGGGCCGGACGCCAGCCCCGGCTCACGCCGGCCGCCACCACGATGGTCAGGGCCTCCACCATCTCGACCAGGCTGGCGGCGAACACGGCCAGCACCAGAATGACGGTCGAGGAGGTGTGCATCCCGACCGCAAAACCTACCGGGGCGCCGGTGCCACACCCGACCCGGGAGCACCGGCGGTAGTCTGCGGGTCACTGACCAGGACGTCCGCTCGCAACCGTGCTGCGGACCCACCGGTGTGGAGTGGTCGGTGTCCGGGAGGGCGTGGCATGGGTGAGGGAGCGACCACGGTCGCGCAGGGGCGGGGGCGCAACTACGTCGTGGTGTCGGCCGACACGCACGCCTCGCCGGACAGCCTGGAGCACTTCCTGTCCTACGTGGACCCGGCGCAGCGCGAGGCGGTCGCCGCCTTCGGCGACATGTCGAATCTCGCCATCTCCATGTTCGGTGGCTTCGATCCCGGTGAGGTCGACGAGTCCGACCCCGTCCGCGCCACGGCCGCCCGCCGCCTCGCCGGCATGGGCGTGGACATCGCGGCGGCCGAGGGCTGGCTGGCGCACTACGGCACCGACTGGGTCGTGCCGGGCGATGGTGACGGGCGACGTCTTGCCGTGCTCGAGGAGCAGGGGATCCATGCCGAGGTGGCACTGCCCGGACCGATCCTGGCGGGCGGGCTCTCTCCCGCCATGTACCTGGGCGCCGCCACGGACAAGGGCCTCGAGGTGGTGTGGCCCGCACTGCACGGCTACCTGCGCTGGCTGGCCGACTTCTGCGCGGCGGCGCCGGGCCGGCGGGCCGGCGTCATGCCGATCGACTTCCACGACATGGACCGCGCCGTCGAGGAGGTGGGCTGGGCGCGCGACAACGGCATCTTCGGTGGCGTCATGCTGCCCGCCATGTCGGTCACTTCGCGGCTGCCGGGCTACGCCGACGACTACTACGAGCCCTTCTGGAGCGTGTGCGAGGAGCACGGCATGGTGGTGAACCTGCACACCGGCGCGTCCGGCTCGGCCACCGACACCAAGTTCCTCTACGACGCCGAGCACGGCGGCATGCTCGGCCTCTACGAGGTGTTCGTGTTCACGCGCCGGCCGCTGTGGTTCATGATCTTCGGCGGCGTGTTCGACCGCCACCCCGACCTGCGCGTCGTGGTGAGCGAGAACGGCGTGCAGTGGCTGCCGTCGCTCATCCGGGACATGGAGTCGTTCTTCGACACCCACGGCGGCGCCCCCGTGCGCTCCTACCTGCAGATGCGCCCCCGGGACTACTTCGAGAAGCACGTCTGGATGGGCGGCTCGCTCATGAAGCGTTACGAGGCCGAGATGCGCCACGAGATCGGCATCGACAAGCTCATGTGGGGGGCGGACTACCCCCACCTGGAGGGCGCGGCGCCGGTGCACCGTGAGACCTTGCGCTACATCTTCGGGGGGCTGCCCGAGGACGACCTGCGTCGCATCCTCGGTGCGAACGCCGTCGACCTGTGGGGTTTCGACGCCGCGCTGCTGCAGTCGGTGGCCGACCGTGTGGGGCCGACCGTCGCCGACCTGGCGTCGCCGCTGGCCCTGGCCGACATTGAGGACACCTTCAGTTGGAGCCTGGCCCGGCCGGTGCCGCTCGTCGCGGAGCGCGCTGACAGCTCGCATCCGGCCGTTGCGGCCCGCTGCCGACTGCCGGGAGGCGGCGCCGGCGTTCGCTTTGCACTGAAGCCGTTCTTTTTCGTGGACGCGCACGCACCTCCTTCCGGGGACGCGCATGCACCTCCTTCCGGGGACGCGCATGCACCTCCTTCCGGGGACGCGCATGCACCTCCTTCCGGGACGCGCACGCACCTCCTTCCGGGGACGCGCATGCACCTCTCCTCAGAAGGAACGGTCGCAGCTCTGGGCCGAAAAGGCAGTGGAAATACGGTGGAATTGTGGGGAAATCTCGCTGTCTCTGTCGCCCCCCGTCGTGTGACAACCCCGTGCTTGCATCGGAGCCATGGAGTTGGAGAACTTCGCCGGAGCACTCGAGGCACTGATCGCCTCGGGTGCGGCCAACTACGGCGACTGCGAGTCGATGGAGCAGCTCCACCACCTCGGCGCCCGCTTCGAGTCCTTCATGACCGAGGCGACGGCCGCCTTCGAGGTGGGGGAGGAGTGGGCGGCCGATGGGGCCAAGACGGCGGCGGCGTGGATCGCCACGCGCTGTCGGGTCCCACGGGCGGCGGCCAAGCGCCGGGTGCGCCTGGGACGCTCGCTGCGCCACCTGCCCGCGGTGGCGCAGGCCTGGCGCGAGGGCGACATCGGCCCCGATGCGGCCCGGGCCATCGCCTCGGCGCGGCGGCACCGCACCGAGGCCTCCATGGTCCGTGACGAAGAGATGCTGGTGGCCCAGGCCGCAGAGCTGGGCTTCGAGGACTTCTCCCGGGCCTTGTCCTATTGGAAGCAGCTGGCGGACCCCGACGGGGCCGAGGCGGAGGACGAGGAGCGCAAGGCCTCTCGCAACGTGTTCTTAGAGGCCAGCTTCAGCGGCATGTGGCTGGGCCAGATGACCCTGGACCCGGTCTCGGGCTCCATTGTCTCGAACGAGCTGAACCGCTTGGAGCACGACCTCTTCGAGGCCGACTGCGCCGAGGCCAAAGAGCGCCTGGGCCGCACGGCCAGGATCGACGAGCTGGCCCGCACCTCGGCCCAGCGCCGGGCCGACGCCCTCGTCGAGATGGCGGCCCGCAGCCGCACCGCCCCCGCCGAGGGCATCCGCCCCGCCCCGCTCTTCAGCGTCTTCGTGGGTTATGAGACCCTCTCGGGCATGATCTGCGAGCTCGAGAACGCCACCGTGCTGGCCCCCTCGGCCCTGGCCCCGTGGATGGACTCGGCCTACTTCGAGCGGGCCATCTTCTCTTTGGGCAACCGGGTCGACGTCAGCGTGCGGGCCCGGCTCTTTAGCGGTGGGACCAGAAGGGCCATCGAGCTGCGCGACCGCATCTGCACCCACCCCCACTGCTACGAGCCCGCCGAGAGCTGCCAGGTCGACCACATTCAGACCTGGGCCGACGGCGGGGAGACCACCCAGGACAACGGCCGGCTGCTCTGTGGCTTCCACAACCGCCTGCGCAACCAGCGTGAGGCCAAAGCGGCCAACGGGGCCGACGGGGCCAACGGGCCAAAGCGGCCGACGGGCCCAAAGCAGCCAATGGTGACCAGCGCCAGCGGCCCCCGCCCAGCGCCGCCTGAAGGGGCGGCCCGGCACTCTGCTGCGCCCCCGCCGACCCCGCCGGCACCGCCGGCCCGCAGCACGCACCCGATGAGCAGGTCCGGTGCATTTCGAAAAGCGAAGCACCCCGGCGCTTTGGCGCGCCCCGACCCCGAAGACGGGGTGCCCGCGCTGAGAGCGGATCAACCAGGGGACTTCGTCATCCAGATGATTTCGGGCCCTGCGGGTGAATGGTCTCGCCCCGGGCCAGCATCTCCACGAACTGCTCGATGCGTCTGACTCGGGTCTCGGCCTTCTTTGCATTTCCGATCCGATACAAAATGGCGTATCGGTTCGCGCCCGTGAGCGTCTCGAACATCGCCTGGGCCCGCGGGTTGGCCCTCAGTGCCGATGCCAGATCGTCTGGCACCTCGACCTTGGCCTGTCCGGCATATGCGGTCGTCCACCGGCCATCTTCTTTCGCCTTCTGGACTTCGTCCTCACCTGATCGGTGCATTCGGCCGGAGGCGAGCAAGCGCTCGGCAAGACCCACGTTCCGTTGCGACCACGGGCTCCGAGCGTTGCGCGGTGTGAATCGCCGTCGGAACGTCTCGTTGTCACGCCTGCCGAGCTGCCCGTCGATCCAGCCGAAGCAGATCGCCTCTTCCAACGCCTCGTCATAGACGAGCGCTGTCGGTCGCGTCGTGCCCTTCTTGGCGAGGACGAGCCAGACACCCTGTGACGTGGTGTGATTCTCCTGCAGCCAGCTCCGCCATTCCGGGGCATCCCCGATCAGAAGCTCTGGAACATCCACCGCCGTACGGTATCCGGCGGGGCGAGACGGACCGACTGCCCTAACTCTCCTGGCCGACCACCAACCGGTACCCGAGATCGAGCGCCGGCAGCTCAGCGAGATCGGCATGGCGCCGCTCCCAGGCACCGTTGTGCAAGTCCCTCTCCAATGCAGCCACTCCCCGGTCGACGACCGCCTGGTCCGCCAACGCCAGCCCAGAGCAGTTCGCCCGCACCGCAGGGTCCAGGTAGGCCTCGGGCCGACACCAATAGGCGCCGAGCACACCGTCCTGCATGTCTCGAGGAACCAGGAGGGGGATGACTGTGCCGACGCCGACGCCGACGCCGACGCCGATGCCGACGCCGACGCCGACGCCGGCGCCGATCGCCTCGGCCACCTCGTCGGACCCGGGCCCCAGCCCTGCCGTCGTCTCGGCCACCTCTGGCACGTACTCCTCGAGGAACCAGAACCGAGAGTGCAGCTCGAAGTCGATGGCCAGAACGACACGCCGCGGCGCCACCCGGCACAGCTCGGCCAGTCCGACGGTCCAGTCGTCCCAGTGGTGCACCGTGAGGATGGCCAGCGCGACGTCTGCCGCACCGGCTGGCAGCGGAAGCGCCGAGCCACTGGCCCGCACCACTGGCGCCGCCTCCGGTGGACGCTGAGCGACCATCACGCTGGACGGCTCGACTGCCACCACCGCCCTGCCAGGGCCGACGGGCTCGTAGTTCCCCGTTCCGGCCCCGACGTTCACCACGACGCGCCCGTCTCCGAGCTGTTCGTGGATCACCGCCTCCCAGCGGGGATCGGGACGGCGATGGGCGATGTAGCCCTGGCCAATGGTGTCGTACCGGGGCGAGGCCTGGGCCATCACGACCAGCGCCGCCGAACCAGCCGCTTAGGCCGCCGACTTCTCCAGGATGTGCACGCCGCAGGCCGAGCCCAGCCCGATGACATGGGTCAGACCCACCTTGGCGCCCTCGATCTGGCGGTCGCCGGCCTCACCGCGCAGGTGGGTGGCCACCTCCCACACGTTGGCGATGCCGGTGGCGGCGATCGGGTGGCCCTTGGACTCCAGGCCGCCCGAGACGTTGACCGGTGTCGAACCGTCACGCCAGGTGGCGCCGGACTTGAAGAAGTCGGCCGCACCGCCGCGCTCGCACAACCCGAGGTTGTCGTAGTGGACGAGCTCGGCCGTGGCGAAGCAGTCGTGCAGCTCCACCAGGTTCAGGTCGGAGGGCCCGACCCCCGCCTGCTCGTACGCCTGGGCCGCCGCGTTGCGGGTCAGGTCGTTGACGTTGGGCAGGATCTGGCACGCCTCTTCCCACGGGTCCGTCGTCAAGATGGAGGCCGTGATCTTGACGGCCCGCTTCTGCTGCTCCAGCGACAGCGTCTTGAGCTTCGATCCCGAGACAACCACGGCCGCCGCCGCACCGTCGCAGTTGGCCGAGCACATGGGTCGCGTGTTGGGGTAGGCGATCATGACGTCGTTCATGATCTCGTCGAGCGACATCTTCTTCTGGTAGGCGGCCATCGGGTTGAGCGTCGAGTGGGAGTGGTTCTTCTCGGCGATCTGGGCGAAGAGCTCGAAGCTGGTGCCGCCGTAGCGGTGGCCGTACTCCATGCCGATCTGGGCGAAGACGCCCGGCATGATGTCGGTCCCGATGCGACCGTCGATGGCCGCCACCGAGCCGTAGCGTCCCGAGGGCGTCCAGGTGTTGTCGTCGCTCTTGCGGCTGCCGCCGGCCAGCAGCCCGGCGCCGGCGAGCTTCTCGACGCCGAAGGCCAGGCCCATGTCGGTCTCGCCCGCCTTGATCGCCATGACCGCCACACGCAACGCGGTGGCGCCCGTGGCGCAGGCGTTGGAGACGTTGTACACGGGGATGCCGGTCTGGCCCAGCTGCTTCTGCACCACCTGCCCGATCGGCAGCGCGCCACCCATGAGGTTGCCGGCGCCGATGATGCCCATGTCCTTCATCGTCACGCCGCCGTCCGCCAGCGCGCCCTGGACCGCCTGCGACGCCAGGTCGACGGTGTCGAGGTCAGGGTGCTTCCCGAACTTGGTCATGTGGATGCCGAGGACCCACACCTCTTCCGATGCCGATGCCATGTGCCTAACCTCCCAGGGGTTCGAAACCGAAGCCCACTGCCTCGGTGCCGTTGTCGTCGGTGCCGATCACCTCGGTGGCCAGGCGGACCTTCATGCCCAGCGACACGTGCTCGGGATCTGGCGTCACGTTGATGAGATTGCCCTTCACACTTGTTCCGTCGCAGTCGACGACGGCCGCCACGTAGGGCACCGGGATGCCAGGGGCGGCGAAGGAGACGATGGTGAAGGCCCGCACCTCGCCGTTGGTGGACACGGCCACCTTCTTGAATTCCGTTGCCTCGCAGGACGCGCAGGCGTTGCGACGGTCGAAGAAGCGGGCGCCGCACGAGGTGCACTCGTTCGCCACCAAATGCGGGTCGTCCCCCAGTTCCAGGTAGTCGACCAGCGGGATCTGTTGCGCCATCATGCCCCTTCACTCGGGTGGAAAATCGTCTTCTCAATGTAGCGGGGCGCCGAAAAACTCGGCCAATCGGTGCACTCTTCGGCCCGGTGCGTCCCCGGCCACAGCCCGATAGGTTCGGATCCATGCAATTCACCCACCTCGGCCGCACCGGCCTCCGCGTCAGCCGCCTCTGCCTGGGCACCATGAATTTCGGGCCGGAGACTGATGAGCCGACCTCGTTTTCCATCATGGACTCTGCTCTGGAGGCCGGGATCAACTTCTTCGACTCGGCCAACGTCTACGGCCGCTCCAAGGGGCGGGGCGCCACCGAGGAGATCGTCGGACGCTGGTTCGCCCAGGGCGGTGGCCGCCGCGAGAAGGTGGTGATGGCCACCAAGCTCTACGGCGACATGGGTGACTGGCCCAACGAGGGCCGGCTCTCGGCGCTGAACATCCGGCGGGCCTGCGAGGCCAGCCTGCGCCGGCTGCAGACCGACTACATCGACCTCTACCAGATGCACCACATCGACCGCGGCACGGGCTGGGACGAGATCTGGGAAGCCATGGAGGTGCTGCGGGCCCAGGGCAAGATCCTCTACGTCGGCTCGTCCAACTTCGCCGGTTGGCACATCGCCAAGGCGCAGGCGGCGGCGGCCCGGCGCAACTTCATGGGCCTGGTCAGCGAGCAGTCGCACTACAACCTGCTGACGCGCCAGATCGAGCTCGAGGTCCTGCCGGCGGCGGAGGACTACGGCCTCGGGGTCATCCCGTGGTCGCCGTTGGCCAGCGGCCTGCTCGGCGGTGTCGTGCGCAAGGAGCGCGAGGGCAGCCGGCGCTACGGGGACAACGTGAAGCGCACGCTGGAGGCGAAGCGTCCACAGCTCGAGGCCTACGAGGACCTCTGCGACGAGATCGGCGAGGAGCCGGGCGCGGTGGGGCTGGCCTGGCTCCTGACGCGGCCGGCGGTCACGGGGCCGATCGTCGGGCCGCGCACGCCCGAGCAGCTCGATTCAGCCGTGCACGCCGTCGACGTCACGCTCGACGACAAGGTGCTGGCCCGTCTCGACGAGCTGTTCCCCGGGCACCGGACGGCACCCGAGGATTACGCCTGGTAGCTGTCTGTGTCACAGGGCGTGCCTCAGGGCGTGCCTCAGAACGTGACTCAGGGCGTGCCTCAGAACGTGACTCGGGCGTGCCTGAGAACGTGACTCAAGGCGTGCCTCAGGGCGCGTTACCGGCGGTGCCTCAGGGCAGTCCCGAGTGCCCGTCTCCGATGGCTGTGCGGGAGACCTGGGCTATTTGAGCGAGCCAGCGAGCTCGGGCTGCGGCTCCGGTCCAGGGCCCTGGGGCATGTTGCTGGCGTCCAGGTCGTCCGCGTCGACGGACAGCTTGGGCAGGATCCGGTCCAGCCACTTCGGGAACCACCAGTTGGCCTTGCCGAACAGCATCATGATGGACGGCACGATGGCCATCCGGATGAGGATGGCGTCGACGAGGATGCCACCGGCCAGGCCGATGCCGAACTCCTTGATGACGCGGTTCCCGCCGAGGATGAACGAGCCGAATACCAGGATCATGATCAATGCGGCCGCCGTGATCGTCTTTCCGGTCGCAGCCAGGCCGTTGCGCACCGCGATGCGGTTATCCCCGCCCGACTTGATGTACTCCTCGTGCATCCGTGACACCAGGAAGACCTGGTAGTCCATCGACAATCCGAAGAGGATGGCGAAGAGCATCACGGGGAGGAACGCCTCGACGGGGCTCGTTCCCTGCAGCCCGATCAGCGCACCTGCGTCACCCCATTGGAAGACCGCCACCAGCATGCCGAGCGCGGCGCCGATGGAGAGCAGGTTCATCACGGCCGCGGTCAGCGGGATCACGAGGCTGCGGAACACCGTCATCAGCAGGAGGAACGACAGGATCACGACCAGGCCGATGAAGAGCGGCAGTTTCGAGCTCAGCACGTTCGCGAAGTCGATGTAGATGGCGGTCGTCCCGGCGACCAGGACCTTCAAGCCCGAGTTGCCGACCGCCTGCGGAATCGTGCTGCCCCGCAGGCGGTTCACCAGGTCGGTTGTGGCCTTGTCTTGCGGCGACGTGGTCGGATAGACGGTGGTCAAGGCCACGTAACCGTCGCCGGTCTTATTGGGGATGTACACCGTGGTGGGGTGAGTGCTCTGGACCACGCCCGGCTGGGCGGCCACGGCGTCCACGACCTTCTCCAGCGCGGGGTCGGGATTCTGCGGCACCACGGTCACCAGCTCGAGCGGCCCGGTGAATCCCGGGCCGAACCCCTTGGAGAGCATGTCGAAGGCCACCCGCGTCGGTGTCCCCGCCGGGTCGGTGCCCTGGTCGGCCGAGCCCAGCTGCAACGAGAAGAACGGCAGCGCGATGGCCACGATGATGATCAGGGCGGCGCCGGCGGACAGCACGGGGTGCTTCTGCACGCGGTCCGCCCAGTTCGGCCAGAAGCCCTTGTTGTCGGCGCCGACGATGCGGGGGCCGTTCTCGGCCAGGTTCCGCTTCTGCTTGCGGCTCATGACCTTCGGCCCGATGAAGCCGAGCATCGCCGGCAGGAGGGTGAGGGCCGCCACCATGGTGAGAGCCACGCCGATGGCGGCGGCCACGGCCAATCCGTAGAGGAAGCTCACGCCGAGGGCGAACATGCCGAGCAGGGCGATGCACACGATGATCCCGGCGAACAGCACCGCACGGCCCGAGGTGTTGACCGCGTTGATGATCGACGACTCCACGTCGCGGCCCGCGACGAGGCCCTGCCTGTGGCGTGTGACGATGAAGAGCGTGTAGTCGACGCCCACGCCGAGCCCGATGAGAAGCGTGAGCTCCGGCGAGATGGACGGCATGCCGAGCAGATGGCTCAACAGGCCGATGATGCCGATGGCGGTCCCGAGGGCGAGCAGTGCCGAGAGGATCGGGAGGATGGCGGCGAAGAAGGACCCGAACACCAGGAGGAGCACGATCAAGGCGAGCAGCACGCCCAGACCCGTGCTGCTGAAGGACTGGTTGTTGGCCTGCTCGGCCAGCGGCCCGGTGACCGCGACGGTGAGTCCGTCACCCGACGTCTGGGTCACGGTATCGACGAATTTCTTGGCTTCCGCGTTCGAGATGTTCTGGGTCTGCTTGTCGAAATTGACCTGGAAGAACCCGACCGTGTCGTCCTTGCTGATGTTGGGATTGTCGGTCGGATTGACGAGGTTCCCGCTCTCGTCGAACGGGCTCGTGACCTGCGTGACGTGAGGGAGGGCGTTGATCTTGTCCACCATGGTGTTGATGCGCTGGCCGATGGCGGGGTCGGTCAGTTTGGCGTCACCCGAGGTGCCGAAGACGACCTGCTCCTGGTCCCCGGAGTGGGAGGGCGCGACGGACTTGAGCAGGTTGATGGCATCGAACGACTGCGTGTGCGGGAAGCTGAAGTTGTTCGAGTACTCGGTGCCGGCGGCCTCCACCGAGAAGATGGAGATCACGAGGACCGCTATCCACAACAGGACGACAATGCGGCGATGACGGACACACCACCCAGCAAGGGTGCGCATGAAGAAAATCTCCTCGGGGATGTTCGACGCGGCTACCGGCCGGCGTTGGGGGGGATCGGGGTCAAGCGTACCGGCCCTCCGGACACCCTCCGGTGCACTGGGTATCGGCCATTCGGACCAGGGCATTGAATGCGGGGAGCGCCAGGCGGTCCGCCGAGCGGGCCGAGCGTGCCACGAGCCGGCCGGCGAGGACCGGGTGGCGGTCCGGTATCTCGAAGAAGGCGTGCCGGCTCAGCGTGCGCATCGTGAGGGGCGAGAGCGCCACCACGGCGATGGACGACCGCATCTGGTTGAGCAGCGAGTGCTCCGACCAGGAGTCCCCCCGACCGAGCAGCCCGACCGGCGTGCCGTCGCGTTGGACGACGGCGTACCCGGCCGTGATGACGTGCCACATCCGCACGGGCACGTCCTGGGCCTGGACCATCTGGCCGGGGTGCGCGGTCGAGACGGTGCAGCAGGCCGCGAACTCCTGGAGCTCGCCGTTCGGGAGCCCGGCGAAGAGATCGATGGAGCGCAGCGCCCGCAGGTCGTCGCCCTCGTCCGCCTCCCGGCTCGTGGCGTCCACGGCGACGGCTCAGCGATCCGTGAAGGGTCCGGACGGGGGCACCTGGTGATGGTGCTGGTGGTGCTGATGCAGGCGCCCGCCTGCCCGCCGCCAAAGGAAGAAGGCGACGACGGCGAAGAGCAGCCACGGCACGTGGGAGAGCGGGTAGAAGGGCATGGTGGCGCCGGCGGCGATGGCGACGAGGACCACGATGAAGACCCAGGGCAACATCCGTCGGTGCCGCGGCGGCGGGGGCGGGGGCTCGCTCGGCAAGGGAGGCAGGTCGTCGAAGAGGCCGTGGAGGTCGCCGCGTGTCGTGGCGGACATGGCGGTATCGAGGCGGTTCTTGAACTCGATCTCGTCGAGCCGGCCGTCCGCGTAGTGACGCGAGAGCTTGTCCGCCACCGCGTTGCGCTCGTCGTCCGAGGCGCGCAGGGTGGCGTCGGCGGCCTGCGTGTCCCTGCGGCCCATCGGGTAGGCGGGGTCCCACCGGTAGCGCATCGGTCTCTCCTCCTTGGTCTTGTGGTTGTCGATCTCGTGGTCGTGGTCGACCTCGTGGTTCCGGGCTCAGGCGGCCCGGTGCGTCGGGTGGTCGCCCTGCGCAGCGGGGGTCCCCTCAGATGGCACCGTGGGCCCGCTCGCGGGCCAGGAGCTCCTCGGCGACCGACGTGTCGGAGTACTCGTCGGGGATGAGGAGCCAGCCGGCCAGATAGAGGGGAACGGCCAGTCCGCCCAGGAAGGCCAGGGCGACGAACGCGATGCGGACGATGGTGGCGTCCACGTCGAAGAAGTCGGCCAGGCCGGCGGCGACGCCGGCCAGCATCCGGCCCTGGCCGACTCGACGGAGACGCTGCTCGCCCTGAGGCCCCGCCGGAGCGGACGGGGGTTGCGGGGGCCCGCCGGCCGCGGCGGCGCCGGAGCTGTCGGCGCTGGGCGTTCCCAAGGTGAAGGAGTCCGGTGTCTCGTCTGGTGCGGTATCCATGGCTCCAGCCTGACGGCGGCCTCGGTCGGTGTGAATCCGGCATCTCCCTGGTCCGACCCTGAGTCCACCCCGGATGCCTCGGGGATGTCCCTGATAGCCCCCGGGGTGGCCCCGGCGCGATCATCGGGGTATCGCAGAGGCACCCGATCCCGGTACGCGTCCGCTCACCGAGGGTGGCCGCCCGACTGAGCCGCCCCGCGGCGCGCCCGAGAACGGCAGTGCGGGTGCTGCGCCCACCGCGGCGCGGGGGTGGCACGGGCACCGCGCCCACTGGTCCTCGCATGGCCCGCATGGCCCGCATGGGCACTCGGAGCACTGGACCGAATGGCGCCGGCACCGTGACCACACGCACCACCACGTCGGTGGCCGGCTCCGCCATCTCCGCCGCAGCCCCGACAACCGTGTGCTCGGCGGCGTCTGCGGTGCCGTCTCGCGTGAGACCGGCATCGATGCCATGTGGGTGCGCATCGGCTTCGTCCTGTTGGCCATCGCCAGCGGCGTGATGGTGTTCGTCTACGCCATGGCATGGCTCCTGATCCCGATGGAGGGCGAGACCGGGAACATCTACTCCCGCGCCATCAACGACCGTCGGGGCATCAGGACCATCGCCGCCATCCTCATCCCGCTCCTGATCGCGGTGCAGTTCATCACCAGCTCGCTGCACGTCCCGTTCATCGGCTTCCTGGGCTGGCCGACCTTCCTCGCCGTCGGCGTGATCGTCCTGATCTGGCGAAACGCCGGCGAATCCGAGAAGGCGTTCATCGACCACGACGTCGTGCCGCTGCTGGGGACGGACACGCACGGGAAGGGGCGCCGCTGGCTCCTCGCCCGCGTGATCGTGGGCGTCCTCATCGGAGCGGTGGGCATCGGTGTGCTGGTCGAGGGCCACACCACGGCGGCTGCGTTGCGGCCCGTCGGGGGCGCCGCGCTCGTCATCGCCGCCAGCATCGTCATCTTCGGCCCGTGGTGGCTGAGCCTGGTGCGCGACCTCATCGCCGAGCGCCAGGCGCGTGCGCTGGCGGAGGAACGGGCCCAGATGGCGGCACACGTGCACGACTCGGTGCTCCAGACGCTGGCGCTCATTCAACGTTCGTCCGACGACCCGCAGAACGTGGTGCGCCTCGCCCGGGCCCAGGAGCGCGAGTTGCGAGCCTGGCTGTTCGAGGGCCGGCCGCCGGGCGCCATCGGGGGCGACGCCACCATGTTGGCGGAGGGTGTGGGCCTGCTGCAGCGGCAGGTGGAGGCCGATCACGGCATAGCCGTGCAGGTCGTGATGGTGGGGGACTGCCCGCTGGACGACGCCCTGCGCGCCCTGCTCGATGCAGCCCGTGAGGCGACGGTCAACGCGGCCAAGTGGTCCGGGGCGGACCAGGTGTCCGTCTACGCCGAGGTCGAGACGGGCACGGTGATGCTCTACGTGCGCGACCGCGGGCGCGGCTTCGACCCCGGGGCGATCCCGGAGGATCGCCAGGGCATCGCCCAGTCCATCCGCGCCCGCATGGCGCGCTTCGGTGGTTCGGCCGTGGTGCGCTCGGCACCGGGGGAGGGGGCAGAGGTGCAGCTCTCCATGCCCCGGCGGGAGAGGGTCACGTGACGGACCCTGAAGCTGACGCCGGCGCGGCCCCGGGACCCGGCCCCGGCCCCGGACCCGGCCCCGGGCGCAGCCCCCGCGGCCAGGCCCGGCGGGCGCCCGCGCATCTTCCTGGTCGAGGATCACGCCGTCTTCCGGGCCGGCGTCCGGGCCGAGCTGGGTGACGCGGTCGAGGTCGTGGGGGAGGCCGACGAGGCGGCGGCCGCCGTCGAGCTGATCACGGAGCGCCTGCCCGAGGTGGTCCTGCTCGACGTCCACCTGCCGGGCGGCGGCGGGCATGCGGTCCTGCGTGGCGTCCTGCCGCACCATCCTGAGGTCCAGTTCCTGGCGCTCTCGGTGTCCGATGCTCCCGAGGATGTGATCGACGTCATCCGGGCGGGCGCCCGCGGCTACATCACCAAGACAGTGTCGGGACCGGAGCTTCTCCAGGCGGTGTATCGCGTCGCCGCCGGGGATGCGGTCTTCTCGCCGCGCCTGGCCGGCTTCGTGCTCGACGCCTTCGCCCAGACCGGAGCACCGGCACCGGACCTCGATCCCGAGCTGGACCAGCTGTCGCCCCGTGAACGCGAGGTGTTGCGCCTCATCGCCCGCGGCTACACGTACAAGGAGGTGGGCCGGGACCTCACCATCTCGGCCAAGACGGTGGAGACGCATGTCTCCTCGGTCCTGCGCAAACTCCAGCTGTCCACCCGGCACGAGCTGACCAGATGGGCCACCGATCGCCGGTTGGTCTAGACAGGGGGGATGCCCGAGGATCTCGCAGCCGAGCATCGCGACGCGGCCAAGCTGGCCGAGATGGCCGGTCGCGCGCTGGTGGAGCTGCGGGCCGACCCTCCGGCCATGCGTGATCTGGGCGCGGCGGGGGACCGCATGGCGCACCAGCTCCTCGTGGGCGAGATCAACCGGCTCTACCCCGATGACGACGTGCGGTCCGAGGAAGGACTGGAGCACGTCGCCGGAACGGGCCGACTCTGGATCATCGACCCCCTGGACGGAACCCGGGAGTTCCGTCAAACCGGACGGAGCGACTGGGCCGTGCACGTGGCGATGGCCGTGGGCGGAATCGCCGTCGTGGGTGCCGTGGCCCTGCCGGCACTCGACCTCGTGCTCGGCACCGGGGAGCCACCGGTCCTGCCCCCGCTCCGGAGCGGGGAGGCTCCACGGGTCGTGGTCTCGCGGAGCCGGCCCCCCGACGTGGCGTACGAGGTGACCGAGGCCATCGGCGGCGTCATGGTCCCGATGGGATCGGCCGGTGCGAAGATCGCCGCGGTCATCCTGGGTGCGGCCGAGGTCTACGTGCACGCGGGTGGACAGTACGAGTGGGACTCGTGTGCCCCGGTTGCCGTGGCCACCGCGAGTGGCCTCCATGCGAGCCGCCTCGACGGAGAGCCGCTTCGCTACGGCGACCCCGACGCATGGTTGCCGGATCTCGTCGTGTGCCGAAAGGAGTACGCCGACGACGTGCTGGCGGTGACCATGCAACAGCGCCGGCCCTATTGGTAGTCATTGGTAGTCGCCGACCGGTTCACCACGACCGGGCCGTGACCCGCTCGGGAATTGACAGAACCCCGCCTCACGAGGAGACGGGGTTCTGTCGTGATCCGGTGCGCTCGGCGCTAGCCGATGGCGCGCACGTTCGCGGCCTGAAGGCCCTTCGGACCTTGGTTGGTCTCGAACTCGACCTTCTGTCCTTCTTCGAGATTGCGGTAGCCCGTACCGCTGATCGCGCTCGAAGTGCACGAAGACGTCGGGGCCCCCACCGTCCTGGGTGATGAAGCCGAAGCCCTTCTCACCGTTAAACCACTTCACGGAACCAGTTGCCATTGAAAATCCACTCCTCTCCTGGCCAGATTTGACCCGTGTCGCTGGGGCCATGGCCGGTAGCTCTTGCGAGCCAGAGGGATTTCCAAACTTGTGATGGTGGTGCCCTCGGACAGGAACCTTAGCGCGCCGCAGCCAGGGGAGGTGGGTTTGAGGCATCGACGGTGAAATCGTGGCCGGTTGTTCACGCCGCGGATCGTGCCTAGCTTGGAACCGGCGTTCTCGCCCGACGAAGGGGGTACCCGTGACTGCGACCACCAATCCGTACCTGGAGGGCAACTTCGCCCCGGTCCTGGAGGAGGTGACGGCCACCGACCTCCCGGTCACCGGCCACGTGCCCGAAGCGCTCGACGGGCGCTATCTGCGCAACGGGCCCAATCCGGTCTCGCCCCCCGAGCCCTCCACCTACCACTGGTTCACGGGCGACGGCATGGTGCACGGGATCCGGCTGCGCGGCGGCCGGGCCGAGTGGTACCGCAACCGCTGGGTGCGCTCCGCCGCCGTCGCGCAGGCCCTCGGCGAGGAGCCCCGGCCCGGTGCCGTCCATGCCGGCATGGACTTTGCCCCCAACACCAATGTCATCGGCCATGCGGGTCGTACCTTCGCCATCGTCGAAGCGGGCGCCCGCCCCTACGAGATGAGCGACGAGCTCCAGACGATCGGCCCGTGTGACTTCGGGGGCACGCTCGCGGGCGGCTACACGGCACACCCCAAGCGCGACCCCCTGACGGGCGAGCTCTACGCCGTCTCCTACTTCTTCGGGTGGGGCGACGACGTCGAGGTGACGGTCATGGATGCCACGGCGACGGTGCGCTCCAGCCGGCGCGTCGCCATGGGCGGCCCGGTCAGCGTGCACGACTGCGCCATCACCCAACGCTCCATCGCCCTGCTCGATCTGCCCGTCACGTTCAGTCTCGACGCCGCCGCAGCCGGCGCATCGTTCCCGTACCGCTGGGAGGACGGGTACCGGTCCCGCGTCGGGCTCCTGCCCCGTGACGGTGATTCGACCGACGTCGTGTGGCACGACGTGGAACCCTGCTACGTGTTCCACCCCATGAACGCGTTCGACGAGCCCGACGGTGACGGCATCGTGCTCGACGTGGTGCGCCACCCGTCCATGTTCCGCACCAACCATCTCGGGCCCTCCGAAGGGGCACCGACGCTGGAGCGCTGGCATCTCGACGGGCACGGCGGCGCGGTCAAGGAGGAGCGGCTCGATGACCGCGGACAGGAGTTCCCGCGCGTCGACGAGCGCCGCGTCGGGCTGCCCCATCGCTTCGGCTACGCCGTGGCCGTCGGCGAGGCCGACGGCATCGTCGGCACCGAGTCGGTGCTGCTCCGCCACGACTTCGAGCGTGGGACCAGCGAAGCCCGTTCCTTCGGCCGCGGCGCGAGCCTGGGGGAGGCGGTCTTCGTCCCCCGCCACGACGGCGCCGAGGAGTCCGACGGCTGGGTGCTCCTCCTCGTGCACTCGGCCGAGAGCGGCACGTCCGCCCTGCACATCCTCAATGCCGAGGACGTCGCCGGCGAGGCCGAGGCCGTCGTCGAGCTCCCGCAGCGGGTGCCGGCGGGGTTCCACGGCAACTGGGTCCCCGACCAGGGCTGAGCTGGCCTCACCGGGCATCAGGGGGGTCACCGGGACGTCCTGACCTGGGCCGATCCGGCGGCCCAGGATGCCCCGTCGGGTCTCGGCTCGACCGGGCCGCGACGGGTACTATTCAACGCGTGTTCGTCTGGCACTGGGTCCAGCAGCACCGGCTTCTGTCGGTCATCGCGCTGGCCCTGATCATGGTGAGTTGTGCCGGTGGCACGGCCTGGGCGCTGGTCTTCCGTACGGTGTCCTCGCCCGTGGGGCTGCGCGAGGCGCTGCGCATGTACCGCAAGGAGCAGACGGGCAAGATGCTCTCCTCGCTGCGCAACCGGCTTCCGGCCCCGGGCGTCTACACCTACAGCACGACGGGGGGCGAGAGCCTCAATCTGGTCGGTGTCGCCCGTTCCTTCCCTTCCAGCACCTCCATGATCGTCGCGGACAACCGCTGTGCCACGGTCAGCTGGGTGCCGATCACCCAGCACACCGAGGCGACCACCTTCTGCACGGCAGCCAACGGGGCGCTGACCGTCCCGAAGCTCGTGACGGACGAATCCATCGCCGGCTCCACGAGCACCTCGACGATCAACTGCCCGGCCTCGACGTACCTCCTCCCGCCGGCCGCGCGCCCGGGGCAGCGCTGGGCCGCCACATGCTCGCAGGTGAGCCCGGCGGAGAAGATCATGTTGGCGGGCCGGGCGCTGGGCCGCACGACCATGCTCGTGGGCGGCCACGCGGTGTCGGTGACGCACACCAGCCTGGACTTCACGTTCACCGGCTCGGCCGAGCACGGGACGAACCCGATCGATTTCTGGATCGTCCCGAGCAGCGGCCTGATCGTGCGCGAGAAGGAATCAGTGGGCGTGACGCAGGGCGGCGTCCGCTACGACGAGAACATGGAGACCACGCTCACCGCGCTGGACCCGGCGCACTGACCGCGGGCTCACCGGGCCACCGGCGGCCCCGCGCTTCAGTCGGCCGGGGGGATGACCATCGCCGCCAGGCGCCTGGGTGCGGTGAGGCAGTAGCTCTCGGCGATCATCTCGGCCATCTCGTCCCAGTCCGGCGCCGTGCGCAGGCCCAGCTGCACGCCGACCCAGCCCTTGGGCCCGACGTACTTCGGGACGAAGAAGCGCTCCGGATCGGATGCCACGAGTATCCGCTGGGCGCCCTTGGGCGCCTTCATCGTCATGGAGGTGCCGTCCTCGCTCGTCATGACGAAGATCTTGTCCCGCACCCGGAAGGCGGGTGCGCTGTGACCGCCGAAGGGGCGCTCCTCCACGTCGGGCAACGCCAGGCAGATGCGGCGCACGCGTGCAACCGCACCGCGCTGTGCGCTCACGTTCACCCCTCGGCCGCGGACGCCGCCGCCGCCCCTGCCGCCGCCGCCCCTGCCGCCCGGTCCTGCGCCACGGCGTCGTAGGACGCGTAGTCCGACCCGGTGTCGTCGGCGAACTCGAACTCGAGCAGGCCCGCCTCGCCCCACCGCTCGCGCAGGTAGCCGTTGTTGGCGTCGAGCAGGCCGAGCTTGCGCACGTTGGGCACCAGCTTGGCGAAGAAGCCGCGGGCGAAGCCCCGCATCGGGTTCAGCTTCACCTTCTCCGCCGCCTCCATGATGAACGGGAGGACCTCCTCGGCCGTCGTCCCCATGCGCTCCCACACCTCTGGCGTGGTGGCCCGCGCCCGGGAATTCAGCGTGGCGTCCACGAGGAACTCCTGGCGCTCCTTCAGCTCCGCCTCGCTCAGGTCGCGGTAGAACTCCGACAACGTCAGCACGCCGAAGGCGACGTGGCGCGCCTCGTCGGACATGACGTAGCGCAGGAGCTTGGTCAGCAACGGCTCCTGGGTGCGCCGCAGCATGTCGCCGAAGGCCGCCAGGGCCAGCGACTCGATCACGATCTGCATCCCCAGATAGGCGATGTCCCACCGGCTGTCCTCGAGCAGCGACCAGATCTGCTCCTTGAGGAACGGGCTCATCGGGTACGCCTCGCCCAGCTTGGTGCGGAGATACTTGGCAAAGACCTCGGTGTGCCTCGCCTCGTCCATGGTCTGGGTCGAGGCGTAGTACTTGGCGTCGATCCACGGCACGGTCTCGACGATCTTGGCTGCGGTCATCATGGCGCCCTGCTCGCCGTGCATGAATTGCGAGAGGTTCGCCTTGAAGAACTCGATCCCGAGTTGCGTGTACTCCTTCTCGCTCCACGTCGCCATGGGAGATCCGGACAGCGTGCCGGCCACCCGGGCCACCGCGAGCAGCGGGCTGTCCTGCTCGGCCACCAGGCGCTCGGGATCGACGTCGATGGACCAGTCGAGGTCCGTCACGCTGTTCCACTGCGACCCCATCGCCTTGTTGTAGAGCGTGACGAGCTGCCCCCGGTCGCGCTCGTAGTCCCACAAGAAGAGCCGGTCCGCGTTGTCGTGGATGACCTGGACGGCCGCCTCCATGTCCCGCCGGCCCGGTACCGGAGGGGTGGCCTCCGTGGTCCCGGAAGGTGGAGGGGTCGCCGCGGCCATGCTGCGAACGCTACTTCCGCCGCCCGCCCATGTTGGCGTTCGGGGCGGCCTTGGCCACCAGGTCGGGCACGATCGTGCCGAGCTCGGCGGGGTCCCAACGGTCGCCCTTGTCGGCACCGGGACCGGCCACCCAGCCCTCGGCCACGCTCAGGTTGCCGCCCATGACGTTGAAGACGCGGCCGGTGATGCCGGCCGACTCGCTGCTGCCGAGCCACACCACGATCGGCGAGATGTTGGCCGGGTCGAGCGCGTCGAACTCCTCGGGCTTGCGCTGGGCCGACTGATCGCCCATGCCGAGGTTCTCGGTCATGCGGGTGAGCGCGGCCGGTGCAATGGCGTTGACGGTGACGCCGTAGCGCTCGAGCTCCATGGCCGCGATGATCGTGAACGAGGCGATGCCGGCCTTGGCGGCGCCGTAGTTGGTCTGCCCCACGTTGCCGTAGATGCCCGACGGCGACGTGGTGTTGATGACGCGGGCGTCGTTCGTCTCGCCGGCCTTGGTGCGGTTGCGCCAGTACTCGACGGCGTGGCGGGTGGGGGCGAACGTGCCGCGCAGGTGCACCTTGATCACGGCATCCCACTCGTCGATCGTCATGTTGACGAGCATGCGGTCGCGCAGGATTCCGGCGTTGTTGACCAGCACGTCGATCGTCCCGAACGCGTCGATGGCGGTCTGAATGAGACGGCCGGCGCCCTCGTAGTCCGACACGTCGTCGCCGTTGGCGACGGCCTCGCCGCCCATGGCGCGGATCTCGTCGACGACCTCGCCGGCGGGACCGGTCGAGGATCCCGTGCCGTCCATTTCGCCACCCAGGTCGTTGATGACGACCTTGGCGCCCTGCTGGGCGAACGCCAGCGCGTGCTCCCGTCCGATGCCGCGACCCGCCCCGGTGATGACGACGACCCGTCCGTCACAGATACCCACGTTGTTCAGCTCCTTTGGTTTTGTCCTGCTTGGCCGTCCCGGGTCGGCTTCGACGCCGTCCGGTACTGCTCCCGCAGCTTTCTCTTGAAGATCTTGCCGCTATCCTCGCGCGGCAGCTCCGCCACGAAGTCCACGCTGCGAGGGCACTTGAAGTGGGCCAGGTGCTGCCGGCAGAAGTCCATGAGCTCGGCGGCCAGCTCGTCCGTTCCCGCCACGCCCTCCGCCGGTTGCACGACCGCCTTGACGGCTTCACCCCACTCCTCGTCGGGGACCCCGATGGTGGCCGCGTCGCCCACAGCGGGATGCTCGAGCAACACGGCGTCCACCTCGGCGGGGTAGATGTTGACCCCGCCGGAGATGATGAGGTTGGCGGTGCGGTCGGTGAGGTAGAGGAATCCCTCGTCGTCCATGTACCCCATGTCACCGAGCGTGAAGTAGTCGCCGCGGAAGGCCCCGGCCGTCTTCTCGCTGTCGCCGTAGTAGTCGAACTTGGTGGCCGCCGGCGCCTGGAGGAACACGAGGCCGATCTCGCCGGGGGGGAGGTCGTTGCCGGCGTCGTCGGCCACCTTGACCAGGCCCGGGATCATCGGCCGGCCGACGGTGCCGGGGTGCGCCAGCCAGGTCTCGGAGTCGACGAGGGTGCCCAGTCCCTCGGTCGCCGCGTAGTACTCGACCACCACCGGCCCGAGCCATTCGATCAGGCGTTGCTTGACCGGCACCGGACAGGGGGCGGCACCGTGGATGACGAAGCGGAGCGACGAGGTGTCGTAGCGCTGGCGCGTCTCGGCCGGCAGGGCCAGCAGGCGGTGGAACATGGTCGGGACCATGTGCGTGTGTGTGATCCCGTGGCGTTCGATCAATTGCAGCGCCTCGACCGGATCCCAGTGGTCCATGATCACCAGGGGCACGCCGTAGCTGAAGGGGACCGCCACCGAGAAGGCGAGCGGTGCGGCGTGGTACAGCGGCCCGGTGAGGAGGTGCGCGTCGACGGACGTCTCGTAGTCCTCGTCGTAGCCGCAGAAGTTGACGGCGGCCAGCGCACTGACCACGGCAGCGTCGCGGTGGACGCCCTTGGGTCGCCCGGTCGTGCCCGACGTGTAGAGCATCTGCGTGCCCAGGACCGGGTTCTCAATGTCGGAGCCGTCCTCGTCGGCGAGCACGGCGTCGTAGGACTCGAAGCCCGGCGGAGCGTCCCCCGTGCCGATCGTGACCAGGTCCGGCCCGCCGGCGGCGGCGGCGACCGCGACCGTGCCGCCCAGGGAGCCCGAGCAGACGAACGCCTTGGCCTCGCAGTTCCCGATGATGTAGGCCGCCTCCTCGCCGGTGAGGTGCCAATTGATCGGGGTCAGGCGGAGGCCGGTGCGTTGCGCGGCGTAGAGCGTCTCCAAGAAGGCGGGCTCGTTGGTGCACATGAGCGCGAGGGCGTCACCGGGTCGCAGCCCCCGGGCCCGCAGGGCGCGGCGACAAGCGGTTGACCTGAGCGTTGAACTCGCCGTAGGTGCGGTCCCCGTGCGGCGTGATCAGGGCGGGGTGGTCGGGGATGCGGGCCGCCCACCACGCGTGGAGCATGCCCTCTGCCGCTGCGGCGCGCTTGTCGTCCGGCACGCTCATCTCCGCACCTCTGCCCGGCCCTCTGCCCGGCCATCTGCCCTGCCCTCGCCACTGTCCTCAGCGCCTTCCTCGCCGGGGGACGCGGCCGGTCGGAACAGCGCCAGTTGCCGGCCGTCGCGCAGCGGCTCCCAGGTGACGGTCACGGGCATGCCGGTGTGGACGTCGCCGGGTGGGCAGCCGACCACGTTCGTCATCATGCGCACCCCCTCCTCCAAGTCGACCAAAGCGATGCAGAACGGCTCGCCCTGTGCGAACGCTGCACCGGCCGCCTCCGGCCGGTGCTCGACGACAGCAGCATGCACCTTGGCCCGCCCGCTTGCCTCGCGCCACTCCAGTGCACCGGCGCCACCGCAGAAGGGGCAGAGCACACGCGGGAAGAAGATGCCGCGGTCGCAGGCGGTGCACCACTGGACCAGGAGGCGCTCCTCCCGGGTGGCCTCCCAGAACGGCCCGCTCTCGGGCCCGACAGGCGGCTCGAAGCGTCCTCGTTCCACCGCCTCGGCGGGCGCACCGGGCTTGCCGGGCCTGCCGGGCTTGCCGGGCTCAGCCGATGCCGCCGGCTCAGGCGTCACAGGGTGGCCTCCGTCCCGAGGACGGCGGTGGACATGACGGAGAGGAACATGCCCGAGCCGTGGGCGACGGCGACCTCCGCCCCCTCCACCTGGCGGTCCTCGCCCTCGCCCCGCAGCTGGCGCACCGCCTCGGTGAGCAGGAACATCCCGTACATGCCGGGGTGGGTGAACGAGAGGCCGCCGCCGTTCGTGTTCATCGGCAGTGCGCCGCCGGGCCCGAGGCCGCCCTCGGCGGCGAACGGGCCGCCCTCGCCCTTGGCGCAGAAGCCGAGGTCCTCCAGGTGGAGGAGGGCCGTGATGGTGAAGCTGTCGTATCCCATGAGCACGTCCACGTCGGCGGGCCCGAGGCCGGCCATGGCGAACGCTCGGGGGCCCGACACCGCGCCCGCAGTCGTCGTGAGGTCCGGCATCTGCGTGATCCCCATGTGATCGGTGCACGTGGCGGCCCCGAGGACGTACACCGGCGGCTTGGGCAGTGTCCGCGCCCGGTCCGCACTGGTCAGCACGAAGGCGCCGGCGCCGTCGGTGACCAGGCAGCAGTCGAGGAGGTGGAGCGGGCTCACTTGCAGTGGCGATGCAAGGACATCGTCGATCGTCAGCGGGTCCCGGTAACGGGCCCGCGGGTTCAGGGCGGCCCAGTCGCGCGTCTGTACCGCGATCGACGCCAACTGCTCCGGCGTGGTGCCGAAGTCGTGCATGTGACGGGCGGCGGCCAGGGCGTAGGGGCCCATGGGGAGACGCAGGCCGAACGGGAGCTCCCACTCGGCCATGGGATTGGGCCCCGGCATGCCACGCGGCGGGCGCCGCCGGCGCCGGACGCGGTCGCTACGGGGCGTCGAGGCGTAGACGCTGACCACCACGTCGCACACGCCCGCCGCGATGGCGGCTGCCGCGTGCTCGAGGTGCACCTCGTAGCTCGACCCCCCGGTCATGGTCGACTCGACGAAGGTCGGGTGCAGGCCCAGGTACTCGGCGAACGCCACGGCCGACTCGGGATGGCAGACCCCGTCGACGTCGTCGAGCGTGAGGCCGGCGTCGTCGAGCGCGGCCAGCACCATCGCGACCTCGAGCTCCCGCCCCGTCCGTGTGAGCTCACCGGTGGGTGAGACGTCATCGGCCACGCCGACGATGGCGGCGGCACCGCGCAGGCTGCGGCCGTCCCCACTCACGCTCGTGACCCCCCGGACCGACCCGACGCCGCCGTGGACGGCTCAGGCGTTCTTGGGCAGTTCGGAGAAGGGCGTCACGCGGTCGTTGTTCGGTTCCTTCGGGAGCCCGAGCACCCGTTCACCGATGATGTTGCGCTGGACCTGGTCCGTCCCGCCGTAGATGGGGGGCGCCTGCGCGAAGAGTGCCATCTCGGTGATGCCGCCGGCGAAGGGGTCACCGGTGGCGTGCTTGAGGGCCGCCTTGTCGTCGCCGTCGTAGGCGTGGAGCATGCCGCCGGGGCCCATGATGCGCAGCCCGAGGTCGCGGGTGAGGCGGACGATCTGGCTCATGGAGAGCTTGGCGACGTTGGGCATGCCCGGGATGTCCCGCCCCTGCTCCTTGGCCGCCTTGACCCGCAGGCCGTTGAAGCGGCCGAGCTCGCCGAGGGTGTAGAGCCGGGCCAGGTCCTGGCGGATGCCGGCGTCGCCGTTGACGCCCCGCGACCGGGCCACGCTGATGAGCAGTCCGGCGCCACCGCGCATGGCGCCCAGCGCGCCGCCCGGTGCCTGGGACTTCTTGTTCCCGCCTTTGGCGTCGGCCGGGGGAGCGACGAGGTCGCCGACCCGGCGCGACAGCATGCCCATGACAGTGCCCGGCTGGGCCAGGCCACCCCCGGCCGCGTTGCCGCCACCGGAGCCGAGGCCCGCCCGCTCGTTCATCAGCGTCGTATTGGCGGCCGCCCACCCGTTGTTGAGACCGCCGATGAGTGCCGAGTCGGCCACCCGGGCGTCGGTGATGAAGACCTCGTTGAACAGTGCATGGCCCGTCATCTCCTTGAGCGGGCGCACGTCGACGCCGTCCTGCAGCATGTCGAAGGCGAAGTAGGAGATGCCCTGGTGCTTCGGGACGTCGGGGTCGGTGCGGGCCAGCAGCATGCCGAGGTCGGCGTATTGGCCGCCGGACGTCCACACCTTCTGGCCGTTGATGATCCACTCGTCACCGTCCTTGACGGCGCGGGTCTGCAGGCCGGCCAGGTCCGAGCCCGCCTGCGGCTCGCTGAAGAGCTGGCACCAGGCCTTCTGCCCGGTGACGATGTCGCGCACGTAGAGGTCGATCTGTTCCTGGGTGCCGTGGGTGGCGATGGTGGGGGCGGCCAGCAGCAGGCCCAGGCCTGCGGGCGCGCCGAGGGCGCCGAACGTGGCGATCTCCTGTTGCACGAGGACGACGTCGGAGCGGGCCATCGCCTTGCCGTAGGCGTTCTCGGGCAGCCCCGGGGCCGACCAGCCGGCCAACCCGAGGCGCTCCCACCACTCGCTGACGGTCAGGTCGGGGTCCCAGTTGCTGTCCAGCCAGGACCGCAGCTCGCTCAGCAGCTCGTCGGTCCGCGGGGTCTCGGTAGCGGTGTCGGTCACGCTCCGAAGTTACCCGCGCGTCACAGAACGGGAAACTCGCCCGAAACGCCAGTAGCTTCATCGGAATGCATGACGACAGATTGGATGCAGCGTTCGACGCCTGGGTGCAGGCGCAGACAGCGGCCCTCGACGTGGTGCGGCAGGCCACCGGCGTGCCGGAGTCGGACGTCGACATGGCCGAGGGTTACCGGTGGGTGACCCGGCTGACCCGCTTGATCCTCGACTGGATCGTGGAGAAGTCCGACCCGCTGCACCCCCAGCTCTTCGACCTCCAGGACGAGTACAAGAAGCTGCTGGTGGACAACCCCGACGTGCACTACACGTTCTGCGTCCTCGACGACTCGCGCACCTACCGGCTCCTCGGACACCGTGGGGAGTGCGCATATCTCGGCATGACCTTCGGCACGGCGTTCGGGCAGGGCCCGGTCGGCGGCCGCACCGGGACGCAGACGCAGACCCACATCGACGATTTCGAGCTGGGCCCGAACGGCGAGGTCGACATCTTGATCGCCCCCGCCTCTGCGATGCCCGATCCGAGGCCGCGCAACTCGGTCCTCCTCGAACCGGGCACGGCACAGCTCGCCATCCGGGAGACCTATTTCGAGAAGCACCCGGACCGCTTCGCCCGCCTGCGGGTGGAGCTGGTGCCAGAACCGGGGGAGGTGGTGCCCCACCCGATCCTCTCGAGCGAGGAGCTGGCGACCCAGCTCGAGTTCGCCGCCATGTTCCTCACGTTCATCGGCGGGACGGCCATGCAGATGTGGCGCGACGCCGGGACCAACATGAACACCTTCGGGGGCACGGCAGGCTCCGCCCACGTGGAGGCGCAAGAGGACGAGGTGCGCTCACACTCCAACGCCGAGATGACCTACCACGGTGGACGCTTCGAGCTCGAGCCGGGACAGGCGCTGGTGGTCACGGTGCACGAGCCCGACAAGCCGTTCCTCTACTGGGGGCTGACGCTCACCTCGCCGTGGGGGGAGAGCTACGACTACCGCTACGCCACGACGCATCTCAACAACAAGACCGCCACCCGGTCGCCGGACGGATCCTGGCGCATGGTGATCGCGCCGTCCGATCCGGGCGTCGAGAACTGGCTCGACACCGGCGGTCGCCTGGAGGGCTACATGCTCGTGCGCTGGGTCCTGGCCGACGGGCCGCCGCACCCTACGGCCGAAGTCGTCGACATCAAGGACCTCGCCTCCTCCTAGGCCGGGCGGCTCGGGACCTCCTGGACCAACCAGCCGTTCCCGTCGGGGTCGCTGAACGACAGGAACGTCCCGTAGTCGCCACGGGCGGGGTCGGGGCCGTCGACCTGTGTGCCCTCCTCGAAGTGGAACGGCCCCGAGGCGGAGACGTCGCCGGCCGCGAGCTGGCGGCGGGCCTCTTCGATGTCGCGCACCACGAGGTGCAGGCCCTGCAGCGTGCCCGCGGCGTCCGCGTTCCCCATGAGCGAGATGGAGCAGCCGGACCCGGGTGGCGTCAGTTGGACGACCCGGAAGTCCTCACCGGCGCTGTGGTCCACGTCGACGCGGAAGCCGACGGCCTCGGCGTAGAACGCCTTCGCCCGGTCGACGTCGGCCACCGGGACGACCAGTGTCTCCAGCTTCCAGTCCATGGTGCCCCCTTCAGAGCGGGTTCCGGGTGGGTCGGCTCAGACCTCCGACGGTACCCCGAAGCGTTCCTGGTAGGGCGAGACCAGGGCGCGGTGGGTGGCGAGATCGAGCCCGGTGTCGGCGAACGAGTAGTCGTGGCCGCCCGCGCGCCCCGTGTGGCGGGCGGCGAGATACGCCTCGAGAGCCGTGCGGAACTCCGCCGTCAGCGGCAGTTCCCACTCCGCGTAGAGCCGCTCGACCGTGCCCAGGGGGTCCGCCACCAGATCGCGGTAGACGACGTCGGCGATCTGGTCGGCCGGGATGTCGCCGGCATCGCGCTCGGCGGTGACGTGGTCCATCTGCATCTCGAGGCCCATCGCCATGAACTCGACCAAGATGCCGTGGTCCACGTGCTCCGAGTGCATGTAGTGCAGCGTCGCCATGAGATCCGACAGCGACCCGATGACCCGCAGCGGGTCACGGTGGGTGATCACGACGCGGGCATCGGGGTACGTCGAGAACAGCAAGGGCAGGGCGGAGAGGTGGGAGGGCGCCTTGACCACCCAGCGCGTCGTCGGCCGCTCGGTCACCCACTGCAGCGTCTGCAGGTGCCGCTTGTGCCAGTCGTAAATCGGTGCCTGGTCCTGCCCGCTGCGCCACACGGTGTACTCGCCCACGTTGTAGAGGCCCGTGTAGACGTCGCTCGAGAACTGGTGGGCGAAGGCGAAGATGCATTCGGTGGGCAGCCGCCCGCCGTTCTCGTGCATGGCCGTGAAGGCGGGGACGATCTCGTCCATGAGCCTGATCTCGTCGTCGCACAGGTCACCCGAGGCGTCGTCGTAGGGGACGCTGTGGAGGAGCTCCCACAGCAGCGGCGGGCGGTTGTCGGGGTCGCAGGCCAGCAGCTCGTGCAGCAGCGTCGTGCCGGAGCGCCCCAGCCCGGTGACCACGATGGGGGCGTGGACCGGCTCACGCAGGACCCCGGGCTCCCGCTTCCACAGGTCCACCATGCGGAGGCGGTTCTGCAGGATGAGCTGGATCTCGCCCCGGGTCCGGATGCGGCCCGGCAGATGGAGGCGCGCCTCGGTGTCGAGGGAGGCGCACAGCCGGCGGAAGGGCTCCTCCCACCAGTCGTCGCCGAAGTCGTCGAGGCCGGTCGTCGTGATGGCGGCGGCCTGGAGGACCTCGGGGTGCAACGAGACCATGGAGCGGCCGTCGTCGCCCAGGCCGTGGCCGAGCGCGATCATCTTCTCAGCCCAGGGGCCACGGGGCGGGGGTGTCCAAGGCACGGGGCGTCACGGTACTTGCAACGGGGGGAGAATGGCCGCATGGACGAGGTGGAAGCGATGAGCACGGCGGTGGCGGACCTCGACGTCGACGAGATTCTCGCCGTTCTGGCGACCGGGGCCGGCGTCATGCTCAGCCCCGGCGTCCCGGTCTCGCAGCTCGACCATGCGCTGCAGACGGGGGCGCTGCTGGCCCATCTCCATCCCGGTGACGACGAGCTGGCGGCGGCCGGACTGGTGCACGACCTCGGCCACCTCCTGCCCGGCGGCACCGACGAGGCCCACGCCGCCGACGCCGCGCGCGCCGTGCGACGGGCGTTGGGGGAGCGCGTGGCCGGGATCGTGGGCCTGCACATCGAGGCCAAGCGGTATCTCGTGGCGACCGAGGCGGGCTACGGCGGAGTGCTGACGGACGACAGCGTCGTGTCGCTGGGACGCCAGGGTGGCGCGCTGTCCGGGGACGAGGCGGCGGCGTTCCTGGCCCGGCACTGGGCCTCCGACGCCGTGACGCTGCGCCGGGCCGACGACAGCGGGAAGGTCGAAGGGTTGGAGGTTGGGGATCTCGCCAGCTGGGTACCCCTTCTGCAGGACATCACCCGGCGGGCGGGGCCGGCAGGGGGCTGAGGCCTCCGGCTGCGCAGCGGCTACGTCCGGGCATGTCCGGGCCGGCCATCTCCGGGCCGGCCATCTCCGGGTGCCGGCCCGGTGCAGACACTCTGCGGGGGGTGACAGCGGCTGGTGAGCAGGCGGAACGGCGGATCGTTCCAATGCGGTGGGGCACGGCACGGTGTGTCCGGAGCACCGCCCGAAACGGCGGGCCGGACACATTCGACGGACACCCGTAGGGAAACGCCCCAGCGTTCGTTGTGCTCCCGAGATCCACGGGGAGGCTTCACCTGGTGAAGGGCGAACACCGAACGCTGCGCATGCGCCTGCGGGGGCGCCGCTACACACCCGCCACCATCCGCATCGGACTGGCCTGCGCAGTGCTCACCGGCGTCGGCATCGTCGAACTCGGGTCGGGCTCCGGTGCGGACACGTCCTTCGTCCCCGGTGACGCGCTGGCCCAGTCGCAGGCGCTCAGCTTGGCGCCGACGACCGGTGGCCTGAACTACGCCATCACGCTGGCCACCTCCATTTCGAACTACCAGGACATGGAGGCGCAGTCGCTGTCCCAGACGATCGACCTCGGGGCCATCGGCACCTCTCTCGAGGCCGAGGGGTGCGACGGGGGAGCGCCGACCCTTCCGCAGAGCGACGTGCCGCCGCCGGTGCAGGCGGAGTCGACGAGCGGCAACCAGAGCCTCTCCGACAGCATCACGCCGCAGACCTCGAGCGACGGCCTCGGCATCGGCAACGAGGCGGCCACCGCCACGACGCAGCCGGCTTCGGGCTCGCTGACGACCGCCTCCAACATCTCGGTCCCCGGGGGGCTGCTGGCGGTCAACGGGCTGACGTCGGGCGCCAAGGCCTCCATCGACAACGGCGCCACGCGGACGGCCACCGCGACGTCCGACATCGGGCAGATCTCGTTGGGCGACGGTGCCGTCGTCCTGGGCGGCCTGCAGTGGAACGCCACCCAACAGTCCGGGGGGACGACGACCTCCAGCGGCACGTTCTCCATCGGCTCGCTCACCGTCGCCGGGGTGCCCGTCGACCTCTCCAGCTTGAGCAACGCGGGGAACCCGCAGACGGTGCTCGACGTGATCAACACCGCGCTGTCGCCCGTCGGGCTCAACGTGCAGTGGCCCACCCAGACGACCCTGTCCGACGGGACCGTGCAGATCACGCCACTGGTCGTCGGCATCGACAACAACGCGCTCGGCCAGCAGGTCATCGGCGCCAACGAGAACAGCGTGCAGCCGGTGCGCGAGGCACTGGTCAACGCGTTGCTCAGCGCCAGCTGCAACTTCGCCACCCCGCTCACCGTCGGCGACATCGGCATGGGGGTGCTCTCCGGCGGCGGCAACCTCAACCTCGACTTCGGCGGCGCCAGTGCCGAGACGGACGACCTGGCCGCCACGTCGCCCTTCGGGGCCGGCGGAGGGACCGCGCTGCCCTCGTCCTCCTCCTCGTCCCTCGGGAGCGGGGCGACCGGTAACAGCGGGAGCGCCCTCGGCGGCGCCCTCCCCGTCACGGGCGACAGCGGGGTGGGCCCCTTGTCGTCGTCGGTCCCGTCCGGCGCGCCGTCGGCGTCCACCGGCGGGCCGGCGGCCGGCACGGGCACTTCGCAGGAGGCCCTGGGGCCGATGATCCGCACCTCGGACTGCATCAGCCTCGGCCCCTCGGGTGGGGGCTGCGATACCGGCAATGTCGCCGTGCCCATCGGGCTGGCGGCGCTCGCACTGGTGGTGACCCTCTTCACGTGGGACGCCCTGCGCCAGCGCCGCCGCCTGCAGCTGAGCGGCCGGGGCCACACCGACCTGGAGGCACCGCTATGACCGCAGCGACCGATTCGGGCAGCGCAGGGGGCGCCAACGGCGCGGGCCTGAGCAAGCTCCGCCTGTCGGCCAAGACGAACGGCCGGCTGCTCAAGGGCTACGGGCCTCTGGCCGCCCTGCTGGTGGCCTTCCTCTTCATGGCCCTGCTGGTACCCACGAAGGCACCGCAGCAGGACGTCGTGCACGAGACGCAGTCGAGTGCCGGGGCGGGCGCGGCCACCGGCGCCTCGTCGACGGCGACCACCACGCCGGGTGCCGCCGGGGCCGGAGCCACCGGAGCGGCGGGCGGAGCAGCGGGGGCCGGTGCGGCCGGAGCCGCCGGGGCGGCCGGTGGGGCCAGGACGGCCGCCTCGTCCGCGGCCGGCGCGGCGACGGGCAAGTCGGGCGGCTGCCCGGGCCAGGCCGAACAGGTGCCGGGCGATCCGTACTCGCCCCCCTGCATCTCGTTCTCGGGCAGCAACGGCGGCGCCACGTCGCCCGGCGTCTCGTCCAACGCCATCAACGTGAGCTACCGCATCACGTCGGACTCCGAGAGCTTCCAGCAGACGCTGGCGTCGCTGGGCGGGGCCAACATCACCGACACCACGGCCGACATCGAGCGAACGGTCAGCACGCTGGCCACCTACTTCGACAACCACTTCCAGTTCTACGGCCGCAAGCTCAACGTCGAGTTCTTCAACGGACAGGGCTCCATCACCAACGAGCTCCTCGGGAGCGGGCAGCAGCAGGCCGACGCCGACGCCGTGACCGCCGCCCAGTCCGAGCACGCTTTCGCCGAGCTCAACGGCGTGACCGAGCCCTACGACGTGGCGCTGGCCGCGCAGCACGTGATCTCGTTCGGGGCGCCCTACCTGTCGGCCTCCTTCATGGGCCAGTACGCCCCGTACATGTGGAGCCTCGACACCGAGTCCAACGACGTCGTCCAGGCCACCAGCGAGCTCTACCTCAAGTCGCTCGCCGGCGGCAACGCCACCTACGCCGGAGGCAGCCTGCAGGGAAAGCCGCGCAAGGTGGCGATCATCGCCCCCAGCGACCCGTGGTACCAGTCGGCGGCGCAGTCGGCGGTGCAGGAGGCGGCAGCGGCCGGTCACCCGATCACCGACAACATCCAGTACCAGCTGAACCTCTCGACGCTGTCGAGCCAGGCCTCCAATGTCGTCAGCCAGCTGCAGAACGACGGCATCACGACCGTGGTCTGCGGGTGCGACCCCGTTTTCCCGGTGTACCTCACGTCGCGGGCCGCCGAGCAGGGCTACACGCCCGAGTGGGTCGTGGCCGGCGTTGCCCTGACCGACCAGGACATCGTCGGGCAGCTGTTCCAGCAGAGCGAGTGGTCGCACGCGTTCGGCGTGACGTTCAACGGGCCGACCGTGCCCAAGCAGAACACGTTCGGCTACTCGGCCTACAAGCAGATCAGCTCGAGCACCGAGCCGGCCAACGCGGTGGACCTCATTTACGCCCAGATGTACGAGATGGCCATCGGCATTCAGATGGCGGGTCCCGACCTGACGCCGGCGACGTTCCAGAACGGCATGCGGGCCTATCCGGGGAGCCAGGCCGGCGCGTCCAACGCGCTCTACGGCACCTGGGACTTCCCGGCCGGCCACTACACGCCGCAGACGGACTGGTCCTTCATCTACTGGGACCCCAACAAGACATCGGCCTACGACGACAAACCGGGGGCCTACGTGGCCTCGGCCACCCGGACCAAGATCGGCTCCTACGCCGGCGGCGCGCTGCCCCTGCCCTCCAACTTCCCCATCGCGCCGTCCGGCGGCGGGGGCTAGCCCGCTTTGGCGGTCGCCCCTCCTTCGGTCAGTCGCGCCTGGGCTGCGGCGCCGGCGCGCCTGCGCGGGGTGATCCTCACGCTCGCCGCCGCCTTCGTCCTGCTGTTCGCCGTGCCGGCGCTGTGGCCGCACTCGGCGCCGCGGGGGCAGATCCTCAACGGGGCCGAGATCGGGGCCGTCAACGGCCTGCTGGCGCTCGGACTGGTGCTGACGTACCGCGCCTCGCGGGTCATCAACTTCTCCTACGGCGCCATGGGCGCATTGGCGGCCACAGTGGCAGTCGAGCTCAACCTGGCCCACCACGTGAACTGGTTCGTCTGCATCGGGATCGCCCTCCTGGTCGGCGCGGCGCTCGGGCTGCTGGTCGACTTCGTCATCCGCTGGCGCTTCTTCAGCGCGCCACGGCTGATCGTCATGGTGGTCACCATCGGCCTGGCCCAGCTCTTCGGCGGGATCCAGCTCCTCGTGCCCGGCTGGCTGAACGGGCCCTCCATCGTCGGCGGCGTGAACACCCCGCTCAGCTCGCACCACGTGCTGCTCTTCCCGGTGCTCTTCAACGGGAACGATCTCCTCATCGCCATCGTCGTCCCCGTCGTGCTCGTCGCCATGGGCTGGTTCCTCCTGCGCACCGATGCCGGCGTGGCCGTGCGTTCGGTGGCCGACAACTCGGACCGGGCCCGCCTGCTCGGCATCCCGGTGCGCCGGCTCTCCACCCTGGTCTGGGTGATCGCGGGACTCCTGGCCGGCCTCACCAGCATCCTGAGCGCCCCGTCGGCCGGCATCACCATTGCGGCCGGGGCCGGGCCGACGCTGATCCTGCCCGCACTGGCCGCCGCCATCATCGCCGGCATGGAGAGCCTGCCCATGGCCTTCGGCGCCGGTGTCGCACTCGGTGTGACCAGCGGGCTGTTCGAGTTCAACATGCCCCGCTTCGGGAGCGCCATCGGTGACGTCGTGAACCTGGTGGCGATCCTCGTCGGGCTCCTCTTCCTGCAGCGCAAGCGGAGCCGGGCCGACGACGCGGAGGAGTCGTTCTCCTCGACCGGCATCCTCAAGCCCATCCCCGAGGCCCTGCGCTCGCTGCCCGAGGTCAAGGCGGGCCGCATCGGTGTCATGGCGCTGGTCGGCATCGTCATCGTGGTGATCCCGCTCGTTTCGGGGCCGGGCACGACGCTCGAATACACCGCCGCCCTCATTTACGGGATCATCGCCATCTCACTGGTGGTCCTCACGGGCTGGTCGGGCAACGTCAGCCTGGGCCAGTTCGCCTTCGCCGGGGTCGGGGGCGTGCTGGCCGGTGACCTGATCGAGAAGTCCAACACGGACCTCTTCCTCTGCCTCGCCGCGGCGGGCGCGGCCGGCGCCGTCCTCGCCGTCATCGTCGGCGTTCCGGCCCTGCGCATCCGCGGCGCCTACCTCGCCGCGGTGACGCTGGCCCTCGGCGTGGCCATGGACACGTTCTTCCTGAACCCGACCTACTACCCGAACATCATTCCGCAGGCCTTCCTGCGCCCGGTGCTGTGGCAGCGCTTCGACCTGGCGTCCAACAAGGCTTTCTACTTCCTCTGCCTCGGGTTCCTGATGCTGACCATCCTGTTCATTCAGGGTCTGCGCCGCGCGCGATCGGGACGGGTCCTGCTGGCGACGCGCGACAACGAGAAGGCGGCCGCCGCCATGTCGGTGCCGCCGGTGCGTACCAAGCTCACCGGCTTCGTGCTGGCGGGCGCCATCGCCGGCATCGCGGGCGGGCTCTATGCCGTCCTGCTGGGCGCGGTGGCCTTCAACACGTTCGACCCGTCCTACGGGCTCGTCGTCTTCTCCATGGCCGTGATCGGCGGCCTGGGCTCCATCAGTGGCGTGCTCATGGGCGTCGGGCTGATCGAGGTCCTGAGCTACTCGTTCCCCAAGTACCAGCTGGTCTTCACCGGGGTCGGGCTGCTCCTGGTCCTCCTGTTCCTCCCCGGTGGCCTGGCCGAGGGTGTGCAGAACATCCGGGACCGCCTGCTCAAGATCGTCGCCGAGCGGCGCGAGCTCCTGGTGCCCAGCCTCGTGGCCGACCGGAAGGTCGAGCTGGTCGACCACGCCCCGCAGGAGACGGCGATCCTGGAGCACGCGCTCAGCGAGGAGGGCGACAGCGGCGACAGCGGCGACAGCGGCGACAGCGGCGACGGGCCCGGGGAGGGCCGGCCCGTCCTGGTGCCGGTGCCCGACACCCGCGACGAGGACACGGCGCAGGTCCTCCTGCCCACGGCCGGGCCCGCCGCCGACGGGCTCATCCCCGACACCCCGGTCGTCCTGTCGTGCCAGCAGGTCGAGGTCTCCTACGGTCCGGTGCAGATCCTCTTCGGGGTCGACCTCGACGTGCACGAGGGTGAGATCGTGGCGCTGCTCGGCACCAACGGAGCCGGCAAGTCGACCCTGCTCAAGGGCGCCAGCGGCCTGGTCAAGGTGGGCGGCGGTGCGGTGTGGCTCGACGGCGTGGCCATCACCGGCGAGCCGGCGGAGACGGTGGCCCGCCAGGGCATGTCCCTGATGCCCGGGGGACGCGGCGTCTTCCCGACGCTCTCGGTGGAGGAGAACCTCCGCCTGGGCACCTGGATGATCCGCAAGGACAACCGGGCGGTGGCCGAGGCCAAGGCGCGCGTCATCGACCTCTTCCCGATTCTGCGCCAGCGCGCACACCAGCAGGCGGGCAATCTCTCCGGCGGGGAGCAGCAGATGCTCTCGCTGGCCATGGCCCTCATGGTCAGGCCCAAGGTGCTCATGATCGACGAGCTCTCGCTCGGGCTGGCCCCGACGGTGGTGGCGCAGCTGCTCGAGGTGGTCAAGCTGCTGCACGCGACCGGCACCACGATCGTGGTGGTCGAGCAGTCGGTCAACGTGGCCCTGGAGCTGGCCGAGCGGGCCGTCTTCCTGGAGAAGGGCGAGGTGCGCTTCAGCGGGCGCACCCGCGACCTGCTCGAGCGGCCCGACATCCTGCGCTCCGTCTTCATCGCCGGTGCCGGCTCCGTCGAGGGCACCGTCGTGACCCCCGACGCCGGGCCCACCGACCTGCACGTGCACGCCAGCGCGTCGTCGGCGCTCGTGATGGCCGACCCGGGCAAGCGGATCCCGCCCTCGGCGGAGGCCCCGTCCATCCTGGAATGCAACGGCGTGCGCAAGACCTTCGGCGGCATCACCGCCATTGAGGACATCAGCCTGACGCTGCGCGACGGCGAGATCCTCGGCCTCATCGGCCACAACGGGGCGGGCAAGACGACCTTCTTCGACTGCGTGTCGGGATTCCTGCCGCTCGACGGCGGGCGGATCCGTCTCGGCGGCGCCGACATCGACACCTGGCCGGCGCACATGCGCGCCGCGGCCGGTCTGGGACGCACGTTCCAAGAGGCGCGGCTGTACCCGTCGCTGACCGTGGCCGAGACGATCGCCGTCGCGCAGGAGCGACACCTGCGCTCGCGCGACATGGTGGCGGCCGGGCTGCGCCTGCCGGCGTCGCTCGACTCCGAGGCCGATGTGGCGGTGAAGGCCGAGCAGCTCGTGGAGATGATGGGCCTCGGTGCCTTCCGGGAGAAGCTCGTGGGCGAGCTGTCCACCGGGACGCGCCGCATCGTCGAGCTGGCCTGCGTGCTGGCCCAGGAGCCCGGCGTCCTCCTCCTCGACGAGCCCTCCGGCGGGGTGGCCCAGCGCGAGACCGAGGCCATGGGACCGCTGCTCATCCGCGTACAGCAGCACACCGGCTGCTCGATCCTCGTGGTGGAGCACGACATGCCGCTCCTCACGGCCATCTGCGACCGCATGATCGCGCTCGAGCTCGGCGAGGTGATCGCCGAGGGGACGCCGGCCGAGGTGCTGGAGCACCCGGCGGTGATCGAGTCGTATCTCGGGACGGACGAGTCGACGATCAACCGCTCCGGCGTGCGCGTCTAGGGGCTACGGCTCCCTCCGGCTCCCGCCCTTCATCCGAGCCTTCTTCCGCACTGGGGTGCCACCGACCGAATCCTCTTTGAGTCAAGACCCTAAATTCGGGGACTTCCAGGCGCGACGAACCGAGCCGTCACGGAAGGGAACGACGGCGTAGGGTTTCTCTGGGTTCGGGAGTGACTTCGCCGAAGAGCCGGCCGCACAGGGTGAAGAGCCGGTCACGCTGGCATGGAGTCGTCCCTGAGTGTCCTCCCGGACCCCCTATCGGGCGTCGAGAAGCAGTTGCCGATAGACGGCGTTGGAGATCTGGCGCTTGAGTGAACGCAGCGCTTCCTTCTTGGTCTTTCCTTCGGCCACCTTGCGCTCGAAGTAGATGCGTCCAGCTGTCCCCGGGTTGCGGATTTGGGTGACGGCAGCCATGTGGAGCGCATGGTTGAGCTGTCGGCTCCCGCGCTGAGAAAGCCGGTGGACCACTCGACCGCCCGAGGACAACTCGATGGGTGCGGTTCCGTTGTAGGAAGCGAACGCGTCGCGGTTGGCAAAGCGGCGGATGTCGCCGGAGTATCCCAGGAGCTGCGCGGCGACGATCGGACCGACCCCATAGAGCTCGACGAGCGAGGTGCCGGAGGCCTTGACCGCGATTCGGATCCGCCGGTGCGACTCTTTGGTCTGGGCATCGAGGCGGCGCACATCGTCGAGAAGCTCGAGGGCGAGGTCGTAGCGAATCTGCTGGGCCGGGGTCTGCGGCCTGATCTTGGCCATGAGTCGCTCGGCGTCAGAAACGTAGAGTTCCTTGGCAATTCCGCCCGCCGCCAGCTCGGCCAAGAGCGCATGCAGGCGACAGACCACCCGGGTGCGATGGCTGCCGAGGTCCCCGTTGCGCTTGGCCAACAGACGCAGGACCTCGCCATGATCGGCAGACTCGACGCTGCGCAGATTCGGAGCCCGAAAGGCCGCGACGGCGACCGAGAGAGCATCGTTGGGGTCGTTCTTGTTGGAGCGACCGGTGGCGAGCACTCGAATGCGAGAAGCCAAGGTGGGCGGCACGTCGAGCACCTTCTCGCCCCGAGCGATGAGCTGTTGGGCCAACAAGTAGCCCAACCCACCGGCCGACTCGATGGCCCAGGTGCGCTTCTCGAAGGGCTCGGCCCAGCCCAAGAGCTGCTCCACCTGGCGCCGGGTGGCCCGCACCTTGACGCTTGAAATCTCGTCTTCTGCTTCATCGATCGCCACCGCTGTGTGCGATGCCTTGTGCGGATCGATGCCGATCACCACTTGCATGACTGCCTCCTTGGTCGTGTTGGAACCACGGAGGGCACTCCTGCTTGCAGACTGTTTGTGCTCGATCCTCTTTTGAGCCACTCCGGGTCGAAACCCTGACGGGACACTCTTCGAACGAAAGCCAGTCGGCTATACCGGCGGCAGGCACTACGAGAGTGACCCCGTCAGGGCATCTAAACGCTACGGACGAACCCCAGCGCCTGCACCAAGTCTCAAGCAGGCACAACTGGGGCCGGGCTTAGGCGGCCACAAGGGCTGGTCCATTCGACCGAGAGTCCACTTCTTGCGGTCAGTCAAAGGGCGAAGAGCACCGTGAAAGTTGGATTAGGGATGGCCTTACAGCCTTACCAAATGAGAGACTTTCTAGGCGAAATGCAGGGAGGGAGGCACATGCGAAGATTCACTTTCGCAGCGGGTTCGGCGCTCTTGGTCGTTGCAGTGAGCTGCGCTGGCTTCCTGTCGTTCTCGCCCGCGTCAGCGGCAGCTGGCTTTCATTGTCCCGGTACTCCCGGCAATGCAAACCACTCGTTCGCCTATATGAATGGCGTTACCGGACAGCCTTCTCCGTCGAAAGCATTGACACACTTCCTTCGAACAGGAAGTGACGGATTGAACCTTCCTCTAAGCAAGTGGACCCATCCGTCCAAGAACCTCTTCGTGTATTCGGGCATACATGGGCACATCCAGGTTACGACGTATCGTCTGCCGAGGGGTTCTTACGTCGTCACTCAGGCAGATCAGACTTGTTCGACGCTCTAGGTCATCCTGCGCTGGGCAATGACCACAGCACGATCCCTGCCGTTCTCGAGGTGTCCCAGTTCGCCGCCGGGACCGGGACACTCCGGCCCCTCTGGGACACATGCGTGCCGTGGCGCCAGAGGGCAAGATTTGGGCGTGGCAAAGACCCAGATCACCGTGGAGACGAACTACAGGTCGATCGAGGTGGACAAACTCTCAATCTTCTACCGCGAGGCCGGCAGCCCGGATGCGCCGACGTTGCTCCTCTTGCACGGATTTCCGTCGTCTTCACGAATGTACGAACCGCTCTTCACCCGCCTGGCCGACGCCTTCCATCTGGTGGCTCCGGACTATCCAGGATTCGGCCACAGCGATGCGCCGGACCCGAAGGTGTTCGACTACACCTTCGACAACCTCGCTCGAACCATCGATCGCTTTACCGAGCTCATGCATATCGATCGGTACACCCTCTTCCTTCAAGACTACGGCGGACCCGTCGGGTTTCGCCTGGGGGTGGCACATCCCGATCGGCTCGCTGCGTTGGTGATCCAGAACGCCGTCGCGCACGAGGACGGTTTGGGACCGCTTTGGCAAACCCGTCGCGATTTCTGGGCTGACCGCGCCGCGAACGAATCTGCTCTTCGGGCGAACTTCTTATCCTTCGATTCCACCCGCCAGCGACACGTAGGAACGAGCCCGAACGTATCCCTCTACGACCCAGACCTCTGGACCGACGAGTTCGCGTTCTTGAGCCGTCCAGGGCAGAGCGACATCCAGATGGACCTCTTCTACGACTACCGGACCAATGTCGCGAGCTATCCCGCATGGCAGGAGTGGCTTCGCCGCCACGAGCCGCCGCTCCTCGTACTGTGGGGACGTTTCGATCCGTCGTTCCGGGTCGAAGAAGCTGAAGCGTACCGGCGCGACGTGCCCAGCGCTGAAGTTCACATTCTCGATGCCGGCCATTTCGCGCTCGACGAACAGGCCCAGACGATTGCACGACTGACTCGGCGGTTCCTTCTGTCTGCCGGTGGCTAGGCCGCCTTGCGGACAGGCTGCCCTCGTACACCGGATCGGGTGCCACTCTTTGCACCGATCTGACAGCCGCAGAAGGCAGAAGACGGTCCGGTGAGGTGGGCCCGGCGGCGTTCACGGAATCCGAACAACCGTCGTACCGGCTCCGGGGTGGATTACCCGCAGAGCAGGCTGTTATCCTGAGAAGCGTGAGGTGCTATCAGTGGTTTGACGAGCCGGCCCTGGGTGGGCTTCGGAGCGCTCCCACGCACTGAACGCTCTTCAACCAGGACCGGCTGAAAAGGCAGAGGCATTCGCCTCTGCCTTTTGCTTTGCCCCAACAAGGCGAGCCGGTCACCTTCGGGATCGAACGGCTTGCGGAGAGGAAGACACCGTGAACCCGAGCGACCCGATTCGCAATAGACGCATCGCCAGCGTCAGCGCGCTCCTATCGCCGCAAGAGGTACGCGAGCGCTTGCCGCTGGCCGAAGAGCACGAAGAGCTGGTTCGAGGCAGCAGGGATACCGTGGCCGCGATCCTCGACGGTCGAGATGATCGACTGCTCGTCATCGTCGGTCCGTGCTCTGTCCACGATCCCGGCGCTGCCCTCGATTACGCGACACGCCTGCAGGCTGCCGCTGAACGACTGAGGGATCGTCTCTTCGTTGTCATGCGGGTCTACTTCGAGAAGCCCCGAACGACCTTCGGCTGGAAGGGTCTCATCAATGATCCGGGACTCGATGGCAGCTACCGCGTGAACGCGGGACTCCTCGCGGCTCGCGGCCTCCTGGTGAAGATCCTTTCGCTCGGCCTCCCCGTCGGCTGCGAGTTCCTCGACCCGATCACGCCCCAGTACATCGCAGATGCTGTGAGCTGGGGGGCGGTCGGTGCACGCACCTCCCAAAGTCAGGTCCACCGACAACTCGCGAGCGGCCTCTCGATGCCGATCGGCTTCAAGAACTCGACCGAGGGAGACGTCCAGGGTGCTGTCGACGCGGTTGCGGTCGCTGGAAGTGCGCAGGTGTTCCCCGGAATCACGGACGACGGCCAAGCCGCCATCTTCTCGACAGACGGAAATCCGGACTGCCACGTCGTGCTACGCGGGGCAGACAGCGGCCCGAACTACGACGAGAAGAGTGTGGCGGACCTCTACGGCCGACTCGCGCGCTCCGGATTGAAGAGCCGAGTCGTGATCGACGCCAGCCACGGCAACAGCGGGAAGAACCACGACCGGCAATCGTTGGTCACGAAAGAGGTCGCGGCACTCGTCAGTGAGGGCGATCGAAGCATCGTGGGAGTGATGATCGAGAGTTTCCTTGTCGAGGGTCGCCAGGATCTGGTGCTTGGACGCGCCTCGGAACTCGTGTACGGCAAGAGCATCACGGATGGGTGCGTCGGCTGGGATACGACTCTGGACTTCTTCAACATCCTTGGCGGCGGGGTACAGCGTCGTCGGTCGCTCGTGAATGCGTGATGGAGGAGCTGTATTCGTGTCTATCAAGTCCACACATTGCCCGCTGAACGGACCACCGAAGGACGACTGGAGCACCTGGCCGGAAGCGACTCGCTCCTACAAGGGCGCCCGGGTCTTTGGAGTTGGGAGTGCGCTCTCCCTCAATCCTCACACTTCGCACTGACAGCACAATCCGGCCGATCCCACTCGTCGGGCTGCGATACTCGGGCCGTGAAGAGGCCCACTTGCCTGGTGGCTGTCGGCACCGTCGGAGTCATCGTGAGCGCCTTCGTCGGTAGCGCCACGTCCGGCTCCGCTCCGCCTCCTCGTTCCGGCGGCGGAATTGCCGCCTTGAAGCACGCAGCCTCGGAATATGCCCGGGTGACGCTCAACGGGGGGTTCGCCGAATTTGAAGCGGCACTGAGTCCGGAGTGCCGGTCCACAGATCACATCACCGCCCAAACCCTCCCGCTTGCTCGAGAGATGTGGGAGGAGTTCAGCGGGTTCTCGTTCCACAGCGTCCGCATTACCGGGGTGCGAGTTCGCAATGTCACGAGTACGAACGGCCAAGCAGAGGTGACGTACAACTTGTTGAAGGCGGGGAACGACAACTGGGTCACCTATGCACTCGTCCGTGGAGCCTGGAAGGTTGCGGGTCAGTGCGCCACGCCGATCGGGAACACGAGGGAGTCAGGTCCCCCCTAACGCCGCACTGGGTCTCGCCATGCGGCACTCGGGCCACTCTTCCCGCCGCCGTCAACGCCAGAACTTGGTGAGTCGTTCTCCGTGAGCCATCCCCTGCTCGTAACCGGCTAGAGCGGAAGGTCGGCGCCTCGAGGGGTCCATCATGTTGGAACCGAACGCATCGCGGGAGTCGCCATCGGGAAAGATGGTCTCGACGGTGCTGCCGCTGGCGCGAAGCTCGTCGACCTGAGCGGCAAGCTGCATGTGCCACTCCTCCGGATGCCGCGATCTGCCGCCGAAGGGCGACAGGACGAGTACCCGCTCATATCCCAGCGCCAGATCGGCATTCTCGTTGCGTCGATAGCCGCCGTCGATGAATCGGTCCTCGGCGATGCCGAAGGGAGGGACACCGAATCCGTTCGCAGTGCTGGCGGCGACGGCGTCAACCAGATCGACTCCGCTGTTGCGGTCGAAGACAACCGGCTCACCGGTGCGCGCGTCGACCGCTGTGATGACGATCGCGCGGTCGGGCCATCGGTGACTGGGAAGCCGGGCCGCGACGGTGGTGCGCCACCGCTCTTGTCCGGATCCGTCTGAAGCTGCGTCCATTTCGAGCGCGGCCGCGCCCATCCTTCGGCGCATGTCTGCCGGGTCGTGAGCGGCGGCGATGATTCGGTTCGTTCTCTCCATATGGTCGATGACGGGTCCGATGGGGGGTCGCCCGCCGCTCGGACGGCCGGGATCGCCCTGTTTCAGGGATGGTGGATCGAGGATTGCGGTAAGCAGTTCGGCCGGAGAAGCGCTTGTGACCTGGGCAGCCGCCGTCGCTCCAGCCGACGTTCCGATGATCAGGTCGGCTTGGGTGACGTCCACACCTGCGTTGGACAGACCGGCCATGACGCCGATCTCCCACGCATTGCCCGCGGATCCACCACCGTGAAGGACCAAAGCGCGCCCGTATTCGGCGCGGTCCGCGCCATGCCGTCCATCTGGGATTGATCCTGCTGGGACCCAGGCCGGCGGAAGGTCCTCGTAGAAGGAGAAAACGAGGTCGGATGAGGTGCTGTATTCAAGGAAGTCGCCTTTCACAAGATGCGTGCTGGGGCGCTCCCCGGGGGCGACTCTCTCAGTCGCGCGATCCCCGACAGGGGAGAGCACCCACTTTCGATGCTGCACTCACGGGGCCCACCTCCTCTCAAATGGATACGTTGCTCAGAACGGTAACACGCAGGTAGACGAGCCTTCTCGGGGTCCCAACTCGAGCGCCTTCGAAGAACGCCTTCCCGGGCCCGGTCCTCGCTGCCGGACCGGACCCCTTGGACCTTCATCAGCCCGATCAGTGCGCGCCGCCGCCGACGCGAGTTGTAAGCCGCTCGGCGACCAGCCCTTCGGCCGCCGCCAGCGGAGTGATGCCGCACGAATCGGCGCGATGGAGCACAGCAGTCGTTGTGGCCCGGATCTGACCGACAGCCCGCATCGCACGAGCCGCGTCATAGCCATGGGACTCCTCGGCGATGTTGATGATGCCGCCTGCGTTCGCCAGAAAGTCAGGAACATAGAGAATGCCCGCCGCCGCAAGCGAGTCCGCAACTCGGACACGAGCCAGCTGGTTGTTTGCCGCTCCGACGATGAGCGTGAAGGAAAGCTCAGGCACGACCTCTTCGGTGAGCAGCCCACCCAATGCACACGGGCAGAAGACGTCAGCGTTGACGTGCACCGCATCAGCCGGGTCGACAAGCTTGGCGGCCCCCATGCGCAAGGCACGCTCGGCCTTCGTGTGGTCCACGTCTGAGGCGATGACGACGACCTCCCGCTGCACGAGAAGCCGAATGATCTCTCCGCCCACCTTGCCGGCGCCGAGAACACACACGGTCCTGCCCCGAAGGTCCCCCCACAGGCGAGCAGCCGCAGCCTCCATCGAAACCACCACGCCCAGCGCAGTGGCGGAGCTGGGATCGCCGGATCCACCGCGCGAGGTGGCCGTGCCCGCCACGAATGGTGTCGTCTCCCGAATGAGATTCATGTCGTCCTCGGTCGTCCCGACATCCTCTGCGGTGATGTAGCGACCCTGAAGGGCGTTGACGGCGGAGGCGAAATCACGCAGGAGGGCGGGCGTCTTTACGAGGCGCGGATCCCCGATGATGACGGCCTTGCCACCTCCATGCGCCAGTCCAGCAAGAGCAGCCTTCTGCGTCATGGCTCTCGAAAGGCGAAGCACATCCTGGAGTGCGAGTGCCTCGTTCTCGTACGGATAGAACCGGGCCCCGCCCAGTGAGGGACCCAGAGCGGTCGAATGGACGGCGATGATCGCTCGGAGACCGCTCTTCGCACGCCGAATCGCCAAGATGTCCTCGTGTTCGGACCCTGGCAGACCCTCGAGCATGTCGCCAGGCTCGTTCCCGGGCAGGCCACTCACGACCAAATTCTATGGGCGATCGGGTCCGAGAAGCGCTCGTGAAGGTGTCCACGGGGCAGGCTCACGAACAGAGCTGGGTCGGCGCCTCGCCAGGAACGGCGGGAAGGGTCCCGCGCGGAGCGACATCAGGGCTCTCCTACCATTGCTCGACGCAAGAAAGAGAGAGGCATTGGGTGGAACCACAGCCAGGTTGGGACAGCGCGTTGGGGCTCCGAATCGAGGAGATGACTCCAACGCGAGTCGTCGGATACGTCGATATCGATGAACGGCATCAGCAGGCTTACGGCATCGTGCACGGTGGCGTGTGGGCCTCGATAGTCGAGTCCGTCGGCAGTCACGGGGCAGCAGCCGCCGCCCACGAGATGACGGGCAGCATGGCCGTCGTCGGTGTGGCGAACTCCACCGACTTCCTCCGTCCCCATCGGGCCGGACGGGTGCGAGCGATCGGCACACCCGTTCTGGCTGGTCGGACGCAACAGATTTGGCTCGTCGAAATCGAAAGGGAAGGCGACGGCAAACTGATCGCGCGAGGGCAATTGCGGGTGCAGAACCTGCCGGCGCCTCCGGAGCACCGAGGCTGAGGGGTCCCCGGAACGCCGGCCATGGACGCGACCAGGGCATGCCTCGCCAGTCGGGGTTTGGGTCCGCCCCCTCCCTCCGCCCTCCACCCGACGGGGCACGCCTCCGCTGCCAGCCCGCCCGAGCCTGCTTGCACGGCCGTGACGGCGCGGGCGAGAGTCGGACCGTGGAGATCCCCATCTCGGGTCATTGCGACGCCCGCTTCGGCGCCGTGCGCGAGGAGTTCGCGCGTAACTTCGCCGAGCGCGGGGAGGTCGGGGCAGCGGTCTGCATCACGGTCGGCGGAACCACGGTGGTCGACCTGGTGGGCGGCTGGGCCGACCCGTCGGCGCGCGCGCCGTGGCGGCACGACACGCTCGTCGACTTCTACTCGGTCGGCAAGGCGTTCGTGGCGCTGCTGGCGCTGCAGCTGGTCGACGCCGGCTCCCTCGCGCTGGACGACCCGATCGCCACGGTCTGGCCGGAGTTCGCCGCGGCGGGCAAGGAGGGAGCGACACTGCGGCACGCGCTGTGCCACCGGGCCGGGGTACCGGCCATCCGTGAGCCTCTGACCAACGAGGACCTGTGGGACTGGGGCCGCATGGCGGGCGCGCTGGCCGCCACGGCGCCGTGGTGGGAGCCGGGGACGCGCCACGTGTACCACACCAATACCTACGGGCACCTGATCGGTGAGGTCGTGCGGCGGGTGAGTGGGGAGCCGTGCGGGCGGCGACTGGCCGCGTTGGCGGGCCCGCTCGGAGCCGACGTGCACGTGGGTGTTGCGCCGGCGGAGCAGGGGCGCTGCGCCGAGGTGCTCTTCGAGGCGCCCGGTCCTCCGGTCGCACTGGACGACACGCTGCAGGGCGACGCCCGCATGGAGATGCTGAGCTACTTCAACCCGCCGGGCTACTCGTCCATGGGCGTGGCCAACACGACGGAATGGCGCAGCGCCGAGGTCCCGTCGACCAACGGGCACGGGTCGGCGTGTGGTGTGGCGCTCCTGTACGCCGCCCTGCTCGAGCCCGGTCGTCTCCTCTCGACAGACCTGCTGGCCGAGGCGACGTCGGCGCAGTCCGTCGGATACTGCCCGATCCTGCACGAGGAGGTGACATTCGGGCTGGGCTTCAAGCCTACTGTGCCGCGTCGCCCGTTCGGTCCCAACCCCGGCAGCTTCGGCCACTTCGGCACCGGGGGTGCGGTGGGCTTCGCCGATCCCGAGGGCGGCGTCGCGTTCGGCTACGTCATGAACCACGTCATCCCCCGTTGGCAGAGCACGCGCAACCGGTCGCTGATGGACGCGCTGTACGGAGCGCTCTGACGCACCTGCGTCGACGGTCCGCCGCTCGCACGTCCAGCGTTGTTCGTGCGTGGAGCGATATCAACGCCGCGCCGGGGTGCATGCTCTAACGTTCCGGGTGAACGTGCCAGCGGCAACCGCTGGCAGAAAAGGGGGCAGCCATGACGGGCGCTTCGATGGCCGTGCCGACCAGGCGTGTCGAGATGTGGTTCGGCGGGACAGCGCAACAGCGACGGCTGACGGTCGTGTTCCGACTCATTCTCGCCATCCCGCAGTTCATCGTCCTGTGGTTCCTCTTCATCGCCGGGTTCTTCGTGCTGGTCATCGGGTGGTTCGGCGCGCTGTTCACGGGCCGGCTCCCCACGTGGGCCCGGACCTACCTCGGCGGCGTGATCCGCTGGGAGATCCGCGTCAACGCATACATCTTTCTCCTGACGGACGCGTATCCACCGTTCACGTTCCTCGACGTCGAGTACCCCGTGCGCGTGATTCTGCCCAGCGCCGGCCAACTGAACCGACTGTCGGTGTTCTTCCGCATCATCCTGGCCATCCCGGCGAGCGTCTTCGCGCAGATCGTCCTCTACGGGCTGACGACCCCCCTGCTGTTCGTGATGTGGATCGTCGTCATCGTCACGGGCAGGATGCCGCCCTCGCTCTACGACGCCTATTCCGCCTTGCTCCGCTACCAGGCGCGGTACCACTCGTGGTTCACCATGATCACGTCCGAGTACGCGTGGGGCATGCTGGGCGACTTCGTCCCTCCGCCGCCGGCCACCTTGCCGCCGCCCGTCGACGCCGCTCCCGGTGCTGCTCCGGCGGCGCAGGCACCCCAGGCCCCACAGGTGCCCCAGGCACCGCCGGCGCAGCCCTTCTCGTACCCGTCGACGGGCGAGCAGGCGGCCACGCCTCCGGCGGCGACGCCGGGACCCGACGGCGGACCTCCGGCGATGCCCCCCACCTATCCGCCCCCGCAGGCACCCCCGACCGGGGCACCCGGGGCACCCGGAGCCATGCCCCCGCCCTCGCCGTGGGAGCGCACGTCGGTGCCGTCCGGGATCGACCCGCTACCCCCCTGGGGCACGCTCATCCTGCAGGGTGCGGCCCGGTCCTGGATGATCTTCGCCATCGTCTGGGGCTCCATCGTCTTCATCGGCGAGAACGTCGTGCGCAACCACGGCCACCACAACAACACGACCTCCACCCAGCTCAACACGGTGCCCGTGGACGCGGGGTTGATCCACGTCATTCAGACCCCCACCGGGCCCTGAGCATCGGCTGCCCCGGTTGGCGCGGGCGCGACCGGGGCTGCCTCGACCAGCGTCCCCGTCGGCCTCATGACCGCCTTCGGGCGACTCGTGGCCGAGGCCGTCGCAGCGCCGGTCGAGGGGTGGGACTTCTCGTGGTTCGAGGGGCGCGCCACGGAGGAGCGCCCACCCTGGGGCTATGCCCGCCTGATGGGGGAGCGCATGGCCGCGACCGCGGCCGCGCTCGACGTCGAGACGGGAGGTGGGGAAGTGCTCGCCACGGTCGCCGACCCACCTGCCCTCCTGGTGGCGACCGAAGGGTGGTGGCCCAACGTCGAGGTGGCCCGGACGAAGCTGCGCGCCGTCGGCGCACGGATCGTGGCCGCCGCCGATTCGCCCACGCTGCCGTTCCACGACGCCTCCTTCGACCTCGTGACCAGCCGCCATCCCGTCGTCGTCCTCTGGGACGAGATCGCCCGCGTGCTGCGGCCGGGTGGCACGTACCTGTCGCAGCAGATCGGGCCGGGTACCAACCGCGAGCTGACCGATTTCATGCTGGGTCCCCAACCCGTCGACGAGAGCCGCAGTGCCGCCCGTGCCCGCGCCGGGGCCGAGGCGGCGGGCCTCCATGTCGTCACCGTCCGGCACTGCGCCTTGCGGGTGGAGTTCTTCGACGTCGGTGCCGTCGTCCACTTCCTGCGCAAGGTGCCCTGGACGGTGCCCGGGTTCACGCCGGAGGCCTACGACACCGCGCTCCGCCGCCTGCACGCGCAGATCGAGAAGGACGGCTCCTTCGTGTCCACGGCCCAGCGGCTGCTGGTCGAGGCGCGCCGGCCGACGTGACCGGCGCCGCGCTGGCAGCACCTTCCCGGGGATACCGAGCGTCGTCGCGCGCAACCGCATGACCTGGCCGCCCGCCCCACCTCCGGCGCCTCCACCGGAGCCGTCCCTGCCGCCGCCGGGGTGGTACCCGGACCCCTCCGGACAGGCGGCACACCGTTGGTGGGACGGTTCGCGCTGGACGGATCACCTCGGTACACCACCGCAGGCGATCGCACGGCCACAGATCCCGCTGGCGTCGGGGCCGGCGGAGCTCGCAGGCTGGTGGCGGCGCCTCGGTGGCTATCTGCTCGATATCGTCATCATCGACGTGGCGCAGTTCATCGTCACCCTTGCCATCGGGCTGACGCAGCGCAACAACGTCATACCGGGCACGACCACCTGGCACTACGACCCGGTCGCCCAGGTGGCGGTCGTGGTGATCAGCGTGCTCATCCTCTTGCTGTACCCCTACCTCCTGCTCCGCTTCAACGGCCAGACGGTGGGCATGATGGCGGCGGGCGTCCGGGCGGTCGACCGCACGTCGGGCGCACCCTTGACGCCACCCCAGGCAGCGCGCCGGGTCCTGACCTACTTCGTGGTGGTGGCACTGTGGGCCCAGATCGCCACCCTGATCGCGTTCCGCCACGTGTACGGGCCGGTGCCGCTGGCCGAAACGCTCTTCCGGCTCGTCACGGTCGCCGGGCTGGCCACGACGTCACTGTGGGTCCTCGGCAGCCCGCTGAACCAGACGCTGCAGGACAAAGTGGCCGACACGGTGGTGGTGCGCACGCGGGCCCGGCATCCCTGACGCCCATCGACACCGCCGCACCCCGCCGGCCCAGCCGCCCCAGCCGCCGCCGGCCCAGCCAGCCCAGCGGCCGCCGCCGGCCCCGCCGGCCCTCAGCTGGCTTGGCTCACCGAGCTCATGTTGTAGTCCGGGATGCGCAGCGGCGGCATGATCGTCCGGTTGAGGTACTCGCCGAACTCGCGCCCGAGCGAGCGGACGGGGGACCCGACCTCCGTGGCCCGGGTCAGCAGGTCGACCGGGCTCTCGTTGAAGCGGAAGTTGTTGGCCGCCCCGACGACGGTGCCGTTCTCAATGACGTAGACGCCATCGCGGGTGAGGCCGGTGCACAACAGCGTGGCGGGGTCGACCACGCGGATGTACCAGAGGCAGGTGAGCAGGAGCCCCCGCTCCGTGCGGGCGATCATGTCGTCGAGCGATCCGCCGTCGTGGTCGCCGCACCCCATTGCCAGGTTGTCGACGTAGGGCGCCATGGGCACGCCGGACCGCGCCGCCCCGGCCCGGTGGTAGCGGAGCCGGGCCAGCACCCCGTCGCGCAGCCACTCGGTGCGGGCACACGGCAGTCCGTTGTCGAAGACGGAGACCTCCGAGCTGCTCGCCCCGGTGGCGACGAACGGCGTGGTGGCGATGGGCTGCTCGAACGGGTCGCTCACGAGGGAGAACGGCAGCGAGGTGATCGTCTCGCCCACGCGGGTCCCGCCGCCGTCCTTGGAGAACACCGTGCGGCCGTCCTCGGCGTCCTGGCCGCCCAGCGCGTCGAAGGCGAGCATGGCCATCATGTCGCCCACCGCCGACGGCGGCATGATCACCTCGTAGCGGCCGGCGTCCAGCGCCACTCTCGTGGCGGCCCAGTCGAGCCGCCGCCAGATCTCCTGCTCCATCCGCTCGAGCGAGGGGGCGATGGTCGGCTCGCCCACCCAGGCCGAGCCGCTGCCGTCAACGGTCCGCCCGACGAGGTTGACCGCGGCCGTCGGCTGCGCGTGCGACAGCCGCACCCCGGTGGAGGTGCCCAGATACACGGTGGCCAGGTCCTGTTCGGCGAAGCCGGCCAGGACGGCGTCACGGGCCCGGGCCCGCCCGAATGCGCCGGAGAGCGCGCCGAGCACGTCTTCGAGCGCCCCCGAGTCGGTCTCCTCGGGGTCGAGCCCGAAGTCGCGCCCCGGGCGGGTCTCGGACGGCGACACGAGCGCGAAGGCGTCGGCCGCCGGGGAGGCCGACTGCGCATCGGCCAGGGCGGCCGCCACCATCTCCGCCACTCCGTCTGCGCCGACCTCGCCCGCACGACGGGCGGAGCCGAAGGCGCGGCCGGACAGAGCGATGACGCTGACCGAACGCCCCCGCTGCACGCCGTTCGTCGTCGTCGTGTTCAGGGCGAAGCGGACGTCGACGTGGCTGTTCTCCTCCACCAGCACGATGCACCCGTCCGCCCCGAGGGTGCCGGCCGTCGACAGGCCGCGCTCGACGAGCTCCTGGGCGGGAATCAACGGAGCACCGGCGTCAACGCGGCACCGCCGTCACCGGCCCGACTCTTCTCGCGTGTTGAGCACCCGCACGCCGCGCACGAGCACCGAGGGGCAGCCGTGCGAGACGGGGGCGACCTGACCGGGCTGGCCCTTGCCGCAGTTGAAGGCCCCGCCCAGCACCCAGGTCGAGGCGCCACCGACGGCTTCCATGGCACCCCAGAAGTCGGTCGTGGTGGCTTGATACGCCACGTCCTTCACCTGCCCCGCCAGCTTCCCGCCCGCAATCCGGTAGAAGCGCTGCCCGGTGAACTGGAAGTTGTAGCGCTGCATGTCGATGGACCAGCTCTTGTCGCCCACGATGTAGATGCCGCGGTCGACGCCGGCGATCAGGTCCTCGGTGCGGGGGCCGTCCTCGCCGGCGTGCGCCAGCGACACGTTGGCCATGCGCTGAATCGGCACGTGCAGTGGCGAGTCGGCGAAGGCGCATCCGTTGGAGCGGTCGAATCCCATGGCGGCGGCGATGGAGCGGTCGAGCTGATAGCCCACCAGCGTCCCGTCGCGCACCAGATCGAAGGACTGGGCCGCGACGCCCTCGTCGTCGATGCCGACGGTGGCCAGGCCGTGCTCCACCGTGCGGTCGCCCGTGACGTGCATGACCGGGGAGCCGTAGGCGAGCGAGCCGAGCTTGTCGAAGGTGGCGAAGGAGGTGCCGGCGTAGGCCGCCTCGTAGCCGACGGCGCGGTCGAGCTCGGTGGCGTGGCCGACCGACTCGTGGATCGTGAGCCACAGGTTCGACGGGTCGACCACCAGGTCGTACGTCCCGCCCTCGACCGAGGGTGCCCGCAATTTCTCGGCCAGCAGCTCGGGCAGCTCCGCCAGCTCGGCGTCCCAGTCCCATCCACCGCCACCACCGGCAGCGCCGCCGCCGCCACCACCACCACCACCGCCACCGGCCAGGAACTCCCAGCCCCGGCCCACGGGCGGGGCCAGCGTGCGCATGGTCTCGAAGCCGCTGCCGCCGTCCGACAGCGCCAGCGCCTCCAGTTGTGCCTGCAGGCGCACCCGGTGCTGGGTGGCCCGCGTGCCGTTGAGGTCGGCGAGATACGTCTGCTCCGACACGGCGAGCACCGACGCCGAGGTGTGCGAGACCGCGTCGTGCTCCGCCAGGCGCAGGCTCCACTCGGCCAGCAGCGCGACCTTGTCGGCGAGCGGCACGGTGGAGGGGTCGATGACGAAGGCACTCGACCAGGTGACCTCGCCGTGCGACGGCTCGGGCGCCAGCTCCACGCGCCCGCCGCCAGCCCGGCTCGTGACCTTGGCCATCTCCCGGGCCTGGCGCACCAGGTTGGCCGCCTCGTCGGGCCGGACGTCGACGGAGGCGGCGAAGCCCACCGCGCCGTCGACCACGACGCGCACGCCCATGCCGAAGTCCGTGTCGTCCGCCGTCGTCTCGGGCTCGGCGTCGCGCAGACGGACCGTCTGGCTGCGGATGCGCTCCACCCGTAACTCGGCGGCCTGGCAGCCGGACGCAGCCGAGAGCGCAGCGTCCGCCAGCGCGGCCAGGTCGTCGGCGGCGAGCGGCATCAGCCGATCGGCGTCGGCTGGCGTACGGGCAGGCCGGCGGCGGTGTAGATCGCGTCGATGAGCTCCATCGTACGGATGGCGTCGACCGCTGTCGTCGGGAACGACGTCCCCTCCTCGCAGGCGGCCACGAACGCGTCGAGTTGGAAGTCGTAGCTCGGCCGGCGGCTGAAACGCTCCTTGCGGGTGCCGAGCGACGTCGTCACCTTCATGCGGTGCCCGTGCTGGGGCGCGAAGGGGTTGAAGACGGAGATCTTCCCGTTGTCGCCCGTGATCTCCGCGTGGAGGCGCAGCACCGAGGACGAGAACATGGAGCAGCCGATGTGCGCGCTGCCGCCGTCGGGCAGCGAGAAGTGGGCGTCCATGGCGCGGTCGACGCCGGGCGAGGACAGCTTCGCCTCGGCGCTGTTCACGCGCGGCCCGGGGACGAGCAGGCGCAGCAGGCTGATGGGGTAGCAGCCCATGTCCATGGTGGCGCCGCCGGCCAGGCCAAGCTGATAACGGATGTCACCCCGCTTCCACAGCGGGGCCGAGAAGGCCACGTCGACCTTGGAGATGTTGCCCAGCTCGCCCGAGCGGACGATCTCCACCAGGCGCTTGGTGAGCGGGTGGTACTGGTAGTGGAAGGCCTCCATGACGACGACACCTGGGTTGCCGTTGGCCGTCTCGGCCACCGCCCGGGCCTCGTCGGCGTTGGCCGTGAACGGCTTCTCGCACAGGACGTGCTTGCCCGCCTTCAGGGCGGCGATCGTCCAGTGGCCGTGCAGGCCGTTGGGGAGGGGGTTGTAGACGGCGTCGATCTCGGGGTCCTCCACCAGCGCCGTGTAGCTGTCCAGGACGCGGGGAATGCCCTGCTTGCGGGCGAATTCCGTGGCCCGCTCGCGGTCGCGCGCCGCCACGGCCACCACGGTGGCACCCCCGGTCCTCCGGGCGGGCTTGATCAGGGCGGAGGGGGCGATGCGGGCCGCCCCCAGGATCCCGATTCTCAGCACGCGGCGGTCACCGGGCTTCCGGCACCATCACCGCGAGAAGCGCAGTGAGATAGGCCCCGGTGGGACGTTTCCCGAGTATGGGACGGAGGGGTCGCCGCCGGGGACGGTGGGGCCAGACGCTGCATGAGCACGGACGCTAACGCACCGGCGGGGCGCCCGACGATGGGCCACATCCGGGGCCTCGACGGCATCCGGGCCATGTCGGTCCTCGCCATCATCGCCTTCCACACCGGCCTCAACTCCGTGCCGGGCGGCTACTACGGTGTCGACTCCTTCTTCGTCCTCTCGGGCTTTCTGATCACGTCGCTCCTCGTCCGCGAGTGGAGCGGGACCGGGACCATCCGCCTGCGCCGCTTCTGGGCCGCCCGCGCCCGGCGCCTCCTGCCGGCGCTGTTCCTCCTCGTTGCCGTCATCGGCATCGTGCTGGCGGTCGTGCCGACCGTGCTGGCCACGCCGCACATCCTCGGCGACGCCCTCTCGACGATGTTCTACGTGTCGAACTGGTACTCCATCCATCAGGGCGTGACGTACTTCTCGTTGTCGACCCAGCCCTCGCCGCTGCTGCACACGTGGTCGCTGGCGATCGAGGAGCAGTTCTACCTGGTGTGGCCTCTCATCGTCCTCGCCGTGCTCAAGCTCGGCACGACGCGCCGGGCGCGGCGCCGCACCGCCACCGCCCGCACCGCCACCGCCCGCACAGTCCGTGTGCTCGGCGGCGGCCAGTTGCTCCTCGTCGGCCCGGCCCCGGTGCGCGACGACCCGGAGTGGGTGCGCCGTCGCCGTCTGCAGATCCTCTTCGCGGTGGCCTGCTTCGGCTCGCTCGGTTCGGCCGTCCTCATGGCGTTCCTCGCGCCCAACGGCTACACCGGACGCGCCTACTACGGCACGGACACGCGGGCCCAGGCGCTGCTCGTCGGCGCGGCCATCGCCATCGGCCTGACGTTGTGGCGCGACAGCAGCAGCCGGCGTTGGTTCACGCGGTTCGCCTCCGTCCTCGCTCTGGGCGGCGTGGCGGGGACGGCCGCGTTGTGGGCCACGACCACGGAGACGTCGACCTTCGCCTTCAGCGGCGGCTTCATGGTGGCCAGCCTGGCCGCCGGTGCGGTCGTCCTGGGCTGCGCGGTGGCGCCGCGCTCGCTCGTGGTGCGCCTGCTGGAGCTGCCGCCGCTGCCACAGTGGGGCCGCATCTCCTACGGCGTGTACCTCTGGTACTGGCCGGTGCTCCTGGTCATGACCGGGCAACGGCTGCACTGGGGCGTCTACCCGCTCTTCCTGGCCCGCGTCGGCGTCACCGTCGCCATCGCCGCCCTCAGCTACGACCTCGTCGAGATGCCGATCCGCCGTGGCGCGCTGAAGCACTGGCGCTCGTGGGTGGCGGCCCCCATCGGCGCGGCTGCGGCCATCAGTGCGGTGTTCATCAGCACCCTGGTGCCGGTCGGGGCCGCGGAGCTGCAGGGCTCGCAGCTGGCGGTCAGCGCGCCCACCACCACACCGTCGACCGTCGCCCCGGCCTCGGCCCCGGCCACCCCGGCGTCGCCAACCGCACCCACGGCGCCGACGACGGCGACGACGGCGACGGCGACGACGAGCGCGTCGCCCTCCTACCTGTCACCAGCGCTCCCGGGCGCCACCTCCACCGCCGGCTCGGGCAAGCCGGTCAAGGTCCTCCTGGTCGGCGACTCCATCGCGGGGACGCTCGGTGTCGGGCTGGCCCAGGAGGCCCACCTCTACAACGTGCAGATCGCCAACGAGGGGACGCCGGGCTGCTCGCTGTCGATGCAGTCACAGATCAAGGTGCTCTTCTACACGGTGAGCCCGGACGCGCCCTGCGATGTCGACAAGAACCCCAACTCGTTGTTGGACACGTGGCGCAAGTGGGTGGACGCCTACAACCCCGACGTGGTCGTCTACCTGGCCCGCGGTGAGACGTTCGACCAGGTGGTCGGCGGCCAGTGGCAGAACGCAGGCCAGCCCGGGTTCGACGCCTACCTGGCGGACCGCTACCGCCAGGCGGTGTCGGTCCTCGGCTCGCGCGGCGCCAGCGTCGTCCTCATGGCGAGCCCCTACTACGACAGCGGGACCTCGCCCGCCGGCACCCCCTGGCCCGAGGACGCACCATCGCGCGTCGCGCTCGACAACGCCACCATGCGCCAGGTGGCCACGACCACGCCGGCGGGGATCGACGGGAGCCGCGTCTACGTGTTCGACCTCAACGCGCTGGTCTCGCCCGGCCATGCCTTCTCGCCGACGGTCGACCAGATCAACGTGCGCTGCACCGACGGCGTCCATTTCACGCGCTCGGGCGGGATCTTCGTCGGGCAGCGCCTGGCGCCCGAGCTGGCGGCCCTCGGCCAGGCCCACGCCGGCGCGTCCCCGGGTGGCGCATGGCCGGGACCTCTGCCAGCATCGACCCCGTCATGGTTCACGAGCCTGCCCTGCCAGTAGTCCGGCGTGCGACGGCGGACGACGTCACGGCCATGGCCGCACAGATGGCGCGGACCTTCTACGACGACCCCGTCACGTCGCACATCTTCCGCAACGAGGCCCGCCGCGACGCCGGGCTGCGTGCCTATTTCCGCACGCAGATGAAGGCCGACTACCTCCCGTTCGGCGGCTGTTACGTGGCCGAGGGCTATGTCGGCTCGGCCATCTGGGCCCCGGCGGGCAAGCCGTACCAGGCGGGTCTGCGCGGCGTCCTCACCATGCTCCCCGTGCTTCCCTACGTGCTCGCCAACCTCGGCATCACGCTGCGCCTGCTGGCGCTTGTCGAGAGCAAGCACCCCCGCGAGCCGCACTGGTACCTGGCGAGCCTGGGGACCGCCGTCGACCAGCAGGGCAAGGGCGTGGGCGGCGCCCTCATGCGCCCGGTGCTCACCCACTGCGACGCCGAGGGCATCCCCTGCTACCTCGAGTCGTCCAAGGAGCGGAACGTGCCCTTCTACCGGCGCCACGGGTTCGAGGTCGTCGAGGAGGTCCCGCTGCCGGGCGACGGGCCGACCCTCTGGACGATGTGGCGGGAGCCCCAACCGTCCTCCTGAAGGAAGTCGGCCTCGGAGGGGGGCCGCCACGGCGTCCTGCTCCGGCCGCTTCAGGTGGGGTGGATGCCTTCGGGCATGGAGAGCACGTCGTTGACGACGACCCCGAGGACGTCGATGACCGCCCGTGCCGGTGCCGACGGGAGGCCCCGGCGCCGCTGCGCCACCCCGACGCGCCGACGGGGGAGGCCGTCGATTGGGAGGACGGGGAAGCGCCCCCGCAGGTGGCCCGGGACCGCGGTGGCCGGCAGGATGGCCGCGCCGTAGCCGTCGAAGGCCAGGGAAGCGATCAGGCGCACCCCGTCGAGCTCCATGGCGGGGCGGAGCACGACGCGGGCGGGGCCGGTGGCGCTGTCGATCTCGGCCCGCAGGGCGGTGCCCGGTGCCGGCAGGAGGAGCTCCATCTCCGACAGCCGCTCAATGGGGATGGAGGTCTCGCCGCCGAGGAAATGCCCCGGCGGCAGGACGGCCACCAGGTCCTCGTCGAAGAGCTGGGCCGCCATGATCTCGTCGCCGCTCAGGGGGAAGGTGACCACGGCCAGATCGAGCTGGCCCGAGGCCAGCTGCTGCTCCAGCTGGACGCTGGAACCTTCGGCGATGTTGAGGTGGATGTGGGGGTGCCGGACCCGGAGCAGGTCGAAGAGCTGGGGCACCAGCCAACGGCCCGTCGTCCCGATCATGCCCAGGCGCACCGTGCCGATGACCTCCTGGCGCAGCGCCGTCACGTCGGACACCATCGCCTCGAGCTCGTTCATGACCTGGCGGGCCCGGGCGACGACGACCTCGCCCTCCTCGGTGAGGCCGCCCGAGGCCCGGTCCACCAGCTGCACGTCGAGCTCGCGCTCCAGCCGGGCCACGTGGGCCGAGACGTTGGACTGGACGGTACCGATCGACGTGGCGGCGGCCGAGAAGCTCCCGGTGTCCGCGATCCCCAGGAGCGCTTGCAAGTGTTTCAATTCCATGGATGCCGCCTTCCTGGAAGTGCTTGCCAGAGTTCAGTTCCTCATCAGTATAACTGATATGAAGTATCTCCTAAAGCTGCTTGACTGATCGCCGAAGGACCGGCACAATGAATCTCAGACCGCAGGTAATCGGAAGCCCCCCCTCTGAGCCTGATGAGTCTTGAGAAGGGATCGCCCTCCCCCCCGGCGATCCCTTCTCCTAATTCCAGGCCTCTTTCGGGGGTGCGCCCCGGGGTGCGTCAAGGGCCTTCGACCAGCGGGAAAACTGCTTTAGGCTCCCTGCTTGTGGCGAAGAGCGCCGTCTTCATCGACCTCGACCGCACCCTGTTGTGCCGGGCCTCGGGGCAGATCCTCAACCGGGCCCTCATGGACGAGGGCGTGGTGCCCGAGGGCCGTTCGCTCCCCGGCGACAAGCTCCTCTATGCGGTCAACGACCGTCTGGGGGAGAACCTGGTCTCCATGGGCCTCGTCCGGGCCGCCGCCCGGGTGGCCAAGGGCTGGCGGCAGGACCAGGTCCAGGCGGCCGGCCGGCGCGCCGTCGCCGCCCTGAGCGAAACCGTGGCCCCGTTCGCTCCGCAGCGCCTGGCCGCCTTCCGGGCCGAGGGCCACCGCCTCGTGCTCGCGACGACGACGCCGGCCGACATGATCGCCCCCTTCGCCGAGGCGATCGGCTTCGACGACCTGATCGCCACCGCCTACGAGACCAAGGAAGGTCGCTACACCGGGCGGCTCTACGAGGGCTTCGTCTGGGGGACCGGGAAGCTTCGTGCCGTGCGTGCCTGGGCCGAGGACAACCGGGTCGACCTGGTCGACTGCCACGCCTGCAGCGACAGCATCTTCGACGTCCCGCTGCTGTCGAGCGTGGGGACACCCCACGCGGTCAATCCGGATCCCTCACTGACGCTGGTGGCCACGGCCCGCTGCTGGGCGGTGGAGCACTGGGACCGCCCACCGGGGGTCCCGAGCGTCGTCGGGCTCGAGCCGTACCACATGCTCCGACCGTTCGTCCGCAAGCTCTCCTTTCCGTATGCACGTTTCGACATCGCCGGCGTGGACCACGTGCCCACACGCGGCCCGGTGCTGTTGGCCGCCAACCATCGCAGCTACTTCGACGTGGCCGCGCTGGCGCTTTTGGCGCGCGAGATCGGTCGACCGGTGCGCTTCCTCGGCAAGAAGGAGATCTTCGACGCACCCGTGGTGGGGTCGATCGCGCGGGCCATCGGAGGTATCGCCGTCGACCGGGGCAGCGGCTCGGGTGAGCCGCTGCGGGCCGCCGAATCGGCCTTGAAGGCGGGCGAGGTCGTGATCGTGTTGCCGCAGGGCACCATCCCGCGCGGGTACGACTTCTTCGACCCGGTGCTGCACGGCAAGACCGGCACCGCTCGGCTGGCGGCATCCACCGGCGCCACCGTCGTCCCCGTCGGGCTCTGGGGGACCGAGAAGGTGTGGCCGCGCTCGGCTCGCGTGCCCGACTTCACCCTGGTGCGGCACCCGCCGACGGTGCGGGTGCGGGTGGGCCGGCCGATCCCGCTGTCGCTCACCGACGCCAAGGCGGACACCGGGACCATCATGGAGGCCATCGCCGCGTTGCTGCCCCCCGAGGCCAGGGTGCGCCACGAGCCGACCGCCGAGGAGCTGGCCCGCAGCAAGCCCCCTCGGTGAGAGCGCGGCTCGCCGGCGCGACGACGCGCGTCGTCAACACCACGTCGCGCCGCCTCGGACGGGGCCAGGGCACGGTGGCGGGGGGACGCGCCGGCCTCCGCCTCGACCCGCGCCTGCTCGAGCACCTGAGCGCCGGACGCCAGGTCGCCCTCGTGACGGGAACGAACGGCAAGACGACGACGACGCGCCTCCTCACGGTCGCGCTCGGCGCGACGGGCGACGCGGTGGTGAGCAACGAGACCGGCTCGAACATGCCGCCCGGGCACGTGGCCGCGCTCGCCGGCACGACGGCGCGCCGTGCCGTGCTCGAGACGGACGAGGTCTACCTGCCCCGCGTCCTCACCGCCACGGCGGCGTCCACTGTGCTGCTGCTGAACCTGTCCCGCGATCAGCTCGACCGCACGAACGAGGTCCGCATGATTGCAGGGAGCTGGCGGGCGGCGTTGGCGGCGGCGCCGCACACCCATGTGGTGGCGAACGCCGACGACCCGCTCGTGGTGTGGGGGGCGGGCGCGGCGCGCGACGTGCACTGGGTGGGTGCCGGCATGCGCTGGCAACACGATGCCGTGGGCTGCCCGTCGTGCGAGGGCCGCATCGCCTTCACCGGGGGCGGGTGGTCCTGTGCCTCGTGCGACTTCGCCCGTCCCGACCCCGAGGCGACCCTCGTCGTGGGCGTCGACGGGGCAGCACGCGCCGAGTGGGCCGATGGGAGGACCACCCCGGTCACGCTCGCCCTGCCCGGCCGGTTCAACCAGGCCAATGCGCTGATGGCGGCGGTGGCGGCCGAGGCGTCCGGTGTCGATGCCCTGGTGGCCCTCGCCGCCATGGAGACGGTGCACGAGGTGGCGGGGCGCTTCACGGTGCGCTCGTTCGGCGACGTCCGGGCCCGTCTCATGCTGGCCAAGAACCCCGCCGGCTGGGACGAGCTGCTCGACCTGGTCGCCGGGTCCGACGCACCACTCGTGGTCAGCATCAACGCGCGGATCGCCGACGGCGCCGACCCCAGCTGGTTGTGGGACGTGCCGTTCGAACGTCTCTGCGGTCGCGCCGTCGTGGCGACAGGTGATCGCTTTCGCGACCTCTCGGTCCGCCTGCACTACGGCGGCGTCCGCCACAGTGCCGAGGCCGACCCCGTGCGGGCCATCACGCTGGCCGCTGCCGAGGGGAGCACCGCGACCGGTGCGGGCGGAACCGACGCGGTGGTCGACGTCATCGGGAACTACACGGCCTTCCACGACCTGCTGGGCACGCCGGCATGACGGCGCCGCTGCGCATCGCCGTCGTCTACCCGGACCTGCTGGGCACGTACGGCGACGGCGGGAACGGCCTCGTCTTGGCGCGACGGGCCGAATGGCGCGGCATCGACGCCACCCTGCTGCAGGCCGCCTCCGACCGCCCGCTCCCCGAGGCGGATCTCTACTGCCTCGGCGGGGGAGAGGACGGCCCCCAGGTCCGGGCCGCCCGGACCCTGATTGAGGACGGCACGCTGGCGCGGCGCGCCGGGGAGGGCGCCGTCGTCCTGGCGGTGTGCGCCGGCTTCCAGATCGTCGGCCGGACCTTCCCCGGTGCCAGCGGTGATCCGCACGAGGGGGTCGGACTGCTCGACGTCGAGACGGTGAAGTCGACCGGTCCACGCGCGGTGGGTGAGGTGCTGGTGGACATGGACCCCGAGGTGCTGGGCCCCCTGCCCACCTTGACCGGGTTCGAGAATCACGGTGGGGCCACGACGCGGGGCGAAGAGGTGGCGGCCCTCGGGAGGGTCGTCGCCGGCGTGGGCAACGGCGTCGGTGACGGCAGCGAAGGGGCCGTCCACGGGCGCGTCGTCGGGACCTACCTCCATGGTCCGGTGTTGGCGCGCAACCCGGCCCTGGCCGATTGCCTGCTGTCATGGGCGCTCGGCGGCGTCGCGCTCCACCCGTTGGACGACGCCGAGCCGGAGAGTCTGCCGCGAGGAGCGGCTGGCTACCGTGGGGGGCGCCCGCCGCCGGCGCCGGCGCAGCTAGGGAGGATCGCGACGTCGATGCGCACACTGCTCAATCTGATCTGGTTCGTGTTCTCGGGACTGTGGCTGGCCATCGGCTACGCGCTGGCGGGCGTCCTGCTGTGCCTCCTGATCATCACGATCCCCTTCGGCCTGGCCTGCTTCCGCTTGGCCGCGTTCGTGCTGTGGCCGTTCGGGCGTGCGGTGGTGCGCAACCCGCAGGCCGGCGCACCCTCGGCGGTCGCCAACGTCCTGTGGTTCATCCTGGCCGGGCTGTGGATGGCCATCGCCCACCTGATCCTCGGTGTGGTGCTCTGCCTCACCATCATCGGCATTCCCCTCGGCCTCGGGAACTTCAAGCTGGCCGCCGTGGCCATCGCCCCGCTGGGCAAGGAGATCGTGCCGGCCGGCGACCCGCGTACCCAGGCGGGCGGCGTCATCTTCTAAGAGCAGCCACCGTCACGCGGCGGCGCCCACCTCCAGTGTCAACAGGTCGTGCGCCAGTGCCACCGTGCCGTCGAAGTGGGCCGCGGGCCAGTGCGATCCACTCGGGCTCGGTGCCCGGCTGGGGCGCCGGCACCAGGTGCGTGAGGACCAGCGTTCCGACACCGTTGCGCGCCGCCGTCTTCGCCGCATCTGCGACGGAGGAGTGGTAGTCGAGCACGTCGAGGAGCCGGGGCAGGCCGATCGGCTCAATCAGGTCGGGGCGCACGACCGTGTGGACCAGCATGTCCGCGCCAGCGCAAAGCTCGTCCAGCCCTTCACACGGAACGGTGTCACCGGCGATCACCACCGATCGGTCGCCCTCCTCGACCCGGAAGCCCAGGGTGGGGCGAACCGGCGCATGATCGGTCGGCGCCGCGACGACCCTGACGTCGCCGTCTTCGAAGACCGGGCCGCCTTCGCAATCGACGACCTCGGCCGACGGCCGCCACTGCAGATCGTCGTGGTGGGCCAGCCGGTAGCCGATGTCGAGCTCCAGCATGGCTTCGGTCGCTTGCAACAGAGACGTGGCGCCGACGGGGCCGTGCACGGGGAGCGGATGGGGCTGGAAGGACGTGATCCAGCGCGACGTCACGATGTCGTTGAGGTCCGTGGTGTGGTCGCTGTGCAGATGGGTGAGGAAGAGCGCACGCAGCGCGCCGGCGGCCGATCCGGCGGCGGCGGCCCGCATGAGGACGCCGCGGCCGCAGTCGAAGAGGAGATCGCCGGCGTGTGTACGCACCAGGGTCGACGGCCCGGCCCGTTGTGGGTCGGGCAGCGGGCTCCCACTGCCCAGGATGATCATCTGCATCGGATGTGGCCTCCTGCCGTCGCGAGCACAGGCACCGTACGTCGGATCAGCGCCGAGCCGCGGACAGGGTTGCTACCATCCCGCCACGAAGCCGCCCGGGAGGAGCCGACATGTCGCAGTGGAGCGGGGAGGACGTGACGGCGTTGCTCGGTGAGTTGGGATCGCACGGCTTCGGGGGCATCAACCCCGACGAGCAGCAGCTCCGGTCGCTGCTGACGTCCAGTGAGGCTGGCCCGCTGCAGTTCGTCAACCTGCTGTCCTACTACGCCGAGGCGCGCTATCCCGAAGGCCACGAGCTGGCCGGCGCCGGCCTGAGCGGCGCGGAGGCCTACGCCGCGCTATGGCGCGGTGGCTCTCGAGCAGGTGGTGCGGCGGGGCGGCCAACTGACCCTCTACAACGACGTGCTGCAGGTCCTGATCGGTCGTACCGGCCCGTGGGATCAGATCGCCGTCATGCAGTACCCGGAGGTCGACACGTTCGTCGACATGATCAGGGACCCCGACTACCGGGCGGGCCTGGTCCACCGCGACGCCGGTCTCGCCGCCACCGCCATCCTGGTCTCGCGGCCGCTCCTCTGACGGTCTGACGCTCTGACGGTCGGTCGCGTGCCAGACGCCGCCACGGGTTCCGGCGAGCCGGTGCGTCAGCCGGTCACTCGGGCCATTCCGAGGCCCGCCGCCGCGACGGAGGCTCGTCGAGCGCCCAGGCGCGCCGCCACGCGGAGGCGGCCGGCCCCCGATGTGCCGTCGCCGCTCCCTCGAGCGGCGCCACTGCGCTCACCGAACGCCGGGCCTGCCACCAGTCGGAATGGACCTCCCGGGACAGCGTGGCGACGGCGCCTTCGATCCGGTCCGAGAACCGGTGGGTGTTCTCCCCCTCGTCCGGGGACAGGGGGCTCCCGAAGAGCACGGCGATCGGGGCGCGTCGCACGCGGCTGCTGCGCCGCGACTCGGTGCCGGAGCCTCCGGGCGCCCGGCTTTCGGACTCGGCACTCTTGGGCTGCACGTGGCGCGTGCCGTGGAGGTAGACCGGCACCACCGGCCGGCCGGTGCGCCGGGCCAGGTAGGAGGCACCCGCGGTGAACGGCTGGGTCCAGCCGTCCGGTGAGCGCCCGCCCTCGGGAAAGATCACGAGGTTCCAGCCGTCGGCGATGAGCTCGGCTGCGGTGTCGCCCGACTTGCGATTGACCTTGCTCCGCTCAATGGGGATGGTGGCCAGCGTGAACGACGAGAGCACCGCTTTCCAGGTGCGGTCGAAGAAGTAGTCCGACGCCGCTGCCACCACGGTGCGATGACGGAACTCCACCGGCAGGGTTGTCAGCAGCAACGGCGTGTCCATGTGGCTGAGGTGATTGGAGGCGAAGATCACCGGGCCCTCGACGTGTTGGAGGTGTTCGAGCCCCCGCACGGTGGCCGGCGCCAGGAGGCGCGCCGCAGGCCGCGCCAGGTTGTCCATCACCATGGCCCGGGCCAGCCGGACCGGGTAGCGGCGTGACCAGTCGTGGTCGTAGTCGAGCCCAACCCGGCGCTCGGGGTCCGGTCGCTCGACCGTCGTCGGCCACGAGGGGGCGGCCAGCGGGAAGCGCGCCGAGCGCAGACGCCCCCGTAGCCCCGCGCCGGCCATCAGTGCACGTCCGACATGAAGATGGGCGGGTTGTGCATGTGCGTCAGCGTCGGTGAGGGGCCGACGACGTCGGACGCGATCTCCAGGGCGTCGTCGAGCGAGCTCGCCGGCGAGAAGCCGAGCCGCCGCACCGCCTTGGTGTCCCCGCCGACGACGATGACGCGCCCGAGGTGCGCCAACGCGTGCGCGCACCAGTACCACATGTAGAAGGGGTGCACGCCGTGATAGGCGTGCCCGGTTCGGTACAGATGGATGTACCACGGATCGGTGGCGAAGGACTCCTCGAACTCCTTGTGCATCCGAACCGGGTCGACCGTCTGCGTCAGGACCTGCTCGTAGAAATCGATGTAACTCGGGTGGTGTCCGGGGTGGAACTCCGGGCGGGTCGGATGCTTCATGATCACGACACCGCCCTCGCGCACGAGCGGCTTGCCCCGGTACATGTTGAAGAAGTAGCCGAGCCCGAGGCAGGCCACCAGGATCGGGTTCATGATGGAATTGACGTTGTAGGGGCAGATGTACGGCAGTCCCATGGTCAAGATGTCGGTCTGGCCTTCGACGTCGATGCCCTGCTGTGCCCAGACGTTGGCCGTCGTGAGCGCATGGACCGCCTCCACCTCGCCCGCCTGCACCGAGGTCAGCGCGTGGGGCGAGCGGATGGAGTGGAAGATCTGACGGGCGAGGCGTGGCGGGACCTTGGAGAGCGCCTTCGACGTGGCGGCATAGGAGGCCCGATCGCGCAGGGACCACTCCCACTCCCGCTTCTGCAGGAACGAGAAGTTGGACGGGAAGGTGTCGTTGTTGAGCGTCGTCTCAATCTGGAAGATCTTCACGCCGGACTCGGCGATGAGGCGGCCCATGCGCCAGTTCGAGGAGTGCAGCTCCGAGGCCGGCTGGTCCATGAACGACTTCGAATGGCGCATCGTCTGCGGATTGTGGTGGTGACGCAGGCTGCGGTAGCTGGCCAGTCCCGTGGCGACGCTCTTGTGGCCGCCGTCCATCGAGACCAGGTTGATGTTGACGTAGACCAGCAGGTCCGACGTGGCGGCCCGCTTGTTGATCTCGACCTCTTCGCCCTGATCGGTCTCGCCGATGAAGAGGAGGTTGTCGGGGTCCTCGGCGTCGTGCTGGGTCAAGAGTCCATGGGGGGCGAAGGCGTCGTAGACCCGGTCGCCCAGGGCGTGACGCAGCTCCTCCTCGGTCATGCGACGGTGCAGGGCCAGCGCGGCAATCAATTGCACATCGTCGACGCCGGCCTCCGCCGCCATGTCGAGCACGGTCTCGGTCACCATCTGGCGGATGTCCGGTGCCTCCATGGGCGGGAGGGGCAGCGAGACGTCGTCGAAGCAGATGGTGAGCTTCATGCCCGGGCGCAGGAGCGCCGGCAGCGGGTCCCGGTCGCCTTGGGGGTGGAGCAACGCGTGGCGGATGGCCCGATAGGGATCCTCGATCGCCTTCATCGGCTCGGGGGCGTAGAGCACGCGACTCCCCTCGGGCAGCGTCTCGAGGCCGAAGCCCTCGCCGCTCCAGAACAGGGTCGGTGGTGTCGACTTGTCCACCTCGAGGACGAAGCCTGGGCGGCGACTCATCGGATCGGTCCTTTCCGTACGTCGAATGCGATCTTCACGGCGCCGCGGCGGCCGGCAGCGCCCGCGTGGGCGACGGCGTCCTCGAAGCGGGCCAACGGGTAGGTGGCCGAGACCAATCGGCCCGTCCGCTGTGCGGCGGCGACGTCGAAGGCCAGCGAGAACGTCGACGTCGTGTCGTCGGCTCCGGCGCCGCGTTCGGTCCCGTATGCGTAGGCCCCGGCCAGACGCACCTCGCGGTGCCAGAGCGGAGCCAGGTCGACGGTCACCTTGCCCGGCATGCCGACCAGGGCCACCGTTCCCCGCGGGCGGACCATGGCGAGCGCCTGAGCGATCGATTCGGGGCTGCCGACGCAATCGAACACGACGTCGGCACCGCCCGAGAGCGTCGCGGTGACGCCGGAGGCGCCGCCGTAGGACAGCGAACGCGAGTGCCGGCGCACGGCGCGGCCGAGCTGGTCGGGGGCCAATGCCTCGGTGCCCCCCAGCTCGCGAGCCAGGCGCTGCTGATGGGCGTAGCGCGCTCCGACGAGCACGGCGGCGGGGGCGGCGCAGCGTCCGGCGCTCGAGAGGTGGCCCAGGGCGGCCGTCACCAGCAGGCCGAGCGTCCCCGCCCCAATGACGGCCACGACGTCGCCCGCTTCGATCGGCGCGCTCAGCACGGCGTGCACGGCGCACGCCACGGGCTCGACCGTCACCGCGTCCTCGTCCGTGAGCGCATCGGGCACGGCGTAGAGCTGGGTGGAGTGCGCGACGAGCCCGGCCGTGGACCAGCCACCCCCGGTGTCCGCGCAGAAGCCCGTCTGCAGGCCCGGTCGGATGTGACCGAAGGCGACGTAGCCGCAGTTGCCCACGTGACCGGCCTGGCAGGCGGGGCACATGGGCTCGATCCCGCGGGCGGCGCAGCCGAGCACCGGCTGCAGCACGACGCGGCTCCCGGCGGAGAGGACGCGCCCCTCGGCTCCGGTGGCGTCCCCGGTCAGGGTGCCGACGACCTCGTGGCCCGGAACGAACGGGAAGGAGACGATGTCCTCGAAATAGCGCGAGCTGCGCCCGTCCAAGGTGGCGAGGTCGGACCCGCAGATGCCGGACAGGACGGGCTCCACGTGCACCCAACCGGCGGCGGGCACGGCGGGTGTGTCCCGTTCGACCAGGCGCAGCGGCCCCACACCAGCCCCCCGTCCCGACCCGAATGACGACACGACGCGCGCCGCGGCGAAGCGAGGAAGCGACCGTTCGAACAGCAGCGTGCTCATCGGCCCATCACTGCCTTCGGCTGCCGCACGTCGAAGGGCCCGAGGGGGAGCGGCCGGTGTGCACCGCCCTCGGCCTTGGCCCAATGCTCCACGTGCCAGCCGCGCCGCCGGGCGATCGCCGAGAGGCGCGACTCGGGATTCACCGCCACCGGGAATCCAACGGCCTCGAGCATGGCCAGGTCACTGGCCGAGTCGGCATAGGCCACGGACTCCTCGAGCGAGAGCCCGTGCTGTGCCGCGTAGTCGGCCAGCACCAGTGCCCTGGCCTCGCCGATGGGGGGCAGCGTCGTCAGGTGACCGGTCAGCCGCCCGTCGTGTGCTTCCATCTCGGCGCAGATGATGTCGTCGAACAGGGGCCGGATCGGCTCGATTATGAAGTCGAGCGCCCCCGTGATGAGCAGTGTCCGGTGCCCGGCCGCCCGGTGGGCGCGCACGTGGGCGAAGCCGTCGGGGAACGACCGCGTGAGGAGCTGACGATGGAACAACTCCCACGAGTCCTCGCGCAGTTGGTCGAGCGGGGCATCCTCGAAGCGGCGGTAGAAGGAGCGCAGGAAGTCACCACGGTCGCGCCGGTCGAGCGCGAGCAGGGATGGTGCCTGGCGCACGAGGTCCGCCACGAAGCGGGCCCGTCGCGAGGGGGACAGATGACGGCTGGCGAGCCAGGCGTAGGTGTCGACCACGTTGGACGACATGAGCGTGTGCTCGAGGTCGAAGACGGCGAGATGCCGGTCCGGCGACAGGATGGCCTTCCGCTGGCGGTCCGGCCTCTTGTCCACCACCGACTTGCCAGGCTTGGTCCGAACCCTGGTGTGCTCGAGCACCGAAGGAAGGTGGATCTCGTGCACGTAGTGGTCCCAGTCGATGACGGCCGGGTCGAACACGAACCGCGCGTGGTCGTCGCCGTCCCCAGCGTCCGACATCTCGATCAGATTGTCGACCCGGTAGCGCGCGTCGGTCTCGGTGTAGGCACCGTAGAGCTCCACGTAGCCGAGTGCCCGCTTGGCCAGCGCGTGCCGGTCTTCCATCCGGGCGGCCAGCTGCGCCTGTCTGCCCCGGATCGGCAAGGCAGTGATCACCTTTTCCACGAAGGTCATTGCTGCATCGGCGCGTTTGAGCTGTCGCTGGACGCGCCCCCGCCCGGGGAAGGACCACTCGGGCACGTTGATGGGCTGTCCCCGGTCGTCGTAGAGGGGGTTCCGGCTGAAGAAGTCCTCCGAGAGCTCGACGAGGTGCCCGTAGCGCAACGGGTTCCGCACTCCCGACGCAACGTGGTACACCTTCGGCCGCCCGGGCTCCGGCCCGCGGGCCGCGACGGCGAGGATCGCCGCCACGACGAGGTCGACCGGGATCACGTCGACGATGCCCTCGGGCACACCGGGGAACTCACGCAGGAGCCCGCGGGCGTAGGAGACGATGATCGGCTCGGCCATGCGGAAGCCGCGGATCCATCCGGGTCGGGGCTCGGCCAGGGCGGACTCAATGATGGAGGGGCGGACGACGGTGATGGGCACCCGTCCCTCCCACTGCTCGACGAGGGCGCGCTCACCGAGCGCTTTGGTGAAGGGGTAGGCATCTGGCCAACCGAGCGAGAGCGCCCGGGCCGTGCCCGCCGTGACCAATTCGCTGCTCACCCACTCCTCGCGCAGCTTCTCTGCCTTCGACGCGATCAGGTGATCGCCGGCGGCGCCGATCTCCGCCCGGGCCTGCTTCGTGAACGAGCGCAGCTTCTCGGGCTTTCGCGACTCGGCTTCCAGGTCGTCGCGGAGGCGGCGCGCCGAGCTCACCTCCGCTTCCCACGGGACATCGAGGGTGAAGCGGTTCTCGCTGAGGAGCTCCTCCTTGGCCTCACCCTGGTGCGTGCTGGCGACGTAGGCCGTCGACACCGCGACGAGGTGGGCCGATGAGCCGGTTTCGGCAATGGCCGCCGCCACCCGCGACGGGCCGAGGAGATTGATCTCGACCGCCTGCGTCAGAGGGGCATCGAACGACACTGTGGCGGCGGAGTGGATGACGACGTCCGCCGCCGCCAATGCGGCGCGGCCGTCGTCGTCGAGTCCCAGCCCGTCGCGACTGACGTCGCCGGCCACGGCCCGCACCCGGCGCGCCACCTCCCCTTCGAACCGGTCACCGAGCTCGGCACGCAGGCGGTCGAAGCAGTCGTTCTTGATCACCTCGCGGGCCAGTCGGGCGGCCGCGTCCGACCGGCGTCCCGGACGTACGAGGACGGTCACCTCGGCCTCGGGGACGCACCGGACGATGCGCTCGACGAGCGCGGTCCCCAGGAAGCCGGTGGCGCCTGTGATGAAGAAGCGTTTCCCACGGAGATCCCGCTCAATGGGCATCAGAAATGTCTACCACCGCCCGTCGATTCTGTCTACCATTTGGTAAGTGGCCAGCTCGTCGACCAAGGACCGGATCCTGGATGCTGCCCTGGCCTCGTTCGCGAGCAGGGGGTACGAAGCCACCTCCCTCGACGCCGTCGGCAAGGGCCTGGAGCTCACGAAGCAGTCCATCCTCTATTGGTTCCCCTCCAAGGACGCCCTTTTGGAGGCCGTGATTGCCCGGAGCGCGGACGACCTGTCGGTCGCTCTCGAGAGCGCCCTGCTCGGGGCGGGGGAGGGGTGGGGGCGAGTGGAGGCGGTCGTGCGGTCCGTCTTCCGTTTGGCCGCGCGCCAGCCGGAGCTGCTCGGCTTCCTGCGCGAGGTCGGGCGGCTGGGCCCGCCGGCCGCGACCCAGATGACGCTGGCGCTCGACCCGCTCGTCCAGCGAGCCTCCTCGTTCCTGGAGGCGGAGATGGACGCGGGTGCGATGCGTCGTCATGACCCGCGGCTGCTGCTGTTGGCCATCTACTCCACGGTGATCGGGATGGTGACCGAGGTGGAGGTGTTGCGCGCGCTGGGGGAGGAGCCGACTGCCCGCTCGCTCGTGCGACGCCGGACCGACGCACTCCGGTTGTTGCGGTCGGCCTTGCTGATCGAGCCTGCTGACAGGGGCCTCTGAGCTCCTTGCCGGGACTCTTGTGGCGCTATTCGGTCGCTTTGGGGATCTTCTTCCGGGCTGGCGCCTTCGGTGTGTAGCGCTTGCTGGCGGTGGGGGGCTTGCGGACGTCCGGGTTGGACGCCGACTTCGAGGTTGATTTGGCGGCAGCCTCCTTGCGCTGTCGCCCGCGGGGCCGAGCGGCAGCCTCGCGAGCGATGACTTTGGAGTTTGTGGTGCCGTACTTGTTGAGGCGCCACGCTCGCAGCATCAGGAATCCGCCGAGGAGGATGAAGGCGAACCCGATCAGACCGACGAACAGCGTGAAGGCGAACCCGAGGAGGAAGAGGTCGAACGCCACCAACGTGCGCTTCCGTTTCCAGAGGGCCGCGAACCCGATGACGCACAGAACCAGAATGACGCCACCCAGGAGCTTGGCGTCGGGGGCGACGGCGATGGAGTTCTTCCCATCCTTTGTGACCTTGTTCTCGGCAATGAAGTAGAGGGGAATTGCGATGCCGGCGACAGTCGCCAGTATCAAAGCTCCCAGCGTCCATTTGGCTTCGTTCTGGTCCAGGCCGGACATGGCGGCCTTGCGTTCTTCCTGCGGCAGGATCTCGGGGCGATCACCCTTGTCCTCGGAGCCCCCCGTGGAGGAGGGGGGTCCGGTGAACGCGCCCATGATCCGAGCGCTCCAGGTCTGGGGGTGGTTGGTGCCGTTTTCGGCTTCGGGCGACATCGCAACCTCAGGGTACCGGTGCCGCCGGGGCACCCCAAATCACCCCGTGGCGGCGGGCACCGTGTTCTCGCGAGCTACGGTTGTGGTCCGGCAAATCCGCCAGGGCGCTTAGCTCAGCTGGTTAGAGCGCAGCCTTCACACGGCTGAGGTCGTGGGTTCGAGTCCCGCAGCGCCCACCAGGTCAGGGGCCATTTTTAACAAATGGCCACCTGGCTGGTCCTAATAATGTCCTAAGCTTTCGGGACATGGCATCCAAGCCGAAATCAGCGGCTGTTCGCAGGACTCCGGGTACCGGAACGATGCGCGAGCGGCCCCCGGGTCGTGGTCGTTGGCAGCTGCCGGCGTTGCCGGCGTGGACGAGCTCACCGGCAATCCGCGTCAGGTCACGAAGACGTTCGTCGGCACAGAAGCCAAGGCGCAGCGTCGCGCTCGGCGAAGTTCGTCACCGAAGTGAATGACGGCAAGATCGAGCCAATCACCGCAACGGTCGGGCAGCTGCTCGATGAGTGGCTCGATGCTGCCTCGGTGACCCAGCGACCGCGCACGCTCGAGGAGAACCGGCGCAAAGTCGATCACCGGGTTCGACCCGAAGTTGGGATCCGTGAAGCTCAGCAAGCTGACGCCGGCGTTGCTTGACCGGGCCTACCGTGAGTGGCTCGATGAAGGGCTGGCGCCGGCCACGGTGCACAAGTACCACTCGATCATCAGCGCGGCCTGCCGCCAGGGAGTGAAGTGGGGCTGGCTGACCTCGGCTCCGACGGAGCGAGCCACGCCGCCGAGGGTGGAGCGCAAGGAGATCGTCGTCCCGACACCTGAGCGGCTGACCGCACTCCTGAAAGCCGTATACGGGGATGATCCGGTTATGGCGACGGCCGTTGCTCTGGCCGCACTTACCGGGGCTCGGCGGGGCGAGCTGGTGGCGCTGCGGTGGTCCGACGTCCACCTTGCGGCCGGTTCCGTGCGGATCGCCCGATCCTTGACCGTTGCGTCCGGCGAGCAGCACACGGGACCCACCAAGACCCATGCAGCCCGAGTGCTGGCACTCGATACCGTGTGCGTGGAGGTGCTGCGGCGGCGCTGGCGCTACATGGAGGAGCTCTCGGAGCGGGCCGAATCGCCTCTAGCGGCCGATCCGTACGTGCTGTCCTACAACGCCAACGGCGCCGTGCCAGTCAGTCCCGACACGCTGACGCACCGGTTCGCCAAACTCTGCGACGACATGGAGATGCCAGCGCTGAAGCGGCTCCGCAAGAAGGCCCCGAAGGCGACCAGGGTAGATCTGACACCGAAGGATCAGTGGCCATACCGGTTCCATGACCTGCGGCACTTTTCGGTCACGACCCTGATCGCGGCTGGCGTGGATGTTCGAACGGTGGCGGAGCGCCACGGGCACGCCAGGGCGACCATGACCTTAGACAGGTATGCACATGCCCTGCCTGAGAGGGACCGAGCTGCGGCGGCGCTATTGGGCGACGTGCTCGATCTGCAGCCCGCACGCCGAAATGGATACGTAATCTTCTCCCATTCGAGATTCACAGATGTCCATCTTCGCCGTGGAGATAGCGTTCCAGGCGCGGCACCGAAACCCTCCATCTTCCTCCGATATGGATAGCCGGGCTGAACTGTCCCGTGCGACACAGGCGGTAGAGGGTGTCAGCGTGGAGACCGATGCGCCGGGCAGTTTCTGGAATCGAAATGAGATCCGGGGCGGGCTCCTCAGCGCGGATCTGGTTGAGCTCTGGGTGCGAAAGCGCCGAAGTCGAGGGCATGGGAGTCCATCCTTTGTCGGTCCAGAGGGCACGTCACTCACAGGGCCGGGAAACCGCCATCATCGCCCCCACCCCAATCAAGCCCTCATGGGTGACCGAAATTGGATCCGCTTCAGCTTCATGAAGGCGAATTGGACGCCGTGAAACTCCCTCTTTCGGCTCAGACGTGGCTATGGGGCATCGAAGCTTCGATCGGCCTGCTTCGCCAACTGATCTTGCGATGACACGCAAGGGTCACAGGTTCAAGTCCTCTACGGCCCACCAGCTCAGGGGAACTTGTTCGGTCGAGCGAGACTCCCGAAATCGTGCCGGGGAGCAGTTGGGGGAGCAATCTCGGATGAGGTCACGAGCCAAAGTGACACCCACGTAGAAGAATGCATCTACTGGCGATGATGGCGGACAGCGGTTGGGTATCTTGGGGGCTGCGTCTCGGTGGGGCTGTCGTCGGTGGACTTGCGTCGCAGTGGGTGCCGCCATCCTTTCGAGGACAGCTGGAGATTTTGATACTTGGTATCGGATCTTCACAAGCGACATTCCAAAGTTGCGAACACAATGGATAGGTACGTCCCAGCCGATGGGGTCTGGACCGCCCCTGCGCTGATTGATCAACAAAAGAATCGAGTGCTCGTAAAAAAAAAGAGCGGCGACTCATCGACAACGTGAGTACAGCGTGGTTCTCTTGGGTCGCCTGGATGGAACCCGACCCCCAATCTCACCGATCAAACCCGACGCGCCAAGCTCGTTTCGGAGATTCAGGCACTTGAGGACTACGTCAATGGGGACTGCTGAAGGTTTGGTTTCCGATTTCGGTTAAGTGTGTTCAGGCAGCTTGAAGCTCGGTTTCAAGTATCTCAAACTCGACCGGGGTGAGTCGTCCGAGGACCCGCTGGCGGCGACGTCGGTGATAGGTCCGCTCGATCCAGGTGACGATGGCGATGCGCAGATCCTCTCTCGTCTGCCAACGCTGGCGATCGAGCACGTTCTTTTGGAGCAGCGAGAAGAAGGACTCCATGGCCGCGTTGTCACCGCAGGCGCCGACCCGACCCATCGATCCGGTGAGGCCGTTGTGCTTGAGGGTGCGGACGAAGGCCTTGGATCGAAATTGAGATCCTCGGTCGGAATGAATTATCACGGTGCCGACCGGATGGCGGAGCGCAATGGCGTTGCGCAGAGCCGAGACGGCCAGCGCGGCGGTCATTCGGTCGGCCAGGCTGTAGCCGACGATGCGATTCGAGTAGACGTCCTTGATGGCACAGCAGTAGAGCTTTCCCTCGTCGGTCCTGTGCTCTGTGATGTCGGTGAGCCACAGCGCATTGGGCCGCTCTGCCGAGAAGTCACGACCGACCAGATCGTCGTGGACCGGCGGCCCGGCCTTCCTCGAGAGACCCTTCTTCTTGGCGAACACGCTCCAGATGCGCTCTTGGGAGCACAGACGCCAGACCCGGCGCTCGCTCACCTCGAAGCCGGCATCGGCCAGCTCGTCGGAGATGAAGCGATACCCAAAGGCCGGATCGTCGTCGTGGATGTCGATGGCCGCGTTGATCACGTGCGCCTCGTCCCAGTCGCGCTGGCTGACCGGATCACGGCGCCACTTGTTGAAGGCTTGCGTGGAGAAGCCCAGCACCCGGCAGGTCACCGCCACGGGAAACCCGTCGTCGGCAAGGTCGAGGACCAGCGGGTACATCATTTTGGGGGGAGCTCCTTGGCGAAGTAGGCGGCCGCGCGCCGGAGGATCTCGTTCTCCTGCTCGAGGGTCCGGTTGCGCTTCTTGAGCTCACGCACCTCTTCGGCCTGGGCCTCGGTCACACCGGGCTTCACGCCGTCTTCGATGTCGGCCTTCTTCAGCCAGTTTGAAAGCGTGGCATCGGAGATCCCGAAGTCCTTGGCGATCTGCACGAGTGAGGTCTCGCGTCTGCGAGCCACCCGGACCACGTCTTCGCGGAACTCGGCGGGATAGGGCTTCGGCATGGTTCCATCCTTTCGTGAGGACCGAAGCCCTCAACGTTAAGTGGAAACCAAACCTTCAGCA
>CAWDOU010000007.1:0-79601 GCA_963804055.1 uncultured Acidimicrobiaceae bacterium | reverse complement strand
TCGTCTTCGCCTGCTTCGAAATGACGTCGGAGGAGTTGCAGCTGTCGATACTCACCACCGTGATCGCCGCGGTCACCGCTGTCTTCGCCATCTACGACATGTTCCGCATTGTGCAGAAGATCAACCAGGTGCATGGTGCTGCCGGCACCGACGTCAGCGTGGGCTGGGGCCTGATCTGCGTGCTCAGCGCGGCGGTGCTCGCCACACTGATCGCGGTGGTGCGGTTGCTGCAGCGCTGAGGGTCGTGCGGGCCAGCGACCGGTTGTCCGATCCGGTCGCTGGCCCTGCGACCTACTGCGGGGGACCTGAGGAGAGCTGCACCGTGGCGGTGTGGGTCTGACCCGACCCGTCGGTCCAGCCGATGCTGACCTTGTCGCCGGGGTGGTACGTGCTCATGGCGCTGGTGAGGTCGTTGGCCGTGTTGATCGTCTTGCCACCGAGCGAGGTGATCACGTCGCCCTCGGCCAGGCCGGCCTCTTGTGCCGGTCCGTTCGTGACGACACTGGCCACCGAGGCACCCGATGCGGAAGACCCGGTGTTCCCGGTGCTGCCCGAGTTGCCTCCGAAGAAGCCGCCGAAGCCGCCTCCGTTTCCGTTCCCGTTGTCGCCTGAGCTGCTGTTGCTGGCGTTGATCTCGACGCCGAGGAAGGCCGTCTCACCGATGTGCACGGTGGAGGAGCCAGACCCCGCCTCAATGGCCCGGGCGATGGCGAGGGCGGTGTTGATCGGGATGGCGAAGCCCTGCGTGCCGCCCGACTGGTCGTTCGACTGGAACGAGAAGCCGGCGGAGGCGGCCGTGTCGATGCCGAGCACCGTGCCCGACGTGTCGACGAGTGCGCCGCCCGAGTCCCCGGGCTGAATGTCCGCGTTGGTCTCGATCAGCCCGCTGAGTTGCTCAGACGTACCGTCACCATCGTCGCTGGCGGTGATCGACTGGTTGAGCGCCGTGATCGTCCCGCCGGCGGCGCTCGGCGTCCCGCCGGTTCCGCCCGCGTTGCCGACACCCACGACGTCCTCACCGACCGAGGCGTTGGACGAGTTGGCCAGCGTCGCCGTCTGCAGGCCCGAGGCGTTGTGGAGCTGGAGCACCGCGATGTCCTTGGTGCGGTCGTAGCCGACGACGCTCGCCGTATAGGTCTTGTTGTTGCCGACGTCGGTGACGCTGATGCTCGTCGCGCCGTCGATGACGTGGTTGTTCGTCAGGATGACGCCGTTGGACGAGAGCACGATGCCCGTACCGGCGGCCTGCTCCTGCTGGTAGCCGAGAGTCGTGTTGATGTCGACGAGCCCGGGGTCGACCTTGGACGCGATGGCGTTCACGTCACTGGGGCCGCCCGACGAGTTCGATGACCCCGATCCATTGCCCGAGTTGCCCGAGCTCCCGTTCCCGAACGATCCGCCGTTCCCGAAGGGGGAGCCGTTGCCGAAGGGGTTGCCCGACGAGCCGGAACCACCGGAGCTCGACGGCGTCCGGGAGCTGCCCGACGTCGGACTGAAGGCCTGGGTGCTGCCGCCATTGTTCGACGACGTGGCGTGACCGATGCCGATGCCGGCACCGAGCACGGCCAGCGCGGCGGCGCCGGCGAGCAGGCCGTTGCGGAGGCGGTGGTTGGTGCTGCCTGCCGGAGCGGCCGGAGGAGGTGGCGCCGACCACATGGGGGCGCCGGGGTCGGTGGGCGGCGGGCCTCCGAACGACGATGCCGGCGCGCCTCCGAGCATCGGGTTACCGGCCAGGGCGCCCATGGCGTAGGTGCCCTGGGGCGGGGTCGAGCCGGCGGGCGGCGTCTGCTCCTGCGCCATACCCATCGGGGGCGTGTCGGGCTGCTCCGGCAGCGGGAGGCTCTGCTCCGTCGCGGGCGGGAAAGCGGCGGGCAGCGGGATGGCGGCCTGGTTCGTCGTCTCCGGCACAGCGGTCGGAGGGGTCTCCGCAGCGGAGTCGCCCACCGTCCCCTCGCCCGTCGGGTCGTTCTGTTCCTCGGTCATGTCTGCGGTCCTCCGTCTGAGCCCGGGCGGCCCGGGTTCTCCACGAGATCCATTGGACACGGCAGGTCTGTACGCCAGGTCAGAGAAAGTTATGACCCGGATAAATCTTGTCTGAGGACATTTGGCCGAGCAGAATTGGCGGAGAAGCGCTGGTCGGAAGCGAGTTTCGCATGGCCGGGCGTTGACCCGTCACATGCCCGGCATCAAAGTCGGGTGCTCCTCTTGGGGCTGGAGAGGTCGTAGAGGACCATGTTGGGACTGGTCCCTCCGTAGGCAGCCGAACCCACCTCGGTCCCATGGCGCTCCACCCAGGTGTCGACCTGCTGCGTCGAAGTCGTTCCGGCGGATCCGCCCCCGCCTCTCGGGATGTACGCGCTGTGGAGCCTTCCCGTGGCCACGAGATGCTCGAACCCCGCCAGCGTGGGCGCGGGGTCAGTCTGGGTGAAGCCACCCATGGCGATGACGGGCCTGCCGCTTTGAATGATGAAAGGTGCTGCAGTCACGGACCCGTTCACCGCCACCAGGTAGGTGGCGGAACCTTGCTGACGCTCGAGGTAGTCGACGAGCTGCTGGCTGACCTTGCCGTTCCCCTCACCGCCCGTCACGGGGCCGGCGGTGGCGATGGTGCCGGTCACGGTCCCCAGGGTCGTGACCGAGTAGGCGGCCGGGCCCGCCAGCACCGCGGCCGCGGCCACCGTTCCTGCTGCTGCTCCCAGCCAGCGCGCGTGCACCAAGCCGGACATGGCGAGAAACAGGGCGGACGCCGAGACGATCCCGGCGATGACGACAGTCGGCCCCAGCCACGGGTCGTAACCACTGGTACGGGCGAGGAGCGCCTCCGCCCAGACCACCGTGCCCACGATGCCGATCGGGAGCACCCACGCCCAGCGCAGTGAACGCCGTCCCAGCCGCCAGAGGGCAACGGAGCCGGCTCCTCCCAACACCGCCACGGCCGGCGCCATGACGACGGTGTAATACGGATGGAAGATCCCTCGCGCGTCGTCGTATACCGCGACGTACATGAGCAGCGTGGCCCCCCACAACACGAAGCCACTCCGTTCGCGGTCCGTTCGTTCGCGACCGCGGGTGAGGCAGAGGCCGCCGATGAGCCCGAGGATGGCGAGAGGCAAGAGCCACGAGATCTGTCCGCCCAACTCGGAGTTGAACATCCGCAGGAGCCCCTGGCCGCCACCGAAGGCGGACGGGCCACCTGATGCACCTGTGGCGGCGATGCCGCCGGAGCCCGAGATCCGCGAGAAGCCGTTGTACCCGAAGATGAGATTGAGCTCGGAGTTGTCGGTGCTGCCGCCGATGTACGGCCGCGCGTTCTCCGGCCACAGCTCCACGATGGCCACCCACCATGCGCTCGAGACGACGAGAGCGAGAGCCGCCCATCCGAGCTGTCCGATGCGCCGGCCGAGGTGCGGCGGGCCGCACCACAGGTAGGCCAGGCCGAGCGCGGGCACCACGACGAAGGCGTCGAGCGACTTCGTGAGAAATGCCAGGCCGACCAGGAAACCCGAGAGCACGAGCCAGTGCGTGGCCGCGGTCTCCATGGCCTGCCACCAGGCCCACGCGGCGAGGACCAGCAGAAGGGTCAGGAGTGCGTCGGGGTCGTTCACGCGGAAGATCACCACGGCGACCGGCGTGAGGGTCAGGGCCATTGCAGAAAGGGCGGCAGCCGGCTCGCCGAACCAGCGCCGCACGAGGTTGTAGAGCACCATGACCGTCGCGACGCCGGCGAGGGCCTCGGGCAGCAACATGCTCCAGGTGGAGAACCCGAAGAGACGCCCCGAGAGATCCATCACCCACAAGGCGACGGGGGGCTTGTCGACGGTGATGAATGAGCCGGGGTCCAACGATCCGAAGAACAGCGCCTTCCAGCTCTCGGTCCCGCTCTTGACGGCGGCTGCGTAGAAGGTGTTGCCCATTCCGACACGGGACAGGTCCCAGGTGTAGAGCAGCGCTGCCAATCCGAAGATGGACACCCGCGCCGGCACTGACCATGCCGGGCGACCTTCCTGCTGCCACCACCGGCGACGCCCGGGGTCGGACAAGGCCTCCGGGTCAGGGCCCGCGGGCTGGCGCACCTGGGACGTGCCGGCCACCAGGACTCCGGGCCCGGGTGCCGTCCGCGTCGCGGAACCAACGCTCGTCATGGCGGGGATCATCGTATGGGGTCGGGTCCGAGGGCTTGGCGTCACACCCGAGGCGTCAGAGCGTCCGCGACGTCGCGCTCGGGCGAGAGCGCGGCCGGAGGAAAGGCCCAGCCGCGCAGGAGGGAGAAACGGAGGAGCGCGGCAACGCAGCTCGCCAGCGTGGCCGCGACGGCATCGCCGATCAGTGACGGCCCGACCAGCGCGTTGGCTACCGCGATGGCTGCCGTCGTTGCGACCAGGCTCACGCAGTAGAGCACGGCCACGACGGTCAGGAAGGACGGTCTCCCGGTCGAGCCTGCAGTGTCGCGGCGCGAACGCCCGGCCAACGAGCGGTGCAGTGCGGTGTTGACGAGCGTGCAAAGGGCGAGCGCCACGGCGTTCGCCAGCCAGGGCCCGAGGGCCGACCATCCGGCGGCGAAGAGGAGAAGGTAACCGAGAGTGCTGAGCACCCCGACGCCGGCGAACGACAGCAACTGCTCCGCGGAGGCCTGGTCCGGCGTCGGTGGCGCGGGAGCGTGTGTCGACGGTGAGTGCCCGAGGCGGCGGCTCCAGCTCATGCGCCAGATTCCACGAAGGTCCTCGAGCGCAGTGTGCAGGAGGTGCACCGACGAGTCAGGATCGTCGCTCCAGTCGACCGGAGTCTCCGAGACCCGGAGGCCGAGCCGCTCCGCCGTGACGATCAGCTCTGTGTCGAAGAACCATCCGTCGTCCTCAATCAGCGGCAGGATCTCCAGTGCACACGTTCGCCGGATGGCCTTGAAGCCGCACTGGAAGTCGGACACGTGGCTGCGCAAACAGAAGCGCACGAGGTGGCTGTACGCCCGCGAGATCAGCTCGCGCTTCGGTCCGCGCTCCACCTGGGAGCCGGGGGCCAAACGGGTGCCGACGGCCAGGTCGCTGTGGCCGGACACGACCGAGCCGACAAGGGGGAGGAGGCCCGAAAGCGAGGTGGAGAGGTCCACGTCCATGTACGCGACCACGTCGGCCTCGCTGGCCGACCAGGCCGTGCGAAGCGCATGGCCACGGCCCTTGCGCGCCAGAGTCAGAGCGCGGACGCCCGACAGCGTTGAAGCCAACCGTCGCGCCACGAGGGGCGTGTCGTCGGTGCTCCCGTTGTCGACGATGGTGACCACGGTCCGAAACGGGAAGGAGTCGTCGAGGTACCGGCGGAGCCGCCTGACACTCGCCTCGAGATTCGGCGCTTCGTTGTAGGCAGGGAAGACGACCTCGACCTGGAGCGGGCCACTGGAGGAGGCGCGAGCGGGGACCGGCCACGTGTCGCGGCCCTCGTCCCGCCGGCCGCCGGCCGCCCCCCGCGTGTGGCCCTCCGGGGCGCGAGCCTCAAGCCCCATCTGATTCCTCCCATGGACACGGCTGGAGCGACCGTCAGTCGCAGTGCCAGCTCGCCGCTTTGCCCTTTGTGAGAGTAGGCACGACCGGCAAAAGTACCAAGGGCCAAAAGGCACTTTTCACAGGCGCTCCGGGCCGGCACGCCACCGCAACGGCCAGTGCCGCAGGCTCCGAAAGTCCTCCATGTCGGGTCGCTGGGCACCACGACCTCGCTGTCCGGACCCGCCGCCCACTGCCGGGTCTACGCTCTCGAGCAACGACGTGCGCCATCGGGGGACCCATGGATACTGCGATCTTCGACGCCGACAGCCACCTGATGGAGACGCCCGAGTGGCTCTCCTCCTACGCCGAGGAGGGGGTCCGCGAGCGCCTCGGTTCCCTCGGTCTGGAGGGGGCGGGAAGTGGTGCGGCCGAGCTGATGGCGAAGCTGCCGTCGCTGTGGGACGGCCACAGGGGGCAGGACATCGGGCCCGAGGTTCTGCAGGGGCCCAAGGGCTGGATGGCGCCGGGCGCCCTCGACCCCGAGGTTCGCTCCCGTGTGCTCACTGCGTTGTCGATCGAGGCCCAGCTCGTGTTCCCGACCTTCGCGCTCGGCCACTTCGCCCGCAGCAAGGACCCCGACGTGCTCTACGGCGGGACCGAGGCCCTCAATCGCGCCATGCGCGCCTTCTGCACGGCGGATCCGCGGCTCAAGGCCGTCGGCTACCTTCCGCTCAACGACCCCGAGCGAGCCCTTCTCGCGCTCGAGCGCGCGCTGCACGACGGCATCGCGGCCATGTGGGTCCCGTCCGACGCGCCGGGTGACTTCTCGCCCACCCACGTGGACGTGGAGCCGATCTGGGCCGCCCTGGCCGAGGCGGGCGTGCCGTTCGTGCTCCACGTGGGCGGTGGGAAGCTCCTGCCCAAGGCCTTCCACAACAACGGCCGGCCGCGGCCCAAGGACTGGCTGGGCGGCGGTGAGAACCTGCGGTCCAAGGACTTCCCGGTCCTGCACCACTCGCCCGAGCGCTTTCTCGCCTGCATGGCACTCGACGGGGTCTTTGAGCGCTTTCCTGACCTGCGGGGAGCGGCCATCGAGCTCGGGGCGAGCTGGGTGCCCGGACTGCTCCGCAACGTCGACCATGCCCTCCGCTCGTTCTCCAAGTTCGAGCCGGCGCTGCAGGAGCTGACGCTCCTTCCCTCGGAGTACCTGCGCCGCCAGGTTCGCTTCACGCCCTTCCCCTTCGAGGACACGGCGTGGCTGATTGAGCAGTGTGGCCCCGAGCTCTTCATGTTCTCGACCGACTATCCGCACCCCGAAGGCGGCAAGCGACCCTTCGAGGCGTTCGGCGACGCGGTGGCGGGCTTCGACGAGTCGACCAGGGAGCGCTTCTTCTGGCGCAACGGAGCCGAGCTGCTCGGGATCGCCTGAACGTGACGACGACAGGGCGCGGCACGCTCACGGTCGAGCCGACCGCGGGCGCGCTCGGTGCGGCCGTCACCGGCCTCGACCTGGAACAGGTGTCCGAGACGGACGAGCTCGACGGGCTGCGCCGCGCCCTGGCCGAGCATCTCGTCGTCTTCCTGCCCGGGCAGGCGCTCGACCTCGACGTCCTCGAGCGGGTGACCGACCTGTTGGGTGGCCGCGACGTCACGCCCTTCGTCGACCCGCTCGAGGACCGCCCCTACGTGATCCGGGTCGTCAAGGAAGCCGACGACGTCCTCAACTTCGCCAACGTGTGGCACAGTGACCTGAGCTATCTGGCCGCACCGCCCGCGTACACGCTCCTGCACGCCTGGGACGTCCCCAGCTACGGCGGTGACACCGTGTGGTCGAACCAGTACCTCGCCTACGAGAGCCTGTCGCGTGGCCTGAGGTCGACCCTGCAGGGCTTGTCGGCCGTGCACTCGGCGGGCCTGGCCTACGGCACGGGCGGCCTCCTCGACCAGGTGAAGGATCTCACCTCAATGGCCATCGCCCCGTCGGTGGAGGCGTACGCCGAACAGGCCCATCCGGCCGTGACGGTCCACCCGGTGACGGGGAGGGCTGCGCTGTACCTCAACCCCGTCTACACGACCCGCTTCGAGGGGTGGACGAAGGAGGAGTCGGCGCCGCTGCTGGCGCACCTCTATCGGAACAGCATCAACGAGAACTTCACGTGCCGCCTGCGCTGGTCACCGGGGACGCTGGCCATCTGGGACAACCGCTGCACCATGCACAATGCCCTCAACGACTACTCGGGCGTCCGGCGCGAGATGTACCGCACCAGCGTGAAGGGCGCGCCACCGCTCGGCGTGGGTTGAGCAGCGTCGGGCCGCCGGGAATCAGAACGAGCGCGGACGGCCCGGGAACGACGCGCTGTGTCCCCAGTGGCAGCGCCGGCCGACCGTCGGCAGCACGTCGGCCTCGTCGGCCGACGTCGCGGACAGGGCGCGCTGCAGCGCGACCCCGAGGTCGCCCCGTCGCGGCGCGATGCCCCGTACCTCGACCCGCCACTCGTAGTCCTCGGAGGTGAGGGCGCCGTCGGTGTGCATGATGGCCGCGTCGGGGCAGGCCTCGCGGGCACTGGAGAGCAACGCGAAGCGGGCGTCCGTACTGTCGCGGCCCGGGTGGCTGAACGACACGGCGCCACTGAAGCGCGGCGACTCCATGACGACGACCCAGCGCGGTCCCTGACGGCACAGGTAGAGGGTGGCGCAGTCGATGACCTCGCCGTGTGGGGGGACGTTCGATGTGTTCCCGGGTCGCATCACGAGGAGAACGGTCCGTCCCGGTGGAGCTTGCGAGGCCCAACGGCCCATTGCCCGACGCGGCCACCTCTCGTTGCAGGTCTCACCGACACCATGCTGTAGGACGGCCGCAGATCGGACCAGAGCCGAAGTGTTCTTCAGGGAGCCGCCGGCATCGGGGAGCCGATCGCTCCGGGGTCACGGCCGGAAGACCACCTTGATGGCGTGCGACGTGTTCCGGTCGATGGCGGCGCCGATCGCCTCGCGGTAGTCCTCGAGCGCGAACTCGTGCGTCACGACCACGGCATGGGGCAGGAGGCCGGCGGCCAGGACGTCGAGCGCCCGGTCGACGGAGTGCCGGCTCGGCCCGCCGGCCAGCCCGGGCGCCGAATGCGCGTCCACCGTGTGGTCGATGGAGCCGACCAGCGCCGCCTCCTTGTACCAGATCGGCGTGAGGTCGACCTCGCTGATGCCCGCCGCCCCCAGGAGCAGCACGCTGCCGCGGTGTGCCACGGCGCGCAGCGCCTCGGTGACCGAGCCCGGAGACCCCACCGCTTCGATCACGAAGGGGAACCCGCCCATGAGCATCTGGTGCCGCTTGCGGCCGACCACGCGCGAGCCGCTCAGCGACGCCAACTCCTCCCAGTGCCCGTTGTCGGGGTCGCTCACGACGACGTGGTCCGCGCCGCAGGCGCGCGCCGCTTCGGCCTGGTGTGCATGGCGGGCCACCACCGTCACCGGGCAGTCCGGGAACAGCCCGCGCAACGCGGCGAGCGAGGCCAACCCGATGATGCCCGCGCCGACGATCAGGACGGGCTCGCCGTCGACCGGCCCTGCACGCAGCAGGCCGTGACAGGCGATGGACACGGGCTCGTAGAGGCTGGCGCCGCGGTCCTCGATCGCGTCCGGCATCGGGTGGAGCATGGAGTCGTGGGCCAGCACGCTGTCCGCCCAGCCCCCGCCCATGTCCTGCGTGTACCCCAACGACCGGCCCGAGCTGACGATGCGACTGTCCAGGTTCAGGCAGGAGGAGGTCCAGCCCCGGGCGCAGTTGGCGCAGGGCGGGTCGATCCCGCGCGGGAGGCAGGGGATGCACGGGTCGAGCACCACTCTCGTCCCGACGGCGACCGAGCAGTTGGGTCCCGCCTCCACGACGCGTCCGGCCGTCTCGTGGCCGAGCACGAAGGGAAAGGTCCCGATGGACGCCAGGGTGGGGGACGGGCCGGTGTTGTGCGCGAACAGGTGGAGGTCGCTGCCGCAGATGCCTCCGGTCGTGACGGCCACCCGGGCCCAGGACGGCCCCGGCAGCACCGGCTCGGGGATGTCGGACAGGGAGGCGGGGAATTCGGGGTCCACCATGTCGAAGACCACTGCGCGCATGGCGTGAGCGTAGGCGCGGCGGACATCGGCCTCGCGGGAGAACCTCGGTAAGGTGCCCGTTCATGCGGGTCTCCGACGCCACGCTGTCCGAGGTGCGCCAGCGCGGGTTCGCGCTCGTGGAAGGGTTCCTCGACGAGGGCGAGTTGGCCGCGGCCCAAGAGGCCCTCTGGCTGCACTTCCCCCGCCCGGAGGACTATTTCGCCGACCCGGCCGCGTTCGAGCGCTACGCAGCCAGCCAGTTCGCCGGGGTGGAGGAGTTTCCCTACCGCTCGTGGGATCTCAACCGGTTGGCCGTGCACCCGGACCTGGTGGATGCGGCCGAGCGGTACCTCGAGACGACGGACCTGCACCTGTACAAGGTGGAGCTCTGGGCCAAGTACGCCGGTGCCGTGAACTACGACCAGCCGCTGCATCGCGACTACGGGAGTCACAGCCTCGTGGTGCCGCGCCCCGAGGCCCGCTACACGCAGCTGACGACGTTCGTCTACCTGTCCGACGTCACCGAGCAGGACGGGCCGACGTGCATCGTGCCGTACGAGGACGGCAAGGACGTGCCCTACACGCCGCTCTACGTGCCGTTCGGCTCCCTCGCCGACGCCGAGGTGACCTGCACGGGGCCGGCCGGCAGCCTCCTCGTCTACCGGACCGACATCCTGCACCGCGGTTCGCAGATGACGGGCGCCGGGCGCTCCCGCTTCTCCCTCCTCGCCGACTTCCAGGTGCGCGGGACGACCTGGGGCGGCAAAATGGCATGGCCCAAGCAGTCACCCGAGCGCTGGGCCCGGTTCATCCCACAGTGCGGCGTCCGCGAGCGCGATCTCTTCGGGTTCCCGCGCCCCGGTGACCCGTACTGGTCCGAGGAGACCCTCGCCGGCGTGGCCGACCGGTACCCCGGCATCGACCTCGCGCCGTATCGGGACGCGTCGGTGTGAGCGGGGGTGGGCGCCCCGGGGTCGAGCTCCGGCGCGTCTACGAGGACATCCCCGCCGGCGGCCGCAGCAGAGTCCTGGTCGACCGCTTGTGGCCGAGAGGGATCGCCAAGGCCGACGCGCCGTTCGACGACTGGATGAAAGAGGTGGCGCCCAGCACCGAACTCCGGCGTTGGTACGGGCACGATCCCGCCAAGTTCGAGGCGTTCGCGTCCCGCTACCGCTCCGAGCTGGCGCAGGCGCCGGCTGCCCCCGCCCTCGCCCGCCTCCGCGCGCTGGCGGCCCAGGACGGGGTGATCCTCGTCACGGCGACCCGCGACGTCGACCACTCTGCGGCCGAGGTGCTCCTCGACGTGCTCGGCGGCCCGAATTGAAGCGGACTGTCACTCAATTCCCAGGTGACACAGAGGTGGCTGGGGCCATAATGGCGCTCCAGGCTTCATCCAACATCGGAGGCATGCCATGACTGCACAGCTGATCCTCGAGTTCGAGGGTGTCACGACGAAGGAATACGACGCCGTCAACGCGGTGCTCGGCATCGACCCGGCGACCGGCTCGGGCGACTGGCCCGACGGGCTGCAGGTCCACGCAGCCGGCCTCAACGAGGACGGCCACCTGGTGGTCACCGAAATCTGGGACACGCCCGAGCACCAGGCCAGTTTCATGGAGGGTCGTCTCGGCGCGGCGCTCGTCGAGGGCGGCATCGAAGGCCCTCCGACCAGCGTGACCTGGATCGAGCTCGTGGCGCACCACACGCCCGGGGGCTGACCCGGGGACGGGCCACCGGCGATCGGCGGAGAGGTGGCATCATTCCCACCGTTTCCGTGCCGCCGACCAAAGGACGATGCCCGTGAGCTATCGAGTGATCCAGTGGGCCACCGGCGGTGTCGGCCGTGCGGCCATGGAGGGGGTCCTGGCCCACCCCGAGCTCGAGCTGGCCGGGGCCTGGGTCCACAGCCCGGAGAAGGAGGGTCTGGACCTCGGCGCGTTGCTCGGACGCGAGGACCTCGGGGTCACGGCGACCAACGACGTCGACGCGCTGCTCGCCACCGAGGCGGACTGCGTGCTCTACAGCCCGATCTTCGCCGATCCGGCCGTCGTCGCCTCCATCCTGGAGTCGGGCAAGAACGTGGTCTCCCCGCTGGGCTGGTTCTACCCTCCGCCCGACGAGCGCCAGAAGTTCGACGCCATCGCCAAGAAGGCGGGCGTGACGCTGCACGGCACCGGCATCAATCCCGGAGGGATCACCGAGCGCTTCCCGCTCATGATCTCGGCGCTGTCGGGGTCGGTGACCCACGTCCGGGCGGAGGAGTACTCGGATATCCGGACCTATGGCGCCCCCGATGTGGTGCGCGACTGGATGCTGTTCGGCAAGACGCCGGAGGAGGCCCGGGCCAGTGTGATGATCGACGCGCTCGGTGGCGGCTTCCGCCAGTCGATCTTCATGGTCGCCGACGAAATGGGCTTCGACATCGATCCCCAGCTGCAGACCACCCATGAGATGGCGGTGGCCACCGCGCCGATCGACTCGCCGATCGGCCCCATTCAGCCGGGGACGGTGGCCGCGCAGCGCTTCACATGGGAGGCCACGGTCGACGGCACACCGGTGGTGACCGCCACCGTCAACTGGCTGATGGGGGAGCGGGACCTGGACCCGGCCTGGACGTTCGGGCCCGACGGCGAGCGCTTCGAGGTCGAGATCACGGGCGACCCCAATTGCCTCACCACCTTCAAGAAGCTGCACCCCAAGACGGTGGAGGAAGGGCTGATCCGCAATCCGGGCGTCGTCGCCACCGCCATGCACTGCGTCAACGCCCTCCCGTACGTCTGCGCGGCCGAGCCCGGACTCCTCACCTACCTGGAGATGCCTCTGGTGGCCGGCCGCGCTGCGCCCGCGGTGCATCGGGACCGGCGGGGATGATCCTCGACCGCTTCTCCCTCGCCGGCAAGGTGGCGATCGTCACCGGGGCCGGGCTGGGGATCGGAAGGGGGATCGCCCTCGGGTTCGCCGAGGCTGGGGCGGACGTGGCCCTCGCGGCCCGCACGCAGTCCGATCTGGAAGAGGTGGCCACGCAGGTCCGGTCGCTCGGGCGCCGCGCGCTCGTCGTGCCGACCGACGTCCTCGACGCCGCTGCCTGCGAGCACCTGGTGACGCGGACGGTCGAGGAGTTCGGCCGGCTCGACATCCTCGTCAACAACGCCGGCGGCGCCATGCCGCGGGCAGCCATGGTCACGACCGAGGGCTTCATGGCCCGCACCTTCGCCTTCAACGTGACGGCACCGCTGACCCTGACCAAGCTGGCGGCACGGCAGATGGTCGACACGGTCGGCGCGGGCGCTGTGGTCAACATCTCGTCGCGCTCGGCCAGCATGACGCAGACGATGTTCGTCGCCTACGGCGCAGCCAAGGCCGCGCTGAACCGCATGACGCGCAACATCGCGCCCGAGTTGGCCCCGCGTGTCCGCGTCAACGCCATTGACGTGGGAGGTGTGGCGACACGCTCCCTCGACATCGTGCTCACCGACGAGACCCTGCGCCAGCAGTTCCTCGACGGCACGCCCATGGGTCGGCCGGGCGAGCCCGAGGACATCGCCTGCGCGGTCCTCTACCTGGCCTCCGACGCCTCGTCCTGGGTCACCGGGAAGGTGTTCGAAGTCGACGGCGGCACCGAGGCGCCCGCCATGACGGTCCCCGCTCCGCCTCTGGTGCCTACCCCGGGCAACCCCGCCGGCCCCTGAGGCCGACCGGCTCCCGCCCGGCGGTGCGCCCTAGCCGTTGACCGAGTTCAGCCAGGCCTGCGCCACCGCAGGCGGCTGTTCCTGCTTCGACGTGACGTCGAGGTTCAGCTTCGAGATGGCCGTCGTGGTGAGCTTGGCGTCGATCTCGTTGAGGGCCTTCGCCACGCCGGCGGTGTCCACGGCCTTGCGGATGACCGGGACGATGTAGTCGGCCCCCTCGAGGTGCTTGTTGTCGGTGAGCGCCACGAAGTTGTTCGACACGACGTTGCCGTCGCTCGAGAACAGCTCCACCACCTGCACCTCGCCGTTCTTGAGGGCGGCCACGCTGAGCGGGCCCGCCTCGTCGAGCGACTTGAAGCCGGCGAAGGTGAGGCCGTAGTCCTTCTTCAGCCCGGGCTCGCAGCCGGCGAACGTCGGGCATTCCGGCGGCCCACCCAGGGTCATCTTCGACGCGTAGGGCTTCAGGCTCGAGATCGTCGTGAGGTGGTCCTTGCTGGCGGTCGCCTTGGTCACCGCGAAGACATTGGTGTCGAGTGCCTTCGAGGCGGGCAGCACGGTCACGCCGTAGCTGGCGAGCGCCTTCTGGTCGGCCGGGATGGCGGTGCTGATGTTGTCGCCGGCCGCCTGGGGGTTCCCGCCGTGCAGGAAGCCGAGCAGCGAGGCGGCGTAGTCGGGCTCCAGGTCGATCTGGCCCTTCTCAATGGCCGGTACCACGATGGCGCGGGTGCCCAGCGCGGGCTCGACCTTCACGGAGTAGCCGGCCTTCTCCAGGACGTCGGCCCAGATGTTCGAGACGATGGCCTGCTCCTCGAAGTTGGTCGACCCGATGATGATCGTCGGCTTGCTCGACGCCCTGGCCGAGGCCCCGGCAGAGACAGCCGGAATGGCCAGTGTCGCCGCCAGGGCCGTGAGGACGCCTGCGGCGAGGAAACGGGGGACACGCATGGAGGGCACCTTCTTCACTGTCGGAGTTGGGCCTGACGTTTGGTGGTGAAACTGTAATCAGCCCGTCGGGGATCCGTAATCCTGACCTATACCATCGACAATGGCAAGTTACAGTGCGGGGAGCCCGGTCACCGAGGCGCCCAGCAGGCCCCGGCGCAGTCGTCGGCGCAGCGGCAGGGGGGTCAGCGCCCGGGTCAGCAGGCTGAGGGCCAGCGTGACCAGCCCGGCCATGGCCGCCACCAGCAGGGCGCCGCTGAAGGCCACCACGGCGTCGTTGGTGTCGAGTCCGGAGATGACCAGGGTGCCCAGGTCGGCGTAGCTCACGTAGGCGGCCAGGGTCGAGGTGGCCACGACCTCGATGGACGCGGTGCGCACCCCCGCCATCACGAAGGGCACGGCGAGGGGGGCCTCGACGGTGCGCAGGATCTGCCCACCTTTCAGCCCCATCGCCTTGGCGGCGTCGCGTACATCCGCGTCGACCTCTCGCATGCCGACATAGGTGTTCGTGAGGATGGGCGGGATGGCGAGTGCGGTCAGTGCCAACCATGAGGCGAGGAACCCGTTCCACTTCAGCGAGATCGCCGGCTGAATGGCGAGCAGCGTGAGGAGCGCCAGCGTTGGCACGGCCCGAAAGGCGTTGGCCGCGTTGACGGCGACCAGCCCGCCGCGGCCGGTATGCCCGAGGTAGACGCCGAGACCCCCTCCGAGAGCGATCGCGGTGGCGACCACCGCCACCGAGAGCTTCAGCTGGTTCCAGAACAAGGTCGGGATGCCCTGCGGGCCGGTCCAGTTGGCCGAAGTGGTGAACCAGCCGAACACATGGGCGAGGAAGGACACGTCAGCCGGCCGCCTGGACTCCGCGGCGCGAACGCGTCCATGGAACCAAGAGCCGCTCCGCCCCCACCAGGAGGAGGTCGGCCACCGCGGCCAGGGCGACCGAAAGCACGAGGCCGACGATGATCGGGGTGTTGTAGCCGATGTTGAAGCCGTAGGTGAATTGCTGACCCAGGCCGCCCAGTCCGATCAGTGCCGTGACGGTGACCAGGCCGATCACGGTTGCCGTGGCCACGCGGAGGCCGGCGAAGATATAGGGCAGGGCGAGCGGGACGTCCACCCGGATCAGCGCGGCCGACTTCGAATAGCCCAACGCGGTCGCTGCTTCCCGGGCATCGGTGGGAACGGCGTCGAGGCCGGCCACCGTGTTCCAGATGAGGATGAGCAGCGTGTACCCGACAAGGGCGATCTCTGCCGTCGTGTACGAGGCGACGAAGCCGGTGATGGGCCCGAGAATGGCGAACAGCGCCAGCGAGGGGATGATGTAGAGGGTGCTGGCGAACCCGAAGACCGGTGCCCTGACGATCCGGTAGCGCCAGGCCAGCACCGCGAGCGGTATGGAGATGACCGTCCCGATGGCGACGGCAATGAGGCTCAGTTCGATGTGCTGGACGAGCTGCCCCTGAATTTGGCTCCAGTCGCTCGTGATGTAGCTCCAGCGGAAGAATGGGCCCGTCCCCAGCAACATCGGGCCCAGAATACCCGTGGCATGCGCTGGGTAACCTTTCGACGGTGATCGAGCTCGACCGGGTGACCAAGCGCTACAGCGCCGACTCGGTCGCCGTGGCGGAGCTGAGCTTCACGGTGCCCGACGGCGAGCTCTGCGTGCTGGTCGGTCCATCCGGCTGTGGCAAGACGACCACGCTGCGCATGATCAACCGGTTGATCGAGCCCACGGGCGGGCGGATCCTGATCGACGGCACGGATGTCCTGAAGATCGATCCGGTGCAGCTCCGCCGGAGCATCGGCTACGTCATCCAGCAGGGCGGTCTCTTCCCGCACCGACGCGTGTCGGACAACGTCGCCACGGTGCCCCGACTGCTCGGGTGGGATCGTGCCCGCGTGGACGCCCGCGTCAAGGAGCTCCTCGACCTCGTCGGGCTGGATCCGGTTGCGTACGGGCGCCGGTTCCCACACGAGCTCTCCGGCGGCGAGCGGCAGCGCGTCGGTGTGGCCCGGGCGCTCGGGGGTGACCCGCCGGTCCTGCTGATGGACGAGCCTTTCGGCGCGGTCGACCCCATCACCCGGCAACGGTTGCAGCAGCAGTTCATCGACCTGCAGGCGGAGTTGAAGAAGACGATCGTCTTCGTGACGCACGACATCGAGGAGGCCACCAGGCTGGGGGACCGGATCGCCGTCCTGTCCAAGGGCGGGGTCCTCGAGCAGTACGACACCCCGAGTGAAGTGCTGGGCCGGCCGGCCACGGCCTTCGTGGCCGACTTCGTCGGTGCCGACCGTGGGGTGAGGCGGTTGGCGGTCACCGCCATCGAGCCCGACGACCTCTTTCACCCGCCCCAGGTGCTGCCCGATCAGTCGATGCTCGACGTCCGGGCGGCGGTCGGCGGGGCGGACAGCCGCTGGGCGGTGGTCGTCGACGAGCGGTCGCGCTTGCACGGCTGGGTCGATCTCGACCCCAGCTTGACGGGCTCGGTCGAGGACAACCTCGTCCCCTTCGACGTGCAGGTTCCCGTCGGGACCTCCCTGCGGGCGGCCTTCGGGGAGATGCTGCAGCACGATGTCCGCTGGATCCCGGTCGTCGACGACGATCGCTACCTCGGTGTGCTGACACCGAACCGGTTGCACGCGGCGATGCGCCGCTCAGTTGGTGGTCACGCCGTCGAGGGGTGATGCGAGCGTCAGCCGCGCAGCTCCCAGCGGTTCCCCGCCGGGTCCTTGCAGAGCAGAATCCGGTTGCCGTCGAACTCGGCGGCCTTGAAGCCGATGCCTCCCTCGCTGAGGCGCGTCTGGATCATGTCGAACTCGCCGTGCACGTCGAGTGCGGTGTGCGCCATAGCGGCGGGAGCGTGATCGGGGTCGAGGCTGAGGTGCACCTGCGTCCCGTCGTCGGCCTCGAACCAGCGGGCACCGAGGTCGGCGGCGGCCGTCGGAGGCTCCAGCCGCCGATAGCCGAGGATGCCCACGAGAAAGTCGGCTTCGGCGTCGGCGAGATCGGGTGGGATCCCCAGGTTGGCGTGGTGGAACGACGGCATGACGTGCATTGTCCCATGACGACGGGCCCGGCGACCGGGCCGATGACGTCCCGCTGGACGGGAGGTCAGACGGTCGGGCCCGGGGTCTTCACGAACGCTGCGGACGGCGGCTCCGCGTCGGCGGGCGGCGGCGTTGCGGTGGAGACGCCCGTCGGGTTCCCCGGTGCGGCCAAGGTGGGCGGCTCGCGAAAGGCGCGGGTACGCAGATCCATGCAGTCGAGCAGGTCGTTGGCGTTGGCGTCCCGATACGTCATGGCGGGGAGGTTCCACTTGCGCTCAATCGTCTTGAGCACCGAGGTGTGGTCGTACACGGTGTGCGACACGTAGTTCCGTTTGCTGTAGGGGGACATCACCACGGTCGGGACACGAAAGCCGTACCGGTCGTAGCCGCCGGGCTGATCGGTCGGAGACAGGACGGGCGCGATGTCGTCGGGTGGGATGGCCGGAGGCGGCGGCACATGGTCGTAGTAGCCGCCGTGCTCGTCGTAGGTCCACACGAGCATGGTGCGGTCCCAGGCCGGGCTGTTGAGCAGCGAGCCCACGACCGTCGAGACGAAGTACTCGCCCAGTGAGATGTCCTGGGGATTCTCCTCGGTGCTCGTCAGGATGTTCGGGTCGACGTACGTGACGGACGGGAGCGAACCCGACTTGGCGTCGGCGTGGAACTGGTCGATCGTCTTGATCCGGCCCGGGTTCTTCTTGACGATGTCGGAGATCACGTAGAGGGTCGAGACGTTGGTGGCGTAGCTCGCCCAGCTGATGTTGTGCGCGTCGAGCCTGTCGAAGATCGTGCCGTTCGGCGGGATGCCCGTGATCGACGAGGTGTCCGTGGCGATGAGGCCGAAGGCGGTGCCGGCCAGGAGGAAGCGGCGATTGGGGTAGGTCTGGGCCAAGACGGAGCAGAAGTAGCGGTCGCAGAGGGGGAAGGTCCTGGCCAGCGAGTAGTAGAAGGGGAGCTCTTCCCCCGTGTAGTACGCCATCGACCAGGCGCTGCTGCTCTCCGGCCCGATGAACCCGTCGTTGCGACCGTCGGCGTACTGCAGGTGGCTGGCGTTCCAGCTCTGGGTGACGCTGCCGGCCTGGACCGTGTCCGTCTCGTGGAAAGCGCGGACGTAGCCGCCACTGGGGTCCGGGTTCGTGTTCCTGGGACGACCACGATTGTCGAGGGTGAACCCGTCGCCGCGGCGCAGCATCCCGAGGTAGTTGTCGAACGAGTGGTTCTCCTGCATGACCACCACGATGTGGTCGATCTCGGGAATGGTGTCGGTACCTTCGGGCAGGCGCGGGTTCGGGAGGGATCCGGGCCGGCGCCACGTGGAGCGCGGCGGCAGGTGCGATGGCGAGGCGCCGGCGGCGTCCGCGCCCGCACCGACCCCGACGGCAGCTGCGCCGACTCCGAGCGCACTCTGCAGGACCTGCCGCCTCGAGATGCCCCGGTCGTTGCCCATTGCGTGCAATTAGAACATCAGTTCCGACGGCGTCAAGCGATCGTTCGACGCGAAACCTGCCCGTGAATTCCGGCTTTCCATTGGGTGTCCGATCGACGACCTCGACGCTGGCCCGCCCGGGGGTCGCCGTTCCGATTCCCGACAGATGAAGCATTCGAGGAACGACGCCAGGGGGGCGGATCAATCCTGGATCTGGCAGTCGGCAGCTGAGACCGCTCCGGTGGTCACGCAACGACGAGGGGGCCTGGGATCGATGGTCGCTGCGCGGCCGAGCTCGAGGGCGTCCAAGAGGAAACGGCCAGACCACGCGTGCTTCCGGCGGGCGTACGAATGCTCGGGAGGGCACCGAGTTGGCTGCCGGGCGCACCGGCGCGAGACTCCCGTACGAGGGTACGAGGACATCAGGGAGGGTCATCACGTGGCACCGCTGGCTGAGGGCTTCAAGATCATTGATGCGGACACGCACTACACGGAGCCCTACGACCTCTGGACCAGCCGGGCCCCGAAGGGCTACGAGAAGCGCGTGCTGCACATGGAGGAGCGCGAGGAGGGTCCGACCTGGGTGGTCGACGGCAACGAGATCGGGTTCGCCCGCGGCGGGGGCGTCGTCGCACGGGACAGCTCGAAGCTCCCCTTCCTCGATTCGATGGAGATGGGCCTCGATTGGATACACGAGGGCGCGTTCGATCCGCAGGCGCGCCTGAAGCTCATGGACGAAATCGGGGTCCACGCCCAGGTCCTGTTCCCCAACGTGGTGGGACTCGGCGGCTCGACGCTGAACAACATGATCCCCGACCAGGCGCTCCGGATGATGTGCCTGCAGATCTACAACGACGCCATGGCCGAGATGATGACCTCGTCGGGCAACCGCTTCATCCCGATGACCCTGATGCCGGCGTGGGACGTCAATCTCTGCATTGAGGAGACACGCAGGGCGTCCGGCCTCGGGTTGCGCGGGATCAACATGACGTCGGACCCACAGGATGCCGGATCGCCCGACCTGGCGAGCCGGGACTGGGACCCCCTGTGGCAGGTGTGCTCGGACCTCAACATGCCGGTGCATTTCCACATCGGCTCCAGCAACACGGCAATGGATTTCTTCGGCAACTACTTCTGGGCCTCGCAGGACGAGTACGTCAAGCCCGCCATCGGCGGCGCCATGCTCTTCCTCAACAGCGCCCGAGTGGTGATGAACACGATCTTCTCAGGCGTGTTCGACCGTTTCCCGGAGCTCACCATGGTTGCCGTCGAGAGCGGCATCGGGTGGATCCCGTTCATCCTCGAGACGATGGACTACGAACTGTCCGAGAACGCGCCCGATCACTTCAAGGCGCTGAAGTACAAGCCGTCGGAGTACTTCGCCAAGCACTGGTATGCCACCTTCTGGTTCGAGGAGGGTCATGGCCAGCTGCAGAGCCTCATGGACATCGTCGGCGACGACCGGATCCTCTTCGAGACCGACTTCCCCCACCCGACCTGCCTCTACCCCGCTCCGGTCGAAGGTGTTGCGGAGAAGATGGGCGCGCTCCGCCCCGAGACCCAGGCGCGGGTCATGGGAGACAACGCCCGCACGCTCTACCGACTGTAGGAAACCCGACGACGAGCAGGTGGCGGTGCTGGACAAGACGTTGTCACGTGTCGCCGACCGCAGCGATTGCAGCCTGGAGCGTCGGATAGAACCGGTCGCGGTCGAGTGTCTCGAAGAGGCCATAACGGCGAACGAGATCCTGCAGGCGAGTGCGCATCTCGGCGAAGGCCATGTGGACTCCGGCAACGTTGAGCTCACGATCGAGTTGCTCGAGCATTCTTGCCGCCGAGACGTCCACGTCGGTCATGGCCTCACACTGGACGACGACCCAGGTTGCGTGTCGTTGGCCCACGAGGTGGCGGACCTGCGAGCGGAAGGCTGAGGAGTTCGCGAAGAAAAGAGGAGCCTCCCAGCGGAAGACCACGATCCCGGGGAGCTGGTGCGCCTCTGGATACCGCTCGACGTCGTGCCATCCCCCCAGACCCTCCACTTCGCCGATGACGGTGCCGTGCGGTTGCCAGCTCCGCTGAAAGAACAAGAGCACCGCGAGAGCAATGGCGATGACGATCCCTGGCAGGACGCCTAAGACGATCACACCCAGGCTGGCGACTATGGAAAGGACGAGCGCGCTCTTTTCGAACCCTTGCGTACCGTACGAGGGCCTGAAGGTCGAGAAGGGAAAGGGCGGCGGCGATCAACACCGCGGCCAGCGCCGATTGCGGCAGATCAGCGAGCAGCGAGTTGAAGAACAGCAACAGCGCGACGACGATGCCGGCACCGACGAGAGACGCCAGCTGCGACTTGGCGCCGGCCTGCTCGACGACGGCGGTGCGTGAGCCACTCGTCGATACGGCGAAGCCCTGGAGGAGGCCTGCCGCAAGGTTGGCGGCACCGATGCCGATCATCTCCTGGTTTGGATCGACCTCTTCGCCTCTTCGGGCGCCGAAGCTCGAGGAGGTGGCGATCGTGTCAGCCAGGGATACCAGCGTGATGCCCACTGCGGCGACCATGAGAGGTCCGACATCGGCCCATTTGGTCCACGGCACCGATGGCGTCGGGACCCCTCGGGGAAGCGTCCCAACGGTCGCCACCCCGTGGGCGTGCAAGTCGAAGATCGCGGAGACGACGGTTGCTGCCACGATGCCGACGAGGACCGCAGGGACGACCTTGGTGAAGCGGGAGAGCACCAACAGGATGGCCAGCACTCCCAATCCGACCACCAGCGCTGCCCCGACGGTACCGTCGAGCCCGAGGACGAATGCCTTGATCTCGGGGCCGAAGCCCTCGGCGTCGGTCGAGAATCCGAAGAGCTTGGGCAACTGTCCGACGATGATGATCAGAGCGAGACCATTCATGTAGCCGACCTGGACCTCGCTCGAGAGCAGGTCAGCGACGAAGCCGAGTTTTCCGATCCCCAGTCCGATCTCGATGACGGCGACGATCACTGCGAGCATCCCTGCCAGAGCGATCGCTCGGTGCATGTCGCCACCGGCGAGCAGTGGCATCAGGGCGGCGAAGATCAGCGGTGAGATGGAGGAATCCGGGCCCAGGACGAGGATCCTGGACGGACCGAAGACCGCATAGCCGACCAGGCATCCGATGGACGTGTACAAGCCGGTGACGGGCGGGAGTCCGGCCAGCTCCGCATAGGCCAATCCCTGCGGCACCAAGATGGCTGCGAGGACCACACCGGCTACGACATCCGACCGCGTCCATTGGCGGTTGTAGGTCCGAGCGACCCGAAGGCCCGGTATCCATTTACTGATCCCCGAGGGGGCTTCCCCCACCGATCCCCCGATCTCGCTGCGCTGTTCGGCCAGGCCACGTTATTCCGTGCGTCGCGTCCCTCCTCGCCATGGCGCTCCTCTCGGGTGTCGCCGAAGCCGTCACCTGAAGCCGACAGTGAGGTGCCACGTATCGATCTTCGCTTCGGTGGCGAGATGCTGCGAGATCGCGGCGCACAGCCGTGAGAGACCGACGCACCACCGCAGCCAGCGGCGTCATCGGCGTCACGTCCTCGTTGCAGAAGAGATGCCGGGCAGCACTCCGGTCGAGGGTGAATCCGCACATCGTCGCCATGGCGTGCACGACGAGTCCGGGCTCAGGAGATCAGTGAAGACGGCGGGTGATGGTGCACCTCCAACAGTCCTCACACTGCCGCGTGAGAACTCTTGGAGGTGGCGGGAATTGAACCCGCGTCCTCCGGAGCCGCAGTAGGCCTTCTCCGAGCGCAGCCGACATCAGGTTGTCGGGGGTGGCACTTCTGCCGGCCGGCAGTGCCACCCCGTAACCAACGAAAGTTTCCTCAGTGATCAGTTGGTGTGAGCCACTGAGTAAGCCCTACTGAATGACGCCCAAGATCCGATCCGTAGGGCGGGGACCGGCTGGACGTCGCTACTTAAGCAGCGATCGCGAGCTGAGGCTCGGCGTTTGTTTTTGGTTCCGGCTCTTTAACGTGGTTCCGGAGACCACGGCTCGCTTCTCCTACCTTGACGACCGAAGTCGAAACCAATCACCCCCATGTCTGGGACTCCACTGGTCGGTGTGACCAGGTCGTCCATTCTAGGGGATCGGAGGTGCGTCGGAAACGCCTGCAAGCAGGGGTTACTCGCCGCCCCAGCGGCCCATCTCCTTGGTCGCCCGGGCGACCTCACGCTCGGCGTCCCGGGCCATGATCACGTTGCGCTTGTCGTAGAGCCGGCGTCCCTTGGCCAGGGCGAGCTGGACCTTCGCCTTGCCGTCGCGGAAGTACAGCGAGGCCGGGATCAGCGTCAGCGACTGCTGCTGGGTCTTGCCCATGAGCTCGTCGATCTGGGACCGGTGCATCAGCAACTTGCGCTTGCGGTCCGGGTCGTGGGCGCCCACCCCGGTGGCGAACTGCCAGGGCGGGATGTGGAGCTGGAAGAGCCAGAGCTCCCCGTCGTCGACCCGGGCGTATGCCTCGCTGAGCTGGGCCTTGCCCTCCCGGAGGGACTTCACCTCGGAGCCCTGCAGGACGATGCCGGCCTCGAACGTCTCGAGGAATTCGTACTCACGCCGGGCGCGCCGGTTGGTGGCGACGGTGCGGTCGCCACTGCGGTCCTCGCGGGCGGCCGCCCGCTTGGCGATCTGCTTCTTCGCCCTGGCCATGAGGGGTACGAGGGTACCCTTCGTGGGTGCTTCGCCTCTCCCGCTCCATCTACATGGACATGGTGGCGCACTGCCTCACCGGTCTGCCCGACGAGGCGTGCGGCCTCCTGGTCGGGCCGTACGGGGGCGACGAGGCGACCCACCTCTTCGTCACCGCCAACGCGGCGGCCTCGGCCATGGTCTACGAGATCGACCCCAAGGAGATGCTCCGGGTCGACCGGGCGGCCCAGGAGCTCGGGGCGGACATCATGGGCGTCTTCCACTCGCACACCCACACCGACGCCTATCCCTCGCCGACCGACGTGGCCCAGGCCGGCGATCCGGGCTGGCACTACGTGCTCGTCTCGCTGCGCGACACCCTCCCCGTCGTGCGGAGCTACCTGATCCGCGAGGGCACCATCACCGAGGAGCCGGTCGAGGTGCCCGGCCTCGAGGCCCCCGGGCAGGATCCGCCCGGGTGGGGGTCCGGTCCCGCTCCCTTGTAGAATCGTTACCGAATCAGTCAACAATCGACCGGCCAGCCCGCGGGCGTGGCCGGTGCGCCGTCCGACACTCACCGAGGAGGCCCCGTGGCCGTCGAAGTCCGCCTACCGACCGTCCTGCGCAACCAAGCCGGGGGATCCTCCGTCGTGAGCGTGGACGGGGCCACCATCGGCGAGGTGCTCTCGAAGCTCGTCGCCGAGTACCCGGGCATGGCCGGCCAGGTGCTCACGGAGGATGGCGCCCTGCACAAGTTCGTGAACATCTACGTCAACGACGATGACGTGCGGTACCTGCAGGGCCTCGACACGCCGGTCGCCGACGGTGCCGAGGTCTCCATCCTGCCCGCCGTGGCCGGCGGCTGAGGCCCTCCGAGCGCCTCGCCACGACGCGGTTCCCGCCATGACCCTGTACGCCTCGGTCCTCGACCTCATCGGCAACACGCCACTCATCGACATCAGCGCGCTCAGCCCGAACCCGGCGGCGCGCATCTTCATGAAGCTCGAGGGGCAGAACCCCGGGGGGTCGGTCAAGGACCGGGTGGCACTCTCGCTGGTCGAAGAGGCCGAGCGGTCCGGCGTCCTGGTGCCGGGCAAGCCGGACCAGGTGCTGATGGAGCCGACCTCGGGCAACACGGGCATCGGCCTCGCCATGGTGTGCAAGGTGAAGGGCTACACCCTCAAGGTGGTGATGCCGACGAACGTCTCGGTCGAGCGCCGCCAGCTCCTGGAGTTGTGGGGGGCCGAGATCATCGAGTCGCCGGGCAGCGAGGGCTCCAACGGCGCCGTGCGCATGGCGCGCGGCCTGGCCGAGGAACACCCCGAGTGGGTCTTCCTGTACCAGTACGGCAACCCGGCCAACCCCAAGGCGCACTACGAGGGGACCGGGCCCGAGATCCTGCGCGACTGCCCGGGCATCACGCACTTCGTGGCGGGCCTCGGGACGTCGGGGACCCTGCTCGGCGTCGGTCGCTTCCTGCGCGAGAAGCTGGGCCGGTCGGTGCAGATCTGGGCGGTCGAGCCCCCGGCCGGTGAGATGGTCGACGGGCTGCGCAACCTCGACGACGGCTACATCCCGCCCATCTTCGAGAACCTCGGGGGTGCCGAGCTGCTGGACCGCAAGACGGTCGTCCGGCCCCGGGAGTCCATCGAGTGGACGCGGCGCCTGACCGAGGTGGGGATCTTCGCCGGCATCTCGACGGGGGCGGCCCTGGCCGGCGCCGTCAAGTGCGCGCTGGCGCTGCCGGAGGGCGAGGCGGCCTCCATCGTGGTCGTGTCGGCGGACGGCGGCTGGAAGTACCTCTCCACCGGGGCCTGGACGGACGATCTCGACGAGGTCACCGAGCGGGCCAAGGAGATCATCTACTTCTAGGGCGGTGCCCGAACCATCTACTTCTAGGGCGGTGCCCGAACCTGCGCCGCTGGGGTGAGGCGGCCGGGGATGCCCACCTCAAGCGCACGGTTTCACGTGCCGACATCGCGCGAGAAGGAGAGCGGCTGGAGCGCGGCACGGATCGTGCCGCGCCATCCCTGCGAGAGACGACCATGCAGACACGAACGCATCACCGCACCACGAAGCAGCGCAGCAGCGAGGTCGGGGCCGAGGCACGCCAGGAGAGGGCGGAGGTCGTCCCCTCGCCGGAGACCGAGCGGGGCCGGAAGCCACTCGTCGCCTTCGAGCCGCTTCCCACGCGCACCGCACCACCCCTGACGTGGGATTGAGTCCTTCCTGACCGCACCGCGGCCCGGAACGGTCCGGCGGGTCGTCCCGCCCCGCCTCCTCCGCGACGGGTGACGCTTTCCGGGGCGGTGGACCGGGAGGCGGCCTGCGCCAGCCGTGTTTCGAGGCCCGGTTCGTGCCCGGGCACCACGGTTCCCGTGCTCAAGTGGGCCGGGTTTCACGCCGACAATGGAGACACAAGGAGAGCGGGCGGAATCGGCGACAAGAGCTGCTACCTCGACCCGCGCTGTCACTATGAGAATCCGACGTAAGGACGACGGCGAGACGGAGCCCGAGGGCGGCACTCTGACGCTCGAGCGCGAGGACGGTCCGGAGTTGGGGCCGTTCTCGGAGGCGGACGCACTCGACACGCCGGTGGCCTTCACGGCGCCTCCCGTGGACACGTCGCCGACGAAGGGCCGCCTGGGCCATGTGCTGGTCTCACGCGGCGTCGTGACGGAGAGCCAGGTGGCAGCGGCCCTCAAGTCGCAAGCCGAGTCCGGCAAGAAGCTCGGCGAAGCCCTGGTCGACATCGGCGCCCTGGACGAGCGCGGACTGGCCGGAGCCCTGGCTGACTTCTTCGGCATGCCGGTGACCGACCTCCGGCGCGACACGCCCGAGCCGTCGGCGCTGGCGCTCGTGCCGGCGGAGGTGGCCCGCGAGAACCTCGCCATCCCGCTCCGCGTCGATGGCGACGGGCTGCATGTGGCGGTGGCTCAGCCGAGTGACGAGCTCCGCTTCCTGTTGTCCGACGTCAGCGGGCAGCAGGTCCGCCTCTCGCTGGCGCCCATGACCGACATCCGTTGGGCGATCGACCACAGCTACCAGGCCATCGACAGCGTCGGCAAGCTCGTCCAGGCCTTCGAGGCGGTCGAGACCACCCGCAAGCGCCCCGTGGTCGAGACGCAGGAGACGACCGTCGTCTCGGAGAACGCACCGGTCGTGCAGGTGGTCGACAACATCTTGACCCAGGCCGTGCGCGACCGGGCGTCCGATGTGCACATTGAGCCGTCGCAGGACGTGATCTACGTCCGCTTCCGCATCGACGGCGCCCTCAAGGACGTGCTGGAGCTCCCGAGCTCCATGGGCGTCGGGCTGATCAGCCGGATCAAGATCCTGGCCGAGATCAACATCGTCGAGAAGCGGCGCTCGCAGGACGGCCAGTTCACCACCACGATCGACGGCAAGGACACCGACGTCCGCGTCGCGACCGTCGCCACCATCTGGGGCGAGAAGTGCGTCATGCGAATCCTGGACAAGAACCGTTCCGTGCTCCGCCTCAACGACCTCGGCATGCCGGTCGACACCCACGAGACCTATTCCCGCCTGGTGCGGGCGCCCTTCGGGATGGTGCTGTGTGCCGGTCCGACGGGGAGCGGCAAGACGACCACGCTCTATGCCACCCTCACGGAGGTCAGCGACCGCTCGCGCAACGTCATGACCATTGAGGACCCGGTCGAGTTCGTCTTTCCCAAGATCAACCAGATCCAGACCAACGAACAGGCCGGCCTGACCTTCGCCAGTGGTTTGAAGTCGATCCTGCGCCAGGACCCCGATGTGATCCTCGTCGGTGAGATCCGTGACGTCGAGACCGCTCGTATCGCGGTGCAGTCCGCCCTGACCGGGCACTTCGTCCTCTCGTCCCTGCACGGGAACGACTCCGTCTCGGCCCTGCACCGGTTCCTCGACATGGGGATCGAGTCGTTCCTGATCGCCTCCTCCGTCCTGGCCGTCGTCGGGCAGCGCCTTCTCCGGCGTATCTGCCCGTCGTGCAAGACCGCGTACACGCCGACCAAGGAGGAGCTCAGCTTCTACGAGGAGTGCGGCGGTCCGGTCAAGACCGAGTTCGCCATCGGGGCCGGCTGCAACTACTGCGGGCACACCGGCTACCTCGATCGGATCGGTGTCTACGAGCTGCTCCAGATGACCCCGGAGATCAAGCGGCTCATCGTCGGCTGGGCGACGCAGGACGAGCTGCGGCGGCAGGCCGAGAAGCAGGGCATGCGGTCCCTGCGCGACGAGGCCATCAGGCTGGTCGTCGAGGACACCACCACCATCTCCGAGGTCATCCGCAGCGTCTACGCCATGTAACTGGGTCCCGGCCGGCTTCCGTCCGTCTCGCTGTGCGATTCAGCGCGCGGCCAGGTCGGCGAGCTTGGTCACCGTGTTCCAGTTCCGGGTCGTGGTGACCACGCCGAGCCGGCGCTCAAGGAAGGTGCCGGTGTACTTCGTGTTGGCATAGCCGTCCGGCGTGTGCACGTAGACCTCCCTGCCCTCGACGACGAGCTCGTCTCGGCCGCTCTTCGGGAGGCTCAGCGCATGGAGCGCGGCCTGCGAGGGGGGCTGCGCCAGAAAGGTCACGTGGTGGCGCGCCGGGTCGGCGCCCCTCTTCGCGTACGGGCTCGACCCGACGATGCGCCGCAGGTCGGCCACGTTCCGTATGAGCACCGCCGGCGAGTCCCCGAAGTCGTCGGCCAGCCGCTGCTCGAGAGCGGTTGCGAGGCCCGATTCACTCTTCGATCCGGTCGAGAAGAGCACGTTCCCCGTCTGGATGTAGGTCGTGACGTCGGTGTACCCGAGGGCGTCGAAGGAGGCCCGGAGCTCGTCCATGGCCAGGCGCCCGTGCCCGGCGACGTTCACACTCCGGAGCAGGGCGACATAGCGGGGCACACCGGCAACCTACCGGGAGGCCGGTGGGGCCCCGTCGGGGGCCGAGGCGCTCCGGCGCAGGCCGAAGCGGGTGAGGTCGACGGGCGGACGCCGGTCCTCGGCCAGGTCGGCGAGCAACTCCCCGAGCGCCGGCCCGAACTTGAAGGCGTGCCCACTCGTGCCGCACCCGATGACGACACGGCCGACCCGGTCGAGGATGAAGTCGGTGTCCGCCGAGTTGTCGTAGACGCAACGCTCGGTGGCCACGGGCACCGGGTGGAGGGCGGGGAGGAGGCGGGCCACCGCGCCGGTGAGGTGCGCCAGGAGTACGGGATCCTCCGCATTGAGCGGAGCCGGGTCGGTCGGGTCGAACGCCTGCACTGCCGGGCCCGGCGTGTGGTGGGAGACCTTGTAGGTCCCGGCGTGGAGGCCGCCGCCGGGCACCGGCAGGCCATAGAGCATGTCGTCGCCCCACTCAATGAAGACGGGGGGCATGCCCTCGTCGCGCCGTGCTGCGAAATAGGCCACCTGGGGGATGGACGGCGGGGCGGCCGCAGGGGACGCGAGGTCCAACAGCCCGAGCGACGCCGGCCCGGCCGTGTCGACGACGACGTCCGCGTGCAGGACGGCGCCGTCGGCGGTCCCCACGGTCACGGCTTCGGGTGACTGGCTCAGTGACGTCACCTTGGTGTTGGTGTGCACGTCGAATCGGCCGGCCTGGCGGAGGGCGTGGAGGCACTGGTCGGCGGACAGGACGCCCGAGTCGGCTTCGACGAGCACCGTGCCGGTGGTGGCGATCCCCGGAAAGCGCCGCGCGGCGCTCGCGGCCGGGATCTCGTCGACAGGCGCGCCCGCAGCCGCCAGAGCGGTCGCGATGGCGTGGAGCGCCTGCTCGTCGCCGAACGTCACCTGGCCGGTGCGGTGGAGCAGCTGCCGGCCCGTGGCGGCCTCGAGGTCGTGCCAGCCGGCACGGGCGCGCAGCGCCATTTCGACGTAGTGCTGTTCGGGGTAGCCGAGCCGAAAGATCCGCGCGTCACCCTTGGAACCCGAACGCATGTGGCCCGGCGACCCCGCTGCCTCCAGGACGCGCACGTCCCAACCCCGTCGGGTCAGTGCCCACGCGCCGGCGAGGCCGAGGAGCCCGGCGCCCACCACGATGCAGCGTCGGTCGTGAGGCACGATGTCGAATCATACGAAGCGCTCGGGAGCCCCTCGGGCGGCGAGGCCCCGGCGGTACGCTCACCGACGATGACAAGTGGGATGGACGTGTCGGCGCACCCCGTGCACGACGACATCCCGAGCGACACCGGCGGGCGGGAGCCGGGGGCGGGCGCGGTGCCTTCGGGTCCGCCGGCCGAATCTGGCAGCGGCCTGTGGAGCCTGCGCACCGTGTGCTTCCACGTTGTGGCGCTCGCCTGCTTCAGCGTGCCCGCCGTCATTCTCTGGTGGCACGTCTGGTCGGGTCACCCGTCGTCTGTCCTGACCTGCGGCTGCGGCGACCCGGCGCAAGAGGTCTGGTTCATGGCCTGGCCCGCGTGGGCCATGAGCCACCTGCACAGCATCGTCTTCTCGGGTGCCGTCAACGTCCCCCACGGCGCCAACCTGCTCTCGAACACGTCGGGGCCGCTGGTCGGCGTGGTACTCGCCCCGGTCACCTGGCTCTTCGGTCCGGTCACCGCGACCAACGTCGCGCTCACGCTCGCCCCCGCCCTCAGTGCCTGGGCCTGCTTCGCTGCCATCCGCCCGCTCGTCACGTGGAAGGCGGGCGCCATCCCGGCCGCACTGGTGTTCGGCTACTCGGCGGCGCTCGTCACCTCGATCACCTTCGGGCACGTGTCGGTGAGCATCCTCGTCATCCCTCCCTTCCTCTTCACCACGCTGCACGAGATCGTGATCCGCCAGGAGCACTCGGTCCGACGCGACGGCCTGCTCCTCGCGGCGTTGCTGGTCGTCCAGTTCTTCATCTCTCCCGAGATCCTGGTGATGTGCCTCCTGTTGGCCGCGGCCGGGCTGCTGGCGGCCGCGGTGGTGGGGTGGCGGCAACTGCGCCCGCGCGCCGGGCACGCACTTCCCGCGCTGGCACTCGGCGCGGGCGTGACGGTGGTGCTGCTGGCCTATCCCACCTGGTACGGGTTGGCCGGGCCGCAAGCCGTCACCGGCGTCCTGTTCGTGCTGGCGCCGATCTCGGGAGTCCCGCTCGCCGGACTCCTGGCGTCGGGGGCGTACGGGGCGCCGGCAACCGGTCTGGCCCGCTACGCCGGGTACCTCGGCCGCGCCGGACCGCCGCCCGACTACGTCGGCTGGGGCGTGGCCCTGGCCGGGTTGGGAGCGCTGGTCGCCGGGCGTCGGCGCCCGCTGACCTGGATGCTCGTCCTCCTGGCCGCCGCCACCTTCTGGCTGGCGCTGGGGGCCTACCTCATCAGCGGGCCGGCGTGGCTCGGGCACCCCTGGCTGCCGTGGCACGAGCTCTCCATGCTGCCGGTCCTGAGGGAGATCCTGCCGGATCAGTTCGTCCCGCTCCTCACCCTGCCCCTGGCCTTCCTGATCGCGGTGGGCCTCGATGCCCTGCACGGTGCGCAGCGGCGTCCCGCCGCATGGATCACCAGGCACTGGGGTGCGCTGACCGGCGTGGCCACCGTGGCCGTGGCGCTCGTGGCGCTGACGCCGGTGTTCAAGACCTACGACGCGCCTCTGCGGGTGGTGCGGGTCCACACGCCCCCGTACCTCCGTGATGCGGCGACACGCCCGCCGGCGGGCAACGTCGTCCTCACGGTTCCCTTCGCCGTCTCGGGCTCGTCGCAGCCGATGCTGTGGCAGGCCATGCAGGGCATGCGCTTCCGCCTGGCCGGTGCCGCGCTCAAGACACCCAACGCTTTCGGGGGGCCGGTCGGAGCGGGTGCGCCGGGGTCGGCCCGGCGGATACTGACCGACCTGACCATCGGTGGCACCGCCCTGCCGGCGGGGAGCAACGCCCAGCTGGCGACCGTCCGCACCGCCCTGCGGTCCTGGCGGGTGGACCAGGTGGTGGTCACCGGCGCCAGTCGCGACCCGGTCTACGCGTCGGGATTCCTGACCGCCGCGCTCGGCACGGCGCCGGTCTTCGAGCAGCGGGCCTGGGTGTGGAAGGTGGCGCCGGGACAGGCACTGGCGGCGCCCGTGACCGGGATCCCACTCTCGACGTGCCGGGCCTTCGCGGCGACGCCGGGCGAGCGCCAGAAGCCGATGACGATGGCCCGCTGCGTCCTCTTTGCGGGCGGCCGCGCCGCGTAGTCGACCCTCGTAGGCTGGCCGTGTGCAGCCCATCCTCCATCTCTCCATCCCGGTACGAGACATCGACGAGGCGCGTGACTTCTACGTGCACACGCTCGGCTGCCAGCCGGCCCGTGCCCGGAGCGGGTTCGCCGACGTATGGTTCTTCGGCATGCAGATCACGCTGCAGGACCGCCCGGACGAGGTGGCCGACATGCGAGCCGACGGCTCGCGTCACTTCGGTGTCACGCTCAGCCGCGACGACTTCGACGCCATGACGGCGCGCCTCACGGCGAGCGGTGTCGCGTGGCTGGTGCCGGTCTCGACCGACGACCAGGGGCGATCCACCGAGCAGACCAAGGCCAAGATCGTCGACCCCAGCGGCAACGTCATTGAGTTCAAGACCTACCGCGACGTGGACGCCGCGCTCGAGATCTCCACCCACTCGTACCCGGAGGCCTTCGCCCACGGCAACTGACAGCCGATGCCTTACTCGGCCCTCAACACCAAGGCCGTCGGGGTGCGGGCCGCCATCCGGCTCGGAATGAGTGCCGCCAGATTCGCCAGCACAAGCGTTCCGAGGGCGACCCCGACGACGTCGACGACGGACACGGAGGGGGAGGGGACGGCGTTGATCGCTTTGGCGAAGACGATCCACAGCCAGCGACCGACGATGATCCCCGCGGGGACCCCGACGAGGATCCCGATGACCGCAACCACGGACGGACGCGGCACGAGTCGATTGGCACGGGGGCACCTAGGCTGCGACGAATATGCGGGTCGTGGTCACGGGATCGAGCGGCGCCATCGGTCAACCGTTGTGTCGCCAACTCGAACGTGTCGGCCACCACGTCGTGAGGGTCGTGCGCCGCCAGGTCCGACCGGGTGAGGAAGCGCTCTCCTGGGACCCGGAGGAGGGCACGATCGATGCTCGTGGCCTCGAAGGCGCCGACGCGGTCGTCCACCTGGCCGGGGCAGGTATCGGCGACGGCCGCTGGACCGAGTCCCGCAAACGTGTGCTCGTCGAGAGCCGTACCCGTTCCACGGCGTTGCTCGCGGGTGCGTTGGCCGGCCTGGACCGGGGTCCTCGGGTACTGGTGAGCGCATCGGCCATCGGGTTCTACGGCGACCGCGGCGACGAGATCCTCACCGAGCAGAGCGCACCGGGTGACGACTTCCTCGCATCGCTCTGCGTCCGCTGGGAGGCCGAAACCGCACCCGCCGCTGAGGCTGGCGTCCGGGTGGCGTGCGCCCGGACGGGCCTTGTGCTCAGCAGGGAGGGCGGCGCGCTGCCCAAGATGCTGCCGCTGTTCAGGCTCGGCCTGGGCGGAAGGTTCGGATCCGGTGCCCAGTGGTGGAGCTGGATCACCATCGATGACGAGATCCGGGCTCTCGGGTGGCTGCTGGAGAACGACGTACGCGGCCCGGTGAACGTGGTGGCGCCGAATCCGGTCACCAATCGCCAGTTCACGCGGCTCCTCGGCGATGCGCTCTCCAGGCCGGCCCTGTTCCCTGTACCCAGGTTCGGCCCGAGGCTGCTGCTGGGGTCGGAGCTGGCGGACTCGCTGCTCTTCACCAGTGCTCGGGTGCAGCCGTCGGTCCTGGAAGCGAGCGGGTTCGCCTTCTCCCATTCCACGTTGGAGATGGGTCTCCGGCACGTCCTCGAGGCGTCCGCGTCGTGAGGAGTTGATCAGGGCTTCCACGTCATGGATTCGCAGGTCGGGCAGGGCAACGACGTCGCCTAGGTTGTCGACGTGACTGGGCCGAGAGGCAGACCGGGAGGAGTGCAGTGGGAGGACAGGACGTGAGCGGGGATCCCCGGACGGCGCGACAGGACGGGCGCGCCCTGGACGAGCTACGGCCCGTGCGCTTCGAGCGTGACTACACGGTGATGGCGCCGGGCTCGGTGCTGGTGACCTTCGGGCAGACCAAGGTGCTCTGCACGGCGTCGGTGGAGGAGCGGGTTCCACCCTGGATGCGGGGCACCGGTCGCGGCTGGGTGACCGCCGAGTACTCCATGCTGCCGGGCTCGACGCCCGAACGGGCCTCGCGGGAGGCGGCCAAGGGCAAGCAGTCCGGGCGGACCCAGGAGATCCAACGGCTGATCGCCCGCTCGCTGCGCGCCGTGTGCGACCTCGTGACGCTGGGCGAGGTGCAGATCACCGTCGACTGCGATGCGCTGCAGGCCGACGGCGGTACCCGCACGGCGTCCATCTGCGGCGCGTACGTCGCGCTGCACGACGCCTGCACCCGGCTGGTCCAGGCGGGCACCATCAGCACGCATCCGCTCACCGATTCGGTGGCGGCGGTCTCGGTGGGCATCATCGACGGCGTGCCGATGCTCGATCTGCCCTACGTCGAGGACTCGCGGGCCGAGGTCGACATGAACGTCGTCATGACCGGGTCGGCGCGTTTCGTGGAGGTGCAGGGCACCGCCGAGGGGATGGCCTTCACCCGGGGGGAGCTGGACACGCTGCTCGGCCTGGCCGAGGGCGGCATTGAGGAGCTGACCGGCATGCAAGAGGCCGTGCTGGCCGAGGCGCCTCCGAAGCGATGAGCGGCCCGGGCGGGACCCCACCGCTCCGGCTCGTGCTGGCGTCGGCCAATCCCGACAAGGTCAAGGAGATCGTGGCGGTGTTGTCGGCGGTCCTGCCGGTGGAGCTCGTGCCACGGCCCGACGACGTCCCCGAGGTCGTGGAGGACGCCGACACGCTCGTCGGCAATGCCCGATTGAAGGCGCGTGCCCTGGCGACCGCGACACAGGCGGCGGCGGTGGCCGATGACACCGGGCTGGAGGTCGAAGCCCTGGGCGGCGAGCCCGGCGTCTACTCGGCCCGCTACGCCGGCGAGTCGGCGACCTACGCCGACAACGTGGCCAAGCTGCTGCGCGAGCTGGCGGCGTGCGAGGACGGTGGCGGCGCACGACGGGCCCGCTTCAAGACGGTCGCCCTCGTCGCGTTTCCCGACGGGTCGGAGGTCTGGACGGAAGGTGTGCTGCCCGGGACGATCTCCGTCGAGCCGCGGGGCAGCAACGGGTTCGGCTACGACCCGGTCTTCGTGCCCGACGGTGGGGACGGGCGCACCTTCGCCGAAATGCAGCCGCACGAGAAGAACGCCGTGTCGCACCGCGGCCGTGCTTTCCGGGCCCTCGCCGCCGAGCTGGCCCGGCGACGCGACGACGCGCAGTAGGGCTGCCGGATCGCAGGGCCGGTCCCGGTGTCCGCCTGGACCGGCGCAGGCACGAGGTGAACGGCTGAGGGGCCCACGTTCAAGGGCGGCGGACCGGATGTCGATAGGGAGGGTGATCCCGGTTCCGGAGGGCACCCGTGTCGACGCGCCAGCAGGGCAGCAAGGAAGCACGCGCCAGGCAGGACGCGACGCGTGCGCGGAGCCGTGTGCACGGCGCAGCCGGCGTCCTGCTGCGCGCCACGCTGTGGATCCCCCCGCTGCTCCTCGGCGCCATGCTCGTCGCCGGTCCGGTGAGCGCGTCCATCGGATGGCCGGCCGCATCGGGAGCGCCCCACCACCGTGTGGCACCGGCGGCCGGCCCGCACGGCGCGAGCGTGACCTCCTGCGCCGCGACCATTCAGCCGCTGCCTGCCGTCGCGACCGGCGGACCGGCGGGAGCGCCCCAGGGAGCGGGGACCTGCCTGGAACCGGCTCCTCCGTCCGCCACCCCCGCCGCCGCGGCGAGCATCGCCTCCGGCGCACAGGTGGTGACACAGTCGATGGGGATGGAGGTGCGGCCGGGATAGGCCCCGCCCCAGGGAGCGGCCCCCTCAGCGGCCGAAGAGGACCTGCGCCAGCTCCCGGTACTCGGCCAGCGGGAAGTCCTGGCGCCCGGCGACGACCTGCACGCAGACGTGGTCCGCCCCGGCATCGTGGTGGGCCCGGACGGCCGCCGCCACCGTGTGGGCATCGCCCCACGGGATCACCGCGTCGATCAGCCGGTCGCTGCCGCCCCCGCCGATGTCGTCGTCGCCGAAGCCGAACGTGCGCAGGTTCTGGGTGTAGTTCGGCAGGCTGAGGTAGGTGGCGGCGTACCCCCGGGCCAGCTCACGGGCGCGGACCGGATCGGTCTCGAGGACGACAGCCACCTCCGGCGCCAGCAGCGGGGCGGGGCCGAGGATGGAGCGGGCCCGGGCCGTGTGCTCCACCGGCACGAAATAGGGATGGGCGCCGGCGGCGCGCGCCGCGGCCAATTCCAGCATGCGCGGCCCGAGGGCGGCCAGGACGCGGCGTGTTGCCGGAACCGGCGGGACCAGGGCGTCGAGCGCATCGAGGTACGCCACCATCTTCGAATAGGGCCGGCTGTAGTCGGGCACGATCGGTCCGTGACTGGTGCCGATCCCGAGCAGGAAGCGGTCCGCGTAGGCGTCCTCGAGCGCGTCGACTGCGGGCCCGACGACCTCGGGGTCTCCCGTCCAGATGCTGACGATGCCACTGGCCACGACCACATGCTCGGTCGCGGCGAGCAGTCTCTCGAAGTGCGGGGACAGGCCGGGGTCGAAGCGCCCGGACGACCACAACGTCCCGTAGCCGAGGGACTCGAGCTCGGCGGCGACGCTCCGTGCGCCGTCGCCGGGGTCCCGCCACGATCCGCTCCACCAGACTCCGATGCGTCCGAGGTCCACGACGAGACCGTACCCGGAGGAGCCGCTCGTCAGTCGAGGTGCAGGAGTCGGACGGCCGTGCCGCCGAGGTACGCCTCGGCCGCCGCGTCGGAGAGAGGCAGATCACGCGCGGCGGCCACCGCCCGCTCCATGGGCAGGAAGGGGTGATCCGACGCGAAGAGGACCCGGCCCATGCCGCGCTTCGAGTCCATGAACGCGACGAGCGCCGGGTCCATGTACTTGGCCAGGTAAGCCGAGTTGGAGAGGTAGAGGTCCGGCCACTTCAGCATGTACTGCATCAGCAGGCCCTCGTAGGGGTGGCCCATGTGGGCGCCGATCACCGTCAGCCCCTTGAAGTCGATGAGCACGTCCTCGAGGAGCTCGGGGTGCTGGCAGGCCGAGCGCACGCGGGGGCCGGGGATGCCGACGTTGATCGACACCGGCAGGCCGAGCTCGGCGCAGGTGGCGTACACGGGGTAGTACAGCTTGTCGTTGAGCGGGTACTGCTCCACCAGGGGCGTGACCCGCACCAGCACGACGGCCGGGTGCTCGGCCAGGGCGCGCAGGCGCGTGACCTGTTGCACGGGGCGCTCGGCGCGGTCGACGGTCAGCGCGACGCGGAGGCGGTCCGGGTAGGCGGCCACCGCATTGAGCAGTGGCCCCGTGTCCTCCGACGCGATGCCCGCGGCGAGCACGCCCACGTCGACGCCACAGGCGTCCATGGCGACGAGCACGTGCTGCAGTGTGGAGGACGACGCCAGATCGCCCCCGAGGAGCTCGGGGATGCCCTCGTTGCCGGCCTGGCCCATGAAGGCCGCCGCGGCTTTGCCGCTGAGGGCGTTGACCCAGAGGTCGACGACCGTCACCCCGGGTCGGGGGCGGCCGGCGCGGCCGGCGCGGCATCGTTGTCCGTCGCCTGTGCCGCCGCCTTGGCCTTGGCCTTGCGCAGGTAGCCCACGCCCATGGTGAGCGAGTCCTTGATGAGCCGGTCGTTGTCCTTCGAAATGAACGCGTGGACGCGCTTCTCGAAGAGGGCACGCAACAGCGGGTTGAAGGCGTGGTAGGTCTCGGAGAAGTGCACCCGCGTCATCCCGTTGCCGATGTCCTCCAATCGAGTGTGGCCCTCGGCTTCGGAGAGCAGTGGGCGCCCGACGGCGTTGTACTTCCACGAGACGTTCGGCTTCACCTCGGTGAGCCACTCCCACGACTGGCCCTTGCCGCCGGTCAGCAGCCAACGCGGCACGCGGAAGGTGCAGTGGCGGATCAGGCCCTCGCCGACGGCGTCGCCGGGATGGAGGATGTCGATCGTCACGTCCCCGGTCTCGGTGTGGGGGATGCGGGCCCAGAAGAGCTGCCAGAGCTCGTCCACGCTGGCCTCAATATCGACGGAGTAGTGGTGCTCTTGCACCGGCTCACCCTAGCTCCGGACCTGACGCGGGCGTCAGGTCCCGGGGGCCCGGGACGGTCGGCACTGTATGTTCGCTGCCGTGCCGGCCGCCGCCCCTTCGGAGACGGCGTCACCCGCCCCTTCGGAGACGGCGTCACCCGTCCCGGTCGAACGCACGTGAAGCTCGCCTTCGTCGTCCCGCGCTACGGCCGGACCATCCGGGGCGGCGCCGAGACGGGGGCCCGCATGCTGGCGGAGCGCCTGGTGGCCGACAGGGGCTGGGACGTCGAGGTCCTGACGACCTGCGCCCTCGACGCCATCACCTGGCGCGACGAACTGGACGAGGGGACGGCGACGGAGCGGGGGGTGCGGGTGCGGCGCATCCGCTCCGCGGCCGGCCGCGACGAGCACTTCCACCCCCTCTGGGCGCAGATGCGGGACGACCCGGCGCATGCCAGCGTGGCCGACATGGAGCGCTGGGTCGACCTGCAGGGCCCGCGCTCGCCGGCCCTCCTGGAGGCCGTGGCGGCCAGCGACGCCGACGTGCTGGCGTTCTACCCGTACCTGTACTACCCGACCGTGCGCGGGCTGCCCCTGGTGGCCGAACGGGCCGTGTTGCATCCCGCTGCGCACGAGGAGCCGGCGCTGCACCTGCCCCTCTTCGACGACCTGTTCGCACGGTGCCGGGGCTTTGCCTTCCACAGCCGGAGCGAGCGCGCGCTCGTCAACGCGCGCTTCGGTGTGGCGGCGACGCGCCAGGTGCTGGTCGGGTTGGGCGTCGAGGAGCCGGCGGTGCCGGGGGAGGGCGGCCACCGCGGCGGGGAGGAGGCGGTGCGGGCCGCGTTCGGAGTCGACGACGTGCCCTATGTCGTGTGCATCGGGCGCGTCGACGACCAGAAGGGCACCGGCATGCTGTGGCGTTTCTTCCGGGCCTTCAAGGAGCGCCACCCGGGCCCCCTCCGGCTCGTGCTCGTGGGCCAGGTGGTCGACCCGCCGGCCCCGGCCGACGACATCGTGGTCACGGGCATGATCGACGACGACGCGAAGTGGGCGCTGCTGCGTGGGGCGCAGGTCCTGGTCGCACCCTCGCCGCACGAGTCGTTCTCGCTCACGGTGATCGAGGCGCTGACCGCGGGCGTTCCCGTTCTGGTGAACGCGGTGTGCGGCGCGACGCGCGAGCACTGCGAGCAGTCGGGTGCGGGGCTGTGGTTCGCCGACTTCGCCGAGTTCGAGGCGACCCTCGGCCTCCTCGTCACGGATCAGACCCGGAGGGAGGTCCTTTCCCGGAACGGGCGGCGCTACGTGGAGGCCAACTACACCTGGCCCGTCGTCCTGGACCGCTACTGCTCGTTCCTCGAAGGATTCGCTCAGCCCGGCGGGAAGGGCGTCCCGTAGCGGTCGAGGTGGGCCTTCTCGGAGAGCGGCTGCCGGCTCGGAGGGCCCAGGGGCTTGGGGAGGTGGCCGAGCGGGACCACGGCGACGGGCACCACCTCGGCCGGCAGGCCCAGGTGCGCCGACAGCTCGTCGCCGGCCAGGACCGGCAGCGTGGTCAGGGTCGAGCCCAGGCCGAGGGCGTGCGCCGCGAGCAGGAGGTTCTGGACCGCCGGGAAGATGGACGCGTCCATGGCGTTGGCGTAGGTGAGTCGGGTGTCGCCGCAGATCACCACCAGCACCGGGGCCCCGGCGACGCCTCCCGTCGCCCCGTGGTCGACGTCGCGTAGGAACGCGGGGGAGAGGCGTTGCTCCTCGAGCGCCCTGGCACCCCCCTCCCAGAGGCGCGCCGTCAAGGCCCCGATGGCGGCCCGTACGGCGGCGTCGCGGACGACGACGAAGACGAAGGGCTGGCTGTTCTCGGCGCTCGGGGCGTGCGTGGCCGCTGTGAGGACCCGCGCCACCGTGGCGTCGTCGACGTCGTCGGGGAGGAACGACCGGGCCGCCCGCTGGGTGTGCACCACCTCGAAGAAGTCGGGCATGGCGGCCGATGGTACCGACCACGCGGGGAGGGCCGCCGCCCGGGCCGGATTGGGCGGCGTCGAGGCGGCCCCGCTACCTTTGGCGCTGCACCGGCCCGGGCCGGTGCCCGCCGTGCAGCGTCGGGCGGGGAGATCGACGGCGGGACGGGGAGAGGAGGCACATCGTGGCAGACGATGCCGCAGCGATGGAGGAATTGCTCAAGAGCATCATCGGGGAGCCGACGGGGAAGGCGAAGGTGGTCGTGGAGCGGGGCCCGGTGCAGCACTTCGCGGACGCCCTGCTCAGCACGAGCCCGATCTACCACGACCCCGAGGCGGCCCGTCAGGCCGGCTTCGACAACATCCCCGCGCCGCCGACGTGGCCCTTCGCCATGGAGTTCTCCGGCACGTTCGCGGAGATGCAGCCGGCGGACGCGCCCACCGGCAGCCCGCTGGCCAAGGTCATGGGACCGCTCATGGCCAAAGGCGGCCTCATCCTCCACGGCGAGCAGGAATTCCTCTACCACCGGCCCGTGCAGGTCGGGGACGTGCTCATCGGTGACGGCGTGATCTCCGACGTGTACCAGAAGGAGTCGAAGGGGCGGACGATGACGTTCATCTGCTCGGAGACGAAATGGACCGAGGAGTCGACGGGCGAGCCGGTCGTGACGGCGCGCATGAACCTGATTCACCGGTCCTAGGGAGGTCGTGACCATGGGTGAGAAGAAACTGTCCTTCGAGGACGTGCAGGTGGGCGACGAGGCGCCGGTGATCTCGCACAAGCTGACCCGGACCGACCTGGTGAAGTACGCCGGTGCATCGGGGGACTTCAACCCGATGCACCATGACGAGGTGGCGGCGCAGCAGGCCGGCCAGCCGAGCGTCTTCGGGCACGGCATGTTCTCCATGGGCCTGCTGGGCACCGCGCTGACGGACTACGTGGGCGTCGGCAACATCACGCGCTACCAGGTCCGCTTCGCCCGCCAGACCTGGCCCGACGAGGTGCTCTCCTCCAAGATCGTCGTCACCGCCAAGCGCGAAGAGGACGGCAAGCGGCTGGTGGACCTCGCGGTCACGCTGTCCAACGGCGAGGGCGAGGACAAGCTCGTCGGCGAGGCCACGGCCGCCCTGCCGTAGCCTTGCCCCCACGTGCCGTCGAGGACGGCGAGAGGAGGGGCGATGAGTGCAGACGTGTTGGCGCAGGGCTTTGCCTCGACGGCCGGGGTCCTGGCCGAGGTCGAGGCCCAGCAACTGGACGGCGCGACCCCGTGCGCGTCGTGGAAGGTGCGCGAGGTGATCAACCACGTGGTGGGGGGCACGACGTACTTCGCCGTGACGGCCGAGACCGGCGTGGCGCCGACCGGGGGAGCCGCCGTCGATTTCTGCGGCGGGGACTACGTCACGGAGTTCAACCGCGGCGCGGCGCGGGCCGTCAAGGCGTTCGAGGCCGACGGCGTGATGGAGAGGACGCTGCAGCTCCCCTTCGCGGAGCTTCCCGGGGCGATCTTCGTCAACATTGCGACAACGGACACGTTCACCCACGGCTGGGATCTGGCCCGTGCCACGGGACAGTCGACGGACCTCGACCCCGAGCTGGCGGCGATCCTGCTGGCCTTCGCCCGGACCTTCCTCTCCGACGCGCTGCGCGGGCCGGACGGCTCGGCGCCCTTCGGAGCCCAGGTGGAGGCACCGCCGGGCGCCTCGGCGGCGGACGAGCTGGCGGCCTTCCTCGGGCGCCAGGTCTGAGCACGCCCGCCCGGCGCCGGCCCCGGCCCGGCGCCCGTCGTCCGGCCACACGGCCGGGGTCTCACGCCGTGGCCGGGCGGAACGGGGCGCCCGGGGACCGACAGGGGCCACAGCGCCCGTAGTCTTTGTGCCCATGGCCCACGGCGCGGCGGTGACCCGGTGAGCGTCCTCGACGAGCGGGTGCGCGACCTCGACGATGCCGTCGCCCTCGGCCAGGCGCTGGTCCGCAACCTCGAGCAGGTCGTGCTCGGGAGCCGGGGCGCGCTCGTCGCCGCGGCCGTCGCCGCACTCTCCGGCGGCCACCTCCTCATTGAGGATGTGCCGGGCGTCGGCAAGACCGTGTTGGCCCGCACCCTCGCGCTCTCCCTGGGGTCCGAGCTGTCACGGGTCCAGGGCCATCCCGACCTGCTCCCGTCCGACATCACGGGCGTCTCCGTCTTCATGCCCGATACCGGGAGTTGGGACTTCCGACCCGGCCCCGTCTTCGCCCATGTCGTGTTGGTGGACGAGCTGAACCGCACCCCGCCGCGCACGCAATCGGCCCTGCTCGAGACGATGGAGGAGCGCCAGGTCAGCGTCGACGGACAGACCTGGCCGCTGCCGCAACCGCACCTGGTCATCGCCACGCAGAATCCCCAGTCGCAGCGCGGCACCTTCCCCCTGGTCGAGAGCCAGCTCGACCGCTTCGCCATGTCGACGGCCATCGGGTACCCCGACGCCGCGCACGAAGTGCGGCTGGCGCTCCATGGCGGCGGGACGTACGCCCTGGCCGAGCTCGGCGCGGTGTGCACGTCCGAGGAGTGGGGGCGGGCCCAGCGGGCGACCGGGGACGTCGCCGTGCACGAGGCGGTCGCGACCTACGCCGTCGAGTTGTGCCGGGCCAGCCGGTCGGCGCCGGGCGTGCACCTCGGCGCCAGCCCGCGGGCCGCCATCTGGCTCATCCGCGCCGCCCAGGCGCACGCCGTGCTCGACACCCGGCCCTATGTGGTGCCCGACGACGTGAAGGCCGTTGCGGTGGCCTGCCTGTCCCATCGCATCGTGACCGTCGAACCCGAGGCCGACGTCGAGCGTTCCGCCGCCGTGATCCGGGAGCTTCTCGAAACGACCGCCGCGCCCAGACCGTGAGCCGTTGGGCGCGACCGGCCCGCCCCTGGGCGCCGATGGTCGCCGGCGTGCTGATCATCGGTCTGTGGTGGCTGGTGGCCCACAATGCGGGCTCCGGGTGGGTCCAGGTCCTCGGCGACCTGGTCTTCGGCGCCCTCCTGGTCGGGCTCGTCGGCCCCTTCGTGGTCGTGAGCCGAGCCCGTCTCGTCATCGGCAGCGCACCCGGCGACGGGATCGCCGGCCTGCCGGTCCCGCTGCATGTGGTGTCGCGCGGCCGTGTGCGCGTGCGCCCGGTGGAGCCGCCGGGCCCGGAGACGTTCGTGGGACCGCGGCGAGGGCGGACCGCCGACGACGCGGTGGTCGTGCTGGTACCGGAGCGTCGCGGCGTCCACCAGGCCGTCATCGTCGACGTGGCGTCGGCCGCGCCGTTCGCGTTGCAGTGGTGGACGAGGCGGGTGCGCCTCCCACTGCCCTCGGACCTCCACGTGTCGCCCCGTTGTGGCCCGCCCCAGCCGGTGTCCGTGCGGCCCGAGGAGGGGACCGGTGACCTGTTCGACCGGCCCCGGGCGGAGGAGGGCCTGCCCCGCGGCGCCCGTCCGTACGTGCCCGGTGACCCCCGGCGCCTCGTGCACTGGCGCGCCACGGCCCACGCCGGCCTTCTCATGGTGCGCGAGGTGGAACGGCCGGCGGCCGAGCCCGTGACCGTGACCGTGGAGCTCCCGCGCGACCCCGACGCGGCCGAACGCGTGGCGGAGGGCGCCTTGGGGTCGGTCGTCGGACTGCTCCAGGGTGGGGGCCCGGTCCTCCTGGGAACCCGGGAGCCCGGGGGTCTCGTCGTCGGGCCCGTGGCGGACCGGCGGAGCGCCGGACGCCGCCTCGCCCGCGCCGTGGCGGGCCCGTGAGCGTCCTCGACGCCATCCGGCGCGCCAACCAGCCGGGGGTGCCCGAGGACTCGCTGCGACTGCGGATCGCCTGCCTCGGTGCGGCGCTGGTTGCGATCGCCGCCTGCGCGTCCCTCGAGGAGATCGCCTGGACGACGGCGGTGGGCGCCATGGTGCTCGTCACCGTCGGCACGGCGTTCTCGCACGCCACCCGGGCCCGGCCCCCCTGGTGGATCAAGGTCGCGGTTGCGGTGGGCGCCATCGTCGCCTGCGTCTGGTTCTTCCACGAGGTGAGCTCGCCCAACGCCGGCATCACGTCCGTGGTCAACCCCTTGACGGCCCTGCTGGTTGCCGTCCTGGTCGTCCACTCCTTCCACGTGCCCTCCCGGCGCGATCTGCTCTTCAGCCTCGGGGCGTCGGCCGGCCTCATGGCGGTGGGTGGGGCGCTGGCGATCGACCTCCGCTACGGCCTGTACGTGGTGGCCTGGTCCTGCTGCAGCCTGTGGTCCCTGACCGAGATGTGGACGTCGGCCAGCGGGGGCGGCCGCATCCGGGCCTCGGGCGTCGTGCTGGCGCTCGTCGCCACGTCGACGGCGGCGGCCGCCATCTTCCTGGTGCTCCCCGCGCCGGTGGTCTCGTCCCGGGTCGACTTCGTCGCCCGGGCGGGCGACGGCGGGTCGATCGGGGAGCCGGGCAGCCTCGCCGGCGACTCCGGCGTGGCGGCACAGCTGTCGCGTGCCGGGAGCCCCGCCAGCCGGATCCGCGTCGGCGGCTACCTCGGCTTCGCCGGCAGCCTGAACACTGCCCTGCGCGGGAACCTGGGCAACACGCTCGTGATGCAGGTCAGGTCGCAGCGGCCCTCGTACTGGGTCGGGGAGACGTTCGACACCTGGAACGGGCAGAGCTGGACGGAGTCGGAGCCGGTGCCGAGGCGTGCCGTCCGCCAGGCGTCGCCCTTCCTGCTTCCGCTCGCCCAGGGCGACGTCCCGTTCGGGCAGAGCGACCTGCAGACCTTCTACATCGCGAATGCCACGGCGAACCTCGTCTTCCATGCCGAGAGCGCGAGCGAGGTGTGGTTCCCCTCCGGCAAGCTGTACGTCGCGGCCGACGGCACCATCGTGTCGCCCCTGGGCCTGGGGAGCGGGTCGGTCTACACGGTCGATTCGCAGGTGAGCACGGCCACCCCCGCGCAACTCCGCACCGCCGACAGCCCGTTCCCACTCCCGGCCGGCGTGGCCCGGCACGCGGAGCAACTGCCGCACACGTATCAGCGCGTGCTCGCCCTGGCCCAATCCGTCACCGCACACGACACGACCACCTACGACAAGGTGCAGTCGCTCATCCACTGGATCGGCACGCACACCCGCTACTCGGAGAACATCCCGCCCCTGCCGGCGGGGGCCGACACCGTGGACGAGTTCCTCTTCGGCAACCGCGTCGGCTTCTGCGAGCAGATCTCGACCTCGCTGGCCGTGATGCTGCGCTCCCTCGGCATTCCCGCCCGCGAGGCGGTCGGCTACGTGCCGGGGGGCTACGACCCGATCACGGACCTGTACCAGGTCCATGCCGACGACGCCCATGCCTGGGTCCAGGTGTGGTTCCCCGGCTACGGCTGGCAGAACTTCGATCCCACGGCGGTCGTGCCGCTCAGCAACCCGAGCCCCGGCGCCACCGCGCTGCACGACGTCGGCTCGGCCCTGCGGCGGGTGCCGCCGGTCCCGGTCGTCGTGGTCCTGGGCGTCGTCGGCCTGGCGGCGGTCCTGGTGCACCGCCGTCGTGCACGGCCGGCCACCTGGGCCGGGCGGGTGGCGCTGCTGGCCGAGCGCGCCGGACGCCGGGGTGGCCACCCCCGTCGGCCCTCCGAGACCCTGGCGGAGTACGCCGTCCGGCTGGACGAGCACACCGGGCCGGCGTCGTCGACCTGGACCCGGCTGGCGTCGTCGGTCGAGGCCAGCGCCTACGGGGGCCACGACCCACCCCGGACCGCGCAGCGCGCCATGGTCGACGAGGCCAGGCGGACGCGGGTACGTGCGCGGCCGCAGACCGAGGGCGCGCCGGACGCCGCCGGGGTGCCGGTTCCGGTGGGCGCGTCGGCGCGGGACTGACGGTTACGAAGGCGTGAACCGCAGGGGCAGTCGCTCCGGGCCCCAGATGCCGAACGTCGACGGCTTCCACGTGATGGCACCGTCGCGGGTCAGGTCCGGCAGACGCCGGGCCAGCAGGGGGAGCGCCTCCTGCAGCTCGGCCCGGGCCAGCGCGGCACCCATGCAGAAGTGGATACCCGCTCCGAACGTCATCTGCGCCGTGCTGCGCTCCCGCGTGATGTCGAAGACGTCGGGATCGTCGAAGGCCTCCGGATCGCGGTTGGCTCCGGCCAGCGAGGTGGCCACCAACGTCCCCTGGGGGAACAGCACATCGCGGTAGACGACATCCTCGGCGGCGAAGCGCGCGGTGCCCCGCACGGCGCCCAGGTAGCGCATGGACTCCTCGACGGCGCGTCCGGCGAGTTCGGGGCGTTCAGCCAGGAGGGCCCACTGGTCGGGATGTTCGGTGAAGAGGGCCACCGAACAGGCGAGCTGGTTGCGGGTGGTGTCGGTGCCCGCCATCAGCACCGCCTGCGCCAGCATGGCCATCTCGTCCGTCGAGAGCCGGTCGCCCTCCTGCTCGATGGCGATGAGGTCACTCAAGAGGTCGTCGCGCGGGTCGGCCCGGCGCGCCGCGATCATCTCGCTCACGTACTCGGTGAGCTCCTCGCCGGCCCGCGTGATGAAGGGCAGGTCCTCGGCCAGGTTGTTGTTGAAGATGCGGAAGATGTCGCTGGCCCAACCGGAGAACAGCTTCCAGTCCTCGGGTGGGGCGCCGAGGAGCTCGCAGATGATCGGGATGGGATAGGGCTCGCACACGTCGGCCACGAGCTCGCACGCGCCCTGCGCCACGACGCGGTCGACCAGCTCGCCGACCACCCGTTGCATGGTGGGGCGCAGGCGGTTGGCCGACGCCGGCGTGAAGGCCGGCGCCACCAGACGGCGCAGGCGGGCGTGGCCGGGGCCCTCCATGGTGAGGATGGACTCGCCGCGGCGAGCGCTGGCGTCGGAGCCCTGCAGCTCGGGCGACTGCTCAATCATGGACAGGGCGGAATGGAAGCGCTGATCACGCAGGATGGCCGTGACGTCCTGCAGCCGGGTCACCGTGTAACCCAGCTCCGACCGGGCCAACCAGTGGACCGAGCGGGCTGCCGCAATGGCGTCGACGGCCTCGCGCCGCTCCAGCCCGACCGTGTCGAGGAAAGGCAGCTGCAGATCCGAGACGAGTTGTGGCATCAGCCCCCGTTGGACGTCCGGCCGCGCGCAGCGGCGTCGCGAGGGGACGAGATTACCTGCAGCCTCGCCCTCCGTCCGGGTGTGTGACCAGGGGGACCGCAAGGACCGCCTGGTCCGGCCGTTTCCCGCGTGAGGCGCGTGGCCGGGCAGCGTCGCTGACGTTGGCGGCGGCCACGCGCCTCGTTGCGCGCGCGGGCCGGATCCGGCGGACGCGTCCTACGCCGTCGGGGGGTTCCTGAGCGCGGGGTGGCGCTTGGCCATGAGGGGTGCGAGGAGCGACTTGGGCGCCAGGTGGGCCAGCCCGGCACCCACGCGATTGGCCGCCCCCGGGATCACCACGGTGCGGCCGGCGGCCATTCCCTCGACCGCGGCGCGGGCGACGTCGGCGGCGGGGACCCACATGATCTTGGGCAGGCTCTCGGCCGCCTCGTCGTCGGTCATGCCCGCCGCCGCCGCGAAGCCGGTCTCCACCGGTCCCGGGCACAGTGTGGTGACGGTGACGCCGGTGCCGCGCAGCTCGGCGGACAGCGCGCGGCCGTACGACAGCACGAAGGCCTTCGACGCGCCGTACGACGCCTGCCCGGGCAGGGGCTGGAAGGCGGCGGTCGAAGCGGTCTGCAGCACGGCGCCGCGGTGGCGCGTCACCATGGCCGGGATGAACATGGCGCACAGGTCGACGACCGCTTCGACGTTGGTGCGCACCAGGGCGAGCTCGGCGGCGCGGTCGGCGCGCGCGACGTGGCCCATCGTGGTGAAGCCCGCGTTGTTGACGAGGATGTCCGGGACCAGGCCGCGCGCGGCCACCGCCGCGGGGAGCTCGCCACGCGAGTCCGCGTCGGTGAGGTCGGCGGCGATGACCTCGGCGCGCACGGAGTGGGTCTGCGCCAGCTCGTCGGCCAGAGCCTGCAGGCGGTCCTTGCGCCGGGCCACCAGCGTGAGACCGTGGCCGCGCCGTGCCAGCTCGCGGGCGATGTCCGCCCCGATGCCGGACGAGGCGCCGGTGACGATCGCCGTGGTGTTCTCCTTGGGTGGGGGCAGTGCCATGTGCCAGATCGTACGGGACCTCGTCCGGCCCACCCCCGGGCGCTGCGACGGCCGTCACATCACGTGGACATGAAGTTTGGGTGACGGACGGAGTCCCCACCAGGGCCTTCGCGAATGCCCAGTTCGCGTGGGGTTCACATGGCCCGGGGCGAGGTGGATACTGGTGCAGAGCGAGTGGCACACGGAGCACCCGCCGTTGCCCCGAGTGGAAAGGAGCTGCCGATGCAATCGACAGGCTCGACCGAGGAGGCCGATCCACCGGGTTGAGGTTGCGCCACCGATGTCGGTTTCGGTGGCGCCTCGGAGCAGCCCGCGTGGCGAGATGCCCGGCGTATGAATGAGGCCGCGAGCGCGCCGGTGCGTGTGCCGGCCGGCCGACAAGGCGGCCCCCGCACCCACTGCGCCGAAGGCTGGAGCCGCGGACTGCGCACAGAGAGAACGAAGCACTACAAGAAGCATCAGAACGAGTGAGGACCGGCCGGAGGGCCGGTCCTTCTCGCGTGTGCGATGGTGGGGGATGCCCGGCACCCGCCTGCCGATGTTCCCCCTCTCGGCCGTCCTGTTCCCGCATGCCTCCATGCCGCTGCACGTCTTCGAGCCGCGTTACCGCGAGTTGATGCGGGACTGCCTGGAGGGCGACGCCCGCCTCGGCATTGTGCTGATCGAGCGCGGCTCCGAGGTCGGGGGTGGCGACGAGCGCAGCGCGCTCGGCACCCGCTGCGTCATCACCCAGGCGGCCGAGTTGCCCGACGGGCGCTGGGTCCTGGAGGTCGAGGGGGAGGCGCTGGTCGCGGTGGAGGAGTGGCTGCCCGACGACCCCTATCCGGCGGCCCTGGTGCGCGACGCCGCGGCCCAGCCGGTCCCGGGTGATGCCGCCCCCCTGGTGGGCGCCGCCGGGCAGCGCGTCCGGCGGGCCCGGGCCCTGCTGGCGGAGCAGGGCGGCGCGCCCCCGTTGGCGCCTGACCTCGCGCTCGACGGGGGAGGCGATGCCGACCTGGCGTCGTGGCAGCTGTGCGCGGTGGCGCCCCTCAGTGCCTACGACGCCCAGCGGCTGCTGGCCGCCGAGGGTGCCCCGGAGCGCCTGCGCCTGCTGGCCCAATTGATGGAGGAGCTCGAGATCGACCTGCACCGCATGCTGCGCGCGGAATGATGCACGCCATGACCGGTCCGCGCCGTCGCAACATCCTCTTCGTCACCACCGACCAGCAGCGCTACGACAGCCTCGGCTGCAACGGTGGCACGGTCGCCCGCACGCCCGTGGTCGACAAGCTGGCGGCCGAGGGCATCACGTACCGGCGTGCCTACAACCAGAACACCGTGTGCATGCCGGCGCGCTCCACCATGCTCACGGGCCAGTACGTCCGGACGCACGGCGTGGTGGCCAACGGGATCCCACTGCCGGTCGACGCCCCCTCGGTGGCGCAGTACCTGCACGACAGGGCGGGCTACCGCACCGCGCTGCTCGGCAAGGCCCACTTCGAGCCGGGCTTCGACCCTGCCAATCAGTTCGAGGAGAACGCGCGGGTGGCGCGCGGGGACACCGGGCCGTGGCGCGGCTTCGAGCGCTCCGAGCAGGCCATGCACGCGGCGGCCTGGGGCGACCATCCCATCGCCCACTACGGGCGCTGGCTCAAGAAGAACCATCCCGAGCATCTGCACAGCTTCGCCGGGCTGCTGCAGGCCGAGCCCGGGGGCGACACGGCGGCCCCGGAGACGAAGAACAATCCGATCCCGCGCGAGTGGTACCACACCGACTGGGTGGCCGACCTGACCGTCGACTGGCTCTCGTCACTCGGGCGCGACGAGCCGTGGTTCTGCTGGATGTCGTTCCCCGACCCGCACCACCCGTGGGACCCACCGGCCTCCGAGCTGCCGCGGGTGCCGTGGCAGGACCTCGCTCTGCCGCCGGGTCATCCCGGCTCCGACGAGGCGGTGCGCGCGGTGCTGGCACGCAAGCCGGCGCACTGGCTCGGCTACTGGGACGGCTCGTTCCCCAACATGGAAGGCGGCCCGGCCACCTTCGTGCCCTCGCGGCTCACACACGACCAGATCCGCGAGGTCAACGCCAAGGTGCACGTCATGAACGAGCTGATCGACGAGGCCTGCGGCCGCGTGCTCCGGACGATCGCGCTGCGGGGCTGGCTGGCCGACACCGACGTCATCTTCACCACCGACCACGGCGAAATGCAGGGGGACTTCGGCCTGCTCTACAAGGGCCCCTTCCACACCGACGCGCTGATGCGGCTGCCCTTCGTCTGGCGGCCGGCCCCGTCCGCCGGCATCGACCCGGCGGTGGTGCACGACCCGGTCGGGCAGGTCGACCTGGCGCCGACGTTCTGCGCCATCGCCGGCGTCGACCCCGCGCCGTGGATGCAGGGCCGGGCCCTGCCGCAGGCCGACGGGGAGCCGGGGCGCGAGCGCGCGCTGTGCGAGTGGGACAGCCAGTTCCCCGGCTACGGCATGCACCTGCGGACCATCTACCGCGGCGGGTGGCTCTGCACGGTGTACGAGCCCTCTACCGCCGGGCAGCCCAACGGGCTGGAGGAGGTCTGGGGCGACGCCGTCCTGCAGCCGTGCCCCGTCGTCTACGAGCAGTCCGGGTCCGGACCGGGCGGCGTGGCCATCGCCACCGGCGAGCTCTACGACGTGGACGCCGACCCCTACCAATTCGAGAACCGGTGGGACGACCCGTCGTGCCGGGCCCAGCGCGACGACCTGGTGGCCGACCTCTACGCCAGCCTGCCCACCGAGCGGCGGACGCTCAAGGTGATGGCGCCCGCCTGATCCTCAGGACGGGGCGCCCGGCGCTCCGGGCGTCGCCCGCTCCATGGCGCCCCACCCGCTCGAGGCCTCGCGGCGGGCGTGCTCGGCGACGCGGCCGCCCCGGAGGCCGAAGAGGCGCTTGGCCAGCAACAGGTAGATCACGACGGCCAGGTTGATGACCAGGGCGATCAGCTTGAACACGCTGACGCCGTTGGTGAGCTCGTAGATCTCGAAGGGGACCAGCGCGGTGGTGGCGATGAAGGTGAGGTACTCGGCCCAGCGCTTGTTGAGCCAGAGCCCGACCATCTCGGCCGCCTCCAACGCGGCGAAGGCCAACAGCACCACGCCGAGGATCCGCAGGTGCGTCGGCGAGTACTTGAAGGCGCGGCCGAAGTAGCCGAGGAGGCCGCGGGCCTGCGACGCCCCGGGCGTGCCGCCGGCCAGATCGTTCATGATGTTCTGATAGTCGTGGTGCAGGGCCTGATCGTGCGCGGCGAAGGTGAACAGCGCAATGGCCAGAGCGGTCAGCACGACGACGTGAATGGCACGGTCCACCGCAATGAGACGCAGGACGTAGCGGTCGCGCAGGGCCGAGCCGCGCAGCGGGAGCACCATCTCGTCCCGCTGCTCGACCCGCTCGCGGGCGGGCTGCTCCGGCGGCGTCCGGAGGACCCAGTCGTCGCAGCGCAGGCAGCGGTGCCAGCGCACCGCGCCGTCCTGGCGCGCCACCAGCATGTCGTCGTCTGTGATCGTCGCGGCGTCCAGGCCGACCAGGACGTGCCCCGACCAGGCACACGTGAGGAGCTCGTAGCGGTTGGGGGGCCGGGGCCGCCGCGGCACGCCGCCTCAGCCCAGTCCGGGCAGCACCGCGTCGAGGAAGCGCCCGGGCGCCTCCACCATGGGGTAGTGCCCCACGCCCTCGAGCCGGACCGCGGTGGCGTCGGGCCGGGCGGCGAGCAGCGTGTCGACCATGGTCGGGACGGCGATCGGGTCGTCGAGGCCCCATACGACATGCAGCGGTGAGGGGTCCGTCTCAATGGCACCGGTGAAGCGGCGCTCGTTGGCCCGGCGCTCCTCGATGTAGCGGATCAGGCGCGGCAGCAGCCGTTGGCCGTCGTCGTGGACCACCTGGGCCGCCGCGGCCGGGACGGGGTCCTCGGGCCAGCCGTCGGGAACGGGCGGGGTCAGCGGGCTGAACGTGTCGCGCAGGCTCTGCGTGATGGACGCGGCATCGATCGGGATCCCGGCCGGCAGCACCTCGTCGGGCAGGCCGAGCAGGAGCTGCTGGCCGTTGGTCAGACGGGCCTGGGCAATGTAGATGCTGCCGTTCGTCACGACGCGGCGCGTCACCTCGACGGGCCAGGCCCCCTCGGCGCGCCGCGCCAGAAGCTCGCCCCCGACGGTGTCGCCCATGTCATGGGTCAGCAGGGCCAGGCGCCCGACCCCGAGGGCGGCCACGAAGGCGGCGGCCAGGTCGGCCTGCAGCGCCATCGAATAGGCCCGGTCCGGCTTGGCGGAAAGGCCGTACCCGAGCATGTCGAGGAGGAGGACCCGCCGTCCGGCCCGCAGGCCGTCCAGCACGGCGGCGTAGTCGAACGACGACGACGGGAAACCGTGCAGCACGAGCAGCGGCTCGTGCCGCTCCGGGCCGATGGACGGCGCGTCGACCGTGAAGACGCGCTCGCCGCAGAGGGTGCGGGACGTGCCGCCGGCCTCCCATTCCGCCGCCGAGCCGGCGGTCATGTCCCGGCCAGCCTGGCCACGACCGGGCCGAGGGTCTCCCAGGCGTCCGACTCGATCGACCAGTAGGAGATCCCGTATTCCGCCCGGCGCCACTCGAGCTCCTCGGTCATCTCCTCGAGCGTCCCGATGAGCGCCAGCGGCACGTGCAGGGCGTCGGCGGCGTCAATGCCGAAGGCGGGGCCCATCTGCGCCGCCAAGCCGGCGGCGTCGTCGGTCACCATGACGAAGCCGATGAGGGAGTTGAGCTCCAGGTCGGCGAAGCGGTCGCCGGCCGCCTCTTTCACCCAGCCGATCTTGGTGCGCGTCCGCTCGGGCGTGGCGTCCGCGGCCGTCTCGGCGCCACCGGTGCCCTCGCGCAGGTTGACGTTGATGCTCACGATGTCGGCCTGCCGGGCGGCGAAGGAGAGCACCCGCTTGCCGCCGCCGCCGATGATGAGCGGTGGCCCGGGCTGCTGCACCGGGCGCGGGGTGAGCGTGTGCCCCAGCACCTCGTAGTGCTCCCCGTGGAAGTTGAAGGGCCCGTCGGTGCGCAGCAGGCCCTGGACCACCTTCACCGCCTCCTCGAAGCGCGCCACGCGCACGGCCGGGTGGTCGTAGGCCAGCCCGGCCTCGTCGTAGTCCGTGCGCATCCAGCCGGCACCGAGGCTCATTTCGAACCGGCCGTCGCTCAGGACGTCGAGCGTCGCCGCCTCCTTGGCGAGGACGAACGGGTGGCGGTAGTCGTTCCCGAAGACGAGCGAGCCCATCCGGAGCGTGGTGGTGGCGGCGGCGACCGCGGCCAGGGCGGGCACCGGGGCGAGCTGGTCGCCGAAGTGGTCTGGCATGAGCAGCGTGCTGTAGCCCAGGTCCTCCGCCTGCCGGGCCTGGGCCGCCCAGGAGCGGGCGGTGCCGTCGGGCGCCTTGCTCAGTTGCGCGGCGAAGCGGAACTTCCGGTCGTGTGCCATGGCGCCATGTTGCCGCACATCGGCGGAGGACGCCCGACCCGCTCGGCCTAAATGAAGCTGAAGTCGGGCACCCCGGAGCTGATCCCCTTGAAGAGCTCGCCCTTGGCGGCCACCAACTGCTCGGGCGACCACTCGGCGTCGCGCGTGACCTGCCCGACGGCCTTGAAGGCGCTCATGGCGTAGATGTTGCCGCCGAACACGACCAGGATCTGGCCCGTGATGTCGGCCGAGGCCGGCGCGGCCAGGAACGCCGCCACGTTGGCGATGTTCTTGGGGTCCCAGGCGTCGAAGCCGCCCTCCCCGGCATTCATGCCGTCACCGCCGAAGATCGTCTCGGTCATGCGGGTCCGGGCGCGCGGGGCGATGGCGTTGGAGGTGACCCCGTAGCGGCCGAGCTCGCGCGCCTCCACCCAGGTGAGGGCGGCAATGCCCGCCTTGGCCGCGGCGTAGTTCGCCTGGCCGGCGTTGCCGTACAGCCCGGCCTCCGACGACGTGTTGATGATGCGGCCGGTGACGTCCTCACCCGACTTGGCCCGGTTGCGCCAGTACACCGCGGCGTGGTGCGTGGCGGCGAAGTGGCCCTTGAGGTGGACACGGATCACGTCGTCCCAGTCCGACTCGTCCATGTTGAACGACATCTTGTCGCGCAGGATCCCGGCGTTGTTGACCAGGATGTCGAGCGCGCCGAAGGTGTCGATCGCCTGGTCCACCACGTTCTTGCCGCCGGCCCAGGTGCTGATGTCGTCGCCGTTCACCGCGGCTTCGCCGCCGCGTTCGGTGATCAGCGCCACGACCTCCTCGGCGGGGTGCGCATCCTGCGAGCCCTCGCCGTGCAGACCGGCTCCGACGTCGTTGACGACGACCCGCGCGCCCTCGCCGGCGAGGACGAGTGCCTCCTCGCGTCCGATGCCTCGCCCCGCGCCGGTGACGACCGCCACCTTGCCGTCGAGCAGTCCCATGGTGATGCCTCCCTGTATCGGTCAACGCGCCCAGCCGGCCGTCCCGGAGGGGGCCCGGCGGCGGGGCCGATGGCCGCCGCGACGCGCCAGCAGTGTGGCCGATGCGCTCCTTCAGGGGCAAAACCGGGAGAGCGCCTCGGCGGTGACCAGGCCGATCAGCGGGACCGTCTCGCTGCGGGCCCGGGCCCGGCCGAAGCGGGCGGTCAGGCTGACCACGTCGAGGCCGGCAGGGGGCGAGGCCAGGACCGACGCGTCGGCGCCGCCCGCGATGCACAGGACCGGCAGCGCCCGTCCCGACGCGCCACGGGCGCGGGCGAGCTCGAGGACCCCGCCCGGCACCTTGCCGTGGAAGGACGGGGGATCGAGGTGCCCCTCCCCGGTGACCGCCAGGTCGGCCCGCTCCAGGCGCTCGCCGAGGCCGACCAGTCCGGCCACCAGGTCGAAGCCCGGCTTTATGTGGGCGCCCAGGGCGACCAGGCCCCCCGCCAGCCCGCCGGCCGCACCGCCGCCGTCGATGCCCGTGACGTCGATGCCGGTCTCCCGGCGGTAGCGGTCGGCCACCTCGGCCAGGCGCACGGTGAGGGCCTCCACCTGCGCCGGCGTGGCCCCCTTCTGCGGCCCGAACACGACGGCGGCGTCGCCGAAGCGCGTCGTGACGTCACAGGCGACGACGAGCTCCACGCCAGCCAGCGCCGCCGGCGAGCCCACGGCCTCGAACGCGCCCAGGCCCCCGTCGGTCGTCGACGAGCCACCGCAGCCGATGACGATGCGCCCGGCGCCCGCGTCGCGGGCGGCCAGGAGGAGTTGTCCGACGCCCGCGGTGCCGGCGCGCAGCGGGTCGTCGTCCCGTGGCCGCGGCAGGAGGGCACGTCCCGCGGCGCGCGCCATCTCCACCACGGCGGTCAGGGGCTCGCCGGGCCGCTGGTCCAACAGGCGCCATTCGGCCTCCACGCGGGCGCCGAGCGGGCCCGTCACCACCGTCGTGCGGCGCCGGCCCCCCAGGACCGGGAGCAGTCCCTCACCGCCGTCGGACATCGGTGCCTCGTCGGCCGTCCACCCGGCCGCCCGGGCCGCGTCGGCCATCGCCGCCGCGGCGTCCCCGGCCGATGCCGTCCCCCGGAATTTGTCCGGCGCGGCGACGAGGTGGGGCATCAGGAGGAAGCTATCGGCTGCGGTGCAGTGGACTCGGGTGCGGGCGAGAGGATTTGAACCTCCACCCCCTTTCGGGGACCGGGACCTAAACCCGGCGCGTCTGCCGATTCCGCCACGCCCGCAGCGGCCCCGCCATGCGGGTGAACTGGGAGTGTACGGCGGTGTGCCTCCCAGCGCCCCCTCCGCCCACTAGCCTCTGGGCCATGTCCAACGCATCAGAAGCCCCCCGCATCACGGCCGCAGGGGCCGATCTCGAGTCCGCCGGGCGGGTCTTCCAGCAACTGCTCAAGGAGCGCATCGTCTTCATCGGGAGCGCGATCGACCAGGTGACGGCCAATCTTGTGTGTGCCCAGCTGGTCCTCCTGGAGGCCGAGGACCCCGAGAAGGACATCTCCCTCTACATCAACTCACCCGGTGGCTCCGTCACCGACGGCCTGGCCATCTACGACACCATGCAGTACGTCCAGCCGGACGTCTCGACCATCTGCGTCGGGCTGGCTGCCAGCATGGGGCAGTTCCTCCTTTGCGCCGGCGCCCCGGGCAAGCGCTACGCCCTGCCCCACTCGCGCATCCTGATGCACCAGCCCTCGGGGGCGATGCAGGGGCAGGCGGCCGACATCGCCATCCAGGCGGAGCAGATCATCTACCTCAAGCGGATGATGGCGGAGCGCATCGCCTTCCACACCGGGCAGCCGCTCGAGCGGATCGAGACGGACTCGGACCGCGACCGCTGGTTCACGGCCGACGAGGCCTGCGAGTACGGCTTCATCGACAAGGTGATCGACCGGTCGACGGCCACGGCGGCGGCAGGGAACAAATAGACGTGGCTCTGGACGTCCCGGCTGCGTCGTCGGGCGCAGATCCGAGAGTCGACGAGGCGGTCGAGCGAAGGGTGGCCGACCGTTCGCCCATGGCGGCCGAGGCGGCGGGCGACGGTCCCCGCGTGGCCCGCCGCGGCTCGGACACGCGCATCGTCACGCCCACCATCAGCGTGCGCAAGCGGCTGCGCGAGATCTGGCTCTCGCGCGAGCTGCTCATCTACCTCGTCCGCACAGAGATAAAGGTCAAGTACAAGAACTCGGCCCTGGGGCTGGTGTGGTCGATGATCTCGCCGGCCATGACGCTGGCCATCTACTACTTCGTCTTCTCCGTCCTCCTGGACAACAAGATGCCGGACTTCGTCATCTACCTCTTCGCCGGCCTGCTGCTGTGGAACCTCTTCTCGCTGGGCGTCCAGACCGGCACCGGGGTCGTGGTGAACAACGCCGGCATCGTGAAGAAGGTCTCCTTCCCCCGCGAGATCCTGGCGCTGGCGGCCGTCGGCTCGGCCTGCGTCTTCTTCTTCTTCCAGGCCATCGTCATGGTCATCTTCATGGTGATCCTGCGGGCGCCGCCCGACCCCCTGTACTTCCCGCTGCTCGTCGTGGCCCTCTTCACCGGGATCCTCCTGGCCTGCGGCCTGGCGGTGCTGCTCTCCTCCGTCAACGTCTACCTGCGCGACACCCAGCACCTCATCGAAGTGGTGCTCACCGCGTGGTTCTGGGCCTGCCCGATCGTCTACCCGTACCAGACCATCTATGCCAAGCTGCAGCCACACCACCTGACCTGGCTCTACCTGGCCAACCCGATGACGCCGCTGATCCTGACCTTCCAGCGCTGCCTCTACAACAAGCCCAGCGCGGTCATCGACGGCGTCAACACGGTGATCGGTCCCCAGCACGGGTACCTCTGGTACACCGCCCTCGTGGGAATCGTCCTCGCCCTGGCGGTGATCCTGTTCCTCGTCGGCCTGGCCACGTTCGGCCGCCTCGAGGGCAACTTCGCCGAGGAGCTCTGAGCGCATGAGCGATTTCGCGGTCGACGTGCGCGACGTCTCCAAGCGCTTCCGGCTGGCCCACGGGCAGTACAACTCCTTGAAGGAGCGGCTGATCCATGGCGGGAAGCGCCAGAACGTCGAGGACTTCTGGGCGCTCGACGGCGTCTCGCTCACCGTCCGCGAGGGCGAGACCCTGGGCATCCTGGGCCGCAACGGCTCGGGCAAGTCGACGCTGCTCAAGTGCATCTGCGGCGTCCTCCAGCCCACCAAGGGCGAGGTGGCGGTGCGGGGCAAGCTCGCCGGCCTGCTGGAGCTCGGGGCGGGGTTCCAGCAGGACCTCACCGGCCGCGAGAACATCTACCTGAACGGTTCGCTGCTCGGCATGTCCAAGCGCGAGGTGGACCGGGCCTTCGACGCCATCGTCGACTTCTCCGAGCTGGAGGAGTTCATCGACGGGCCGGTGAAGTTCTACTCCTCCGGCATGGCCGTGCGCCTCGGCTTCGCCGTCGCGGTCAACGTCGACCCCGACGTGCTGGTGGTCGACGAGGTCCTGGCCGTCGGTGACGAGCGCTTCCAGCGCAAGTGCATCGACCGGGTCAACCAGTTCCAGAAGGAGGGGCGCACCATCCTCCTCGTGACGCACGCGGCCGACGCCGTGCGCGCCATCTGCGACCGCGGGATCGTGCTCAGCCACGGGCACCTCGTGGCCGAGGGCGAGCCGGGCGAGGTGACCCGGATCTTCCGCGAGCGCCTGATGGCCGAGGGCGCCGGCATGTCCGTCGTCGACCCCACCCTGATTGCCGTGCCGGCCATGCCCGGCTCCGTCGGCAGCGCGGACCTGCCCGACACGGAGCGGCCGGTGCGCTTCCGCTCCGTGCACCGCATCTTCTCGGGGGACAACACCGTGCCCTACATGCGCTGCGGCGACGACCTCATCATCCGGGTGGAGTTCGAGGCCCTGCACGCCGTCGACGACGTGGTGTTCTCGCTGGAGATCCGCGACGTCGACGGCGGCGTCCTCATGCGGACCGACACCTCCATCATCGGTGTGCAGATCCAGGCCCCCCGGGGCACGAGCATCATGCATTTCGGGATCGTCGGGATGCCGATGCTCGACGGCTCGTTCTCCTTCGCCCTGGGGATCCAGAGCCGCAGCGGCATCCTCTACGACTGGCAGGAGGACGCCGGCACGTTCGAGGTGATGAACCCGGGCAAGACGACGGGGGTGATCCGCATGGACGTGCACGCCGCGCTCGTCTCGAGCGAGAGCACCCTCGACCCGGCGGCTGCGATGGCGCAGCCCTCCTGAGCGGCGGCGCGGCATGAGCGAGGCGGAGGTCGCACCCCAGGACCCGCAGGCCTACGTGGAGCGGGTCATGGCGGAGATCGCGGAGGAGGTCCGCATCCGGCGTGCCTCGGGAGACCTGCCCCCGAAGCTCGAACGCGAGCTCGACGAGCTCTTCCTCGCCCACTCGCCGGTGGCCGGCCGGGGCGGCGACCTCGGTGACGCCTTGCGGATGGTCGACGCCGCGACGTTCTTCGACCCCGTGGTCCCGGTCGAGTCCGAGCGGGCGGCCGGCGCGGTCGTCAAGAAGGGGATGCGCTCACTCCTCCTCTGGTACGTGGGCTGGCTCACGCACCAGATGAGCCAGTCGGCGTCCGCCGTCAGCCGGGCCCTGCACATCGTGGACGACCGGCTGCAGGAGCTCGAGCGCCAATTGGACGGCCAGCGCGTCCCGGCCGCGGGCGTCATCGAGTTCCCGGGCCTCCATGACGCAGACGCCTGGTGGGTCGCTCCCGCGGTGGCCGCCGTGGCCGCGGCGCCCGGTCGCGTGCTGCATGCCGCCTGCGGTGACGGGTGGTTCGTGCGGCGCGTGGCGGCGGCGGGAGGCGATGCCTACGGTGTCGACCCCCGTTCCCGCGTCATCGACGCCACGGCGCTCGGGACGATCGATCTGCGTGGGGAGCCCCTGGCGGAGCACCTGCGCGCCGTCGCCGCCTCCGGGCTGGGTGGCGTCGTGCTGAGCGCCACCGTCGAGGGCATGGCGGCCGCCGAGCGCAACCAGTTGCTCGCGGCCATCGGGACCCGGCTGGCGCCGGGTGGGACCCTCGTCATCCACTCGGTGACCCGGCAGGCCTGGGAGGCGCCGGACGCCCCGGCGGAGACCGACCTGGCGGCGGGCCGGCCGCTGCGCCCCGAGGCCTGGTGCACCGTGTTGCGGCAGAGCGGGTACGAGGCCGAGGCGCAGCCAGGTCCGGGCGGCGGCGACTTCCTCGTCACCGCGGTCCGCTCCGCCCTGATCGCGCCGTACGCACCCGCCGAGCGGTGAGCGCTGCCGCCGGGGGGCCGGTGGCGGTGCATCAGTTCATCGCCACCCTCAATCCGCACGACGCCACGGGGACCCATGCGCTGCGGCTGCGCGACGCGTTGCGCGCCGCGGGCTGGCGATCGGAGATCTTCGCCGAGGCGATCCACGACGACCTGGCGTCCGAGGCCCTGAAGCACTGGATGTACCCCGAGCACGCCGCGCCGGGCGACGTGGCGATCTACCAGTTCACGACGTCCTCGGCCGTGGCGGGCTTTCTGGCCGAGCGTGGCCTCCCCCTCATTTTGGACTTCCACAACTTCACCGGCCCGGAGTACTTCGCGGGCTGGGAGCCCGACAGCGTCGCGCGCGCCGTCGCGGCGGCCGACGAGCTGGCGCTGCTGGCCCCGACGGCCCTGCTCGGGCTGGCCAAGAGCCCGTTCAGCCAGGAGCAGCTGCGCCGGGCCGGGTGCGTGCGCACGGTGGTCGTCCCCGTCCTGGCCGACTACGGACGCGTGACGGCGCCACCCGACGAGCGGGTGACGGCCGAGCTCGACGCGCTCGGTGCGGGCGGTGGCGCCGACATCCTCTTCGTCGGCCGGGTCGTGCCCTCCAAGTCCCAGCACGAGCTGGTCAAGGCCCTCTGGGCCTACCGCCGGCTCTACGACGGCGCGGCACGCCTGCACCTGGTCGGAGGCACGTCGAGCTTCGCGTACACCAAGGCCCTGCAGGACTTCGTGCACGACCTGGGCCTGTCCGCCGCGGTCCGCCTGCCCGGGGAGGTGTCCGACGCCGCCCTGGCCTCCTACTACGGTGCCGCCGACGTCTACCTGTCGCTGTCCGCCCACGAGGGGTTCGGGGTGCCGTTGGTGGAGGCGATGGCGGCGGGGGTCCCCGTTGTCACGCGTGGGGCGGGCGCGGTGGCCGACACCGTGGCCGGTGCCGGGTTGGTGCTCGCCGCCGCCGATCCCTCCTACGTCGCGGCGGCGCTCCACCGGGTCTGCACCGATGAGCAGCTGCGCGCCACGTTGACCGCCGCCGGCCGGCGCCGGGCGGCGGAGCTCTCGGGCGACGTGGCCGCCCGCATCGTCGATGCGATAGCCGCCGTGGTGGGCCGGCCGTGAGCGGCAAGGTGGTGTTCGTCACCCCCCGCTACGGCACCCAGGTCATGGGCGGGGCCGAGACGGCGGCGCGTCAGCTGGCCGAGCACCTGCGCGCCCACACGGGCTGGCACGCCGAGGTCCACACCACCTGCGCGCTCGACCCCCACACCTGGGCCGACGAGCTCCCGCCGGGGACCAGCGAGGTCAACGGCGTCCCGGTGCACCGCCACGTGTCGGCGCACGGCCGGCGCCCGGACTTCTACGGCCTCGACGGGCTGCTCCGGCTGACGCCCCGCATGGCCACGCTGGAACAGGGTCGGCGCTGGGTCGACTACAACGGACCGGTCTCGCCGGACCTGGTCGACGCCGTCGTGGCGTCGGACGCCGACGTGGTCGCCTTCTATCCGTACCTCTACCACCCGACCGTGGCCACCATCGGCAAGGTGCGGGTGCCGGCGGTGCTGCACCCGGCCGCGCACGACGAGCCGGCGCTCTACCTGCCCGTGTTCCGTGGCACGTTCGGCGACGCCGACGCCTTCTGCTTCCATACGGCCTCCGAACGCCAGCTCGTCGAGCGGATGTACCCGGTGGCGGAGCGCCCGCAGATCGTGCTCGGGCTCGGCGTGGGCGAGTCCCAGGGCACGGGCCGCCCGGGGGGTGCCCTGCTGGGCCTGGGGGACCGCCCCTACCTGGTCAGCGTGGGGCGCGTCGACGAGCACAAGGGCTCCAAGATGCTCGCGGCGTACTTCGCCGCCTACAAGGAGCGGCACCCCGGGCCGCTGGCCCTGGCTCTCGTGGGCCCGGTCTCCTACGAGCTGGAGCCGCATCCCGACATCGTGATCACCGGCACGGTCGACGAGGCCGACAAGTGGGACATCGTCCGGGATGCCCTGGTGGCCATCTCACCGTCCGCCCTCGAGTCGTTCTCGCTGGTGGTCGTCGAGGCCTGGGTCGACCGGGTGCCGGTCCTGGTCAACGGCGCCTGCGGGCCGACCCGCGAGCACTGCGAGCGCTCGGGTGGGGGACTGTGGTTCACGTCCTACCCCGAATTCGAGGCGGTGCTCCATCGCCTCCTGTCCGACGCCCCGCTGCGTGCCACGCTCGGGGCGCACGGGCGGGAGTACGTGGACCGCCACTTCGAGTGGCCCGTGCTGATCAAGCGGTACGACGAGTTCCTCGCGACGGTGGTCGAGCGGGGCAGGGGTACGCCCGGCCTGTTCTGATCGTTCTGATCGCGCGACCCGGCTGATCAGGCGACCGGGCGACCCACAACCGTGTACATCTGCAGATCGACGGCGTCGCTCCCGAGGTCGTGGGCCAGGTGGTGGCGCTGCGAGTGCATGGTGGTCTCCGTCTGCCCGAAGCCGAGCCGGCCCAGCATGGAGACGACTGCGCCCGGATAGATCGACCACCAGTTGGTGAGGTGGTGCTCGGCGGAGGGCGAGAACCGCATGATGTTCGACTCCGGCGGGTCCAGCTGGTCCTGCAGGGCCTCGGTGACGATCATGGTCTCCGTCGTTCGCTGCGCCGCCTGGGACAGCGCGCCCCACGGTTCGCGCAGGTGCAGCAGGATGGCCCCGACCACGGTCACGTCGAAGGTCCCGAGGTCGGCCGGCATGTCATAGATGTTCCCCTGCACGAACTTGGCGCTCGAGCCGAGGGTGCGGTGCAGGTACCACCAGCCGTCGTGGTTGCGGTCGATCGTGTCCTGCATGGTGCGCAGCCGCGCCTCGTAGAAGTCGTGGCCCTTGACCGGGAGCGTGTCGATGGGCACGTCGAACCCGGCCTCGAAGGCGACCACCTCGGCGCCCATGCGCTCCATGTAGAAGGTCAGGGCCCCGGTGGCCGGCCCGAGCTCCAGCACGCGCTTGCCGGCGAGGTCCACCCCGCCGAGATAGCTGGACTCGTGGCCGCGCAGATCCCAGACGCCGGGCAGCACGGTCCCGTCGGGCAGCTCGAACGCGTGGTACCAGACGAAGTCCGTGAGATCGGCACCCTCGCGTTGCTTCGACACGGCCGCCTGGAAGGCCGGGTCGAGCTGACCCAGGTACTGGCGCGGCGGGTAGGAAGGGAGCAGGGGGCCGCGGGGAGCTGTCGCGGGCGCCGCCGGGCCAGGCGGGCCGGTCGCCGCGCCCTCGGTGTCACGTCGCCGGAACATGGGGCGTCACTCTAGGTCAGGCGTCCGGGCCTTCCCGGTGAACGCACTGTGGGCGCGGCGTCCGCCGCATCCGGAGAAATTCCCGCCGTTCGCCGCCGCCAGCCGGTAACCTCCACACAGGGGTGGCCGCCATGCCCACGACGGGCGCACGGAGTGCGCTCGTCGGTGGAGCTCGCTACACGACGTCGCCCCTGTCCGCGACGTCGCACCAGTACCATCGGTCGTCATGTCCGCCGGTCCTCCCCCCGCAGCTGCCGCCGAGGGCCGGGGCGAGGCGGCGGCGACGGGAGACCCGTACCCCGCTCCCGAGGACCGGGCCCGGGCGGCGAAGGCGCTGCGCGAAGCCTTCGCACGGCTGGCTCCCCAGGGCGGCGACGCCTGGAACTTCCTGGCCGCCTTCACGCACCTGGGCGACCGCTACGGGCCGTACCATCCGGGAGCGTCCGCCCTGTCCGACTCGCTCACGGCCCGGGACGACGCGGCCAGGCGGGCCCGGCCCCTCGACCGGCTGCGGCCGCGGCGCGACCGCGCCGCCCGGGTGCCCGGGGGCGAGAAGACCGACCTCGAAGAGGCCATGGGGCACGTGGTCGAGGCGTTCCGCTTCCTGGCGGCCCGCGTCGAGACGCTCGAGGCGAGGGTGGCCGCCCAGGACCGACCGGTCGACGGCGCGGCCTGGCTCGTTCCCGCCCGCGCGCTCGGCGCACTGGCCGGACCCGTGGCGGCGCACGTGCTGGCGCGGTCGCCGGGGGGTGTGATCGTCCATGCCGATTGTGGCGGGGGCGAGCTGCTGCGCCTGCTGCGCCAGCGGGGCGCGGACGCGCACGGCGTGGAGCCGCGTGGTGCGGTCGCGTTGGAGGCCATTGAGCACGGCGACGCGGTCACGATCGCCGAGGCCTCGGAGTACCTGGCGACGCGGCCCGACGGGTCGATGGGCGGCGTCGTCCTCAGCGGGGTGGTCGACCGGTTGCCGCTGCACGAGCTGCTCCCGCTCCTGGCCCGGAGCCGGCGGGTGCTGCAGCGGGGGGCGCCGCTCGTCGTGATCGCCGAGCCCGTCGCGGCGACGGAGTCGCGGACTGCGGCCGCCCGGGATCTCGTGGAGGGTCGCCCGCTCCACGAGGCGACCTGGGAGATGCTGCTGCAGCGGGCCGGCTTCGTCGGGCCGGCACTGCTGTCCGACGGCGGTGCACCGGACCGGCGTCTCGCCCTGGCGGCCGTCGCCCCCTCGTGAGCGGCATCCACCACTTCGTCCCCGTCCTGCACCGAGGCGACGCCGTGGGCCGGCACACCGTGCGACTGCGCCAGGCGACACGGTCCCGCGGCTTCCGCTCCGAGATCTTCGTCGACACCGTGGACGACGACACCGCGACCGAGACCCTCCCGGTGCTCTCGTATCCCGACCTGGCGCAGCCGGGCGACGTCGTGGTGTACCAGTTCGCCACCGCCTCGGCCATGGCCCCGTGGTTGGCCGACCGCTCCGAGACCCTGGTGGTCAACTACCACAACGTCACGCCGCCCGAGCTGATGGCGCCGTGGGACAACCACCTCGCACTGGGGCAGCTGCGGGCACAGGGCGACCTCCGCCTGCTGGCCCCGCGCACGGCACTGGCGGTGGCCGACTCCGCCTACAACGAGGCGCACCTTGCCGCGGCCGGGTTCCGCGCCACCGCCGTGGTCTCCCCGTCGGCCGCCCTCGACGAGGGCACCGCCGGGAACGCCGCAGGCCCGGAGCCGGGAGGGGTGACGCCTGGCGCGGCGCGGTGGCTGGCCGTCGGCCGCGTCTCGCCCAACAAGGCGCTCGAGAGCACCATTGCCGCGCTCGCCGTCGCCCGGGGCCACGGTGACACCGGCACGACGCTCCAGATCATCGGGAAGCCGGCTACCGACTCCTACGTGGCCGCGTTGCACCGCTACGCCGCCGAGCTCGGGCTCGCCGGTGCGGTGCACTTCGGGGGCCATGCGAGCGACGCCACCGTGGCCGCCGCCTATGCCGGCGCCGACGTCCTGGTGGTGACGTCCGAGCACGAGGGCTTCTGCGTCCCGGTCGTCGAGGCGATGGCGGCCGGCCTGCCGGTCGTGGCGTTCGACCAGGGGGCGGTGCCCGAGGTGCTCGGCGGGGCCGGGGTGCTCGTCTCCGACAAGGACCCCTACGCGCTGGCCGCGGCCATCGCCGCGCTGCTGGACGACGCGCCCCGCCGGCGCGACGCCATCGAGGCGGGGCGGCAGCGGCTGGCGGCGCTCGATCTCGCGTCGGCCGCCGACCGCTTCGTGGACCTGCTCGTCCCCCTGGCCACGCCGGCTCCTGCGCCGTCGTGAGCGGCCTGCACCAATTCGTCCCGATGCTGCACCGGGCCGACGCGGTGGGGCGGCACACGCTGCGCCTGCGCGACGTCCTGGTGGCGCGGGGCGTGCCGTCGCACATTTACGTGGAGGCCGATGACCCCGACACGGTCTCCGAGACCCGCCCCTTCGCCCGTTACGCCGACGACGCTGCGACCGGGGACGTGCTGGTCTACCAATTCGCCACCGCCTCGGCCCTCGCCCCGTGGCTCGGCGCGCGCGCCGAGACGCTGGTCGTGAACTACCACAACGTCACGCCACCGGAGTACTACGCGCCCTGGGACAACGGCATGGCGCGCCACCAGCTGCTGGCCCAGACCCAGCTGCGGGAGCTGGCGCCGCGCGCCGCCCTGGGACTGGCCGTGTCCTCGTTCAACGAGGAGGAGCTGCGCCACATGGGCTTCCGCCGCACCGCCGTCGTGCCACCGGCCGCCATGGTCCCGGGGGGCAGGCGGGCAGGCGCGCCGCGATCCCCCGCACGGCACGCCGGCGCCCAGTGGGTCAGCGTGGGCCGGCTCGCACCGAACAAGGCGATCGAGCTGGCCGTCATGGCCCTGCTGGTCACGCGTGCCCGTGACGACCCCGCAGCGACGCTCGACGTGGTGGGACGCCCCGTCGTCCCGTCGTACACCGCCGCGCTGCACCGCTTCGTCGACGAGATGGGCCTCCACGACGCGGTCACGTTCGCCGGCGCCGTGAGCGACGAAGCGCTGGTGGACGTCCTCGGCCGGGCCGACGTCCTGGTGGCCACATCGCGGCACGAGGGCTTCGGCGTGCCGGTCCTCGAGGCGATGACGGCGGGGCTGCCCGTCGTGGCCAACGCCGACGGCGCGCTGCCCGAGGTGGTGGGCGACGCCGGCGTGCTGGTCGACGCCCGAGACCCCTACGCGCTGGCGCAGGGCGTCGCCCGCGTGCTGGGGGACGAGGGCCTGCAGGCCGCCCTGGCGGACGCCGCGGCGGGCCGGATCGCCGCGCTCGACCTGGCGTCGGCGGGCGACCGGGCCGCGGACCTGCTGCTGGCCCTGCGCCCGCCGGCCTGAACGCCGCTCCTCAGCGGGCGCCGACGGCCTGCTGCACCAGGGACACGAAGCGGTCGGTGGAGGCGGCGAGATCGAAGCTGGCCGCGCCGCGCCCGGCCGGCCCCGGCCAGGACCTCGCGCAGGGTGGCGTCGCGCAGCACGCGCCCGACCGCGGCGGCAAAGGGGACGGGGGACTTGTCGGGCAGGACGAGCCCGGCGCCTCCGACTGTCTCGGGTACCGCGGCCACGCCGTAGGCGACGATGGGGACGCCGTGGCCCATGGCCTCGGCCAGGGGCACGCAGAAGCCCTCGTGATCGGAGGCCATCACGAAGACGTCGGCCGCCCGGAAGTAGGCCTCGAGCTCGGCACCGCTGACCGAGCCCGCCAGCGTGACGGCGTCGGCCAGGCCCAGCTCGTCGATGAACGCGCGCAGCGCCGGCTCGTAGGTCGAGCCCAGCGGCGAGCCGACGAGGTGCAGGCGGGCCGCCGCGTCGTCGGTGCGCCGCAGCACGTCGAGCATCTTGACGAGATCGTGGGGCGCCTTGTGCGGGGAGATCTTCCCCACGTAGAGCAGGTCGGCCCCGCCCTCGCGCTCCTTGCGGCGCGCCAGGGACCGGACCAGCTCGCCGTCGGGCTCGTCGCTCTTGGACTGCATGTCGATCAGCAGGGGGACGACCGCGGTCCCCTCATAGCCGAGCGCGTGCAGCTCGGACTCGTTGAAGGCGGAGTCGGCGACGGCGAAGCGGCTCTGGGACGCCAGCCGCGCCAGCTGCGTGCGGCCCAGCGAGGCCTCGAGGGCCACCGCGGGCTCCCAGTCGCGCAACAGGTCCGCCGGCGTGATGTTGTGGTAGTTCACCAACTTGGGCTCGGTGCGCGCCGCGAAGATGTCGTAGACGGGGCTCCCGATGGAGGCCTGATACAGCAGCCAGCGGCCACGGCCGGCCCGCCCGAGCTCAATCACCGGCTTGCCCTCGGCTTCCACGTCGTCCGTGTGGCTGCCGTAGAAGATGTCCGAGTCGATGCCGGCGGCGCGCAACCCGTCCCGCAGGTGGATCGTGTGCACGCCGATGGCGTCCCGGCTGGCCAGGGACGGAATGACCTGGTCGACCCGCACGGCCGTGCAGTGTACCGGCGTGCCCCGCACCCCGATTGCGGGTGCCCATGCACCAAATGTCCCAGGTCGCGCCGCTAGCCTTTGCGCATCGTGTTGGTCGGAACCGCCGTGGCGCGCCCCCGTCCGCGCCGTCACCGGGTGCGGGCGTGCGGTGCGCTCCTCCTCCCGCTCGCCTTCGCAGTGGCCACCGCGCTGCTCGGCGCGGGCACTGCGGCGGCGGCCGGCCTCGACGCGCCGGACCGGGCGTCCGTCCCCGCTGAGGTCAACGCCTCCGAGGCGCATGCGCTGCCGGGTGACTCGACCGACGTCCGCATCGACATGACCGAGAACGACGGCTTCGATGTGATCGTGCTGGCGTCGGGCGGCAACGTGACCGCACCGGGCGTCGCGCCCACCGGCGTGGCCGCCGTCCGCTTCCATCAGACCAGCGGGACCTGGGAGGTCGATACCGGTCCGTCATGCTCGGGCCCCTGGGCCCCGGTGGCGACGAATCAGACGACGCCGACCGCCACCGCCGTCGGCGGGCTCCTGACCCTGTGCGTGGCGAGCGGGAGCCCCACGGTGCACGGGACGCTGACCGCCATGTACAACTCGGCCGGCGCCGCCCGGTCGGTCAACACGCTGCCGCTCGAGCAGTACGTGGCCGACACCGTGCCCGGCGAGTCGCCGTCCGGGTGGGCCGGCCTCGGCGGGCTCGGGCCGCAGGGCATGGACTGGGGCTTCCAGGAGCTCGAGGCCCAGGCCGTGGCCGTCCGTTCCTATGTCCTGGCCAACCTCGGCGGGTACGGCGGCTACGCCGATACCTGCGACCTGACGTGCCAGACCTACCGCGGCGTGCAGTACGAGACGCCGACGACCGTCGCAGCGGCCAACGACACGGCGGGCCAGGTGATGATCATGCCCGACGGCCAGATCGCGACCACCGAGTACTCGTCCTCGACAGGTGGCTACACCTCGAGCGCGAACGAGGAGTCACCGTTCACGGCCGTGCCCGACGACGGTGATGCCGTCTGTGTCAGCGGGGCCTGCAACCCGTACCACACGTGGTCGACCACGGTCACGTACGCGGCCATTGAGGCGGCGTGGCCCCAGATCGGCACGTTCACCGGGTTCGGGGGCGCCACGTTCGACCCCGGCCGGCCCTTCAACGAGAGCTCGTTCGGGCGGGTGGCCACCATTACGCTCAACGGGACCCTGGGCAGCATCACCATCCCCGGCACGGCGTTCTACGACAACCCCGACATCGCGCTGCGGTCGGACCTGTTCACCGTGACGGGGATCAACGGCAGCACGGTCGCCATCTCGGGCCAGGGGTGGGGGCACGGCATCGGGATGGGGCAGTACGGCGCTCTCGGCTACGCCATCGGCCAGGACAACGGTGACGGGAACTGGACCTACCAGCAGATCGTGAACCACTACTACGGCCCGGCCACGCTGGGCAGCCTGCCCGGTGGTGCGAACCTCATCGGCCACCAGCCGAGCGGCGGGGTCGGCGGGTACTGGATCAACGCCGCCGACGGCGGGATCTTCAGCTTCGGCAATGCGCAATTCTACGGGAGCACCGGGGGGATGCGGTTGAACCAGCCCGTCGTGGCGATGGCGTCGACGCACGACGCCGCGGGGTACTGGGAGGTTGCCACCGACGGTGGCGTGTTCAGCTTCGGCGACGCGCCGTTCCACGGCAGCACCGGGAACATCCATCTCAACAAACCCATCGTGGGCATGGCGGTGACCCCCGACGGGGGCGGCTACTGGCTGGTGGCCTCCGACGGCGGCATCTTCGCGTTCGGCAACGCGCAGTTCTACGGGAGCACCGGCAACCTCACGCTCAACAAGCCCGTCATCGGGATGGTCCCCACCCACGACGGGGGCGGCTACTGGCTCATCGCCTCCGACGGCGGCCTCTTCGCCTTCGGTGACGCGCAGTTCCACGGCTCGCTGGGAGGGTCGCCCCCGCCGACCCCCATCGTCGGCGTGGCGCCGTCGCCCGACGGGGGCGGCTACTGGATGCTGGAGGCCGACGGGACCTCGCACACGTTCGGCGACGCGCCGGCCGTCGCGCTCTCCGCCGACTCGCCCGGCCTCGGGACCCTGAAGAGCCCCATGACGGGCCTCATCCCCGACTTCAGCGGGGATGGGTTCGACGCCGTCAACGGCAGTGGGCAGGTCTTCGCCTACGGCGACGCGCCCTACTTCGGCGACGTCACCACGGCCGTGCCCGGCTACTCAGGCCATGCCGTCGGCATCGCGGCCACCCCGGGCTGAGGCGGTGACCTCGGCGAGCCGCGGGAACCGGCGCAGGCGCCCGAGCGGGCCCAGCCGACCGGCGTCGACGCCGTGGTCCGCCGCGTTGAGCAGGCGCAGATCACCGCGGCTGTTGCCGTAGACCCACAGCACCGGATGCGCACCGCCGGCATTCGACAACAGGCCGCGCGAGCGCAGGTGGACCACCAGCCGGGCGTACTTCTCCGCTCCCCGGCAGTTCTTGCCCTCGTAGCCGCCGGTGAGCAGGCCCCCCCCGCCGACGGCCAGGCGCGTGGCGACGACCCCGTCGACCCCCAGCTCCTCACCGGCCGGGCTGACGTAGCACTCCGGTGACGCCGAGACGATCACCGTGTAATGCCCCTGCCGCTGATGCCACTCGAGCCGGCGCCGCACGTCGTCGCGCAGATGGCGCTCCAGGTGGCGGTGGGCGAAGACGGCCGAGCGCTGGTCGACCTCGGTGACGGCGAGGCCGCCGAGCAGGCGGGTGAACATCTTCTCCTTGACCTCGTCGGCCGCCGTGCCGCCGGTGATGGCGGCGCGCACGAGGGCGGGGGAGAGGCGCACGACGTTGCGCAGCACGGGCCACACACCGCGCAGACCGACCAGGAACGGGAACACGCTGCCGCCGTCGGTCAGCGTGCCGTCGAAGTCGAAGGCGGCGACGGTGGGGCGGTCGGGCGGCGGCCGGCCGCCGGCGGTGCCGTCAGTCGAGCGCAGTGCCACGGCGGCCGGCACCTCCCGCGAAACGCAGCGCCCCTTCGAGCGTCTCCCCGCTGCTGACGACGGCGCGGCCGCGGCGCGCTTCGTTGCGCGCGGCCTCCTCCTCGGTCAGGCCCCACTGCTCGAGCGCGCTCATGCGGTCCGAGCGCAGGCAGACCTGCGGCAGCGCAGCCAGCTGGTGGGCCCACGCCACGGCGGCCGCCGAGCGCGCCACCGGGAGGCACCACGCGGTTCGCCAGGCCCATCGCCTCCGCCTCCGGAGCCGGCACGGCGCGCCCGCTGAGGATGAGGTCCATGGCGCGCCCGTGCCCGACGATGCGCGGCAGCCGCACGGTGCCGAGATCGCACAGCGGGACGCCGAAGCGCCGGCAGAACACGCCGAAGATCGCATCCTCGGCGGCGACACGCAGGTCGCACCACAATGCGAGCTCGATGCCGCCGGCCACGGCGTAGCCCTCCACGGCGGCGATGACGGGCTTGCCCAGTGTCAGGCGGGTGGGCCCCATCGGCCCCGGGCCGTCGTCGGGGATCGGCCGGCGGTCCCCCTCGGCCACGGCCTTCAGGTCGGCGCCGGCGCAGAACGTCCCGCCGGCGCCGGCGAGGACTGCCACCGACCTCCGCTCGTCGTCGTCGAAGGCCAGGAAGGCCTCACGCAGCCGGTCGGCGCACACGCTGTCGACGGCATTGCGCCGCTCGGGCCGGTTGATCGTGACCACGGTCACCGGACCGTCGTGCTCGACGAGCAGGGCATCGTCCCGGTACGGCCGGTAAGGGCCTGGTGAGGCTTCGTCTGGCGCCGGCTCCGGGGTCATGGAGGCATTCTCGCACGGAGGACCGGGGTGTCCGCACATTGAGTTCGGGCTGGTTCCCAGGTGAGAGGGCATTTTCCGGCGCAGAGCCGCGGTGCCGGGAAATATGACCAATCGTGTCGACAATTGCCGGGCCAGCCGGTAAGGTCACTGTCCGCACAAGGACCTTCACCATTTCAGGAGGAACACAATGGCAGTACGACTCGGGGACACCGCTCCCGATTTCACGGCGGACACCACTGAGGGCACGATCAACTTCCACGAGTGGCTGGGCGACAGTTGGGGCATCCTCTTCTCGCACCCCAAGGACTTCACGCCCGTCTGCACCACCGAGCTGGGTGCCTTCTCCAAGGCCAAGCCCGAATTCGACAAGCGCAACGCCAAGCTGATCGGCCTCTCGGTCGACTCGGTCGAGTCCCACAAGGGCTGGGCGGGTGACATCGAGGAGACACAGGGCTCGGCGCTGGCCTTCCCGCTGATCGGCGACGAGGACCGCAAGGTGGCGGACCTCTACGACATGATCCACCCCAACGCCGACAACACGCTGACGGTGCGCTCGGTGTTCATCATCGGACCGGACAAGAAGGTCAAGCTCACGCTCACCTACCCGGCCTCGACGGGACGCAACGTGGACGAGATCATCCGCGTGCTCGACTCGCTGCAGCTGACGGCCGACTACTCGGTGGCCACGCCGGTCAACTGGACCGACGGGGAGGACGTGATCATCGTCCCGGCGCTGAGCGACGACGACGCCAAGGGCCGCTTCCCGAAGGGCTGGAAGGCCCTGAAGCCCTACCTGCGGGTGACGCCCCAGCCCAACCGCTGAGGAGACCTGCCCGCCCGACCCGTCGGGTGTGATCGTGTGGCGTGCCGGCCCCCCGTGGCCGGCACGTCCGCGTCCGGGCTACGACGCCCGGGGTGGCACCAGCTCGTCGCGCAGCTCCCGCTTCAGGATCTTTCCCTGCGGGTTGCGGGGGAGAGGCTCGGTGCGGAACCAGATGTGGGTCGGCACCATGAAGCCGGCCAGCCGTGCCTTCACGTGCAGCCGGAGCTCGTCGGCCGTCACCTTTGCCCCGGGGCGGAGGACGATGACGGCGCCCACCTCCTCGCCGAGGGTGGGATGGGGCACCCCGATGACCGCGCAGTCGGCAACGGCGGGGTGCTCGAAGAGTGCGGCCTCCACCTGCACCGAGTACACGTTCTCGCCGCCCCGGATGATCATGTCCTTGGCCCGGTCCACGATGTAGATGAAGTTCTCCTCGTCGAGCTGGGCCACGTCGCCCGTGTGCAGCCAGCCGTGGGTGAAGGTCTTGGCGGTCTCGTCGGGCCGGTTCCAGTACCCACGCACCACGTTGGGCCCCTTGATCCACAGCTCGCCGCGGACATCGGGACCGCTGGGCACCGTGCCGTCGGGCTCCTCGCCGTCGAACTCCTCCGGCATGATGGCCACGTCACAGACGGGGACCGGTGGCCCGACGCTGTCCGGCTTGGCGACATAGTCGCCACCCGAGTTCATGGACGTGACCGAGGACGTCTCCGTCAGCCCGTAGCCGTTGGAGGGTTGCCCGACCGGCCAGGCGGCGCGGATGCGTCGCACGAGGTCCGGAGGTGCGGGCGCCCCGCCATAGGACACACCGCGGACGGAGGACGTGTCGTACTTCGAGAAGTTCGGCGAGTCCAGCACCTGCATGACCATGGCCGGCACGCCCCCGAAGGTGCCGATCCTCTCGCGCTCAATGAGCGCGAGCGCGCGCTCGGGGTCGAAATGGTGCATCATCACGAGCTTCCCGCCGGCCGCCAGGTTCGACACCATGACCGAGTGGCAGCCCGTGGCATGGAAGAGGGGCACGGAGAGGAGGAAGGCGGCCTGCGTCTTCTCGCCGGTCGTCTCGAGCGTCGGGGTGCCGAAGCGGGTGGCGCCGCGGGTGTTGATGAAGAAGAGGCTCATGAGGTTGGTGCACATGTTCCGTTGCGTCCCGACCGCACCCTTGGGCCGGCCGGTGGTGCCCGAGGTGTAGAAGATGGTGGCGTCGTCCTCGGGATCGATCGTCAGGTCGGGCGGCGACGCCGTGTCGTCGACCGTGCCCAAGGCCAGCGCGAAGGGCCACTCGGGCACGGGTGCACGGCCTCCCGGGGGCTCGTAGACGGCCAGGGGCGCTTTGAGCTCGGTACGGTGCTCGTCGGTCACGATCACGGCGGAGAGGTCGGACAGGCCGCCGAGGAAGGGGCGGATGCGCTCCACGCGTTCGGTGTCGACAAAGGCCACCTTGGAGCCCGAGTCCTCGAGGCCGTAACGCAGCTCCTCGCCGCTCCACCACGCGTTCAGCGGCACGACGATGGCGCCGGCCAGGGCGGCGCCCCAGAAGGCCATGACCCACTCGGGCAGGTTGCGCATGATGATGGCGACGCGATCGCCCTGCTGCACGCCGAACGTGTCGCGCAGGCGGTGCGCCAGGGTGGAGGCGATGCGGTAATGCTCGGCGAACGTCGTCCGCTCGTCCTCGTAGACGAGGAAGACGTCGTCGCCGTGGCCGAGCGACAGGTCCATGATGGCGCGCAGCGAGGGCGGCGCGTTCTTCCACACCCGCGTCGAAACGCCCCGGATGTCGAGCTCCTCCATCTCGAAGATCTGCCCGGCGGCCGTGAGCGCGGCGTTGGCGTCCGCGATGGACATGGACGGCGCGTCCTTGCCGGTGGTGCTCACGTGCTCTCCTTCTCGCTCGTGGTGGCGCGGTCGAAGATCGCGGCGCGGTAGTAGGCCAGCTCCGCCACGGACTCTCGGATGTCCTGCAGGGCCCGGTGGCCGCCCACCTTCGTGGGCGCGGCCTTGTAGACCTCGGGGAGCCAGCGCCGGCTGAGCTCCTTGATGGTGGAGACGTCGACGGAGCGGTAGTTCAGGAACTCCTCGATCTCGGGGAGCTGGGTGGCCAGGAAGCGCCGGTCCGTCCCGATGGAGTTCCCCGCCAGAGGGACCGTGCGGGCCTCGGGGATGTGCGAGCGGAGGAAGGCCAGGGTCCGCTCCCCGGCGTCGGCCAGGGTCAGCGTCGAGGCCTCCATGGCCGCCAGGAGGCCCGAACGGGTGTGCATGGTGCGCACGAACTCGTCCATGCCCGCCAGCTCCCGGGGCGAGGCGTGCACGACCAGGTCGGGCCCCTCCTCGACCAGCTCGAGGTTGTCGTCGGTGATGAGGCAGGCGATCTCGACGATGGTGTGGCGCGCCGGATCGAGGCCCGTCATTTCGAGATCGATCCAGGCCAGCATCCGCGGGCATGCTACCGGCCGCTCCAGACGGGGGAGGTTGGCGCAGCCCTTGTAATGTCCGGCGATGCTGCGCGTGCCCTTGCAGCAGCTCGACGCCGAGCTGCCTCCTCCCTCCTATGCCCGTGCCGGCGACGCCGGGGCCGACCTGGTCGCCACCGCCGACGTCGTCCTGCGTTGCCGGGGGGGCCGGGCCGTGGTCCCCACCGGGGTGGCACTCGCCATCCCGAGCGGGTATGCGGGCCTGGTCTTACCCCGGAGCGGGCTGGCGGCCCGCCACGGCCTGACCTGTCTGAACGCCCCCGGCCTGATCGACTCGGGCTACCGGGGGGAGATCCAGGTGGTCCTGGTCAATCACGACCCCGAGCACGACTACACCGTCAGCCGGGGAGACCGGGTGGCCCAGCTGGTCCTGATCAGGGTGGAGCAGGCCGCCTTCGAATCGGTGGGGCCCGGCGAACTCGAGGAGTCGCAACGGGGGAGTGGCGGCTTCGGGCACACGGGCACATGACGGGCGAGCGGGGAGACGCTAAGAAAGGGTCGGTCATGCAGTCACTCGTCGGCATGGATGCCGCCTTCCTCTCTCTCGAGACCCCCACCACGCCGATGCACGTGGGGGTGGCGCTCGTCCTCGACCCGCCCGAGGGCACCCGGTCGCTGTTCTCGCCGTCGACGCGCTACGCGCAGATCCGACGCGTCATTCAACAGCGCCTGCACCTGATCCCTCCCCTGCGACAGCGCGCCCTCAGGGTGCCGTTCGGGCTGCACCACCCGGTGTGGGTCGACGACCCGGACTTCGACCTCGACGACCACCTCAGCCGGGCCAGCCTGCCGTCACCCGGCGGCGCCGCCGAGCTCGACGCCTTCGTGGCCGGGGTCATGAGCCGCCAGCTCGACCCGGACCGCCCGCTGTGGGAGATGCACGTGGTCGAAGGCCTCGAAGGGGAGCGCACCGCCCTGGTGGCCAAGGTGCATCACGCCATCCTCGACGGGGTGAGCGGCGCGTCCGTGTTGGCGGCCTTCCTCGACATGACGCCGCGGACCCGCATCGTCGCGTTGCCACCCGAATGGGACCCTGCGCCGTTGCCATCCAATACGCAGATGCTGCGCCACGCCGCCTCGTCGTTGGCCCGCCAGCCGGGATCGGCCCTCAGCACGCTGCAGGCCGGCGTGGAGGCGGTGGCCGACCTGGGCATGCACAACCGCGAGCTGGCGGGACGGGGGGAGCAGTCGCCGCCCGGTTTCTTCGCCGCGCCACGCACGTCCTTCAACGGCGCCGTCTCGAACCGCAAGCGCTTCGCGGGGGTCTCCGTCCCGCTCGAGGACGTGAAGCTCGTCGGGCGGACCTTCGAGGCGACCGTGAACGACGTGATCCTGGCCTGCGTCTCGGGGGGGCTGCGCCGCCTCCTGGAGGACCGCTGCGAGCAGGTCGAAGGCCCTCTGGTGGCCATGGTGCCGGTCTCGACACGGGCGGACGGGGAGACCGGGGAACTGGGGAACCAGATCTCGGGCATGCTCGTCTCGCTGGCCAGTGACATCGACGACCCGGTGGCCCGGCTCGATGCCATTTCGGAGTCGACCCGGGTGGCCAAGGAGCAGGAGAAGCTGCACGGCGGGCGCTTCCTCGGCGACCTGGCGCAGATGGCCCTGCCGGCGCTGGCCTCCCGGGTGGCGCGGGCGGTGGCCGGCGCACGGCTCTTCGACAAGATGCGTCCGCCCTTCAACGTGACGGTCTCGAGCGTCCGAGTCCCCGACGTGCCGCTCTTCCTGGCGGGCAGCAGGGTGGCCGAGACGTATCCGGTGGGCCCCATGGCGGAGGGGATCGGCCTGAACGTGACCGCGTTCTCGTACGTCGGGCGCGTCTTCTTCGGCCTGATGGCCTGCCGCCGCCTCCTGCCGGAGCTGGACCGGCTGGCGGTGCACGTCGACGATGCCCTCGGCGAGCTGGTGGCGTGTGCCCTCGACGCCCGGGGGGCGACTGCCTAGGGCGGTGGCGGTGGCCTCCCGTTCACCGGACCGGGAGGGGGGCGGCGCGGACCGTCGGGGGGTCCGGTCCACGCCGCCCGCTCCTCAGTGCCGGAGGAGGCACAGCCCGGTGGAGGGCTAGGCCCCGGACGTGGACGCGCTCCCCGAACCGGTCGAGGGCGGACCGCCCGACCCGGACGGAGCCGTGGCGGGGGCGGAGCCTGATCCACTGCCCATGTTGGGGCAGTTCTTGGTCGAACCGGACCCGGAGCTCGAGCTGGAGCCCGAAGAACCGGATGCGGTGGAGCCTGATCCGGTGGAGCCTGTCCCGGTGGAGCCTGTCCCGGAACTGCCCGTGCTCGAGCTCGAGGACGGCGTCGTCGACGAGCTCGAACTGGTGCCGGAATTTCCCGTCGAGGTCGACGTGGTCGCCGCGTTGGCGACCAGGGCGCCGCCGGCGAGAAGTCCGGAGGTCAGCGCTCCGACGGCGAGGACGTTGCGAAGGCGAATCTGCATTGGTTGTGCCCTTTCGTTTCATGTGTCACACCGGACCGGTTTGGGTCGGTGTGACACATTGCGCTCCTGATCTGTGCGCGACCGCACAATGGCGTAGGGGCGTGCGTCGGGTTCCCTGACGAAGAGATGACGATCCTCAGATTCGGGCGGGTCGATCGAGGAGCACGGCGACCGACCCGCGGCTCGCACTCAATCGCGACCACCCGGGCGCACAACCCCCGAGCAGCGCGCGTTCACATCAATCTCAGGTATGCGCCAGCTCGCGGTAGTGCTGTCGCCAGATCAGTCGGTACACCCGGGACCAGCGAGGGATCGATCGCAGGATCGGTATGAACGGAAGGAAGATCAACACGAGGGTCAGACCCATCATGATGACCCAGACCTCGAGATCTCCGTTCGAGGACGCATTCATCGGCGGGATCTGGTACCACATGGTGTAGAGCCACAGCCACGCCTGACCGGGGTAGTTCCCGGTCTCGTTCATCATTCCCCACTGGTCCCCCTGGAGATGCTGGCTCCCGGCGCGATTCGCAAGATACGTGCCGTCAGCCAGGAACAGGAGGGGCTTGGTGTAGTCCGTGTTGTAGAACTGCCCGCCGCTCAAAAGGGTGCCGTCGAGGCCACCCGTCTGCGCCATGGCGGTCAGAGAGCCGACGATGACGCCGACGGGCCCATAGCGGCCGGCGGGGACGTGCAGCCGGCCCCGGACGTCGGTCGCGTTGGCAACTGCCTTCTCGTAGGCGGTCGTCCACGTGCTCTGCTGTGCCGCCGGTGCGCTCTGGTACTGGGTGATCGCGCGCTGGGTGAGCGGTTGATTGGGCAATGTACGAAGGGGGCCGATCACGAAGTCCTGCGCGGTGTCCACCGGCTGGTGCACGCCGATCCATTGATCGGGCTCGAAGAACCCGATGTGCTGTGACGCATCTGCCGTGGCGTTGTACGGCGGCCCGTACGTGGCAGTCCCGCTGGACCCGTCCAGCTCGGTGACCGCCGTCTGCGCGAAGTCGACCGGGTCCACGGCGGACCACGTCTTCAGCGTGACGGCGGGCTCGTCCGGGGAGGAGAAGACGACGGCGAGGACCGTGATGAGCGCCGCCACCGCCAGAAAGGCGACGAAGGCCTCCTTGATGATGTCGTAGGGGATGGAAGCACCCTTCCACTCCTCTACATCGCGATCGGGGTTGAAGCGTCGGTGTCTCCGGGGTTCCCGGCTCATTCCGAAGCCTCCCCCTGCGCCGTCCCCTCGTTCCCGTCACCGTCGGGCGTGGACGCGAAGGGTGGGACGATGCCGCGACGCCGGACGAGCATGACGTGCAGGCCGGCGATCAGCGCCACAGCGATCGGCAACAGGACGATGTGCCACATGAGCATCTGGCCGAAGTTCAGGACGTTCCACACTGCGCCTGCTCCAGTGGCGTTGATGCCGTCCTTGGCCTGGGTGGAGATCCACTGCGAATCGAAATTCTGCTGCGAGAGATAGCCCGTGAAGGCCGCGCCCACCGACGCCAGAAACGAGACGACGCCGGTGGCCCACGTGAGGCGACGATTGCCCCGCCACGCCGCCATGAAGAACTTTCCCCAGAGATGGATCACCATGAAGAAGAAGAAGGCCTCGACGCTCCACAGGTGCAGCGAGTTCACGAAGTGCCCTGCCGTGGAGACGTGCCACCAGCCCGGTCCCATGATCGCGAGGATGCAACCGGTGAGGATGACCCAGGCCAGGCTGACGACCGTCAGGACCCCGAACACGTAGATCCACGACGCCATGTAGGCCGGCTGGCGGTCGGGGAGCAGGCGGTCCGGAGGGAAAGCAGATTCCGCGGCCCTGCGCACCTTGGCCGTCCATTGACGGGACGAATCGGATGGCTGCCGTGGCACGCGCCCGGGGGCTTCGGTGTCGATGCTCACTGGTCACCTCGCTTCCGGCGAGGGAACGGGAGGAGAATGGCCAGCACGAACACGATCACCATCAGGACGATGACCACGAAATTGGCGACCGAGATCTGAATGAAGCCCCAGTGGATATACCGGCCGGATCCATTGAGGTTGACCAGTGCACCGAGCAAGACGACGAGGTCCATGGCGTCACGGTACGCCCGGACCCGGTCAATTCCCTTAGGGACCTTCGTCCCAATACAGAGGCTGTTCCTCTCTTCAGGGAGGCACGGCCCCGGTCAGCGCTTCGTGGCCCGCCAGCAATAGGAGCGCATCGGGACCTCGAGGGTGTCGAGCCCGGCGAAGTCCTCGTGCTCGTCGAGGAAGCGCCTCATACCCTCCAGATGGGCTCGACGGGCGTCTTCATCCATGGTGATGACCGCGCTGTAGGTCGTGGACAAGGCGACCAGGTCCGCCTTGGCCATCGGCCGCGTCCACTGGAAGAGCTTGGTCTCGGGCTGGAGGAACGGGCTCTCTCCGCCGGCATCGACGCTGACGAGGTGCCGGCGCCTCCGGCGACTGTCGACGTCGCTCTTTTCCTCCGGGCTGAAGACGATGCCGCCGGCCCAGAGTGACCGCATCCAGTCGACAGAGCGATCCGGCCCTGTCCAGACCAGCGACAGCCGCCCCCCGGGGCGCAGGACCCTGGCCACCTCGGGAATGGCGCGCGACTCGTCGACCCAGTGCCAGGCCGACTGGGCGATGACGACGTCGACGGACGAGGAGGCGGCGGGAATCTCCTCCGCCCGGCCCGGTACCACCTCGACGTCAGGGTCGGCCGCGGTCAGGACAGCCCGCATGCGTTCGTCGGGCTCGACGGCGATCAGATGGTGGACCCGTTCGGCGAGCAGCCGGGTCAGGATGCCGGTGCCGGCTCCGATCTCGAGGGCGTCGCTCGCGTCCTCGGGGAGGAGCCAGTCGAGCGCTGCAGCGGACGGGCCTGAGCGGAGCCGGTCGTACTCGGCTGCGACAGCGCCGAATGAGCTGCTCAGGATGGCGGTGTTCTCGTCCTGGCGCATGCCCAGCAATGTAGCGAGGACGAGTCGCCGAGCACCTACGGCTCGGGCAACAGGGGCCACGGAGCCTTGATCGCCTGGTGGAGAGCCCCTCGTCCCGCTCAATTCGGGTGCTGGTCGGCGCGATACTGTTGTGACCCACGCGGAAGTGGCGCAGCGGTAGCGCATCACCTTGCCAAGGTGAGGGTCGCGGGTTCGAATCCCGTCTTCCGCTC
>CAWDOU010000006.1:0-17491 GCA_963804055.1 uncultured Acidimicrobiaceae bacterium | reverse complement strand
GACGATCAACTCGCTTCTGTGCGAGAGCTCTAACAACGAACGACTCCAGATTCTTCTACAAGCTCAACTCTGAGCTTGCTCCCTATTGGTGTCAGCGGTGTGAGCGCAACTACTGCTCTTCTCACTGGGAGGTTGAGACCGTTATTGATGAAGGCTTCTTCGATTGTTTTCGGGGTACCTGCCCTCACGGACATGAAGAGAGCTCTGGGATTGAAGATTCCGGTGGAAGCCCGAGTGCCTCTTGAAACGTCAACCAACGTACAAGACCCGTGCGCTTGGTTCGATCGGAACAGAAGGTGTTGACCGGGGCTAGCCGACCCAGACGGGTACCGCTTCGCAAGACCAGAAAGTGCGAACGCAAACAGCCCTGCCTGATTCAACTGCAGGAATGCTGAAATCGGCAGCCATCCATGATTCCGCCTTTAGTTAGGAGTTTGTCCGCTGTACCTAGCTCGCGGGGCCTGCTTGTAGTCTGTACGTGGTATTGCCGACCCGGTCGGTAGCTGTCGTTACTGACTTCTGTCAGGCCGCCCGTGCCAAGGTCATTGCGGCCTGGACGGCCTCGTAGCGACCATCTATCAAGCCGTGGATGTAAGCGTTCTCGTAGGCGTCGTAACCGTCGATCAAACCGTTGGCATAAGCGCCTGCGTTATGCATAACTGCGGACCTGTGCGTCAAGGCGAGAGTCACCATTGCGGTGACTGCCGCAACTATGACCGGGCCCCCGACCAACGCAGTTATCTTCCACGCTCGTCCAGCGTGCCGTTGGGGTCCGACCTCTGCGGTCAGGCTTTCGATTGCTTCGGGGTTCGCCCGCTTCTCTCGAGCGGCCAGCCGCTCCTTCGTTGCACGCCACCTGGCGGCTGCTGCACCGTTGATCGGGGACATCCACTTCCTCCTTCTTGTCTTGTGTCGAATCAAATCAATCTCACGACTCGGTTGGTCAGGCCCAGTGAATCGACCACTTTTTGTGCCTGGTTCAGCACACTGTGGGAATGTTCGATGAGCCGCTCCCGGGCTTCGTGTCTGCTCTCCATCAGTTCCCAAAACTCGAGCTCCGTGACCTCAACTTGGCACGCTGAGGTCTCGACGAAGTCGTGATAAAGCTTCCGCTGGTTGGGCTTGAGTGAATCCTTTCCCGCGGGTGAGGTCCCGATCTGAGCGGCCCTTTCTTGAGTGGCTCTAGGCGGATGTAACGGCGGCCTGCGCGAGCGAATGGCGCCAGTACGTCGTCCCCCTGAGTTCCATTGGTCCTGAAGCGTCCTCAATGTGACGGCAGTAGGCCACGCGGTTCGATGCGGAGAGTACGCAGCCAGAATCCCCCTCGCATACCGGGCAGCGATCTCCTCGGCCGACCCACCGGCCATTTCCCTCGCCCGATGACATCGCTGCCGAAGGTGCCCTCGGAAGGGGCCAGCCAATCAATATCCGGGCGCGCTAACAAGGCGCGCCCTCTTGTATGCGTAGTCAAGCGGGAGCACGGTGTAGGCCACGTATTCATGTTCTGTTGGGCGCGAGATAACCAAAGCGAGCTCAGGTTGGTCCGACACAAGCCGAAGCGGCAATAAGAGCTGTAGGTGGCCCTGATCCTTGGCTCCCCAATACCAATGCGGAACGGCAGTCCGATAGTTCTGACGAACTCGTGCAACTGCGCCGCTAATCGCGCCTGCGAGTGTATTAAGCCGCAGTTGCTTGTTATCGCGTAGGAGTTCGGGGTATCGATCCACATTGTCATCCACGATGTGGTCGAGCCTTGGGTTGAGCCGCACGCGGGGGTCGTACACAAGATCACTAGGATCCTCGAAGTAGCTCGCTGCTTCCGGCATCGAATCGCCAAATGGATGCATTCGATAGTCGGATGCCTTGACCCACTCGTTGAATACCCACGGCTGCCGTCCATCTTGCTTGTTGGCGTCCATCAGGCCAAAAATCGGCTCATAATTTTCCGTGACGAGCCCGGAGTTGAACAATCGGCTTGCACCCCTCGCTGATCGGTGCGGAAAACGAATCGGTCTTGCTCATCAAGTCGACGAGTCGTATTCGACAAGTAGTACAGGAGAACTGATAGATTACCGGTCTGGGCGCTTGAGGGGTCTCCCCACAGCTCAGGCTGCGCGATTCCGCCAATTCTGCAGCCCTAGCCACAAAACCACCGGGCCACCAAGCGAATTGGGTGATGTCGAACCCATCAACGGGCGCGGGAGCAAAGTCGCTCGTCATATTTGTCATCTCCTGTTCGTCTCTACTGCCGAGTTTGATTTCACCGGTCTTAAAGGTGACCGGTTCCCCCCTGAACCGGAGTTCCCGGCCCAGAAGAGTCCGACATCGTGCTGAGATTTCGAAGCCGATGTCAAGGGGTCGAGCAGTTTCGGATGCTGAGACTTTCGGGAGCGACGTCTCCGATCTACAGGGCATTAGCAGCTCGACTCGACACGGTCCGACGGGGATCAGTTGTGGACCTGCTGATTCATGCTTTGCCAGGTGTCCCGATCGTGGGTGGCTGGTGCTGAGGATCTGATCGACCGGAGCTTTCAAGCGACGGATGAGGCAATCTCGCGGCTACAGAAGCGGGCATCCTCAAGCAGGTCAACGTCGGACGTCGCAACCCGAGCTTCGAATCGAGCGAGTTGGTCCGACGCTTCAGTGCGCGCGAACGGCGCCTTGCCAGCCCGGCGGACAACACGATCATCGGAACCGCGGTTATGGAGCTCGCATCCGCGCACGCCCGCCCAATCCCCACGAGACGGTGAAAAAACGACGTATTTGAGAACCGATTTGAGAACCATAGGGCAATGTAAAGCCGGAAACGGCTGTCACCGCATGTCATATGCTGGCCACTCAGGCGAATCCATCAGTCCAGGTCAGAGGGCATAACTGGCACCTCTGGACGACCGTTGTCACCTCTCGTCATTTACCCAAATAGGCGCTACGGATCAGAAGGTTGGGGTTTCGATCCCTCCGAGCGTCGCTTTGTGACCCGGCTATGAACGAGGCGCCACCGAACAGCGCGGACGAGAAGGTGCCAGCTGGCGCCCTATTCGACCGGGATGTGATCATTCAGCCCAAAGGGCGGTGCCATGTTGTCGAGGGCCGCTGCTACATCGGCCTCAGCTGCTCGTTTAGCGAGCCACCGATGCTTGATACTCGTGTGGGATCGAGCGGTCCGGATCGCTTGATCTCGGAGATCAATGCTTTCGGCCATGTGATGAGGACATGGTTGTGCCGATATGGCTTGTTAGTGGCCAACCGCAAGGTGGACTTCCAGCCAGCGTCTATGAAGACCAGTGCTGGCCTGATGGGGATTGAGCGATCGTTGAGAAGCTCGGCAATAGGGATGACTTGTGCGTAGATTTCGTCGGCGAGATACGTGCAGTCCTCGCCGTTGAAGAAGAGTCGCTCATTGGCATCGAAGAAGCCGGATACTCCCTTGTACTCAACTTTTCCGTTCCAGTACTTCGTATCGATGACCCAGACCCCAGAGGAAGCAACGACGACGTGATCGATGTTGCCGCTGCCACCCGGAACCCGACGATCGTTCAAGATGACCTCGCCGTTGACGAGATCTCGGTGAAGCCGCTGGCCCATCAAGTACTCGCCGGCTGCACCCTTTCTTCGGTTTCTAGTGTTTCCACTAGTTGCCCATCTCAAAGTCGAAGCACCACCGACTGGGGCGTTGGAAGCGTTGGCGGGACCCGAATCGACGTTGCTTGGCTAAGTCCTGGCCGCACTGAGCACAGAGGATTTTGCTGATTGCTGGGTCATGCCATCCGACGTCTCGTGGTGCTACTTGCCCTCCACATGAATGGCAAATACCCCCGAATCGGAGGGGCTTGTAGTGCCAGTTGGGCTCCAGGAAGTTCGGGACGCTGCTCATTGCGCAACGGACAGCTGGCTACTCAGGTGCGCTTGGTCAGCGGGATGTTGTAGAGCGCGGACCAGTTGGTGCTGACGATCTTCGCCTTGCTCTCGTCGGAGAGCGGCAGCTTGTCGAACGAGTCGACCGCGTGCGGGTACTTCGAGTCCCCGTGGGGGTAGTCGGTCGAGAAGATCAGCTTGTCGTCGCCGAACGTCTCGACGAAGTGCGGCACCGTCATCTCGTCGGCCTCGACCGACACCCAGCAGTTCCGCTTGAAGTACTCCGACGGCGGCATCGTCAGCTCCGGCGCCTCGTACCACCCCGTCCACTCCCAGTGCTCATCGAGCCGGTACATGAACCAGGGCGCCCATGAGCAGTTGCCCTCGAGCAGCGCCACCTTCAGGTTCGGGAAGCGCTCGAGCACGCCGCCGCCGCACAGGCACGCCGTCACGAACTGGATCCCCAGCGGCTGGCTGAACGTGTGCCACAGCATCAAGCGGTCCAGGACCTCGAGCCCGAAGTCTGGCGTCAGGTAGGTCTGCCCTCCGCCGTGGAACGACAGCGGCACGCCCAGACGCTCGATCTCGGCCCACAGCGGGTCGTAGGCCGGGTGGTACCAGGGCCGGCGGTTGACCGCGGCCGGCGGGAGGAAGATCGACTTGAAGCCGAGCTCCTCCACGCAGCGGCGCGCCTCGGCCACGGCGCCCGGGATGTCGTGGGCCGCCACCATGCCGGCGCCGTACATGCGGTCGGGCGCGTGGTCGCAGAAGTCCTTCAGCCAGTCGTTGTAGGCCCGGGCGATCGCCGTGGCGAACTCGGGCTCCAGACCGTCCGAGCCGATCTGCTCGGTCGAATCGAGTCCGAGGACGAAGAGCCCGCGGGACGGGAAGAGCACGGCCAGGTCGAGGCCCTCGGCGTCCATGGCGTCGATCTGTGACTGGGCGTCCCAGCCCCGGGCCTCCGAGTCGGCGTAGGCGTTGTCGTGGTGCTTCTGCCAGCCCGTCTTGCGCCCCTCGACGCGCTGCGGGCGGGTGGGACCCATGCGCAGCATCACGTGGTTCTTGACCCGCACCCGCATGTCGCGCTGGAGCTCGGAGAGCCCTTTCGGCGCCGCGTGGGCGTAGGCCGGGTCGATGTAGCGCTCCCACAGGTCCGGCGGCTCCATGACGTGCAGGTCGCTGTCGCAGATGACGTGGTCTCGCAGGCCCATGACTGTTTGAACCCCCCGGGATTCCCTGACACTCGAGTCAGGGATGACTATACGCTCTCGTCCGTCGGGAGCCCCGGGGAAGCCTGGGCCCTCCGACCAGGAACTCGAGTCTCTGGGGAGGGACGATGGCCATCGGCGTGATCGGGCTGGGCAACATCGGGCGGGGGATTGCGACCAACCTCGTCGCCGACGGGAACGACGTGGTCGTCCACGACGTCGACGCCGCGGCCATGGCGGCGATCGGGGGCGCGACGGCGGCGCCGGACGTGGCTGCGGTGGCGAAGGCGGCCGACGTCACGCTGCTCTCCCTGCCCACGCCCGACGTGGTGAACGAGGTGGCGGCGGCGTGGGCGGCCGCGGCCCCGGCGGGCGCCGTGCTGGTCGACCTGTCGACGAACAGCCCGGCCGTGGTGCGCGAGCTCGGGGAGCGCCTGGCCGGCTCCGGCCACCACCTGGTCGAGGCGCCGCTGACGGGCGGAGCGATCGGGGCCGAGAAGCGGCTGCTGATGTTCATGGTCGGCGGCGACGACGAGCCGGTGGCCCGGGTCCTGCCGGTGCTCGAGCCGCTCGGGCGCGCCACCTTCCACGTCGGGCCGCTGGGCCTCGGCAACACCATGAAGCTGCTCAACAGCCTCATCGCCTTCACCACGACCTGGGTCAGCCTGGAGGGGCTGGCGATGGCGACGAAGGCCGGCATCGAGCTGCCGAAGGCGGTGGAGATCCTGCGCACGGGCGGGGCATCCAACTTCTTCATCGACCGCCAGGTCGAGACCATCGACGGGCGGAACCGGCCCACGCAGTTCGCGCTGGAGCTGGCGGCGAAGGACGCCGGGCTCATTGTGGAGACCGGCAACGCGGTGGGGGCGCCGACGCCGGTCGGCGCGGCGATCAAGGGCGTGCTCGACGCCGTCGTGGCCGAGGGACTGGGCGGCGCCGACTGGAGCGAGCTCGTCACCTTCGCCGAGCGGCAGGCCGACGTGGCGCTGCGCTGGAACGCCGAGTAGGAGTTGTCGCGGCGGAGGGGGTCCGTCCGCCGCGGCTCAGTCCGTGCCGAGCACCTCGGCGGCCACCCGCATGGCCGACCCCGCCGCGGGGACGCCGGCGTAGATCGACGTGTGCATGATGACTTCGACGATCTCCTCGCGTGAGATGCCCACGTTCAGCGCGCCGGCGATGTGCGAGCGGAGCTCCTCGGGCTGGCCCAGCGCGGCGAGGAGGGCGACGGTGATCATGGAGCGGTCCCGCACCGGAAGGCCCGGGCGCGACCAGATGTCGCCGAACGCGCTCTGCTGCACGTGGTCGAAGTAGTCCGGCGCCAGCTTGGCGGCGGGGAACTGGCCGCCCGGGCCCTTGAGGATGGCCGGCCAGAGCTGGCCCTGTATCTCGCGGCCGGTGGCCCGGCGCTCGTCGCTCGTCGTCATGATCCGACTCCTTCCACTCCCAAGAGGTTGACCGTCGCGATGCTCCCGCCGCCGACCAGGTGGGCCAGCGCGACCTTGGCGTTGTCGACCTGGCGTCCTGTGGCCTCGCCGCGCAGCTGCAGCACGGCCTCGTGCAACATGGCGGTCCCGGTGGGCCCGCCGGGGTGCCCGCGTGCCAGCAGGCCGCCGTCCGTGTTGAACGGGATGCGCCCGCCCGGGCCCGTCTCGCCCTCGACCACGAGCTTCTCGCCCTCGCCTTCGGGGCAGAACCCCAGCAGCTCGTAGTACTCGAGCTCCTCGTTGACGAAGGCGTCGTGGCAGTAGGCCACGCTCACGTCCTCGGGCCCGAGGCCGGCCGCCTCGTAGGCCTGGAGGGCCGTGTCGCGGGTCATGGTGGCGGGGCCGACCACGGGGCCGACGAAGGTGTGGCCCGGCGAGTAGGTCTCCGACATGAGCGCGGACGCCAGGGCGCGTACGAGGGGGCGGCCGGGCTGGCGCTGCCGGACGAGGTCCTCGCGGGCCACGATGATGCAGGCGGCGCCGTCGTCGGGCGGGCAGCACATCATGGTGGTCAGGGGCTCGGCCACCATGCGGGCGGCCAGCACCTCCTCGGCCGTGACCACGTGGTCGGACTGGCGGTGCGCCGTCGGGCACTTGGCGCCGTAGTTCCAGTTCTTCGCCGCGATGGTGGCGAAGTGCTCCGGCGTCGTGCCGCGGTCGTGCATGCGGCGCTGGGCCCACAGTGCGAAGTAGGCCGCCGGCAGGATCGGCGCGTCGATCTGGTCGCGCCCGGCACCCCGGCCGCCGCCGCCGACCATGTCGGTGAACTTGTCGAAGCAGAGCGCCATGGCCACGTCGGCCCGGCCGGAGCTGACGGCCCAGGCCGCCTCGCGGAACGCAACCAGTCCCGTGGCCGAGGCGTTCTCGATGTGCGTGACCGGGAGGCCGGTGAGGCCGAACTCCTTCATGGCCTTGATGCCGAGCATGGAGGCGGGCTGGATGTACCCCACGAAGGCCTCGTCGACGTCGGCGAGGGTCATGTTCGCATCGTGCAGGGCGAGGAGGCCGGCGTCGCGGGCCAGGTGCGCACCGGGGACGTCCTTGAACATGCCGAAGCGGACCATGCCGATGCCGGCGACGGCGACGCCGTCGAACTTGAGACCGTGGCTCATGCGGCGCCTTCGGCATTTGTGGGGGCGGTGGCCGGGCGGAAGCGGTAGATCACGACGTCGTTCCCGTCCTTGTCCTGTCGCAGCGTCTCGAGGTCGATCTCGACCTCCATGCCGATGGCGAAGTCGTCCCGGCCGCCCGAGAGGATGGACTGGACGCGGGGGCCCTCGGGCAGGTCGACCTGGGCCACGCCGTAGCCGGCCACGTCGGCGTCCTTCTTCCCGAACATCGGGACGTGGCAGTAGGTCCAGGTGTGGATGTTGCCCCGCGTCGAGAGCTCCACGTCGTCGGTGCCCTCGTGCAGGCACTTGGCGCAGACCAAGCGCCGAGGAAAGAACACTTCGCCACAGTCGGGGCAACGGCTCCCGAGAAGACGCGGCTGCTCGGCCGGGTCGTCGGGGATCCGGAAGAACCCCCCCTCTATCGGGACTCGCGCCATCTGCTCCTCGCTCTGCCGTCGCGGCCTCGGTCAGCCGCCGGGGGAGTTTGGCACAGCATGGGCTCGCCGGCCCAGCCTGGCAGGCGCTCCTGGAGGGTGCTCGGCGAGTCTTCTTCTGCCCTTTCTACGCGTCCAATCTGGAGCGAAGCTCTCGTTCGTAGAAGTGGAAGAACCCCTCCTGGTCGGGCCCGATCTGATTGATGTACACCTCGTCGAATCCCGCGTCGAGGTATCTGCTGATCGCCTCCACATGCCTCTCGGGGTCGGGACCACAGGCGACCTGCTCGGCCACCATGTCCTCGGTGACGTTGGCGGACGCCGCCTCGAAGTGGGAGGGCAGCGCCAGCTCCTGGGCCAGCTGGCCTTCGACGCCCTCGGTCGGCCACAGCTCGTGCGCCAGCTTGCGGGCCACCTGCTCGTCTTCGTTCCAGCAGACCTTGAGCGCAGCAATGCCGCGGCCCTTCCCACCGTTCTTGCGGTAGCGCTCCAGGAGCTCCGCGTCCGGCTGCACCGACACGAAGCCGTCGCCGATGCGGGCGGCCACGTCGGTGGCCTCGGGCCCGAAGGCGGAGACGAGGATCGGGGGCGGCGAGTCGGGCAGGGAGTAGATGCGGGCGTTCTCGACCGTGTAGTAGCACCCGTGATGGGTGACCAGGCCGCCCTCCCAGAGCTTGCGGATGACTTCGACGGCCTCTTCGAGCATCTCGAGCCGGGTGTCGACCGGAGGCCAGCGGTGACCGAGGATGTGCTCGTTCAGCGCCTCGCCCGAACCGACGCCGAAGACGAACTGCCCGTCGAGTAGGAGCTGCGAGGTCGCGGCGGCCTGGGCCAGGATCGCCGGGTGGATCCTGACCGTTGGGCAGGTGACACCCGTCGTCACCTTGTGTGAGGTGGTGGTGCTGATGGCGCCGATCACGCTCCAGACGAACGGGCTCTCACCTTGCCGATCGATCCAGGGGTGAAAGTGATCGGAAATGAAGATGGAGTGCATTCCCGCCTCTTCGGCCATCTTCGCCTGGGCCACGAGCGCCGCCGGTCCGTGCTCTTCACTCGAGAGAAATGCTCCGATTTCAGCCATGCCAACCTCCTGTGCTGTCTTCGTTGCCATTCCCGAGTTCAGTGCGGGCAAACAGTACGGAAGGCCTGGGCGCATGCGCGTGCGCGTCGTCGTCTTCGCTCACCCTCTTTTGCGCAGGGCGTCTTTTGGGCATGGGTAGTCGGTACGAAACCGAACAGGAGTGCAAAGAGTGAGTGAGAGCAAAGAGACGGGTCCCGAAGCGGGCATAAAGGGCATTGTCGAAGACGTCAAGGGCAAGGCCAAGGAGGCGGCAGGGGCGATTGCCGGCAAGGACGAACTGCGCCGCGAGGGAAGGGCGCAGCAGGACAAGGCGGAGGCCGAGAGGGACGTGGCCGTGAAAGAAGCCGAAGCCGAGAAGGCGCGCGCCGAAGCCGAGGCCCACGAAGCCGAGCAACGCTCGCACCAGAACTGAGCGGAACGGGTCAGGTGTCGTCGTCGACGCACGCAAAGTGCCTTCATCGACGACGACACATCACCCGAAAGAAGGGTTTCGCACACTCGACGCAACATCGGCGACTCAATCACCCGATCGGGTGAGTTTCCTTGAAGGCCGGTCGGGTACATCCCCCGTTGGACCGATTCCAAGCTCCGCCAACCCGGACGAGAGCGGGAACCCCGACTGGACGAGTGAGCGACGTGCACGCGATCAAGAACTTCGGCTTCGACATGAGCCTTGCCATGCGAAGGACTCCGGAGCTGTGCGCCGCGTCGTACGTACCTGCGCCGGTCCTGCCTGCTGGCGTGGGCTCCGTCGATCGTGCCGGGCGACCGACCTGTCGGGGCGCCCGGAAGGCGGGGCCCCGACTCCCGTCTCCCCGCGGCCCGCTCAGTCACAGGCTGCTCAAGGCGATTTCGCGTCCGACGGGCACCTTCCATGCGCCGAGCGTCCGGACGGACGACGTCCTCGTTGACGAGGACTTCCAGTTAGCGCTCTACTGCTGTTACGAGCTGCACTATCGGGGTTTCGAACACGTGAGCGACCGCTGGGAATGGGATCCCGGTCTGCTGACGCTCCGGCGTGAGCTGGAGGAGACGTTCGAAAGTAGCCTGCGAGCAGCGATCACCGACGACACCGGCGTCGACGTCGCGGACGTGCCGGCTGCCTTGTGGCGACTGAGCCGGGACGGAGGGTTCTCGCTGTCGGAATGGCTCCTCGCGCACGGGACCCGGGTTCATGCGAGAGAGCTGGCAATGCACCGGTCCGCGTACCAGCTGAAGGAAGCCGATCCCCACACGTGGGCCATTCCTCGCCTGCATGGTCGGGCCAAAGCAGCCATGGTGAGGATTCAGTCCGACGAGTACGGTGGGGGCGTGGCCGCATTGATGCATGCGTCCCTGTTCGCCGACGCAATGAAGGCTCTCGACCTCGACCCCACCTACGGGGCCTACCTCGACCACCTTCCGGCGATCACGCTGGCGACCACGAATCTCGTCTCCATGTTGGGCCTGCACCGTCGGCTCCGCGGTGCGCTGGTCGGACATCTGGCCAGTTTCGAAATGAATTCGGTGGGTCCGATGGCTCGCTACAGCGCCTGGCTCGGGTCGCTGGGCGTGCCCGAGCGCGGCCGGCACTTCTACGACGTGCACGTCGAAGCAGACGAGGAGCACCAGTACATCGCCGTCGACGACCTCGTCGGGGGGCTGCTCGAGACGGAGCCCGACCAGGGCGGGGAAGTCCTGTTCGGCGCCAAAGCGGTGGGACTCGTCGAGCGCCTCTTCGCGCAACAGGTCGTTTCCGCCTGGCGGGAGGGCCGGACCTCGCTGTGCACGCCATGACCGGGCATGTGCACGACGCGATAGCCATGGCCGGACTCGGGTGGAGGCCTGTGCATCGGCGGACCGAATGAAGGTGTTGGTGGCCGGGTCGACGGGCTTCGTCGGGCGCAAGCTCTGTCCCGCCTTGGCCGATGCGGGCCATGCCGTCGGTGCCATGACACGCCGGCCGGAGGACTACGACGGTGTCGGCGAGCCGGTACGGGCAGACGTGGCGGAACCCGCCTCTCTGGTGGGTGCACTGCAGGGCTCCGAAGTCGCCTACTACCTGGTGCATCGACTGGGTGAACAGGACTTCGCCCGCGCCGACGCCCGGGCGGCCGCTGCGTTCGGCGCCGCCGCCGCCGACGCGCACGTCGGCCGGATCATCTACCTCGGCGGCCTGGGCGACACGAACGACGACCTCTCGGAGCACCTGCGGAGTCGCCGCGAGGTCGAGACGCTGCTCGGCGAAGGCGGCGTTCCCGTCACAGTGCTGCGGGCCGGGATCATCGTGGGCGACGGCGGCATTTCCTGGGAGATGACACGTCAGCTCGTGGAGCACCTGCCCGCCATGGTCACCCCCCGCTGGGTCCACACCAAGACCCAGCCGATCGCCCTTGCCGACGTCATCCGGTATCTGGTGGGCGTGCTCGAGACACCCGAGGCGACCGGGCGGGTGTTCGACATCGGAGGGCCCGAAGTCATGGAGTACGTGGAGATGTTGCGCCGCGTCGCCGTCATTGAAGGACGGCATCTCCTGGTGCTGCCGGTGCCGCTGTTGAGCCCTTCCCTGTCCTCGTGGTGGCTCGCGTTGGTGACCAACGTGGACGTGACGACCGGCCGCACGCTCATCGACTCCATGACCAACGAGGTGGTCGTGCGGGACGACAGCATTCGGTCCCTCGTCCCTTTCGAGCCGATGGACTATGACACCGCAGTCCTGGCGGCACTCGGTGAGCGGGCGAAAGCCCGCAGACCGTGAGGCGCCTCGGCGATGGTGAGTCGACCACGGGGACAGAAGTGGGCGCGACCGGCGGGCCGGTGTCCGCCTCTTCCGCCAAGGCGGGAGCGCCCGCGGCGCGGGAGTGGTTCGAGCGGGGCTGCGGTTGCGACGAGCCGGCTCGACGGCGCCGGCGGTTGGCGGCCGTCGTCGCCCTGACCGGCACCGGTCTCCTTGGCGCGTCCCTGTCGACCAAGCCAGCATCACGCCAGTTCTATGCACTGACGTTCTCGGTGGCGGGGACCTGGTTGATCGGCGGGCTGGCCGTCGAGCCGCTCGATCGGGGCTCACTTCTCGGCGAGCAGCGCTCCTTCAAGAAGCTGCTGGCAGTGCCGGTCCTCACCGGCGCGGCTGCGTTCGGCGCGTTCTTCGGCGCCGCAGTGGTCGCCCGCCGCATTCCGTTCTTGAACGAGGCGCTCGTTTCCGTCCTCGACTATGCCGAGCACGGCGCAGATTCCCTGGTGCTGGCGACGACGCTGGCGAATGGGGTGGCCGAAGAGGTCTTCTTCCGCGGATCCTTGTTCACTGCACTCGACTCTTCCCATGCCGTGGCCGCGTCCACGGGTGTGTACATGCTGACGACGTGTGCTACCCGCAATCCCGCCCTGGTCGTGGCGGCCGGGGTCATGGGAACCGTGTTCGCGACGCAACGTCGTGCGTCGGGTGGCCTGTTGGCGCCGATACTCACCCACCTGACGTGGTCGACGCTGATGGTCCGCTTCCTCCCCGCCCTCTTTCGCCCCCGCACCAAGCTCTCTCGGCGATAGCAGCGCAGGCCGGGCCAGGCAGTGCGCAGGGGCGTCGCGTGTGAGTGCGCCCAGCGGGTCGTCTCGGCATGAGGTCGCGAGGAGGCGGTGCAGCCGTCGGGCGCGACCCCGTCAGGGCAACGAGCCCCCGCCGTCCTGGAGCAGTCCGAGCAGTTCGTCGACGGAGGCAACCAGTGAGGTCAGGCGTCGCCGGTTGGCGATCGACCGCTCCCAGGCATGGAGGTCGTCGTTGACGACGATGCTGAGTTCCCTCCCGGCACCGGTCAGCCGGAGGGACACGCGGCGACGGTCGGAGGGGTCGGGCGATCGGCTCAGCCAACCCGCAGCTTCCAGCCGATCGAGGGTCAGTGTCATGCCCCCCGAGGCACGGCGCAGCACCTGGCACAAGGTGGACGGGGTGCAGACCCCCTCCGGTGAGCGGCGGATGACGGCGAGGACGAGATAGTCACCGAAGGCCAACCCGTGGGCAGCCGTCACCGACTCGAGTTGCTGCCCGGCGACCAGCTGGAGCGCCACCAGCCGCGCCATCAGGCCGGACTCGCCGGCCCTCGTCCACCTGTCCGGTCGCATGGTCGCGGCACTGGCGAGGTCGACGGCTGGTGCGGCGGGTGATGCTGACGGAGGCGTGGGTGTGGGCGTCACTCGGTGATTCCGAAGCGCTCCAGGCCGTAGACGGCGATCGCATTGCCGCGGACGAGTTGGTAGACCTCCCCGGCGTCGAGGCCGGCCTTGGAGGAGAGCTCCCAGGCCCGGCGGCGCGAGTCCGGCCACGAACCGTTGGAGTGCGGGAAGTCGCACTCGAAGAGGATGTGCTCCATGCCGACCTCCTCGCGGCTGCGCAGCCCGTGCAGGTCGTCGAAGATGCAGCCGAAGACCCTGCCGCGCAGGTATGTCGACGGTGGCTCGGGCAGGTCGACCTCGCCCACGGCCTCGTGCCACACGCCGTCCATGCGCTCGTACTGGAAGGGCATCCAACCGACCTGGCTCTCCGCGTAGGCGAGCTTGAGGGCGGGGAAGCGTTCGAGCGTGCGGCTGTAGACCCAGTCGCACACCGAGCCCTGCGCGTTGTGGGCGTTGAGCGACATGGACACCGCCAACGGGGCGTCGGCGGAGGTGGTCGGCATCGACGAGGAAGACCCGATGTGCATGGAGATGGTCGTGTCCGTCTCCTCGCAGGCCGCCCAGAGCGCGTCCCAGTCGCCGGTGTAGAGCGACGAGAAGCCGAGCTTGGACGGGTTCTCGCTGAAGGCGATGGCGTGACTTCCCTTGGCGGCGCAGCGCCGGACCTCGGCGGCCGCCGCCTCGGGGTCCCACAGCGGGATGAGTGTGAGCGGGACCAGGCGGCCGCGTGCGGCCCCGCCGCACCACTCGTCGATCATCCAGTCGTTGTAGATCTGCAGACAGAGGAGCGCGAGCGCCTTGTCGGGCCGCTCGGCGAAACCCTGGCCGGCGAAGCGCGGGAACGTGTTGGGGTAGTTGATCCCGACCTGCTGATGGTTCTCGTCCATGTCGCGCAGGCGGGCCGCCTGGTCGTAGGCGCCCAGGCGGAAGTCCTCGTAGATGGCCGGCACGTTCTTGTGCCACTCGAGCGGCATTCCGCCGGACGCGTGGAGGCGATTGGTGCCCATGACGAGGTCGTCGAAGACCCAGACGTCGGTCCACGTGCCGTCCTCGACGCCGCGCTCCATCGTGAGCAGGCCGCCCTTGAACTGTGTCCTCGTCTTCTCGCGCACGCAACGGGGACCTTGCTGGCGCAGTGAGGCCGGGAGCTCGCGCTGCCACAGGTCGCGGGGTTCGAGGATGTGGTCGTCGACCGAGATGATGAGGGGGAAGTCCTCCTCGGCCGGTGTGGCGGTTGTGGTGGTGGTCGGGACGGGCATGGAGCGGCTCCGCGAGTCAGGCCCGGCATGATGCGACCGGACGGACTCACAATAGTTTTTTGCAAAGATACTTTGTGCGGCGTAATCTTGGCGACCGTGGCCGAGAACGCCCCTACGCCGCCTCCGTCCCCCAAGATCGAGGGCCTCGAGCCCACCTTCCGCCATCTGGACGATGCCGAGGTGCCCTGGCAGGCGATCAAGTCTCAGCGCAACGCCGACGGCTCCGTCGCCCACGTGTGGGAGAAGTGGCTGGCCTTCTCGCCCGACCCCCAGTACCTGACGATCTACGCCCGCTACGACCCCGGCATGGTGGTCCGCCGGCACGGCCACTTCTCGCCGCACGTCGTCTTCGTTCTGGAGGGCGAGGTCAGCTTCGGCGAGCGCCGCTGTCCGGCCGGGACCCACATTGAGCTGCCGCTCGGCGCCGCCTTCGGCCCGGTGGTGGCCGGCCCCGAGGGTGCGGTGATGTTCGAGGTGATGATGGGTGACCCGCGCAGCTGGGGTGACGAGCCCGAGGCCTACGACGCGGCGCTGGCGGCGCAGGGCGCCATGGGCCTGCCCGATCCCCCGCTCGAGTTCCCCGGGTGGCTGGAGGACCTCCGCACGCACTGGGCCGCTGCAGAGACCGGTCCGGCGGGCGGGGACTGAGCTTCCGGCTCGATCCGCCGGTACGGCTCCGGTCCCGGCCCCACTACTCGCCCGCGACCTATAAGGCCGTAGATCTCTGAAGAACTGCCTTCGGAGTAGGGATCTCGCCCCGGAAGACCGGCGGACGCACCGGGCCGGCGCGGCGCCAAGCTGCCGGACCTCCGCCGAGGCATCCGGGTGGACCGGCGGGAGGAAGACACGTCTCCACCCGTCGACCTCCCAGAGGTTCCGCTGGGTATGGCGATCGTCCGGGTTGTCAACGTCCCGAGCCAATTGCCCTCCGGTGGCGCGGCGGCGAGGATGTCGGCGCGTGAAGAGGAACCGATTTGCCGGAGAGCCGTTCGACGACAGCGACGAGGTGATCGCGGCCGCCCTGGCCGAGGTCAGCGTCCCGGCCTTGCTCTGCTCACTGGTGCACATGACCGGCGACCTGTCGTGGGTGCGGGGCGATATACAGCCGAATGTCGGGATGTCACTGGACATTCAGGGTGCGATGTCGGAAGAGGACATGGCGGAGGTGCGTCGTCGCGCCCTTCCCGCGATCGCCGCCTACCGCGACGGCGGGTGCGTTCCGGTCGATCTTTCCCGGGATGCATTGCTCGAGATGATGAGCTTCCTCGGGCGACGTCCCGTCGAGGGCCGACTGGCGGGCCTGCTCCTGGACGACCTGCAGTTCGAGGGCGGGGACAGCGGCGAGGTCACGTGGGGTGACAGCGTGTCCGCAGATCAGAAGGCCGCGTCACCGGTCGTGGTCATCGGCTGTGGCATGGGCGGGATCCTGGCCGGCATCCGCCTCAAGCAGGCGGGACTGCCCTTCACCATCGTCGACAAGAACGCAGGGCCCGGAGGCACCTGGTGGGAGAACCGGTACCCCGGAGCCCGCGTGGATGTCGGGAGTCACCAGTACTGCTTCTCCTTCGAGCCGGCCGCATTCTGGAGCGAGTACTACTGCCAACAGCCGGAGCTGTGCGCCTACTTCGGTGCGATCGTCGACAAGTACGACCTGTTGCCGCACTGCCGCTTCGAGACTGCGGTGACCGACTTGGAATGGCAGGAGGACCGGTCGATGTGGCGGGTGGGTCTGCGCGACGCCGATGACGCACCAGGCGAGCTACAGGCGCGTTTCGTCGTCAGCGCCGTCGGTTCCCTCAATCTGCCCAGGCTGCCCGAGATCCCGGGCATGGACACCTTTGCCGGACCGTCGTTCCACTCGGCGCGCTGGCCCGACCATCTGGACCTGCAGGGGACCAGGTTCGCTCTCGTGGGCGCCGGCGCCAGTGGCTTCCAGATCGGACCCGCCATCGCCGACGATGTCGAGCAGCTGACCATCTTCCAGCGCACCGCCCAGTGGATCCTGCCCAACCGCCTCTACCACACCCCCGTGCCGGACGGTGATGCGTGGGCGCTGCGGCACCTGCCCTTCTACGGACGGTGGTACCGGTTCGTGATGACCTTCGCCGGCATTGCAGCCGGCATGGAGATGTACCGGATCGACCCCGAGCACGAGGATCCGACCCACCAATCGATCAACGCCCTCAACGCCAAGCGGGCCATGGGGTTGGTGGCTTCAATGCGATCGATCGTCGGTGACGACCCGGAACTCCTGGAGAAGGTCGTGCCGGACTACCCGGCCACGGGCAAGCGCATCCTGCAGGACGACGGCACCTGGCTGCGGACGCTGCAACGGCCGAACGTGGAGCTGGTCCGGACCGGTATCGAGCGGGTGGTGTCCGACGGCATCGTCACGACGGACGGCGAGCACCATCCGGCCGACGTCATCTGCTACGCCACGGGGTTCCGCCACAACGAGTTCCTGGCCTCCATGCACGTGACCGGCCGCCACGGAATTTCGCTGCATGACCAGTGGGGGGACGAACCCACGGCGTACCTCGGCATCACGATGCCGAACTTCCCGAACCTCTTCTGCATCTACGGCCCGGGGACGAACCTGGCGTTCGGGGCCAGCCTCTTCTACCACTCCGAGTTCCAGGTCCACTACGCCCTGGAGGCCATGCGCGAGACGTTGGCGTCAGGCGCGTCGTGGTGCGAGGTGCGTGCGGAGGCGCACGACGACTATGCCGATCGCTATCAGCACGAAATCGGCCAACTGGTGTGGTCCCATCCCGCCATCACGCACAGCCACTACAAGAACAGCCAGGGCAAGGTCTTCACGCTTTCTCCGTGGCCGCTCGACCACTACTGGGAGTGGACCCGGCACATCGACCGCTCGCACTACCAATTCGGCGGAGCATGAAGAGATCGGTGGA